>JAUVXJ010000005.1 GCA_030603665.1 Chloroflexota bacterium | reverse complement strand
GCAGCATTCACAGTTGACTTGGCAAGCCATGCACCGAAGGCAAGAGGCCTTCCTGAGATGCTGCCGTGAGCGCAACCAGCATCGGTTCATCCCGATTGGGACTGGGTGCCATTATAGTCTTGCGTGAGTCTCCGGGCAAGTGAGCGGTATGCGTGTCTTCCGGGGAGTCCGAACCCGGTCGTCGCTGATGACATCGAGTCCGCAGGCGCGCCGCGTATCGCTGTTGTAGGCTGAGCCACACGAAACCTGCGGTCCCGGCGGATAGGCAACCCTGTCATGCCAGCGCAACGGATAGGTCAGGCAGTCTTGAATGGACAGGTGCCAGCTGATGAGCGGGCCGCACTGGCTCTTGCTGACCACCCAAGATCCGCCGAACTGTGGACTACACGGCAAGAGCTTGACGGTCGTTGGGAAGTGGAGTATAATACTGTTATGTGGAACTAGTTTTCACGAGCTGTAACATTGTCCACTGGGAAAGCACGGTCCAAGGTGGGAAGATCATCATGCGCTGAGACCGCATTGAGGTTCCTCAGCAATCGATGGAGGGCGTTCGGAAATGGGTGAGAGCCAGCCAATCAGCGAGCAGATAGCCGAACTGGCGGTGGGTCTGCGGTACGAGGATTTGCCTGAAAAGGTGCGCCGACGTGCGGCGAACCTGGTCATGGACCTGTTGGGATCAATGATCGGCTCCAAGAAAATCGAGTCGAGCAGAATCGCCGCTGAGGTGACGCTGGAGTTGGGCGGGCCAGAGGAATCCACCGTGATTGGCTACGGCCGAAAGGTGGCTGCGCCCAACGCGGCTTTTGCCAATGCGATCCAGGGCTACGCCTTTGACTTCGCGGACGACCACAACGAGTCAAATGCTCATCCCAGCGTGGCGACGATCCCTGCCAGTCTGGCTGTCGGAGAACAGCTGGCGGCGAGCGGCCAAGCCTTGATCGAAGCCATTGCACTGGGCAATGAGGTTGTTTGTCGTTTGGGCTCTGCCTTTCTGGGAAAGACCTACTACCAGGGGTTCCATCCTTCGAGCACCTGCGGGACGTTTGGCGCGGCCGTCTCCGCAGCGAAGTTGTTGAAGCTCGACGTCCAGCAGATCGTCCATGCCCAGGGCATTGCGGGTAGCCAGGTCGGCGGTCTCATGGCCTGGAACACCTCTGGGTCTTGCACCAAGAGGCTTCAAGCAGGACACCCAGCGATGGTGGGCATAATCTCAGCGAGGATGGCACAGAAGGGTTTCGACGGGCCACCCGAGATTTTCGAGGGGCAAGATGGTTTCATGCAGGCCTATTCGTTCGAGCGTCAGTACGACACAAGCCTGATCACTGATGGGCTGGGGACCGAATGGACATTCGCAAACTCCAGTATCAAGGTCTATCCCTGTTGCCGCTATTCGGCGGGTCATCTGGACGCCTGCCTCGACATCGTTGCCAAGTACCATCCTGACTGGCGAAGTATCCAGCATATCCAGATCCGATCCTCTGACTACACCATTCGGCTGCTGGCCATGCCTCGGAAAAAAGATCCCCAGAACGTTGTGGACACGCAGTTTAGCATGCCCTGGCAGGCCGCAATCGCCCTCATTGATGGGAAGATGGACGCCGACACCTTCACTGAGAAGAACATTCATCGTCCAGATGTCCGCGAACTGATGAAAAGGGTTGACTGGGTGGTCGACGAGGAGTTTGAGCGAAGATACCCGGAGCACTACTCGTGCGCAGTTGCCGTTACCATGGAGGATGGGACTGAATGCAGCTCCGTGATCGATGACCCTAAGGGCGACCACCGTAACCCGGTGACGCAGGAACAGCTGGAGAACAAGTTCAGAGGCCTGGCCCGACGCGAGCTGGACGAGGAGCGGGTCGAGCGCCTCGTCACTCTGGTGACAAACATCCATGAAATGGAGGATGTAGGGGGATTATTCTCCGTCACCGGGTAGTGCGGCGGTGTTACGAACGTAGCGATAGATGCCGCTTGACCTCCACGGAATCGCTTCGAGTGCAGAGCGGAGGGTCCCAGTCTTGCTGATGTGCTGGAGTGCGACGGCAAGACGCTCCGGACCGAGCAGTTGTCGGCGAGCCCGCCGAGTTCCTCATGGACGAGCCTCCATCCAAACTGGACGCCTTGTCTGGGGGGGACCGGCTGGGGTAGATGACTTCGAATCCCGCATGCCCAGTCTGGCTCGGAGTTACCCAATCTATCGCTGAGCGCCGTGTGGAAGGGCCCTCCCGACGTGAGAGGGCCCTTTCGTTTTGCCAGACAAGCGCAGCTGTAAGGAACCTTGTGCCGACCTCCGCGAAAGGCCGTGCGGGTCTATCACCAGGTACCGCTCAAAGATGGAGACTCTTGGGAGACCCTTTGTACTCCGTTTTCTGGCATCTCTCATTCGGTAGATTCTGACAGTCAACTGCGCTCAGCCTCCAGCGGGCGTCCTATTGTGTGCTGCGTTCAATCTGGGATCGGGGCATCGTGTCCTTCCGGAATGCCAGGCGCGCCGAGTTGAGCACGACGGCCACGGATCCGATGTTGTGAAGGAAGGCTGCTTCAATGGGAGCTATGCGGCCTGCGCTGGCAATGATGATCCCCCCGAGGTTCAGGAAGACGCCGAACAGCCACACGTTCTGCTTGATCACCCGGAGGACTTGCCGGCTCAGGAAGATGGCTTCCGGGATTTTGGTCAGATCGTCGGTCATGAGGGCTATGTCAGCCGTTTCGATAGCTACATCTGTTCCTGCCTTCCCCATGGCAATCCCTACGCTGGCGGTGGCCAATGCTGGAGCATCGTTGATACCATCACCCACCATCGCTGTCGAGTATCCGGATTCCTCCAACTCCCTCACATGTTGGACCTTCTGCTCAGGCAGCAGTTCCGCGAAGTACTCTTGGAGACCGATATCCTCGGCGATTTCGGCCGCGATGTGATCGACGTCACCCGTCAGCATCACCAGCTTGTGAATGCCCAGGTCCCGCAGCATTTGAACAGCGCTATATGCATGCTCCCTGGTAGCATCGGCAACGCCAACCAGTCCCGAGACCTGTCCGTCGACGCCGATGAAGAGCACTGACTTCCCTTCGCGCTCCAAACGATCCACTATGGGGTTGGCTTCGGGCGCCAACTCAATCTTCTGCTCCTCGAGAAGGTATCTGTTCCCCAGAGTGATCTGATTGCCATCCACACTGGCGAGGAGCCCGCGCCCCGGCAACACGCGGAATTCGCTGGGATCTGGGGCCGCAATGCCGCGTCTTGCACCCTCCTCGAGTATCGCCTCACCCAGCGGGTGTTCTGAGAACTTCTCAGCACAAACGGCAAGGGAAAGGAGATCCTCTTCCGATAGATCGCTGACAGACACCACGTCCGTCACTCGCGCCTTGCCCAAAGTGAGGGTTCCCGTCTTGTCGAAAACCACGGCATTTACAGTACCCAGCGCTTCGAGATACTTGCCGCCCTTCACCAGGATGCCACGACTCGCCGCGCGACCTATCCCCGCAACGACGGCGGTGGGAGTGGCCAAGACGAAGGCGCAGGGACAGGCAATGATCAGGACGGTGATGCCCCGCCGCACGTCGCCGCTGAGTAGGACGACTGCTACCGCGATGGCCAGGACAGCAGGCGTGAACCAGGTGGCATACTTGTCGGCCAGTCTCTGAATTGGCGCCGTGTGACTGTCTGCCTCCCGCACCAGTTGGATAATCCGACCGAGAGTGGTGTCTTCGCCAACACTTGTGGTCTCGATCTCCAGAGCACCCAGTTCGTTCATCGTGCCCGCGTGGACCAGGTCACCCTCTCTCTTGTCTGCTGGTCTCGACTCACCCGTGATGGAGGCCTCATTGACGCTGGAGTGTCCACTGACCACTGACCCATCGACCGGGATCTGTTCGCCAGACCTGACAAGCACCAGGTCCCCGACTGTGACTTCTTGGACAGGCACCGTCTCCTCTCGGCTTCCACGCCGCACGGTAGCCACCTTGGGCGAGAGGTCGATCAGCTGGCGGATCGAATCCTTTGCAGCAGCGGCCGTCAAATCCTCAAGCAACGCACCGATCAGCATAATCCAGGCTACAATGGCGGCCGCCAGATACTCGCCACCGAGCAGCGAAGCTACGATGGCAATGCTGACCAGCTCATCGACGTTGATCTCCCTGGAGAGAAGCCCTCGTATCGCTCCGACAACGATGGGGAATCCTCCGATGACGGCAGCGGCCAGGGCGACGATTTCGCTTAGCTGGCGGTTCTCAGGAGCTAGTAGGCCGACAATCCAACTGATCAGGATCAGGATGCCGCTGAGGGCTGTGATAGCGAAGTGGGTGCTCAAGATGCTGCTTTTATACCGGTTCCACAAAATCGATAGGTTCACAACGGATTCCTTTCTGTTTCTTGCTGTTAGAAGAACATGTCCAGTGCATCGATCAATTCATCCCAACTCGTCTCCATGGCCCCCTCTTCGACGGCCGATCTGACGCAAGACTCCACGTGGTCCTCCAAGACCAGTTTTGCGGTCTTCTCCACAGCCCCGCGAACGGCGGCGAGCTGGACCAGAATCTCGGGACAGGTGCGACCTTCCTCCAGCATTCTCTTGATCGCACCAACATGCCCTTCTATTCGCGAAAGCCGGTTGATGATCACCCTAGTCTTCTTGTGACCATGTTCGCCTTCCATCGCTGTCCTACCTCCTTCGCGTCTATCCCCCGTGGGGGATACAGACCGCCACCATCTTCTCGCCCCAGACCCATACCACCCTTGGGTAGGTCAGAGCCTGCTTTGACGCGGGAGAGGCCCGGGACCTTGAAGGAGGGTCGCCCTGGGGCGTAGGAGGGCCGCGTCGACTGGCGCATATCCCCCTAGGGGGATATGTTACACGATACCGAAATGGCTGTCAAGTCGGACCATTGATCGACAGAGATTCGATGTCGTGATTACCTGATCCGGGACTGAGGTGACCCCTGAGTCGATTTGGCGGTGCTCGCCTGGCGAGGTGGCGCCCAGAGCAGAGCCAGAGCTCCCTCGGCGCGGCTCGGCGTCCTGAAGGCGAGCGGGCCGGATGGAGGTCCATCGGTCCACCGTTTGTGCTCCTGCTCTGACGGTTGCAGGGCGGCGAGCAGAGGCGAGGTTGGTCCGGCGCCCTGGTGTGCCCCATTTCTTGCTGTCCGAGTCGATGCGTGGTAGACTGCCGCTGCTGGATGTGCGAGAGAAACCCGACGGGCAGCAGCGGCACGGCCCCCCAATGCACCCACGAGTGCCGCTCGCTGGCAGAACGGTAGACAGCGAGAGAGTAGAATCCGAAAGGGAGAGGGCACAAGCAGTGAAGTTCTGGGGATACCCTCGAAGGAATGGTGCTGTTGGAGTGCGGAATCATGTCCTGGTCTTCCCGACGACAGTCTCCGCCTCCACTGTGGCGGTGAAGATAAACAGGGCGTTGCCAGAAACGGTCTGTGTAACTCACCCTCATGGCTTCGGTCACCTTGGCGAAGAGCTGGAGCATATGATTCGAGCTATGACGGGTTTCTGCGGCAACCCCAATGTGGCTGGGGTCTTGCTGGTGGGATTCAATGGTGAGTTGATTACCCCCGAGCTTGTTGCAGAACACCTGCGCGATAGCGGCCAGGTGGTGGAGACCTTGAGCGTGCGTTCTGCCGGGGGCACGACCCATGCTACGGCCAGGGGAATAGAGTTCGCCGAGAAGCTCTTGAAAGAGGCGGCTGGCTCCAAACGCGAACTGGTCGACGTCTCGGAGCTTGTCATGGGCACGCAGTGTGGCGGTTCAGATACCTTGTCTGCCCTCACAGCTAACCCCGCGCTGGGGCTTGCTTGTGACCAGCTCGTGAGCGAAGGTGGCACGGCAATCATCTCAGAGGTCGCAGAGATGCTGGGGGCAGAGCATATCCTGGCCAGGAGGGCTGCTAGCGACGAAGTTGCCAACGCCATCTGGGAGATAACGGCGGCCAAGGAGGCGAGCATCAAACTGATGGGCGTCGACGTCCGCGGGACCGAGCCAGGTCCAGGGAATATCGCAGGTGGGCTGACTACTCTTGAGGAGAAATCGCTTGGGGCGATCCGCAAGGGCGGGACCTCGTCCATCACGCAAGTTGTCAGGTATGCGGAGCGACCATCGCAGACTGGACTGGTGATCATGGATGGGCCGGCGCATGACGTGTGCAGCAACACGGGGATGATAGCGTCCGGCGCGCAACTCATAGCGTATACCACTGGGACCGGGGTGCCATTTGGCTCGCCAATTGCCCCAGTGATCAAGGTTTCGACTAACAGCGCAGCCTATCATGAAATGAGAGAGCACTTAGACGTGAATGCGGGGGTCATACTGGACGGGGATGATTCGCTTCGGAGCGTTGGCGAGCAGATATGCAAAGAGATCATTGACGTGGCATCAGGCAAACTGACCAGGGCGGAGGTTCTGGGCCACGATGAGTTCGCGATACACACGCTTCACCCCACGATCTAGTTGCGGAGGGATGGGCCCTCCGGCGCCGCAGCTGTGATCAAGCCTTCACAGGTCGACAGTGAAGATGACTGTTGATCAGGGACCCCTCGCGGCCAAGCGGCTCCTGCGGAATGCCGATGTGGAGGGGATGCAGGTCCGAGCACAACCAACCGGCTGGATTATCCTCGGTCTCCCTGGCACACTGGCGGCCCTCGCGCCCAGGTGGCTGGACGCATCCCTCTCCTCTCACCGCACTGCGAGACGACAGATGTAGCGGTCTCTGCTGTACGACTGCCAGCACCGGCCAGCGGACGCCTACACCCCCCCCTCAGCCGAATCCTGGAAACACTCCTTGCTTCCTACCGAAGTGCGGCTGACGAAGATTCCTCAGCATCTCTGTCTTGATCTGGCCATTCGCGTGCGGTCCGAGGTCCATTGCCCGGGCTCCTTTCCTATCCGCTGATCTGCCCGACCCTCTGTTTGGCTAACCCGCCTTCCGCTTGGCTGCGCGAGTCGGCAGGCTCAGCCCGTACTCTGGGCGGCCTCAAGCGAATCGTCCCCATACTTGACAAACTGTTGAAATGGTGATAGCATTCCGGATGCCTCGAGGGAACCGACGGGCTTGCGTGCTGTGCAGGTTAGGCATAGGAGGCGGAGGAATGCCAAAGACACCGAAAATCCAGATCACCAAAGAACAGTATTTCAAACTCCTTAGACCGATCGCCTCCGGCATCGTTGAGACGCTTGGTGATCACCTGTGCGAGGTACTCATCCACGATCTGGCGAATCCCGAGAGTTCGATCGTATGCATCGAGGGCGACGTCACCGGACGTGAAGTGGGCGGGCCTCTCACGGACCTGGGTTTCATCAACTTGCGACTTGGGGACAGTCAAGAAGACATGCTGAGCTATCTCTCCAGATCTCATAGCGGTAGATTGCTGAAATCGTCTTCCATCATGCTCCGAGACGAGACGGGTCACGTGTTCGGCGCTTTCTGCATCAACATCGATATCAGCAAGTTCGTCGCTCTGGAGGATCTGATACGTGAGTTCACGACCGTTGACCTGCAGGTGAAGGTCCAGGAGACATTCGTTGATGACGTCAGTGACGTATTGCACGGTTTCATTGAAGATGCCAATGGCAAGATTGGCAAGCGTGTCGACAGAATGAGCAAGCAGGACAAGGTGCGTCTTGTCGCGTTGTTGGATGAGAAAGGGGCCTTCACCATCAAGAAAGCTGTACCCTTGGTGGCGGAATACCTGGGCGTATCCCGATTCACCATCTACAACTATCTGAAGGATGTTCGAACCGAGTCATAGGCGGTCGCTAGCGGTCAACCCCTGTCCACCGCTGCGCGCGAGTGAGACCGCCAACAGACACAGAATGGACTGACCTTTCGTGACCGCGCGTCTCATCCCGGTCCGCGCCCGAGCATAAGCCGGCTCACCTTGTATCAGCGAATCCGCGGCATGCGATGTTGCGACGGTTTGTTGAGGCAGGTTGACACACTGTTGAAGATGATGTACAATGTGACACAATCCGCCCGTCGAAATCCGACGGTCCTGGCCCGAGAGACGATTGGGGCACCGAGGATTCACAGGGATGTGTGTAACCACCACAGCAGAGCCTCTCGCCAAGACAACAAGAGTGGAACCGCTGCGGAGCGAAGAGAAACTCGCCTGGATAGCTATCCAACCTCGGCACGCACCTTCGCCGATGACGCCAACGACGTCCTGCACGGTCTTATCACGGGCCTGAAGCTGGATTGCCACTGCCGGAAGCAGCGAGAAAGGAGCCAATCGTGAGCAGTGCAGATACGATAAACTTCGAAAGGCTTAAGATAGGATTCCAAGAGTACGGGTTTGATACCCTTGTGGTGGCGTCTGGGGACAGCATCCTTTACTTCTCCGGGGTCCCCATACGGTCTCTCCTCGGTTGGGACCGCATCGCAGCCGTGGTCTGGCCCCGTGAGGGGTTACCTACCCTGATTGTGTGTAATATCGACGAGAGCCTGGCTAGAGCACAGTCGCGGATTCAGGATGTTCGCTCCTACGTGGAGTTCGCCGAGTCCCCCATCGAGAAGGTAGCACAGGTGATAGAGGAGAAGGGTCTCGCAGCAAAGCACATTGGGCTGCAAATGGAGTTCCTAACGGCAGCTCAGTCCGAGGAATTGGCGTCGCTACTGCCCGATGCCGGATTGGAGGAATGCGACCGTCTATTGGATTCGGTAAGGGCGAGCAAGACGGACAAGGAGATTACGCTTCTAACAGAGGCGTTCAACGTCGCCGAGAAGGCGATCCACACCGGCCTGTCGGAGGCTGAGGTGGGGATGACACCAAAGGAGGTGCTTGAGACCATCACCACCCATGCCATGGCCCGGGGCACCGACAGGAGGAATAGCACGCTGAGGATCAGCAAAGGGTCGTCGAATGGCGAACCGCGGCCCAAGAATCTCCAGCCTGGGCAATTGTTGACGGTCGACTTCGTTGGCAGCTACAAGGGGTACGTTCATGACATAGCCAGGACCGCCGTGATAGGCAAGCCGACTTCCCAGCAGCAGGAAACATATCATCGCTACTGGACGGTGCAGAGGAAGGTGATTGACTTCATGGCTCCCGGTGTTCGTGCCTGTGACGTATACTGGCGTGGGTTTGAAGCGTTTCGGGAGGAAGGACTTCCAATGTGGTGGGTGATCCCCCACATGGGACATAGCGTCGGGGTCGGCCTGCACGAGCATCCTATGATCCAACCGTACGATGACCGGGTGCTGGAGCCCAACATGACCTTTTGCATCGAGCCGATCTACCCCATTCCGGAGGTCGGCACCTATGTTTGCGAGGACTTGGTACGGATAACCGACACGGGCAGTGAGGTGTTGTCTGATCTCTATGACACTTCGGAAGTACTCATCATCGGAGACTAGGATCCTAGGACCCTTGGGGGGGGAAGATGCAGAGAGAGATGTTGATGAACGTCGAGGAGTTCCAGAGAGCCTTGGCGGAGAGCAACTTGGACGCCGTGGTGGCTGTATCTCAGCCGAATGTGTTCTACACCTCGGGTGCCCTCATCCCCACCCAAAAAGAGATCCCCGATCGGCTAGTGCAGACTGTCCTTCCCAAGGATGGTGATGATGTGCTGCTTACTTGCGCCATAGAGGAGAGATTCGCCAGAGCGGAAACCTGGATTGAAGATGTGCGTTCGTACCCGGAGTTTGCCCAATCGCCTATCTACCTCTTGGCCAGCGTGCTGAAGGAGAAAGGACTCGCCGAGGGGCGAGTGGGTATCGAGAAGAAGTACCTAACAGGGGCCTACTACGAGGAGTTGGTCTCATTGCTTCCCAGGGCGAGATTCGAGGCCTGCGATGATCTATTCGGAGAGGTGAGGAGCGTAAAGACACCAGGTGAGATCAAACGGTTCCAACAAGCTGCTTTGGCCACCGAGCGAGCCATGATGGAGGCCTTTCATGAGGCGAAGATCGGCCAGACTGAGAAGGAGCTTCTGGACTGCATCCTGCTCAAGCTGACGGCTTATGGCGCTGATGATATTCGCCTGGGTGTCTTAGCCGCCGGCGATCAGAGTCTCCATGCCCATCCCAAAGCGCGGGACCGGGAGTTGCAGGCAGGAGACCTGGTGCGCGCTGATATTGGGGGCGTGTTCAACGGGTATGGCTCGGATGTGGCGCGCACGGCGGTTGTGGGCAAGGCTACCCAAGACCAGAAGGCGACGTATAGCAAGCACAGAGAGGTGCAAAGAGGGGCCATCCAGTATATGCAGCCCGGGGTCCTCGCCTGCGACGTTTTCCAGTACTGTGTGCAGGCCTACCGGAAGCTGGGGATCGACTATTCTGCGCCCCACGTAGGCCATGGGTTCGGTCTGGGCGGTCACGAGGTGCCCATGCTGCAACCGCACGATGCTCGAGAGTTGCGGCCCAATATGCTCATCTGCGTCGAACCAGTGATTCTGGACAAGGACCTGGGCGGATATCAGTTAGAGGACCTGGTCCTAATCAAGGAGGATGGGGCAGAGATACTGACAACCTATTCTGACACAGAGGAACTGTGTGTCATCGAAGGCTGAAGGTAGCGCGGAATCGCCACCGGCCTTTGGAGCTTAAGTGCACTCCAGTGGGGATGAGGTCTTGGAAGGGCGTCTTTCATCGTGGAATCCTTTGGATACTCTGCGAAAAGGTCTCGCCCAGGCGTGCGGGGAAATCCCGGCTACCAAGAAAGATCGATCAACAGAGGCATAGCATGACAAGTGCGATTCGAGCGAACTCCATACTGCAATCGATCTAGAGCGAGGTGAGAGTGAGTTTTCTGACAGGTCTCAAGTGTCTTAGGTGTGGAACAGAATTCCCTCCCCAGAAGATGTTTCGCGGTTGCCCTAACTGTCGGGGGAGATTGGTCAGTAACGTCGCGTGCACCTACGACTATGGGCGCATCAAGCAAGCTTTCAAGAAGGAGCTGCTGGCCGAGCGGCCTCCAACCATGTGGCGATACCGAGAGCTCCTGCCTCCAGATGAGGAGAACATCGTTTCCTTGAGCGAAGGCATGACCCCTCTCGTGAAGTGCCCCTCCCTCGGAGAGAGACTGGGCCTCAAGAATCTGTATGTCAAGGACGAATCGAGAAACCCGACCTGGTCCTTCAAAGACAGGCTGGCATCATCGTCGGTTTCTATGGCACTGCAATTCGGAGCCAAAGGTGTTACCGCGAGCTCCTCTGGCAATCATGGGGCCTCGACCGCAGCTTACGCCGCGAGAGCTGGCTTGGATTGTGTGATCTTCACGACAGAGGACTATCCCATGACCATGAGAACCTTGATGCAAGCCTATGGGGCGAAAGTAGTATCCACGCCTACCAGGAAGGATCGTTGGAAGTTGCAGGAAGCTTTCGTAGAGGAATACGACTGGTACTCAACCGCTCCTTTCGTCCACCCGCCGCCGGGATATGAGCCCTACGGGGTGGACGGGCACAAGAGTATCGGCTTTGAGATTTGCGAGCAACTGGGGTGGCGGGCTCCAGACAAGATGGTTGCGCCGGTCGGAGGCGGCGGTTCCCTTTATGGCTCTTGGAAAGGGTTTGGAGAGTTCTTTGATTTGGGCTTCATCGACAGCAAGCCCCAGATGATTGCTGCTCAGGTATTCGGTCCGCTGAAGAACGCCCTGGCCAAGGGCCTTGATTACGTTGAAGAGGTGCCAGGGCGTCCCACCGTGGCTTTCTCCGTGGGTGGCACCGGGGGCACCTATCAGGCACTCAAGGTGCTGATGGATTCCGACGGGTTCGCGGAGACGGCCTCGGATGAAGAGATAATGGAGATGCAACTGGAACTGGCCGCAACTGAAGGGATATACGCGGAAGCTTCCGGGGTGCTCTCGCTGGCGGTGGTCAAGAAGCTCCGAGACATGGGCAAGGTGGCCCAGGATGAAACTGTGGTTGCATTGCTCACCTCCGGCGGGCTCAAGGATCCCCCCACAACCCAAGAGTACTTGCCGGATATCCCCCTCGTGGAGCCCGATATGGATAGTCTCCGAAAAGGTCTGGCTGAAGCCTATGGTTACGTACTCCCTTCGGTTTGAGGAGCTGGCCATCGACGGCCGACCAGACGCTCGAAGACGTGCGGTCGCGTGCATCTTTGCCTGGTGGCGGCTCTGTGTGGAGTAGCCATCTCAGGCCAATTGGAAAGGAGGTGACAAAGGCCAAGTACAAGAAGACTCAAGTTTGGTGATCACAGTGTCCAAGTTATGAAGGAAGAATGCCGAGGAGGCAAGAGACATGTGTGGAAGTGAAGTATTGCGGAAGGTAGTTGGGCTGCTCGTGTTGCTCGCTCTGCTAGTGAGCTGCGCGCCCGCAGCGACCCCAGAGCCGGCAGCTACTGAGCCCCCGGCGGCCGAGGCAACGGCCACGCCCGAGCCGCCACCCGAGGCTGAGCTGGGCCCACTGGTCGAACCATTCAACGTGCTGACCAAGACAGCCGCCGCAGAGCCTGACAGGTTCGAGGTCTCACGGATGGTCGTAGAGGCCTGGAAGGAGGCCGGAATTCCCGCGGTGCTGGAGCCGGTTGCGTCTGGCGTGATCATGGAACAAGCCTTCGAGAGCAAGACGTTCGAGGTGTACTTCATGGGCCAGGACCCTCGTCCCAGCCGCATGGAGCCGGAGTGGTGGATTCGCCAACACACCGTAGCAGAAGCTGTCGACCAGGGAATTAACTGGTCAGGCTACCAGAACCCTGAGTTTGAAGCCATAGCAGACGCCCAGAGGGCGGAAACGGACCGCGACGCGCGGAAGGTGCTCGTTGACCAAGCTCAACAGAATCTCTACGATTCCCATACCTTCCACATCTACCTCAACGTCAACTTGGCCGGGGTGTACAACAAGGAGACCTTTGCTGACCCCACAGTCTGGTCGGGTAACCCTGTCTGGAACTTCTGGGCGCTGCAGACCCTGAGGCCCATCACCGACCAAAAGGTCATGCGGGTCGGCGGGGTGCAGATGGACGTGGAAACCACTAACCCCTTGCTCAACATCGGCGGCGACGAAACCCTCCTCTTGGGCCTGGTCTACGACAGCTTGTGCGAGATCGGTCTCGATGGGTCACCCCAGCCCTGGGCAGCCGAGTCCATAGTTGGTACTAGCCCCACTGATTATGAGGTGACCCTGCGTGAGGGGATGAACTGGACAGACGGCCAGCCGGTGACCGCCGAAGACGTTGCCTTCACCTTCTCCTATATGAAGGAGAAGGAAGCGCCCTTCTACGCCTCAGGGTTGTCGAACTGGGATGAGGCGGAGGTGATCGGCCCGAACAAGTTGCGCATCAGCGTGAGCGAGCCGTTCAGCGCGTTCGAGGCTAGCGTCCTCTGCGAGCTTCCCATCCTGCCCAAGCACATATGGGAGACGATCGAGAACCCCTTGGAGTTCAACAACCCAGAACCGATCGGCAGCGGACCCTGGAAGCACGACTACTTGGTGTCCTTAGAGGAGTGGTCGCTCTCACGGAACGACGATCACTGGCAGCCACCACTTGCTGAGGGCATGGTGCGCATAACCTATGGCAGCATAGATGGTCTGCTGGGCGCCATGGAAAAGGGCGATATCGATGTATACAGTCACGTCCTCAACATTGCCGATGCGGAAAACTTGAGGGGATTGCCTCACATCCAGATCGAGGAAGTGGAATCGTTCGGTGTTAGGGGCATCCATTACAACACGCGCTTCGAGCCCTTCAACGACCGCTACTTCCGGCACGCCCTCTCCCTGTTAGTGCCCATCGACGACATCATCGCGATCGTGCTTCGGGGTGGCGCACAACCCGGCGGCTCCGTAATTGCGCCGGCCCTGACCTTCTGGCACAATGACGACCTGCCACCGTGGCCCCATGACCCAGAGGAAGCTAAGAGGCTGTTGCTCGAAGCGGGATATGCATGGGACAGCGAGGGAAGGCTTCACTATCCAACGGAGGAGAACGACAACCGGCTAATGGACACGGGCCCGCATCTCTTCGAATAGCGGAATCCGCTGTGTATTGACATCGCGTGACAGGGTTGGGGACCGTCTTCCGCCCCCAACCCTGTCCAATCAGCTCTCGGCTGGCCCGTATTTGTGGACCGGCGCTCAGACACGGCCACGGCCGTTGATTCATAGACCCTGTAGCACGACCAGTGTGGCACCTAGCACGCACACGACAATCTGCCAGCGCACTCGCATCAGCAGCCTTGAGGGGCGACTGAGGGCACGCCCGCACGGCTACCTGCCAGCTCTGGCCGACAGGTGCAGTTTCGACTCTGACCCGATTCCCAACAGGCTGTGGCCATAGGAGGAACACTTCGTGGACCTTCGGATATTCATCGTCAAACGGCTGCTGCTAATGCTGCTGACGCTATTGGTGTTGATGACAATAACATTCATCTTGTTCCGCATCGCGCCCGGCGACCCTGTCGCGTCTATGGTCTCTGCATCGTTGAATCCAGGGGCTCGGGAGTCCTTGACGCGTTCATTTGGCTTGGACAAGCCGATGCACATCCAATACCTTCTGTATCTCAAGAACTTCCTGCGCGGCGACATGGGGCAATCATTCTACTACCGTCTCCCGGTAACCCAGGTGCTGCGCCCGAAACTGGTGAATACTCTGGTGCTGGTCGGTCCAGCCACGCTTATTGCTCTGATCATGGGAGTGCTCCTGGGCGCACTCACCGCGGCCCGTCGAGCAGGTAAACTGGATCTCTTTGGCACCGTGATACCCCTCGCGATCAAGGCCGTGCCGCCGTTCTGGACGTCTATGATCGCGCTGCTCATATTCTCTTATCGTCTTGACTGGTTTCCATCAGCGGGTCTCAGAAGCCCGGGCCACGCGGCAGACCCCATACTGGAGAAACTTCTGAATGCCGACTTCTTTCATCACCTCGCTCTGCCACTGACCATCCTCACCTTGCACTTCCTCGCCCAGCCTCTTCTGACCATGAGGAACAGCATGCTAGACGTACAGGGGGAGGACTTCGTCGAAATGGCTCGGGCAAAGGGGATTGGAGAGAGGCGGGTGATCTACCACCACTGGATTCGAAACGCGCTCCTTCCCGTGGCCAGCATCGCGCCCCTAATGATCGGCGCCATTGTGGGGGGGCAGGTCCTGGTCGAAACAGTGTTCTCCTGGCCGGGCCTTGGGAGAGAGATGGTCAGTGCGATAAATGGGTACGACTATCCCGTGGCCCAGGCCAGCTTCTTGATCATTGGCGCGGTGATGATAGGCATGAACTTAGTGGCTGACATCGCCTATGCCGTGCTTGATCCCCGAGTGAGATTGGAGTAGAGAACCATGGAAGTTCAACCAGGCCACGAACGTCGGCGTTCGCCCCACCATACCTTGCTGCGCGGCCTGCGGTCGCTATTCAAAGCGATTTCTGGCCAACTCAACATCGTTGGCACCAGCAGACTGGGTCGGCTGGGGCTGGCTGGCCTGGTCTTCTTCATCGCTTTGGGCGTCTTCGCCGCCTACTTGGCGCCATATGGTCCCTACGAGCATGTCGTTTATCCCGACGGGAAGCCAGCGACTCTGGAGCCACCATCGAGGGCCCACCCCGCTGGCACCACCCTCATGTCTCACGACGTGCTGTCTCAGTTGATTTGGGGAACGAGGCGCACGCTGGTCATCGCCCTGGCTGCCTCCTTCTCGTCTATCTTCATCGGCACCAATATCGGCTTGGCAGC
Organism: Chloroflexota bacterium; assembly: GCA_030603665.1. GTDB lineage: Bacteria > Chloroflexota > Anaerolineae > UBA7937 > B3-Chlor > JAUVXJ01. Next base: position 209,483 of record JAUVXJ010000005.1, on the reverse strand, counting down.
GGGATACTTTGGCGGGAGAACCGACAACATCCTGATGAGGATCACTGACGTAGCGTTTGGTATCCCCTTCCTTCCCTTTGCCATGGTAGCACTCATGACACTTGGGACCGAAGACATCATATTGATTGCTGTCATGACAAGCGTCGGCTGGAGAACCCCCGCCAGGATTATTCGCTCACAGGTGCTTACCCTGAGAGAGCGTCCCTTCGTCTCTGTGGCAGAGTCCCTGGGGGCGAGCTCCGGCAGGATTCTCTATCGGCACATAGCTCCCAACATTCTGCCCTTGGCCTTCATCACCACCATTCTCTTCGTTGGCGAGAGTGCGTTGGTTGAGGCCTCCGTCAGCTTCCTGGGATTTGGCAACCCCGAGAGCATCAGTTGGGGCCAGATGCTCTTCTACTGTTTCGCTTCGCAGCGGATGCGGGTGGCGTGGTGGTGGAGTGTGACGCCGGGCCTGGCCATCATGCTGCTCGTATTGTCAGTGTTCTTCGTCGGTCGCACATACGAGGAAGTTGTCAACCCAAGGCTGCGTGAGTGGTAGCCGCGATCCTTACATAGCATATAGTAGCCAGGAGGCGCGATGGCTCTATTGGAAATCAGCAATCTGCAAGTCCGCTACAAGACGAAGCGTGGGCAGGTTCGCGCCGTGGACGGGATCAGCTTCCAGGTCGAAGAGGGTCAGAATGTGGGGCTGATCGGCGAGTCCGGGTGCGGCAAAACGACGGTGGTGAAGAGTGTCCTTCGGTTGCTGCCGCGTACCGCAGAGAACGAAGGAATTGTGTCCTTTGAGGGAAGAGATCTGCTGACGCTCGAGCGATCAGAACTTGACAAGATCCGGTGGAAGGGCATCGCCCTTGTTCCTCAGTCGGCGATGAACGCTCTTAATCCGGTGATCAGAATTGGCGACCAGATCGTCGAAGCGATTCAGGCTCATGAACCGACCACACGCAAGAGCGCTCGCGAGCGAGCGGCGGAACTCTTCGAGTTGGTAGGCCTCGACGAACAACGCCTGAATGAACATCCGCATCAGTTCAGCGGGGGCATGAAGCAGCGAGCCGTTATCGCCATGGCTCTGGCGCTAGACCCGAAACTGGTCATCGCTGACGAACCGACTACGGGCTTGGACGTTCTCGTTCAAGATCAGATCCTGCGACAGATTGAAGAGATCCACCGCCGTCTCAATGTGTCCGTGTTGTTCGTTACCCACGACATTGGGATTGTAGCGGAGACTTGCCAGCGGATTGCAGTCATGTATGCGGGCAAGATCGCAGAGTACGCTGATGCCAGGCCGCTGTTTGAACGCCCCTACCATCCGTACACGCTTGGGTTGATGAAGGCCTATCCCAGTGTACGTGGATCCAAGCGTGAGCTTGTTTCAATTCCGGGCAGCCCCCCCGATCTGGTCGTTCGGTTCTCAGGCTGCGGATTCGCACCCCGGTGTCCGTTCGCACGTGATATCTGCCACCAAGAGGCGCCCGAGATGGTGGAGACGGAGAGTGGCAACTGGGCAGCTTGCCACCGGGTTGGCGATATGGATCAATTGCGCAAAGAGGCAGGGAAGGCGGTGACATGGACACAAATGGCAGCGAACCAGTTGTGATGTCTGATCCCTGCGTAGTCCTCGAGGCCAAGGATCTGAAGAAGCACTTCCCGTTAAACCCGGGGATTGTGGGCTCTTTGATGGGCAAGAAGGGGATAGTCGTCAAAGCTGTAGATGGCGTTGCCTTCTCGGTCGGAAGAGGTGAGGTCCTCGGGCTCGCGGGGGAGAGTGGATGCGGCAAGACGACCACGGCGATGACGGCCATAGGCCTCTACGAGCCAACTGCAGGGAGCATCCACTTCCTTGGTCGCGACGTAGGGGCCTTCTCGAAGGCCGAGATGCTTGACTTCCGTTCCAAGGCCCAGATGGTTTTCCAGGATCCCTATCAGTCCCTAAACCCTCGCTTCACGGTCTATGACTCGGTGGTAGAGCCCTTGGTGATCCATGGGATGAAGGACCCACAGGAGCAGAGGGCTAGGACGACTGAAGCGTTGGAGACCGTTCGACTGCACGCGGAGAAGTTCCTCTCCTCTTTTCCTCACCAATTGAGCGGCGGAGAGCGCCAGCGGGTGGTCATCGCTCGAGCCTTGACACTGCGCCCGCAACTGCTGGTGGCGGACGAACCCGTGTCAATGCTGGATGTATCTGTTCGAGCTGCGATCATCGACTTGATCCGCACCCTCGCCACGGAGAGAGACCTCGCGGCCATCTGCATCTCCCACGATCTTTCCAATCTGAGATATCTGACCGACAGATTGGCCATCATGTATTTGGGCGTGATCGTCGAAATCGGACCTACCGAAGAGATCGTACACCACCCTGTGCATCCGTACTCCAAGGCCCTCTTGGCGGCTGTCCCTGTGCCAGATCCCAAGATCCGCAGGGAACGTCTCGAATTGCCCGGCGAAGTGCCGGACTCCATTGACTTGCCGGAAGGATGTCGCTTCTCAGGGCGCTGTCCGGAACGCGGTGACAGCTGTTCCGACCGTAGACTGGAGCTAACCCCTGTAGGGACCGACCATTCGGTTGCCTGTTGGCGTTACCAATGAGGACTGAGATCAGAGCCTCCTGCGGGAGGCCCTCGCATGACCCCCGTCCACACTGCTGGGCAATACTGGGTGATGCTGGATAGCTGCAAGTAGGCCACGACGAGCATCATCATTGCCAACCTAGCAACGGTGAAGGGAGAGCCCAAACACGCGGGCGCTCTCTGCGTGGGAGTGGGGATTGGAGTCGTGTACCATTGTGCAAACCCGTCTGCACCCAGATTATGGCGATCAACATGAGAGCTGCTGCGCAGTTGACAAGATCCGTGGGTTGTGAGGTACAAAACCCTATCGTGCTGCAGAGGCTAGCCCGCACAGGCACCACTGCCACGTGGATTGGGTGTTTGGGGGCTTCGCCATATCGCACCAGGGCGGTATGACATGAGATGATTGACCGCCCTTGACCCTGGGACCAGAGCCAGGGAACGCGCTCGCGTCCTGAAAACGCTGCATGGCAGTTGGGCCTGTGCCGTTTGTGGGCTTCTTGGGGTGCTAGGTGGCGTGGGTTGTTGTTGGTGCCACGCGATGTCCTGGAAGGAGGTGGTAGGCGGGCCGTAGAGGAATCCGGTGAGGATAGCGACTTGGGGGTGTCAAAATCAGAAACGGAGGTAGCAATCAAATGGCCGCAGAGAAGGACCAACGGAAGGTAAGACGAGAAGAGTCTGAAAGACCGCCGTCCGCGATTCCGGTGAGTGATATCAAGGAAACCACAACCGCAGATGTAGTTGTAGTCGGTGCGGGACTGGCCGGAGCGTGCGCGGCAGTATCGGCCGCGGAGTCGGGCGCCAAGACCATCGTGCTCGAAAAGGGCCTGACTACCATGGCCCATGGAAATTACAATGGTGTCTTTGGCAGCAGGTTGCAGAAAGAGCTGGGTATCGAAGTCGACAGGGCCCACCTGTTGACGGATTTGATGAGATGGAGGAGCTTCACCGCTGACCAGAGGTTAGTCGCACTGTGGTTCGATGAGGGCGGCCAAGTCATGGACTGGCTGCTGGATTTGACGGAGGCCGCAGGGATATCTGTTATAGTAGAATCATACCCTTGGACGGGCGAGTGGACTGATCACTATTCAGCCGGCCACAAGTTCGAGGGGGGCAATGCCGCCGTGCTCTCGATGCTGGAGAGCAAGGCACTAGAATTGGGAGCAGAGATCAACTACCAGACCCCAGCGGTGCGACTGCTGAGAAAGCAAGATGGCAGGGTCACAGGTGTCGTGGCAGAAACGCCAGAAGGTGACTACAAACAGTTCAACGCCAAGGCCGTGGTGCTGTGCACCGGAGGCTACGGAAGCAACCGGGAGATGATGGAGAAATACTCCCCCTGGGCTTTGTCAGCTGTTACCAGCTATTACTACCCTCAGCTGAACACCGGCGATGGTCACAAGATGGGTCTGTGGATCGGCGCGGCTATGGATGAATTGCCTCACTGCTCGATGGTCTTTGACGGGCGCATCCCCGATTCACTCGTGTATTACACCATAGCACGTCAGGCCTGGCTGAATGTGAACATACGTGGAGAACGATACGGAAACGAAATGACGCCCGCAAGCGTCATGGCTCGCGTGGACATGCTCCAGCCAGGTCACGTGAAGTGGTCGGTATGGGACGGGAAGTGGGAAGAGGAGGTAGCCATATTCGGCGACCCCATGGGCCAACTCATGCCACCCGCACCAGAGTATCGAGAGACACTTGAAAAGGGGGTCGGCGAGGGACACATAATAGAGGCGAGCACCATTGAAGAACTGGCCCAGAGGATGGAGGTTCCCCAGGAGACATTCCTGGCTACGGTCGCGAGGTATAACGAACTGGCGAGCATGGGGGAAGACCTGGACTTCGGCAAGCCCGCATCCCGGCTGACGACCGTTGAGAAGCCACCATTCTACGCAGCCAAGACCGGGGGGGCTTTCTACGTGACTCTGGGTGGGCTGAAGGTCACCCCCAAGCTACAGGTGCTGGATACGGATACGAATGTCATTCCGGGGCTGTACGCGGCTGGCAACGTCTCCGGTGGGTTCTTCGCAAGCCTGTATGCTATCACGGTACCCGGCATCAGCCACGGTCGGGCACTGACCTTTGGACGGCTGGCCGGACTGAACGCGGCTGCCGAGACGACCTAGACCAGCTCACCAGCAGAACATACCCGGCTGATCTCAAGAGAGGGAGAGCCCCCGCTCGTGGGCTCTCCCCGTTCTTAGGCTCCGCCTGAGTCCAGGCAGAAGCCAATGGAACAGCCGTCCGTTGCACCCTGGACGGGCCGGGAGCTCGGCGCGTGGATGGACCTTCATACTGTGAGGAGGGTTCACCCAACCACGTCGAGGAAATGGATCGCGGTGATCGCTGTCCTGCTGGGCTGCGTGGGCGCGGTGTCCAGAGTATGAGGATGTGGGTTGCCACTGTGAACTCGAGCTGATGCGAATAGGGACCGACCATCGGGTCGCCTGTTGGCGCCGCGAGTGACGCCTGAGATCAGAGACTCCAGCGGGCAGCCCTCGTGTTGAGCGGCGCACAGTGTGCTCACACAAATGGTGCTAGATGAGTCGACTGAGAGACAAGATAGGGGCGCCGCGTAATCTGGCATTGCTGACTGCTGCGCACCTTATGACCGACGTCTACAGCAGTTTCATCGTGACACTGCTGCCGCTCTGGGTACGCCTATTTGACTTGCCCTATTCAGCAGTAGGCTTCTTGGTGTTCTTGCGGAGTGCCAGTCTGGCGACGTTTGGACTCTTTGGCGGATACTTTGCGGATCGCACCACCAGACACCTATTCCCCTTCGGCTTGCTGATTGTCGCGCTGACCATGAGCGCTACTGGGCTCGCACCTAGCTATGCCGTCCTGATGCTCTTGGTCTTGATGTCTACGATCGGCCTGGCGCTGTTTGGTCCGGAGGCAACAGCAACAGCAGTGCACCTAGGCGGCAGCCTGAGGGGATTGGGATTGTCCATCTTCCTCACCGGGGGCCCTCTCGGAGCCTCTTTGGGCCCGGTGGTCATCGCCTCTCTTGTGAGCGCGGCAGGCCTTCAGAGAACGTGGGTGATGGTGCTGCCGGGCTTGCTGCTGTCTGTTGTTCTCTACAGGGCCTTCGACGCTCTGGGCCAAGCTCCTGGTGCGACAGAGAGATCTGTGGATACCCGAATCTCGATTGGGGTGGGTCCAGTATTGGCCCTGGCCTGCATGGTGGTGCTACGGAGCGCGACCGAAATGGGCATCCTCACGTTCCTGCCGCTTCTCATCGACGAAAGGGGGGGTTCCCTGATCGCAATTGGCGTGACAGTCGGCCTTCTTAAGATGGGGTCCGCCGCTGGCACTCTCATCGCAGGCTTCTTGTCGGACCGAACGGGCTGGAAGCACGTGACGATCTTGTCGTTGGTGCTGGCTGGCGCGCTTTCTTGGAGTTTCGTGCGAGCCGACGGTCTTCTCGCCTTAATCTTCGTCGCGCTGTTGGGAGCCGCGCTGAGAGTGTCATTCCCTTACACTCTCCTCATGGCGCAGCGACTCTTGCCGGAACGGGAAAGCACCGCCTCTGCCCTGGTTTTTACTCTTTCTCTCCTGGGCGGAGGCCTAGGGGCTTTTTCTTCGGGATTCCTGGCCGATGGTCTTGGGGTGGAGGTGGCCATGCTGGGCATCGGCGTCTCCCTGCCGCTTGCCGCTGCACTGGCTACGATGGGCGTACGTGACCTGCAGCACTGATCCTGCTGCTGGGGCTGCAATCTGGTCGAGGCGGAAGATCCTTGCTGCACGCTGACGCACCATGCATGCCCAGGGCATCGCTGGTAGCCAGGTGGGCGGCCTCATGGCGTGGAACACGTCTGGATCCTACACCAAGAGGCTCCAGGCGGGACACCCAGCGATGGTGGGCATCATCTCGGCCATGCTGGCGCAGAAGGGTTTCGACGGGCCACCCGAGATTTTCGAGGGGCAAGATGGTTTCATGCAGGCCTATTCATTCGAGCGTCAATACGACACAAGCCTGATCACCGATGGGCTGGGGATCGAATGGACATTCGCAAACTCCAGTATCAAGGTCTATCCCTGCTGTCGCTATTCAGCGGGTCATCTGGATGCCTGCCTGGACATTGTTGCCAAATACCATCCTGACTGGCGAAGGATCCAACATATCCAGATCCGCTCCTCTGACTACACCATTCGGCTGCTGGCCATGCCCCGGAAGAGAGATCCCCAGAACGTTGTGGACACGCAGTTTAGTATGCCCTGGCAGGCCGCTATCGCCCTCATTGATGGGAAGATCGACGCCGACACCTTCATTGAGAAGAACATTCATCGTCCAGATGTCCGCGAGCTGATGACAAGGGTTGATTGGGTGGTCGACGAGGAGTTTGAGCGAAGGTATCCGGAGCACTACTCGTCCGCAGTCGTCGTTACCATGGAGGATGGGACCGAATACAGCTCCGTGATCGATGACCCTAGGGGCGACCACCGTAACCCGGTGACGCAGAAACAGCTGGAGAACAAGTTCAGGGGCCTCGCCGGACGCGAGCTGGACGATGAGCGGGTCGAGCGCCTCGTCACTCTGGTGACAAACATCCATGAGATGAAGGATGTTGGGGAGTTATTCTCCATCACCGGGTAGTGCGGCGATACTACGAACGCAGCGATAGATGACGCTTGACCTCCACGGGGTCGCTTCGAGTGCGGAGCCGAGGGTGCCAGCCTTGCTGATGTGTTGGAGTGCGACGGCAAGACGCTCCGGACCGAGCAGTCGCCGGCGAGCCCGCCTCTGTGTTCCTCACGGACGAGCTTCCATCCGACCTGAACGCCTTGGCTGGGGGGGGCAGGCTGAGGTAGATGACTTCGAATCCCGTATGCCCTGTCAGGCTCGGAGTCTCCCAAGCTATCGCTGAGCGCTATGTGGAAGGGGCCTCACGCGCCTGATCCTGACGTCGGTTGCCCAGATCACCTTTCACCGCACTCTGCCCTTCGCCTCGTTGCATGCATCCTGTCCCACTACATCCTTGATTCACGACACAGTTGATGGTTTACTAGGGTTGGCAGGTTCGGTATACGGCAGTCTCATAGTGCGGCCTCCGTGAGTTCGGCGGCGTAGAGGAGCCACGGCGCGGATGGATCGCGCAGGTTTGCAGCGCTGCAGTGCACGAACGTTCGTGGTCGCAAGCGGGTCACTTCGTGCTTCAAGGCCATCTACGCAAACGGGCAGTAACCAGGCCGGAAACCACTGGGGGAGGGAGGGTCGTCTCATGAGTGAACGAGCTAGTGACACCATCGTTCGAGACTTGCGAAGAATGGTGATTACCGGGGAGCTGCAGGCCGGAAGCATAGTGAGTGAAGCTTACCTCTCGGACCTCCTCGGTTGCAGCCGAACCCCTCTGCGGGATGCCCTGCAGCGATTGAGTCATCAGTATCTGATCGAGGTTCCACCGCGACGAGGTATCCTGATTCCCCGGTTGAGCATTGTTGACTATCAGCAACTGTGTGAAGCACAGCTGCTGGTGGGGAGCGAGTTGACGCAGTTGGCAGCCGAGCGCATCAACGGTCAGCAGCTGGACGCACTGAGGGAAGTAGTCACCAGACAGGAACGGAGCAACGCCGAGCGGGATTCCTACAGTCTGGCCGAGTTGGACGGCGAGTATCACATCCTCATCGCAGAAGCTACGGGGAACCTGTATTTCACGGACTTCACGACGCTTCTGCATACCGCCTTGGCGCGTTTCCTATACCGCGCGTATGAGGCTGTGGGAAGCGCCGACCGCTCCATTGCTGAGCATCGACAGATCATTGAGACGCTGGAGAATGGGGACGGAGAGCTAGCCAAGGCCAGGGTGCGCGAGCATGTCATCCAGGCAAGACAGAGAGTCTTGCAGATACTCGGCCTGGGTGATCAGAGCGAGGGCTTGTAGCCACCGAGCGGCGGCACCCCAGGGCCAAACAAGCCGGGAAAGCCTCAGTGGAGGCGCCGCTCTCCTTGCCAACTGCCACGCTGAGGGCGGCGCGCCCAGTTCATCTAGTTCGCCTCAAGCCGCAAAGGGACCATCGTACCCCCTGGCGAGACCGCACACGCCGATCAATCCTCGCACGTGTGTGCTCGACGGGCACGCATGGAGCGAGCGGTGCCTGCCAGGATCAACGGCTAGTCAGACAAGAGTGCGCGGCTATCAGAAGGGAGCCTCTTCTTGGCCCAAATCCAGAGCAGCCCCACGAGAAGCGCCACAACGGCCCCCGTGGCGTAAAAGGCGAAAGACAGCGAGGTCTGTTCCGCAAGCAGCCCCAGCAAGAATAGCGTGACGGGGGTCGAGAAACCCCACACCGCGTTTAGCATGGCTATTGCAGTGGCCCGCTCTTCCGTGGTGGTATTCTCTGCCACGAAGCCTAACACGAAGGGCCACTGGATTCTGCTGAGCCCGGCCACGCAGGTCACCGCCACGATGAGCGCGGTACTCTGCAGCAGGGGCATGATCCCCAGCGTCACTGCGCCGAGCAGAGTAGCCCCCAAAGCAACCCCGATCATGGAGGCGCGGCCACTCAGCCGACCCAAGGAGGCCTGGGCCAGGGTGGAGACAAGCAAGTGCGCCGACATCAGCGAGCCCGCGGCAGCGGAGGAGAAGCCCGCTGTGGCGAGGAAGGCCAGGTAGAAAGATGCTCCGAAGTTGGGCCAAGTGAGATGCGCAACGCTATCGAACGCTACGGCCCACAGTATGGCACTCTTGCGGGTCAGCAGTTGCCAGGCATTCTTGTGATACTGCACGAGCGCTGTCAACAGCCCGGGTTTCCCATCGTGTTCCACCGGCTGGCGCCTAAGGCAAGCAGCCAGGATGAGGCCCATGAGTGAGATCGCTCCTGCTGAAAAGAAAGCTGGCTGAAAGCCGAGGAGACTGACCATGAATCCGCCCGCCAAGGGGCCCAGAATGGTCCCCAGCTGGAGTGCCGCACCGCCCGTGCCCTGCACGGCGTACTGGCGGGCTGGATCGGCCAATTCAGTCAGCATCGAGAATGCAGAAACCAGCAAAGCGACGTCGCCCATTCCTATCAGGATCTGACCCAAGAGCAGCCACTGGTAGGTATGCGCCGCGGCGAGGACCAGACACCCAACCACGAGGAAGGTGAAGCCGCCAATGATCACGGCGCGTCTGCCGAAGAAGTCGCTGAACACTCCCATCGGCAATGAGAGCAACACAGCCGCGAGAGGGCGCACCCCGACCACAACAGCAAGGATCAGAGCGGAGTCGGACAGGGTGAGGCCATAGAGAGGCACCAGCAGCATAGTGAGGCTCAGCACAAGCCCGAAGACCGTGCAGCAGGCGAGCAGCAACGCCAGATTTCTATTCCCCAGAAGAGAATTCACCAGTTCTGATGCATTAGAGTCTCGGGATGCTCAGGCCTTCTCGACACCGCTGGGTGGCGCCATCGAGCTCATGAGCCCTTCGAGCCGGCGCTGCTCTCACGAGCCTCTATCAATCCGTCGATAGCCTCGATCACTGATCTATCCAGAGGCGCGGCCTGATGGGACGAGAGGAGTTCGCGGACTCGCTCCTGAAGGCGGTCGAACATCGTCTTGCGACCACCGGCGACCCACTGGGAATGCCTGCCCCGGTCTATGAGACGAGAGTGCCAGAAGTCGTGGAGGTGGGCCACGGTGTGGGGCTCCATAAGGAACATGCCGCCCGGTCCCGCTCGCTTGATAGTCTCCACGGCCAGAGCCTCCTCGCTTACGTCAACCTTCTGTACGAGCCTCCGGGCATAGTCCACCACCTCGTTGCCGAAGACTATGCTCTCACACGACGCGGTCATCCCCGACTCAAGGTATCCCACGTCATGTAGCAGATTGCATCCGCTGAGGAGTCCCATGATGGTCACGCTGAAGTACTCCAGAGCAGCCTGTAGGTCCAAGGTCTTTGAGTCAGTATTTCCCGCATAGCCCCAGGTTGGCAATCCATAGCTATCGGCCAACTGCGCGTTGCCCACGTCGGCCAGATGATGCTCGGGCGCTCCATAGGAGTCGATGGTTGTGAACATATCCATGAGGGAGACCCCGACCCCGTAGATGAACGGAGCTCCAGGGTTGGCCAGCTGGTGAACCACCAAACCGCTCAGGACATCACAGTTGGCAGATACTGTGCCGCCAGGAATGGACATAGGGCCAAGACCGCCCATGGAGGTCCCGCTGGCATACACCACGGGCACACGATGGCGCGCGCAGTAGAGCAGATTCTGCACTGCGATCTTGGAGTGGCGCAGAGGTGGGCTGGGCATGGCGAAGTGAGCAAGGAAGGGGCGGTCTTCTAGAGCCTGGGCTCCACCGGTGATCTCCCGCGCCAAGTGAATGATGTCCGTTAGGTTCTGGTGACTCACAGCCGTGAAGAAGATGGGCTTGCTGGTGTTATGGATCATAGCCTGGAAGTGGTGAAGGTCCGCTGTGTCCGAGGGTACATCAGAGGCCAGGCCCATGGACAGAATGAAGTCGATATTGGGGAGGGCGTCACTCAGGCGTGTGAAGATCTCAACATCTGCCTTGGTGGTCCGTCGACGCTCGAGGGTCTGCGAATCGATGACGTAGGGACAATCTGACCCCGTGCCACAGTATGCATAACCTCGCTCCAAGCGCATCGCCTCTTCACCCTCGCGTGAGTAGAGGAGCATGGAAGGTGGAGCGGAATCGATGGCCTGCTCCAGAAGGGCCTGGGGTATCTTCACCAGCCCAGCGTCGTCGACGACCGCTCCTGCTGAGGAGAGCAGGTCAAGCGCCTCGGTTTCTTCGTAGACCACTCCAGTTTCAGAAAGCACTTCGACTGTGGCAGCATGGATGGCTGCTATGCCATCGGGATCCAGTGCCTCTAGCCGGTAGGGCACTTGCCTGCTATTGGTATCCATCACTGCCACCTCCCATCAGAAACGCTTGCCTAGCCATGACCGCCAGGACAGGAAAATGCGAGCCCAGGTGGCTGCGCCCCCACGACCCTGGGCACGCACGCGTAGGCTAAAGTGCTGCCAAGCAGGAACAAGCATGCCAGCATCTCACGTACCTGGAGGCTGGCATGCTTGCTCAGACAAGCTGCACATCAAGCCTCTCCAGCGACTCCCGGGTCTAGTCCGTCGGGCCCGACGCAGTGGGCCGCCCGTGTTCGAATCACCGGCAATGGCCTACGGTCCGCAGTCCGGATGGATTAGGCCCACACGATGGTCTCGGTTGTGTACAGGAACGGCGGGCGGCCGCTAGTATCCTGACACACCCAACTTCTGGGCGAGTTCAGCCAGTTCAGGATGAACGTACTTGCCATCCTCTTCCAGCAGAACATCGTCTGCCCAAACAGAGGGCTCCAGCACTATGCCGTCGGTGTGGGCCGGAGCATCCGCCCAGGCAGCCCCCATGCCGAACTCCATGCAACCGAAGACCCGCTCATCGTGGCCTATCTCGCCCTTGCACCTCTTCACCCCAGGGTTGAAGCCATACGTGCAGTGTGCGATCTCGAACATGCCTGGATGATCCCAGCTCTCCAGCCACTTCTCGAAGGTCCTGGCCTCGCGTCCTCCCGAGATCTTGGTGATCTTTCCCTTGCTGATCTCGAGCGTCACCGGCTCCCGTAGAACGCCTATCTCGGTAGGAGGATACACGGCACCATCGAAGACCAGGGCGCCCTCAACACGGCCGGGTACGTGGCCAAAAGTAGCCTGACCAGGCGGCACCTGAGTGGAGCCGGTTCCGGCGAAGCTGATGCCGCTTTCTCCTCCTCCCTTCAACACGTGACCCTCTGAGCCTGCGGGATCGACCTTGACTCTGAGATCGGTCCCTGAGGCACTTGTGACGTGCATCTCGGTGGCTCTATTGGACAGTTCGATCAGCTTATTGGCCAGGCTGTCCAAGACGGCGTAGTTGACCCGGCCCACCATCCTCACCAGGCTGTCCACATCCCCTCCCAACGTGAAGCACCTCACCCCCGCCGCCATGGCCTTCTTCCAGGCGTTGCTGTATAGGAGATATGAGTCGTTAAACTCGATCCAGGCGTCCGCGGCCTGCAGGGCAGCGGTGACTGGTTCTGGGGGGTCGGCTGTCGCCACGTCTGTTGTGGGGTGCACAACCAGAGTAGGGATGGCGCCCACGCCATAGATGGCTTTCACGGTTTCCTCAACGACTCGCCAATCGGATATCGTGTCAGCTGTGACCACCACGTTTTCCCCGGGCTTGATGGGGAAGAACTCCTCGACGATCTTCCTTCCGACCCCTCCCATCTCCATCCAGTACCACTCTGGAGTAGGTTCCAATGCTTTGTCTAGCTCCATCTCAGACCTCCTTACCTAGCTGACTGTCTTTTTGCTCAGACACCGGGCCTCATCCCGGGGTCTGTGGTCCTCTCACTAAGACTGTGCCGCGTGGTTTGCAGGTTTCGCCCTTCGGTTGTCCACGCGCGCTCCTGGTGATCTTTCCTTTGCGAGCAGGCAGTGTCACGACTCGGCCATGGACTCCCGACTCCCTGCCCAGTCGGGGACTGAGGCTCGTTTGTAACCGGCACCATATACCCAGTCATCTGCCTGGATCAGCAGTCGCCTGGCCGCTGGGAAACGAACGGCGAGCTCAGCGATCGATCTGTGAAACAGGGTGGGCGGCTTGCTCCATGGACAGACTACCTGGCAAATGGCGCAGGCCGCTCGCTGGCTACCCCAGTAGAGCAAGCACTTCTCCGCGTCTATCTGCCATCTCCTCACGCCCCTCACCACCACCTTGCCCCGCGTGGGGATGGCTGCGGAAGGGCAGTTCTTCGCGCATTTAAGACACTTCTCGCAGAAGTCTTGCACGCCCAGGTCTACCGGCTTCTCCGTTGCCAGCGGAAGATCGGTGGTCACACAGGCCAGTCGGAAGTTGGCCCCTAGTTCCTTGCTCATCAGGTAGCCGCAGCGACCGAGTTCCCCCAGACCAGAGTCCACGGCCACGGGTACGAGCAGCACGCCATAGTTCCGCAGATGGTGAGCGCGGGCTGGATAACCGAGGGCCCGGATGTAGTTCCCCAGTTCCACCGAGGCCAAGGCGCTCGCCGCATATACGCGCCCAATCTCGAAACTGCTAGTCTTGGAGGGGCTGGTGGCGATCAGTCGCGGATTCTGGGGAAAGGCCATGCTGATGGCAAAACGGTGATCGATCTCGATGGGATCCCCATAGTTCAGACCCTGATACCCCTGCGGCACGCCGTCGAAAGCAGGGGGATTGGCTCGGTAGTCATCGAAGAAGGGCCACACACCTCGATTGGTGTAGATCCATGCTGGATTGAGGGGGCCAATGCGCACCTGGACTGCTCCGAGAGATCTGGCGAGGGACTTGATGTTGCGAGCCATCTCAACGGGGGCCACTCGTACTTTTCGCGGGGAGACAGGACCATCCACGGCATCGGGCAGCGCGAGAGAGGAGACTGCACGAAAGGTGCTCGCCGGCAGCGCGTCGCTCGGTGCCTGCTGTTCTTCTCCCGTGCTCTTCTGCGCGCCTTCGAAGAAGTGGTCGGCCAGGCGACGGTCGATCTTTGCCAGCTTCGGATGCCGCGAGTGATACTCCCTCTCCTCGGGACTCCCTGGTAGCAGCGCCTCACGTGCGAAGACGTTGTCCCGCTCGTCGTATCGCTGTATGGGGCCCACGATTTCGTAGGTGGGCCGTTCCACCTCATGCGCCATAAGGATCTCCAAGGTCGGAGTGTACTCTTGCCGCAGACGAATGTCAACGCCTGAACTCGGGGCTCCTCTCTCTATGGGGACCGCTGCCGTGACCCACGAGCCGCCGCGCACGTTGGCAACACCTAAGCCATTGGTGGTATATTCTTGGTGCGAGTTTCGGTATACTGCATTATGGTCGGACGGGCCGTACCCCAGCAATGCGGCAGAGTTCCAGGGGCCCAGCAGAGCAGTACGAAGGCTCGTACGGCCGGACAGATTCGGCCGGACGTGGGGGCTCAGAGAGACGCAGCGATGCTTCTTGCGGCCGCAGTCCGGTTCTCCAAGTGGTCGCCATCACCTGTCGTCGTTTGTTTCTCAGGGAATTATCGGCCCTATGATGAGGGCGCAGGTGGGGGTTCCCAGGGTACTTTGGAGAGGCATCCTGGAGGGCTGGACGCTAGGATCTCCGTTCCGATTGTCACGGTGCATAGGCCGTTCACTCGTCTGTGGGGCGATGCAGCGGAACTGGACAAGGCTGTCAGTGCCCTTCAACAGCTTCCTAGTCCCTTGGTATTGTGGTGCTGTGCGCGATCATTCATCTCCTGAGGCGTCCAGATGCCGATAGCAGTTAATGGAGGTCGAAATGGGTAACGTGGTCTTGAAGACTCAGCAGGAATGCGAGGATTTTGTGCGCGGCCTGTGCTTCATGGCAACCGGGGGAGGTGGAAGCCCCGAAGTGGGCCTGAAGGCGCTTCTGGATCAGTTGGCAGCGGGGCGCAGCATCGAGTGGGTGGATGCAACCAGCCTGCCGGAAAATGCCTGGACAGTTGTCGTAGCGGGCATGGGGGGCAGACCTGCGGAGGGAGGAACATATGAGGAGTTGAAGGAACTAGGGTGCAGCGAGGAGAAGTACGACTACCTGGGTATGCTGGTCACCGCCATCGAGGCCTTGCAGGACTCGGCAGGGGTGAGACTGGAGGCAGTCGTCCCAGTTGAGGTGGGAGCCGACAACGTCCCGGTGCCCATGGTGGCGGCACTGGAGCTCGGCCTCCCTGTGATCGATGGGGACTACGCCGGTGGGAGGGCCATTCCCGAGGTCCCGCAAACGATACCGGAGATCCGTGGGGTTCCCGTTTGTCCCATATCCTTCGTAACCCGCTGGGGCGATGTTCTCATACTGAAAGATACCGTAAGTACTGCGATGGCTGATCGCATCGGCCGTATGATCAACCTCGCATCGTATGGCGAAATCGGTTGCTCGTGCTACTTGATGCAGATCAGCGAGGTCAAGCAAGTACTGGCTGCAGGCACCTTGACCGAGGCCCTTCGCGTGGGCCGGGTGATCCGTGAGGCTCGCGAGAAGGGAATGGACCCTGTAGCTGAGGCGGTGAAAGCGGTTGACGGTTGGCTGCTCTTCGAGGGAGAGATCTCCGAGGCGGAGATAGAAGATGAGCAGTCATACGCCTTCGGGGTTGGAACCTATCACTTGAGGGGTCTGCGAAACAGCGAGGAGCATACGTTCAGGATTTGGTACAAGAACGAGTATCATCTGAGCTGGCTAGATGGCAGACCTTTCGTGACCAGCCCGGACTCGATGGCCGTGGTGAACTTGGAGACGGCTGAGCCGGCGCTCAGTTTCGACTTCTCGGTGGGCGATCAGGTGGCTGTCATCGGACGCAAAGGCCACCCGATCCACCGCACGGCGGAGGGCGTCGAGGTGTTAGGGCCGCGTCATTTTGGCCTTGACGTCGACTACGTGCCCATCGAGCAAAGGGTGAAGCAGTTCGGTCTTTGAGCTCAGCAAACGTAGGTGCGAGCAGGGGGAATAGACATGGGCGGCGACTTGGACCTGGAGAAGCTGTTTCTTGACGTGTTCGCGCCCCAATCGGGGGAGCGTGTCCTGGTAATGACCGACTTGCCGCACGGTGAGTTGGCCGATAGCGAGAAGTGGGCAGACCGGCGACAGATGGCCGCCGATTGGCACGTGGCCTTCCGTGCTCTTGGCAGTCAAATCGGGTTCACCGTGCTTCCTCTCCTGAACTATCCAGCGTTGGGGGCTCACAATGGGCCGCTGCCGGAGGAGGGCGAGATGGACGGTCGGACAGTCCAGTTGGAGGAGGTCCTGGCCGACACCAACATCGTCGTTGCGATGACGGAGTACTCGCCTACGGCGCCTCTGATCGAGATCAGTGAGAAAGTGGCCACCCTTCGGGGTGCCACCATGCCAGGGGTCACGCGAAGCATGGAGAGAACGGCGCTTGCGGCGGACTACTCCGAGGTGGCGCGCAAGTGCCGAATCCTGTCCGACCTGCTTGAGCCGGTGGTGGGCGCGAGAGTGGAATTCTCGACTGGCCATCGGCTGTACTTTGACTTGCGACATCGGAAGGCTGATGCGGATGACGGGCAGGCCCATGCTGGTAGGGAGGGGATACGCATCATCAACCTGCCCAGCGGCGAAACATGTATCGCTCCATACGAGGGAGAGTTGGAGGGGCAGCCGAGCAGGACCGAGGGTGCGATCCCCGTCGTGTATGACGATGAGCTGGTCGTGTTCCAGGTGCAGGAGAACCGGATCGTAGAACTCATCGGGAGCGGGCCGAACGCGTCTGATGCTCGGGACTACTTCGCGGTAGATGAGGCGCGCCGTAACCTCGCTGAATTGGGGCTAGGATGTAACGATAGGGCTGTCGTCTCCGGGGAGGTATTGGAGGATGAGAAGGTTCTGGGCATGCACTGGGCCTATGGCCGTAGTGACCATCTCGGTGGAACGGTTGGTGTTGCCGAGTTCGCCGATCCCAGCCATGTGATCCACCAAGACATCGTGTATGCCAAGGGGGGTCCCATCGAGATCGCGCGTCTTGTGTTTGAGTATGAGGATGGGACGACTGCACCCATAATGGAAGACGGCGAGTACACTGTGTTCGAGGGCGCTGATTAGAGTAGCGCCACGGCAGGGCACCCGTCGTAGAAGCCAGTGAAGGCGGTCGTGTCGCCGTCCAGAATGCACAAGAATCTGCAAGATGCCAATGGGGGTTGGTATGGACAAAGTGGTATTGCGAACGCAACAGGAGTGTGAGGATTTCGTTCGCGGCCTTTGCTTCGGAGCGACCGGTGGAGGCGGGGACCCTAGAATGGCCCTGGAAATACTCCTCGACGAGTTGCAGGCAGGTCGTGAGGTCGGGTGGGTGGACGCGAATAGTCTCCCCGATGAGGCGTGGTCGGTCATGACCTGCGGCATAGGGGGAAGGCATGACCAGGGTGGCACGGCGGAGGAGTTGGCCGCGCTGGGCTGCTTCGAGGACAAGTATGACGAACTAGGGGCCACGGTCGCCGCCGTTCGGGCGTTGCAGGACTCAGAGGGAGCGAAGGTGGAGGCCATTGTGGCTGGGGAAACTGGAGCCTTCGCCGTGGCCGTAGCGATCGCAGCGGGTCTGGAGCTTGGTGTGCCCGTGGTGGATGGCGACTACGCTGGGGGGCGGGCTGTCCCCGAGGTGGACCAGGGCATACCAGAGTTTCGTGGCTTGCCGTTCTGCCCCATGGCCCTGGTGACACGATGGGGTGATGTGATAATCGTCAAGGACACCGTCAGCCTGGCCATGGCTGATCGCATCGGGAGGATGATGACGCTTGCCTCCTACGGCGCGGTCGGAGCGTGCTGGGATCTTTTCCCGATGAATCAAGCCAGAGAATTGCTGGCCGCAGGAACGCTGAGCAAGGCTCTCCGCGTGGGGCAGGTGATTCGAGAGGCTCGCGAGAAGGGCTCCGACCCGGTAGCAGAGGCCGTGAAGACCGTAGACGGCTGGCTGCTGTTCGAGGGTGAAATCACAGACTCTGAGATAGCGGATGAACAATCGTATGCCTTCGGTGTCGGGACTCACACACTGAAGGGACTAGGAAGGTATGAGGGGCACGAGTTTCGCATCTGGTACAAGAACGAGTACCATATGAGCTGGCTCGATGACGAGCCTTTCGTTACCAGCCCCGACTCGATGGTGATGGTGGACCTGACGACGGGCGAGCCCGCTCTGAGCTTCGATTTCTCCGTGGGGGACCAGGTCGCAGTCGTGGGAAGCAAAGCCTGGGAGGGGTTCCGGACTGTTGAGGGGCTCGAGGTGTTTGGTCCGAGGCATTTCGGATTCGACCTAGACTACGTGCCCATCGAGGAGAAGCTCACGGAGCTTGGCCGCTGAAGGGTCTCGCGACTGTGGCAGTGGGACGCAACACACACGCGGTGGCGAGCTTCGGCAAACCTCAAGGGAATCCAGATTGTGGGGTGACGTGATTCTCAGTGAACACGAGTATCAGGCGTGTCAGGGAGGACTAGGGGTCTTTCGCTGTCTGACGAGCGCAGAAACAGTTAACATAACCTTGGGAGGGTGAAATGGGCAGCGTTCAGTTGAGGACGTGGCAGGACTGCGAGGATTTCATACGAGGCTGTGTATTCATGGGAACCGGCGGCGGCGGCGACCCCGAAAAGGGTAGGAGAATGCTCAGGTCGGCCCTGGAAGAGGGACTGACTCCCGGATGGGTCGATGCGGACGACATACCGGATGACGTTTGGACAGCGACGCCGTACGGGATGGGATCTATCGCCCCCGTCACCCAGGAGACACTGGACACGATCGAGAAGATGGGTCTAGAGGACAAGCTGGGCGACACCTCGATGGCAGAAGCCATTAAGGAGTTGGGCAACTACCTGGGCCATCCGATTGGGTGTCTGGTGTGTTGTGAGTTGGGAGGGGGGAACTCAGCAGCACCACTGGTCACCGGGGCACGAATGGGGATCGCGGTAGTTGACGGAGACTACGCGGGCCGGGCGGTGCCGGAAGAGATGCAGGCCACGACTTTCATTCATGGAAAGAACGCCTGGCCGGTGGCCAATGTTGACCGGTGGGGCAACGTCGCGATCATCAAGTACACGGTGGATTCCTACATGTTGGAGCGACTGGGCAAGATGCTGGCAGTGGCCGCCTTCGGAAGCACCACTCAGGCCTGTACACCGCTCCCCGCCTCGGAGATGAAAGAGATACTCGTTCACGGCACCTTGACCAAGAGCCTGGCTCTCGGACGAGCGATCCGTGAGGCACGTGAGAAGGGCGCCGATCCAATTGACGCCGCGGCGGAGATCACTGGCGGGTGGCGCCTGTTTGAGGGTGTGGTTTCCGGCAAGGAGTGGGAGGACCGAGATGGATACATGTTTGGCACCAACCACGTCAAGGGCACCGGAGACTACGAAGGGCAAACGCTGGACGTTTGGTTCAAGAATGAGAACCACGTCTCGTGGCTGAACGGGAAGCCGTGGATTTGCAGCCCCGACCTCGTCATCCTGGCGCGCAACGAGAGCGGCGAGGGGATCACTAACACAGAGATCAAGGAAGGCGACGAGGTCGTGGCGGTAGGTATCAAGGGGCTGGAAGTCTTCCGCACTGAGTTTGGCCTGGACCGAGCGTCCGGACCGCGCTACTTCGGCTTCGATATCGACTACGTGCCCATTGAGGAGTTGATGGGGTAGGGAGTGACGCAGGTGCGACATCGCGCATGTCCCCATGCGGAACGTGGCGGACGTCGTAGGTCGCCTGCCCGGGGTAGGGACCATATGGTTGTCGGCCTTGAAGTAGAGGCCGGACGGCCGCAGCTTCGTGGCGACCGGATGGAGGTGCGCCAACTGCCCGGTGTGGGACGAGAGTAACATCCATTTCTGCAGGGGACCGCGCTGTCGACACGTTCTCTTCTTCAACAGCGCGCACCCATGCAGCAGGTGAAGGACGCCAAGGGACTGATAGCCGGAGGGACGTTCAGCAGGGCCTCACAGCTGGGAAAGAAGATCCGGCAGGCCCGCGAAAAGGGGGCTGATCCGGTGGCAGAGGCCGTGTTGAGCTATGCGTGAGAGGCTGAGGGGCCCTTTCGTCTATGGGGCATCCACAAGCCGACGATATTGTCTAAGGAGGGTGAAATGGGCAGCGTTCAGTTGAAGACTTGGCAGGAATGCGAGGATTTCGTACGAGGGTGTGTATTCATGGGAACCGGAGGAGGGGGCAAACCTGAGTGGGGTGAGAGAATGCTGAGGTCAGCTCTGGATGAGGGGTTGACCATCGAGTGGGTGGATGCCGACGACATACCAGACGACGTATGGACGGTCACGCCCTACGGGATGGGATCTATCGCCCCTCTCACCCAGGAAACGCTGGACGAGATCGAGCGGCGAGGCCTTGAGAACAAGCTGGGCGACACCTCTATGGAGGAGGCCATCAGGGAGCTGGGCAACTACCTGGGCCAACCCATTGGCTGCCTGGTGTGTGCCGAGTTAGGGGGAGGGAACTCAGCTGCACCGCTGGTGACCGGCGCGCGAATGGGTATCCCTGTGGTTGACGGCGACTACGCTGGCCGAGCCGTCCCCGAAGAGCTGCAAGGCACGCCCTTCATCTATGGCAAAGATAGTTGGCCCGTCGCTAGCGTCGACCAATGGGGCAACATCGTGATCATCAAGTACACGGTCGACTCCTACATGCTGGAACGCGTAGGCAAACTGCTGGCGGTTGCGGCCTACGGGAGCACCACGCAAGCCGGCACCCCCTTGCCCGCCCCTGAAATGAAGGAGGTGCTCGTCCACGGGACGTTGACGAAGTCCCTTGCTCTCGGGCGAGCGATCCGCGAAGCGAGAGAGAAGGGTGCTGACCCCATCGATGCCGCAGTGGAGGTCACCCAAGGCTGGCGCCTCTTCGAGGGTGTTGTTTCCGGCAAGGAGTGGGAAGATCGGGATGGCTACATGTTCGGGACCAATCACGTCAAGGGCACAGGCGACTACCACGGGCAGACGCTGGACGTGTGGTTCAAGAACGAGAATCACGTCTCCTGGCTGAACGGAGAGCCATGGATTTGCAGCCCCGACATTGTCGTTCTGGCGCGCAAGGAGAGCGGCGAGGGGATCACCAACACAGATATCAAAGAGGGCGATGAGGTAGTTGCGGTAGGGGTGAAGGGTCTAGAAGTGTTCCGCACCCAGTTTGGCCTCGACCATGCATCCGGCCCGCGCTACTTCGGATTCGACATCGACTACGTGCCTATCGAGGAGCTTATGAAGGCCTGACAGCAGCTCTGCGCTGGCTCGAGAGTCCCTGATGGGCTGCCGCCTGTCCATTGTCAGGGGCGACCGTCAGCGCGAGTGGCCGGCCGCTGATCAAGCTGAGACATCCCCGCATGGGGCATCTACGGTGGAAGTCGGGACGCTTCCGGCATTTCCTGGCTTGCCTCACCGGACTCCCCTTCAAATACAGTGCATGAGGTGCTGCACTCATAACCAGGAGGACACGAGACGTGAAGATCCGAGTAATAGAACCGGTGATCTCCAAGACGCTGGAGGGAACATCGCTGGAAGAACTGTCACCAATAGCCCGGCCCGACACAGAACTGAGCGCCGTCTCTTTGGATGCGGGTCCAGCCTCCATCGAATCGACCTACGAGGCAGCCCTGGCGGCGCCCCATGTGGTGGCCAAGATAGTGGAGGCACAGAAGGATGGCGTTGACGCGGTGATCTCCAACTGCATGGATGACCCCGGCGTCGAGGCTGCCCGTGAGTGGGTTTCCATTCCGGTCATCGGCCCGGCCGAGACCTCCATGCACATCGCAACCATGCTTGGCCACAGGTTCTCGATTATTGGCGTTCTGGAAGCAGACGAGAGACCTTTCCAGGATCATGCGAGGAAGGCAGGACTCGAGGATCGACTAGCTTCGGTGAGGGCGATCAACATACCGGTGCTGGAGCTAGAGGATCGTACCAAGGCAGTTCGCGCCCTGGTAGAGCAATCCGTTAAGGCGGTGCAGGAGGATGGGGCTCACGTCATCATCTTTGGATGCACCGGCATGGCTGGAATGGCTCAAGACGTGGAGAATGGGTTAAGGGAGCAAGGCATCACCGATGTCCCGGTCATAGATCCGGCGAAACTCGCCTTCAAGATCGCGGAGGCCCTGGCAGACATGGGGCTTTCTCACAGCAAGAGGACCTATCCGACTCCGCCCGAGAAGGAGATAGTCGGATACTGAGGGCGGAAAGCCTGTCAGCAGGAGGGTCGTGACGTGGCGGTTGGACGGAAAGGACATAGATAGCATGAGAATCCGCGTGGTTGTCCCCAGCATCACCGAGGAGTTCGAGGCTCTTGGCCTGGAGCAATACTCACCGGGTGCCCGACCGGGTACGGAGATCAGCGTGACCCTGCTGGACAAGGGACCAGCTTCCATCGAATCACGCTACGATGAGGCCGTGGCTGTGCCGGACATAGTGAGGAAGGTCGTCGAGGCTGAGAAAGATGGCGTCGATGCGGTGATCATCGAGTGTATGGCCGATCCAGGCCTGCAAGCGGCCCGCGAGATGGTCTCCATACCCGTGATCGGCCCGGCTGAGACGGCGATGCATGTCGCCTCAATGCTTGCGCATAGATTCTCGCTGGTCATCGTGCTCGACCGGAGGGTCCCCATGTTCCACGAGCACGCGCACAGGATGGGAGTCGCAGAGCGGCTTGCATCGGTCCGAGCCGTCAACATCCCAGTGCTGGAACTGGGCGACACGGAGAGAGTGGTCAAGGCGCTGGTCGAGCAGTCCGTCGTGGCGGTGCGAGAAGACGGGGCCCACTTGATCGTCATCGGCTGCACGGGCATGATCGGCTTGGCTGAGGTGGTGGAAAGGGGCCTGGTAGGGCAGGGCATCGCTGATGTGCCGGTGATCGACCCGGGCATCCTGGCCATCAAAGTTGCTGAGGCTCTGGCCGACCTGGGGCTCTCGCACAGCAAGAGGACCTATTTGACTTCGCCTGAGAAGGAGATAGTCGGATACTGAGGGCGGAACACCTGTCAGTGCGAGGGTCGTGACGTCGCGGTTGGACAGAAAGGACATAGATAGCATGAGAATCCGAGTGGTTGTCCCCAGCATCACCGAGGAGTTCGAGGCTCTGGGCCTGGAGCAGTACTCACCGGGTGCCCGACCGGGTACGGAGATCAGCGTGACTCTGCTGGACAAGGGGCCAGCTTCCATCGAATCACGCTACGATGAGGTCGTGGCGGTGCCGGACATAGTCCGCAAGGTAGTCCAAGCTGAAGATGATGGCGTCGATGCGGTGATCATCGACTGTATGGCCGATCCAGGCCTGCAGGCGGCCCGCGAGATGGTCTCCATACCTGTGATCGGCCCGGCTGAGACGGCGATGCATGTCGCATCAATGCTTGCTCATAGATTCTCGGTGCTCACCGTGCTTGACCGGGCGGTCCCTATGTTCCACGAGCATGCGCACAGGATGGGAGTCGCTGGGAGTCTGGCATCGGTCCGAGCCGTCAACATCCCAGTGCTGGAACTGGGCGACACGGAGAGGGTGGTCAAGGCACTGGTCGAGCAGTCCGTCATGGCGGTGCGAGAAGACGTGGCCCACTTGATGGTCTTCGGCTGCACGGGCATGATCGGCTTGGCTGGCGAGGTGGAGAAGGGCTTGGTAGTGCAGGGGATCACTGATGTGCCGGTGATTGACCCAGGCGTCCTGGCGGTGAAGTTCGCCGAGACCCTGGCCGATATCGGGCTATCCCACAGCAAGAGGACCTATCCTCAGCCTCCGGAGAAAGAGATCGCCGGTTACTAGGAGGGGTCTGCCCAGGTTGAAACACTCCGTCAGGTGGGTTGTCCAGGAGGGGCGGAACAGATGCCAGTCCCCGTTGAGCAAAGGGTGCTCACAGTCGATCTCGCGTCCAGGCGTATAGAGCTCGAACGTGTGGGTTCTGAAGAAGTGCGTCACTTCATAGGTGGCCGCGGCGTTGCGGCCAAGCTTCTCTATGAGCGGGTGTCCCCACAGACCGATCCGCTGGGCTCCGACAATCTGTTGATCTTCAGCCCCGGGGCGCTTACTGGAACCATCGCACCGGCATCCGCGCGTACCACAATCGTCTCCAAGAGCCCAGCCACTGACCGGTATCTGAAGTCAAACGCAGGAGGTCATTGGGGGGCCGAGCTGAGATATGCGGGATACGACCACGTACTCATCACCGGCGCAGCGGATCGTCCTGTCTACTTGTGGATAGATGGGGACCAGGTGGAGCTGCGAGATGCCGCCCATCTATGGGGAAAGGGGACGGCGGGGACCGACGATGCGATCAAGGCGGAGCTGGGCGAAGGCCGCATAGAGACAGCAGTGGTGGGCCCTGCCTCTGAGAACGGCGTTCTGTACGGGGCAATGATTCTGTCCCGCTTCAACTCGGCAAGTCGTGGCGGCATAGGCACAGTGATGGGCGCTAAGAAACTGAAAGCCATCGCCGTGCGAGGTTCCAGAGGGATTCCCGTGGCTGATGCTGCTCAGTTCGTCAGCGTGGCCAAGGAGGTCAACGACGAAGTGGTCGCTGACGAAACGAACGCTCTCACGCGAGAGTATGGCATCCCGGGCATGATGCCCGAGTGGGCCCGCGATGGGCAAGTTGGCGCCCGCAACTTCCGGGCCATCGTCGTGGACGAGGCTGAGGGGCTCAGTGGGCAACACATGGCGAGTCTGGGCTACTTTCGCTCCGGTCTGGCGTGCAGTGCGTGTGGCATCGGATGTCGCCACTTCCTCAGCAACGATGACAGTCCCTACGGGCCCCTGCGGACCAGCTTGCCGGAGGCGGAGCCCTTGATCGGATTGGGGACACAATGTGGCGTCACCGATACGGACGCCGTGTTGGAAGCCAGCGCACTGTGTGATGATCTGGGACTGGACGTGCTGTCAACTGGCCTGACCATCGCCTGGGCCATGGAGTGCTACGAGAAGGGATTGATCGGTCCTGCGCAGGCCGACGAGCTCGAGTTGGAATGGGGAAATGCGGAAGTGCTCCTGGAGCTCATCGGTCGCATTGCGCGAAGAGAAGGCCTTCTGGGCGATCTTCTCGCTGAGGGTACCCAGCGGGCGGCGATGGAGGTGGGCGGGGAATCGTGGAAGTGGGCCATGCAGGCCCGGGGCCTGGAGCAATCCAGCCCTGATGCTCGATCGGCGAAGGGATATGCCTTGGGGTTCGCCACAAACCCACGCGGTCCTGATCATCTCGCAGCGCAGCCCATGGCCGAATTCGGGGATACCGCCGCAGCTCGTGCCGTGGTGGAAGAAGTGTGCGGCGACGAGCGATATGCGGTGCCACATTCTCCCGACAAGAAGGCTGAGCTCGTGCGTTGGCACGAGGACTGCCAGGCGGTCTCCGATGCGCTGGGCATATGCATGCAAGTCACCGTGGGTCCTTACATGATGACCCCTGCCAGGATGGCTGCGTTGTTGAGCGCAACCTGGGGCACCGAGATCAAGGCCGAGGAGCTGATGCGTGCAGGACGCCGGATCGTGACCCTAGAGCGCTGCTTCAACGTGCGGCAGGGTGCGGAACGTAACAAGGAACAACCGCTGCCCTGGCGCATGATGCACGAACCTCTACAAGAAGGGCCCAATGCGGGCCGCGTCACCACGCAAGAGGAGATGGATGGAATGCTGGACCGGTACTACAGTCTACACAGGTGGAATGTGGATACCGGGCAGCCTACAGACGAAGTGCTCCTTGAGCTGGGGCTGGAATCTCTGTGCTCTGACCTCAACGACTGGGTTAGCTGAGGACAGCAGCGGCGCCGATGACACAGAGCTTAGATACCGGTCAGGAAGCCGGGATGAAGCGGGGCCCAAGCGCTGACCGAGTGTATGCAGGTCTACTTGGCCTGTGGGCCTCAGCAGGAGGAGAAGCGTCATGCAGACAGTGAGTTTGCTGGGCATCTGTGCCAGCCCAAGGGAACGTGGCAACAGTCGGTATCTGCTGGAGCTTGCCCTCGCCGCGGCCGATGCAGCCGCTGCCGGGCGAGTGGCGAGTGATCTCTACTCCTTCTCGCGCAAAGAGATCGGTCCCTGCATCTCCTGCTTCCGCTGCGAGGAGTTGGGCGATTGTGCTATAGAGGACGATTTCCAGAAGCTGCGTGACGCATGGATGGCGGCAGACGCCATCATCTACTCGGTGCCCGTCTACCACATGGGCATTCCAGGACAACTGAAGTGTTTCATAGACAGGTTGGGCAATACTCTCTGTGCGGAAGAAGGGGGCGGTTCCACCAAGCTACTTAAAGCGGTGGGTGTTGCGGCGCAGGGAGACTGCATCTTCTCGGGTCAGGAGCAGGTGATGACCGCGTTGATCAACCACGCCGTGCTCATGGGCTGCATCCCCGTAGCCGGTGACCCGTGGCAGTCTTACTTGGGGGCAGCGGGCTGGACTCGCAATGATCTCGGGCAGGACAGCTTGCAACGCCTGTACGAAAGCGGGGAGGAGGACGCGCAGATAGCTGTGACTGCGGCGGAGAGCCTGGGTAAGCGGGTCGTGGAGATGGCACTGCTGCTCAAAGCTGGCGGAGCAGCATGCCGCGGCATGCTGGCCTCGGAGGCCGCCTATGATGCCTTTCTCGAACGGCTAAGGTCCGAAGATCAAGGCCCTGGCTGAGGACACAAGCGGTGCCCGCGGGAAGAACTGAAATCGGCGTGAACCCGACATGAACAGCGGAGGATTCGTCCCTGATAGCCGGCGCAGGAGCGGCCGCGGAGCGAGATCCTCTAGAACCTGTCCGCGATTGACTCGGTCCACGTCAGTGCCAGCCGGTCCAGTCTGGCCGGGAAGCCCTCTTCGTCCATGGGGCCGAACCGCTCATTGTCGATGGTCCCTTTGATCTCCTGCAGGGGGTCATCCAATATGCCCTGCTCTTCCATCATGTCCAGCATCCGACCCGCAGCCTCGAGCAGGCGTGCCGGGCCATAGCTCTGCGGTTCATCTACAAGGCCATGAGCGCTGGTCAACATGAACCCCACCAGCAACAGCAGCTCATCTCTCAGCTCCTCAGTGCTCGCCATCAGATCCCACCTCCTCGAAGTAGCAGACCTCGCTCAAAGGGCGAAGTGCTGGCGCGTCCGGTTGGCTGACGGGAAAGCCCAAGGCGATCAGCAGCTTCAGCTCCAGATGGGGGGGCAGGGATACGATCGACTCCAGTGAAGCAGGGTGAAATGAGCCAATGGCACATGCGCCCAATCCTAGGTCGTGCGCTGCCAGCAACAAGTTCTGCATGGCCGCTCCGAGGGAAAGGTGCACCATGTCGTACTCGCTGGTGCCCGGTGTCTCATCTCCCAGTCTTCGGTCCAAACAGATCAGAATCACCGCTGCCGCCCGCCCGGCTATCCCAGGGGCCGCGGCCCGCAGTCGCTTGAGCCTGCCCGGTTCCCGGATGATGACGAAGGCCCAGGGCTGATTATTGCTGCCACTGGGGGCCCTGGCGGCTGCCTCGACCAGCTCCTTCAGCTTTTCATCTGGTATCGGGTCCGACGTCCACTGGCGAACACTCCTGCGCGTGCGCAGCGCCTCCATTAGGTCCATGGTCACGACCTCCTTGATTCCAAGTTTGTGGTCAAATGACGGGCAGACGATGCTGTCCCCTCTGGACGCAGACGGGGCTTGCCCGGTCCATGTCGAGCGCCGGGCACCACCGACTCGGGTCTGGTGGGGGCAGCGAGTGCCGAGATACTCGGCAACTCCTTCTTGAGGGGTTCCAAGCTGTGTGCGCCGGCATCGGAATGGAGATTCCGAGACACACACGCCCTCCCGACTCAGGCTTGAGCTTTCCTCAGAGGTGACAGGCCACCATGTGGCCATCACCCGCGTTCACCAGCCGCGGCTCCTCCTGACGGCAGGCATCTTTCGCTCTGCTACAGCGCGGGTGGAAGACGCAACCAGGGGGAGGATTGACGGGGTCGGGAACGCCGCCGGTCAGGATGACTCGTTGCTGGCGCAGCTCGCGATCCAGCGAGGGTGTGGCTGACAGCAGAGCCTGGGTATAGGGATGAATGGGGTTGTCGAAAATCGCCTCTGAGCTTGCGTGTTCGATGATCCTGCCCAGATAGGTCACCGCAATGGTGTCGCTCACGTAGTGAACAAGCGTCAGATTGTGGGAGATGAACAGATAGGTCAGGTTCAGGTCTTGCTGTAGCTCCACTAGCTTGGCGATCACCTGCGCCTGGACGGACACGTCCAATGCCGCCGTGGGTTCGTCTAGCACCAGGAACTTGGGATTGAGCGCTAGAGCACGGGCAACGGCGATACGCTGCAACTGTCCGCCAGAGAACTCATGGGGGTAGCGATAGATGTGATCGCCGGACATGCCCACTTGCTCCAGCAGCTCGACAACCCGATCGCGCATTTCGCTGTGGCTCAGGGACAAGTGGGTTTGGATGGGTTCACCCACTATGCTCAGGACACTCATCCGCGGGTCCAACGATGAGTAGGGGTTCTGAAACACCATCTGCATGTCCCGTCGCATCCTTCGCAACTGGCGGCCGGAAAGCCCCAGCACGTCAACGCCCTCGAAGTGTACCTCGCCGGAGGTCGGCTCAATGAGCCGAAGTATGCAGCGACCTATCGTCGTCTTGCCGCAGCCGGACTCGCCCACCAAGCCCAGGGTCCGTTTGTGCGCGATCTTCAGCGAAACGCCGTCAACGGCTCGAACGACTCGAGGGTTTCGTCCTAGGAAACCGCCCCTCTGGGCGAAGTGCTTCACCAGGTCCTTGACTTCTACCTGCGCCTCACGCGCGCCGTCAGTGTCCCCGATATCGTTCATCATTCCTCTGAATCAGCGTACAGATAGCAGTAGACGGCATGCGCTGGTGTCACCGCGACCCGCGGTGGGGGCTGAGCGCAGACCTCCATCGCCCGCGGGCAGCGAGGGCTGAAAGCGCATCCTTCGAGGGGTCGAAGACCGCTGGGCACGGTGCCGGGAATGGCTTGCAGAGTCTTGCCCCTGCTACTTCGCTTGGGGCTGGCCTCCAGCAAGGCACGTGTGTAGGGATGCTTCGCCTCGTACAGCACCTCATCCACTGGGCCCGATTCCACTACCTGGCCCGCGTACAACACAGCCACCCGCTGGCACGTCTCGGCAACCACGGCCAGATCGTGGGTGATCATCAATATGGCCACCCCCTGGGCCTCTCTCAGCCTGCGCAGCAGATCCAGAATCTGGGCCTGAACGGTGACATCCAGGTCCGTCGTGGGCTCATCGGCGATGAGCAGGTCCGCGCCGCAGGAGAGGGCGATGGCTATGCTGGCGCGCTGCTTCATGCCCCCGCTGAGCTCGTGAGGATAGGTGTCCATGATACGCGCCGGGTCAGGCAGTTCCACCACCTTCAAGAGCTCCAACGCCCTTTCGTGCATCTGGGTCTTGTCGGCCTGTTGATGCCGTTTCATCACCGTCTCTATCTGCTGGCCAATGGTGAACAAAGGGTTCAAGGACGTGGATGGATCCTGAAACACCATCGCGATCTTGGCGCCTCTAACCTGCTGCATGTACGATTCGGGTTTTGTCAGCAGGTCCTCACCTCTGAATCCAATACTACCCGAGACAATCTCACCTCCGCGCGGCACCAATCCCAGGATACACAGCCCCGTCATCGACTTCCCGCAGCCGGTTTCGCCCACCAGCCCTAGCACATCCTGCTCGTATATCTCCAGGTCTATGCCGTTGAGGGCGTGTACGATTCCCGCATACGTGCGGAACTGGAGACGCAAATCCCGGATGATTACTAGGGGCTCGTTCACCTACCCCGTCCTCCTCGACTGGGGGTCCAGCACATCCCGCACACCATCGCCCAGCAGGTTGAAGCTCATAGCCACGATAAGAATGGCCAGACCTGGGAAGACTGCGAACCACGGACCATCGTTGAAATACAGGCGAGCGACGTTCAGCATGTTCCCCCAATCAGGCCTGGGCAGTTGCACACCGAGCCCCACGAAGCTCAACGCCGCCCCCATCAGTATCGCTGACCCGATATCCATCGTCGCCTGCACCAGCGCTGGTGTGAGGACGTTGGGTATGATGTGACGCCGTATGATCGTGAACCCGGGTACTCCGATTGCCCTCGAAGCCTCAACGAAGGTCTGCTCCTTCAGGGACACGGTCTGCGCCCGGGCCAACCTGGTGTACCACGGCCACCAGGCCAGGGTTATGGAGAGCATCGCATTGAAGAAGCTGGCCCCCAACGCAGCACTCACTGCAATGGCTAGCAGCAAAGCCGGAAACGAGAGGAAGATATCGGTGATGCGCATGATGGTCTGATCGATCCATCCACCGAAATAGCCAGCGATGGCGCCCAGTGGTGTTCCGATGAGCATGGCCAGGCCCACTACGAAGAGGCCTATGCTGAGGGAGGGGCGACTGCCGAGGATCATACGCGACAATAAATCGCGACCCAGATCATCGGTCCCGAGAAGGTGCGCGGAGCTGGGAGGATCGAGCTTCTCCTTCAGGTTTGCCTTGCCCATGCCCTGGTCCGGATAGGGCGCCAGCCAGGGAGCGAAGACAGCCCCTAGGATGAAAATGGCTATGATGACCAGGCTGAGCACCGCCAGGCGATCCCGCCGCAAGGCACGCCACATGAGCCCAGATTCCTGGAAGCGGGCGCTCCACGCCGTACGTGGCTTCTCCGGGATCCCCTCTAGTCGGACTGTCATGATCTGGTCTCCGTGCCGCTCTACTCCAAGCTCACGCGCGGATCGATTGCCGCTTGCAGGATATCGATGAACAGGTTGCCCAAGACGTAGAATACGGTCACGATCAGAGCCACTGAAACCACTATTGGAAAATCGATGGTCAGAATAGCGTTAACGAGATAGGTCCCCAGCCCCGGCCAGAGGAAGACGATCTCCACCAACATGGCCCCGCTTATCTGCCACACGAAATTGAGGCTGAGCACCATCAGCGTCGGAACGATTGCATTCTTGAGGGCTTGCCGGAAGAATACTTCGCGGCGCGTAAGCCCCGCCGCCCACGCCGCAGTGATGTACTTCTGCTGCAGCACCTCAACCATGTTGGCTCGGGTCATGCGAATGCTAAGCCCGATGCCGTAGCTCGCAAGAGCTATGCTGGGCAAGATGAGGTGGCTCAACACGTCGCGGAACGCCGACCAGTTGCCTGCCAGGGCGGTGTCTATCAAGTAGAAGCCCGTGATCTGGTCGATGGGATGGAGGATGGCTATCTCGCGGCTCACGCGACCGCCAATGTGAAACAGACCAAGCTGGCGTACGATCAGGAGTTGCAGTAGCAGGGCCAACCAGAACACCGGCATGGAGACGTTGACAACCGCGAACACGCGGCTGAAGTGGTCGACCCAGCCATCCTTGAAGGCTGCAGACAACACTCCCAGCGGCAACCCAATGAGCAGGGTGAAGATCATGCTGACGAACACCAACTCCAAGGTGGCAGGCAGAAAGATCTTGAGATCCTCGATGATGGGTCGGCGGCTCCTGACCGAGATGCCAAAATCCCCGCTCAGAACCTCGCCCATGTAGCGCAGGTACTGCTCGTATAGAGGGCGATCCAGACCAAGTTTGATTCGCGCCGCTTCGCGCGTTTCGGGTTTGGCTCGGGGCCCGACGTATAGTGCCGCGGGGTCTGATGGAATCATACGGGCGATGACAAACGTTATGATCGAAACACCCACCAGAACCAGGAGGGCTAGCAGCAAGCGTTTGACCACGTACTCTGCTTTGGCCACAGACGTACCTCGTTGGCGGCGCGTGGGGCCGACCGGTAGTAGTCCCGGTCGGCCCCACATTCTTGAGCGTGACGCTAATTCAGCTTCTCATCCCACATCCGGCTATCGACCGGCGATCCTATCTCGTCGTCGTCAGATCGTAGATGAAGACAACTCCTGGATAGGCGGGGTTGTTCACAAACCCATCGATATCCGCGGTGAAGGCGAAGGACTCAGCGATGTCCATCACCCAGACGGCGGGGCACTCCTCTGTCAGGATGTCCTGTGCGTCCTGGAACATCTGGTCGGCGGCATCGCGGTCCGTCCCGGTGAGCTGATCCGCCTCGTCGATTAGCGCGTCATAGTCTGGGTTGCAGTAGTAACCCGTATTGAGGAAAGGCTCCTCCTCACAGTGGTACATGGAGAACAGCGGATCGAAGGGCGTCACGTACGTGGGCCACCACTGTTGAATGGTGATGTCCTGGGCCATCTGCGGGTCCTGCTTGTTGTATTCCCACATCGCCGAGTAGGTCATGCCCTGCGTGTCCAGTTCGATGCTTATCTCGCCGGCAGGGTAGACCCAGAGCTCTGTAGGCCATGCGTGACCCGTGGCTCCCGCCGTGTAGGTCAGCAACAGCTTAAGGGGTTGTCCGTCCTTGTCGCGGACACCATCGCCGTCAGTATCCACCCAACCGGCCTGATCCAGGAGCTCTCCGGCCTTGACAGGGTCGTACGAGTATTGGAAGCAGTCTGCGCAGTGACCCCACATAGCCGCAGGCACGGCGGCCCGAGACTGAGTGAAGATCCCCTCGCCCCTCTCGACCAAATCGTCGTACGGGAAGCTATAGGCCAGGGCCTGCCTGACGAGCGGGTCGCTCGTCGGCGCCTTCTGGTTGTTTATCAGGAACTGCATGTGTTGGTAGGACGGATCGACGTACACCTTGAGGTTCTCATTCGCCCTCAGCTGCTCGACCTTATCCGGAGGTAACTCGCGCAGGATGTCCCCTTCTCCGCTCTCGATCATCTGGAGCTGCTGCACGGTGTCCTCTACGATCTCGAAGACGACCTTGTCAAACTGATTGTCTTCCCAGCCCTTCCAGTAGTCGTCGAATCGGGCCAAGATGAGGCGCTGACCTTTGTCGTACGACTCATACATGTAGGGGCCGGTGCCGTGGCCCTGGGCCGCGTCGAACCACTCCTTCGGCTGACCTGTGTCGGCAGGACTGATAATCTCCCCGCAGTAGGACGACGTGGCGATGATGTCCAACGCCGCCGGGTAGCTGTTGTACAGCTTGACAGTGTAATCGTCGACCACCTCTACGTCTTCCACAGCACCCCAGATAAAGGTGCAGCCGGCCCCCTCTTGGGCCGCGTAGTGCTCGAACGTGGCCTTGACCGCGTCAGCGTTGAACGGCTCGCCATCCTGGAAAGTCACGCCCTCACGCAGATGGAAGGTCCACTCAGTCGCGTCCTCGTTGGCCTCCCAGCTGGTGGCCAGTCCGGGGCTGAGCAACTCAGCGGCGCCTGGAGGGTTCATATATACCAGGTTCTCATAGATCAGGTTCAACGCCGGATGCTCACTGGAGAACGCCAACGCCGGATCCAGGTCGATGAACTGCTGCCACATGATCCAGGTGACAACCTTTGGCACTGATGGCTCCTCGGTCGCTGCGGGTGCTTCGGTTGCCGCTGGCGCCTCGGTCGGGGCTGGGCCAGGTTCCTCCGTCGGGGCAGGCGCCCCACACCCGGCCACGACAAGCGCGACCAACAGAACCGCACTAACCACAAACCAAACCTTCCTTTGCATCGTATCCTCCTTATTATTGGTGTGTCACGATAGTCTCAAGTCTGCTTCACGCATCCACAATTTGATCGCTCGCATCACCTCCTCCCCTAGGTCGATACCGCGACATCGCGTCACCGACAGTCCCGCGGTACGTCTACCTGCCATCCAGCATAGTTTGCCACATCTGCTCGCCGCTGTCAACTCGACGGTGGCAGAGATGCGCGCCGACGGTCGACTCTCCAGCTACTGTGTCTTCCCAACGAGCTTCTCGATAGGTACGTAGTCAATGTCGAATCCGAAATAGCGCGGGCCGGTGCACTCGTTGAGACCGAACTCAGTGCGAAAGGCTTCCAGGCCCTTCATTCCCACCGCCACCAGCTCATCACCCTCTTTGATGTCCGCATTGCTGGCCCCCTCACCGCTTCCCTTGTGCGCGAGGATGACCGCGTCAGGGCTGCAGATCCAGGGCTCGCCGTTCAGCCACGAAACGTGATTCTCGTTCTTGAACCAGACGTCCAATGTTTGCCCTTCGTAGTCGCCCGTGCCTTTGAGGTGGGTGGTGCCAAACATGTAGCCGTCGCGATCCTCCCAGTCCTTGCCGGTGACTACACCTTCAAACAGCCGCCAGCCATCCACAACCTTGGTGGCGGCGTCGACCGGGTCCGCACCGCTGTCCAGAGCTTGGCGGAGCGCTCGGCCTATAGCCAAGCACTTGGTCAACGTACCCCTAACGAGCACCTCTTTCATCTCCCTGGCGGAGATTGGGGTAATAGCTGTTGAGGCGTCCCCAAAGGCTGCGAGGGCAAGATGCTTCCCGAGGCGCTCTCCCATGAGAGGATTTGCGCAGTTCTTGGAGATGGTGATGTTCCCCCACTTGTCAACAGCTGCGAAGGGCCAGGCATGTTTCCCATGCAGGTGAGTTGTGCTCTGTATGTCTTCGGGGACCGCGCGACCGGCATAGTCGCCGTCGACAACCGGGATGTCGAGACGGCCTCCCACGACCAGCGCGTCCGGCGTGTTGCCCGCTCCTGGTTCGAAGGCCACCACACAGCCGAAGGATCGGCCCAGATAGTTCTCCAATTCTTTGACAGCCTCGATCAGCGCGTCGTCGCCCATCACGTCCACCAGCCCCATCGCCTCGATCTCCTTCAGAGTCTCCTCGGAGACCGGAGCAACAGATCCCGTACCGCAAGGATTGACGCTCCACGCATCGTCGGGAATGTCGTCCGCGTCCACCCAGCCAAGGTCGATGCCGTCTTCGAGGGCCTTCTTGAGAATCCGCATTCCCATTTCCTCGCTGCCCCCACCACCGGTTCCCAAGAACAGGCAACCTTGGATGAAATCCTCGCAGTCTTCTATCGTCCTCAGATTACCTCTCGGCACTTTCCGCACCCTCCTGTTCCATTTGATCTCAGTCCCACACTCCGGCTGACCGGTTGCTCAATCGCTCACCAGCCAGTCAGTGCGCGGGCATGCGAGTATTGACAATGAGTGGGTCAGGCCGACCGGTCGCGCCATTCCCACGGCTGAGCACTCATCATTTCACGAATCGGTTGCCAGTGGACTCCGCAACCAGGACGTGGAATTGGCCATCCAACACTACCAAATCGAAGTAATCTGCATGGCTGCCGCGCTGCTTGCCGCAGTGGTGTCCAGCCGCACCCCAGTAGACCCGACAACTGCGCTTCACTCACGAGGGCTCCGGAGCCCAATTCCCCAGCGATCAGCATTTCGCGTAGTTGCTCGGTGATCGCTTGACTTGCCCGTTCGCTCATAGGATGCGGTTTCCTTGCGTGAGGGGCTTGGGAAAACGGGTGGCTGAGGATTGGTCGCCAATCACCTTGCGTTCCTTGGAATAGGCAGAGGAAGTATCGGTGCCCGTCAGTGTTCCGTCCATGGAAGCGTAACCCCATCTACTGGGACCTGGTCTCTTGTGGGCGTCAATGTCCCGCAGACCCGATTGACACAGCTGGATATACGAGGTAGGCCGCCGACAGTATACTACGAGGCTCCCGAAATGTCAAGTCACAGTTCTCGATCTGAATGACTTCACCCAGCCTGAAGGCTGCTATCCGATCGAACGTGAGAACAGGCAGACAACCATCTGGGAGTTGGCGGTCACAGGGGCCCCGGGCCGGAGCGGCATGCTGAAGTCTTCCTGGCACCTTTGAACCGGGCGAGGAGCGCGTTGTGGCGAGTCCGAGGCAAGAGGATGCCAACGCGATAGTCCGACACGAAGCCAAGGCCAGTGCGCCGCCCTCAGCGTCGACTCCGTGGTTGCCGCCAGGTGCCCAGCGGTACTGTCGACAAAGGATCAGACTTCGAGAGTTGAGCCGAATCCGCCTTCGATGGCCTTCTCGTACGCAAGGGTGGCTATGGCCGCGTCTTGGACCCCCACGCCAGTCAGGTCGGAGACGGTGATCTGCGAATCGTCGGTGCGCCCCGGGTGTCGTCCAGCCGTCAGGTCGCCGAGTTCCACGATCTCACGATCCTCGCTGACCGTCCCGTCCTCCAGCCCATGGTGCAGTTCGCCGCGTTCAGCGCACTGCCCCTTGTGATCACAGACAATGAGATCGGCCCGGGCCAGAACCTGGCTTTCCAGTTCCTGCTTGTAAGGGGCGTCCGCTCCCATAGCAGTGATGTGCATGCCCGGATGGAGGTAGTCTGCGCGTACAAAGGGTTCTGTGGACGGGGTGGAGGTGATGAGGATGTCGCTTGCCGTGATCACTTCTTGGACGCTCCTGGGGGCTACACATTCGACACCGAGGATGTCTGGCATCTCCTTGACGTATCGCGCCAAGCTGTCTGCATCGAGATCGTATGCGATTATCTGCTTGTACTCCCTGACCTTGGCCAAGGCCATGGCCTGAAATCGTCCCTGTGCACCTGTCCCTACGACCCCGACCGTGCTCAGCTTCTTTCTTGCGAGGTACTTGGCCGCTATCGCCCCGGCCGCTGCAGTCCGCAGGGCGCGCTTCCGCGGTCACGACACACGGAGGACTGAAGGAGCAACATCCCGGCTCTGAGCCATGCTTCGCTTGACGGCTTGTGAGAGCGATAGTATACTAGATCGCTGAGATTGGCTATATCCACAGTTGGCCCAGGGGCCATTCGACCCCTGGAGCGCGGCGTTCTAGCTCCAGGGCAGGGTCCCGTCTGCGCCCATCACGGGGGTACAACATGCATGCTGAAGGTGTATCGATGCGCGATATCTATCTGGCCAGGAAGAGAATTGGGGACCTAGCCCGGAGGACTCCCTTGGTCGGCTCGCCTCTGCTAAGCGAGACGATTGGAGCCTCAGTCTATCTCAAGCTGGAGAGTCTTCAGGAGACGGGTTCCTTCAAGGTTCGGGGCGCCGCCAACAAGATGAGCACGCTATCAGAAGATGAAAAGGCCCGCGGAGTCATCGCTAGCTCCACGGGAAATCACGGCCGTGCTGTGTCCTACGTTGCCAGTCGCGCAGGGGTCAAAGCCCTGATCTGCATACCTGAAGGAACGCGCAGCAACAAGGTGGAGAGCATCAAAGCCCTGGGTGCCCAGGCCCTCGTGTGCGGCAAGACCTACGACGAGGCAGAGGATGAGTCCGTTCGCTTGGAGAAGGAGAGGGGATTGACGATGATCAACCCCTACGACGATCCCTTCACCATCGCCGGGCAGGGGACGATCGGCCTGGAGTTACTGGACGACCTTCCTCAGATAGATACGGTACTCGTGCCCGTCGGGGGCGGGGGGCTGATTTCGGGCATCGCGCTGGCGTTGAAGAGCGCCAGTGACAAGATTCGCTTGGTGGGTGTTTCGATGGACCGTGCCCCTGTCATGTACCACAGTCTCAAGGCTGGCGAACCGATCAGGATGGAGCAGGAGGACACCCTGGCCGATGCCTTGCTAGGCGGTATCGGTCTGGAGAACCGATACAGTTTCCGTATGGTCCAGGACTATGTTGACGATTTTCTGCTGGTCTCGGAGGAGCAGATCGCTGAGGCCATGGTCTTTGCATTGGAGAGGCATCACTTACTGGTCGAGGGGGCCGGCGCACTGGGCATAGCTGCCCTTCTCGCGAGGAAGGTGGAAGGACCTCGAAATAACGTAGTCGTGGTTGTTAGCGGCAGCAATGTCGACGTGCCTCTGCTGCTGCAACTAGCTCAATGATGTGCTGATCGGCGGAGTGTAGCTCCCTCGGCAGCAAGCGAAGGGCTGCGCGCGGCCAGAGCGAGTAACGCCCGCGCTCTGAGCCATGCTTGGCTCTCGCCCAGCGTCTGCTCTCTGTGCTCCGGCATGCCCCGGCGCGTTCTCTGACACGCGTCTCGGAGGTGGCTTGACAAAGGCAAGAGAGCAATAGCATATTGGGTGGGTTATGCTTTGTATACCTGATTCCGATGATCGCACTGGCGGAACCTCGGCCGATTGAAGGTCTCCCGGAATACGATTATCGTCCGATGCCACTTACGTGTCGTTGCACTCACCGAACCACGAGACGTCACCGGCGCTGGGATGAGTTCAATCGGCAGACGCTGGAGCGGGCCATGAGTTGGTGAGGAAGCAAGCATGGTGGATTCTGCCAGAGCAGACAGGGAGGTAAGGTTAAATGATCGATCTGCGGAGTGACACGGTGACGCTGCCGCCGCCAGAGATGAGGGAATTCATCTACCGGGCGGAGTTGGGGGACGATCTCTATGGAGAGGATCCTACCGTGAACAGACTACAAGAGCTATCCGCGGAGATCACCGGCAAGGAAGCGGCCCTCTTGACTCCGAGCGGAACGATGAGCAATATCATCGCTGACATGACCCACTGCCGGCCGGGTGACGAGGTGATCATAGGCGATGGCCACCATACGATGATCTACGAGGTTGGCGCACCTGCCGCTATTGCTGGTGTGACATTTCGAATACTTCCCCTTAACTCCGATGCGAGCTATGATCTTGACCGTCTGGAACAGTCAATCCGATCGGCGGATCTGTTCGAACCGCCAACGGCCTTGATTTGGACCGAGAACACTTTTGCGGGCGAGGGCGGCATCGTGATGCCCCTCGAGGAGCTGGAGAAGATCTCGGCGGTGGCCAGGAAGCACTCTATTCCCGTCTTCATGGACGGTGCCCGTGTCTTTAACGCCGCCACGTATTTGAATGTCGAAGTCAGCGAGATCACCAAGCACGTGGACACGGTGGCGTTCTGTCTCACCAAGGGTCTGGCCGCTCCGCTGGGGTCGGTGCTGTGCGGTCCAGCCGATTTCATCCTTGAGGCTCGAAGGAACCGGCAGAAGCTCGGAGGCGGGATGCGACAGGCGGGACTGATAGCTGCCGCTGGCATCTACGCCCTTGAGAACATGACCCTTCGGCTGCAAGAAGATCATGACAATGCTCGCGCCTTGGCCGAAGGTCTGGCCGAGATCCCTGGATTTGTGGTCGACTCTTCCGCGATCCAAACCAACTTCGTGGTAGTGGGATTGGATGCGGAAAGACCGTGCCGAGATGAGCTGATTGAAGGCCTCAAGGACGACGGCGTGCTTGTGGTTCCGTGGAGGAAGGGCCGGATTCGCCTTGTCACCCACTATGGAGTCGAGAGAGGAGATATCGACGAGGCGCTGGGAGCCTTCAGTCGGGTGATGAAGCAGTACGCCTAGCCGATGCACCGTTCCTTCTGGAGACAAAGACTCGGGTTACATGTGCTGGTGACGCCTGGGAGGAAGCAAGGTGTCCAATGTAAGCTTGCGGACGGGCCGGGCCTGGCCAGACGCAGGGACGCTACCTAGCATGAAGGTGAGGGAGGGAGATGCAAGAGCATAATCTCAAGAGCGAGGGGTTGAAGGCCTTCGAGGAGTATCATCAGACCGTACGGTCAAGCTTTCCGTTTCTCGAGCGGGACGGAGAGGGCAACCCGCGGGTTTATCTGGACAGCGCGGCCGGGACCCAGGTGCCGAAGGTCTCCGTTGAGGCGATGGCGAAGGCCTATGCTGAGTCCCGTGCCCAGCCGAGCGACATAGGTCCTAGTGGGCGCCGAACCCGGGATCTGATCTGGAGGACGCGGGAGTTGCTAGCCAAATTCCTAGCTGCACCCTCCCCTGATGAGATCTCATTCCACCTCTCAACTACTCACAGCCTGCTGAATCTGGCCATCGCCTTCCATCCTATTGTACACAAGCACCACAATGTCGTCGTCACCGATGCCGACCATTTCGCCAACGTGTCTCCATGGGAGCGCATTCTCGGAGAGAGACGAGGTGTAGAGATACGTCGGCTTGGGGTCAATGATCAGGGACAGGTTGATCTGGATCAACTTCGCTCGTTGGTGGACGTGAACACTCGAATCGTAGCTGTGACCTACGCGGCCAACGCGGTGGGCACTGTGATGCCCATACGACAGATCGCTGAGATCACTCACAGGTTCCGAGATGATTCGGGAAACGGGGCGTATCTGGTCCTTGATGCCGTTCATCATGCTTTTCACGGTCCCATCGATGTTCGGCAGAGCCAGTGTGACTTCCTGACCATATCTGGGTACAAGCTGTTCGGTCCCGTGCTGGGGGTGCTGTGGGTGAAGAAGGAGCATATGGAAAGGCTCGATCCATATTACGTTGTACCCAACCCGAACAGCTTTGAGCAAGGCAG
Organism: Chloroflexota bacterium; assembly: GCA_030603665.1. Taxonomy (GTDB): domain Bacteria; phylum Chloroflexota; class Anaerolineae; order UBA7937; family B3-Chlor; genus JAUVXJ01. The sequence continues at coordinate 169,363 of JAUVXJ010000005.1, read as the reverse complement.
TTGGAATAATGCCGTGCTGGCGGGGATGCAGGGTGCGCTTGGCTATCTGCTGAACCTTGGCAGCCACCTGGCTCCGTTCTGGAGTGGCGAGCTTCAAGAGTATCGGGATCCCGAGACGCGGCTGTTCAAGATCGCCATGACGGCGATCGAGCAGTATGAGCGAGAGCTCAGCGCGGCGGTACTGCGAGGATTCGCGAAGTTCCCAGAGGACAGATTTCGAATGTATGGTCTCAAGACTGTGGAAGATGGGATGTGGCTGAGAGATCCAACCTTCTGCTTTGAGGTTCTCGGCAAGACGGGGACAGAGGTGCAGCAGCTGTGCTGGGAATTGGGCAACATCGAGGTGGCGGACGGCGATGTCTTCTCGGCGATGGTGAGGCGGCATCTTCGGAAGTTGGACCTGGTCAGTCGAGCTAGCTTCGCGCACTATGACGACCTGCGCACCGTTCGTGCCCTGACATCGACTCTGGGCAAGATCCTCGCCTCGTAGCCGCTCCACTGCTGCACCGAACTAGCGGGCAGAATCGCGCAGCAGGAGGCGTGCAGGCAGTCAGCTTCGCGGTATGGTGACTGGTGGAAGTTGAAGTTCATCTGTACTCGATTCTGAGGGAGCGATTGCCCTCCGAGTGTAAGGGCGTCGCGACGGTCACAATGGCCGAGCGGGCGACGGTGGCTGATCTGTTGGCACGTTTCGAGATTGACCAACCAGTGGTGGTCATGGTCAATGGCTCCAGGGTGAGAGATCGACTTGAGGAACTTCAGGCTGGCGACATCGTTGGCATGTTCACTCCGGTGGCGGGGGGATGACTCGCACCAAGGTCTCGTGCCCTCTCCTCCACCCCAGATACAGAAGGTTCCCTGATAAGGACTTGGTGTAGCGGATTACATCCAGGCTGGTGCCGCTGGGGTCCTCACGGTGGTGATGCGAGATAGGAGGGAGCAAATGCCTTACGGTTATCATAACAGAATCTTGAGGGTCGATCTCGGTTCAGGAGACGTTGAGTGCGACGAACCTGGTGAACAGTTCTACCGCAAGTACGTGGGGGGAAGTGCACTGGCTGCCTACCATCTGCTCAGAGAGGTGCCCGCGGGCGTCGATCCTCTGGGGCCGGAGAATGTGCTGGTGCTGGCACTGAGCCCACTGACGGGTGCGCCCATCTCGGGGCAGAGCCGCGTGACGGCAGCTGCCAAATCGCCGTTGACAAACGCCGTAGGTGACTCCCAAGGTGGTGGCTTCTGGCCGGCCGAGTTGAAGTCCGCAGGCTTTGACGCGATCATCGTCCAGGGCCAATCGCCTGAGCCCGTCTATCTATGGGTGCACGATGGAGAAGCCGAGCTGCGGGAGGCTTCCCACGTATGGGGTCAAGTCACGGGCGATGCCGAGTCTGCCATCAGAGATGAACTGGGGGATCCAAAGATAGAAGTCCTGCAGTGCGGGCCGGCCGGGGAGAACGGCGTCCGGTTCGCCAACCTGGTCAGCATGTGCAATCGCGCAAATGGCCGCACGGGCATGGGTGCGGTGATGGGAGCTAAGCGACTGAAGGCCGTAGCCGTGCGTGGTGGCCAGGGGATCGAGATCGCGGATCCCGAATCACTCCGGGAGCTGGCTCGCTGGGGTGCCGCCAACCTAGCCACATCTGGTGTTGCGGGCACAGCGAAGTACGGAACTGCGGAAACCGTAGGTGCACAACAGGCAGTTGGGGGACTACCCACCTTCAACTTCAATAGTGGCGTCTTCGGAGGCTGGGAGGCCATTTCGGGCGAGACGATGTACGACACCATTCTCAAAGAGCGCCACACATGCTACGCCTGCGCGGTGCGGTGCAAGCGGATTGTGGAGGTCACGGACGGACCCTTCCAGGTCGATCCCCGCTACGGTGGGCCGGAGTACGAGACCCTGTCAGCCCTCGGCAGTTACTGTGGAGTGGACGACCTGAGCGCCGTCGCGAAGGCGAATCAAATCTGCAATGCGTATGGGATGGATACCATTTCTTGCGGGGCCACGATCTCATGGGCCATGGAGTGCTTCGAGGCCGGCCTGATCTCGACGCAGGATACCGGGGGCATGGACTTGAGGTTTGGAGATGCGGAGTCCATGGTGAGGCTGGCGGAGATGATCGCCACACGTGAGGGATTCGGCGACATCCTGGCTGAGGGCTCTGAGAGAGCGGCGCAAGCCATCGGGCGGGGAACGGAGGAGTTGCTGGTCACTGTGAAGGGGCTGGAACTGCCCGCGCACATGCCGCGAATCAAGCGCTCGCTTGCTTTGATCTACGCCGTCAATCCGTTCGGCGCGGATCACCAGTCGCACGAACATGATCCCAGCTACGAGCCGCCAGACTTTGACGACCACAGAGAGCGACTGTCGGAGCTGGATCTGAAGGAACCTCAGGAACCGCAGTCGCTGGGGCCCGAGAAGGTCCGGTTTGCGATGTACACTCAACATATGTACAGCGCTCTGGACACGTTCAACGCCTGCCAGTTTGTGTACGGCCCGGCCTGGCAGCTATACGGACCGAGCCAGTTGCTCGATGTCATCCGGGCTGTCACTGGATGGAACTACAGCCTTTTCGAGCTTCAGAAGCTGGGGGAGCGTCGCCTGAACCTGCTCCGAGCGTTCAATGCACGAGAAGGTTTCACCAGACAGGACGATGTCTTGCCTGAGAAGTTGTTTAAGGGACTGGAGGGCGGTCCGACTGGGGGATGGAAGCTGGAACGCCAGCAACTCGCGAAGGCGCTGGACACTTACTACTCGATGTGCGGCTGGGAGGTAGAGACCGGCAACCCTACGAGGTGGAAGCTGGAGGAGCTAGGCCTTGGCTGGGTGGCGGACGAACTGAAGCTCTAGAGCGCCGTGGCCCTGCGTCGGGTCGCAACAAGGTTGTAGGCAGAGAGGGCATAATGAAGGTTAAACTAGCGTACGGTGAGGAAGGGTTATGGGTAGATCTCCCTGACCGGAACGTGACCGTTGTGGAGTCAGGCTATGTGCCCGGTATTCCGGCCGAGGACGAGGCGATTCGTGCAGCACTGCGCGCCCCGTCAGGCACACCACCCTTGCGTGATCTAGTAGACGGTGATGACACAGTAGCCATTGTCTTCAGTGACCTTACCCGCCCTCAACCCCGCGAGATTATGTTGGCGGTTATGCTCGAAGAACTGTCTCACGTTTCGAGAGAGCAGATTGTACTGATCAACGCGCTTGGCACACATCGCCCCAATACCGATGGTGAGTTGGTGGAAATGCTAGGCCCGGATCTGGTGGAGAACTATCGAATAGTCCAGCACGATGCGTGGGACCAGAAGGGCGCGGTCCTTGCCGGAGAGACCTCACGCGGGCACCAGGCATTCGTCAACGGAGAGTACATGCGGGCCAGTGTTCGAATCCTGACGGGATTCATCGAGCCTCACCTTTTTGCCGGCTTCTCTGGCGGACCGAAATCCGTCCTGCCCGGAGTGTCAGATGCACGGACTGTGCAGGCGAACCATGGCGTCAACATGATCGGGGATGTCCGTGCGACTTGGGGAGTGACCGAGGGGAACCCGATTTGGGAAGAGATGCGCGAAGTCGCGCAGATGACCTCTCCTGCGTTCATTCTGAACGTGGCGCTGAACCGGGACAAGCAGATCACGGGTGTCTTTGCCGGCGACATGTTGGAGGCACATCGGGCCGGCATCCAGTTCGTCGCCTCGACAGCTCGAGTGGCGGTTCCTGCTCCCTTTGACATCGTGGTCACGACCAACTCTGGGTACCCACTGGACCTGAACCTGTACCAATCGGTGAAGGGCATTTCGGCCGCTGCGCAGGTGGTGAAACAAGAGGGCAGCATCGTGATCGCCACAGAGTGTCGGGAGGGCCTGCCGGACTATGGGGGATTTGCAGAGGTGCTGCGAATGGCTTCCAGCCCGGACGAGCTGCTGGCGCTGATTCACTCTGATGAGTTCGCGCGCCAGGATCAGTGGGATGTGCAGATCCTGGCGCAGTTGCTGAAGAAGGCCCAGGTGTACGTGAAGAGCTCATATCTGGATCCAGAGGCGGTGCGCCAGGCAATGCTCGAACCTTGCGAATCGGTAGAAGCAACAGTGGCGATGCTGGTTGAGCGCTACGGGCAGGACGCGAGGATCTGTGTGTTGGCTGATGGACCGATGACCATTCCGCACGTCGCGGATGACATGCCGTCTGAGGGCTAGTTGCTGGCGACGCGATTCGGGCTTAGAGTGTCGAACAAGGTGGTCTGAGCGGCGGGTGATTCCAGAGGTTCGTGAAGACGTCCAATGCCCGCATGATCAGAGATAGGGGAGCTCCTCAATGGTGAAGAGATGGACATGAGGCCGATGAGAATCAGCAGGAAACACGGTGCATTTCTGATCGGTACGCAGGTAGAGGGCTACTGTGTGGCCAGGGAGGTGTAAGGGAATGGTGTGTACCATAACCGATGTTCGGGCGCGAGAGATCATAGACTGCAGGGGCTTTCCCACAGTTGAGGTCGATGCTTGGGTCGACGGGGACTTGGCCGGGCGGACGGATGTCCCGGCTGGTCGGTCGACCGGAAAGCGTGAGGCCGTTGAAGTGCGCGACGGTGGCAGGCGCTGGGGCGGGCAGGGCGTAACAAAGGCCGTAGGGAACGTGATGGAGATCATCGGCCCGGCCCTGATTGGACGTGATCCTCGAGATCAGCGCGCGATAGACGCATTGCTGTGTGAGCTGGATGGTACGGGAAACAAGTCCAAACTGGGATCCAACGCCGTCGCCGGCGTGTCTCTAAGCGTGGCAAAGGCCGCAGCTCACGTGACGGGCCTTCCGTTCTACAAGTACCTCAACGCCAATGCTCACGTAATCCCTGTTCCTCTCGTCAACCTGATCAACGGTGGCAAGCTGACCTCGAACGATCTGGAGATCCAAGAGTTCATCGTCATGCCGGTCGGCGCCAGCGATCTCCTTGAAGGTCTGCAGATCTGCTACGAGATCAATATCATCCTGCACGATTTGATCGTAGACAGGTTCGGGAAGATTGGGGCGAACGTTGGCGATGAGGGGGGCTTCGCGCCTCCCTTGACTGGCATCCGAGAGCCGATGGAGATGCTGTCAACCGCAGTCAACGCGTCCGGCTATGCCGACAAGATCGTGTATGGGCTGGACGCGGCAGCGAGCCACTGGTACGACTGGGAGAGGGGCGTGTACCGCATGGATGGCGAGGACATGGCACGCGATGATGTCATCGACATGTACGTCAAGTTGTGCGAAGCGTATCCATTTGGCTCTATTGAAGATCCTCTGATGGAAGATGATCTGGAGGGACACGCCATTCTGACCTCCAAGCTGGACGGCGTGCAGATAGTGGGTGACGATCTCTTTACCACGAACACCGAGCACATCCGGCGTGGAGTCGAAGCGGGCGCGGCGAATGCAATACTGTGGAAGTTCAATCAAGTGGGCACGCTGACTGAAGCTCTGGACGCAGCCGAATTCGCGTATCGCTCCGGATATGGAGTTCAGGTGTCCGAGAGGTCTGGTGAGACCGAGGACACCTCCATCGCCGATCTTGCGGTCGCACTGAACTGCGGCCAGATCAAGACTGGCACGACAAGGAGCGAGCGCACTGGCAAGTACAACCAGCTACTTCGTATTGCCGAGGAGCTGGGTAGCCAGGCTCGCTACCCCGGACGAGACTTCCGCAGGCCTATATGAGGGGGTGGAGTGGGCAAAGATAGTGGGCGCTTCATCCTCAATCGAGAGGAGCTGACAGCGCACGGCGAATCCGATGTGCGCGATGCAGCGGCGGATGTCATTGAACATGCATTGGCAGCCGCCGACCCGCGCGCCGCGGTGAATCGCCTGTTGCTGGTAGACGGCGACACGATTGAGATAGAGGGACTGACACTGGACCTCTGCGAGTACGACCGGGTTTTCATGTTTGGGGCAGGGAAGGCATCGCGTGGGATCGCGGAAGCGCTCGAAGGAAAACTGGGTGACCGCATCACGGGTGGCGTGATCGTGCTGAAGCATGGTGATCGAGCCGATCTCAACCGCGTGGAAGTGATCCACGCCGCGCATCCTGTCCCGGATCGGAACAGCTATCGCGCGGCCAGACGCATCATGGAGCGGGCGGAGGATCTGACGGAGAAGGATCTGGTCTTTGCGGGTATCACGGGCGGCAGTTCTGCTCTGTTAGCCTTGCCGGTGGGTGGTGTCACCCTTGAGGACAAGCAGAAAGTCAACCAACTCCTCCTACTGAGCGGCGCGGATATCTTTCAAATCAATTGTGTTCGCAAGCATCTGTCACAGATCAAGGGCGGCTGGCTGGCCAGGAAGCTACTGCCAGCCACGCTGATCAACCTCACCGTGTCGGACGTTGTAGGTGACGATCTGGACTACATCACGGGGCCGACCGTTCCGGATACATCGTCCTTCGACGACGCGCGCCGCGTCATGGACGACTTTGACCTCTGGGACGCTTTCCCAACTTCGGCCAGCGCATATCTGCGGGATGGCGGAGACGCGCAGGAGACCCCGAAGGACTTCGTAGATCTGCCACTGCACAGCTTCATTGTTGTCCCTGGCGATGCTGCCTGCGTTGGGGCCTATGAACGCGCAAAGGAGTTGGGGTTCAACTCGGTCATCCTCACATCGATGCTCCAGGGAGAGGCTGCGGAGGCGGGCAGCTTCTTTGCTGCGATTGCGAAGGAGACTCTGGCATTCGAACGGCCCTTCCCTAGGCCCTGTGCGATCATCGCGGGCGGGGAAAACGTCGTGAACATCGGCTCCCATCAGAGGGGCATGGGTGGTCCCAACCAGGAGTTTGCAATGTCTGCCGGTATGGATATCGGCGGCTTGCCCGGCACCGTGATCGTGTCCATCGATAGTGACGGATCAGATGGCCCAACCGATAGTGCCGGCGGTATGGTCGATGGCACGTCGCGAGCGGCAGCGCTCTCCAAGGGTCTGGATCCGTCGTCGGCCCTCCGGAGACATGATGTGTATGGCCTGCTGCGCGAGACTGGGGACGCTGTCGTCACTGGCCCGACTGGGACGAACGTGAACGACTTGAAGATCTTGCTCGCGGCGTGAGACAGACGGGAGGGTCCTCTGGAAGTCGATCACCATGCCCATGAATCAAGGGAACGCGCTGGTCGTTGGGGCTACGTGCGGAGCGCGCTGTGTCCCTGTAGGCCATGCTATGCACCTCGTGACGTCGGCTACTACAATAAGCAGGGAGAATGGGTGACTCAGGTGGAATGTGCGACTCGCCAGAACCACGGTTGCCCGTCCCCTCTGTTGAACCCGACGCACGTCTTGGTGGCGGAGGAGATCCTCTGCAAGCGGTGCGGTCGCCTGGCGACTGAGCACAACTCCACAACAGGATAACCTCCTTCAAGGCGCGGACGCCGAACTGTTGACCGTGCACAGATCCCCACAACACCATTCCGCTCCCCAGCCACATGGGCGAGAAGATGGCTGAGCCGTTCGAAATAGAGTCCTCTGTTCGCACTCGTCGCATGCAGCCGCGACGATTGGCTCTGTCAGAGCCAAGACGCTATAATCGTTGTACCATCCGTATGCCGCGAGGGCGAGACTCCAACCCCGGCGATATCCATGCCAGGCGATGCAGCCGCTCCCGGAGGACGCCGGGCTACGGACTGAGCATCTATCAGTTGCACAGGGCCTGCTCAGCTTCATAGCGCGTACCGGACCAGGAGCCGTGCGCCTAGACTTCCCAGGCCGGGGTTTCATGGCGATTTGAGAGGTGGCATCAGATCAAGGACAAGGTCATCGTCACCGCAGCGGTAACGGGATCAAGACCCACGAAGGCGATGAATCCTGCCGTTCCCTACACGCCTGTGGAGATCGCTCAGGCTGCGGTTGAGTGCTGTCGGGCTGGGGCAGCCATTGCGCACATTCATGTTCGCGATCCTGAAACGGGAAGGCCGGATTTCAGGATCGACCTATTCCAAGAGGTGATGGATCGCATCAGGGATGAGTGCGACATGATCATCAATCTCACCACGAGCGGGCTTAATCTCAGCGGTCCAAACCTCATCGATAAGCGTCTTCAACCTGTGACGCTGCGGCCCGGAATCTGCTCGCTCGACGTAGGTTCCGTGAATCTTGTAGATCGAGTGTTCGTGAACCCTCCAGAGTGGGGGAAGACCGCGGCAAAGAGGATGCTGGAGCATGGCGTCAAGCCCGAAATCGAGGTGTTCGACGTCGGCCATATCAGCCAGGCAAGGAGCCTGATCGAGAAGGGCCTTGTAGACGAACCGGCCCTGGTTCAACTTTGTATGGGAGTCAAGTGGGGTATACAGGCAACTGCGGAGAATCTCTTGTTCATGAAGAGCAAACTGCCTACTGATGCCCACTGGTCGGTTCTGGGAGTGGGACGCGCGCAGTTGCCCATGAGCGCGCTGGGCATCCTGCTGGGAGGCAATATCCGCGTTGGGTTCGAGGACAACCTCTATCTTCGCCAAGGGGTCCTCGCCGAGAGCAATGCGCAGCTGGTGGAGATGGCGGCAGACCTGGTCCGAACCCTTGAGCGGGAGGTTGCGACCCCGAACGAGGCCCGACAGATCTTGGGGATAGCACAGTAGGCGAACCCGCGGGCTGAAGCACGGGCCGTGCCTGGGTGAACCGACCCTGCACGTTCCAGCGTCCCTTCTTTCGACTTGCTTCGATGTCGCTCACGGAGGCCTGCAGATGTTCAGTGAGAGCAGCGTGGATCCCAAGAGAGTGTTACAGGAGTTGTTTGGCGCCGAAAAGTACGCGATTGGTATGGTTCATCTGCTCCCGCTGCCAGGGTCGCCGCGGTGGGCGGGTGGGGTGAACGAAGTGTTGGAGAGAGCCGTCTCTGACGGACAAGCTCTGGCGCGAGGGGGGATGGACGGGCTCATCGTCGAGAACTTCGGCGATGCTCCTTTCTGCAAGGGCCGTGTAGAGGCTCACACCGTCTCCGCTATGACGCTGGCGGCGGAGGCTGTCATGGAAGCTGTACGTATCCCTGTGGGGATTAACGTGCTGAGGAATGACAGCAAGTCAGCCATAGCGATCGCCTCTGTCACTAGTGCCAGCTTCATCAGAGTGAATGTGCATACCGGTGCCATGGTAACCGATCAAGGTATCGTTGAAGGCAGCGCTCACGATACGCTGAGATACCGGCGGGAGCTTGGCGCGGAGATAAGGCTCCTTGCAGACGTGCTGGTCAAGCATGCGATCCCCCTGGGTGCTCTGAGTATTGAACAGGCAGCGAGGGAGGCTGCCTATCGAGGGCTGGCGGATGCGGTCATCGTGACCGGTGCGGGAACGGGCGAGCCGACAGAGATGGGCGACGTGATCAGAGCAAGGGAGGCGGTTCCTGAGTACCCAGTGCTGGTTGGGAGTGGCGTGCACGAAGGCAACGTCGCGAATCTGCTCTCTGTGGCAGACGGCGTCATCGTTGGGACAAGCCTCAAAGAGGGCGGAGTCGCCTCGAATCCTGTTGACGAGACCAAGGTCGCCAATCTGGTGGCCCTGGCTAGAGAGTGGCAGTAGTCCTGCCTCCAATCTCCGGAAGTAGGGCAGACAAGGGTACCGAACGCTCTTCCCCAACCGCAGCCAGCAGATATGGCGAGATTCAACTCTTGGTTCAGAAATGCCAATGCAGGAGTGCCCATGCCTGATGTAGTGACCTTGGGGGATATCAATGTTGATGTCATCGCTCGCATCCCCCAGTATCCAGCTCTGGGAAATGACAGCCTCGCTGAGACAGTGGATATCCGCGCCGGGGGGTCGGCCGCGAACACTGCTGTAGTCTTGAGCAAGTTTGGATTGGATGTAAGCATCATAGCCCGAGTGGGCCAGGACCTCCTGTCCAACTATGCTCTCTCTGATCTGCAGCAGGCAAACGTCAGCCTGTCGTGCATACAAAGCGATGCGGAAAACATGACAGGGCTGGTCTTCGCCGCCGTGACACCCGATGGTGAGCGTACTCTCTTCAGCTGCCGAGGCGCGAAGTCCAGAACAGTTCTGCGATCTGACGACGAACGACCTATCCAGGAGGCCAGAGTCTTGCACGTCTCCGGCTACTCCGTCGTGGAGGGCCCGCAGAGAGACTCTGCATTGAGGGCCATCGAAGTAGCACACAGATCTGGCGTGGCTGTGTCGGCCGATCTCGGCGTGGAAGTGATGACCATCGCAAAGGAAGACATCGTGAGAGTATTGCCTATGGTATCCATGCTCTTCCTCAACCGGGCCGTGGCGGAGTGGCTGACCGGCAAGGATCGCACAGATGATTCTGTGGAGGCCTTGCTGAGCCTCGGGCCTGAGTTGGTGGGGCTCAAGCTGCGCGACCAAGGGTGCGTGATCGGCTCAGTTGACGGGATCCGTCTGGTGCCCGCATTCGAGGTGCGAGCTGTCGACGACACCGGAGCCGGCGACAGCTTCGATGCGGGGCTGATCTTGGGACGGCTGGAAGGGCTGAGCGCGAAGGAGTCCGCACTTCTGGCCAACGCCCTCGGTGCCCTGGCGACGACGGTGACCGGGGCGGGAAGCTCCTTGCCTGGCCCGCGGGCGGCTCTTTCCTTCATGGAGAAGCGACGGGAGAGAAACGAGGGGCATGATTGGAGTCACGAACTGGGGAGAGTGTGTGACTTCCTGGTGAAGTGGAAGAGAGACGCGGGCAGGTAGGCGGGTGCTATAGTGAACCTGCCACCTTGTCTCCCGGTTGACGATCGGCGAGCCGTCGTGGTCTGGCTGACACCCTGATCACGCCACCGCTCTGCCTTGGTCCCGTGACCGTGCCTCAAGCTAGTGCGATACCCCAGATCGTTTCCTCTGACATCGGCTTCAGAACCCAATAGGTCAGGTCGGTAGCTCTCCTCATCGGATTGAATCACCCTCCCCTCCTTGCGCGTCGCTCACTCACCGAAAGCGCCTAGCACAAAGGGGGTAACTGGGAGTTCCGAGTGCTGGACATTGTATGAATGATCTTATACCAAAGGTATAGTGATGCTGGGTTATGCGAGCTTCGGCCTGCGAGCCGCCCTCGGCGCGGTACGAGAGAACGACGATCATCCATCCGCGCGGTTCGCACAGAAGAACGGCTGACACCATGGTGTGACACCGAGAGCCCCGGCCCCATAGTAGCTCCTGACGCTATGTGCACATCAAGAAGACTTGTCCTTGACAGTTTGTGAAGCTTGTGTTATAGTACGGCATCATATGGACGAGGGCACTACGGTAGCACCGAGCATAGAGTCGCCGTAGGATGACTGTACTTGAGCGTGGTTTGGGTTCCTACTACTGCAATCCGTGACAGCGTAGCCTTACCCATGAGGGTATAGGAGGGACGGATATGCCAGAGGATACGCCGAATCTCATGCCGCAATCTGAGCCGGTAGTCCTGGACAGGTATGAGGTCTTCGATCTTCTGAAGAACATCGGGTTGGCTCTCACCTCGACGTTGGGCAGATCCTGCGAAGTGGTCATTCACGACACCGCCGACCTTGAACACTCGATAGTATGGACGGATGGGCAAGTCACGGGCAGGAAGGTCGGAGACATGATGCCCGCGGTGGCCCTGGAGCGGCTGCGAAAGGGCGAGACGCACCCGCTGTTCAACTTCACCGTCCACACCGAGAGCGGGAAGACTCTGAGAAGCTGCAGAATCTGGCTCCGTGACTCCAAGAACAGAGTCTACGGAGCCTTTTGCGTCAATCTAGATGTAACCCCCGTCATGAATCTTCAGGAGTCGGTTCTCAGCGTGACCCGCGATCTCCTCGAACCGAGCCCAGAAGAGTCCTACCCTCAGGTGTTCCGCGATCTGGGCGAATTGCTGGACACCTTGATTGCGGAGGGCGAATACCGAGGCGGCAAGACGGTCGCCGAAATGGGCAAGGATGAGAGACTCGAACTGGTGCGGTTCCTCGAAGAGCGAGGGGCCTTCCAGGTTCGCAACTCTGCTGCTATTGTGGCTGGCCGACTCGGTGTTACCAGAAAGACCATCTACAACTATCTCAGCGAGATAGCGGACAGTAGAGAAGGAGACTCAATCCCTGAGTGAGAGACAAGGAGTAGAGTCGCTGCAATTGAAACCAAGACGGGAGCTAGGCCTCTCCGTCACTCGCTTTGGGCTCTGTTGAGAACCAGGACTGGACCAGCAGTCCCCAACTGATCACCGTGGTGTAGATGACTCTGACTGGCCCCACATTCGGGAACAGGAGCTGAAGGGTGCCTTCTGTCGAACGGACTCGTCTGTCTATCGCTGGACATCATACACCTCACCCCATGCCGCCAGACGGCCCTATCGGGGACCACTGCAAAGCAGCTTGCGCGCTGCGCTACGCTCCGGGCGGTCAGAGAGATCTGTCGCCCCAGCACCCCACTCCTCTATCTTCCACACGTGTGACAACGCGTCTCGGGCATCTGTGCTTGATGCCGTTGCCCTGTCATCGGGAGCCAGCATCCCCTGCATCCCCGGCTTACCCCTGTGTTCTGTCCCCACCGCGGAGCCGACGGTGCTCGATGAGGCGGTTCAGTCTCCTGGGCCTTGCAGCCATCAACCGATGGATGGCCGCTACTCCCTGGTCCTGGCGAATCGGGCTAAGCGGCAGCTGTAGACCCGTTTCGATCCACGCGGGACCGCCTGAGCGAATGACTTGACGGAACGATTCCGTTGCACGGGAATTCGACTTGCACGAAGGAGGTAGGCAATGCCAGAAGTGATAGGCGAGTACGTAGACAGGCTCGTCAACATCGAGATGCTGGAGGAGAACTATCCAAGGAGGGACAGGACCCGCCTGCTGTACGAGGCGGCCAGGGCGAAGCAGGGAGCCCCGCTGACCTACCTGGCGGCCAAAGGACTCATCGACAATGCTGGGCAGGGTGACTACGTGGTCTTCCTGGCTGGCACTGGCCCATCCCCTTGGCTGGAGCAAGGGGGCAATGACGGTCCCACCGGTGTTGCCAGCATGGCTCGAGCTGTGAGCTTCGGCCTGGGTGCCAGTCCAGTCTATGTGGGCCTGGAGAGACAACTGGGTCCGGTCATTGCGGCGGGAACGGCCGCTGGAATCTCGGTGATGGACCGCGAGGCCGTTGAGGTTTACAGGCGTCGGAACACAGCGCTCGCAGTGCCATTCCCTATGGGCGAAAGCGAGGGCAAGCAGGAGGCCGTACGTATCCTCGATGACCTCAGGCCCAAGGCTGTGATCGCGATCGAAAACCACGGCCCAAACCCAGTGGGGGTGAGACATAACGCCGCTGGCATGGGCATCGACAACGATGCTCTCCCGCACGACTACTGCATTGTAGAGGAGGCCAGGAAGCGGGGCATCTTCACGGTTGGCATTGGAGATGGCGGTGATGAGATCGGCTATGGGCTGATCAACAAGGAGGCCAACGAGATCTACGAGCAGGCCTTCGGCATGAGTTGTCAGTGTGGGTGCGGAGGGGGCCAGGCCTGTGCGGTCGAGGCGGATGTCTTGATATCCTCTGCTGTCGCTGCCTGGGGCGCGTATGGGGTTTCAGCATGCATGGCCTACATGTTGAGGGATCCCTATGTGCTGCAGGACCCTGATACGGAGCGGAGGATGGGAGAGGCCATGTCGTCCGCGGGAGCTGTAGCGGCCTTCTTCGCGGCCACAGTCCCTTGGATCGACGGAACGAGCCCGGCTGTGCAGCAGTCAATAGTGACTATCCTGCACGAGATTGTGGCCAACGCCCTGAGAGGACACCAGCAGAGCAAGTGGGTTGCGCCCGGGGAACTGATCAAGGGGAGGCCGTAACCTCGGTAGGCGACGGCAAGCCTAGGATGGAACCTGGGGGGTCACAGCGCAGGAGGGCTGATACAGTTGCCTATGAGGGTGCCCCTCGTTTTCCTCCCGACCTTCTGCCTGATGCCCGGTGCCCCAGAGAACCCGCGCTCCCATGCGTGGAGAACGTTGAATACCGGAGTGAACGGTGCCGCTCAGGCACGCGTCGAGACCGGATCGCTCCAGCACCTGGGTTTGTCGAGGAAAACGTGACGGGCAGGTGTGAGCTTCTCGACCGCGTGCGGGCAGATGACGCTCGTGGAGCCGAACCAGACTCGTAAGCGAGGATTGGGAATGAAGATCGTCAGGTTTGAGTGGGAAGAGCGGATTGTAGCAGGCATATTGGACGGAGATACGATCTATGAGGTGGATGGCACTCTCACGGGTGATTTCCACATGGGCGAAAGGCTGTGCAACAAGGATGCTGTGCGTCTGCTCCCGCCCGTTTGGCCCAGAACGGTGGTTGGTATCGGAGCAAACTACCATGGCGTAGTACGGGCCGTGGGGATGAGCGTTCCCTCTGCACCAGAGGTGTTCCTGAAAGCGGCGTCGTGCGTGATTGGGCACCTTGATGACATTTCCCATCCCACGATCTCCAATGATGTCCGGTTCGAGGCGGAGCTGGCGGTGGTGATGAAGAGCGAGGCCCGGCACGTAAGAGAAGACAGGGCGCTGGACTACGTCCTGGGATACACATGTGTGAATGACCTCACCGCTCACGACATACAAGACAGATTCCCCACGCGCAACAAGTCTTTCTACACATCGTGCCCGCTGGGTCCCTGCATCGTGACCGACATAGACCCGCATGGTGTCAGGATCACTGCCCGGCTCAACGGCAGCCAGACACAGGATGTTCCTACTGAGGACATGATATTCGATGTGGGCCAGCTGGTTAGCTACATCACAGAGTTCATGCCACTGGAACCCTTCGATGTGATTCTAACGGGCACATCGGCTCGCGGGGTGAAGATCAAGAGCGGGGACACTGTCGAAGTAGAGATCGATAGCATAGGGGTTCTGAGCAACACAGTGGGCTGATGCGAAGGATCCGCCACCTCCAGAGCAAACCCTCGCCGCACAGGGGCCCCGGCGCCTCCATCGACGCCCACGCCGACCATCGCACCGGCTGCTTTCGAGATCATCATAGCCACGCTCGCGAGCTGCGAGACGCTGTGGCAGCACGTGGCCGAAGTCGCGCGGGAGAAAACGCCTGCCGTGTTCCCGGTGCGGCAGGTGATGCCCTGTGGTGTAAGCAACACCGTAGTGGCTATACACCCTACCCGGTGTGGCTCATCGACCTGATCGACATCGACGTTGAGCAGTAGGGACCGCGCTACGAAAGATTTCTAGCGTCTCAGTTCGGTGCGTGCCATCTTCGCGAGGTGGCGACCTTTGTCAAACTCTGGCGCCCAGCTCTCGGGGCCTGACGAGGACGTGGGTTCTCAGATCCCCGAGCATCGAAGGGAGGATCGATTGTGAATGCACCCGAGACCATCAACCTCAAGCGGCTAGACACAGGGCTTGAGGAGAGCGGATTTGATGCCCTGGTAGCGGCGTCTGTGGAGAACGCTTTCTACTTCTCCGGCGTGCCCCTGAGGTCGGACCTTTCGGCGCCGAGGCATGTTGGAAGTGCAACACGCCCGTGATGAAGGGCGCGCATGAGATGTTGCCAATGTCAGAAGCCCCTGACTGGTTGGTCCTCTCCCTGGGCTACGTAGCGGCGATGGGTATGAATGGCGTGGTCTAGGAGGTGGCTATGCGGAGGATCGATCTGAGCTAGCTGGGAGGAGAAGCAGAAGTATGGCTGATAGTACGTCTGGCCTGAAGGAGTCGAAGATGACGGACTACATTTGGGACTACCACAATCCATACCAGTGGCTGGAGCGGGTGCAGAGGTCGAGCTTTCCCCCTCTGATGATCTGCGTCGCCATCAGCGGCGGCATACACGGGAAGGAGGCGAATCCCGACCTGCCGGAGACACCGCAGGAGCAGGTAGAGCAGACTCTGGAGGCGTACGAGGCTGGCGCCTCCATGGTACACATCCACGCGCGGGATCCGGAGAAGTGGTGGGACGGTGCGGATAATGCGGAGCAGTACCGGAAGGTGAACGGAATGATCCGCGAGGCCTGTCCGGAGATCATCATCAACAATAGCACTGGCGGCTCGCTGGGCATGACGGTGGAACAGCGGGTGGCGTGTCTTGATGCCGGCCCAGAGGTGGCCACACTGAACATGGGCCCGGATATGTACAAGTTCAAGTTCAGAGAGCGCAAGGCGCCTCTCCCGCACCCAAAGGGGGAGGAGGAAGTGGAGGGGGTGCTGCCGGTGACCTACGGGGAACTGCGGCAGTTTGCGACTGGCATGAAAGAGCGGGGGATCAAGCCTGAGTTGGAGGTATACCATCCAGGCCAGCTGTGGGCGGTGTTTGATCTGGTAGAGGTGGGTTTGGTCGAGGTGCCGTATTTCATCCAGTTTGTGATGGGGTACCAGATGTCTCCGTGGGCGACGCCCCGGAATCTGATCAACTTCATGGATCAACTGCCAGGGCAAAGTATCGTCGAGGTCTCGGGACTTGGGCCGTTCCAGTTGCCTATGACGACGATGGCCATGATACTCGGTGCGCAGATGGTGCGGGTGGGAATGGAGGACAACATCTACTACAGACGTGGCCAGCTTCTCAAGACCAACGCCGAGGCGGTGGAGCGAGTCGTTCGCATCGCCCGCGAGTTGAACCGGGAGATTGCCGCACCAGCCCAGGCCCGCGAGATGCTCGGTCTATCCCGAACTCCAAGCACATACTGAGGCTGCGATACAGACCATGCGAAGGGTGCGTGCGCTTGGATGTTGTCTAGGCGCGCGCGAATACTACTGAGGAGTTGAGATGCTGCAAAGAGCCAAGAAGTTCCAGACACAGATTGTTGAATTGCGGCGAGCTATACATCGCCGTCCCGAGCTAGGATTCCAGGAGTTCGAGACCTCCGCATTGGTGGCCGAGACTTTGGGATCCATGGGGATCAAGGCTCAGACGGGTGTGGGCAAGACCGGAGTGATCGGGTTCCTGGGAGACCACGGTCCCACGGTTGCTCTCCGCGCCGACATGGACGCCTTGCCGATCCAGGAACTGAATGAGGTGCCGTACAAGTCGCAGGTGCCTGGGGTGATGCACGCGTGCGGCCACGACGCCCACGTGGCGATGTTGCTCGGCGCTGCCATGCTTCTAGCGGAAGAGGAACTGCCCGGGCAGGTCCGCCTTCTGTTCCAGCCTTGCGAGGAGAGGCAGGACGAGGAGGGCAAGACGGGAGCGATACGCCTGGTGGAAGCGGGAGCCATGCGGGGTGTTGATGCCATCGTGGGCCTGCACGTGTATGAAGAGTTGGAGACAGGTCACATCTACCTTAGTAGCGGACCCTTCCTGGCGGCGGGAGACAACTTTGAGGTGACCATACGGGGGGAGGGGTGTCACGGGGCGTATCCCCATCTCGGTGTTGACGCCATTTTCATCGCGGGACACGTGATCTCAGCTATCCATGGCATACTATCTCGAGGTATCGACCCGGTGAAACCTGCTCTCATATCGCTGGGCTCCATTCGCGGCGGAGAGGCCTCCAATATCCTCCCGGCTGAGGTGCGATTGGCGGGCACGATCAGATACCTGGAAGAGGGCATCCGTGAGGAAATCCATGACCAGTTGAGAAGAGCGCTTGAGGTCGCCCGAGCTCTGGGAGGGGACTACAGCCTCAGCATAGCGGAGGTGGTCCCGCCTCTGGCCAACGACGACCAAGTGACCGAAGTGGTTCGCCAAGCAGCTGTGGCCATCCTGGGGGAAGAAGGCGTCCTGCCTCTTGTGCCTGAGATGGGCGGCGAGGACTTCGCCTTTCTAGCCAGGGAGGCACCGGGCGCATACTTCGGGCTGGGTGTCAAGAAGGGCAAGATGGCGCCTGCCCACAATCCTCATTTCGACATCGATGAGGATGCCTTGCCCATGGGAGCTGCGGTGCTGGCGGAAAGTGCGCTGAGACTTCTCAAGTCGCTCTCTGCTAGGTAGGTTGCACATCGGACCCCGCAGCCCTGGCTCATGGTCGGAGCCTTGGTGGACGGTACAGCAGGCATCAGCATTGGGAGGATAGGGAAATGCAGGTCTCTGAAATCAAGCGCATAGGGTTGGTTGGTGCCGGTCTCATGGGACACGGCATCGGGCAAGAGTTTGCCGTGGCAGGCTACGACGTCGTGTTTCACGATGCTAGCCCGCAGACTCTTGAGACTGTCAAGGACAGAATCCGGTGCAATCTGTTGGAATTAGTGGAGTGGGATCTGGCTGAGGAAGAACAGGTGGACTCCACTCTGGCCAGGATCGAAACTGCGCAGGATCTGGAGGAGACGGGGGCGGAGGCCGACCTGGTGATCGAGGCCGTCTTCGAGGACCTCTCGCTGAAGCAAGAGGTGTTCACAGAACTGGACAGGGTCTGTCCCGAGCGTACGATTCTGGCAAGCAACACCTCTAGTCTCATGCCCAGCATGTTGGCTTCGGCAACCAGCCGCCCGGATCGTGTTCTGGTGACTCACTACTTCTACCCTCCACCCCTGATTCCTCTGGTAGAAGTCGTGCGGAGCGAGTTCACTTCTGACGAGGTGGTGAACACCGCCTGTGACCTGTTGAAGGTCATCGGGAAGAGGCCCATCATCGTACGGAAGGAGGCGCTGGGCTTCATCGTAAACCGCCTGCAAATGGCCTTGGACCGCGAAGCGTTGTCCTTGGTGGAGCGGGGGATCGCGACCGCTCAAGACGTCGACATGGCTGTCTGGAACAGTTTTGGCCGTCGCCTGGCGGTGGTGGGGCCGTTGCAACTGTTTGAGTTTCAGGATGGGTGGGAGGTGGCACTGCAGATATACAACTATATCACCCCCGACATCGAAAGCTCCAAAGATCCGCCTCAGGTGATGCTGGATCTGGTGGAGAGGAAAGACCTGGGACCGAAGACAGGCAAGGGTTTCTACGAGTGGAACCCGCAGTTGGAAGAGGCGTTTAGCAAGAATCTCAAGGAGGCCCTGGCCGGTTTCCTCCGGGCTGATAGGGAACGAGGAGCGTGAGGAATCTGCTTGGAGCCGCCATGTGGGCCGCCTGGCGCCGACAACTCCGCTGAGACAATGAGAATGCAGCGCCAGGGAGAAGAGACATCATGACGGAGAGCACTGCACGATTCGTACTGGAGCCAGAGGCGATACGAATGCTGGAGCGGTACGGCATACCGTACGCAGAGCATGGGCTCGCTCGGGGACCGGAGGAAGCCGCACGCATTGCGGATGGCCTTGGATATCCCGTCGTGCTGAAGGTGGTTTCCCCCGACGTGGTGCATAAGAGCGATGCGGGCGGAGTGGCCATTGGTCTCAGGGATGCCGAAGGCGTGCGGGGCGCGTACCAGGGGATATTGGACGCAGTACGGGATGCTGTACAGGGTGCTCACATTGAGGGCGTCTTGGTCTGCAAACAGGCGCCCCCTGGCCTGGAAGTCATCGTGGGCGCGTTGGACGATGCCACATTCGGTCCCGCTGTGATGTCCGGTCTCGGCGGCGTCTTCACCGAGGTGCTGGACAGTGCCACCTTTCGGGTTGCTCCGCTGGAGCGTAGAGATGCGAAAGAGATGATCAAGGAGATCAAGGGTCATGGGGTGATCGGCGGAGCCCGCGGGCAGCCAGGGGCCGACGTCAATGCCCTCGCGGACCCGCTGCTGGCAGTAGCCCAGATGGTCACCGACCACCCAGAGATCAAGGAGCTGGACTTGAATCTGGTCCGTGTCTTCGAACAAGGTCTGATGGTGCTGGATGTTCGAATATTGGAGAGCGGCGATCAGTAGGGCTTGCGCGGGAGCAAATGCATGATCTGAATGGCAAGCAGAGCCCAGAGCAGCAGGGTGCTGTGCAGCAAAGAGGTACCGAGAGTCTCGCGACTCCATGAGCAGAGGGGGTGATTGCCCAGTGCTCGTCGCGAATCAAATGTGGGGCGCCCGTGCCTGTTAGCTCAAACTTGCCGTTTGCCCCCAATCTGAGTAGGATTGACTGCTCACAGTCGTGACTTCGACAAAAGGAGTGGCAAGTGCGTGACACCCTGTCTATTGAGAAGCCAACTCTCGTGCTGAACGAGGAGAGAGCCAGAGCCAACATTGAGAAGATGGCCAGCAAGACGCGTGCGAGTGGCGTGATCTTCAGACCTCACTTCAAGACCCACCAGTCTGCGCAGATCGGCGAGTGGTTCAGGGAGAGGGGCGTGGACTCGATCGCCGTGTCGTCCCTGGACATGGCTGCCTACTTCGCAGCCCACGGGTGGCAGGACATCACCGTCGCCTTCCCGGCCAATATTCTCCAGATGGGGAAGATGAATGAACTGGCAGAGAATATCGACGTGGGTCTGCTGGTCGAGTCAACCGAGACAGCGGGCTTCTTGGGGAGGAATCTTGAGTCGCGGGCTGACGTATGGATCAAGATAGACGTCGGATCTCGCCGAACCGGAATACCCTGGCAGCGGCTGGATCGCGTGCTTGCAGTCGCAGAAGAGGTGGACAAAGCGGATCTTCTGAACGTGCGCGGCCTTCTGGCTTGCGCGGGACATGCATACGACGCGGGATCGAGGGAAGGTATAAGACAGGTTTACGATGAGACGGCCGCCAGGATGGCGGACGTCCGCGACAGTCTCTTGGGGAAGGGCTTCGGCGACGTTCAGCTATCGGTGGGAGACACGCCGACCTGCACTTTGGTGAACGACCTCGGTGACGTAGACGAGATAAGGCCGGGCACCTTCGTATTCTACGACTTGATGCAGCTCAATATGGGGGTCTGCCAGGAGGAGGAGATAGCCGTAGCTGTCGCGTGCCCAGTAGTCGCCAAGCACGAGGAGCGACACGAGGCTGTTGTCTACGGCGGCGCGATCCATCTTTCCACTGAATCCATTGCGGATTCCAACGGCGCCCCAATCTTCGGCCTAGTGGCACTGCCAACGGAGGACGGATGGGGTCCGGCGGTGGAAGGCGGCTACGTCTCTTCGCTGTCGCAGGAACACGGGATCATCAAACTGCCCGATCACCTGCTCAGAGGTCTCCGTGTGGGTGACGTGCTGATGGTCCTACCTGTGCATTCGTGCCTGACCGCCAACCTGCTTGGGGTCTACAGCACTCTCGACGGCGAGAGGATAGCGACCATGGTCGCTACGTAGCCGCCCTTTCGCGCTAACGCCATGGTCGGATGTCACGCAAAGCGCTCAAAGCGGTCCTTGTCAGCCTTGCAGACGGGGCACTTGAGTGGAGGCTGCGGCCGGGCACAGAGGTAGCCGCATACCTTGCATCGCCACACGGGGATGCCGCCGCGCGTGAAGCCGACAAGTTGATCGTCGTGTTCCTCGTCGGCCGGTTGAGGCCGAGCAACGCGCCGTTCCGGCACAGGCTCCGCTTCCTGCTCCCCCAGGGCTATCTCCTCGGAGACGTACAAGGCGCAGTAGCAGGCCCCGTACTCGTCCAAATCGGGATCTCGGTAGTCGCAAGGGCAGATAATGTCCAGATCCGTCTCCCTCACTCCGTCGGCCAGCCGGCAGGGACAGGACTGATAGCCGTACCGCTCCTCGTTGGTGAGAAGTCCTTCCATGAGACCCAGTACGAACGTCTTGTCGGGGTTGAGGAGGTACCCTGCGGCCTCTGCCTCGCGTTTCAGGCGCTCGTACAGTGTCTCGGCGTTCTGAGAATTCATAGACCGAGCACCTCGCGCAGACGCTCTTCTTTGAAGCCGATCACCACTTCCGTGTGGTCATTCTGAACGACAACCGTGGGGAAGCTCTTGCGCGGATTGTGCTGCGATACTTCAGCCAGTGCGCGCGCCTTCTCGCTCGGGGACAACAGATCCAAGTACTCGTACTCGTAGTCGATCTCATTCTCGTCAAGGAGCCGCTTGGTCTTCTTGCACCATCCACACGTGCTCAAGAAGTACCCCTTCACCTTTCTCATCCTATGCCTTCTCCTGCCAAATAGTCAGACCCGTTGCCCGCCGCAAGTCCAATACTCTCCACCCACATTGCTCATTCTACCACAAAGAACCGCACGTTGCAGGGGCGTGGCTGACTTGCGGGACCACGCGTTCCCGGGAGGAAAGCGGACACGCCTTTGGATTGCTGGGCCTGGTGGACGGTGGACCGTGGGCAGCGCCGAAACCGCAATGGAGGCACTGGCACTCATCTGGTCGTGGCCACGGTGAGCCAGAGGCCGTGCCAGGCTCCTCGGGAATGGGTGTTCTTGCCACCACCTGCTTCCTGCTGTAGAATCATCGCAACATCTCACTACTGCCCTCAAGGAGAGCCTGGTTTGCGGCTAGACCCCACCATCTTCCGCGAGTACGATATCAGAGGCGTCGTCGGGGAGAATCTAGACGCCCAAGTGTGTGCCGTTCTGGGCGCCGCCTACGGGAGCATGCTCCAGGACGCTGGCCACGATACTGTTGTCGTGGGCAGGGATGGGCGCCTGAGTTCCCCGGACTTGACCCGCGCGTTGATCTCTGGGCTGATGGGGACAGGATGCAAGGTCATCGACGTCGGTGTGGTCACCACGCCGATCGTGTATTTCGCGGTCAAACATCTTGGTGCCGGCGGTGGCATAGCGGTCACAGCAAGCCATAACCCACCGCAGTACAACGGTCTGAAGCTGCGGAAAGGCCCTCTCCCGTTCTCGGGTGAGGAAATTCAGCACCTGAGGAAACTGGCAGAGGAGGGGCCGTTCCACGAGGGCACGGGGCATCTCTCCCAAGCTGCGAGCATTCTGGATGACTACTTCGCTGCCGTCATGCAGCGGGTTCAGATCGAGCAAGCGGTGAAGCTGGTGATCGACGCCGGCAGCGGTGCCACTGGCCCGGTGGCGCCGGAGCTGTTCCGTCGCCTGGGCTGCGAGGTGGTAGAGCTGTACTGCGAGCTGGATGGCCGCTTTCCCCATCACTTCCCGGACCCTAGCGAAGAGGAAAACTTGCAGGACCTGGTTGCCACTGTGAGGGAACACCATGCGGACCTGGGCTTCGCCTACGACGGCGATGGAGATCGCGTCGGTCTGGTGACCGACCATGGTGAGATCCTGTCCGGTGACCTCATTGTTGCCCTCATCGCCGGAGAGATGCTGAAGCGCGAACAGGGCACCGTCGTCTTCGACCTGCTATCTTCGCGAACTCTGATCGAGGTCATAAGGCGGGAAGGCGGGATACCCCTCATGGCGCCCACGGGTTACACGCGCGTGATGGCGGAGGTGAAGAGGAGCGGGGCGCTGATCGGCGGTGAGGCCAGCGGGCATATCTTCTTCGGAGATGACCTGTTCGACTTTGACGATGGAATCTTCGCGTCGGCGAAACTCCTGGAATCCCTGTCTAGAGGAGGAAGGGGGATCTCGGAACTCGTGGCGGAGTTCCCTCGCTATCACTCTGCCCCTGAGATCAAACTGGCGTGTGCCGATGAGCACAAGTTCGCGGTCATGGATCGCATACGGGAGCATTTCGAGCGGCGCTTCGAGTTGGTGGACCTGGATGGCCTGCGCTTGGAGTTTGAGGATGGCTGGGCATCGGTGCGGGCTTCCCATACCACGCCCAACATCGCCCTTGTGTTCGAGGCAGCCACACCTGGACGGATTGAGGAGCTGAAGACCGTGGTAAGGGAAGAGCTTGAGAGTTGTTGTGCGGCTGAGATCTCAGCTGGGATTCTCGACTTCGAAGGTCACTGGTAGCGGTCGTCGCCTGAGCGCGAGAGGGCGACGGGACTCCAGTAGAACATCGGCGAGGAAGTGTTGATGGGTGACGTGAACCCGACAACGAGGCTCAGAAATAGCAGGGTGCTGAGATTCCTGCTGCCCGGCTGGCACATCAAGCGCTGGCTGGTGGCCCTGTTCCTGGGGATCGCGCTTCTCAGTCTGGGTTTCGCCTACGTGCTGGTCCACCTCTACCGCACGGCGCCATTCCCTTCTTTTGTCTATTACGCTACGCTCCAGTTCATTCCACACGTGCAGCGTGGCATTCTCCTGGGGACCATGGGTATCGCCCTGGTCGTCATCTCTTTCATCAAGCTAAGTCGCACGCTGGTCGCGCCCTTCGTGACCAAGAAGGCGGCCAACGAGAGCTTGGTCGATGTGGTGTACGACTACTACCACGGGCCGACGGAGAAGCCCAAAGTAGTGGTGTTCGCGGGCACAGGTGGACTGTCGATGCTGCTGCGAATCGCCAAGGAGGTCCCGTGGCAAATCACCGGCGTGGTACCCCCTGTTGGGAGCGGTACAGCATTCGCCAAGTTGAGGCGGAGCCTTCACACCTCTGGGGAGGAAGTGCTTTTCTCCACCATTGACAAAGTGCGGGTGAGCGCTGAGCTTGAAGACGGGAGCGTCCTGGCAGGCGATTCTCAAATCCTTCAGAGGGAGGGCGGGGGACCGATCAAGAAGGTATGGCTTGAGTCCATGGCTGACGACGGGCCCGGAGCGCCTGTTGTAGCCTCTCCTGAGGTGGTGGAGGCGCTGGAGGGGGCCGATGCCGTGGTCATTGGTCCTGGTTCTCTGTACACCAACATCATCCCCACTCTTCTCGTGCCTGAGATCAACAGGATCCTGAAGAGAGGGCCAGCTAGAAAGATATTCGTCTGCAATATCATGACGCAGCCCAACGTGACCGAGGGCTACTCCGTCGCTGACCACGTACGGGCCATCCAGAACAGCTGCGGGATCCGATTGGACTACGTCCTGGTCAGTCGGACCGAGGAGATAGCCGATTCCGTTCTGGCGCGCTACCGTAGAGTATCGGCGGAGCCCGTCAGGTCTGTCCCCGTGGTTAGGGACGATACGCAGATCATACTATTCGAAGATACGCCGGAGGAGCTGGTTCTGGTGGAGGGCGCGCTACTGATCGAGGGCGATCTCGTTCAGGAGGCTGTTGAGAAAGGCCCCAACGGCGCGGAGAGAGTGGTTCTTCGTCATGATCCCCTGAAGCTGGCGGCGGCCGTCTCCGGGATCCTCAGGGACTATGCATTCCAAGCCAAGCTTGCGGTAAGTCGGGCAGTGTTCCGGGAATACGATATCCGTGGAGTTGCAGATGCTGACCTGACCACCGGGGCCATTGAGACCATCGGAAAGGCCTTTGGCACGTACATCCAGCGGACATCAGGTCGAAACAAAGTAGTCGTGGGGCGTGATGTCCGAGTCTCCTCAGAGCGCTTCTTTTCTGCGGTGACGAAGGGACTACTTTCCACGGGGTGTGATGTCGTTGACGCTGGGGTTGTTCCTACCCCTGCTCTGTCCTTTGCGCAAGAGAGCACTCTCGCTGACGGAGCGGTGATGGTCACTGCCAGCCACAACCCCGCTGAGTTCAATGGTCTCAAGCTCCAGGTTGGCCCGTATCCGCTCGCCGGGGAGGCTCTCCAGCACGTCGAACGTCTCATCGCCAAGAATCAGTACGAGACCGGAAAGGGTTCCGTAGAGAAGGTGGACGTCCTTCCGGAGTACGTCGACTGCATCCAGCAGCGGATTCGGCTGGACCGCGGGCTGAAGGTAGTGGTGGATGGTGGGAACGGCACCGCTGGGCTCTTGGCCAGCAAGCTGATCGAGGATCTGGGATGCGACGTTGTGCCTCTGTACTGTGAGCCCGATGGCCGGTTTCCAAACCATGAGCCAGACCCACTGAATGAGGACAATGTCGGTGATCTGAAGGCGCTGGTGGCGAAGGAGGCCGCCGACATTGGGATTGGCTTTGACGGCGACGGAGATCGGCTGGGCGTGATTGACGAGCGCGGAGCCATGGTCCTCCCCGACAAGTACGTGGCGCTGCTCGCCAGAGAGTTCCTGGCCAACGGCCCTGCCAAAGTGGTGTTGGATGTACGGTGTTCTCAGGCACTGATCGATGACATTGCAGGGCATGGTGGCATCCCGCTGATGACCAGGTGTGGCAATGCCTACATTCTTCAGAAGATGAGGCAGGAGAACGCGGTGCTTGGGGTAGAGTTGAGCGGGCACGTATTCTTCAACGATCCTCCTCTGAACTTCGACGACGCCTTGCTGGCGGCTGGCAAGCTATTGGAGTACCTCTCAACAACGCAACGACCACTATCCGAACTGGTCAGCGAGCTGCCACAATACTACACTTCACCGGAAATGCGTTTACCGTGTCCGGAGACCGAGAAGTTCAGCATCGTGGAGGCGATCAAAGAGTCGTTTATGGAAAGTCACGAGGTGATCGACATAGATGGCGCACGCATCAAGTTTGGTGACGGTTGGGCGCTGGTCAGGGCGTCCAATACCCAGCCGGTGCTGTCGGTAAGGATGGAGGGCAGAACCGAGGTGGGTCTTCGCCGTATACAGGATACTATGACGAATCGCATCGCACAATTCCTGCCCGCGGCAGGTGGACCTTAACGAGGTAGTGCTCCGCAAAGGGGGTGGAATGGACGGGACTTCACAGGAATCAAGGGCACTGGACAGGGATGCGGGGTCGGCAATGCTGGAGGAGTTCCTGCGGCCTTGGCACGAGGCCGTGGCGCACCCCGAGGCTGCTCAGGACGCTGTACTGGAGCGGTTGCTGGCAGGTTACTCTCAGACGCAGTATGGTGCCCAGCACGGCGCCGAGAGCATAGACTCTATCGAGGAGTACCGCGCCGCGTTTCCGGTGGTGAATTACGAGGAGTTCAAACCTCTTATAGACCGAGTGATGACGGGCGAGGAGGACCTGCTTCTCTACGAGCCGCCCGTCGGTTGGGCCATCACCCGCGGAACAACCAAGGGTGAGTCCAAGTTCATCCCCATGACCGCCACGGACCTGAAGACGAGGGTAAGCGCGGGCCGCGCCCTCATGAACTATATCGCGCGCACGGGTCAGTTGGATGTACTTCAGGGGGTGAACCTCAACCTCAACTTCCCTTCTGTGGTGGGAACGATCCAGGCAGGGGATCGAGAGGTGGAGTATGGGTATAGTTCGGGCATTTACGTCAAGCATACCACGGCGTCCACTCCTTTGCGCTCTCTGCCGACCCAGGAGGAGATCGATGCATTGGGTGGCGGCAAGACCATCGCTGATTGGAAGCGGCGTTTTGAACTCGCCCATGAGAGATGCAAGGAGGAGCACGTTACCATAGTGGGGGGTGTGGCGCCGACGGTAGTGGATTTTGGCCGGTACCTGCATGCAGCCCACGGGGTGTATCCGAAGGACCTGTGGAAGGTACGGATCATGACCTTGGGCAGTGTCCCCGGGATAAACATGAAGTACCGGCCCATCCTGAGGGCTCTGTTTGGGCCGGTGGACATCGCTGAGATCTACGGCGCAACCGAGGGTATGTTCGGCCAGCAACGGGACGAGAAGCGTGCCTGGGTCCCCAACTATGATCTTTTCTTCTTCGAGGTGGAGACCGGAGAAGGCGTTAAGATGATGCACGAGATGAGGCCGGGAGAAACGGGCAGCCTAGTGGTCTCAACACCGATCTTGCCTCGCTACAAGATCGGCGATCTGATCAGAGCCTTCCTGCCCCCATACTTCCGCTGCATAGGGCGCGACAAGCCGATCACTCGCCTCCGCTACTGGTGGGACCAGTTGGTCACTATGGACCTGGGTCGACTCTAGCTCCCAGGCTGACTAGGATCTTGGCCTGACGAAGACGCCGATGATGATGGCCAAACCGACGGCTATGATGATGAAAGGCCAAGTCAGCTCAAAGCCGACTAACCAACCGAGGCCGACCGCCAAAGCCACGAAGGCCAGGATCAAGCGCCCCCTGATGGGGCGGCGGTATGCGGGTAACAGTATGCGGAGAATCACCTCCAGCAGGAACAACACCCCCGCTCCGACGAAGATGAAGGCCCAGACGTTCTCCCACGTCAGCCAGGGATAGATCCCGAAATTGACAGCCGCCATAGCCAAGCCGGCGAGGATGACGATCAGGCCCCAGACCACCGGACCAAGGGCGTCACCGCCACTCCACTGCTCCCCCTTGTCCCATTCCCGTTCGCCGCGGTCCTTCTCCTCCTTCTCCTCTTTCTCGCTCTTGCTGCGATTTTGTTCCTCGCTCATCCTTCTCCCCCCGTTCTCTGCCCTTCTTTGTGCATGGTGAGCGTATTCTACTGCACGTTGCCTGGCTCCGCAAGCCCCGGCACCTAGATGATCATGCCGGCCTCAAAACCCTCGTGTATGGCGTCCAGGGCCTTTCGCGGCTCGCGGGCGTCGCCGATGAGATGTAGTTCCGTGTAGTTCCGTCACTTGCTCCTGCAAGGCGTGGTGGTCCTTCTGGGCTGCCACGCCTACTATGGCTGTTCGCCTAGTGCAAAGTGATTCACCAACCTATCGGTGACGAAGCCCTGGGGTGCGTAGACCAGGTGATGGCATCACAATGCGGCTGGAGAGTTCCAGGCGGCCGACGCTGATGGGATCGAAGAGCTTTCGGAGGTGCGTCCCCTCTACTCGTTCAACCATTCCCGTAACGCGGACTTGATCCTGTTTTCAATCTTGCGCCCCACAGCCTCCCAATCATCCTCGGGATCTGTACCAGCCCACTCGCCAAGGCCGGACTTGGCACGCTGCTCGATACGAGCGCCGATCTCTTCCCAGCTCTCACCGGGTTCTCCGCCGAGGCCGGTGGCCATGTCGGCCTTGATCTTGCCTGTTGCTCTGTGGGCGATGGTTTCCCAATCGTCCTCTGGCTCTGCTCCGGCCAAGTCCCCGAGGTTGGATCTGGCCCGCTCCTCGACGCGCCGACCGATCCCCGCCCAATCCTCCTCGGGTTCGCCTCCCAGGCTCGTTGCTACCTCACCTCGTACCTTGCCCTCCATCTTCTGGCCGATGGTCTCCCAGGTGTCGGTCTCATCGGCTCCGGCCCAAGCTGCAAACTCTCTCTTGATCTTGCTTTCGATGTCACGCCCGATCTGTTCCCACTCCTCCTTG
This sequence comes from Chloroflexota bacterium, assembly GCA_030603665.1. Lineage (GTDB taxonomy): Bacteria > Chloroflexota > Anaerolineae > UBA7937 > B3-Chlor > JAUVXJ01. The sequence goes on along the minus strand of JAUVXJ010000005.1, from coordinate 140,674 downwards.
CGGCTGTTATCCTCACTCATCATCCTTCTCCTCTCCTCGTCTCATGGTGCCGCGGCCAACGTTGGTATCTCAATTCCTGAGACCTCGCTCAGCCTGGAGATGATGGTGCCCTTGATCTCCTCCAGGCGTTCTGGACTCCGTGCCTCAAACCTCAAGACCAGCGCGGGCTGGGTGTTTGAGGCCCGCACCAGACCCCAGCCATCGCCGAACAGCACACGGGCCCCGTCCACATCGATCACCTCGTATTCTTTCTTGAAATGCTCCACCAGGTCCGACACGATCTGGAACTTCTCTTCGTCGGGACAGTCTATACGGATCTCGGGGGTCGAGTAGTAGCGGGGTACGTCAGCCAGCATCTCGCCAATGGACTTATCCGAGCGCGACAGGAGCCGCACCAAGCGCAAGGATGCGTAGATCGCGTCGTCGTAGCCGTAGTACTCATCGGCAAAGAAGAGATGACCGCTCATCTCACCTGCGAGAGGGGAGTTCTCCTCCTTCATCTTCTTCTTGATGAAGGAGTGTCCGGTGCGCCACATGAGCGGCACGCCGCCTGCTTTTTCAATCTCGTCGGGGAGAGCCTGGGAGCACTTGACCTCGAAGATGATGGTCGCTCCAGGTTGGCGCGCCAGTATCTCACGGGAGAATAGGATCAGGAGTTGATCCCCCCAGATGATATTGCCGTCCTCGTCAACCACCCCCAATCGGTCCGCATCACCGTCGTAGGCCATACCCAAGTCTGCCTTCCTCGTCGAAACCTCGGCTATCAAGTCCGTCAGGTAGGCCGGCACCGTGGGGTCGGGGTGGTGGTTGGGAAACGTGCCGTCGACTTCGCAGTACAGCCCTGAGGCATCAGCGCCCAGCTCTCGTAGGAGATCTGGGCAGAACATGCCCCCCAAGCCGTTGCCGGCGTCCACCACCACGTTGAGTTCTCGGTCGAAGCGGCCGATCCTCTGTTTCAGGGTGGTCAGGTAGTCGGGCTTGATATCCTGTTGTGTGATGCTTCCCTCACCTTCGGGGTACTCTGCGGTCTCGATGATCTCGCGGATCCTCTGTATCTCGGGGCCGTACAGTGTAGCGTGGCCCACAGCCAGCTTGAAGCCATTGAACTCGGGAGGGTTGTGGCTACCCGTGATCATCACCCCTCCTTGCACATCAAGGTGGAACAGGGAGTAGTACAGGGTGGGGGTGGGGACCATACCGATGTCTACGACGTCTACTCCCGTGGATAGGACGCCCTTGATCAGCGCATCGCGGAAGTGGGGAGAACTGACGCGGGCATCATGTCCCACACTGACCCTTCTGCGGCCCAGGTGGGCCATATAGGCACCGTATCCTTTGCCCAATTCCTCCACTACTTCGTCGGTCAGGTCCACATCAACGACTCCTCGCACGTCATACTGCCGGAAGATGCGAGGGTTCACTTGCCCGGTCATAGAGTGTCTCCTTTCAACAAATGGCGAGGTGGAGGAATGCAGCGGCGTGCCCAGCTCTAGGCGCTGTACTTCGTAAGCCGAAGGGCGTTGGCCATGGCCAGAGGCATGATCTCCGTGGCCGGGAGACGACCCAAGGCGCCTTTGGAGCACTCCTTCTCTGAGAACGCCTGAGCCTCGTCCGAGCGGCAATGCCTGGAGTGGAGAAGTACGGGGACCGGATGCCAGCTGTGCGAGCGCAGCAGGGCCGGAGTGGAGTGATCGCCGGTGACTACCAGCACGTCCGGGTGCAGTGCGACGATGGCTGGGACGACCACCTGGTCCGCGTGTTCGATCACAGAGACCTTGCGGTCGAAGTCGCCGTCCTCTCCAGCGCTATCGGTCTTCTTCACGTGGACGAAGAAGAAATCATAGTCCGCCCAGTGGATGGCGAGGGTCTCGATCCCCTCTTCCAGACTTTCCCCTGCGGGCAGCACATCCATTCCCACCACGCGGGCGGCGCCCCTGTACATGGGGTAGGTGGCGATGGCGGCTGCGCGAAGCCCGTAGATTTCGCTCATGCTCGAGAGGTTGGGTTTCTTATCCAGCCCCCTTAGTGCGACCATGTTAGCGGGTTGCAGATCGGCCAATAGCTCGCGGGCGGCGGCGATCCACTGATTGAATAGCGAAGCGGCGCGGGCCGCGTCTGCACCCAGGGCCTCCACAGGCGACGGGGCAACACCCAGCTTCTGGGGGTCTGTTCCCGTGAGCGGGCCTGACAAGCCATGGCCGCGCAACACCAGCACGAATCGGTAGTTCTTTACTAGTTCCACGAACACTTTGACGTCCGGCAGCTCAATGGAACGAAGCAGCTTGACCAGTTCGGCGCCCTTCTCCGTTGGGATGCGGCCCGCGCGTCTGTCGGTGATCAGACCATCGCTATCCACAGTGCAGAAGTTGCCCCGTGCCGCCATGTCGCCAGACTGCAGGTCGAAGCCTATGCCCAGCGCCTCTAGCACACCCCTGCCGGTCAGGTGCCTGACGGGATCGTATCCAAAGAGCGCCAGGTGAGAGGGACCGCTCCCCGGGGTGATGCTCCGGCCGATGGGATCGTGCAAACCACAGATGCCATCGCGGGCCAAGGCGTCCAGATTGGGGGTGCGCGCAGTCTCCAATTCCGTCAGACCACCTGGCTCGAGGGGCAGACCACCCAGGCCGTCCATCACCAGGAGGGCGATCTTGGTGGTGTTGGGAATCGCCAGCTTGGCGATTGTCTTCTGATCAGTCATTTCGCGAGTCCTCGTCCTTGTCTTGGAGAGCTTCCACACCGGGCAGGCTCTTCCCTTCAAGAAACATCAAGGAAGCACCACCGCCTGTGGAGACGAAAGTCATCCTGTCCTCCAGGCCTGCCTCTCGAACCGCCGCAGCCGAGTCCCCGCCTCCCACGATGGTCGTGGCCTGGCTCCTAGCCAGGCTCGTTGCGAGTCCGACCGTGCCGGCTGCGAATCTAGGGAACTCGAAAACGCCCATCGGGCCGTTCCACACAACGGTACCAGCGGAGCTGAGCTTCTCCTCGAAGAGGCCCACAGTGCAGGGCCCGATGTCGAGGATGAGCCAGCCCACAGGTACCTTTTCGACGCTGACAACTCGACTTGATGCGTTCACCGCGAACGCATCGGCCACAACCACGTCCACAGGCAGCACTAGTCTCTTGCCGGCCAGTTCCAGCATCTCGCGTGCCATGGCCAGGCTATCGTTGTCGACAAGAGAATCCCCCACCTCGAGTCCCTGGGCTTTGAGGAAGGTGTTGGCCATGCCTCCCCCGACAAGCAGAAGGTCTACCTTGCTCAACAGGCTGCGGATGACTCCGATCTTGCCCGATACCTTGGCTCCGCCCAGTACGGCCACGAAGGGCCGGGTCGGATTGGCCAGTGCCTCCCCCAACATCATGAGCTCCCGCTCCATTAGCAGGCCAGCCACCGATGGCAGGTACTTGGTCAAACCAGTTGTTGATGCATGGGCCCGGTGGGCGGCACCGAAGGCGTCGTTCACGCAAACGTCTGCCAGGGACGCCAGCTGTCGCGCAAAGATCTCATCGTTTTTCTCCTCCTCAGGATGGAACCGTAGGTTCTCGAGGAGTAGAACCTGGCCGGGCTCCAGCCCGGCAGTTGCGTTCTCCACCTGTGGACCCACGCAGTCGTCAACCTTGGTCACCTCCCGGCCGAGCAGCTTGGACAGACTCCTAGCGACGGGGTCCATTCTCAGCTCATCTCGGACCTGTCCTTGTGGACGCCCCAGGTGAGACATGAGGATCACTGCTGCGCCCTGTTCCAGCAGGTACTGAATGGTGGGCAGCACAGCGCGAATGCGAGTATCATCGGCGACCTCGCCGTTCTCCAGAGGCACGTTGAAATCCGCTCTGATCAGAACACGCTTGCCCTTGGCTGAGATGTCCCTCACGGTCTTCTTGACCACGTCTCACTCCGCCGGTTCTATGGGATGGTAGGACACAACGGCGCCCGTTACAGGATTGGAGCGCGTGAGCGCCGTTGCGCGAATAGCAGGCGAGATCTGATCTATAGCCGGTCCGCCACGTAGTTGGCGAGATCGATCAAGCGCGTGGCGTAGCCCCACTCATTGTCGTACCAGGACACCACCTTGACCATGTTGCCCTGCATGACCTGCGTATACTCAGCATCTACGATGCTGGATCGCGGGTCACCTTTGAAGTCCACCGACACGAGAGGCTCCTCGCTGAAGCCCAGGATGCCCTTCAGGGGGCCCTCGGCAGCTTCCTTGAAGACTGAACGGAGCTCATCAGTGTTTGTCTCGCGCTCCACTTCCACCGTCAGGTCGATGAGTGACACCGTAGCGGTGGGCACACGCAGGGCGAACGCATTCAGCTTGCCGTCGAGCTCTGGAAGGACCACGCCGATGGCACGGGCCGCACCCGTACTCGTAGGCACTATGTTGACCGCCGCTGCGCGTGCACGCCGCAGATCCTTGTGTCCCATATCCAGCAGACGCTGACCGCCTGTATAGGCGTGGACAGTGGTCATGAAGCCCTTGATGATAGCGAAGCGATCATTGACGATCTTAGCCACCGGCGCCAGGCAGTTGGTGGTGCATGATGCGTTGGAGATGATGTGGTGCTTCTTGGGGTCGTACAGTTCCTCGTTCACACCAAGGACGATGGTGATATCTTCCTTCTTTGCGGGAGCGCTGATCAGGACCTTCTTGGCACCCGCCTCGATATGGGCGGCCGCCAGGGGACCTTCCTTGAATATCCCGGTTGATTCGATGGCAATCTCAACGCCCAGGTCCGTCCACGGAAGCTTGGCAGGGTCGCGCTCTGCGAGGACGCGGACTACATCCCCGTCAACCAGCAGATCGTTGCCCTTCATCTCCACCTGTCCGGGGTACGTGCCGTAGTTGGTATCGTACTTGAAGAGGTGGGCGTTGGTGGCCGGGTCAAAGAGGTCGTTGACAGCTACCACCTCCAGCTTATCCGGGTACCTATCCCGTATGATCCTGAGCGCTTGCCGACCGATTCGGCCAAAACCATTGATGCCTAACCTCGTTGTCATGGTGACGGATTTCTCCTTTCCCTACTCATGACGGTTGTCTTCTATTGCGGTCATAGCCACGGCTGCCGCCCCCAGCAGGCCCACGTCATCTCCTAGCTGGGCGCGCTTGATCTCAACCGCGGAAGCTGTGGCTGGGAACGCTCGCCGATCTACGATACGGCGAACGGGGTCGAAAAGGCGCGGCCCCATCTTGGTCAACCCGCCGCCGATGACCAGAAGCTGGGGGTTGAAGAGGTTCACGAGATTGGCCATGCCCACCCCAAGGAAGATCATGGCTTGATCCAGGATCTCGTTCGCCTCTGCATCTCCCAGGTCCGCTGCCTGAGCCACCATCTTTGCAGAAATGCCATCCGAGTCGCCCTGTGCTAGTTCGGCGATGAGGGTTGCCACTCCCCGGGCGACTCGCTCTCGGGCCTCACGGGCGATGGCGGTGCCAGAGGCCAGGGCCTCCAGACATCCTCGATTCCCGCAGCCACATAGCGGTCCGTGGGGTAGAATGGTCATGTGACCGACCTCTGCGGCCGCGCCCGTAGCACCTCGGTAGAGGCGGCCATCCAGTATGAACCCGCCCCCGATGCCCGTGCTGGCGGTGACGTAGATCAGGTGCTCTGCGTCACAGCCGACCCCGAAGCGGTGCTCACCCATGGCGGCGGCGTTGGCGTCGTTCTCCAGAGAGGTGGGGAGGCCGAACTCGTCCTGGATCATTCGTCCCAGGGGTACGTCACGCCAGCCGGGCAAATTGGGCGGTGCCGTCACTACTCCCAAGCGGGCATCGATGGGGCCGGGAGTAGCCACGCCTATGGCGACCACTGCTGCGCGATCAACGCCCTCGGCGGACAACAAATGTGTGGTGCCATCCATCAGGCGGCGGACGACAGCATCCTGGCCGTCGCGTGCTTGTGTTGTGCGATGTTGCCTAGCGACGATCCGCCCTCCTCGATCGACGAGGCCAGCGACGATCTTTGTGCCGCCGAGGTCAATTCCAAGGAAGAGGTCCTTGTTCGACGGTGGCTCCTTGGCGATGTCCAACTCTCCAGTGCGTTTCAAGCGTTAAAGGAGGCTCGCATCCGCTTTAAGAGGCGTCTGAGTGTGACCATCACTATTGTACTCGCGGGGGTGCGGCTATGTCAAGCGTCGAGCGCGTTTCTAGATTGAGCGAATCCATTGACCTGGCTGGCTGCAAACGAGTGATGCTGGGCGCTTCGGCGGTTGGCTTAGACTGCGGGAAGCTGCCTAGACCGGGCGCTCTCAGGGGACTCAGTTGAATTCGCGTCGCGGCTGGTCTGGCCGAGCGTGGAGGCAGCAGGCGCCAGAATGCCTCGCCGATGCCCCGCGAATCGACTGTTGAATCTCGGCTACCGTCGCGCCGCCGTGCGGAAGCCACGGAAGCGAGCCGCTATTTGGCTTGACACGGAGCGGTAGTTGTGCTATATTTGTAGTACATGACCACGATTGGTCATCATTTTGTCCCTCTGGGGGGGCAAGCGGCCCTTTCCTCACTGACGAGTCTCCCGCATCGCTGCCTATCGTCTGCGCACCTGAACCCAGATCCAACTCTACCAGCCGATCCCGACACGAACTGCAACCAGTGTCTGACGACTATTCTAGCTTCCATGTGCTGTGATGGTCAGCGAGTCGTCGTCTTTTGTACGCCGTTTCAGGTGACGCGGCACCCAGCCAAGTGTCAGGGCGTAGCCGAGTCAAGCTGGAGTCTACACTTATGCTGCCCGCTTGGCTCCGGCCAGCACGGAAGGGAGGTGATAGGTAGGATCCACCGGTAGTCGGTATTGGCGATGAAGAGCAGTGTATCTGAAAGGGAGGAAAAACCGATGTGTAAACGACTTATGTTTCTCATGACGGTCGTGATCAGTCTATCACTGATCTTGGCGGCGTGCGCTCCGGCGGCAACTCCTGAGCCCACGACTCCCCCGCCCCCGCCTGAGCCCACCACCCCGCCGGCGGAGCCTACGACCCCGCCAGCTCCTGGGCCCGTGGAGTTGACGTTTGTGACGCGGCTGGCTGAGGCGGAGCTCGCGGTGGTGCGGGACGAGGTAATTCCCATCTGGGAGGAGCGGACGGGTAACAAGGTAAACATCGCGGAGATCCCGCCTGAGGACGTGGCGACGACGTTGCAGGCGCAGCAGGCGGCGGGCAGGGTGGAGATCGACGTCATTGCGCAGGACAACGTCGCGTTGGCGCCGTTGGTCAGCCTGGACCTGATGGAGGATCTGACGCCGCATCAGGGTGAGCTGCCGTCGGAGATCTATGGCTATCTGGCGGACCAGATGACGTTTGACGGGAAGCTGCTGTTCGTGCCGTACCGGGGCAACGTACAGATCGCGTACTACAACACGAGTGTGATGGATGAGCTGGGGTTGGAGCCTCCAACGACGACCGCGGAGTACAAGGACGTGTGCCAGGCGCTGTACGACGAGTACGGCACTGGCAAGTGCATCTTCAAGGGAGGCGGGGACCAGGCGTTGCCAATGCCGACGTTGCTGTGGGAGTGGATCGTATCCAATGGTGGGGATCCCATGGTGCTGAACGACGCGGGATCGGTGGAAACGTTTGAGTTCTTCCAGGAGATGTGGAGTTCGGGGTTGTTGAACCAGGCGGCGACGCGAGATGCGAAGTGGGACACGTCGAACGAGTATCTGGCTCGAGGCGAGGCTCACATCATGCAGAACTGGCCGTTTGGGTACAGTGTGCTACCGACCGACTATGGGTTCACCGACTTCGCGGTGTACGGTGGTTGGTTATCGGCGCACGTGATGGGTGGTGAGGTCTTGGGCATACCGAAAGGTACGGAGAACATGGACGTGGCCCTGGACTTCATCGCCTTCATGACGTCGAAGGAGGCACAGGAGGTCTTCGTATCCGAGCTATCGTGGCCGGCGGTGCGTGATGACGCTCTTGGTCTGGTAGCGGCGGATCAGAAGCCGTTGTGGGATGCGATTCAGGCAGCAGCGCGGGGCGGAGTGTTGCGGCCGAACGTGCCGTACCTGACGACGGACGTATTCCCGCTGATCACGGAGGCGTGGGATCGCTCGGTGTACAACGGTGAGGACGTGGAGACCGTCCTGGACGACGTGGCCACGCGTCTTGCGGCGCTCATTGCGGGGCAACCGGTTCCTTCACCCACGCCGGAGGAGGTCGCTGCGCCGGTCGAGTTGACGTTTGTGACGCGGCTGGCAGAGGCGGAGCTGGCGGTGGTGCGGGATGAGGTGATTCCCATCTGGGAGGCCCGCACGGGCAACAAGGTGAACATCGCGGAAATCCCGCCTGAGGACGTGGCGACGACGTTGCAGGCGCAGCAGGCAGCGGGCAGGGTGGAGATCGACGTCATAGCGCAGGACAACGTTGCCTTGGCGCCGTTGGTCAGCCTGGACCTGGTGGAGGATCTGACGCCCTATCAGGGCGACCTGCCGTCGGAGATCTATGGTTACTTGACGGACCAGATGACGTTCGATGGGAAGCTGCTGTTCGTGCCGTACCGCGGCAACGTGCAGATCGCGTACTACAACACGGCGGTGTTCGACGAGCTGGATTTAGAGCCGCCCACCACCATTGCAGAGTACCAGGCGGTGTGCCAGGCGCTCTCCGACGAGTACGCGGCTCCCAAGTGTATCTTCAAGGGAGGCGGGGACCAGGCGTTGCCACTGCCGACGTTGTTGTGGGAGTGGATCGTATCCAATGGCGGGGATCCGATGGTGCTGAACGACGCGGGGTCCATGGAGACCTTCCAGTGGTTCCAAGACATGTGGAGCGCCGGGCTGCTGAACCAAGCGGCTACGCGAGATGCGAAGTGGGACACGTCGAACGAGTATCTAGCTCGAGGCGAGTGCCACATCATGCAGAACTGGCCGTTCGGATACAGTGTGCTTCCGCCCGACTATGGTTTCACCGACTTTGAGGTGTATGGAGGTTGGCTGTCGGCGCACGTGATGGGTGGTGAGGTCTTGGGCATACCGAAGGGTACTGAGAACATGGACGTGGCCCTGGACTTCATCGCCTTCATGACGTCGAAGGAGGCACAGGAGGTCTTCGTATCCGAGCTATCGTGGCCAGCGGTGCGTGATGATGCTCTTGGTCTGGTAGCGGCGGATCAGAAGCCGTTGTGGGATGCGATTCAGGCGGCAGCGCGGGGCGGAGTGTTGCGGCCGAACGTGCCGTACTTGACGACGGACGTATTCCCGTTGATCACGGAGGCGTGGGATCGCACGGTGTACAACGGTGAGGACGTGACGACTGTCCTGAACGACGTGGCAACACGTCTGGCGGCGGTCATCGCGGCCAACGAATAGACTGTGTAGGGACTGGGCCCATCGTCGGGCCCAGTCCCCTGTCTACAGTCATCGGAGCAGAAGAGCATGACCACAGCCCAGTTGGTGCGTCCGTACACTCCGAGCCGAGTCAGCAGAGCTGCGGCGTTTGTCAAGCGGCACGGGTTCGAGATCGTCCTCATCACGCCGCTCTTCGTGTACGTGTTCGGGACAACGTTGGTGCCTGTCTTCGCTTCGATTCTGCTTGGCTTTCAGAACCCTCCGAGGGGGGGCGGGTTCCCTTCGCTGGAGAGCTACAATCTGGTGATCCAGGACTACCAGTTCGTCTCCGCCTTCATCAACACATTGATTATCACCTTCACCAGCGTCGGCCTGGAGCTGATCCTGGGGCTGATTGTGGCCTTGGTAATGACTCGCACCTTCAGAGGACGAGGGGTTTTCCGGGCCATTATGCTCCTGCCCCTGGGCATACCGGTGGTCGTCGCCGCATCGAACATGCGCTACATATTCCTGTCGTCTGGATACCTGAATCAAGCTCTCATAGATCTGAACCTCATATCGCAGCCCATAGATTGGCTGAGGTATCCCCTGGCGCTGTTCACTGTGGCCATATCGGACATGTGGAAAGTGACGCCGTTGGTGATGCTCATCCTGCTGGCCGGCCTGGAGTCGATCCCCAGTGAACTCTACGAGGCCGCGCAAGTTGACGGTGCCGGCGTCTGGCAACGCTTTCGAAGAATAACCTTGCCACTGCTGAAGCCAGCCATCACCTCCGCCGTAGTGATTAGAGGCATCGACGCCTTTCGCATTTTTGCGCACCCCATGGGATTGGGGGTCGGTCGAACGGTACCCGTACTATCCACCTTCGGCTACTACGAGTACCAGCGTGTGTACTACACGACTTCGGCGGCCACTTCTACCATCCTGCTGGTGATGATCCTGGTCACTGTGCTTCTGTACATACGTATCGCTGGCACGGAGGAGATAACAGGATGAGCGAGGCAGCGCCAACGAGCAGACCGGGAGCTCGGCGCATAAACTGGGGAAAGAGGGCAGGCAGGGTGGGCCTCGCCCTGCTAGTTCTGCTGATCGTAGCTGTCACCATGGCACCCGTGTATTTTATGGTGGTGCTGTCGGTGATGGAGCCCAGTGAGTTCTTCAGACCCGATCCGGCCTACTTCCCCACCAAATTCACGACCCAGTGGTGGGAGCGAGTGCTAAACAGCGAGACCCTGTACCCGGCTTTCACGAAGAGTTTGGTCGTGGCCACAGTCACTACTGCCATCGCTCTGGTGATCAGCGTTCCGGGCGCTTACGCCATCTCACGCATGGCACCCAAGGTCAAGTACTTCCTGATACTCAGTCTCTTCTTCACCAGGATGTATCCCGAGATCGGCATCGCCTTGCCTGTGGCGGTGTTCTTCTTGCGCATGGGCTTGTACGAGAGTATCATCGGCCTTGTGTTTGCTCATCTAATCTTGGTGTTGCCGATCTGCGCCTGGATCCTGGTGGGAGCCTTCGAGACCATTCCACGGGATCTGGAGGAGGCGGCCAGCGTGGATGGGGCCAGTCGCTTGCGGACTCTCTGGCGAGTGGTCATCCCTCTGGCGGCCCCTGGCATTTCCGTGGCGGCGATCTTCACCTGGCTCCTGTCCTGGGATGAGGTAACGTATGCTCGCTTCTTGACTCTACTGCACCCCACGTTGCCCATCCAGCTCCTGGACATCATTGGGCGTTCGGGGCCCACGGTGGTTGCCACCTGGGCCACTATCGTTACCATCCCGGTGGTCATCGTCACCTACCTTATGCAGCGCTGGCTGAGGGCCGACTATCTCGCCGGTGCGGTGAAGGGATGAATCTAAAGAAAGTGGGTACATTAGTGGAGCATGCTTGACAGAGTTGAACTGCAACAGAAGTCGCTGGAGCACTACCGCGCCACTGTCGGCGACGAATTGATCGATGAAGTCCTCGGATTGGCTGGCGAGTTGAAGGGGGCTCGTGTAGTGCACATCAACGCCACAGCATTCGGCGGGGGCGTGGCAGAGATGCTGCAGTCTCTGGTACCGCTGATGTGCGAGGTGGGTCTGGACGCGGAGTGGCAGGTGATTGCGGGAGACGACGAGTTCTTCACGGTCACCAAGGCTTTCCACAACGGCTTGCAGGGGATGGATGGCCCCCTGACCGATGGCATGAAGGAGACGTGGGAGCGGTACAACAGGATGAACGCCGAGAAGTTCGAAGGGGAATATGATTTCATCGTGGTACACGATCCGCAGCCGGCCGGCCTGTTGCACTTCCACGGCGACAGCGCAGGCAGGCACTGGATATGGCGATCCCACATAGACACGTCCCATCCGAACCCCGGCTACTGGGAGTTCATGGTGCCCTTCCTTGCAGGCTATGAGGCCGGTATCTTCAGCATGACCGAGTATGCGGGAGAAGGGATCGCCTTCCCCGAGCTGGCCATCATCCACCCGTCCATTGATCCACTCTCCAAGAAGAACCGACCTATGAGCCGCAAGAGAGCAAGGAGAACTTGCCGGGGTTTGGGCGTGGACACAGATCGACCGGTGATAACGCAGGTTTCCAGGTTTGACCCGTGGAAGGATCCTCTCGGGGTGGTAGATGCCTATCGCATCGTCAAGAGGAACATCCCCGATGTGCAGCTGGTCCTGATGGCCTCCATGGCAAATGATGATCCAGAGGGTTGGGCCTTTCTACAGCGTACCCAGCAACACGCAGGGGATGATCCTGATATCCATCTTCTCTCCTTTGAGCGGAATAACGATATTGAGGTGAACGCCTTGCAGACGTACTGCGATGTGGTCATGCAGAAGTCGGTGCGGGAAGGGTTTGGTTTGGTCGTTACCGAGGCGCTGTGGAAGGGTCAGGCCGTGGTGGGAGGTGCCGTGGGAGGTATACCGCTGCAGATCATTGATGGCCAGACTGGCTTCCTTGTTCACGATGTCGAGGAGTGTGCGGAGAAGGTCCTCTATCTCTTGCAGAACAGGGATGAGGCGCAGATGATGGGCGCCAGGGCCAAAGAGCACGTGAGGCGCAACTTCCTCCTGCCACGTCACCTAAGAGACTACTTTCAGCTGTTCCACGGGTTGTCTTCTACCACGGGCAGCCCGGTGTAGGTCTGGAAAGGGGTCCCGAATGGCCAGCGTCGCGTTCAGTCACGTCACCAAGGCGTTCGGCGAGGTGATCGCCGTCGATGATCTGACCCTGGAGATTGCCGACAAAGAGTTCCTGGTGCTGGTCGGTCCTTCTGGCTGTGGCAAGTCCACTTCGCTGCGGTTGCTGGCTGGTCTGGAGGAGGTTACCACCGGGGAGATCTTCATCGGTGAACGCCTGGTGAACGACGTGGCGGCCAAGGACCGGGACATCGCCATGGTCTTTCAGAGCTACGCGCTGTATCCGCACATGAGTGTGTTCGACAACATGGCCTTTGCCCTGCAGCTCCGCAAGATGGACAAGGGAGAGATCAAGGAGCGAGTGCAGAGAGCAGCGGAAGCGCTGGGCATTGACAACCTGCTCGATCGAAAACCCAAGCAACTGTCGGGCGGTCAGCGGCAGCGGGTAGCCTTGGGCCGGGCCATCGTGCGGGAGCCGGCCGTGTTCTTGATGGACGAGCCTCTCTCCAACCTTGATGCCAAGCTGCGGGTGGAAGCACGCGCCATGCTCAGCAGGCTGCACTTGCAGCTGGGAACGACCTTCATCTATGTTACCCACGACCAGGTGGAGGCCATGACCATGGGCACCAGGATCGCCGTGCAGAACGCCGGGGTGCTGCAGCAGGTGGACACACCGGAGGACCTGTACGACCATCCGGTCAACATCTTCGTGGCGGGCTTCATCGGCAGCCCGGCCATGAATCTCTTCGATGCCACGCTGATGGGAAGCAATGAGGCCATCCACATCCAGACCAAAGCCTTCCAGGTGGAGGTCCCCACGCAGGTGATCCCCGCTCTGACGGACCATCTGGGCAAAGAGGTGATCTTCGGCATTAGACCAGAGGATATACATGACAAGAGATACATGCCGGTTGACGTCACCGCTGCCTCGTTCGTAGCCAAGGTGGACGTGATAGAACCCATGGGTTCGGAGCGGTACGTGTACCTGGTGAAGAATGGCAAGGATTTCGTGGCGCGCGTGGATCCTCGCAGCGCCGCGGCAGTGGGGGAAGACTTGGGGATCGCCCTTAACATGGACAACATTCACCTCTTCGACGCCAAGACCGAGGAAGGGCTACTGTAGCGGTGGCCCGCGCTTGGCCACGGTACCATCGTCTCATCTGATCGCACCAGGGCATCCTGGCATATAGGATGCCCTTTTGACTCTTTGTGAGAAGAGCTACCTGCGTTTGGTTCCAGCCCCATCTCCTGGCCGACAGGCGCAAGCGGCAACGAAGTAGTCGCACAGCTCCTCTCAAAGCCCCCTTCTCGGTATCCGAGGCAGCAATGTGTGGGGACGGTGAAGCGGGCCCTGGATGGTGTTGCTCGCAACCTCGGACCGAGCTGCGCGAACCGAGGAGGTCCGCATTGCACTGACCAGGCGCGGCTGTCCGTTGAACGATGCAGCCGCATGGTATGCCCTGCGGCTACGAGCGACAGGCGATCATCTTGGCGCGTATCGCCGGCCCAGCAGGTGGGGGCAGGTCAGCTGTTGGCAGGAGGAGGAGGCTCGGAACCCCTGGCTGACAGCGAGTGGCGACGGTCAACAGCGGGACGCACAAGCTCTGTGCAATCATTGGATTTGTGTTAGAATTGTCGGCAGAATCTGTCTGAGTAGGTCGACTTCGGAGGTCTTGGATGTCTCTCTCTGAACTAGATGGCAGTGGTAAGCGCGTGCTGATGTTCGGTGGCAAGGGCGGAGTGGGGAAGACGACCTGCTCGGCAACCGCTGCCTTGCACTACGCCTCGCTGGGCCGGAAGACGCTGATCATCTCCAGCGATCTGACCCCCTCTCTATCGGACATCTTCGAGATGGAGATTGGGCCCAAAGAGAAGGCCGTTCAAGGCGTGGAGAACCTCGACGCCTTGGAGATAGGCCCCGATGAGGTGATGAAGAGATGGAAGAAGAAGTTCGGCCCGGAGATCTACGAGGCCGCTTCGTCGATGATAAACATGGAGTACGATGAGGTCATAGAGTACGTAGCCATGGCCCCTGGGATACAGGAGGAGTTCATGCTGGACTACGTGCTGGAGCGGGTCAAGGATGGTTCCTATGATCTGATCGTCTGGGACACCGCTCCGGCGGGGGACACGCTGAGGCTCCTGGAGCTGCCGTACAAGTTCATGGAGCACCTGCGGACCGCGCCCAAGGTGTACATGAGGGTCAGGGATGCCCTCAAGCTGAAGAAGGTACCCTTCCTCGAGCTCATCGAGAGCTGGAAGGACCTGGCTGAGGAAGTGACCAGCTTCATGAGGGATCCCACGAACACTGAGTTCGTCCTGGTGACCATCCCCGAGGGCCTTGGTGTCTATCAGGCCAAGAGGCTGGTGAAGGAGTTCCAGCGTTTTGGACTGGATATCCGGTACATACTGGTCAATAATGTGATCCAGAACCCCGACAGCGACTTCAACCGCCAGCGAATGGAGATGCAGTGCCCGTACATCCAGATGCTGCGCGATGAGTACGGGGACGACAGGGAGATCATCAAGGTGCCTCTGTTCCCGTATGAGATCAAGGGTGTGCAGAGGCTGAGAGAACTGGAGCAGGTGCTGTTCCCTGGTTAGGCTGACTGGGATCCCTCGCTCAACCACGGCAGTGTCGTCACTGTCAGCGTCGCGGGCGGTCGAACGTGGGGTTTACGTCTCTCCCGCTGGCGCGAAGTGGATCTGGGTGCGCGTGATTCGTTCTACCTGATCGGTCAGGCCTAGTTCGGCCAGAACCTCGTCCGGACGGCCCGTGCCCCCTTCGCCAGCTCGCAGTTTCATCCCCAGAGTGCACTGGTCCTCGTCTGTTGCCTCCAACCACAGCTCTTCTATCAGTGGGCGCAGGTCGTACTCCTTCTCGCGCCGCCGACGGCGCAAGTGCTCGGCACGCAGCAAGGAGGCGACTCGGACCTCGACATCGGTGGTCTCCTCGCTGGTGTCAACCGTGGCCAGGTAGTGGGTAGACTGCACCAGTGTCTGGAGGGCAGGTAGAGTGACGTACACCTCCTGCACTTCGATGAGGGTGATGCCGGCAGGGAGCTGTCGCTTGACGGCGGTGGCGAAGTCCAGAGGGGCCAGAGGTCTCTCGAGAGACACGTCCATGATCTCTCTCTGGCCGGTGATGCCCACCGCCAGGGGCGCGGCGAGGGAGATCTTGGGCCGGGGGTTGTACCCTTTGGAGTACAGCAGGGGCACGCCGGCCCGGCGCAGTGCCCTCTCCCAGAGGCGCATCAGATCGAGGTGGGAGATGTACTTGACCTCTTCTCCCTTGGCGAAGGTCACCCTGAGGCGTTGTGTACGCTCCATCTTGGGTCTCAAAGGGAGCTTTCCTTTCGGGCAATAGTGCTATTGCGCGCTCTGCTGAACGCCGACGCAGCCCCACCGTCCTTGCTGCATGGCTTCAGGATCTCTGTGGAAGGTCTCCAGGATGCCGCAGGTCCGGCATGAACCCTCACGGCAATCGAGGGTGGCTTCCTCTGCCAGGCTCCGTCGAAGCTCGGCCACGAGGTATTCTTTGCTAACCCCTGCGCTGATGTGATCCCAGGGCAGAACCTCGTCCAGCGGGCGCTCCCTGCGGGCGTAGAAGGCAGGGTCCAGCCCTTGAGCAGAGAAGGCCTGCCACCAGCGCTGGGTGTCCAGGGCCTCGCTCCAGGCGTCGAACCTGGCTCCTGCTTGCCATGCGTGCAGAATCACCTTGCCCAGGCGGCGATCTCCTCGCGATAGCGCCGCCTCCAGGAGGCTGGTCTGCGGGTCGTTCCAGCTCAGTTTCAGACCTCGTCCCCTGATTTGGTTTCGCAGGACATGGTGTTTCTCGTCCAAAGATGCCCTGTCTTCCAGGGGTATCCACTGGAAGGGGGTGTGGGGCTTGGGGATCAAGGTAGCCACGCTGACGTTCAGTTCGGCTTTCTTCCCCCTCGCCCGGCGACCGACAGCGCGCAGCTCGTTGACCAGGGCGGCGATGGCCTCTACGTCCTCCATGGTCTCGGTGGGCAGCCCGATCATGAAGTAGAGCTTGATGCGGTGCCAGCCACTGTTGTAGGCAGACTCAGCGGTGCTCAGGATATCGTCGTGGTTAAGGTTCTTGTTGATCACTCTTCTCAGGCGCTCACTTCCTGCCTCGGGGGCGAAGGTCAGCCCGGTCTTCCTGCGCCCGTGAAACATCTCAGCGAGCCGAAGGGAAAAGGAGTCCATGCGCAGGCTGGGCAGGGAGATAGAGGTGTAGGTGGGGCCGTGGCGGGCCAGGAGCTGCTCCACCAACCCTTCGATGCCCGTGTAGTTGCAGGAACTCAGGGAGACCAGGGCGAGCTCCTCGTAGCCCGTGGCCGCCAGAAGTTTGTCTGCTGCGGCTAGTATTTCCTCCTGAGGCCGCTGCCGTAAAGGGCGGTAGATCATCCCCGCCTGGCAGAAGCGGCAGCCCTGGGTGCAGCCTCTCTGGATCTCAATGGTGGCGCGGTCGTGCACTGCCTGCACGAAGGGCACCACGACCTTCGTCGGCGGCGGGGGAAGAGAGTCCACGATGCGCTTGGTGATGGACGGCTTGGCGCTCTCATGGGTTGGCGATACCTCCCTTACCGTTCCGTCGTCGCTGTAGGTGACCTCGTACAGGCTGGGGACATACGCCCCATCTGTCTCTGCGGCCCGCAGGAGGTACCGATTCCTATTCTCGCCACAATCGCGGTACAGTTGTAGTAGCTCCAGAATGACCTCTTCTCCCTCGCCCACGACGAAGAGATCGAAGAAGTCAACCAGGGGCTCGGGGTTGTAGGTGCCGCTGCCGCCCCCGATGATCAGGGGATGGGCATCGTTCCGCTCGCTGGCCAGCAGAGGGATGCCTCCCAGGTCCAGCATGGTGAGCACGTTGGTGCAATTCAACTCGTAGGGCAGGGTGAAGCCGACGATATCGAACTCGTGGAGCGGATGCCGGCTCTCCAAACTGTATAGGGGGATGCCTGATGCCCGCATGGCCTGCTCCATGTCCACCCACGGGGTGTAGACGCGCTCGGCCAGGGCGTCCTCTTGCTGGTTGAGGATGTCGTAGAGGATCATCAAGGCCAGGTTGGACATCCCCACTTCGTAGACGTCGGGATAGGCCAGGGCGAACTTGATGGGGGTCCTCTCCCAGTCCTTGACGACGCTATTCCATTCCCCCCCGGTGTAGCGGGCGGGTTTGACCACCTGGGGGAGGGTAGACCCCAGAGCGGTTGCATCTACGCTCACCATTCGTCTCCACGAGCTATTATAGGCTCCCGGTCCGGGGTGAGCAACCCGTTCTCCCCATCAGAGCTCGCGAGGCGGCTCTTCAGGTATGAAGGCAAGTGGGTGTCGAACATTGTGGCACCGCGATGAGGTGACTCACACATGTACACCGTGGTATGAGCAGCCCCCTTTGCTCAGCTTGCAGAGCAGTCTGTCGGGCACCGAGATACGCAGGAAGCACTCATAGAAGCAGAGGCAGAGTTTGGTGTTCCCTTCGTCGATGGGGATGAAGCGCACTAACGCTCGCTGCTCTTCCTCGATGTGCTTCTGTCAGATTGCCGCGTCAGTCCTCGGGGAAGACCTTGCCCGGGTTCATGATGTTGTCGGGGTCCAGGGCGCGCTTGATCGTGCGCATGACCTCCACCGTCGCCTCGGGGAGGTCCAGTTGCAGATACTTCTGTTTCAGCAAACCTATGCCATGCTCGCCGGAGAGGGTCCCCCCCACTGAGGTTGCCACCTCGAAGATGTCGCTGGACGCAGCCTCAACTCGCTCCATCTCCTCAGGGTCTGCCTGGTCGAAGAGGATGTTGGGATGCAGATTGCCGTCGCTGATGTGGCCGAAGATCACAATGGGTAGGTCCCGCACTCGAGATATCTCCTGGATGCGATTCACCACTTGGGGGATGGCTTCCCGTGGGACTGAGATGTCCTCGCCCAGCTTGTTGGGGCGTACCCGGGTCAGAGAGGGTGAGATGGATTGTCTCGCCTTCCACAAGACTTCCTCTTCGTCAGGGGTGGTGGCCACCTCGACCATGGTGGCCCGGTTCTCGCGACATAACTGGGAGACTACCTCCAACTCCTGGTCTACGGCAGCCTGTACGCCATCCACCTGAATGAGCAACAGGGCTGCCGCGTCGCGCGGAAGGCCGCTCTGCAAGTAGTCATCCACCGTTTGGACGGTCATCTGGTCCATGATCTCGATCACGGCGGGGGTGACGCCAGCCTGCAGGATTCTGTTTACCAGGGTGGCCGCATCGTCCAGGTCGGCGAAGGCGGCCAGCACGCTGCCGCTGCTTTCCGGCTGAGGGATCAGACGCAGTGTGATCTCTGTGATCACCCCCAGTGTGCCCTCAGAGCCCACGAAGAGCTGGGTCAGGTTGTAGCCTGTGACGTTCTTGATGGCCTTCCCGCCGGTGCGAATCAGTTCACCAGAGGGCAGGACCACCTCCAGCCCCATCACGTAGTCACTGGTGACGCCGTACTTGAGGGCGTGGGGGCCGCCCGCGTTCATGCCCACGTTGCCGGCGATGGTGGTGACCTTCAGGCTGGCAGGATCGGGTGGATAGTAGAGGCCCTGCTTGGCCACCTCGGCCTGTAACTTGCCGGTGACCACACCCGGTTGGACCACGGCCACCATGTTGACCGTGTCGATCTCCAAGATGTCGGTCATCCTGGTGATGCTGATCACGATCCCTCCCTGGATGGGTATCGTGCCTCCTGCCAGGTTCGTGCCCGCTCCTCGAGGGACGATGGGCAGCTTGCCGCGGATGGCCAGTTTGACCACGCCCGCCACTTCTCTGGCGGTTCTCGGAAGGACCACGATCTCGGGGAGGTGCTGCAACACCGTGCTATCATACGAATAGCAGAGCAACTCCTCGGGTGAGGTGAAAACGTTGTCGTCCCCCACGATCTCGTTGAGTTCATCGATCAGTTTAGCTTCGATCATTCATAGACTCCTGGGATGAAGTGACGCGGCGATTATAGCACCGCCCTCGCTGCATGACAAAGGGTGAGGCGTGGAACCAGCTATGAGCCTGTTCTAGGCGAGGGTCGTACTCGACAGGCCCTTTCCGAAAGCGGGCGCACATCCCGAGATGCCAAGGTAGCATGCTTGACACTACGGTATGCGCAAGCTTATACTAGCCACCTGGACGGATCGGACGTACGTTTCGCGGAAGGGACGAATGCCCAAGAGATTGGTACCCATACTGCTTTGTTTGAGCATGGTCTTGCTCTCGTGGCCAACCGGGGTTGTTTTGGCTCAGGAGCCCGTGGCGCGGTTCTTCGTGTTCGAAGCCCAGGAGTGCGAGCACTGCCAGGCTGTGAGAGAGGAGGTGCTCGCCCCTCTCAAGGCGGGGTACGGAGACCGCATTGAGCTCAAGATCTTCGACATCGGCGCCATGGAGAACTATGAAGTGATGGTGCGCCTGGAGAAGGAGTACGGGGTCTCCGGTTTGGCCATACCTCAGGTCTTCATCGGGGATACCGCTCTGGTTGGGGAGGAGGAGATAGGGGGCCAACTCCAGGCGCTGGTGGATGAGTGCCTGGTCGCTGGCGGCTGCGATTTCCCCACCGATGATCAGCCCGCCGTGCCCCCAGTTGTCCCCGCAGGAGGTGTCACGGACCCGCTCTGTGAGGATCCGACGGCGCCTCAAGAGGGGGACGTCTGCGAAGTCGTCGGCGGCGAGCTCGCTGCTCCAGTGTACATCGCCTACTTCCACAGCCCAGGCTGCTCGGAGTGCGATCGAGTTTCATACGATCTTGCGTACTTGGAGCAGAAGTATCCCAACCTCGAGATCAGGCGATTCGATATCAACACCTGTGCCCCTTTGAACGACGCCATGTCCGAGCGAACCGGCGTGCCCCCTGAACAGCGGCTACTGACGCCAGCCGTGTTCATACACGATGAGTATCTTGTGGGCGGTGAGATAACAGTCGAAAGCCTCGAGGAGGTGATTGGGAGGCATAGTCAGGTAGGCTGCATCCCTCCCTGGGAGGGTCTGGAGGAAGAATCCTCAGAGGCCATCAACCGCATCATCCAGCGCTTCAAGTCCTTCTCCTTCGTGGCCATCCTGGGAGCGGGCCTGCTGGATGGACTGAATCCCTGTGCCTTCACCACCATCATCTTCTTCGTATCCTACCTGGCGGCGATGGAACGCAAGGGACGGGAGATCCTGCTGGTAGGTGCCGCCTTCACCGGAGCCGTGTTCCTGGCCTATCTGCTGGTGGGCGTTGGGGTCCTTGGTTTCGTCCATTCGCTGGGGGTTGTGCAGACGCTGTCCCGCGTGGTCTACCTGGGCACCGGAGTGTTCTGCCTCGTGCTGGCGGTACTCGCGCTGTACGACCTCTATAAGATCAAGAAGGGCAAACACGAGGAGATGGCTCTGAGGCTGCCCGATTTCCTGCGCAGGCGAGTGCGCCGGGCCATTCGAGAGGGCGCCAGTGTCAGGAACTTTGTGTGGGCGGCCTTCGTCACGGGCTTCTTGGTCTCGCTTCTGGAGTTGGTTTGCACGGGGCAGGTTTACCTACCCACGATAATCTTCGTCACCGGGGTGCCGGAGCTGCGGGCCAACGCCTTCGTGTACCTCGTTCTGTACAACCTGATGTTCATCGTGCCACTAGTGATTATCTTTTTCCTGGTGTACTACGGCACGACCTCCTTGCAGTTAACGGGGTTCATGCGTCGCCACATGGTGCTGGTGAAGGCGCTGACGGTGGTCCTGTTTGCCAGCCTGGGGGGCTGGCTACTCTTCATCATGGTGTAGGGGTGTTGCACGGGCTATGCGGCGGTGCTCTCAAGGTCTTCCATAGCCAGCAAGGCAGCCCCAAGCGCACCGATGATCTGAGGCTCAGAGGGCACGATCACTTGGATGTCTCTGCACGGTAATCTGGGGATTATAGCATCGCCCCTGGGACCGGTCAAAGCTCCCGTGGTGTGTCTGGTGAGCTGACTGTGGAGTGGTCACTCCACTGGTATCGGGATGGGTTAACCGCCCATTCGTCGTGCGTCCGGGGGCGACGTGAACGTGGATCTCATAGAGGCCCAGTGGGTCACTGGCCTTGACATTTCCCCATCGTTTGCGTATCCTTGACGCTGCGACAGAAGCATGTGAGACACATAGCCAAGGGAGGTGGCAATGCATCTGACGGCCGATAGTTCCAAGTGCACAGGGTGTAGGCTGTGTCAGCTGGCGTGTTCTCTGTACCACTTTCAGGAGAACAACCCCAAGAAGTCGTGTCTGGCCATTGACCCCAAGTTTCCCGATCCGGGGGTCTTCGAGGTGCGCACCTGCACCCAGTGTGGCGAGTGCGCAGAGGTGTGCCCTGTGGAGGCCATAGTCCAGAATGAGAAGGGCGCCTACTACATCGACAGCGAGGAGTGCACAGCTTGCCTGGAATGCGTGGAGGTCTGCCCCGAGAACGTCATCTTCACCCATCCGGACCGAGAGGCGCCGTTCCAGTGCAATCTGTGTGAAGCGTGCGTTGATTTCTGTGCCTACGGGGCGCTGTCCGTGGAGTAGCCGTCCGTGAGGTGCGGAGACGGATCCGCCGCAGCTGGTGGAGTCGCCGAGTCACACCGAGGATAGACCAGCGGCTGGAGCGCCCCACCCGGATGCGGCTCATAGCCAAGGCTAGGAATGTGCTCTCAAGGAGGAACGGTTATGTTGAACGGATATGGTGGACAGGTACTGAGAGTGAATCTGACCCAGGGGAGTGTCGAGAAATCGGATCTTGACCCGGATCTGGCAAGGGATTACCTGGGCGGACGCGGTTTTGCAGCGAAGATCCTCTACTCGGAGCTGGAGAAGGGCGTTGACCCTCTGGGGGAGGCCAACAAGTTGGTGGTGGCTGCCGGGCCTATATCGGGACTCTTGATTCCGGGTGCTGGCAAGACCACTTTCGCCGCCAAGTCACCGGCTACGGGTGGCTACGCCGACAGCAACGTGGGTGGTATGCTGAGCGCGGAGATGAAATTCGCGGGCTATGATCTGATCATCGCGGAGGGAGTATCGCCCAAGCCCGTGTACTTGTACATAGACAACGACACCGTAGAACTGCGGGATGCCAAGGACTATTGGGGCCAGGGTGCCATCACCGCAGAGACGGCGCTGAAGAAGGAGCTGGGGGACGATTTCCAGATAGCCCTTGTCGGGCCTGGGGCTGAGAACCTGGTCAAGTACGCGTGTATCTGCCATGATTTCGGGCGCCAGGCTGGGCGTGCCGGCGTGGGAACAGTGATGGGCTCCAAGAAACTCAAGGCCATCGCTGTCAGGGGCAACAAGAGCATCCCCGTAGCCGACGTGGGCGAGTTCCGTCGCGTGGGCCGCGAGATGCTGGAGTTCTGCAAGAACAGTGACGCATGGGACGTGTGGGTGAGGCTGGGGACCGCGGGTGTCAATGTTCCATCTAACGAGTGGGGCTCCTTCCCGACACGCAATTTTCAGTCGGGGCACTTCGAAGAGATGGACAAGATGACAGGGGAGTACATGCGCGAGCAGATCGTCGTCACAGACAAGGCCTGTTTCGCGTGCCCTTGCGCTTGCGGGAAGTACTCCTACACAAAAAAGTGGGACGTTCACGTGGAAGGTCCTGAGTACGAGACAGCGGCCTTCCTGGGGGCGGATGTAGGCATTCCCGACATTGAGGACGTGGCCTACGCCAACTACCTATGTGACGAGCTTGGTATAGACACCATTTCTGCCGGCAACGTGATCGCCTTCGCCATTGAGTGCTTTGAGAAGGGGATCATCACTACCGAGGATACCGACGGTCTCGCGCTGAGCTTTGGAGACTCCGAGGGCGTCTTTGAACTGATTCAGAAGATTGCCAAGCGCGAAGGCATCGGCGATGTTCTGGCCGAGGGCGTGCGGTATGCAGCGGAGGTCTTCGGCGGTGGGAGCAGCGATTTTGCGATGCAGATCAAGGGCCTGGAGATCAGCGGATACGAATCGCGCGATGCTCCTGCGATGATGCTTGCCTACATGACGGCCGACATCGGGGCGCACCACAACCGCGCGTGGGCCATTACCTACGATATCGAGGTGGGACGCGACGGCGTCACTCCCGACAAGGCGGCCAAGGTCATAGAGCTGCAGCATATACGCCCGCTGCTTGATGCTCTCGGAGGTTGCCGGTTGCAGTGGGTGGAGTTGGGCATGCCATTGGACTACTACGTCCCTGCCATGAAAGCCATCACCGGCGTCGATCGCTCCTGGGACGACCTGATCCACATTGCCGAGCGGGTCTGGAACCTGACCAGGTCCTTCTGGGTGCGGGAGATGGACGGGTTCGGCCGTGAGTGGGACTACCCGCCGCCTCGCTGGTACACTGACCCCGTGCCGACGGGTCCCAGCAAGGGGAAGTTGATCACCAAGGAGAACGTGGACAAACTGCTCGATATGTATTATGAGCAGAGAGGCTGGGACCAGAACGGCATTCCGACCCGCGAGAAGCTGGACCAGCTGGGACTCGACTTCGTGCCAAGCTGATTGCGAATCACGGCGCCGAAAGGTGAGAGTGAAAGACGGCATAGAGCTGACGCTGGTTGGCCTGCTCAAGAAGTATGGACCCGCACAGGTTTCGCTTCCCATCGAATCCGGGCAAACGGTACTGGATGTTATTGGTCGGCTAGGACTCAACCCGGAATTGGTGGCCATCGTCATGGTCAACGGACGTCAGAGGTTCAAGGATTCTCCTCTGCACCCAGGTGACAGGGTGAAGCTACTGCCGCTCATCGGCGGCGGGTGAGAAGAGGGCGACCACGAATTCAAGGGAGGTTCGGTAGTGCGTGACTCCACTCTGGTTGATTTGAGTACTGATATCCCCGGCCCCAAGGGCAGGGAGTACGTGGCGCGCGATACAGAGGCCATATCGCCTTCATATACTCGTGCATACCCGTTTGTCATGGAACGGGGTGAGGGAAGTCTGGTCTGGGATGTGGATGGGAACCGGTACATCGATTTCAATGCAGGCATCGCGGTGGCCACGACGGGGCATGCTCATCCCGAGGTGGTCAAGGCGGTCCAGGAACAGGCGGCCAAGTTCATCCACATGGCGGGCACGGATTTCTACTATGCCGTTCAGATAGCGCTGGCGGAGAAGCTGAACTCCTTGGTACCCGGGGATGATTCTAAGCGGTTGTTCTTCACCAATTCGGGGACGGAAGCGGTGGAAGCGGCTCTGAAGCTGGCTCGCTATCACACCGGGCGACCTCGGGCTTTGGCTTTTCTGGGGGCTTTTCATGGGCGGAGCATGGGGGCTCTCTCCCTGACGGCAAGCAAGGCCGTGCAGCGCAGAGGTTTCGCCCCATTGGTTCCCGGGGTGACTCACGTGCCTTACGGATACTGCTATCGCTGCGCCTACAATCTTGAGTATCCGTCCTGTGATCTCTACTGCGTGGACTACATAGAGAAGACCCTCTTCAAACAACTGGTACCGGCCGACGAGGTGGCGGCGATATTCGTGGAGCCTATCCAGGGTGAGGGAGGGTATGTCGTGCCGCCGCCTGGATACCACTCTCGTCTCAAGGAGCTGGCGGAGAAGTGGGGCATCCTCTTCGTCGCTGACGAAATCCAGATGGGTATGGGACGCACAGGGAAGTGGTTCTCGATCGAGCACTGGGGAGTGGACCCGGATATCACGCTCATTGCCAAGGGGATAGCCTCGGGGATGCCACTGGGTGCGATGGTGGCCAGGAAGGAAGTGATGAACTGGCCTCCAGGGTCGCACGGGACGACATTCGGGGGCAACCCCGTTTCCTGCGCCGCTGCCACGGCCACAATACAGGTTATCGAAGAAGAGGGCCTGATAGAGAATGCAGCCACAATGGGGGAGCGTTTGCTGACCGCAGCTGAGGCCATGCAGGGTCGTCATGGCGTGATCGGGGATGTGCGAGGTAAGGGTTTGCTGCTCGGTGTTGAGCTAGTGACAGACGGCGAGACCAAAGAGCCTGCACACGAGTTGCGCGATGCCGTCATAGACCAAGCCTTCAAGAGGGGACTCTTGCTCTTGGGTTGTGGACCTAATACGGTGCGTTTCGTACCCGCCATGACCGTGGACGGCGACACGGTAGATGAGGCTATGTCCCTTTTCGAGGAAGCACTGACGGAAGCGGAGGACTCGGACTAGGCACGCCACTTGCTACTGCTTCTTGCAGACGATGATCACGTTGTTGGCGCGCTGCGTGCGCTCTGCGAAGTCACCTTGCTTCCAGCTGATGCCCTTGCGCCTATCGAGCCAGCAGTAGAAGGGCCGTGCCACACTCCCCTCCAGAGCCACGCCGACCGTCCAGAATCTGCTGGCCAGGAAGGCGCTCGCGTTGCGATACCATGAGTTCCGGGGAGAGATGGTGGTGCTGTATCTCTCGATAGGTAAACCGTAGTCCGCCAGTAGCGATTCCAGGGCAGCGGGGTCGTAGCGCCGGACGTGTCCTGCGAGCTCGTCATATCGACTCCAGTACTCCATGTGTAGAGGCACGGAGAAGACAAACCGCTCACCCTTCTTGAGCACGCGCCCCACCTCCCCAAGCACCACCTCGTCCTCCGGTACGTGCTCCACGATCTCGAAGGCGCAAATCAGATCAAAGCACTCGTCGGGAAAGGGGAGAGCTTCGGCTGAGCCTGCAGCGCAGAAGGCATCTCTCGCGCTGAGGGCCTCCATCGCCCTTGGACTCAGGTCGAGGAAGCAGGAGCCAGCGACGGGTATCCTTGGCCGGTTTCCTGCACCGATCTCCAGGAACTGGCTCTTGCCCATGGTGTAGGTGTTGATCGTGTCCCAGAGCGCCCAGGCTGAGGGTTCGACCACCTTGCTCCTGGACCAAAGGTCGTTGTAGTATCTTTCCTGTTGGGTACCCACCTTGCGACTCCGAGACCCGCGCAGATTTCCAGGGAGTATACCACCGCGGCAAGATGGCGGCAACGGGGGCCTGATCTGCAATACGGAGAGAAGAGCATGATTGTGCACGACCTACTGGATCGACTGGATGCAGCCTCCTTTCTAGGCTTCAAGATGTGGGA
Source organism: Chloroflexota bacterium (assembly GCA_030603665.1). Lineage (GTDB taxonomy): Bacteria > Chloroflexota > Anaerolineae > UBA7937 > B3-Chlor > JAUVXJ01. The sequence continues at coordinate 114,243 of JAUVXJ010000005.1, read as the reverse complement.
GTTCTCCTATCGGAGCCTGGGAATGGAGTATGGCCTGACGTTTCTCAACAGGATCCTTCTCCGTCATCCCCTGAGCGCCATCGCTGGGATAGTGCGGTACCGCCAGCTCCAACACCAGAACAGGGCACAGGGCTCGATCACTCTCCTATCCGAGGGGGCGGAGGAGGAGTTCGTGGCCCGGCTGACCGGTGCGAAGACGGAGCTACTGGTGGCGGTGGGGTTCTGCCAAAAACCCATGGTCCCTGAGTGCCCGGCGGGGCGTCCCAATCACAACTGCACGTATCTAGACACACTAGATCTGGAGAGCGGAAGCGAGACTGTTCAACCTGCGTGCGAGGGGTGCGACATCAGGACCATGGGCGCTCTGGCGCTCAGAGCTGGAGCCAGCATGCACATCATGACCTCTGCGCTGGATATCGCACGCGACGTGATGATCCCCAGCATCGACCGCGGGCGCTTCCGAAACGTGATCATGTGTCTCTGTCCCTATTCGGTGCAAGCCATAGCGCTGCCGCTGACCATCTGTGGACTCGAGGGGTATCTCGTGGGTTACGAGTCGGGCAACTGTGTCGATTGGGAGCAATGGTTGCAGGCCGACCGGGGCATCAAGAACGAGATGACCGCAATTGACCGTGCAGGCCATGCTAGGGTGGTGTCCTTGCTGGAACAGTGCGCAGACACGAGAGGCAGAGAAGGGGTGCAGTACGACAAGTTCGAGCGACAGGGCAACATCTATGTGCCGGTAACGACGGCCGGGCCGCTGTTGCGAGTTTGACCGAAAACCCTATAATTGGCGTGGAGGGCATCGGAGAGCGGAGAGCTGGTGATGGAGCTATCCTATACGGTTGTGTCAGTGAACGGCATCCCCATCCGCTTGATGGCGAAGCGGTGGTCTCACACCAACGCCTGCTGCGATGATGTCTTGGGTACCATCGAGCGGCCCGATCTCATTATGCGCGGATGGCGCAATACACAGGTGGCCGCTCGCAGGATGCCGGGCGGGCGATATCTTACCGTCACCTATCGCGAGCTGAGTTCTCGTGAGGGGTTTGTGATCGCCGCTCGTGTCACGTCCAGCATCGAGGAGCGCGCCGTGGTATGGCGTGCCCGCGGACTCCGTTGATGGGGGCGACGGGACGGATGTGCATGGAGCGTGTAGGGTTATCCCACGCCCCGGAGCGACTTGTGGAGACGCGAGCAGCCCGGCCAGCGACGCGGGGTTAGGATCGAACCACTGGACTATGGAGTTCCGCGAGCAGATCACCATAGGTTTCGTCTTCTTCGTCTTCGCATATTTCCTGAGCCTGGGCTTCTGGCAGATCCTCGCTACCTTCCAGGGCCTGCGAGCTTTCTCCTTGCTGCCCAGGGGCACCAGGGCCAGATGGGGGTACTTGCTGGGGTCGGTGCTCATGGCTCTGGCGAGCGCCTGGTTCTTTGGCACAAGGACGTCGGACATCTTCAGCCCCGGTCCTGCCAGCAGTGAGTTCCTGTTCTTTCTGTCGATGGGGCTGCTGTGCGCTCTGGTGACTACCATCATGGCTTCGGCGGTGGTGGGCCGGCTCGTTGAGGCGGGTAGAGGAGGGGGCGATAATCCCTACGCGCGGACGGAGCCCGTCAGCACCAGACGATGGCAGGGCGCTGTGTATCTGCCGACTTCGAACGGCCGGCGATGGCCAGTGGTGTGCGCGATACCCGATCCAGCTGTCGGGATTGGGTCTTTGCACAGACTGGCCTCGGAGCTGGCCACAAACGGCATAGCGGCATTGGTCATCGACGTCAGTCGCAGTGACCTGTGGCGATATCCCGACGTCCTGGCGATGATTCCTGAGGCGATTGGCTTGTTGGAGGGCCGGGAGGATCTCGACTCGGACAGGCTTGGGCTTCTCGGGGTCGGATTGGGAGCAGACCTGGCCATCAGGGCGGCGGCATCGGACAAGCAGGTCGGATCCAGTGTGGTACTCTCCCCCCTGTTGGCGGCGTCCAGCGTCCAGCCGGGTCTCGATCTGCTGAGAGAGATGTCGTACCTGGAGGCTGTCCGCTGGAGACGCCTGCACGATGGGGGCGAACTCGTGGCACAGCTCGCCGCGCGGGAGTACTTGTCCGAGCTCGATTCTCGGCCAGTGTTGGTCGTTTACGGTGAGGGGGAAAGGTCGGCAGCCAGAGTGGGGGGGGAGGCGCTTCCCGCAGAGGCAAGGATCGAGATCGTGAGTGGTGCTGGGCGCGCGGGGTTGGCCGGGGAACCAGAGGTCATCGCCGCGGCCGTCAGCTGGTTCCAGAAGAATCTATAGTGTCGGCTATGGGACTGGACGTCACGCTGTTCAATCTGATCAATGGGTTCGCTACCGGCGCACCTCTGCTGGACAGAGCGATGCGCCTGTTCGTCAACGACTACTTCGTGCCTACAACTCTCTGCTTGCTCGCTGCTGCACTGTGGTTTTCCGGTGCGAGTAGGGATGACAGAGAACGGAATCAGAGGGCGGTGGTCGCAATGGTGCTGGCTATCCTGCTGGCCAATGTCGTAGTCAAGCTGTGCAACCTGGTCTACTTCAGGCCGAGACCTTTCTCAGTGCAGGAGGTCAATCTCCTGTATTACCGGCCTTCGGATTCCTCCTTGCCCAGCAATGCGGCGGCTGTGGGTTTCGCTTTCGCAGGGGTGGGCTGGCAGCGAGATCGTCGCCTGGGTGTTGTGATGGGGATCCTGGCGGGGCTTTTCGGTTTCGCTCGCGTGTATTGTGGCGTCCACTATCCCCTGGACATCGTGGCCGGTGGTTTGTGCGGGTTGTTCTCCGCCTGGGTAGTGGGCAAATCCGAGAGGTTGCTGGCGCCCCTGATGGCTGCGATCATCACGGTTGGGCGGAGGCTGTACCTGGCCTGAGGGTGAGCCGTCGCGGCAGCCGCAATTCTTGCTCTTCCTTACCTATGTCAACAGGCGATCCCACCTCCAAGTCAACGCGACCGCACATTGTGGCCCTGGGCGGCTACGCCTTGCTGGCTCTGCTCATGACCTACCCCCTGGTTCTGTCGCTGACCACAGCCATTCCGGGCGACGGGTTCGACGGTTGGCAGAACTACTGGAACCTGTGGTGGGTCAAGACCGCGCTGCTCGATCTGCAGCAAAGCCCCTATTTCACTCACTTCTTGTACTACCCTACAGGATATAGTCTTCTCTTCCAGACCCTGAACATCTTCAATGCGCTCCTCACTCTGCCGGTGCAGCTGACTTGGGGGCTCACCGCCTCGTACAATTTCGTGGTCCTGTTCTCTTTCGTCGTGGGAGGGTATGGCGCCTATCTCCTGGCGCTGCACATCGTGAATGCCAGGAAAGGTGCTCACCCGGCGGCCTTCTTGGCCGGTGTGGTCTTCAGCTTCGCACCCTTCCATTTCGCCCATCTCTTGGGCCACATGCAGGTTTTCTCCTTGGAATGGCTACCTTTCTACGCTCTCTGTCTGGTCAAGTCCCTCTCGTCGGAGCGCCTGCGTGTATTCCCACACATCGTGCTGCCGGTGGTTTTTCTGGTCTTGACGGCGCTGTGTGACTGGTACTTCGTTCTCTACCTGCTCATCTTCACGGCGCTCTACCTCGCCTACAGGACGGTCGTCGATAGGCGGACCCGGCTGCACTTGGTGAAGGTCGGACTCATACTGACTCTGACAACTGTTGTTCTCTCACCCTTGCTGGTCCCCATGGTGGTGGAGGCGTCTCGCGATTCTTCCCACCTGCTCTCTACCTTCGAGCTCACGGTGAAGCTCTCTGCTGATTTGCTGGCCTTCGTCACCCCCAACGAGTTCCATCCAGTCTGGGGTGATGCAGCCGCCGGACTGGCTGGCGGCTACACCAGCAGCACATCTGAGAGGATGGTGTTCGTAGGCTTCATCCCGCTGGCCCTGGCAGGATACGCCGTCTGGACGAGGAGACGTGAAGCTGCCTTCTGGCTGATTAGTTGCCTGGTCTTCTTCGTCCTGGCCCTGGGACCGTATCTGCACGTAGGGGGACGGCAGCTTACAGTCCCGCTCCCGTATCTGGGGTTGTACCGCTTCTTGCCTTTCTTCAGCATCGCGCGCTCAGTGAGTCGATTCTCCGTGATGGTCATGCTCAGCCTTGGCTGTCTTGCGGCCCTCGGCCTTCACAGGGTGCTTGCCTCTCTGCCGCAGAGGAGGGTCGCATTGGCCGGTCTCCTGACCATAGCTCTCGTCGGCTTCGAGTTCCTGCCCATACCCTACCCGCTTGCCAGGGTGGAGATACCTTCTTTCTACGAGGCTCTGGCGGAAGATACGTCGGAGTACGCGATCCTGGAGTTGCCCATGAACTGGGACCGCCCCGCCCACCTTCTCTATCAGACGGTGCACCACAAGCCCATCGTGGCTGGCTACGTCACCCGCCGGAACCCGCTATCCTTGGTGGAGAGGGTCCCCGTCCTCCAGCACTTCCGTTTCCTGGGACCGGACATCATCGCGCAGGATCCGAGGGAGATCGCGCCTGAGGTCTTTGAGTACGTTGGCATCGGGTACGCGATCCTGCACAACTACATGCTGCCGCCTGGCAGAGAGCGCGAGGCTACATTAGATCTGTTCGATGAGGTGTTCGGCGACCAGTCGCCTATCTATGAGGATGGGCGGATCACCGTGCATATGACGGGAGATCAGCAGGGGGAATCGGCCTTCCTGGTGCTGGGCGAGGGTTGGGGAGAGCGGCAAGTACGTTACGGGAGATCGGAGAGGTCGCTGGAGGCGGAGGCAACCCTGGGTATCGTCGCTCCTGCTGGAGGCGAGACCAGGCTCGTCTTCAGCGCGTTCAGTCAGGATGGGACCCGTTCTCTGGAACTACTGCTGAACGGCGAGCGAGTGGGCGAGTACGAAATCGGCCCCCACCAGTCGGAAGTGGTGACGAGCCTCCTGTCCCTAGACGAAGGCCTGAACTGGCTGCGCCTGGTCGACATGGGCTGGGAGGAGCCGGCCATCGTGCTCACATCGCTCGATCTGCTCGGTGATAACTGAGCAGGCTAGCCTGGACTCTCTTGTTTGGTGAGAAACTGGAGAGAGCCGGTGTGGCTCAGGTGGGTCAGTCTGGGCCCCCATTCCCCGAAGCGCAGAGTAGTGACCGACGCAGGGGAAATCCCGACGCGGTAGACAAGGTCCAGGGGTAGACCGATGTAGTGAGCCACGGCCACCCGGATGGGGTCAGCGTGACTCACCACGGCGATGTTGCCCTCGGGGTGCTGTTGAAGGATCCGCTCCAGCTCGGATACCGCACGGACCTGCACTTCGTATGTCGTCTCGCCGCCGGGGAAGCGCGTCCTGCTGGGATTCATCCGCCACTTCTCCCAGAGGGGAGTCTTGAAGATCTCCTCTATCGGCTTGCCATCCAGCTCCCCGTAACGGCTCTCGCCGATGGAGTCCCTGATCGTGACTTCCATGCCATGCGATCTGGCGATGGGCTCCGCAGTCTCCACGGCGCGTTCCAGCGGGCTCGAGTATATGGCCTCCAAGGGCACCGGTTCCAGCCACTCGGCGAGGCGAGCCGCCTGGTCTCGCCCTTCGTCGTTTAGCGATATGCCGGGGGTCCACCCAGCGACGCGCTTTCCCACCCAATCATTGAGCGCGTGGCGGATGAGCAGCAGTCTGTTCATGACACCTCTCTCACGGGTCTTGCCTCGCCGTGAACCAACCAGCGATAGGCCTTCTCGATACGGTCCCAGTTCTCCTCCCTGTCCAGAGACCAGAACCTGCCGATGACCGAGACGAGTCTGCCTGCCCCCAGCTGGGCGGTAGCCTCCTCGACCTGTTGGATGTAGCGGGCCCCGCTCTCAGGGTGCTCTCCCCGACGGCCCAGCATGGAGTGGATGTAGACCTCGTCCAGCCCTTCACGTTTGGCCATCCGCAGCAGCGCCAGGAGATGGTCGACGGACCCGTGGGAGCTATAGAAGGAGACGATACCCAGTAGATGCAATCGCGTGCCGTCTCTCTTCGCTCCCCTCATGGCCCACAAGAATGCCTCGTTCTCGAAGAAAGATTCGTTCTCGATTGCTTCCTCGATGCGCAGTCTGTCGGAGTGGATGATGCGCCCGGCTCCCAGGTGCAGGTGCCCCGCTTCGGAGTTGCCCACGGTTCCCTCGGGCATACCCACCGCTTTGCCCGCTGCCTCAAGGGTGGTGAAGGCGTACTCCTCTTGCAGCCTCTCCATCACCGGGGTGCGGGCCTGGGCGATGAGATTGCCGTGGCTCTCCTTTCTGTGACCCCAGCCGTCCACGATGAGTAGGAGCACCCTTCGCGTGTTGGTCGTGTCGGCTGGGATATCTTGCAGCAGGCTGTTGCCCGTCATGGCCTGCGGCTTGGGTAGTCCCAGAAGTTTGAGAACAGTCGGGGCCACGTCAGTCAAGGCTCCTCCGTCTCTTAGGATGAGCGGATCAGGCGATATAAGGAAGAAGGGTACTGGGCTGTCGGTGTGGCCGGTGTCTATGGCGCCATCGGGGTAGAGCCACTTCTCCACAGTACCGTGGTCGGCGGTGATGACCGTGGTGACTCCGGCTTTCTGGGCCGCCTCGACTACCTGGCCGATGTGCGCATCCACGGTTTCCACCGCGATCTTGATGGCTTCCTCGTTCTCTATGTGTCCCACGACATCTACGTTGACGAAATTGGCCACGATCAGGTCGCAAGCGGGGTCGGCGATCTTCTCCAGCACGGCACCAACCACCCCGGCGACGTTCATCTCGGGCACGCTGGTGTAGTCCGTCACTCGAGGAGAGGGGACGACGATCCTCTCCTCGCCCGGGAAGGGCTCTTCCATCTTCCCGTTGAGGAAGAATTGGAGGTGGATGGCTTTCTCGGACTCGGTGATCTTGACCTGTCTAAGCCCATGGTCGCTGATCACCTGGCTCAAGGTGTGGTCTATCTCGCGCAGTGGAGGGAAGGCGACCCTGACGTCCAGGTTCTCGTCATACTGGATCATGGTGGCGAAATGGGCCCTGATCTCCTTTTCGATCGGGAACTCGTTGAACTGGGGATCCACGAAGGAACTGGTGAGCTCCACCTCTCGCTCGCCGCGGATATTGTAGAAGATGACGTAGTCGCCGCCCTGTATCTTGCCCAGTGGTCTGCCGTCTCGATCAACCAGCGCCAGAGGTTCGAGAGCCTCGTCCTCCTCGCCGCGGGCGTAAGCTTCTCGCACGGCCTGGGCCATGACCTGATGAGCCACATGCGGTGTTTCGCTACCCATGCAGTCCTGCTCTGCTGTTCTGAGCCCCTATTGTCTCAGGGGGCTGAGGTTTGCCGGGGCCATCTATGTTGAATGTGCGCCGCGACGGAGCACAGCGACACCTGTTGTGTCGAGGGGCCACGGCGGAGACTGGTGTCACCGGGGAGCTCATTATACGGGAGGGAGCGGCGCTGCACAAGTACACGCGGTGAGTGAGCCAGAGAAGGCGGGCCCTGGGAGCGGGTCTTGGTTACCGCCTTGTCAGCGGGGCTGGGGGGTGAAGGTGAGGGTAGTAGACCTGCACCCATGGGAGACCTTGGTCGTTTCAGGCGTGGATGAGGCACTGTCCCAGTAGGCAGCGTGAACGTCCGTCACCTGGGCAGGTCCGGTTGAGAGATACCCAGGTACATAGCCCCCTCGGGAAGACCCTGCCCAAGGTGCTCCGCCAGCAGGGTTCTGAAGATCTTGGGATACACAGGGTAGTTGCCCAACTCGCCCAAGTCCACGAAGCGAGCGTCAAAGATGATCTGGCGATCAACGGGCAGCTCAGGATCGTTGCCGATGGCCAGCTGTCCGCCGATGACCTTACCCACGAAGTACAGCTCCACGCAGTGAGATCGCTCCCAGATCCATTCCAGCCAGTAGATGAGCCGGTCGACCTCCACCTCGAGTCCCGTCTCCTCTCCCACCTCTCTCACTGCGGCATCAAGGGCGGGCTCTCCAGCATGAGCCAATCCTCCCGGTGCCATCCACCAGACCTTGCCGGTCTTGGTGGACCTGTGACCTACCAGGAGTATTTGTCTATCCTGAAGAACCAATGTCCGCACGGCAACCAGTTTTCCGCTCGATTCCGTCCCCACCTCTCCTCCCATCATGTGAGGCGTGCACAGTCCGATTATAGCATGTGTGCCCCCTCTGCGCAGACAAGTTCTGGTGTTGCCCCATCAAGTGTTCAGAGACGGGGCGCTGCAGGAGTGCAGGCGAATGGCCTCTACGCATTGCCAAACCCGGGGCTTTGTTGTAGAATGTGCGAAGCACGAACGCACGTTGCGTATCAAGGAGCGACGGTTGTCCGATTTTCACTACGGCGGTCAGGCGGTCATCGAGGGTGTGATGATGCGCGGGCGACAGAGCATGGCTGTGGCAGTCCGTGACCCCTCGGGCGAGATTGTACTTCATGCGGAGCCTCTCTCTGGCGCGATCCGCAATAGCACCTGGCAGAAGGTACCTCTCGTGCGCGGTCTGCTTATGCTTTGGGACACGCTGGTGTTGGGTACTCGCACCCTCATGTACTCAGCGAACGTGGCGCTATCTGAAGAGGATGTCGAGCTGACAACTCCCGCGCTGGTGGGCACATTGCTGTTCTCCCTCACGGTCGGCATCGGGCTGTTCTTTGTGCTGCCCCTGGTGATCGTGGGGTTCTTGGACCGCTTCATCACCTCAGATCTCCTCAGCAATCTGCTCGAGGGAGCGGTGCGGCTGACTGTGCTAATGCTGTATCTGGGGCTGATAGGGCTTGTGCCCGACATCAAGCGAGTCTTCTCCTACCACGGTGCCGAGCACAAGACGATCAACGCATACGAGAGAGGAGCTCCTCTGGATGTCGAGGGCGTGAGGGCCAACAGCACGGCTCACACACGGTGCGGCACGAGTTTCCTGCTGATCGTGGTCTTCATCTCCGTCCTCTTTTTCGCGTTCCTAGGGCGTCCTCCCATAGTGTGGCGGATCATCACTCGCATTCTGCTTGTCCCCTTGATCGCCTCCATCTCCTACGAGATTGTCAGATTCAGCGCGAATCACAGCAGCAATCCCTTGGTGAGAGCGTTCATCGTGCCCGGTATGGCACTACAGAGACTCACGACGCGAGAGCCCGACGAGTCCATGATTGAGGTTGCCATCGCGGCGCTGAAGCCGGTGCTCGCCGCCGACGGTGTGACTGAGGTCGCGGAGTGAGCGTCCGGCTTTGCATTGTCGTCTTCAGGTGATAGAATAGCGCGGCGCTGAGAGCGAAGGGAGGAGACCCTTGATGGCGGAAGCTAGTAGAGAGAATGCCAAACAGCAGGCCGAGTCGTACAACGTCGAGGGCCTGGAGTATTACGAGAAGTGGGAGATCGACGACGCCATCAGGAAGTTCAAGGAGGCCGTGCGTCTGGCGCCAGACGACCCTGAGTACCGTCTGAACCTCGCACGAGCCCGAGCACGCTTCGGTCAATGGGACGAAGCTTTGTCGTCGCTCCGTGATTTCCTGGATCTGGAGCCAGACACCAGACTCAGGGAGCGCTTTCGTGCGCTCTTCGAGGTGGGGATGGACCCCGTGGAGTCGCTCTTGACCCGCACCATGACTGGCCAAGGCATCCCGCTCGAGCAGATAAGCGCAGCGATGCAGATGTGGTGGGAGTTCCGCATCGCCGCGGGGCGTCGGACATTGCCCATGCGCAAACCGGAGGTCTGGGCCGCTGCCCTGGACTATACTGTGCGCAAGCTGAACTTTCGCCAGGTGACTCAGAGGGAGACTGCAGGACTATATGACGTGAGCGAGGGTGCTTTGCGGTCCCGCTACCAGGATCTGGTAGAGACTTTGGACATCATGCCCTGTGACTACCGTTACTTCCGGGGCGAGAAGAACCCGCTGGACATGCTGGTCCAGGCAGCTATGATGTTGGACAGGTTGGAGAAGCAGTTCAAAGAGCCCTAGCGGGCGCACCGGCGGGATCGCCGGTCTTGGCAGCGAGGTGTCATTCCCAGGCTGTTGTAGAGAGTCGGTCAAAGGACCCCGGGTACCTTTGAAGAGAGGGGGCGCGCAGAGCGTCCCCTTTGCCTTGAAACGAGGCAACGCAGACTCTCCCAGCAGCCTTTGTCGTCGGGCACTACGGTGGGGGATCGCTCTCGCGGGCAACGAAGAGCGCGCTATACAAAGCATGCCGTTTCGGCAACTTTGTGCCCTAGACCTTGACATTCAGGCTGAAATGTGCTATGATGGCAAAGGAATCGGCAGTCAGAGAGAGAGCTGATGAAGTCGAAAGTGGACGAGATCGATCGCGCGATCTTACAGTGCCTGCATGAGGACGCGAGAATGTCCTGCGCGGAGATTGCCCGGCGGATAGGAGATGTCCCATCCAGGACAGTGAGGAGCAGGCTGGGGAAACTCGTCGATCAGGGCCTCATTCGGATCAGCGCCGGCGCCGTGCCCGAGGCATTGGGGTTTGGGATCAGGGCTGACATCGTGATCGACGTGAAGCCTGGTCAGATGGACACCGTTGCCGAAAGACTGTGTGAATTGGATCAGGTCTCCTACGTAGCTCTCTCCACCGGCGACTTCGACATTTCCGCGGCCTTCGTGGCCACCGATGTAAACGCGCTTCGGACCTTTGTCACTGAGGTTGTCCACAGCATCCCAGGCATAAACAGGACCAGAGTAAACGTTCTGACGAAGGTGTTCAAGCGGAGCAGCGACCTCCCTTTTCCTGAGGAGTTGCCATAGCGGCACGATTCAGGGCCACGCATTCCTGGAGTTGTGTGATGGCCGTGAATGCCAAGTCGCTCCGAGAAGGTGTAGGAGCAGGCCAGCGTAGGTGATCTGATCGTACGGCGCCCTGGACCCGTTGTACCTGGACGAGAGGGTCGCACCAGATGCCTCAGTTATCTGTTGGATAGGACAAAGATGGATTCTCCCAGCGGGCTTAAAGTCCGTGTGTGGAAGGAGGCAAGGAATGGCTCGTCTTCATGAGTATCAGGGAAAGGAGCTGCTCAAGTCCCAGAAGGTGCCTGTACCGCGGGGCGGGATGGCCTCCACTCCGGAGGAAGCGCGAAGGCTGGCGGAGGAACTGGGAGGCGAGGTGATGGTCAAGGCCCAGGCCTGGGTCACCGGTCGTGCCAGCATGGGCGGCATCAGGAGGGCGGCCACACCGCACGAGGCGGAATCCGTGGCTCGCGAGATGCTGGGCATGACGGTGAAGGGTTTCACTGTTGAGCAGGTCTTGGTGGAGGAACGCCTCGACATTGAGCGGGAGTTCTATGCTGGCGTAATCATCGATGACAGAGCGCGTGCCCCGGTGGTCATTTTCAGTAGCGCGGGGGGCACGGGCATAGAGGAGATCGCCCTTGAGCATCTGGACAAAGTCGCCCGACTGGAAGTAGATATCGAGAAAGGTCTCCGAGACTATCAGGCCCGTGATCTAGTGCGCCGGACCGGTGTACACGGCAAGCTGCTTCGGGACCTGGGGGGGATGGTTACGAGTTTATATCAAGTGGCGCGGAGGTATGAGGCTCGGACGGCGGAGATCAATCCGATTGTAGTGACCACCGACGAAAAGCTGTATGCAGCTGACTGCCGCATCACTGTGGACGACTACGCTGTCTTTCGACACCCGGAACTCGGGATCGAGATTGCGCGCGAGTTCGACCGCCCGCCGACGGAACTGGAGAGAATCGCGTATCAAGTGGAGGCGACCGACTACCGCGGGACCTTCTACTTCATCCAGATGGCGGACGATTTCAGTAGGGGCGAGGGGTACATCGGATTCCACGGTGCCGGAGGTGGTGGCTCCATGATGTCCATGGACGCACTGCTAAGCAGGAACTACAAGCTGGCCACCTATGTGGATACCAGTGGCAACCCGCCAGCCTCCAAGGTGTATCGCGCGGCGAGGATCGTCATGTCGCTGCCAGGAATAGACGGCTACTTCGCCTCCGGCTCGGGTGTCGCCAGCCAGGAGCAGTTCCACTCGGCGCGGGGCTTTGTAAAGGCCTTCATGGAGGACCGCCTGTCGGTACCAGCGGTCATCCGGCTGGGTGGGAACATGGAGGAGAAAGCCATTGAGATCCTGAAGCGTGCTGCCCCTGAGATTCCGGCTCCGTTGGAGGCCTATGGCAAGGACGACACGGCTGATTTCTGTGCGGAGCGCCTGGACGCTCTGATCAAGGCGGGAGATATCAAGGAGCTTCCCGCGCCCTCACCTCGGCCAGAGCCGAAAGAGCCCTATACCTTCGAGAGTCCTACCGGGACCGTGATCTACGACCACGCCGTCTGCGACACCTGTGAGAGCAAGGTGTGCGTGAAGACTTGTGTGCGTCAGATCCTTCAGCTAGAGGATGGAAGGCCTGTGCTCAACATCAGCCTTGAAGATGCGAAGCGAGGCCGATGCATCGAGTGCCTGGCCTGCGAGGTGGAATGCCATTTTGAGGGAGCTGGGGGTGGATTTGTCGACTTGCCTACCCCAGGGCTGGAGGAGTGCCGAGAGGGCTTGCTGAAACAGTAGGCAGCAAGCCCTTACTGATTACTCAACGAGCTGTCGACAAGCAGAAAGGGTTGAATACCATGTCCATTCTCATCGACGAAACCAAACGAGTTCTCGTGCAGGGCATCACTGGACGCGAGGGAATGGCTAGAACTCGCCTGATGAAGGAATACGGCACAAACGTGGTTGCCGGCTGCACTCCGGGTCGTGGCGGGGGAGATGTGGAGGGAATCCCCGTTTACGACACGGTGCTGGAGGCCTGGGAAGAGGCAGGACCACTGGATGTTAGCGTCTTGTACATACCCGCCCCTCTGGTCAAGAGCGCGGCCCTCGAAGCCATCGACGCTGGCGTCAAGCTGCTGGTGATCATCCCAGACCGCGTGCCTATCTACGATGTCCTGGTCATTATCAAGGCAGCTAAGAAGGCGGGAGCCAGATTCGTGGGACCCAATACCCTGGGAGTGCTGAGTCCCGACAAAGGGGTGCTGGGGATGATCGGAGGGCGTGCTGCCTCGGCGCGCTCCTGGTTCTTTCCCGGCCCGGTGGGCGTGACCTCCAGAAGCGGTGGCATCACCTCGGCCATGGCCTACTATCTGGCGCAAGAGGGAATCGGCGCCACTACACTGGTGCATGTGGGGGGCGACGCGGTGGTTGGCCTTCCGCACCCGGAGGTGGTGAAGCTGTTCGAGGCTGATCCGGACACCAAGGCAGTGGTCATGTTCGGGGAGATCGGTACCTCACAGGAGGAGCAGGTTGCCGATTTGATGCAGGCTGGCGAGTTCACCAAACCGCTGATCGCTTTCATCGGCGGAAAGGCAGCCAAGTCAGGGACGCGCTTCTCCCACGCTGGGGCCATCATTGAGGGCGGCCGTGGCACTCACGAGGGCAAGGTAGAGCGGTTGCGAGAAGTCGGTGCCGTGGTCGTTGACTCCTTCGGTGACATACCGAAGGCCACCAAGGAAGTCCTTGCCAAGTTGGGCCTATAGGCTCGTGATGGAGGGGAGGCCCGCAGGGGTACGTGAGCCCCGTGCGGCGGGGCGGCAGTCAACGCGGTGAGCTTTGAGGGACGTCGGCTGAAACGGTCGGGTCAAGTGCATCGCAAGAGGAGACAGAGGAGATGTCTGAAGAAACGTGGAAGACAGCCATAACCAAAATCGAACCCAACAGGATCGCCTTCAGGGGGTACCGCGTCGACGAACTGATGGGACGCGTGCCGTTCTCTCAGGTGGTCTTTCTGCTCTTGAGAGGGGATTTGCCGTCCAGGGAGCAGGGTATCCTGATGGATGCTATGTTGGTGTCCAGTATCGATCATGGTGCGACGCCACCATCAGCTCTCGCGGCGCGGACGGTCGCTTCCGGTGGCGCCCCGCTGACCACTGCGGTAGCCGCGGGCATAAGCTGCATCAGCAGGTACCACGGAGGAGCCATCGAGGGATGCATGCAGGTGCTGCTCAAGGCAGTTACGCGTAAGGCGACCAGCGGCAAGGATGCGGAGACGGTGGCCGTTGAGCTCGTCGACGAGTACAAGGCAACGAAGAGACGGATCCCCGGATACGGTCATCGGGTGCACACGGAAGATCCACGCAGCTCTCGGCTCTTCGGGCTGGCGGGCGAACTCGGGATAGCCGGGGAGTATGTGGAGATGGCACACGCCATACGTGCCGCCATGAAAGAGAAGCTGGGACGGGACTTGCCCATGAACGTCGACGGGGCCATAGCCACCATGCTCTGCGAGATGGACTTCCCTCCGGAAGTGAGCAACGGCATCTTTGCCATCAGTCGTAGCGGAGGTCTCGTCGCGCAGGTGTACGAAGAGCAGAACAGGATGCGGCCTATGCGCCGCATTCATCCCACGGCCCATGAGTACGATGGTCCTCCAGAGAGAAGGGTTGAGTAGCCATGTCAGAGGAATTGCTGGAGCTGATCCCGGAGTTCAATCTGATAGCGAACGCCGACCTACGGGAGAGGTGCATTAAGGTCTGGGAAGAAGGTATGGGGCGAGGGGGATGGAAGGCTGCGGACTTACCAAAGATGGCGCAGTCTCTGCTGATCCCGGATGCTCCAACCAACTTCATCGAGCACACTCGTGCAGTGACCCTCATCTCCATTGGGGTAGCTGACGTCTTCGAGAAGATCTATGGGGAACGGAACCCGCTCAACCGTGATCAGCTCATCGCCGGAGCGCTCCTTCACGATGTGGGCAAGCTACTGGAGTACACCTTCGCGGATGACAAGACCATCAAGAGCGAACTTGGGACTCAGCTTCGCCATCCGTTCAGCGGTGCGATATTAGCTGCCGAGCAGGGTGTCCCTGTCGAGGTGCTGCACATGATTGCCACACATGCCAAGGAGGGTGATCTTATGCCGCGCAGCAGGGAGGCCACCGTCCTGCATCATGCCGATTTCACCAGTTTCGAGACCTTCAAGAAGTAGCCGTCTTGGTGTGCCGTGAGTGGTCTGTGTGGTTAGACCCCGAGACCCTGAGTCTGGGGGTGGATGAGAGGACGGTACAGTATGTCCGGCAAGACCATCATAGAGAAGATACTCAGTGAGCATTCAGGTGCGGACGCTCGCGCGGGAGACCGGGTCTGGGCGGATCTGGACCTGGCGGTGGTGAGGGATTTCGGGGGGCCCAACGTCGTCCTGGAGTACGAGAAGCAGCTGGGCGACAAGCCGGTGTGGGATCCGCAGAAGATCGCCATGACCTTCGACTACCAGGCACCGGCCAAGGTAGTGTTGGTGGCCAACAACCAGCGTGCCTGTCGCCAGTTCGCGGTGAAGCACGGCGTCCCTCACGTCTTTGACGTCAACGCCGGTATCGGGCAACACGTCCTGCTGGAGCACGGGATGGTTTTGCCCGGAGGTGTGATCATCGGCACAGACAGCCACATGAACCTCCTGGGTGCTGTGGGATCGTTCTCGACCGGAATGGGTACGACAGATGTGGCAGCAGGCTGGGCCACGGGTCGATTGTGGTTCAGAGTACCAGAGACCATCAAGATCACCTTCAAGGGGGAGTACGATTATCCCGCCTCAGCCAAGGATCTGACTCTGTTCCTGCTTTCCAAGATCGACAAGAGCAAGACGATCTATAAGTCGCTGGAGTTCTACGGGCAGCCCATCGACTCTCTGTCGCTGGCTGGACGGTTGACCCTGGCCAGTATGGTGACGGAGATGGAGGGCAAGATCGGGTTCATCACACCCAATCAGAGCATCCTGGACTGGATCGGGGAGCGGGCAGGGCGCAGCGTGGAAGCGGTGCTCCCGGATGAAGACGCGGCCTACAAGGAGGAATGGGAGTTCGACGTGAGTGGTCTGGAGCCCCTCATCGCCTGTCCAGATAACCCGGACAACGTGAAGCCCGTTCGAGAGGTGGCAGGCACTCGTGTTGACGAGGTCTTCATCGGCTCTTGCACCAATGGCCGTTTTGAGGACCTGAAGGTGGCCGCCGAGGTACTGCAGGGGATGGGAGGGAAGGTGGCCCCGCATGTGAGACTGGTGGTCACCCCGGCCACGACCGAGGTAGCTATGGAGGCCGTGGAAGCAGGGCTGTACGAGACTTTCATCAAGGCTGGTGCCATGGTTACGAATCAGGGCTGCTCACTGTGCACCATCGGCCACCACGGCGTGTTGGCGGAGGGAGATGTGTTGGTGAGCACCGGGAATCGCAACTTCAGAGGCAAGCTGGGCAAGGGGAGTCAGGCGTATCTGGCCGGACCTGCGGTGGCAGCAGCAACAGCGGTGAAGGGCGAGATCTCTCTGCCCGAGTGATCCGAAAGAGCCTGATGGAGAGGTACAGATGAGCAAAGAGTTCGTGTTCAGAGGCCGGGCTTGGGTGGTGGGAGATGACATCGACACTGACATGATCTATCATGGCAGCTATCTTCCACTGACCGATCCGAAGGAGATGGCCAAACATGCCCTGGAATACGTGCCAGGGATGGAGGATTTCGTGGAGAGGGTACAGCCTGGGGATATCCTGGTGACCGGCAAAAACTTCGGATGTGGTTCATCCCGCGAGCATGCTGTGATCACCCTCCAGTACAACGATGTGGCTGCTGTAATTGCGGAGAGCTTCTCTCGCATCTTCTACCGCAACGCGGTCAACCTGGGATTTCCCATCCTGGAGGTCCCAGACATCACAGAAGAGGTGGAGACGGGAGACGAGTTGGAGATCGACGCCAATACGGGCCGCATCCGCAATGTGACAAAGGGAATCGAGGTCCGGGGAACCTCGCTCTCAGGGCTGGAGAAGGAGATTATGACGGCCGGTGGCTTGTTTGGCTACCTGAAGGCAGAGCTTCAGGCTGAGGAGTAGACCATGGGCCAGACGTTTGCGCAGAAGATCCTTGCTCGAAAGGCCGGGCTGGAGGAGGTTGAGCCTGGCCAGATCGTGACCGTACAGCCCGACAAACTGCTGACCCACGACAATACTGCGGCCATCGCCAAGATCTTCCGTGAGATCGGCGTGGAGAGGGTCGCCAGGCCGGAGATCAACGTCATCGTCCTCGATCACGTCGTCCCGGCTGCCACAGAGGGGCATGCGACGAACCATCAGCAGATTCGTCGCTTTGTCGAGGAACAGGGTATCACCCACTTCTATGATGTGGGTGAGGGAATCTGCCACCAGGTCTTGCCGGAGAAAGGGCATGCCCTACCCGGGTATCTGATCGTGGGCAGTGATTCTCACACGCCTACCCACGGTGCCTTTGGCGCCTTTGCGGCTGGCATCGGCCGCACGGAAGCGGCCTCAGTGATGGCGACGGGCGAGATATGGTTGATGGTGCCACATTCCTTCCGTGTGGTGGTTAAGGGCGGGCTTCCCAAAGGAGTCTACTCCAAGGACATCGTCCTGTACATCATCGGGGATCTAGGGGCTGATGGCGCCGACTACCGGTCGGTGGAGTTCGCCGGGCCCGTGGTGGAGGAGATGAGTATCGCCAGCAGAATGGTTCTCTGCAACATGGCAGCCGAGATGGGAGCCAAGGCCGGGGTGGTCGAGCCTGATGAGAAGACACGTTCATGGCTCACGGGGAGGACCAGCGCCGATTTTCAGGAGGTTTTCGCCGACCCTGATGCAACCTACGAGCGGGTGATCGAGTACGATGTGACCGAACTGGACCCTCAGGTGGCCCGACCCCACACGGTGGACAATATGGTGCCCATCACCGAAGTGGCGGGGATCAGGATAGATCAGGCGTTCATTGGCACCTGCACCAATGGTCGGCTGGAGGATTTCAGAGTCGCCGCCCGCATTCTTCGCGGTCGCAGGATCGCCCCGAACACCAGGCTGCTGATCCTTCCAGCTAGCCGGGAGGTGTTGTTGGCCGCTTTGGCCGACGGAATAATCGCCGATTTGGTCACCGCAGGTGCCGTGGTTCTCAACCCGGGTTGTGGACCATGTCTTGGCGCTCATCAGGGGGTGATGGCTCCCGGTGAAGTGACCCTTTCCACGGCCAACAGGAACTTCAAGGGGCGCATGGGCTGCAAAGAAGCCGAGATCTATCTGGCGAGTCCGGCCGCAGTGGCGGCATCGGCTCTCACTGGGGAGATTGCTGACCCCAGGGAATTCCTCTGATCCGGCGAGGGAAGAGTGAAGATGTGGAAAACGGTTCACACCGGTCGTGTCTGGAAGTACGGCGACGACATCAACACCGATGTCATCTACCCGGGCAAGTACACGTATACCGACCTGCCGCCGGAGGAAATGGCTGAGCATGCCCTGGAGGATCTCGATCCCGAATTCGCCAGCAACGTGCGACCAGGTGATATCATTGTGGCCGGCAGGAACTTTGGCTGTGGCAGTTCTCGGGAGCAGGCGGTGACCTGCCTCAAGCATGCCGGCGTGGGAGCTCTGGTCGCCAAGTCCTTCGCGCGAATCTACTTCAGGAACGCCATCAACCAGGGCCTGCCGATAATCCAGTCTGATGCTGTGGAAGGCGTGGAATCGGGTGAGGAGATCACTGTGGACTTCTCAGTCGGGAAGGTGTCGACTCCTCGTGGTGACTACTCCTTCCCACCCCTGTCCGAGTTTGTGATGGGTATTCTCGAGGATGGGGGGCTCATTCCCCACGTGCGCAGGAAGCTGGGCATAGATTGAACAATATCGAATTGCATTTGTCTCGCAGGAGGTGAAGACTACTGTGGCCAAGTATAGAATCGCATGGCTGCCTGGTGACGGCATCGGCAACGATGTGATGGATGCCGCTCGCATCGTCTTGGATGCGTTGGCAGTGGATGCAGAATACGTGCCCGGGGACGTTGGCTGGGAGTTTTGGCGGACGGAGGGGGACGCTCTGCCGGACCGCACGGTGGAGTTGCTGAAGAGCACCGATTGTTGCCTGTTCGGGGCGATAACCTCCAAGCCAAAGGAGGAAGCGGAACGGGAGTTGGTGTCGGAGCAACAGGCTAAGGGGTTAGTCTACTTCAGCCCCATTGTTCGGATCCGACAGTTGCTGGACCTGCACACCAACTTGCGGCCCTGCAAGGCATACCCAGGCAATCTGCTCAACTATCGTGACGACGTGGATCTGGTCGTCTTTCGTGAAAACACGGAGGGGCTATACAGCGGCGTGGAGTTCCATCCTCTGCCCGATGCAGTACGGCAGGCTTTGCTGGACAATCACCCAAAGATGAGCCGCTTCGCCGAGGTGCCCGCCGACGAAATCGCCATCTCGTGCCGCATCTTCACCCGGAATGGGTGTCGTCGCATCGTGCGTCAGGCCTTCGAGTACGCGAAGCAGTTCGGTCGACCATCTGTGACCGTGGTGGAGAAGCCGAACGTGATACGCGAAACGAGCGGCATGATGGTGCGCGAGGCCCGCGATATAGCCAAAGAGTACCTGGGAATCGAGCTCTGGGAGACCAATGTGGATGCAATGGCTATGTGGCTGGTGAAGAACCCGCAGGACTACTCCGTGCTGGTGGCGTCCAACATGTTCGGCGACATCATCTCCGATCTGTGTGCCCAGCTGGTTGGGGGGCTGGGGTTTGCCTCTAGTGCCAATATCGGCGACAATTACGCCCTGTTCGAGCCGACCCACGGCTCAGCTCCCAAGTATGTTGGCCAGTACAAGGTCAATCCAATAGCCATGCTGCTCACAGTGAAGTTGATGTTGGACTGGTTAGGGGAGGTGAGTCTCGCCCAGCGGCTGGAGAAGGCGATCGGAGCCGTGATCGCGGACGCCAAAGTGCGCACCTACGACATGGGTGGCACGGCCAGCACGCTGGAGGTGGCGGAAGCCGTCGCTGGAAGCTTGTAGGACCAGAATCACTGCCCATCCAGTTGATGGGTATGCGACAGTGGGCGATGGGTGGGCTTCGCGCTGGCGAGCCCACTCTTTGTTTGAGTCTTGTGAGGGCAGGCTATGGGTTACTGGGAGTTTGAGGGCAAGCGGCCAACCGTGGCCGATGGCGCCTTCGTGCATCCCGAGGCGACGGTCATAGGTGGTGTTACCATTGGTGACGGCTGCTATGTCGGTGCGGGAGCGGTGTTGCGTGGGGATTGGGGGGACATCGTCGTGGGCGCGGGCTCCAACATTCAGGAGAACTGCGTGCTCCACGTGAGACCGGATGAGGTCATGGTCTTGGGCCCGTCGTGCCATGTCGGTCACGGAGCCGTCGTCCATGCTTCCACCCTGGGGTACCATGTCATGGTGGGCATTCGTGCAGTGATTCACGACGGTGTGGTGATCGGCGACGAGGCGCTCATCGGCGCCGGCTGCGTGGTGCTTCCGGATATGGAGATACCCGGTGGGAAGGTAGTTGTAGGTGTTCCGGGCAAGATACTGGGTGACGTATCTGAGGAGCAGAAGGCGGCCTGGGCTTGGGGCCTGGGAGTGTACCAGGCCTTGCCCGCGCGTTGCCTGAAGAGTATGCGTCGCCTGTAGTGATATCATGAAGCTAGTGTATCGCGAGAGAGAGTGGGAACTAAGGGGTGGGCTTACAGCCCGCGCTGCCATCAAGAAGATCGGCCTCGACCCTGAGGCAGTCCTCGTCGTGCGCAACGGTCAACTGGTCACCGATGACACGCTGCTCCACGAGGAGGATGAGGTCAAGCTGATAGCCGTCATCTCCGGTGGTGTGGGAGGCGGCGGACACTCCCAGGGGCGACTCGAGCCGTGAAGTGCAAGAGATGCGGCGAACCGGCCGTGATCAACATGCGCCAGCACAAGCTCGGACTCTGCGGCGATCACTTCACGGAGTGGCTGATCTCCTACACCGAACGTGCTATCGAGAAGTACAGCATGTTCGAGCGCGGGGATCGACTTCTGCTGGCCGTTTCGGGAGGCAAAGATAGCCTGGCGCTGTGGGACATTCTCTTGCGCCTGGGCTACGATGTAGAGGCCTTGTATATCGACCTGGGCATCGGCGACGAGCAGTACTCGGAGCAGTCCAAGGCCAAGGTGGAGCGGTTTGCTGCCGGGAAAGAAGGTGCTGCCTACTCGGTTGTGAACGTGAAAGGCACCTACGGAAAGTCGGTTCTGGAGTTGGCGCAAGAGAAACGGGGACGGAAGGTGTGTTCCCTTTGCGGCCTTGTGAAGAGACACATCATGAACCGTACCGCGTATGAAGGCGGGTTCACTGCCGTAGCGACAGGCCACAACCTTGATGATGAGGCGGCGGTCCTATTCCAGAACGCGCTTCGCTGGCAGACGGGGTACCTGGCTCGTCAGGCCCCGGTCTTACCCAGTACCCATCCACATCTGGCGCGCAAGGTCAAGCCGTTCTTTCGCCTCTACGAACGGGAAACGGCGGCCTATGCTGTGGTACGGGGCATCGATTACATCTATGACGAGTGCCCCCACTCGGTGGGCGCCACCACCATCTTCTACAAGGAGCTGCTCAACCAGCTGGAGGAGCGCTCTCGCGGCGCCAAGCAGCAGTTCTATCTGAGCTTTCTGCAAGCTAGGGATAAGCATGGGCTCTTCCAGCAGGAGTTGGCACAGCTGGAGCTGGGAGAGTGTGAGAAGTGTGGTCAGCCCACAACCGCGCCCACCTTGTGCGCGTTTTGTCGCCTGTGGGAGGTGGAGTGAGACTGACAGGGTTGCTGCAGACTCTTAGAATCATGATCGGAAGACCCAGGTTGCTGAGTATCGCCGGGTTGTCTGCTCTGGTGATCGCCTGCACCTACGTTTATTTCTTGCTCGGCCTCGTGGCCAGAGATGCACCAGGGCTTGTAGCTGAGCGCGATGTGGCCGCCGCGCCATCAATACCGGCTGAGGCGACTCGGACAGTGACTCCGACCGTAGCCAGTAGCCCAACGCACAGCGGGCCCACCTCGACTCCTACCGTGACGCCGACTTACACCCCTATCTCCTACACGCCGACTCCAGCCTTTCTGGTCTACACCGTGCAGTCCGGTGATACGCTGAGCGGAATCGCGCGCAGGTATAACACAACCGTGCAGGCCATGATGGAGTTGAATAGCCTGAGGAATGACCAGCTCTCTATAGGACAAGAGCTTCTCATTCCCGGACAACGTCAGGTGGCGACCCCAGAACTCGAGTCGACCAATGCTGGTGCCACTGCGGCCGCAACTCCAACGCCAACGGCGACAGCCACCGCCACGGCCGTGTTGCCCTCTCCAACAGCTATACATCAGCCAACCGTGGCTCCGCCGGGAGTTGCTCGCTCGGGCCAGCGACCGGTAGTGGCCTTCTACTATGCCTGGTTTGGGTTGGACCAGTGGGCGCCTGGCAAGGTTCCGGATGTCCCCGCCGTCCCCTACGCCTCCAAGGACCGCAGTACTATGGTCAGACACGTGGAGCAAGCTCAAGGTGCGGGCATAGATGCCTTCGCGGTAGCGTGGTACGGTCCCACGGTTCATAACAATCAGACGGAGACCAACTTTCGAACCATGCTGGACGTGGCAGGCGAACGGGGATTCCGCTGCACCGTGGATTTCGAGACGCGCTCGCCATTGTTCCACAGCCAGGCGGACGTAGTGGAGGGCTTGCGGTACCTGATCAACAACCATGCTGCCCATCCGGCGTTCTTCCGCTACGAGGGCAAACCGGTCGTCTTCTTCTGGGCCGTCAGGGACGTGTTCAGAGGTCAGGGGCAGTCCGCGGTTGATGCCTGGGCCGCCATCCGGCAGCAGGTGGATCCGCAACATAACACGCTATGGATCGCGGACGGGGCAGACATTCAGTTTCTGCGCGTTTTCGACGGTCATCATCTGTACAACATCACCTGGAACCCGCCGGCCAACGTGCACAACACTCTGAGCACGTGGGGAAACCGAGTGCGGAGCTACAGCTCAGAGCATGGAGTTCGCAAGGTGTGGGTGGCCACAGTCATGCCAGGATACAACGACCTGTTCATACAGGGACGAGCAGGGCGTTTCGCGAACGACCGGAGGAATGGCGCCTACTATCGGGAGACCTGGCGAGGCGCCATAGACAGTGGACCGGATCTGATTGTGATCACCAGCTTCAACGAGTGGCTGGAAGGCACACAGATCGAGCCCAGTGCCAGCTACGGCAATCTGTACCTTGACTTGACCTCTCAGTTCTCCGCCACCTTCAAGGGCGCGGGGTGATTCCATACCTGACTTGGACAGAGGTTTGCCCGGTATACAGTGATGCCGTCGCTTACTTCCCGGGCCAGTCAGAGCTGGAAGGGCCGCTCGCTTCCACCTCGCTCGTTCAACACCGCTGATGGCCGCGCTGGGATCGGTGCAGCACTGGCAAGACAATCTGTCGTGCTGCAGGGTGCGGCCGAGACGTTTGACAACATGCGGCAACTGTGATAGTCTGTGGCGAGGGTCGTCGCAGCAAACACTATGCCCTCCCGGTGTGTGCGATGGCTGGCGAGAAAGTCCTCATCGTTGAAGATAGCCTTGAGATTCTCTCCTTCCTGGCGGACGATGTCCTCCCCTACCACGGATATCAAGTCGCCACTGCGACGACGGGCGAGGAGGGTAGGGATAAGCTATCCAGCGAAGACCCAGATCTCCTGTTGCTCGACCTCGAGCTGCCCGACATGTCCGGAATGGACATTCTGAAGGCGGCACAGGAGGATGAGAGCGACATCCCCATCATCCTCATGACGGCCTACGGCTCTGAGAGTATCGCCGTGGAAGCCTTCCGTCTCGGGGCCAGGGACTACATCATCAAGCCCTTCACCACGGAACAGGTCATTGGGGTTCTTGAGCGCACCCTTACCGAGACGAGGCTTCGCCGCGAAAAGGCCGAACTGACCGTAAGCTTGCAGCGCAGCGTCGAACAGATGACGATTCTGTCGGCCGTGGGCAAGTCAGTTGTCTCCCTCATGGACATCGAGGAACTCCTGAGTCGGATAGTGGAGGCCGGAGTCTACGTCACCAAAGCTGAAGAGGGTTTTCTGCTACTCGTCGACCCTGAGAGCAACGATCTCTATCTGAGAGCGGGCAAGAACCTGGGGAGCGAGCAGACCCAGGGGTTCAGACTCAAGGTTGAGGATAGCCTGGCAGGTCAGGTGGTTCAGGCAGGGACCCCGGTGAGACGTGGGGGAAAGGGAACAGGCCGGGATTTCGAGGTCAAGACCGGCTACCTGGTGAAATCGCTGCTCCACGTGCCTCTCCTGCTGAGGGAGGAAGTCATCGGGGTGTTGTCGTTGGACAACCAGGTATCCGATGTGGAGTTCACCGAGGAGGATCAGTATCTGTTATCTACCCTGGCCGACTACGCGGCCATCAGCATCGAGAACGCTACCCTTTACGAGGAACTAAGGCAGAAGATGCAGGACTTGGAGCGTTCTCAGCAGGAGCTGATCGAATCTTCGAAGCTGGCCGCTGTGGGCACGCTGGCCGCTGGGGTGGCCCACGAGTTCAACAACTTGCTGGCTGCCATCTCCGGACACACTGAGTTGGGCCTGATCTCTGATGACATGGACGAGATCAAGCGGTCGCTCCAGGTAGTGATCGACACCGTGGACCGGGCCAAGAAGATCACCCAGAACCTCTTGACTCTCGCCAGGAGACGGGAGCCCAGAATGGAGACGATGCAGGTCTCGGAGGCGGTGGAAAACCCGCTACAGCTGATCGAACGGGATTTACAGCAATCCAACATAGAGCTAGTGCGGAGGTATTCTGAAGTCCCGCTCGTCGTCTGCGACTCAGGCCAGATAGCTCAGGTTTCCCTGAACTTGTTGACCAACGCCCGAGACGCGATGTTGCCGGACGGCGGCACGCTGACCGTGGAGATCCGACAGGACGAGGACGACGTGCTCGTCTCCTTCTCCGATACGGGTACCGGCATCCCTGACAACATTCTGGATGAGCTCTTCCAGCCCTTCGTGACCACCAAGGGACCGTTGGGCGGCGGGGAAATGGCAGGGTCCGGTCTCGGGCTCTCCGTCTCGTATGGCATTGTCAAGAACCATGGTGGCACCATCGAGGTAGAGACAGAGCTGAACAAGGGCAGCACGTTCACCATCCGCTTGCCTATCAGTGATGCGGGGCCTCTGTGATAAGTGCTGAGTGTGGCACGTAGACTAGCAATCCCCCTCGTTCTCTTGGTGATCCCCCTCGCTTCATGGTTGTCCCCTGGCGCGTACCCTATGATCGACCGTGATGTGGCAATCGCTAGGAATCGCGTCGGGGACGCTTGGGTTGAGCAGAGAGATGGGCTTCGGATACTCCATCTCAGGGGCACCCCTTACGAGATGGGCTACCAGCATGGGGTCCTGCTACGCGAAGAGGTCAGGGCCAGGATTCGCGACTACGTATGGGACGGGCTGATCGGTGAAGGTCGCGTCTCTCATCTGCTGCTGCTTCGCCACGCTCGAGAGGTGGGCAGCCGCATCCCTTCGGAGTACAGGGAGGAAATGGCAGGTCTCGCCGATGGCGCCATGGTCTCGTATTCCGAGGTGTTGCTGTTGAACACATATGGCGATCTGATCGCCCAACCCTGGCCTGATAACCAGGTTCAGGACTTGATTCTCTCTCTGTCTCCCCCCTTCGTACCGCATCTTGGACCTGGTTACGACCCCGAACGCATCAGCCCAGTGGCGCAAGGTGGATCGTCAGGGGTCGTTCCCGGTAGGCCACCGCGGGGAATATTCGCTCTCTTCGGATCTGCGACCAGAGATCGAACTCTGCTTCACGGACTAGACTTCGCATCTCCTCCACCTCCACTTGAGGAACTCCTGCTGGTAGTCTACCGGCCGGAAGCAGGCAACGGCTTCGTCGGGCTGGGTTTGCCGGGAACGGTGGGCTTTCAGATAGGGCTGAATGAGGAGCAAATCTCTGTGACAGCGCTTCCCTCGCCATCTCAGGATGCCTCTCTGGAGGGGACTCCGTTGTCTCTCGTGCTGCGCGAAGTGCTTCAGTATGCAGGGGACATTCCGACGGCTGTTCGAATCCTCGCCAGCGCCGATCGCACCACCGGACACAATGTGCTGGTCGGTGATGGTAAGAGACCACTTGCTGAGGCGGTGGAGTTCTCGACTCACCTGTACGCCGTCTTCGAAGCCGAGAACGACTTCCTCGTGCGGTCCAATCACTATCTGGATGCTACTCTGGCCGAGACACAGCGCTCCCTGTCGGACCCAGAAGAGGATAGCAGCTGGGAGCATCTCGAGGTACTACTGAAGGCAGTGGATTCCGGCTACGGTCGATTCGATGCGTCGAGGCTGGAAAGACTCATCCGCGATATCGGTGTAGCTGGAGAGGAGGGCCAAGCTGCGGAGGAAGAGCGCGTCGTCTTGGGTGTGGTGCTGGCTGTGGGTGATCTGGAGATAAGGCTAGTCACCGCCTCTGCCGGAGACCCGCCGCCCGTTCTCAAGCTGGATGAGGAGCTATGACCTTTCCCAGCAGGGACCAGGGACCCGCCCGGGTGATCTCCACCTGCGCCAATCGGCCTCGCCAGTCTCCGTCGTAGTCGAAGAACACCAGCTTGTTGCCACGGCTGCGACCCTTCCATCTTCCTTTGTGCTTCTCTTCGACCAGGACCTCGGTGGCTGATCCCAGCAACCGATGATTGATCTCGCTGGAGACTTGGCGCTGTAGCTCCTCAACCAGGCGACGACGGCGTTCCTTCTCAGGGGAGGTAACATCGTCTTCGAGACGGGCGGCCGGCGTGCCGGGGCGTGGGGAGTATGCAGCGACGTGGACCACGTCGAACCTCTCCTGGGCCAACAGGTCGTAGGTGGCCTGGAAGTGATCCCTGGTCTCCCCGGGAAAGCCCACGATGACGTCGGTGGCCACAGCCGCGCCGGGTACGCGCTCCCGTATGCGGCTGAGCAGACGCCGGTACTGGTCTACAGTGTACCCTCTGCCCATGCGTTTGAGAGTGAAGTCGTGGCCTGCTTGCACCGGAAGCTCGATATGCTCGCACACGTTCCCCAACTCCGCCACCGCATCAATGATTCTCTCGCTCATGTCGTTGGGGTGAGAGGTGAGGAATCTGATGCGCCACAGGTCGTCGATCTCGTGGACAGTGCGAAGCAGACCCGCCAGGTTGGGCTGCCCCGGAAGGTCGTGACCGTAGGCATCCACGTTCTGGCCCAGGAGAGTGACCTCTCGCGCGCCGCGTTGGACTAGACAGTGCACCTCCTGGACGATGTCATCGATGGGCCGGCTCTGCTCGCGACCGCGTCGCAGCCTAACGATGCAGTAGGTACAATGGTTGTTGCAGCCCTCCATCACCGGGACATAGGCGCATACCGGCGCATCTTGGGCAGCATCCGGGCTGCTCGATGGGCCGGTTCGCCATCTCTCTGCCGCGAAACCGATGAAACCTTCCACATCCGAGGGGCGCAGGAAGAGATCGACGAAGGGAAAGCTCCTCTCAAGAGCCAGTGTGTCCTCGCTGACCAGACAACCCATGACCACGATGGCCGCCTGCGGACGGTGGCGCTTAAGGGGTTTGAGGGAGCCGAGACGGCCGCACGCCTTGTCCTCGGCGCTCTGCCTGACGACGCAGGTGTTGAGGAGCACCAGGTCGGCATCCTCGGGTCTCGCCGTGGATTCCCACCCCAGGGAGTCTAGTTCCTCAGCGGCTCGCCAGGAGTCAGCCTGGTTCATCTGACAGCCGATGGTCCAGATGTGGTACTTCATCACCATTGCCGATATGGGTAGAGCGTCGCGTCTTTCCGCTCCAGGTCGCGGTCGGTGCGGTACTGGCTGTCCGTCTCGCAGATCTGCATGGGCTAGAGGTATAGGCGCTTGAGCATGCCAAGGGCAGACAGAGTCACCCACTTGCTGGGCTGGCCCGCTTCCTCGAAGGGGATGGGAAAGCTCCTTTTCACGGGAATCTGTCTCTCGGCGGGCCAGCGCCCATCGCTGTCCTGCTTGCCCAGGACAAGTTGAAGGCCTTCCTGAATACGCTCGTCATCCGGAGAGACGAACGGCGCCACAAGATCCAGCACCTCCAAGACATCTGTGCTGGCGAAGAGGGGTCGTGCGAGTTGAAACCAGCTGGGACTGACCTTGCCGAACTCACTGTGGTGCCGGTACAGGCTGTTGTCCAGGAAGAGGTTGACGGCCATATCGCAGGACACCTGGACCTCCCTCACTTGTTGATCGGCGGGTAGTGCCTCCAGAGCTCTCAGCGCCTTGGCCGTGGCCCAGAAACAGGCGTGAGTCTTCTTGACCCGCTCAGAGCAAAGCCAGCCGCCGTCATCACGCTGGGATTGGAGGAGGTAGTTCAGCGCTCTGTGCGTTCGCTCGTCTTCCCCGTAGCCGAACCAGTGCAGGAAGTGCACGGCATTGGCGGTGAAGCAGGGGACGACCCATCTCCTGCCCTGCTCGAGCTCGCCGGCGGTGAACGCCCCGTCGTCCATCTGGGCGTTGGCGAAGAGGTACTCGATGGCCTTCTGGACCCGCGCATCATCGCCGGAGTACCCCAGGTACTCCAGGGTAATGAGGTGCTTGCTTGCACCCTGATAGGGCCTCTTGTCGCGATCCCAGTGGCCCGCTGGGCGCTGAGCGTCGAGCAGCCTGCTCACCGGCTCTGACTGGTTAATCGCCTCTCTGGTCGCGATGACCTCTGGATCGTCATCAGCACGGTCGTGCAATATCGACAGGGTGAAGTACCGCACCGCCGGATTGCTCTGTTCCAGGAGCCATCCGGTGGGGTCGTTGCGCAGAAGGGTCTTCCATTCTTCCATGAGGTCTGCTCTCCAAAGCTCCTTGGCCTATGAGGACGGGCGCCCGTCGAGCACGTTCTTGAGAAACTGACCTGTATAGGACTGGCTCATCTTCACCACCTCCTCCGGCGTACCTTCGGCGATGACGTATCCCCCTTCGTCGCCTCCCTCCGGACCCAGGTCTATGACCCAGTCAGCGCACTTGATGACGTCCAAGTTATGCTCGATGACGATGACCGTGTTGCCAGCCTCCACCAGTCTGTCCAGCACATCCAGCAGCCGCCCAATATCCTCGAAATGCAGTCCGGTGGTCGGCTCGTCGAGGATGTACATGGTTCTCCCTGTAGCTCTCTTGGACAACTCGCGAGCGAGCTTGATCCGCTGAGCCTCACCGCCAGAGAGCGTGGTGGACGACTGACCCAGCTTGACGTAGCCTAGACCCACGTCCCACAAGGTTTGGAGCTTCCTCTTGATGCGAGGGATCTTGTCGAAAAAGGTCATCGCCTCCTCGAGGGTCATGTCCAATACCTCGGCGATGCTCTTGCCCTTGTACCTGACCTGGAGCGTCTCGCGGTTGAAGCGCTTGCCCTTGCATACCTCACAGGGCACATAGATGTCTGGCAGGAAGTGCATCTCGATCTTGATGATGCCATCTCCCTGGCACGCCTCGCACCGGCCACCTTTGACGTTGAAGGAGAACCGTCCCGGCTTGTAGCCTCTGAGCTTGGCTTCCGGCAGGCTGGCGAAGAGTTCCCGGATGTACGTAAAGACGTTGGTGTAGGTACCTGGGTTGGACCGAGGAGTCCGGCCGATGGGCGACTGGTCAATGTTGATCACCTTGTCCAGTTCCTCGGCGCCAAGCACGTCTTCGTGCTGGCCTGGTTTGGCCTTGGCGCGATGAAGAACCTGGGCCAGCTTCCTGTACAGGACATCCACCAGCAAGGTGCTCTTGCCGGACCCGGAGACACCGGTGATGCAGATGAATCTGCCTAGAGGCATGGTGACATCTATCTCTTTGAGGTTGTGCTCTGCAGCCTTCGTGATGACCAGGCTCTTGCCGTTGCCAGCGCGGCGGTCTTGAGGGATCGGTATGCTGCGCTTGCCCGAGAGGTACTGACCGGTGACCGATTCTGGTGCCGAGATGATGTCCTCGATGGTGCCCGCAGCTACCACATGGCCGCCATGATCGCCAGCGCCTGGCCCCAGGTCGATAACATAGTCGGCAGAGCGCATCGTTTCCTCGTCGTGCTCTACCACCAGCAGGGTATTGCCCAGGTCGCGCATCCGCATCAGAGTACGGATGAGTCGCTTGTTGTCTCTCTGGTGGAGGCCGATGCTTGGTTCATCTAGGATGTAGAGTACTCCCATCAGTTGCGATCCGATCTGCGTGGCCAGCCGCAGCCTCTGCGCTTCACCACCGGCGAGTGTGGTCGCCGAACGGTCCAGCGTCAAGTAGTCCAGACCGACGTTGACCATGAACCCCAGCCGCTCTCTGATCTCCTTGAGGATCCGCTCCCCGATGGCCATTTCTCGCTCGGACATCTGCTGCGGCGCCTCTTCGAAGAAACTGAGCGCCCGGCTCACGGAGAGGGCGGTCACCTGGTCTATGGATCTGCCGGCCACGGTGACGGCCAGGCTTTCCGGCTTGAGCCGCTTGCCGCCGCAGGAGGGGCAGGGATGCGTGGTCATGTATCGCTCGATCTCGCTCCGGATGTACTCGGAGCTGGTTTCCCTGTACCTCCTCTCAAGGTTGGGGATGACTCCCTCGTACGCGGTTGACCAGCGCCTCGTCCTGCCGCGATGATTCTTGTAGCGAACGGTTATCTCCTGATCCGCACTGCCGTACAAGATCAGTTTCATCTGTTCTGGGGTGAGCTCCCGCACGGGGACTTCGGTAGAGAATCCGAAGTGGTCGGCAACGGCCTTCACCAGTTGCCAGAAGTACGACTCGGACGTGGTGCGGCGGCTCCAGGGATCGATGGCTCCCTGTTTCAGCGATAGGCCCTTGTCGGGGATCACCAGGTCAGGATCGATTTCCATCTTGGTGCCGATACCCTGACACGTAGGGCAGGCACCGTGAGGGCGGTTGAAAGAGAAGGTGCGAGGCTCGATCTCGCCCAGGCTGATTCCACAGTGGGCGCAGGAGAACTGCTCAGAGAAGAGCAGGTCTCGAGGTGGGTCGCTGGAGAAGTCGTTGACGATGACCAGGCCGTCACCCAACGGCAAGGCAGTCTCTATGGAATCGGTCAGGCGCGAGCGGAAGGAGTCCAGCTCCTCCTCGACCTCGGGTATGAGCAGGCGATCCACAACTACCTCGATGGAGTGCTTCTTGTACCGCTCCAGCTCGATCTCTTCCTCCACGTCGCGCAGTTCGCCGTTTACCCGCACCCGCACGTACCCGGCCTTGCGCACGTCTTCGAAGATCCTTTGATGGTGGCCCTTGCGGTCTTTGATAAGGGGCGCGAGGATCATGACCCGAGTATCCGGAGCGAATTCCAGGATGGAGTCCACGATCTGCTCTGCGGACTGGTGTGAGATCACCCGCCCGCACTGCGGACAGTGGGGGATACCGACGCGCGCGTAGAGCAGACGCAGGTAGTCGTAGATCTCCGTCACCGTGCCCACGGTGCTCCTGGGGTTGTGGCTGACGCCCCGCTGATCTATGCTCACTGCGGGTGAGAGGCCCTCGATCTGGTCTACGCTAGGCTTCTCCATCTGGCCCAGAAACTGACGGGCGTAGGCGGATAGAGATTCTACGTAACGCCGCTGTCCTTCGGCATATATGGTGTCGAAGGCCAAACTGGACTTCCCGGAACCGGAGATGCCGGTGATAACCACGAACTTGTCTCGGGGTATCTCTACATCTATGTTCTTCAAGTTATGTTCTCTTGCGCCGTGAACGACGATCTTGTCTTGTGGCATGTACTCCTCTTGAACTGATGGTGACAAGGGGCGGATCACCCGTGTTTGAGCCGTCTCTCTCTGTCTGCCAGCCGCATTCGCTCCCACTCGGGCACATCTTCGTCCTGCAGTGCTTGCCTCAGCTCGAAGACCTGATCGCGTAGTGCGGCTGCCTTCTCGAACTCCAGCTCCGCGGCTGCTGCCTTCATCTGCTTCTCCAGCTGCTCTATCACGCGGGCCAGTTCGTCCTTGGGCATGTCGGTGGCGATCACGTACTCGGCCTTCTCTTCCGCCACCGCGCGGACCTGGTCTGTGAGGTCTCTTATGGCCTTCACGATGCTGCGTGGCTCGATGCCGTGCTCTAGGTTGTACTCCGTCTGTGTCTTACGGCGGCGGTTGGTCTCGTCAATGGCCCGCTGCATGGACCCGGTAACCTTGTCGGCGTACATGATCGCCTGCCCATTGATGTGTCGCGCTGTCCGTCCGACGGTCTGAATCAGCGCCTGCTCGGAGCGCAGGAAGCCCTCTTTGTCGGCGTCCAGTATGGCGACCAGCGATACCTCCGGCAGGTCGAGGCCCTCGCGCAGCAAGTTGATGCCCACGACCACGTCGTACGTTCCGGCTCGCAGGGAGCGCAGTATCTCCACCCGTTCGATGGTCTGTATCTCAGAGTGGAGGTAGTGAACCTTCACTCCCATGTCGGCCAGGTAGTCGGAGAGGTCCTCGGCCATGCGCTTGGTCAGTGTCGTCACCAGCACTCGCTCACCGCGGGACACGCGGTCCTGTATCTGCTGGTAAAGGTCGTCTATTTGACCGCGGGTCGGCTTCACAACGATCTCTGGGTCCACCAAACCAGTCGGCCGGATGATCTGGTCAACGATCTGTTTGCTGCGTTCTAGCTCGTATGGTCCTGGAGTTGCTGTGGTGTAGATGACTTGGTAGATGTGCTTCTCGAACTCCTCGAACCTCAAGGGCCGATTGTCCAGCGCCGAGGGTAGGCGAAAGCCGTATTCCACCAGGGTCTCTTTTCTGGAGCGGTCCCCCTTGTACATGCCATGGAGTTGTGGGATGGTCATGTGAGACTCATCAATGATCAGCAGGAAGTCATCGGGGAAGTAGTCCAGCAATGTCCAAGGGGGGCTTCCCGGCTGGCGTTGCGCCAGAGGGCGCGAGTAGTTCTCTATGCCCGCACAGTACCCAATCTGTTGGAGCATCTCGAGATCGTAGTTGGTGCGGTGCTCCAGTCGCTGGGCCTCCAGTAGCTTGCCCTCGCCTCTGAGTATCTCGAGGTGTTGCTCCAGCTCTTGCCTGATGTCCTCCATGGCCACTACGAGCTTTTCCTCTGGGGTGATGAAGTGTTTCGCTGGAAAGATATCTACGCTGTCCCTCTCGGCCACGATCTCCCCGGTGAGCGTATCCACTTCCACTATGCGCTCTATCTGGTCCCCCCAGAACTCGATGCGGTAGGCAAACTCCTCGTAGGCAGGTTGTACCTCCAGTGTGTCGCCGCGAACGCGGAACTTGCCCCGGCTCAAGTCGTAGTCGTTCCGCTCGTAGTGGGTGTCCACCAGATGGCGCAGCACCTTGTCACGCTTCCGCGCCTCCCCCTTGCGCAGTGAGATAACGACCCTGCCGTAGTCCTCGGGCGAGCCCAATCCGAAGATGCAGGATACGCTAGCTACGATGATCACGTCCCTGCGGCTGAGGAGAGCGGAAGTGGCGGCCAGACGAAGCCTGTCTATCTCGTCGTTGATGTTGGCATCTTTCTCGATGTAGGTATCGGTGGACGGCAGGTAGGCCTCAGGCTGATAGTAATCATAATAGCTGACGAAGTACTCCGCAGCGTTGCGGGGGAAGAAATCCTTGAACTCGGCGTACAGCTGAGCGGCAAGGGTCTTGTTGTGCGCGATGATAAGCGTGGGACGCTGCATATGCTGGATCACATTGGCCATACAGAAGGTCTTGCCGGTGCCGGTGGCTCCCAGCAGGGTTTGATGCTGGTGTCCTTTCTCCAGGCCCTCGATGAGTTTGGCGATGGCTTGAGGCTGATCGCCGGTAGGCTGGAACTCCGTGTCCAGAACGAAATCGGGCATTCCTGCTTTCTCCGTCTATAGTGGAGCTGACCCCCTGCTCGCTCGCGAATGTGAGAAGTAGAACTAAAGTTCGAAACTATATTATACGATACCTTCGGCTCAATGTCCAGCCCGTTGACAGTCCAGAACCTCTAAAGTAGAATTGGCCTGTTTGGTGAGAGATCAAACAAAGCATAGAAAGATCAGAGGAGGCGGTATGCCACTGTCGCTGATTGTCCATGGCGGTGCCTGGGACATCCCAGAGGAGCTGGTTGAGGCGCACGACTCAGGATGCAGGGCCGCTCTGCTGGAGGGCTGGTCGACGTTGCAGGCGGATGGTCACGCGCTGGATGCGGTGGAAGTGGCCATCAGGAAGATGGAAGACAACCCGGCTCTCAACGCTGGGACCGGTTCGGTCCTCAACTCTGAAGGCAAGGCGCAGCTGGATGCCAGCCTCATGGAAGGGGAGTCGCTGAAAGCGGGTGCGGTGGCCGCGGTGGAGACAGTCAGGAACCCCATCTCTCTCGCCAGGATGGTTCTGCAGAGCGAGAACGTTCTTTTGGTGGCTGAGGGGGCCGTTCAGTTCGCCCGGGCCGCAGGCATGGACGAATGCCGGAATGAGGATCTCGTGGTAGAGCGAGAGGTGAGGCTCTGGAAGGCCTGGCGGCGGGAGCATGAGTCCGACGGGCAGGGAGCCTCGGGTCTTGCAGCCGGCGACACTGTGGGTGCTGTGGCGGTGGACGGCCGAGGCAATGTCGCGGCGGGCGATTCGACCGGCGGTAGGCCGTTCAAGCATCCAGGCCGCGTTGGTGATTCCCCCCTCATTGGGTGTGGGGTCTACGCCGATAACAGCGTGGGGGGAGCAGCCTGCACTGGCTGGGGAGAGAGTATCACCAGGGTTGTACTGGCCAAGACCGCCCTCGATCTGCTGGGGGAGGGCAAGCCGGTGAAGGAGGCGGCTGAGCTCGCTGTGCAGTCGCTTATCGATCGAGTTGACGGCCGAGGCGGCGTGATCATGATAGATGCCACGGGAAACGTGGGCTACGCGTTCAATACCGCCGCCCTGGCTTGCGCGTATTTGAGAGAGGACATGAGCGAGCCGGTCGCTAGCGTCGTGAGGCTGGGTAACCGCACATTGCGCACCAGTTGATATGTCTTGCGAAGCATCAGACCACCTATGGACAAGGTGCTTGACCGGCGCTGGGATAGGAGGCGCTAATGAAGAACATCGACCTGCGGAGTGATACCGTAACGCTGCCCACACCCGCCATGCGTAAAGCCATGTATGACGCGGAGTTGGGGGATGATGTCATGGGCGAGGATCCGACGGTCAACGGGCTGGAGGCACTCGCGGCCGAGAAGGTGGGCAAGGAGGCGGCCCTCTTCGTGCCCAGCGGGACGATGGGCAATCTGGTTTCGATTCTCACCCATTGCCGGCGCGGCGACGAGGTGATCGTGGGCGACCAGGCGCACATCTTCATCTTCGAGGTTGGAGCCGCTTCAGTCCTGGGCGGTCTCCAGGTTCACACTGTGCCCAATGAACCGAATGGGATGCTGGACCCCCAGAGCGTGATCGACGCCATTCGCGGGGAGAACATTCACTTCCCGCCTACTGGACTGGTTTGTCTGGAGAACACCCACAACAAGTGTGGGGGATGGGCGCTCACACTGGAGCAGATGGACTCCGTCTGCCTGCCGCTCAAGGAGCGGGGTATCCCCGTGCATCTGGATGGAGCGCGCGTCTTCAACGCCGCTGTGGCCCTGGAAGTTGAGGTCAAGGAACTGGCCAGGAATGTGGATTCGGTGATGTTCTGTCTGTCCAAGGGGTTGTGCGCGCCTGTCGGCTCCATGGTGGCAGGAAGGGAGGAGTTCATCAGGCGGGCCCGCAAGTACCGCAAGATGGTGGGCGGTGGAATGAGGCAGGCGGGCGTCCTGGCCGCGGCTGGTATCGTTGCTCTGACAGAGATGGTCGACCAGTTGGCTGAGGATCACAGCAACGCCCGGGCGCTGGCAGAGGGCCTGATGGGCATTGAGGGTATACGCCTGGAGCAGCGGCACGGAGTACAGACCAACATGACGTTCCTCACCGTGGTGGCCGACTGGATCACGCCTCCAGAGCTTCTCACGGCCCTGGGAGGGGAAGGGGTCAAGGTGGGCTACTATGGCAAGGGCGTCTTCCGGGCTGTGACCCACCACGGCATAGAGGAAGAGGACATACACCTGGCCCTCGAAGCTTTTCGGCGCGTGATGAAGGAAGGGGTGGCATAGCGATGGCCCGCAAAGGCCGCGCGCGTCGTGGAAAGCTCAAGGTGGATGTGTACCTGGCCTTTGCCATCTTCGTAGCTGTGGGCGTGGCTACCTGGAGCCTGGACCAATCCGTGCGCTTGGCGCTGATGTGGCTAGTTCTCCTGGCCTTCGCGGTGAGCTACGCCTCCGCACAGAAGCTACAGTTCTCGTACACCCTCGCTGACCTGGCCCGCGGCGCGGTAGCGGGCCTTCTCGTATCCGTGCCGGTGCTCCTGCTGGCTAGAGACTTCCTGGTCATCACTTCCCAGCGTCTCTTCCCCGCGGACGACCTCCTGAGCCTGACATGGATCGTGGTGCTGATCATGCCGGCGGTGGAGGCGATCTACTTCCGCGGCCTTGTCCACAAGGAGAAGGGGCTTGGGCCCTCTGTTCTGCTGTATGCAGGGGCGGGGGTGGTCTACTTCCTGCCGGTCACCTGGAACGAGCACCTGCCCATTCTGGCGGCCCTGGTCTGTGGCATGGGTTTGCTGGGCTTCGTGTACGGTTACGTGAGGGGCATGTACGGACTGGTGTCAAGCCTGGTCTGCCAGGCGCTGGTGCACCTGGTGCTGCTGGTGGCTCCTTCTATGGTCCTGGGCCTCACGCGTGGTGTGGGGTGATCCGTCTCGCATGCTCGGAGAGGGCTCGGTACGGCGCCGGACTGAAGTCCCGCACTACAGATGTCAAACCGGCTGAAGCCGGTTCACGGGCACAGCGGGAGGTAGCTCTTGAGGGGTCCTCCCGATGCCCGGCCCAGGCTCACCTCGTCCAGATAGACGGTGAAGTCTTGGGTGTCTTCTCGGTGGTAGCTGAAGGAGATCCACGCCGTACCGTTGTACGGCGAGACGTCCAGCCAGGCGTGAGTCCATCCCTCGCTAGGGTCGATACTGGACAAGGAATGGTAGGTCCAGGGATCGCCGTGATAGATTCCTACCTCGAATGAATCGTCCCCATCGCCGCCCGGGGTGCGGTACCAGAAGGACAGGGTGGGCATATACGTGGCGGGCGGGATGACGAGCGTTTGGGTGACGCCGCACGCGCCACTGGTCGCTGAGTCCTTGCCCAACGCCAGCGAGTAGCCGCCGCTTCTCACCCCAACGTCTACCACCTGCGGGTCGACCATGCCGCCCGGCACGGTCTGCCAGTTATTCAGCCCGTCCTCGAAGTCGCCGTTCAGCACCGCGTCGTCTGCGGGACGCAAGGTGAAGTCCAGGGCAACCACGTCCTCTTGCAGGCCAACGTCGCGCACCTCAGGAGGTGCGTTGTATCCCAGGCCGCTGGCGGAAACGTCGCACGCGCCTGAGGTGGACGGGGCCAGGTGATACTGGCCGCCATCCCTTGTGTCGGTGGCTAATCCCGTGCCTACCAGGGTGGCTGAGGCGTGCAGCAGGGGGATGTCCCGGTTGTCTCTCACGTACCCCTGGACCCCACCGATGGTCGTGATCTTGGTCGTGGTGTCGCCGTTACTCCAGACCCCGACCAAGCGGATCTCGTGCCAGGCGGTGTACCTTTCATAGGCCCTTGCCCGGAAAGCATAGGTCCTTCCCATGCTCCCTGTGAATTGGGCCGATGTGTCCCTGGTCCTGTCCTGCCAGAGGGCCCAGGTGTTGTTCACATCGTCCTTGTACTGCACATCGTACTTGACGATGTAACCTCCGGGAGCGGCTTGCCCATTGTCCCAGGTGACGGTGAAGGTGGGGGAGTAGCTCACCGGCGGCGAGGAGGCGGACACTGTAGGGGCCTGGGCCGCCATTACCGCGTCGATGAAGACCTGGTTGTCCAGCGAAGGGTGGCTCACCGGCTGGAGGCAGTTGACCCTGACGAAGAGGGTGATGGTGGTGGACTTGGCCACCGCCGCCACGCGGACGTCCACCCAGGGGGCCTCGTCGTGAGCGTCTATCGGACTCCAGACGATGTTGGGTGAGTTGGGGTTGGTGCCTCCGTAAGGGTCTATGCCCACCCGCTTCTGCATGGTGCCGTCGTTGGTGGGAGGGGCGGAGCTCTCGAAGAAGGTGAGCATGGCCGCCTTGGCTGCATACGGCTTTCCTATCGTGACGCCGGTGAGCTGCTGGTACAGACCTGCGCTGAAGGCGGTCTTGGAGATGATCAGTTGAGAGGTCTCTCCCTCGGTGTGTTCTGCCCCGGGCCAGAAGTACTCGATAGTGTTGGCGAAGGTGACGTCGCCGTGGTTGACGAAGCGTTGCCAGCCCACGCCCACGCCGTTGGCCTTGAACCCCTCCTCGAAGCCCCAGTTCTGGGTGAGATTGACGCTCGCTCCAGAGGCAGGGGGCGACGCTGTGGCAACGAGGGCCAGCAGCAAGAGGAGCGCAAGCAGCGAATCGAACGCTTGTCGCATTCGTCGTACCTTGTCCGTGGAGTGCCCCTGGAGGCAGGTTCAATACCAGTGTAGTGGGGCAGCGGGGGGCAAGTCAATAGTACCTTCGTGCCTATTGCGCGGCGACCCGTGGAGCG
Source organism: Chloroflexota bacterium (assembly GCA_030603665.1). Classification (GTDB taxonomy): domain Bacteria; phylum Chloroflexota; class Anaerolineae; order UBA7937; family B3-Chlor; genus JAUVXJ01. Next base: position 76,006 of record JAUVXJ010000005.1, on the reverse strand, counting down.
ATGGCATTGAGGGGCTCAGGGCAGCACGGCAAGCTGAGCCGCGTCGTGAGCTCGTCGGAGGATAGGGCGAAGCCCGTACCGAAGCGTGCGGTTAGTCGAGGAAATCAGCGGCTGTGTGAGGCCTCATCCTGAGTAGCCGCGCGGCGGCGTATCGAAGGATGCTGGATCGATGACCGCGTCGTGCTGAATTCACTCCCAGCTGAAGCGGCGCGTGAAGGGAGGTATCCTTTTGACTGCCTCGATGGTTTGCGTGTGGTCCCCAGCGAAGCTGTCGAACCAGGCGCTGTCGTCCATCTTGGAGGCCAGGAGCCAGGGGCAGAAGGCGAAGAGGTAGTCGGGTAGGGGCTGTCCGTTGGAGAGCACACCCGTGCGGAACCAGTTGAAGAGCTCAAGGTGGTAGTCCCTGTGGAGTTGGTCATCGATGCGAGGAAAGCGGTCGTCGTCGGTGGCGCCGTACATCCAGCCGCCCTCGCCAGCGATCATGGGCGGCACGAAGCCGATCTCCTCTTGGAACACCTGGGCGAAGGTGAGGAAACCCAGCACGGCGTTGAGGTCCTCCTGGTATGACGGCGGATGGTTGAGGCCGTAGGGATGGGGTACGAAGAACATCCGCTGTAAGATCGGTTCTCCTCCGTGGCGCCTGATCTCGTAGAGGGCCTCGCGGAGCCACTGTGGATCAATGAACTGGAGACCCACGTACCCGCCTGCGTTGTACACGTCCCGCGCGGCCTTGAGCAGATCGTTCATGAGGCGTTCCTTGGGCACGGGAGGGTCTTCCCACCCAGCTTCCAGGGCGGGCTCGTTGTAGATCTGGAAGTAGGGAGGCACTCCAAGAGCCTGGAGCACCTGGGCGTCACGGCCCCAGTCGTAATACTTCTCTCCGGGGTACAGTATCCTGCGCCAGACTACGGTGATGCCCGCGTCTCTGAACCTGGGGGCGGCCATCTCCAGTTGTATCTCATCCGCGTAGATGACCAGCGCCCACTTCATCTTCATGTCCACCATCCGCGATATGTGGAGATCCAGGTGTTCGGGGGTGTGGTACTCCTCAGGGATGAAGTGGATACCCAGACCGTTGTCCTGAGGGGGCCGAGGCCAGTCCTGAAGCGGCATGGGTGGCAGGTCTTCCAGCTCCATCTGCCAGATCTCCGTGGGCGTGGGTGATGCGGGGAGGGGAGTGGCGGTGGCGCGGCGCCGAGGTTTAGGGGTCTCGGTGGATTGTGGCGTAGCGGTAGCGGTCCTCGGCGCAACCGTTGGCAGCCGAGACGGCGTGGCCGCCGTTGGGGAGGCCGGGGGTGAGGAGTCCTGGCCGACGATCGTCGGCAGAGTGCACGCCGTCACCGTCAGCAGGAGCACAAGGCACAAGAGAATTCGTTGCGGAGCTCTAGATAATGACATGTTGCTTAGGTCGATCGAAGCTGCATCAGCTAGACGGCAGGCGCATTGTAGCCCGTGTGCCCCACGTGGGCAAGGGTTGCTGGTGGGCACCATTTCCGGGAGGGCTGGCGTCGGCGACCTCGCTGCTACGGAAGGGGGCGTTGCCCGGCGTGGGGCGGTCCATAGCCCGAGTAGTCTATCTTCCAATCCATGGCGTGCAGATACTTGTCCAGAAAGCCGTTGCTTACAGCCATTTGCCGATAGATCAAATTGAAGTCCCCTGCTGATCCTTCTATGTCTTCAAGGGCCCGCTGATGCGCGTCGATCCCCAGCGAGAGCTCGACTTCCGGCCGGATAAGCAGACGACCTTTGGCGAAATCGCTGTCGAATCGTAGCTTCCCGTGGCTGATCGTGTGCCAAATCAGCCAGTAGTGGTCGAGGTGATGGCGAATCTCCATGCGCTGTTTGAATCGCAGAAGCGGTTCGGTGAGCGGCTTGAGTCCGGCTTCTGTCACTAGATCGATAGCGTTCTTGGGAGTGTAATTCCACACTGGCTCCGTCTTCTTGAGTAGTGCCTTCTTGCCCGCCACCACGCACACGATGTTGCATAGAGCGTTGAAGCTGGTATAGAGGCTCGAGTAGAGGGCCTTCCAGGCCCTGCGAACCTGGAACAGTTGGCGCCCCGGAAACCCAGCCTCCGTGTCGGGCAGCTCTTGTTGGTAGGTGGAAGTCGTGCCAGTGGACAGCGTGCCGTCCACCCTCCAGAAGCCGCTCCCGGACGTTGGTCCTACCGGTGCTGGCAGTCCCAACTCGTCCTCTATCTCTTGCAGGAACGTGATGGCCTCGGCCAGCGCGGTGTATACTGCGTAGTTCAGCAGACTTACTCCAACCAGTTCTCTTTGACCTTCATCCGGCAGAACTGAACCATCGGATGTCCTCCAATGGGGTGAAGCCCTATCGCTGGCCCGCAGTACCTCACGGAAGTGCCACCAGAAAGGCATGCGTTGTGTTGTGAAAGGCTTGAAAGCCTCCTCTACGGCATCACCCTGATATCCACCCTTGTCGAAGTTGATTTCGGCAGCGTCGTTCACTGACCCCTCCTCTGTCTAACTTGGCCGCGCACCAGCATAGGCGCTACACAGCTGCGGCAAGCCTTGCCAATGGGCGTCGCATCAGATCTGCCTCGATGCCGCGGGTCATAGTCTGGCGCTACTATTGACTAGCCGCCCACATCTTGGTCACCGTCACCCGCGGGTTCTTGTAAAGGGTGAATTCCCGGCCCCAGAGTCGAAACCCTACCTTGCCCGAAGCGTACAACGGGAGGAATCCTGTCCACTCGTCGACCAAGTCGTCGTTGATCCACGTTCGGAGGGTTCCACCCAACACCTCGAAGCGAACGCTGTGCCACTCGTACAGCTTCACGCGCAAGGGAAGCGGTTGCTCGGTGATCCGTCGGTCGCGCTGGTCACTGTAACTGCTGTGCAGCATCTGGTGTCTGCGCAACCTCCTTGGCCCGATCTGCATCATCAACCCCGTTGTTCCCCACGCATCTGCCCGTACAAAGAAGCCCGCAGCTAGGTTCACGAGCTGGAACTCGCACTCGAATACATAATCGACCCAGGCGCTCGACCCAGCCAGCAGCATTCCCTCCATGAGCGTCGTTAGGCTCTCGAACCGGACTATCGGCTTCTTGGCCCAGCGCCCCAACACCTCTTGGAATCTCAGTTTGGCGATTTCCATGCTACCCGCTTCGAGAACCATCTCTTCAGCACTCTTGCGAGCCTCGCTTGCTGCGGTGTTGAGTTCGCGATCAGCCGGATCTTCCGGCAGAGTTACCGAAGGATCGAGCAGCGCGTGCGCGGTGCCGATCCTCTCGAGCGCATACCGGTAGTCACCTACTGCAGCCAGCGAGCTTGCCACAGCCATGTGGACTCGGGCGTGGTAGCGCGGGGCAATGCTGATGTGCTGGCAGGTGAGGTCGGTGAGTCGCAGGTGCTCAAGGGCTTTGTTGTGGTCTCCGCGACGCGCAAACGTAATACCCAGAGTCAGGTGTGCGAGAAACGTCCCGTACGCGGACTCAACAGCCCTGGAGGCGGCTGAGTGTGCGGCCTTCCACTGCCCTTGAGAGAGCAACAAGTCGCCCAGCATGGCTTGGACGGGTGCGGAGTTTGGGTACGCGGCCGCGGCCCGTTGGAGGGCTTGAACTGCTTCGACCGGTGCACCATGTGCCCATAGGTTGCGTGTTTGCTGGAGGACCGACTGCTCGGTTTGGACAGACGCGGCCACGCTGATTTGTTTTGGCTGGACTCGGCGTGCCTCTCGAGCCCCATCGTGCTCGGGTGGGATCCTTTGACCCGCCAGTTGCTGACGAGTGAGGCTGTCGAAGTCGCGACGCAAGACATCCAGCACTGACTGGGGTACGGGTTTCTTCGCAGTGACGCCTGCGTCTGGCAAGACCACTGCTTCATCTATCTTCAGCGGCAGACCGTAGTCGTTCCACAAGAGATCCATCAGGTGGTCGTTTGCCATCTTCTGCCGGAGGCCGTCCAGTACCAAGCCACGGATGATGTCGCGAACCTCGCTGGTGTCCTCGCTGGAGAAACGAAAGGTTACCTGAACCCGTCCGTGCTCCAGTACGTCCACGCTCTCAACGTAGTGGCACTTCCACCAATGCGCCTTCGACTCGGGCGTTATCGACGCGTGCTTGAGCCGGTCAAGGTCTACGCGTTGGAAGTCGAGATCCAGTTCATCGGCCAGCCGCAGAAGCGCTGCCAGAAGGCGTGTGCGCATCGGTTCGCCCGCCTTACGATGGTCCTGGAGGACCGCTAGGTCCGCCTTGGTGTGCCCTGTTACAACGCCGGCTATCTCCTCTACGAAGTTCCGGTTAGGCCACGTGCTACTCAGCTTTGTGCGTATCCATTCCGCGCTGATGAGATGGTGGTATTCGCGAACCAGTTCCTCACAGAGGGCCTTACTACTCCGACCTTGCTCTACCACTTCGGGTGTGAATAGGTGCTCGGCAAGGTCGCTGTCGAAGACATTGACACGCTGCATCCCCACATCATGGAGCAAAGCCGCGGCCAGTAGGACGAAGCCTTCGTTGTCGTTGAGCTTGTCCGCGCTGGGAAGCAGACCGGCGAGGTTATCGATGTGCTTGATGACCCTCGTAGAGTGACAGACAGTGTGGTCCGTGTAGTGTGTCAGCTCCGGAGTAGCCCAGATGCTTTTCGCCTGGTCACAGATGGGCTTCAGGTCTTCGAGCACCTTGGGCCTATGCGATAGCGCTCCCTTCGGCATGCTTCTACCACTCCCTCTTGTCCTGCATGTTGAATTACGATGCTGCGTTGTTGCAGATTATATCACCGTTGTTGACGTAATGCCAGTTCCTTTGTGATGGGGAGTGTCAACTTGACGATGCCGCCCGACAGACGCGGTAAGCAGAGGCCGGCTGCTTCGCTCTGTGGCCGACGGTGCCCCGCTGATGGCCCGCATGCTTGCGACGTGAGCACTCTCGCACTATAATCCCGCTGGGTCAACCAGGAGGGCGGCGCATCGGTGCGGAAGCTCTGACGCCGCCGCTGACGTTGTACACGGTAACTTCCGGCAGGCTCCGGGGTTCAATCTTGCGGGAGGTGGGTGGCGTTGATCGTATTGCAGTACGCGGTAGTGATCCTTATCGGATATCTGCTGGGAGCGATACCCTCCGGCTACATCGCCGGGCGGATGCGGGGCGTGGACGTCCGGGAGTACGGCAGCGGTCGCACGGGGGGGAGCAACGTCCTGCGCACTGTGGGGAAGAAGGCGTTCGCCTTCACCGTGGTCTGCGACATGCTCAAGGGCGCGGTCGCCGTCCTCTTGGGCAGAGCACTGTTGGGCACGGAGGCCGCGGCCGTCCTGGGCGGCATCGCTGCGGTGGTGGGGCACAACTGGTCGGTATTCATCGGGTTCCGCGGCGGAGCGGGGACCGGTACCTCCGTGGGTGGCTACTTGTTCCTCAACCCCGTTGTCACCGTCGTGATAGGCGTGTTCAGCGCCCTTGTCGGCTTCAGGATTCTGCGGTACGCATCGGTGACATCTATCCTCATCTGTCTCCTCATGGCGCCGGCGCTGTTGATCGGCGTGCTGTTCTTCAATCAGCCGGTGGAGCATCTCGTCTATGCCCTTGTCGTGGGAGGCATCATCCTGCTCTCCCACCGGCCCAACATCAAGCGCCTCCTTCAAGGCACGGAGCGACGGATGGGACAGCCTGCGCAGAAGATGGTGGAAGAGAAGGCATAGTGGGCGAGAGCAGGCGCATCGCCGTAGTGGGAACCGGCAGTTGGGGCACCACCCTGGCCGTGATGCTGGCCAAAGCGGGACATGACACTATCCTTTGGGCACGCACTCCTCAAGAGGCCGAAACTCTTCGCTCCTCTCGTGAGAACAAGCGCTTTGTCCCTGATGTGATCCTCCCTGATAACCTGGGTGTCACCGCCTCTCTCGAAGAGGCGCTGGGCTCCTGTGAGATGCTGCTGCTGGTGGTCCCTGCGCAACGGATGAGGGAGAACGTGCAGCGGGTGCAACCTTTCCTTGAGAGGCAGACCATCATCCTCAGCGCAGCCAAGGGTCTGGAAATTGACTCGGCTCTGCGTATGTCTGAGGTCATCGCCGAGGAGTTGCCCTCCGAGTTCCAGGAGCGCATCTGCGTTCTCTCTGGCCCCAATCTATCACGGGAGATTCTGGAGGGGCTCCCTACGGGCACGGTCATTGCCTCGCGGAGCGAGGATGTAGCCGAGTTTGCACAAGATATCGTCATGGTGCCCCGGTTCCGCGTATACACACACGACGACGTCATCGGCGTGGAATTGGGCGGCGCACTGAAGAACATCATAGCTCTGGGAGCAGGGGCGGCGGACGAGCTGGGATACGGGGAGAACGCCAAGGCGATCTTCATGACCCGAGGTCTGGCGGAGACCACCAGGCTGGGCGTGGCGGCTGGGGCCAACCCCTTGACCTTTGCGGGCTTGGCGGGGATAGGGGATCTAGTCTGCACATGCGCCAGCAAGGACAGCAGAAACCACTACGTGGGAGTGGAGTTGGCCAGGGGGCGGAGCCTGGAGGACGTGGAACGTGAGATGACCATGGTGGCGGAAGGAGTGAATACCACCAAGGCGGCGGTGAAGCTCGCTGAGAGATACGGTGTGGAAATGCCTATCACCGAGCAGATATACCAGGTCCTCTTCGAGGCCAAGGATGTACAGCAGGCCGTCAGAGACATGATGCTCCGCGGACCCAAGCGAGAGTTCGAGGGGCCCGTGGAGGATTGGCTCAAGCGTTTGCAGGTTTGACCGGGGTTCATTACCATTGTAGTATAAGATAAAACGCAGGAGGATCCCTATGTCTGAGCCGATCGCGGTGACCGATGATACCTTCGAGGAGGAGGTGCTCCAGGCCTCGCTGCCCGTGATCACCGATTTCTGGGCCGACTGGTGCGGTCCGTGTCACGCCATCGCTCCCATTATCGAGGAGATTGCTCAAGAGCACGATGGTCAACTGAAGGTCACCAAGCTGGACGTCGATAACAACCCCGAGACCCCCACGCGGTATGGAATCCGGGGGATACCCACTTTGATCGTATTCAAGAACGGCGAGCCTGTGGAGACGCTCGTGGGCTGGATGCCCAAGGAGCAGTTGTTGAAGAAGATCAGTCCTCACGTGAACACCGACTAGCTTCACCATCTTAGGAGCTACAGCAGCCGCCAGATTCCCCTCAGAGGATCTGGCGGCTTTTTCGTTGGTGCGGCATGGAGGGGAGAGCGAGCAGGCATGCTCCAGAGCAGTCGTTGGCCTGCCGCTCCACGCGCTGGGACTGTGGCTCAGCGCGCAGCTGCGATGCAGTTGGCCGGCTGACCCACTTGACAAACGTGAGAGTGTATGTTAATATATACGTGAAAGCGGACATATGAACATCGGCACCTCCACTACGAGGGCGTGAGTGGGAACTCAGTGTTGATCGAAGGGAGGTTCGATAGGTGGACAAGGCTCTTCAGCAGGAGATAGATCAGCTTCACGCAGAGATCTGCCAGTGTCTGGCCGACCCACGCCGTATCTCCATTCTCTATGCTTTGAGCGACGGTCCGAAAAACGTAGGCGCGCTCATGGAATCCGTGGGCATGGATCGGCCGACCGCGTCACGGCACCTCAAGGTGCTGCGTGAGCGGTCTATGGTGCGCACGGAGCGAGATGGAGTGAGCATCTACTACTCTTTGGCGGATGATAGGGTCATCCAGGCCCTGGACTTGCTGCGAGCGGTACTTGCTGAGCTGCTCGCCAAGCGTTCGGCGTTGGCAGAGGCATTGGAATAGGGGACAACCGTCCGTAGCGGCGGCGGGCCGCCTACGGCACGAGAACCGACGAGATGGAGGGATCGAGAATGAGCGCAGAAATGAAAGTGGAGAAGACGGTGGACTACAAGGGGTTGTTCTGCCCCATGCCCATCGTGAAGATCGCCAAAGACATCAAGGAGATCGAGGTCGGTCAGGTGGTGGAGATGCTGGCCGACGACCCGGGCTCCAAGGCCGACATGCAAGCCTGGGCCAAGCAGACGGGCCACGAGTTGCTGGAGATGAAAGAAGAGGGCGGTGTGTTCAAGTTCTACGTCCGTCGCAAGAAATAGGAGAGGTAGACAAGGCAATGGCAAAAGAGAGAAAGAAGCGACTGGCCTTGGTGGCGTCCAAGGGGGCGCTGGATGAGGCCTATTCTCCGTTGATTCTGGCCACCACAGCGGCGGCCATGGATTGGGAAGTGGGAATCTTCTTCACCTTCTACGGATTTGACATAATCAGCAAGAAGAGGATGAACGCTCTGAAGGTGGCGCCCATTGGCAATCCGGCCATGCCGGAGCCGATACCCGCGCTGCCCGTCAAGGTCCCCAACATCATCGGCATCATTCCCGGCATGACTCACGTGGCCACGGCATTCATGAAGAGCTGGATGGGCGGGGCAAACCTGCCTAGCATACCAGAATTCGTGGAAATGGCCCAGGAGATGGGGGTTCGGTTCTTCGCCTGTGCCATGACCATGGGTGTGATGGGAGTCGACGAAGAGGACCTCATCGACGGCTGCGAGCTGGTGGGGGCCACGACGTTCCTGGACTTCGCGGCTGACGCGGATGTACAGCTGTATATCTAGTCACTGCGATTAGGCCGAAGCAGCCAACAGCGCTGCTCCTCTGGCTGGGAGCCAGCGTGGTGTGGGCCGACTCGCCTGCGCCGGTTGCAGTCAAGCCGTCGTGTGGGCAGAGCCCCACCCGGCTGGGTGCCAGGTGGGGGAGAGCTCGATGAAAGGAGAAAGGTTGTGAGCGAGGAAGAGACTAAGAGCATCATGTACGTGCAGACGCACGGTGTGGATGAGCCTGGGAAGAGCGCCACGCCGTTCTTTCTGGCTGCGGCTGCCGCCGCCATGGACATCGAGGCCGGCATCTATTTCACCATGAACGGCGCCACTCTCCTCAAGCAGGGTGTAGCCGAGGAGTTGATGATCAAGCGCGGCAAGGGTGGTCAGAGCCTGCGGTTCTTCATGGACCAGGCTCAGGAACTGGATGTGAAGTTCTACGTCTGCCAGCCCAGCCTAGACCTGCACGATCTGATCATGGAGGATCTCATTGATGGCGTGGAGATGATCGGCGGCGCGGCCTTCAACGGCATGGCCCTGGACGCCGATGTAGTGATAACCTTCTAGGGACTGGACGCAGCACCGCGAGGCCGCGGGGGGAGCTGGCTTGAGCGGCCCTGCCTCCCAGGCGCGGGTGCCTGCTGTTCCGATGGGTGTGAGGGGCCTATGTACTACTGGTTTGCGTGGTTCGTTTCCAATGTGCTGCCGTTCATCACCGCAGTTGTCTTCTTCGGTGGGATAGCCTACAGAGTGATCCACTGGTGGCGCAGTCCTAGGGCTGCGGTGTCCCTGGTCGTACCGCCGCAGAGGCGCAGCGCAGGAAGCGCCATGGGCGAGATCGCGACCGAGGTGGTCACCTTCCGTCGAGTGTTCAAAGGCTCGAAGGCGCTGTGGGCCGTAAGCTGGCTCTTTCACGTATCCATCTTCGTATTCGTGGTAGGCCATTTCCGCCTGTTTATCGATTTCAGCTGGCTGTGGAACCTGCTGCGACTCACGCCGGAGCAGGTTGACACGCTGGCGTTGCTTGGTGGAGGAGCGTCGGGCGCGGTGTTCATGCTGGGACTGGTGGCGCTGCTGGTGCGCAGGCTGCGGATGCCAGTGAGGAGCCTGTCGGTGCCCAGTGACTATCTGCTCTTGCTTCTGCTTCTGGCCGTCGCTGTGACGGGGAACTACATGCGGTTCTTGATGCACATCGAGCTGGAACCGTATCGCGCCTTCTTCTCCAATCTCTTCGGTCTCAGGTTCGGTGTGCCAGTGCAGAACCCGATCTTCCTGCTGCACTTCCTGCTGGTGCAGCTGTTTCTCATCTACTTCCCCTTCAGCAAACTGGTGCACGTGATTGGGGGCGGGCTGACGCTGAAGTGGACACTGAGATAGTTCAGCCGCTGTCAAGTGCTGGCGTGAGGTAGCGAGCGTGGTAAACGGGGTAGACACAGATACTCAAGAGTTGGTGGAGTTGCTCAGGGACAGAGTCAAGGGGCCGATCGAGACGTCTCTTGATGTCTGTGCCCATTGCGGCATATGTGCGGATTCGTGCCACCTTTACGTAGGGACCGGCGACGTGGATCAGATTCCGTCGGCCCGGGCTCAACAATTGGAGAGGGTCTACAAGCGGTACTACACCAAGCTGGGCCAGATCGCGCCGCGATTGGTGGGGGCTCAGGACCTGAACGAGGAGGTCTTGGACCGCTTGCAGAGGATGGCCTACCAATGCACGCTGTGCCGGCGCTGCGCTTTGTACTGTCCGTTTGGCATCGACAACGCCTCCATGGTGGCCGTCATCAGGTCACTGCTGGCCGACGCTGGCAGAGTGCCCGCAGGGCTGGAGGAGCACACCAACAACGCCTACGAAACAGGCAATACGCTGGCCATCACCGATGAGCAATTCATGGACAGGGTGGAGTGGTTTGAAGAGGAGCTTCAGGACGCGGTGGACGACGACGAGGCGACCATACCCCTGGATAAGGAAGGCGCGCGAGTGCTCTTCGTGCCCACGCCGATTCAGATCATGCGTTTCCCCAGCGTGATTATCTCAGCGGCCAAGATCTTCTACGCCGCGGGAGAGGACTGGACGATGAGCACCCGGCGATTCGATGCCACCAACTTCGGCCTCTTCTCCGGTGAGGAAGAGAAGAGGGATGAGATGTCCCAGCGACTGGTGGACGAGATGGAGCGACTGGGAGCCGAGGTCCTCTTGCTGAGTGAGTGCGGGCATTCGTACTGGTCCATGAAGTACGCCGCGGAGACCTGGCTGGGCAAGCCGTTCCCCTTCGAAGTGAAGAACATCGTGGAGCTAATCTCGGAGTACATCTCAGAGGGGCGGATCAAGGTCGATCCTTCCGTGAACAAGAAACTGGTGACCTATCACGACCCCTGCAACCTCTCCAGAAAAGGTGGGCTATTGGAGCAGCCGCGGGCCTGCCTGGAGGCGGCGTGCGAGGAGTTCGTGGAGATGACGCCCAGCGGCGCGGAGGCCTGGTGTTGCGGCGGCGGGGGCGGTGTGATCGCCATCCCGGAGTACGATGAGGTGCGTCTGAACGCGGGCAAGCCCAAGGCCGATCAGATGAGGGAGAGCGGCGCTGAGGTGGTGGCCACGGCCTGCGACAACTGCAAGCTTCAGCTCATAGAACTGGCGGAGCACTATGGAGTCGATGTTTCCGTGGGTGGCGTGACGGATCTGGTGGCGGATGCGCTGATCATGGATGAGAAGGAGGAGTAGAGGAGGAAACATGGCGGAGATCAACGGCTGCAACATACCGGAGGATCTGTACTACCTGGCGGGCGACAAGCTCGTGTGGGCCCGCTTCGAGGAGGATGGCACGGTGACGGCAGGCGTCCCCGACCCGGGCCAGGCCGTTGCAGGCAGCGTCGTCGCGGTGACGGCCAAGAAGCTGGGACGGACAGTAGCCCGCGGCAAGAGCATGGGAACCCTGGAGAGCGGCAAGTGGGTAGGCCCCATTCCCGCACCGGTCTCGGGCGAGATCATCGCCATCAACGAGGCGGTAACTGCAAGCCCGACTCTGGTCAACGACGATCCCTACGGTGAAGGATGGATCGTCAAGCTCCAACCCTCTGACCTGGAGGGCGAGAAAGGTGACCTGGCAACTGGCCAGGCGGCGGTCGATGCATTCCAAGAGCTGATGGGAGAGAGAGACATCTCCTGCCAGTAGCTGCGCCTTCAAACGCTGGCGCAACTCTGTGGGGCAAGCTCCCGACTTGCCCTACCACAGATTGCCGGCCCCATCGCTGCCCAGCGGGCAGTCCAGATACCACCAGAAAGTGAGCCCCCTTTGCCCGTGCCCTCATGGCATGCTATACTACCAACCTGAGTGCCGCGGCCAAGGCCGTTTGGCATGACGAGGTGAGATGAGGGGTAGGCACACACGGAAACTCGCTGGACCACTGCTGGTGGTCTTGTTACTGCTGGCGGCGGTGCCGGGAGTGGTGCAGGGGCAGGATATCTGTCAGGACCCCGACAACTTGACTTTCAATTGCCAGTTTGACACCTTTGACTACGTTCCCCCCTACGGCGCCGTGGCCACTGGCTGGACTGCGTTCGTAGAGTTCGCGGTGGAGACACCGGCCTTCAACTCCGCTGGAGAGACTCCCGTGGCGCCCGCGCAGGAGATCTTCAGCGGGTGGCTTCCCTTCACGGCGGGCATACTCCAGCAGGTAGAGGTCACTCCCGGCCTCGCATACGTGGCGGCCGTTGGGTGGGCAGCCTACGCATCGTTTGGTGAGGGGGGCGAGAGGAACTCGGGCCAGTTCATCGGACGTAAGGTGGGGATAGATCCCTCCGGCGACACCGATCCTACGTCGCCCAACATCGTCTGGAGCCCAGAGGTCTGGGATGAACTGGGAGGCATCTTCCCCCAGCTGCGGGTCTCGGCAGTGGCGCAGGGGGGAGCAATCACAGTATTCGTGAGGGCGAATAACCCCCAGTCCCATGGCAACGACAAAGTGTGGTTCGATGCCGTTACTCTGAGCGTGGATCCCAATCAGCCCGCCGCTACGCCCACGCCGGTGCCTCCAAGTCCCACACCCACGTCGCCGCCACCCACGGCCACCTCGACCCCTTTGCCGCCCACTGAGACGCCTTTGCCGACCGACACACCGCTGCCCACCGCCACGGCAACCACACCGCCCACCGATACGCCCGTGCCCACGGAAACTCCGGCGCCGACTGTAATTTCTACGGAGATACCCGAGGCGACTGAGATTGCTGCGGAGGCGGCCGCTCCCAACGTCGCTTCGGCACCCACGGCCACGATCTCGGCGGCCACGGCTACACCTGTGCCCGCAGCGCAGCCCGATAGTCCGGACCGGGCGCCGAAGATCCTGTTGGCGGTCGCTGCGATCTCTTTCGGGGGAGCGGGGGTGCTGGGCGTGGTGGCGCTCCTGCTGTGGCTTTCTCAAAGACGTACGTAGATAGGGTTGGTGAACACCCAGCCCCGGCTCTTGAGCAGGCATCTGCGGTGGGCCTCGACCCGGTAGACGCCGGCCTCGCGGGCCGTGTGGCGCAGCGACTTTCCCCTCTGTTGAGCGACCACGAGTCCGTCCCTGAGCAGCCGAAGATCGGCCCTCAAGGGGGCCTCAATCTCGAAGTCAACCTCGCCTGCAAGTGAGATCTCCCCTCCCACCGTGGCCGTGGTCTGGTCATTACGACCCTGGAAACGGAAGCCTGTGGCGTCTCCGATAGCATCGTAAGCCACGAAGGACCTGCCACCCTTCAGAGCAGCGTGAACCACCTCCCGGTCGTGCTCCAAGTCTCGGTTGAGTGGCTCCGACGCGAGAATGTGCGTCCGCAAAGCCTTGAAGCAGTGTTCATATGGGAGGAGGGCTCGGCGGAGAGGTCCTAGTCTGTAGATGTTTCCGTGCGCGTCGGTGCCCGAGATGGCCGCCGTCCTTTGGCGCAAGAGCAGTTCGTCCCACTTGGCCAGTGTCTCTGGGAAGGGACCCGTGATCGCAGCCTGAGGGAACAAGATGAACGACAACGCTCGGGGCAAGTCTCGGAGGTAGCTCTTGAACTCGGACATGTAGTTCCAGATCTCGAGGCCGGTGTAGCCCGTGACCTGCCAGTCGATCCAGGGAAGCTCTGGTTCCTTGGTGAAGGGCGGGCTGTGCTCGAAGGGATGAGCAATGAACCCGAAGCCCCCCTGGGCGCTGACGGCATCGATGATTTCCTGGGAACTGGCGCTGTCGCCGGGAACGTGTCGGTTAATGTCCAGGGCCAGGTAGTGATTGGCCGCGGGATCCAGTCTGCTATCGTTGATCTCCTCCCCCACCAGGAGCAACACGTCGCCGTACCATCCATCCAGTCCGTTGGCAAACGCGTTGTGGTCCGTCACGATGAGGAAATCAAGCCCAGCCTGGGCAGCGACACCGGCTACCTCCAGGTGGCTGGCAGCGCCGTCGGAGGAGGTGGTGTGCAGGTGAATGCTGCCAATGTATTCGCGGGCGACTTCGGTCATGGTCCGATGCTCGAGGCTCCGGAAAGGGCCAGAGGCTGCTGATGAGCGTGGCCCCTGACCGTCTTCAGATACTGTCGGCTACACAGGCCGCGAGGCGCTGCATGGGTAGCTGAGTCAGGATTCAGTGCGGGCGATGACCTCTCTGGCTTTCTGGGCCAGGGGCTCAGGAACCAGGATGCGCACCGCTCCCATGCCGTCCACCGTGAGTGCGAAGACCTCGCTCTCGTACTGCAAGGCGGCGGGGATGCCCTCGCTTTCCAGTTTGCCCTTGATGATATGGGCCTCGATCTGGCCCGCTGCGGTGTATACCTTTTCTAGCTTCACGTCTTGTTGGTCGGACATGGGGATCATCCCTTCTCCTGTGACGTGTTGGGGTCGTGGGTCGTGCCCCCACTGGTCCTTGCTGGCTCGCTGCTTCGGTCGCGCAACCGTGACCGTCGCTGAGCTAGCGGCCCCGGCGCAGTGTGCTCTAGCTTGCTCTTTGTCTACTCTACGGCTATCGTGGCGTCAGCGGGCATCCCTGGCTTCAACTCATGTTCCGGGTTGGGGATGAGGATCTTCACCGCGAAAACGGTGTTCACCCGCTCTTCCTTGGTCTGGACATTTCTCGGTGTGAACTCCGCCTCCGACGAGATGTAGATCACTTCACCCTCGTATGTCTTGCCAGGGAAGGAGTCGACCTCGGCCGTCACCCGCTGCCCTAACCGAATGCGCCCGTAGCGATTCTCAGGAATATAGACGGTGAGCTTCACCTCGTCAAGGTTGGCCACAGTCATCAAGGTGGCCCCCGGAGACGCCGTCTCTCCAACGTGGATGGAGCGGTTGCTGACCAGGCCGCTCAGTGGGGAGTACAGAGTCATCTTCTCTCGCTGAACCTGGAGGATCCCCAGGGCGGCCTCAGCCTGACTCACCTGCGCTTGGGCCACGTCGACTTCCTGAGCGGTGGGCTTGGACAACAGCGCATCCACAGCGGCCTGTGCCACCACCACCGCCGCTGACGCCTCATCGTACTGCGCCTTGGCCTGGTTTACCGCCGTGTTCAAGGCGACTGGATTGGCGCGCATGGCCAGCAGATTCTCCATTTGGACCTGCGCACCCTCCAGCGCTTCTTCTGCAATGGCTACGATTGCCTCCGCTGCACGCACCTGCTGATCAAACGTTGCGTACTTGGTCTTGCTCTCATCGTCGCCAGCGTTTGCGTGGGCATCTCTCTGTATGATCGCCGTTTCCAGTTGAGCCTCAGCCTGGGCAACTCCCCGCTCGGCCACTTCCACCTGGGTACGCGCTTCGTCTATCTGGGCGTTCAGTTGCTGAGGATTGTCTCGCAAGGCTACCGCATCCTGCCATGCTCCTTCTGCGCCGTCGCGAGCCGCGATGGCTTGATCGAGCAGAGCCTCTGCCGTGGCGGTCTCTCCGGGGCGGGCTCCTGCCTCCACGCGCTCCAGGTTTGCCTGGGCCGCGCCCACTGCTGCCTCCGCCTCGCCAATCTGTGCCTCGAGAAGGGCGGTGTCCAGGACAACGAGGACCTGATCCGCCTCCACATCGTCACCTTCGCCGGCCAGGATGTCTTCCACCCGTCCGCCGAACTCCGAGGCCACCACGACCTCCTCCGCTTCGATTGTTCCCGAAGCTTCAATGACCCCGGCGACGCTCGCCTCCTGACAGCCGGAGCTCGAGAGAACGAGGGCGCAAGCTGCTATCAGCAGGAGAACAAAGGCCGTTCTTGTTCTTTGGAAAAACATCAGTTGACCTCCCTCTATGGCTCTACCAGGATCTCGGCATCCGCGGGCATGCCAGGTTTCAGAGCATGGTCCGCGTTGGGGATCTCTATCTTGACGGCGAAGACGGTGCTGACCCTTTCCTCTTTGGTCTGAACGTTCTTGGGCGTGAACTCAGCCCGCGAGGCGATGTGGACCACCTCAGCGTCAAACGTTCGCTCGGGGTAGGAGTCAACCCTGACCTGTACATCTTGCCTGACCTTCACCAAGCCTATCTGGTTCTCGGGGACATAGACCGTCAGCGTCACCTGATCGAGATCGGCCAACGTGAGCAACGAGAAGTTCGGTGGTGCGATCTCGCCTACGTTGACGGTTCGTTCCACCGCGATGCCTGTTCTGGGTGCCCTGAGGGTCATCTTGTCGAGATGCACGTGGAGGGTCGCCAACGCCGCTTCCGCTTGCTCAACTTGCGATTCGGCGACGCCCACCTCCTGTTGGGTTGCGCCTGACTGAAGCGCTTCCAGTTGGGCACGGGCCACGTCAACGTTGGCCTCAGCGATTTCGTATTGGGCCTCGGCGGCGCTGACCATCACGTTTGCCTCCAAAGGGTTGTGGCGCATGGCCAGCAGGTTGTCCAGGTTAACTCGGGCCCCGTCGCGAACCGCCTCAGCTGCAAACAACCCTTCCCAGGCCATCCACGCTTGCTGGTTGGACAGGTTGCCCTGTCGCCGGACCTCGCTGAGGACAGCCTCTCCTACGTTGATGTGTCTTTTCAGCTCTACCGGTAGACCCGGGACCGCGATCTCTACGTCAAAGCCTTCCTCAAGTTGGGCGTAGGTTCTCTGGAAGAACTCCTGCTGGTTCTCGGTGGAGCGCATGTTGGCTATGGCCTGCTCGACGGTCAGCTCGGCAATGGCCAGCTGAGTCCGTGCGGCGTCTATGCGCGCTTCCAGTTCTTGGGGCTGTGCGCGAGCGGTCTTTGCATCTTGGAGAGCCTGTAGCGCGCCGTCGCGGGCCACCTCTGCCTGGCGACGAACGGTGTCGGCCTGGTGGACATCCGCGTCGGAAGCACCAGCCTCTATCTGGGCTAGCATAGCCTGCGCTGCCTCCAACGCCGTTTCGGCCTGAGCGATCTGGGCCTGCACGAGGGCGTCATCGAGACGGATCACGACGTCGCCATCTTGAACAGAGTCTCCCTCGTCCGCCAGTATCTCTGCCACGCGCCCACCCGTCTCCGTGGTCACAGATACCTCCTCTGCTTCGATGATCCCGGAAGCAGCGAGGGCCCCCGCAGCCGTGGCCTCGGTTTGGAGGCCGAGATCGGCCAGCAGCTGATCCCAAACGTCGGGCTGGGAGCTCAAGTACCATACCCCAGCCGCAGCGCCAATGAGGACCAGCGCCACAACCAGAATGATCAAGTTCCTTTTCCTCATTGCCTGTTCTCCTCTGACTATTTCGTCACTTGCCGGATGCTAGCTTGCTTTCTCCTCACGTACTTTCCTGTCCTCCTCCTTGATGCTGGAGATGAAGACGTCCTCCAACGAGGGAGCAATGATGTCCATGCTACGGACCTCTAACGCTTGTTCTCTAAGCAGCTGCCCAATGGTAGATCGATGGGTTTCCAGGTCTTGTCCCACCACGTGGATGAGGGCCCCGTAGAGTGCCACCTCATCGAAGAGGGATGAGTCCCGCAGGGTGCTCAGTGCCACGTCGGGATCGGCACAGTCGATCTCCATGACCTCACCCTTCATGATCGTCTCTTTGATCTCTTGCGGCGTCCCGCGAGCGACGATCCTGCCCAGGTGAATGAAGGCCAGGCTCTGGCAGTGTTCTGCCTCGTCCAAGTAGTGTGTGGTGACGAAGATGGTGGTTCCCTGGTGTGACAGTTCGTAGAGCAGGTCCCAGAATGCGCGTCGTGAGATGGGATCTACTCCCGCGGTAGGCTCGTCAAGGAACAGCATCTCCGGTTCGTGGAGGATGGCCGTTCCCAGAGCCAGGCGCTGCTTCCAACCACCAGACAAGTTCTTGGTCATCTCTCGTTCTCGCCCTTTGAGATTGGCCATCTCCAGGATGTATTGCTTGCGCTCGCGAAGCCTCTGTCCACCTACGCCGTAGGTGCCACCGTAGAAGTTCAGATTCTCGGATACCGTCAAGTCGTTGTAGAGGCTGAACTGCTGGGACATGTACCCTATTCTTTTGCGGATCTTCTCTGACTGCTTCACTATGTCGTAGCCCAGCACAGTGCCAGTCCCCTCAGTGGGGCTCAGCAGTCCCAGCAACATACGAATAGTGGTGGTCTTGCCGGATCCGTTGGGCCCCAGGAAGCCGAAGATCTCGCCCGTCCTGATTTGGAAGCTGACGTGGTCAACGGCCGTGAAATCTCCGAAGGTCTTGGCAAGCTCCTCGGCGACCACAGAGTACTCGTTTTGCATGAGGTTGACTCCTTGTTGGTCGGTGCGGTCTTTGGCAAGCTGGACACGAATCTCGCTGAACTAATCCTTCTCGGACACTACCGGGTTGTTGGCTCGCCCTTCGGCGATTCGCTTGCGAATGAGGGAGATGAAAGCCTCTTCCATACGAGGCTTGGTCTGGCGCAGGCCCGTCACCTCTATGCCCTGCGACTCGAGGAGATTCTCCAGTTCGGGTATCCTCTTTTCTGTGTTGTCCACGAAGATGTGCAGCAGGTCACCGTAGGTCTGTGTCTCGAGAACGCCGTCCAGAGCTTCAACGATCTTTCTGGCCTTCCTAAGATTGTCGGGCCGGAGTTCGATCAGTTCCCCTGAGATCAGGTCCTTCACCTTCTCTGGCTCGTCGCAGACGATCATGTCTCCCTCGAACATCAACCCCACTCGCGAACACCGCTCGGCCTCGTCCATGTAAGGTGTGCTGACGAAGAGGGTGACCCCACGGAGGTGCAGATCTGAGAGTATGTCCCAGAACTCCCGCCGGGAGACTGGGTCCACCCCGGTAGTTGGTTCGTCAAGAAACAGGATCTCCGGCTCATGGATGAGCGTACAGGCCAGGGCTAGCTTCTTCTGCATCCCTCCCGAGAGCTGAGCCGCTCTTCTATCTTTGAACTCTGTGAGCCGGGCAAAGGACAGCAACTGGGCCACCCTCTCCTCTCTCACGTCACCGCTCACGGCGAAGATGTCAGCGAAGAAGTTCAGATTCTCGATGACGGACAAGTCACCGTAGAGATTGAAGCGCTGGGCCATGTAGCCGATTCGCTTCTTGATCTCCTCGGCATCCTTCAACGTGTCGAAGCCTGCCACCTTTGCTGCGCCGCTCGTAGGGTTCATAATGGCACACAGCAGCCGGATGGTGGTGGTCTTGCCGGCGCCGTCAGGCCCAACCAGCCCGAATATCTCGCCGCGTTCTATGTCCAGACTCAGCTTGTCAACGGCCACGACGTTTTTGAAGGCGCGCGATAGGTCGTGGGTTTCTATTGCGAAGTCATTGTCCTTCGACATCACTTGTACCTCGTACTGTACTGTCTATCACTCCAACCGCTTCCGGAAGCTACGAACACTGATCGCTAGGCTGACGACGCCCAGCACGAGGAGCGCTGACAATTGGGTTCGGACTTGTGCGAGCGTAGCTCCCTTGAGCATGATAGCACGGAGTATCCTCAGGTAGTGGCTGATGGGAAACAACTGAGACGCCCACCGCATGACCATGGGCATGTTCTCTACCGCCACCAAATAGCCAGAGAAGGCCACACTGAGAATCGCCGTCATGAAGACCAGGAGAACGGCCTGCTGCTGTGTGGCGGACACGCCGGAGATCGCCAGACCCCAGGTCAGTTGCGCCACGATGAACAGCAGCGTTACAACAACCATGAGAGCAAGGGAGCCCCTGATGGGCAGCCCGAACACCCACACGGTGATAGCCAACATGGCCAGAAAGCTGACGAAGGCCACAAGCGCGGGCAGAGTGGCCTTGGCCACGATTAACTCGGCCCTTCGCAAGGGTGTGACCATCAGTTGCTCCAGAGTCCCCGTCTCCCGCTCCCTCACAATACCCACGGAGGAGACCAGCAGGGTGACAATAAGAACGATTACACCAATCTGTGATGGTAACAGGTAGTAGCTATGCGTCAACTCTGGGTTGAAACGAGCCGTGGGCCGCAGGTCGAGCACCACGATTCCGGAGCTGTCCGCCCCCATCGACTGTCTGCGCTCGGCGGCTATCTCGCCGCCCATGGTAGCGATCACGCCTTCAGCGGCACCGAGCGCCGCGTATGCGCCCAGGATGTTGGACCCGTCGACCGATAGCTGCACCGTTGCTCTGTCCTGCGGGGAGGCCAGGGCAGCCGCGAATCCCGGTGGGATGAGCAGGGCGACGCTGATCTCTCCGCTATCCATCAGGGGGCCAACCTCTGCTGCGCTGTCCAGGTAGTGTGTGACATCCAGTTCGTCAAGGTTGTCCAGGGTTGCCATCAGTGCTCTGCTATCGCTGGTGCGATCCCTGTCCACGATGGCGGTCGGCAGATGTTTGATGTCCGAGGCGGTGGCCTGACCTATCATCACCAGTTGCAGGGCAGGGCCGACGAAGATGAAGATGAGCAGTAGCCTGTCCCTCAGAAACTGCTGGAAATCCTTCACCACAACACTGCCGATGCGACGCCACATGCCTGTCATCTCAGCTTCTTCTTGAACAGCTTGATGGTGAGCACAAGGTATGCCATTCCCGTTGTGGCCAGCATCAGCGCTGGTCGCCACAGCGCTCCTATCCCGACACCTTTGAGAAAGATGCCTCTGCAAATGGCGATATAGTGGGTAGTCGGCAGGAAGTTGGCCTGTAGCTGGGCACCGATAGATGTCCTGTCCACCGGATCTATGAGGCCGGATAGGAACATGGACGGTATGAAGAGCACAAGAAACATCAATACCATGGCTGCCTGCTGACTGGACAGGAAGTTGGCGAGGAAGAGGCTCAGACACATTATGCCCAGGAGGAAATCGGCGGTCAGCAACAGAAAGAGCACAAAGCTCCCACGGAACGGTACCCCAAACCACAGCGTCGCCACCATCACCACCGGCACAACACTCGCCAGACCGCACGAAAGGTATGCCGTTAGCTTGCCGACCAGCAGATCGCCTCCTCCCACCGGGGTCGCGTAGAGGCCTTCCATGGTGCCCAGCTCCTTCTCGCGGGCCAAGGAGGTCGCGATGGAGAAAGCTGGCATGCACATCACCACGGCGATGAGACCCGGTACCATGCTGTCCAGCACTTTGAGGTTCGGGTTGTACCACACGCGTGTGCGAGTGTCTATGGGCGCCAGCTGAGCCAGAGCTTCTTCGGGGAGCGCGGATAGTGCGGCTGCAAAACGCTCTGTCCGCCCTCGGATGTGGGCTAGCATCTGAGCGGCCAGGCCTGGGTTGGTGCCATCGAGGATGATCTGAATCTCTCCAGCCTGCCCCTCGTTGACTTGCTCCATCAGCCCAGGTGGGACGACCAGAACGCCTTGAACGCGGTCGGTGGCGAGGAGTTCATCGGCCCTGTCTTTGCTGGCCACGTCCTCCTGCAAAGTGATGGTGCCATCCTCGGTGAGAGCAGCGACGTACTGGCGAGATAGGGATGACCTATCTCCATCGAAGACGCCCAGCGCGAACCGCTCGATGTCCCAACTGAACAGATAGGACAGCATGACCAGTGTGAAGGCGGGTGCGATGAACACCATGAAGAAGGTCCTGCCATCCCGCACGATGTGGAGTAGCTCCTTATTGGCGATGGATCTCACACGGTGCAGTGTCCCACCTCCGGCTGTCACCCAGCGATCTGAGCGCGTGTTCTTCTTGCCCTTCATGGTCTGTGACATATTCCTTTGTTAAGGTGCTAGTCCAGTCGTTTCCGCAACACGGTCAATGTAAACGCGTTGATGATGAGACCCAGGACGGCCAGGGCCACCAACTCCCTCCAGAACACTCTGATCCCCGCGCCCTTGAGCATAATGTCCCGCATGATGAGCAGCCAGTGCTTGATGGGCACCAGGTTGGCGGCCATCTGCATCAGTGGGGGCATGGTGTCCACCGGGAACGCATAGCCGGAGAAGACCATGCTGACCATGGCGATGACCATCACTAGCAGCAAGGCCTGGAGCTGCGTGCGAGAGATGCCGGAGATCAGCAGCCCCCAGCCCAACTCCACGAAGATATAGAACAAGGCCAGTACCAGCAGGAGAGGGAGGGAACCCTTCATCGGTACCCCGAAAACGAAGATGGTGATGCCCAACATAATCAGGAAATCGAGGTAGGAGATGACGACGGCAGGTATCGCCTTGCCGATGATCAGCTCCCAGCTGCGGATGGGCGTGACCATCAGCTGTTCAAAAGTGCCCAGCTCGCGCTCTCTGGCGATGCTGATCGCGGCTACCATCAAGGCCACCATTGCCAGCATGAACCCCATCTCCGAAGGCACAGTGTAGTTGGCTTCCGACAACTCCTCGTTGAACCACACGCGCACGTCGGTGCTGATGACCTCACCGGACTGACCGGCGACCTGGCCCCACTCCTGTAGCAACCTGTCGTAGGCGTAGCTGTCTATCACCCCCCGGGCGCTCATCTCGGCAGTCCGCGCCGCAGTGGGGTCCGACCCATCCAGGATGACCTGGACTTGAGCCTGTTCGGAGGCAGATGACGTCAGGCCCTCCCCGAACCCGGGCGGGATGACAACGCCCGCCGAGACCGATCCGGCGTCGAGAAGTCTGATCAACTCGTCGTCGTTTTCCGGGTAGAATATCGCATCAAAGGTCTCCGAGTTCTCCAGGGCGACGACCAGTCCCCGGCTTGCTTCAGTGCGGTCGCGGTCCACGATGGCCGTAGGCAAGTGTTCGATGGGCGACGATGTGGCCCAGGCGATGAACACCAACTCGGATACTGGCCCCAAGACCAGAAACGAGACCAGGAGGATATCACGCCGTAGATGGATCAGCTCTTTGGTGGCGATGTGCCATATGCGACGGAGCATCGTAGCTATCCCAGTCTCTTCTTGAAGATCATGATGGACGCGCCGGTCACCACCACCCCCATGAGTAAGAGCGCCAGTGCGAAGGGCCACAGCGTGGACAAGTCCAGGCCCTTGAGAAACAAGCCCCGGGTGATGATCAGGTAGTGCGTGGTGGGCATCAGATAGGCTTCCATCTTCATCTCCGCCGGCATGCTGGCTATGGGATAGAACAGCCCGGACATGAAGAAGCCTGGAAAGAGGAAAATGAGCAATGAAAGCGCCATGGCCGCTTGCTGGCTGGGAACGAAGACGGAGATGAGCAACGAGATGCCAAGGGCGGCCAGGAAGAAGTCGGCCGAGAGCAAGAGGTACAGAAGTGGGCTGCCGCGGAAGGGGATGCCCAGCAGGTAGACGGCGACCAGGGCGCAGAGCACGGCGCTCGCCAACCCGCTCAGGACATAGGGAATCAGTTTTCCGACAAGGAGTTCTGATCGCCTCACCGGCGTGGTGATCAGCGCCTCCAGCGTTCCCTTCTCCTTCTCGGCAGTCAGGGCCAGCGTGGCTGCCACAGCCGGCATGCCCATCACGATGGCGATGAGACCGGGTACCCAGCCGATGATGGGTCTC
Organism: Chloroflexota bacterium; assembly: GCA_030603665.1. Taxonomy (GTDB): domain Bacteria; phylum Chloroflexota; class Anaerolineae; order UBA7937; family B3-Chlor; genus JAUVXJ01. The sequence continues at coordinate 52,713 of JAUVXJ010000005.1, read as the reverse complement.
AGGGTGGGGTTGTACCAGGTTCTCATGCGCAATTCCACGGGGGCCAACAGGCTGGCGTCTAGCCCCTGGCGCTCCAGGGCCTCGCCTAGAATCTCCAGGGCCAGCCCCTGGGTGTATCCCGCGATGTGGGTCATGGTGTGATTGGCTGTGCTGGGATCGGTTCCGTCGATGATGACTTGGAGGCTCGTCTCACGACCGCTAAGGAGATCTCTCTCGAAGCCGGAAGGGATGACTACCGCGGCCTTGGCCTGCCGGCGTTCCAGCCTGCTCTGCATTTCGGCATAGTCGCGGGGGGAGTAGCGGATGATGATGTCTCCAGTGCTAGCCAGACCATCTCGATACCGGCGAGAGAGGGTGCTCTGATCGCAGTCCAGGACGGCGATGGACACGTTCCGGATCTCCACCGACATGGAGTAGGCGAACACCAGCATGAGGAAGACCGGCGACACAGTGACCAGGAGGAAGGTCCTGCGATCGCGGAGGATGTGCCGCATCTCCTTGCGCATGATGGAGAGAGTTCTTCTCAGGTCCATAGTCCGTTCGCTCTGCGGGCCAGGATGAGGCTGCTAGCTCTTGACTCGGCGCATAAGCCACAGGACGATCAAGGCTAAGAACCACGGCTCGCCGATGGCGATCGCCATCGCCATCCAACCCGTGATACCAAGCGCTGGCAGGATGAATACCCACTCCGCCAGACCGAGCACCAACATGGTCAATGCGCTGGCCAGGAGGTCGCCGAGCAGGCTGTAGGGCCGTGAACTCTTGGCAGCCAGAGGAATCCCCCAGCCAGTCAAGACTCCCACGACGAGCAAGATGACGGCTACGACCAGGTTACCAAGCATACTACCTACCTCCTTCTTCCGCTCTCTAGAGACCAACCACGGAGCGCCTGCCTCAACGGTCGTCGAGGGTCACTCGCAGATCGGCCGCACCGCAAGGGGCGCCAGATCCAGCCCATCACGCTCCGTCCCCCAGCAAGGAGCGCGCTGCCATCTCCAAGCCGGCCCATATGGTCTCGTCGGCTGCCAACTCCGGGTGAATGAGAAACTGCATCACGAGGCCGTCGGTGAGGGCCAGCAGCAGGGCTGCCAGAGCGTCCAGAGGAATCGCCGGCTGTATGATACCTCGGCCTCTGGCTTCTTGCAGTCCTTCGCAAACCGCGTCTCTGAGCTGGCGGTAGAGATCCTCCAGTTCACGGGCCACCAAAGAGCTTTCGTGTGCCAGGGTCCAGCACTCCATGCTCAGGTTGACAAAGGTAGGGTCGCTCTCGACAATGGCCCGGACTGCCCCGACGAGCCCCTCTGCCAGATCGTCGGCACTCTCGCTTCTGGCGAACATGGGTTCCAATAGCTCCGCATGGGCATCGGTACCGGCCCGTACCACCTGCGCGAGCAGCTCCTCCTTGCTCTTGAAGTAGTAGTGTAACAGGCCACGGCTGACTCCCGCTTGCGTGGCGATCTCAGCGATGGTGGTGGCAGCGTAGCCGCGCTCACCAAGGCAGGCACGGGCGGCCTTGAGGATCGCCTGGGCCTTCTCGTCCGAACGCGGTCGTGCACACATAGTCGCTCCTGGGTTCTTTGGTTGGCCGTCCAACCAAAGTATACTGCGATGTTGGATCGTTGTCAAGACTGTTCTCATCGCCTGGAGGTTCCCCTCACTGGCCTGACTACCGTGCATTCTCACTCCAGCCGTTTCCGGAAGCGCCTGACAGCCACACCGAAGATGACAACCCCGAAGATGGCGATGGCGAGCACTTCAGGCCATAGGATACGCAGCCCGACGCCCTTCAGTATGATGCCGCTGGCGACGGTCAGCATGTAACGTAGCGGTATGACGTAGCTGATCACCTGTAGCGCTGTGGGCATGGCCTCCACGGGGAAGAGAAACCCGGCCAGGAACATGGAGGGCAGGAGCGTGAAGAAGCTGAGATACATCGCCTCTTGCTGCGTCCTGGCTATGGTGGAGATAAGGATGCCCAGTCCAAGGGTGGTCAGGAGGAACAGCGTGGAGATAGCCAGGAGCAAAGTCACGCTTCCCCTGATGGGCACGCCAAACCAGAAGACACCGATGATCAATACCTCCGCCAGGTTGAGGAAGGCGATGGCCACGTAGGGCAGGATCTTGCCCAGTATCAACTCCGGCGGCCTGATGGGAGTGACCATCAACTGCTCGATGGTGCCCTGTTCACGCTCTCGTACGATGGATAGGGCCGTGAAGAGTGTGGTCTGAAACTGCAAGATGAGGGCGGTCAGTCCTGGAATCATGAAGTTGATGCTCTTCATGTTGGGGTTGTACCACACGCGAGGGTGGACGCTCACGCCGGGCAGGGTCTCCAGGGTGAGGCCGATCTTCTCCCCCGCCAACTGAATCGACTTCGCCTGGGCCACAGTCTGGGCAGCGGCAAAGGCTGTCCTGGCCACCGTGGGGTCCGATCCATCTATCACGAAGGACACCTGAGCGCTCTGGTGCTTCGCCAGGTCGTGGCCGTAGCCGTAAGGGATGATCAGACCTACGCGGGCGTTCCCCTTGTCTATCAGGCGACGCAGTTCCTCTTCGGTGGTAGCGTAGTGGGTGACGTCGAAGTAGGTGGAGGCCTGGTAGGCCTTGATGAGATCGCGACTTTGAGACGTGAGGTCCTGGTCCAGGACCACGGTGGGGATGTGGTCCACATCGGTGGTCATGGCGTAGCCCAGCAGCATGAGCTGCATGATGGGAATCAGAAACATCACAGCCAGCGTGCGACGGTCGCGCACGATGTGGATGAATTCCTTGTAGATCACGTAGAAGATACGACTGCTCATAACCGCTTCCTGAAGCGTGAGGCCGCCAATACCAGCGTGGCTGAGGCGAAGAGCAGCAGGGCCAGAACCTGCTCCCACAAGATACTGAGTCCTGCTCCCTTGAGGATGATGCCTCTGACGATGACCAGTAGATACCTGAGAGGAATGAGATAGCTTATCCACTGCAACACCCTGGGCATGGCCTCCAGGGGGAAGAAGAAACCTGAGAGGAACATGAAGGGCAGCATCAGGAAGAAGATGAGGAAAATGGCCTCCTGCTGTGTGTGGGCTATGGTGGAGGCCAAAAGGCCGATTCCCAGGGAGGACAGGAGCGCAATAACCCCCAGGGCCAGGAGCAGCAGTACGCTGCCCTGAACGGGTATGCCGAACCAGAGCACCCCGATGATCAGCACCTCTACGAGGTTGAAGAGGCTGACCGCGACATAGGGCATGACCTTGCCCACAATCAGTTCTATTGATTTGAGAGGGGTAACGATCAGTTGCTCGATGGTGCCCTCCTCCTTCTCCCGGGCGATGGAGAGGGCGGTGAAGAGGGTGGACTGGATCTGCAAGATCATGGCGATGAGTCCAGGGATCATGAAGTTGGCGCTCTTCATGTCGGGGTTGTACCACACGCGGGGCCGCACATCGATGCCTCCCTGTTGCTCCACGTCGATGCCGTAGAGTTGCTCGATGAGCACCGTCGACTGGGCCTGAGCCACCGTCTGTGCGGCGCTGAAGGCGGTGGCCGCTACGCTGGGTATGGAGCCGTCGATGACGAATGCGATGGACGCTTCGTGGTCTCCCGTGAGGTTCCTGCCGTATCCTGCGGGGATGATGATGCCTGCCTTGGCCTCTCCCGCGTCGATCAAGCGGCCCAGCTCTCCTTCGCTGCTCACGTAGAATCGGACGTCGAAGTAGTTGGACGCGCGGTAGGCGTCTACGAGTTCTCGGCTCTGTGGCGACTGGTCCTGGTCCAGGACCGCCGTGGAAAGGTGCTCGACGTCTGTCGTGGCTGTGTAGCCCAGGAGGATGAGCTGGATCACGGGCATCATGAACATGATGCTCAGAGACCTGGGGTCCCGGATGATGTGGATGATCTCCTTGCGTGTGATGGCTAGAATACGCCTGAGCATGTGAACTGGAGCCTCTACTCCGTTGGCCGCACTCGCAGCCCGTCCAGAAAGAGCCCGACTACCTCCGTGACCAGCTCCTCCTGGGAGCGCTGGTCCAGTTCTGAAGGCTCGCGAAGCCAGAGGTATCCGAAAGACATCACCGCGCCGATCATGGCTCGGCCCACGATGTCGGCCTTCATCTCGCGGAAGACGCCCGCTTTGGTTCTGCTTTCGATATACTGCCCAAGATAGGAGAGGGCAGGCGTGAGCACCTGCTCCACGTACGCCTGGCGCAAGTCGTCGTCTACGAGGACCTCGGGCATCAACGCGCGGATCAGATCCATGTGCTTCGCGAGCATGTCAAAGCGGTCAGTGACCAAGGCGGTGATGTAGGCCCGGACGTCCTCCTCCGGCGGCAGGTCGTCCAGTTGCTGCAAAGACTCCAACGCCAGGCGCTGGGACATGGCGATGAGCAGGTCGTACTTGCTGTCGAAGTAGTTGTAGATGGTGCCTTCGGAGACACCTGCCTCGGCTGCAATCTCCCTGGTGGTGGCAGCGCGGAAGCCCTTGCTGGCGAAGACTTTGGTTGCGGCGTCCAGGATCTGGGCTTCTCGCTCCGCCTTGGTGAGCCGCTTGGCCCCCTTGCCGTTCTGGTTTGACATGGCACCACACCTCCTTGCGCTCAGGATTGAGTGAGCGCTCACTCATTATACAATAGTACCAGAATCCTGTCAAGGTGGAAACGTGGGTGTGGTACGGGGGCGAGAGCGGTTTGAGAGTGGAGGGTGAATGGATCATGGCAGTCGGGAGCTGGCTGTTGCCGGGGTCGGCGGCAAAGGCCCGCTGCCAAAGGAACTTGCCCTTTGGCTCCTCTTGTGGTGTAATCTCCTGGAAGGCAGACGACAGGCGGTTATCGGCGTGCGCTGGTGCCAGATAGGGCAACGGGCGTCGACGGCAATCCTGAGCGAGGTGAGCCTCGAGGGCGGAGGAAGAGAGTCACGAGGATCGGTCGACCCGGAACACGATGGCGCTAGAACGAGATCCCATGCACAAGGCGGTCGGATGGCGCGAAACGGTGCGCACGTCCATCGGCCCGAAGGTCGGCGCAGTTCTCGCGGGTGTCGGCTTGTATGTCTTGGTAGCAGATGCACTCAGCATCGTTACCGCACTTTTTGGGCCACTTCACTTTGATCCCCCTGATCCGTCTGCGATTGACGTGGTCATGTATGTGGCTGGCGGGCTCTCTACGGCTCTTCCTGGGTTCTTCATCGCGCCTATGTTCGCGGGCTGGCTCTCGGGAAGGAGGGGGTGGTTGTATGGACTGCTCACGGCCCTGTGCGTGTCCTTTCCCCAGAGCGCATTGGCTCTTCGATCTCTGACTCTGGTCCCACTTGACTCGTTGGGTGACTTTGGAGGTCAATTGGCTGGCTGGCCATGGGCGTCACTTCCATTAAGCCCGCCGGCGTGGTGCGTCCCTGCGCTTTGTCTTCTACCTTCATTCGCCCTGCTGCTGGTCAGCGCGTTCGGAGGTTTCTGCGGGGAACGTCTGCGGCTTCATCGAGCCAAGGAGAGCAAGACCTGAAGCCCGGGCGCGTGCCGGTGCTTTGTCACGGCTTGTCTGGTCATAGAGTTGGAGCTGCTGCAATGGTTCAGAGAGCAGGCGTGCTGGCCCCATGTACAGATAGGGAGACAGGAAAAGGATGCAGGTCGGCAGCTATCGACCAGTAGGCGCCAGACGCACGGTTCTGTTGCTCTTGTTGGCCATCGGTGTGTACACCCTGCTCGGTCGCTGGCTGAGCTTTGGGCTGTTCCCCGTGGGACCCTTCTTCTTCAAGCGTCTCGGTTGGTATCTGGCCCTTCTGGTTGCCGCCGTACTCATCGGGTGGTTCGCCCGCGAGAGGTCTTGGCTGGTTGGTTTGATCGGTGGGCTGTGCATGCAGGGGCCGGGTGTTCTGATCTATTGGATTCGTGCGCTTCGTCTCTCTTGGGAACCGCAATGGTATTCCTCCACGGGGTTCGGGTCCCCTGCGCCCATGCCTGACTTGGTGGCCACTTTCAGTCCACTGCTAATCGCAACCGCCCTTGGCGTGATCGGGAGCTTCTGCGGTCAGCGCTTGCGCAGACGACTGCGGGGTGATGACGATGAGGAGTTGATCGCGCAACTGACCGAGACCATCAACCTCAAGGGTGGCGACGCCACGCTCTACTGTGATCGGGGATGGGCACACACCGATGCCGGGGAGCCGGGGAAAGGCGTGGCCGATTTCACTGCGGCCCTTGAATTGGATCCGGAGTTCTTGTTGGCCTTCCATGGTCGCGGGGTCGCCCATCGCGCACTTGGCCAGTACGAGCAATCCATCGCGGACCTTCTGGAGGCCATTCGCCTCTGGCCCGATTTCGCTGAGGCGTACTGTGAGCTGGGCCTTACCCGCAGCGCGGCCGGCGACTACGAGGGCGCCGGCGAGGACTGCACCCGCGCCATTGGGTTGGATCCCGACTACGCGGAGGCGTTCCACGGCCGAGGGCTTGCCTACTACCGCCTGGAACGGTACGAGGAAGCCCTCGAGGATTTCACTGCGGCCATCCGGCTCGACGAGGATTTCGGGGACGCGTACTATGATCGAGGCGTGGTCTACGACGATACGGAGCGCTACAGCGAGGCGATGGCAAACTTCAGCGAGGCCATCCGGACGGATCCCGCGAACGTTGCGGCCTATTGGAGCAGGGGAGCCATACTCTGCGACCGCGAGGAGTACGAGCAGGCTGTGGCCGACTTCACCCGAGCCCTTGATCTGGACCCGGACTACGTGCAGGCGTACTTCGATCGCGGCAGGGCCCACCGTGCACTGGGTGAGCAGCAAAAGGCTGGCGCGGATTTCGAGGCCTATCTGACCCTCGCGCCACCGGACGAGGAGGACCAGATATCGGAGGCCCGCGAATACGTCAGTGAGAAACGGGCGAGTGACGAGTCAGCGAACAGCGCCTCCGAGAACTGAGCTATGATCGCGGCGCCCTTGTGGCACAGTGTGCTCCTGACATCAGCAAGGGAGCAGAGGTGAGCGCCCTCGGCGGGCGCACTGATTGAGGTACGCCCAACTCCCGGAGCAAGGTGGGAGAGGTACGGCACACTCTGGAGCGACCCGCGAGTCTGCGGTGATGCCACCCGATCAAACATGGACGAGAGCGGAAGCAGTGAGCTGGCGCGGACGCTGCAGAACGAATACGGAGCGCACGTCTTCAGGCACGCCTCGTGGCCTGACGACGAACTTCGCCTTCTCATCCAGGGCGTGGAGGACCTGGCCGGCTTGATGGGGGGCGCTGGCAAGTTCCGGCGAGAACTGGGGAGGGTGTTGATGTGGAGGGCGCCTTTCCGTACCTCTATGGCCGCGATGGCTGCGCCGTTGGTGGACGTGGTGTACTTCAAGGGGGCCAGCTGGGGCGACCCGTCTGAGTTCTTGTGGCAGACGGTGCACGAGCTGGCCCACGTGTGGGACATCCATTCCTTCTACGGGTTATCCAGGCGATTAATGGGTGCGACGGGCAGCCGCCTGGGCAGACTGAGGTGGCAGTTGCCGATTCCCTTCGAGTACGATCCCGGAGAGTCTTGGCTGAAGGGAAGGAAACCTCCTCTCAACTCCTTGGAGGACTGGGCGGACTCGGTTGCGACTTACGTGTACCCGGACCACGCCGAGACGGCGCGAGGCGGGCCGAGGCTGATCTCCCCGGTGCGGTGGAAGTACGTCCGCGAACGGATGCAGATTCGGATGCCGTATCCTCCGCAATGGACTCCGCACTTCTACGATCCCTGAGCGAGAACGCAGCGCAGTGCGGTCACGGGATCCGTTTCCGCGTTGACTCTGAATCGGACTGCCACTGCGAGAATTGGCTAGGTCCCGCAACCGATGATCGCATGGCGTCGTCAAACGTCGGCAGGTGAGGATCTCTGGGATAGGCGGGTGACTGGGCAATAGCCGACGGGCGTGACTTTCCTCGTTCGCGACAACTGACCCGTTTGCCAGACCCATGTCGGGATCCCGATGATCGACCCGCCGGCGAGCTGGATTTGCGATCCATGCTGCCCTGTATCCACGGAGTCCTCGGTCGGTTGGAGACACTCCAACCAGAAACACTTGTCTTCTGAGTCGTGATGCGGTCTAATTGATCTCGCCGTGCCGCCCCGAGCAGGCCTCGCTTTAGCTATACCGGATGCTGTAATCACGCGAATGTGGCGCAAGGCGGGTTGTAGCCAGTGGAAGGATCGGGTTGCTGCTGTATTGGTGTCCTCGGCATAGGGTTTCTGTATATACTGTTTGGGCTGGCAGTGGGCATTGTCGTCGCCTCGCAAATGGCTGTCCGTTTGATACGCGGGGCAGGTACGAGGCCCGCGCTGAGGCCTCGCGTTGTCATACCGACTGCAATAGGACTCTGGATATTAGGGGTCGTGCTTGTCCTCATCCAGCTTAGGTCGGCTATGGGCAATTGCCTGGAGGCGCCGTATCAGCACCCACCGACTACACTTCGGGAGTCCGATCTCGTAGGGATCTGGGAAGCTCACTATGGGCGCAGCGTGGACAGGTTGGTGCTAAGGGGGGATGGGACTTTCGAACAGGTCTATGTTGACCACCACACAGCTGGATATGTGTTTGAGAGCGGCTGGAACGAGTGGTGGGTGGAGCGGCTGGCCGACGGGAGGATACTTGTTCACCTCCAAGGAGCGCGGTACTACCCGGATGGACTCAGAGTCGCGGAAGAGGAGGGCGTCGACGATCCCTTCGATCCCTTCCCCGGCCGCTTCTATGACCCCGTTACGGACGAAGCGGTGCATGTGACGGGGAAGCTTGTGGTCAACGTTCGGACTGATTCCTCCGGGGAGCTCTTCTTCTATCATATGTGGTCGTATCCAGGCCAGGGCTTTGCCATCTTCGGGTGCGAGAGGGATCTGTTTCATCAACTCGAGGCGGATTAGTAGTTCTTCTCTGGTTGGTCTTGACGAAATCTACCACTGACGGTCCGGGTGCAAACGGGCGATGAGCTCGGGCGCACGGCTGGCATCGGACCCGCGCGTTGAGGGCGCAAAGCCGCACCCGAGGATCTTAGGGACGTCGGTCATCAAAGTCGAGCGCGCGGTTGCCGTGACAGAGATTGTCGATGAGCTCAGGCTTAGCAGTTTCCTCAACAAGGATGCCAACTTCATTCCTCGTGCATTCGTTTTGCCTTCCCACGCCGGCGGACTCGTCGAGATATGCAATGCCAAAATAGTTCTCCGTGCAGACGTTGCCCTCAAGTGTTGGCGCCGCCCGCATCCCAAGCTCAATGCCCACACCATTTCTCGAGCACTCGTTGCTGCGGGCTGCTCCCCCAGCATCTCCGTAGTAGGAGATGCCATTGCACACGTTGTCCGTGCAGACGTTGCCCTCGAGGGTGGGTTGAGCGTCTCCGGCAACGGAAATCCCGTACTCTGAATTGTCCGAGCACAGGTTGCCCTGAAGCAGCGGACTGGCCTCGTCGGAGACAATGATGCCTCTCTCGTTGAACGAACAGTCGTTCCCGCGAGCCACCCCGGCGGTGCCGTCACTGTAGCGGATGCCGTAGTGCCTGTTGTTCGTACACAAGTTGGCTTCCAGCTCCGGTTCTGCCCTGTCGAAGAGGTATATGCCGTCGATATGGTTCCTGGAGCAGTCATTGCTCAGGGCCAAACCGCCCGCGGACCCGGAATAGGTGATGCCTCCCCACTCGTTGCCCGTGCAAACGTTGGCCTCGAGAGTAGGAACTGACTGCTCTCCAACGTGGATGCCGCTCCAGTTCCCGGAGCACTCGTTTCGCCTGGCCAGGCCGCTGGCCTCGCCAAAGTAACGGATTCCGTATTGCCCGTTCCCGCTACAGATGTTTTGCTCGAGCGTTGGGTTGGCGGTCGTGCCAACCATGATTCCTTGTTGGCCGTTGTTCGAGCACTCATTGCCTGACGCGCTGCCGCTCGCGTCGCCCATATAGACAATGCCCGACTGCCTGTTGTTGCTGCAGGTATTGCTCTCCAGCGTCGGCTGGGCCTCATCCGCAACAACGAGCCCCCTGTCGTTCTCGGTGCATTGATTCAGCCGAGCCGTGCCCCCGGCAGTCCCGTAGTAAGCAATCCCATCCCAGTTGCTTCTGCAGACGTTGGCTTGCAGGTTGGGCATCGCTTGCCCCTCCACAATGATGCCAACATCGTTTTCCTCAAAGGTGCAGTCTTGCACGATCCCTACAGCGTCGCCGCTGACTCGCAGGCCTGCGTTGCTTTCTTCGGCCCCCACGATGTGGAGCGCTCCTGTGAAGCGGCAACGCAAGAGATCCACCTCCCCTCCGTCCACCACCAGCACGTCAGCTGCCGATTCCCCGGTGTGGCGAAAGGTGATGTCCCGAGCAGCGAAGCTGACGCCTGCTCCGATGTGTATCACGAACTCCTCAGCAGAGCCGACGATCTCCGTCTCGTCCATCCCAGCCCCCTCAAGGCTGAGTGGCTTGTCTATGTTGAGGGGCCGTGCCAGTTTGTAGGCGCCCTGGCCCAGCACGACTGTGGCCCCATGCGGCGCAAGCTCGATAGCCTCCTCAAGTGTGGCGCACTCGTTGTCGGACTTGCCCTCTGAGCGCACCAGGAGGGGCGCTGGCGCCACGGTGGTCTTGGGTGTGGGTGCGGAGTCAGTGGGGATGGAGTCCCGCGCTACCTGTGGGGTGCCGCAAGTCGCTAGCAGAAGAGCAACTGCTAGGCCGAGACATAGCCGGCTGCAACGCAGCGCGCAGTCTTTTCCTTCCATGTTACCCCCAAGACGCGGGAGACCGCCCCGGCTGCACGACGCGCAGGAGTGGGTATCAGTAGGATGTGTCCTGACCCCCAAGTGCGACGAGTGAGTCTACCTTAGCCCCTATGTCGTCGAGCTGGCTGTGCAGTCCTTCGACATATGATCGAGTAGGTACTCCTAGGCGCACCAGCGAGTCTTCGATCTCCTCCAGTATGCTGTCTTCCACACTACTCTGTCTCTCACGGGCACGATCCAGCAGCTCCTCACGAAGCTCCTGGGCCTCGGTCAACGTGATCTCACCGCGTTCCGCCATGCTATCCACCCGCTCCTGTATCTCGTCCTCGAGTGCTTCCAGCGCTTTCAAGGAGGCCTGGAAGGACCCGCGCAGCTGCTTCAGCCCTCCGGTTCCTCTTCTGACCAGTGCCGTGAGCAGTGTCTGGGGCAGGACGCGGCCTTGTCTCTCCTGTTCGCGCAGGATCTGGGACAGGACCAGGCCGGTGATGTCGTCTCCGGTCTCGTTGTCCACGACATGGATGTTCTCTCCCTCTCTCACCAGAGAGGCGATGCCGGGCAGGGAGATGTACCGCTTTTCGTCAGCGTCGTACAGCTTGCGGTTGGCGTACTTCTTGATCTGGTGCAAGGCAGCCCTTTCTGAGGGCCCTTTGGGTGAGGGACTCACGCCCAGGCCCTCATGCAGTGGCATCCTAGCTCTTGACCAGTTTGTCCAGCTTGCTGTTCAGCTCGTCCAGCTTCTTCTCCACGGCCTTGAGATCTGCCTTGGTGGGGACATTCATCTTGTCCAGGGCGGCCTCGACCCTGGCGTCAAACTGGGCCTGGGTCTTCTCCCTCCGCTTGGCCACCATGTCATCCATGAGGCTGCGGCCTTCCTCGCGAGCGATCTCGCCCCTTTCCACCAGCTTGTTGATCAGGTCCTCGGCCTCCTCCTGGGCCACGGCCACCGCCCCTATGCTGGCCAGGACCACCTTCCTCAGAGGCGCGAACACCGGGCTTGCCTTCTTCTCCGCTTCGTTTGCGGCTTCTTCTTTCTTCTTGGCCATTCTCGTGACCTCCTCACGGCTAGTGCATAATGCTGGAGTATGACGCAGTGCGTCATACTCCATTATACGACATCGCTGGACGCGTGTCAAGTTCGGTCTTGGCGACCGTTTGCAGTGGTGGTTGCCGAAGTAGAGCGCAGAACTGACGGTCGGACGGGCCCAGGGCCTTGTGTCCAAAGCCAACGTTCTGAGATCAGTTGATGAGGCAGATGAGCGTTGGATCGCTGGTTCTGGCCAAGAGGGGTACTTGACAAGATGTGGATTTTGGTGCATAATGTGACCGGGTATCTTACCGGAGGCTGCAGCGCTCTGATGAGCGCTCCCCGCTCCGCTTTCGAAATAGCCATTTTATGTAGAAGGAGGTGGTGCCAATGGACGACAGTAGAAGTAGTAGCACCCTGGCTCACCTCCGTGGTGCTAGCTAGGGTGCGGAGCGAAGAGCCCCTATCCAGGGGCTCTTTGCTTTCCAGAGGATAGGGAGAATGCGATACTACGGCAACGTCGTCCGGCCGCCGAGCGAAGCCGGCAGCTACATACTTCAGATCACCTACGGGTGCTCCCACAACGACTGCATCTTCTGCTGCACCTATCTGGACAAGCCCTTCGAGGTGCGGCCTGCTGCCGAGGTGATGGAAGACATCAGGATGGCCGCAGAAGACATGCCAGACGCGCGGCGCGTATTCCTGGCCGATGGCAACGCGTTGGTCCTCAGCAACAAGCGGTTGATTCCCATCCTGGATGCTCTCGCGCAGGCCTTCCCCCACTTGGAGAGAGTGGGCATCTATGGGAACGCCCACGATATCCTGCGCAAGTCGGACGCGGAGTTGAAAGAGTTGCTGGAGCGAAAGCTCTCCATTATCTACCTGGGCATGGAGAGCGGCAACGACGAGGTGCTGAGGCGGGCCAAGAAGGGTGTCACCGCGCAGGAGATGATCGATGGTGTCAGGAAGGCGCAGGCTGCGGGTCTCACTGTGTCTGTCATCGCCATCCTGGGCTTGGGCGGTGTGGAGATGTGGCGGGAGCACGCGGTGGACACAGGGCGGGTCGTCGGCGCCATGGACCCCGCGTATTTCTCTCTCTTGACTCTGATGGTGGTGTCTGGCACCGAGCTACACCGGCTGGTCAGCGCCGGTGAGTTTGTCGTCCCTGAGCCGCTGGAGATGCTGAGGGAGGTGCGGGTGACCATCGAACACATCGAGGGCGTGTCCAACTGCGTCTTCAGGACCAATCATGCCTCCAACTATCTCCCTCTGGCAGGGACGCTGCCTGAGGACAAGGAGCGATTGCTGGCGACCATCGATCGTGCGCTGGCTGAGGGTGAATCGATTCTGAGGCCGGAGTACATGCGCGGGTTGTGAGTTCCCGTCTCTAATGAGATTCGAGGCGGCCCCTTGCTTGCTGCGAGGAGGCCGCCTCTTCTACTTTCCTAAGGGTTTCCCACGCGTTGGGGGTTGTCAGGCGCGGCGTGAAGCGACCCGAGGGTCATGCAAGAGAGACACACGTCCAGCTAGGAGCCGATCCTAGAAGTTGAGCTTCCCGCAACGAGAGCCGTTGCTGGCGATGGGCTCACCGCTCTGCATGATCTGAGTGATCTCGCAGTGGTTCTCGCAGTCTGGGCAAACGAATGAACTGATATGATAGTCAAACTTGGCGAGCTCAAAGCCCTTGAACTGGGTCTGCTGGGGCGGATTCTCCAGCGCCAGGATAGCAGCCCCGATGGCGCCAAGGCACGGTGCGTGGGGAGGTACGATGACCTCCGCTCCCAGTTGCTGCTCCAGGGCGTGCTTGAGAGCTACGTTCTTGCTCGTAGCACCTTGGAAGGTGTACGGGGGCGGGCTGACCTTGCGGTAGAGCATGGCCAGATAGTTGCGTACCAGGCCGTTGCACACACCCATGAGGACATCCTCGAGCTTGTAGCCGGTGTTGAGCTTGTGGATGGCGTCGGTGGTGGCAAAAACCGTACAGCGGGAGGCGATGTTGACCTCGTTCTCTCGGTGCAACGCCAGTCTGCCCACCTCGCTGATGGGTATGTCGAGTCTTCCTGCCAGGGAGTCCAGGAATGCGCCCGCCCCGCCCGAGCAGATCCTGTTCATCTCAAAGCCGGTGATGATGCCATCCCTGAGGAAAATGACCTTGGAGTCCTCACCGCCGATCTCGAAGATGACGCTGACCTTTGGGACGAAATGGAGAGTGCCTATGGCATGGGCCAGGATCTCGGTCTTGTGCACGTCGGCGCCGATGAGCACCTTGGAGAAGCCGGCGCCGCTTCCGGTTACCCCGACACCGGAAACCTTGGCGCCGTTGGAGAGTTGCGCCTGGAAGTCCGCAAGCCCTTTCTTCACCGTGGGGATGACGCCATGGTTTCGCATGTAGAGCGTGTCGACGACGTTTTTCTTCTCGTCTATGAGGGCGAATTTGACCGACACACTACCTACGTCAACTCCCAGGTAATGCATGGCGTTCCTCCCTTCGCTCTCTTCTTAGGCGAATGATGTCCACGAAGGTCTCGATTCTGGTCCTGATCGCGCCTTCGCTGATCAACTCGTCGAAGCTCAGAGTGAGCACCGGAAAGTTGTAGTCCTCGCTGACTTTGCGCAAGATGGGCCGTACCGTCACCTCGGGCATGCAGCCCATAGGCAGCAGGTGGAGAACCCCATCGCATCCGGCGTCGTGGAACCTGATGGTGTCGGCCACCGATTCTCTTCCGTGGCCACCCACGGAACAACTCAGGTAAGGCCGTGCGATCTCGGCGATCTCAGAGCGAGGCGGAATACTCATGTTCAGCCACCTCGCCATCAGTTTTCCCAAGATGAAGCTGGGTGGATAGCGCAGAACGGCCTCTCCCAGACTCAGATGCCTGTGTACTTCAACACCCAGTTCGCCGAGCATCTCGATAACGTGGCAGTTGCTCGCTGGTTCCACCAACAGGTAGAACTCCCCGACGACACCTATGCGCAGCGGTTGTCGATCGAATGTCTCGACGCTGGCGAAGAAGGACTCGGGATCCAATCTATCCAGAGTCCCGAAGTCCTGGACGCTCTCCAGATACTCCAGCGCCTTGTTCATAGCCTTGGTAGTGTCGCCGCTTCGCTTCTCCACCGCGCGGTACCGCCAGGACAGTTCCTCCAGCAGCTCGATGACGCGGAGTTTCTTGAAGAGCACTCTGAGTGCGCGGATGACCTCCCAGGTTCCCTTGCCTGTGATCTCTCTGAGTTGGTCGATGAGTCCGCCGCCCTCCCCCAGAATGAAGAATTCGATGTCGGCGCCAGTCTTCTTCATCACCAGCTGCTGAAGGTGGCCGTAGTGCCTGAAACGGCACATGCCACCTCCCCCGCCTCCGTGCTTCTTGTCGCCAGCCCGGCTATTGGTGTAGAAGACCACGCAGTTAGCCCCCTTCTCCAGGGCCTGGAGGTAGTTCCCGATGTTGATCTTGAAGGGTAGACACATACCTTCCGGGCTATAGCGCGCCCCGAGAGCGATAGTCTCGTTGGTGACGGGAGGAGGGATCACCACCTCGAGGCCCAACTGTTGGGCCGCGGTCTTGAAAGGTATCCAAGCGTTGCCGCAGAGGGGCAGCGTGAAGACCCTCTCCCTCACCCTACTCTCCTCATCTTCATCGTGTCCACGAAGGTGTCGACTCTGGTTATGAGGCCCGCCTCTCCAGTGTGCTCGTCTAGGATGAGGTGCATGCAGGGGATGTCGTACTGCTCGACTTTGTCCTCGACGAAGGGCACGGTGATGGCGTCCACGCCACAGTTGAAGTTACTCAGCACGATAACCCCAGCGATGTCGTGGTTGAGCACCTCCTCCAGTTGAGCCATGGTCTCGAAAGCAAAGTCCCACCTCAGGAAGGACTCAATGGGAGTGAAGGGGACGCTGTCGATGGTGATGGCTTCCATGCCTCTCTCTTCGAGCTTGGCCAGAAGACTCAGGTTCGCATAGGAGTCGTGGATCACGTAGTGGTGTCCTACGACCACGATTTTGGCTTTCTCAGAGGAAAGTTGGCGACGGTATCCTTCGTGAAGTTCCTGTTTGTATCGCTTTCGAGCCATCAAAGCCTCTGACACTGCCCGTTGCAGCGTGCGACCATTCGCGGAGAGCGCTCTGCCCAGCTCAAGCATTCCGGGTTCGAACATACCGTCGTCTACCTCACAGCGCAGGAACCTTACGTCTGGGCCGAAGATACTCTTGCTGATGTCGGGCACACCGAGGAACTTCGGGCAACTGTGGCGATCAGGCTCCAATCCATAGTAGGCCGGTGCGAAGATCTCGTCGCACTTGTCTGCCAGATACCAGATGTGCCCGAAGACGAGCTTGACCGCCAGACAACTCTCATCCTCGCCGTATCGGACCGCGGCCTCCAGGATTGGTCTGTTCGTAGGGGGTGAAAGGACTACCTCCTGGTCGAGTTGACTGAAGAAAGTTGTCCAGAGGCGGGGATGCTTGTAGTAGTACAGGCTTCTCGGTATGCCGATCTTCATCTGG
The DNA here is from genome assembly GCA_030603665.1 of Chloroflexota bacterium. Classification (GTDB taxonomy): domain Bacteria; phylum Chloroflexota; class Anaerolineae; order UBA7937; family B3-Chlor; genus JAUVXJ01. The sequence continues at coordinate 36,499 of JAUVXJ010000005.1, read as the reverse complement.
GCTCCACCATCAGTTTGGCAAACAACCCTTATCTCGCGATTATAGGACTCCGGTAGAGTCTTTTCAAGTCCGACGGCGTCCTGGGCAGGACGCTACCCTCGCGGCGGCCCCCGCACGGGGGATTTGTGGCACCGCAAATGTTTGCTAGAGGACCCTCGTTTGGGCTATAATGAGAATAGAGAATAGAGATCTATTAGCGGTCTTGTGGAGGTTGGAATGGGTATGGACAAGGAAACGGGAACGGATGCGGTGAAGAGGGGCCTGGCCCAGATGCTGAAGGGGGGAGTGATCATGGACGTGGTCACCCCCGAGCATGCCAGGATAGCGGAAGATGCGGGCGCCTGCGCTGTGATGGCCCTCGAGCGTGTGCCCGCTGACATTCGGGCCGATGGTGGCGTGGCCCGCATGAGTGATCCTGAACTCATCGTTAAGATCATGGATACCGTCACCATTCCGGTCATGGCCAAGTGCAGGATTGGCCATTTCGTGGAAGCCCAGATCTTGGAGTCCCTCGGCGTTGACTACATCGACGAGAGCGAAGTCCTCACTCCCGCGGATGAGGAGCACCACATCGAAAAGCATGGGTTCAAAGTGCCTTTCGTGTGTGGTTGTCGCAATCTGGGCGAGGCACTGCGGAGGATCGGCGAGGGTGCGGCCATGATTCGAACCAAGGGCGAAGCGGGCACGGGGAACGTGGTTGAGGCAGTTCGCCATGCACGATCGGTGATGGGTAACATCCGGCGGCTGCAGCACATGGCCCCCGAGGAGATGATGGCTGCTGCGAAGGAGATGGGCGCTCCCTACGAACTGGTGGTGGAGACCGCGCAGTTAGGGCGGCTGCCCGTGGTCAACTTCGCCGCGGGAGGCGTGGCCACGCCTGCCGACGCGGCTCTGATGATGCAGTTGGGGGTAGACGGCGTCTTCGTGGGCAGCGGCATCTTCAAGGCGGCAGATCCTCCACCCAGGGCCAAGGCCATCGTGGAGGCGGTGACCCACTACAACGATCCCGGCATCCTCGCGGAGATCAGCAAGGGGTTGGGCGAGGCCATGCCTGGGCTGGAGATGTCCGCGATTCCCGAGTCGGAGCTGCTGGCTCAGCGAGGGTGGTAGCTCGTTCTCGCTAGAGCTGGGCACGGATGGACAGGATCGGGATACTGGCGCTGCAGGGCGCCTTCATTGAACATATCAAGACGCTACGCAGCCTGGGTGTGGACGCCGTGGAAGTGCGCCTGCCCCACGAACTGGAGAACCTCAGCGGCTTGATCATTCCTGGCGGTGAGAGCACGACCGTCGGGAAACTGGCCATCACCTACGGACTGGTGGAGCCGATCAAGGAGATGGCTAGCGGAGGCAAGCCTGTCTGGGGAACCTGTGCCGGACTGATCTTCCTCGCTCGGAGGGTCCAAGGCATCGAGCAGCCGCTGCTCGGGGTGATGGACCTGGCGGTTGCCCGCAACGCCTTCGGACGCCAGCTAGAGAGCTTCGAGGCGGAGATTTCGGTCCCGGCCCTGGATGCGGTGAGCCAGCCGGACGAGAGAGGCCGTCCCTTCCATGCCATCTTCATTCGAGCCCCACTGATCACGGCCGCTGGCGACGGGGTGTCGGTGCTGTCCCGTCTGGACAACGGAGGTATAGTCGCTGCCCGCCAGGGCAACTTGCTGGTCACGGCCTTCCACCCAGAGCTGACCTCAGACACGAGATTTCATCGCTATTTCCTGGCGATGATCGCGCAAGGTCAGGCAACGCCGTAGAGCGCAAATCTCGCCGTACCCTGCTGTTGAGGAGGAGATCCATGCTGGAGAACATCACCTGGCTGGGGCATGATGCGTTCAAGATAGCCGCATCCAAGCTCATCTACTTGGATCCCTTTGAGCTGGCCGGTGAACTGGAACCGGCCGATGTGATCTTCATCACTCACGAGCACCACGACCACTGTAGCCCAGAAGACGTGGCCAAGATACAGCGCGAGGACACGGTCGTCGTGGCTGCCGAGAACTGCCGAGGGATGCTGGAAGGCGACGTTCGGTACGTCAAGGCTGGGGACACGGTGGCCCTAGACGACTTGACCATCGAGGTCATCTCCGCCTACAACGTCAATAAGCAGTTCCATCCCAAGGAGGCCGGAGGTGTGGGCTACGTGCTGACCGTGGATGGCACGACGATCTACCACGCCGGCGACAGCGATCCCATCCCTGAGATGGAGGGATTGGAGGTGGACATCGCCATGCTCCCTGTGAGTGGTGTCTATGTGGCGACGGCCGACGAAGCGGTGGAAGCCGCCAACAAGATCAGACCGAAGCTGGTGATTCCCATGCACTATGGCAGCATCGTTGGCTCGCGCGCCGATGCGGAGCGGTTCAAGGAACTATGGTCCGGAGAAGTGGTGATTCTGGAGACGGAGCGATCGTAGCCACTCCGCGCGTCTCGTCCTCCACGAGTGCCGCCGGGCCCTGGCAATGGATCCCAGCCATTCACTCAGGGGCCAGCGCGTGACCTTTGCTGGCGCCGCGTGTCGGTCGAAGGAGACCTTGCGAGTTTGCAGCCTCTGCGCCAAGCTCATCCAGGTCTCTTCGCCTTCTCCCGTTTCGGACAGGATCTTGTGCCTCCCTGTGTGCCCCGCTGTGACTAGCCAGGTTCGTTCTTCCTTCCTTGCTCCGAGAGATCCTGGGGCGTGGCCGCTCCTGTTTCGCTCACGCAGTCGGCGGCACCGCAGTGACTGGCTGCGGTGCTGCTCTCACGGTGTGGTTTGATCCATGAGACGACCTCTGCTAGGCCTTGGCCGTGACAACCGCCTGATTATGCTCTCCATGCTCTTCTGGGGGTGCGGCGAGGGGCTCTGGCTATACATCCAGCCTCTCTACATCAAGAGCCTGGGGGCCGACTCCATGCAGATCGGGCTTGTGCTATCTGTGGCGCCCGTGTTGATGGTCGTGGGGTTCATTCCTACGGGAATACTGGCTGATCGGTACGGGCGAAAGAAGATCATCGTCGCTGGCACCTGCCTAGGCACGGTGGCCGCTCTATCGCTGTCCCTGGCTACTGATTGGCGGCAGTCCATCATTGGCTTCCTGCTCTACTTCGGCGCGGCCTGCAGCTTGCCGGCCATCCACGCTTATGTTGCTCACGCGTCCTCGGGGAAGAGTCTCAATCGGACCTTCAGCCTGCTGTACGCGTCTTTCTCCGTGGGCCTGATCTTCTTCCCCACTGTGGGGGGCTGGATGGCGGGAGCGATGGGTTATCGCGCGGTTTTGAGCATGGCTGCTGTCTTCTACGCTCTGTCCACTTTGGCGGTCTTGTTCATCGCGGAGCAGCCTATCGGGCCGCCGGTGAAGGGCTTCGGCTTCAAGGAGGTGCTCTCCAACAGACGTCTCCTGGTCATCTGCACGGTCAACCTCTTCGTCTTCGTGGCGCTCTTCCTTGGACAGCCATTCGCCCCCAACTATCTACAGGAGGTGGTGGGCGTCGATCTGTTCTGGATCGGCTTCCTGGGATCGGTTCACGCTTTGGGGGCGACTGTGCTTGGGGTGGCGCTGGGTAGGATATCAGAGGGTATAGGCGGATTCATCTTGGGTCAAGGCTTGGTGCTCATATCCTTGCTGGTCTTTATCAGATTCCAGGCCATTCCCCTGTTAATGGTCTCGTTCTTCCTGAGGGGTGCTTTCAACGCGTGTCGGGCACTGGCACTGGCTCAGCCGGGGAAAGTGCTAGGCGAGGCCGGTACTGGCCTCGCCTATGGGCTGTTCAATACCGCCTCCAGTGTCTCGTGGGTCGTGGCTCCCTTCCTGGCTGCGTGGCTGTACACCTCTCGCCCAGATCTGCCGTTTCTGGCCTCGGCCGCCATGATCGCCATCATGATGGTTGTCTCCTCGATCGCGCTCAAGGACAACACGGGATGATGCATCACCCCATCTAGACTACGTCCAATTCCCGTCCCACCTTCTTGAAAATGCCCAACGCCGTGTCTAGATCTTCCCGGCTGTGCATCGCGGAGAGCATCACTCTGATCCGGGCCTTGCCTCTGGGCACCGTTGGGAAACCCAAGGCCATGGCGAAGAGACCCTCCTCGAAGAGCTTCTTGGAGAAAGCGAAGGCCAGTGATGCCTCGCCGAGCATGATGGGAGTGATAGGGGTTTCGCTTTGGCCGGTGTCGAACCCCAGATTCTTCATCTCTGTCTTGAAGTAGCGGGTGTTGTCCCACAGCCGGCCCACCAACTCAGTGGATTCTTCCAGCAGGTCCACGGCGGCGATGCAGGCAGCTACATCGGCAGGGGTTGACGCGCTGGAGAAGAGGAAAGGACGCCCTTGTTGGCGCAGCCATTCCACCACTTCTTTCCTTCCTGCCACGTAACCTCCCATGACGCCAAAAGCCTTGGAGAGGGTGCCCACCTCGACATCCACCCGGCCGTGAACGTCGAAGTGGTCGACAATGCCTCGACCGCCTCGACCCAGGACACCTTCTCCGTGTGCGTCGTCGGTCATCACCGGGATCCCGTACTCATCGGCGATGTCTGCCAGCTTGTCCATAGGGGCGATGTCTCCATCCATGGAAAAGACACCGTCGCTGATGATCAATCGCCTCCTGAACTCCGTCTCCTGCTCGATGACCTCCCGCAAGGAGCCGGGATTGCAGTGCTCGTACCGGACGATCTTGGCCCGAGATAGGCGGGAACCGTCTATGATGCTCGCATGGTTGAGTTCATCGGAGAAGATGATGTCACCCCGACCCACCAGTGCCGGGATGACCGCCAGGTTGGCGCTGAAACCCGACTGGAAAGAGATAGCGCCTTCGACCTGCTTGAACTCCGCCAGGCGTTTCTCGAGCTCCAGGTGTATGCTCATCGTCCCCGCAATAGAGCGGACGGCGCCGGGTCCGACACCAAGGTCATCGATGGCCTTCTTCGCCGCCTCTTTCATTCTGGGGTGGTTGGCCAAACCCAGGTAGTTGTTGGAGCAGAAGTTGAGTACGCGCTGGCCGTCAACCGTCACCCATCCTTCTTGAGGAGAACCGATGGTACGGATGGTGATGTAGAGCCCCTGGTCTTGGAGAGCCTGGATGTCCTCTCTGATGAACTCTATTCTGTCTTGCACCATTTCGCCTCGTTCCTTTCTCACAGAGGTAGTTCAGGGGAGGAGCACAACCTTCCCACATTGGCCAGTTCTCATCAACTCTATGCCCTTCTCGAACTCCTCCAGAGGGAGCCTGTGCGTGATGATAGGCCCCACGTCTACCGCGCCCGAGTCCAGGAGGGCTCTCGTCTGGTACCAGGTTTCCCAAACGCGGCGACCGGTCACGCCGTACACAGTGGCGCCCTTGAAGACCACATCATTGGCCAGATCGAGCTCAATCGGTCTGGAAGGTATGCCCAGCAGGGCGGCGTAGCCTCCACAACGAAGAACAGAAAACCCCTCGGCTATCGCCGAGGGGTTGCCTGACATCTCCAACAGGACGTCAACGCCTGTGCCATTCGTACACGCTGTGATCTCTGTTACCACGTCTGTCTCAAGGGGATTGATCACAAGGTCGGCACCCAAGGTACGGGCCAACTCCAATCGGTAGGGAACGACTTCCGTGCCGATTACCAGCGTCGCTCCCGCGGCCTTGGCGATGCCAACGGCCATCAGACCGATGGGCCCGCAGCCTGTGACCAGAACACTCTTGGCTACGAGCTCTGTGGAGAGAGCTGTGTGTACCGCGTTTCCGAAGGGCTCCTGGACGGAGGCCACATCGGCGGGCATGTCAGCTGGGTTCAGCCAGGCATTGCTTTCCGGTACCGTTGCATACTCGGCAAAGCAGCCAGGCTGATCCACTCCGATGATGGAGACATCTTGGCAGATGTGCCTCTGACCTGACCGGCACTGATGGCAGACACCGCAAACAATGTGGGTCTCGGCAGAGATGTGGTCTCCCACCTTGAGATGGCTTGTCCCTTCACCCAGTTCCACTACCTCGCCGGCGAACTCGTGTCCGAAGATGAGCGGCGGCTTGACACGGCTCGCGGCCCAGGGATCCCATTGGTAGATATGGAGGTCCGTGCCGCAGATAGATGTCGCCAGCACCTTGACCAGAACCTGTTCAGGGCGCACTTTCGGGACAGCAACCCTGGCCATTTCCGCGCCGGGCGCTGCCGTCTGCTTCACCACTGCTCTCATCGTGTCTGGCATTCCTGCCTTCTTTCCTCCATATTGCCCAAGTGCTGCAAGGCCCATTCTATCACCGCCCCGTACATGCCGTCAAGGATGCACTCGACTTGATGCGCCGACGCGATGATGGTAGAATGCCCATGGTAGGCTGCCGGCTCTCGGAGAGAGACAGGGATGGGGGAGAGGAAAGGCCAACTGTTGGTAGGTGTGGCTGCGGGCATTGTTCTCGCCGCGTTCCTGTTCCTCGTCTGGCGAAACTGGAATCAGGTGCCGGATGCAGACCACCGGGAGCCGACACCGGCTCCTACGAGGACAGCCCAAGTCCCTGCACTCGCAACGGAGGCCCTTGAGGGCAGTCAGGCAGAGGCAAGGAGGCGCATGGTGGAGTACCAGATCCGGGCTCGAGGAGTGGGAGACGCCCATGTCTTGGAGGCGATGGAGACAGTCCCACGCCATGAGTTTGTGCCGGAGGAGTATTTGCAGTCGGCCTATGGCGATGGACCTTTGCCCATCGGCTACGGTCAGACGATATCACAACCCTACATCGTCGCTCTGATGACGGAGTTGTTGGAGCTGGATCCGGGTGACAAGGTACTGGAGATCGGGACGGGGTCGGGTTACCAGGCAGCCATTCTGGCTGAGCTGGTGGACGAGGTGTACACCATGGAGATCATCCCCGAATTGGCCGATTCCGCCCGGGGACTGCTAGATAGGCTCGGGTATGGGCGCGTACACTCTGTGAACGCTGACGGGTACTATGGATGGGAGGAACACGCTCCGTACGATGCCATAATCGTGACCGCGGCGCCCGATCACGTGCCACAGCCTCTCGTGCAACAACTGAAGGAAGGCGGTCGTATGGTGATACCGGTTGGTCCCGTGGGCTGGTATCAGACGTTGTGGCTGATCAGCAAGGAGGATGGAGAGGCACAGTACCATAACAAGGGAGGGGTTCAGTTCGTCCCCTTCACCGGAGAACACTGAGGTGGGCCCCTCCACAGCCGAGATCGGGGGTCACAGGGTCTAGTATGCCAATGGCCGAGAAGTTCAAGTTCGCCCACGCTCTGAAGGTTAGATACGCGGAGACCGATGCCCAGGGGCACGTGTTTTTCGGGAACTACTACATCTATTTCGACGAGGGGTTGCTGGAGTACTTGAGGGCCATCGGGTACAGTTACCAGGACCTCTTGGATGACGGAATGGATCTTCTCTATGTGGAGTCGCGGTGCCAGCACCATGCGGCGGCCCATTTCGATGATGTGCTCAACGTGCATGTGCGTGTGGGGAACATCGGCCACAGCAGCATTACCTTCGAGTTCTCCATCCACAAACAGGACCCAGATCAGCTGGTTGGCACGGGTTACATAGTGGCCGTGAACGTGGATAAGGCCACCCGTCGACCGGCGTCGGTTCCCCAGACGCTGCGTCGCGCCGCTAGAGAATACGAGAGCTGACCTTCGCACCCCCCGCCTTGCCTTCTCTGTGCCCCTCCTTCTTGCTCGAGCCTCTCGCAGTTGTTATAATGGGGTAGACTTGACGGTCGTTTCTTGGATGGAATCATGTCTGTATTGCGCGTTGGTGTTCTCTTGGGTGGGATCTCTGCTGAGAGGGAGGCGTCTCTGGCCAGCGGCAGGCAAGTGTGCGTACATCTCAACCCTCAGAAGCATGAGACAATCCCCCTGTTCATGGATCCGGACGGGCGAATATGGCACATTCCACACAAGTTGCTGATCCAGAACACCACGACAGACATCATCGCACGGCTCGAGGGCGAGGCGAAGAGAATGTATTATGAGGAGTTGCCTTCTTTGATCGACTTTGCATTCATCGCTCTTCATGGTAAGTATGGAGACGATGGCTGCGTGCAGGGCGCGCTGGAGATGTTGGGCCTTCCCTACACAGGATCCGGGGTTCTGGCCTCTGCGGTGTGCATGGACAAGCACATGGCGCACAGGGTGCTGAAGCAGGCAGGGGTCGAGGTGGCGCGGGAGCTGTTGGTAGAGGATCTGGATTGGGAAGAGGATCCGGAGGGGGTTCGCCAGCAGGTAGTGGAGTTGGTGGGCTTGCCCTGCGTGATCAAGCCAGACCGGGAGGGTTCCAGCATTGGGGTCTCCGTTGTCAATGAGGAAAGCCAGATCGAAGATGCGTTGAGAGAGGCCTTCTCCTGGGACAATCTGGCTCTGGTGGAGGAGCTTCTCCAAGGCCTGGAGTTCTCGTGCATCGTACTGGGCAACGACGAACTCCAGCCCATGATGCCCACTGAGACGGCGACCACCAACGAGTATCTGACCTACGAGGACAAGTATATGCCGGGTCAGTCGCAGAAGATCACCCCGGCCAGGGTGAGCAAGGAATTGTTGGAGAAGATTCAGCAAGAGGTCATGAAGGCCTATCGAGCATTGGGTATGATGAACTACGGCAGGATTGATGGGTTCTTGGTGGATGGAGATCGGGTGCTGATCACCGATCCCAACACGTCCTCCGGCATGAGCCCCTCTTCCTTCTTGTTCCACCAAGCAGCAGACATGGGGATGACTCCGGCGATGCTTTTCGACCGCATGATAGACTTGGCCCTGGAAGCACACGCTGCCAAGAGAGGGCCGCTGTAGGGCGGCAGTGACGGGCATGGGACAGATGAGTGAGCAAGGTAGGGGAACGAAGCTGAGAGTAGGTGTCATCCTGGGAGGCATGTCTTCCGAGAGGGAGATTTCCCTGGAGAGCGGTCGCAACATATTCTTCAACCTCAACCCCGAGAAGCATGAAGGGATACCGATCTTCCTGGATGCCCAAGGTGGTTTCTGGCAAATCCCGCTTCAGTTGCTGGTACAGAACACGACCGTTGACATCGCTGAGCGTCTCGAATCGGAGGCCACTCGAATCGCCTACGAGGACCTGAAAACCGTCGCGGATTTCATGTATATCGGTCTGCATGGCAAATACGGGGAGGATGGATGCCTTCAGGGGCTTCTGGAGCTACTGGGCATACCATACACCGGTTCTGGCCTGATGGCCTCGGCCATAGGCATGGACAAACACATGCAGCGGAAGCTGCTCTCAGCCGCGGGGTTCAAAGTGCCCAAGTATGTAGCGGTATCGGAGAGGGAATGGGGAGAAGACCCCGAGGAGATACTGGGCCGCATAGAGGACTACCTGGGCTATCCTTGTGTGGTCAAGCCAACGCGCGAGGGTTGCAGCACAGGGTTATCAGTGGCGCAGGAACCGGACGCGATGGGAGCCGCGCTGGAGAATGCCTTCAGGTGGGATTCCACAGCGCTCGTCGAGGAGGCGCTGGTGGGTATGGAGATCACCTGCGGTGTGATAGGGAACCGGGAGTTGATGGCCCTTCCGCCCACGGAGACCATTCGCAAGGGGGACTTCCTCACAGTCGAAGAGAAGTTCTTGCCAGGCGAGGGTGAGAACATCACTCCGGCCAGGTTGCCCCAAGAGGCAATCCAGAAGGTGCAAGACGTGATGGTGCAGGCCTACAGAGTGCTAGGCCTGAAGGCGTATGCCCGTATGGACGGGTTTGTGATCGACGGCGAGGTGATCGTTACCGAGCCCAACACCTTGCCCGGCATGACCCCCTCTACCTGCATCTTCCACGAGGCGGCCGAGGCAGGCCTGATCCCCATGGAGTTCCTAGACAAGATCATTGAGCTGTCGCTGGAGGCTCACGCCCGCAAGAAGGGGCCGCTAGCCTAGGTTGGGGCAGCTACCCAGTGTAGGCTTCCCTCTGGAGCTTGAACAGCTCCACAAGCCCATCTTCTGCCAGTCCGAGCAGCCGGACCAGCTCCTCGCGTGAGAACGCACCATGCTCGGCGGTCCCCTGAATCTCCACAAACTTGCCAGCACCGTTCATCACTACGTTGAAGTCCACCTGAGCTTGGGAATCTTCATCGTAGTTCAGATCTAGCAGCAACTCGTTCTGGACCACACCAACACTCACGGCCGCAATTGGCGCTCCAAGCACGCCGGGAGCCAACAGACCTCCCTTGATTAGCTTGCGAAGCGCGATGGCGAGGGCTACATATCCACCCGTGATGGATGCGGTGCGCGTGCCACCGTCCGCCTGTATCACGTCACAGTCGACTGTAACTGTCCGCTCGCCCAGCAAAGTAAGGTCCACGCCTCCCCTGAGAGACCGTCCTATGACGCGCCTGATCTCCTGCGTGCGATCTCGGGGACCCCTGGTCTCGCGCGATGTACGCTGATGGGTAGAGCGCGGCAGCATTGCATACTCGGCGGTGACCCAACCCTGGTTCTGATCGCGAAGCCAGCGGGGAACCCTCTCCTCCACGGTGGCCGCGCAGATCACGCGCGTGCGGCCCACTTCGATCAATGCAGACCCCTCCGGATGGTCGAGATAGCCCGGTGTGATAACCACGGGGCGCATCTGGTCCACTGCTCGTCCGTCGAATCTCATGGTTTGTCCCTCCGATGAGGCTCGGCAAGATTATACCTTGACTGGCAGGTGTGGACAATCCCTGGCTGTCTGCGGCTTAGCGCCGCGGCGGGTCGACCAGCCTCAGCGAGAGAACGAGGCCAGCAAACGTCCCGAGTGCGGCCGAGGAGAAGAGAACGGGGTATGAAGTGCTCTGCAAGACCCATCCTCCAAGCAATGGTGCGATGAAGATGACCGTGCCCCCGAGAGTGTTGAACAGGCCCACATAGGCGGGCCTTTGCGTGGGCGGGGCGATATCGAGAACGAAGTTCGTGAAGCCCTGTATGTAGCCAGAGAAGATCCCACCGATGCAGAAGAAGGCCAGAGCGTAGGCGTAGGCTGCGACAGCTCCAGGCGGGGAGAAGTAGTGAATACCCAGCGCGATCAGGGGAACGATCAGGCTCTGGAATGCGGTCAGTTGCGCGACAATCCTGCTGCCGGACCTCTCGTTCAGGTACCCCATGGCCAGACTGGTGACCAGGCCTCCTAGCACTTGGGCGGAGACAAACAGGCCTATACTCGCATCCCCTACGTCCAGCACGTCTGTCGCGTGAACAACGTAGAAGGGCAACGCCAACCCTCCAATTCCCGAGAGCATGCGCACAATGTTGATCAACCGGAACTGTCGATCCTCCCGTAACAGACGGAGCAGCCTGGGCAGGTAGGCGCCCCAGGGCTCTCTCTCCAACTCCGCTTGCTGGATCGGCTCCTTCACTCTGGTGAAGAAAGCAAGCGACACCATGAGAAGGGCAGAGCATGAGCCAAACAGCAGTGCGTAGTTCTGTGGAAAGGGGGGCCCGCCGGGACCTAGTACTCGCGCTACGGCGGCACCTACAGCCATAGAGAGCAATCCGGTCAGCACCTGTGCGGTAGTGTAGAAGCGGCCTCGTCTGCGCGACGGGATGGCTTTGCCCATGATGTCGAACCAGGCGGGCATCGACAAGCCGTCAGTCATGGAGAACACGATTTCCGCGAGGAAGAAGACGGACAGCAGAAGCCCTGGATACCTTGCGCCGGCCACGAACATGATCAGCGCAGCGAGGAAGTAGACGGGCCGGCCTATGAGAGAGAGTCTGATGACCCACGGCTTCTTCCTCTGTTTGCTGCCGATGTAGTTGGCGGCAACGAGCTGTGGTAGGAGCCATGCGCCGCTGGGTATCGTCGTCGCCAGTCCGATGATGGGTGCAAAGTCCGTCAACTGGTTGACGAATGATGGAATAACAGTAGTATAGCTGATGAACGCCATGCCGGTGACGAAGAAGATCCAATCGCCGACCAGGGAGACGAAGTTGCGGCGATAGTCGGGGTACCGGTCATTCATCTAGGCATTGTCCAACCGGAGCCGTCGAGATCGATACGTCCATCGTCGTCGAAGGCGACACCTTCCTCCTTGAGTATGGCTCTCTGTTCGCCAGCGCGGCGTCCATTCGGAGGGCCGCTGATCCGCCCCTGGGAGTTGATGACCCGATGCCACGGCACATCCATTCCCCCGGGCAGGGAGCTCAGGGCCCACCCTACCGTGCGGGCAGCTCGAGGGTTCCCCAGGTAGGCAGCGATCTGCCCATAGGTCGCGACTCTCCCTGGAGGAATCATGGACACAACTCGGTACACCTCTTTGAAGAAACTGTTACTCATTCTCTGTCTCGCTCCGCGGCGACCGGCGCCGCGCCGTGATGGAGACGCCTCTGTGACGCCCTCAACGCCAGAAATCGCTTGTCAATTGGGCACCGCCCGAGTTGCCTCTCACTCCAGGCTTCTTCGCAGCCGCACAAGCATCTCTCATGGCCCTTCCATCGTGATGGCAGGACTGATGGAAAGCCCGGATGCCGCTCCTGCCCAGCCGCACGCGTTCAGGACAACGCTCCATTATATCACGCCGGACGTGCCTTCGCGACTCGCTCACCTCTCAAGGCCTGACGGTTCGATCTGGTCGTTGGCCCGGGGAGGGGCGTCGCGTATAATGTGCGGGCGGGGTCTGGGGGCGTTGGCCGCACGCGCAGAATCGACGGCAAGGCCAGGGGTCGACGGGCGGCAGGGCAGCCTCGAGTCCATCGGCAGCAAAGCCTGGACAGGACTGCCCCGGGACCTCCTGGTCGGGAGGGAACTGATTTCTCCATGTCTCGATCTGCTGACGAGTTCCACACCGCCTTCCCACACGGGCGTGCCATTCTCCAGGCCCTCTTGGTGACGTTCCTTTGGTCAACATCCTGGGTGTTGATCAAGGTGGGGTTGCAAGACATCCCTGCTCTGACCTTCGCGGGGCTGCGGTACGCTCTCGCGTTCCTGTGCCTGCTGCCCCTCCTGCTGCGTTCCTCCCGGTGGAAGGCCGTTCGGGGCCTGCCCCGCCGGAGATGGGCCGAGCTGGTTCTGCTAGGGCTGCTGTTCTATGCCGTCACTCAAGGCGCTATCTTCGTGAGTCTTGCCTACATGCCAGCGGTGGCGGTCAGTCTGCTCTGGAATCTCACCACCATAACAGTGGCTCTCCTTGGTATCTTGGTCTTGGCCGAACCACTGGCCGTCTTGCAGTGGGGTGGCGTTGCCCTGAACCTGGTCGGGGTGCTGGTCTACTTCTGGCCGGCCGCGCTCCCCAGTACCCAAGTTGTGGGTCTGGTCGTTGCCGCGGTGGGTGTTCTAGCCAACGCGGCATCGTCGATTCTGGGGCGCGGCGTCAACCGCAGAGGCGACCTCGATCCGCTGGTGGTGACTGTGGTGAGCATGGGTGTCGGCGCATGCGCTCTGCTGGCGACAGGGCTCTTTGCCCAGGGACTGCCGCCGCTGCGAATGATGGACTGGGCCATCATCGGCTGGTTGGCGGTCGTGAATACGGCATTCGCTTTCACACTATGGAATCACACCCTGCGGACGCTCACGGCCGTGGAGTCAAGCATCATCAACGGCACGATGCTGGTGCAGATTCCTATCCTGGCCTGGGTTTTCCTGGGCGAGAATCTCAGCTGGCAACAAGTAATGGGTTTGGTGCTTGCAGGCCTGGGGACGGTCGTGGTCCAAGTTCGCCGGAGTCAGGGTGCGGGGAGGAGTGGCGATTGACAGGAGTATATGGTATAATACAATGAGACAGTGTATATATGTTGGTCGGAGACCAGCAGACTGAGAGGTATGAGACTCATGCGTCAAGAGGTTGAGAAGGCTCTGGAGAAGATCAGAGAGTTTCTGAGGATGGACGGCGGCGACATCGAGTTGGTCGATGTGAGCGATGATGGAGTAGTGCAGGTCAAGCTCTTGGGTGCCTGTGCGGGATGCCCATTCTCGGCCCAGACCGTGCAAATGCGCGTGGAGAAGACCCTCATGGAAGAGGTTCCTGGAGTGACCAAGGTGGAGAACGTCGCCGCGTTGACTGCCTAGCACGATTGCGGGTCCAGGTAAGAGAGATCGACTTCTGCGGCCTGCGGGCGATGAGCCCGCAGGCTTTTGTTAGACCACACGAGCGAGCAGTGGCACCGTAGAATCGTCGCGACCGCCGGCGTCTGGGACGACGAGGGCTGTTCGGCGAGAAGGCGCCTTGCGTCGTTCTGCGGCTGCCGGGCATGCTACCAGAGGAAACAGTTGCACAGAGTGGCTAGATCTACAGCTAGGGTGGCCATCCTCCTGGCGCTAGCCGTGAGCTTGGCGGCGTGCACTGCCTCGTGGCAGGTCACGGTGTCTCAACCAGATGGAAACCTCTTTCTCGTAGACGCCGAGGTACTCCATGGGTTGGACGATTTCTCAGAGAAAGTGGAGGGCAAGCAAGCCATACCGGTGGAGCGCGTGCTCGTCGCTGCAGGCCACAGTGTCGTTGATGAGCTGGTGGTCTCCGCCAAGGAGGCTGAGGAAGTCCAGAGCTTTGAATGGGCTTCAGCGGCTGATGGCGCTTGGTGGCTGTATGACGGAAGTCTCCTTATGGGCGGCAAGCGGGTGCTGGCCTCACATCTGGAAGTCGCACCGTCACCGCTGCTCGAGCATGCCGAGGCGGCCATCACGGACATCGCGCCCACGGTTAGCACTGCGCTGAGTATCGGCTTGCCCGATCAGGCTACGGGCCGACCGCTGGATGCGCCAGCGGCCGATCAAGTGGTGCTGATCCTCCTCGATGGGTTTGGATACGTGAGGTACACGGAGGCTCTTGCCGAGGGTTTGATACCCAGCCTCGAGTCTTTGGGAGAGCCATTGGTTGCTGTAACGGCCTATCCTCCCATTACCTCGGTAGCCACGGCCTCGGTCCTGACCGGTGCAGGGTCAGAAGTGCACGGCGTCGACCAACGAGGGATTCGCAAGACAGAGACGGAAACGGTATTCGACGTGGCGGCATCCGCCGGATTGGAGGTCGTGGCTGTCGAGGGAGAGAGTCTCGCTTTCGAACTACGAGGCGCGGAACTCCAGCTGTCTGCTGACCTAGATGGAAATGGCACTACCGACGACAATGTCCTGGCGAATGCGCTAGCGGTCCTGAGCGGAGGGGCGCCGGATATCTTCTTCGTACACTTCCACGGTATCGACGATGCCGGTCACACCTATGGCCCCGGTGCGCCCGAGGAGCGCGCTGCCATACAGGAGGTGGACGCAGCCGTGGGGCGGATAATGGAGTCGCTGCCGGAGCATACGCTGATCCTCATCTTCGCGGACCACGGGATGCACCAGGTGAACGAGGAGGGTCGACAAGGGAATCACGGCCACCTCCTTGAGCGAGACATGTTTGTCCCCATATTCTTGGCAGTCAAGTAGCGGCTTGAGCGGCGCGTCCAAGCGAAGACACCTTCCACCAGAACTCAATTGCCAACTATGCTGGCCATGCCACGGTGGGGAGGCGGGCAGCTCGGAACGAGGGGCCTGCGCAGCCACTGCGGCCCTAGGGTCGATGACGGACGTGTGCTCGTGTGATTGGTGTTTGCAGGAGGAAAAGGGTATGACAAGGCAGAACCGGACAAGGGTGGTGGTCACTGGTATGGGAGCTATCACGCCCTTGGGGTTGAGTGTCGAGGAGTTGTGGCAAGGGTTGGTGGAAGGACGCTCCGGTATCAGCCGCATAACGCAGTTCGACCCTTCACCATACCCTGTTCAGATCATGGGTACGGTGAAAGGATTCGACCCAGGGGAGTACATGGGCGAGAAGGAGGCTAAGCGAATGGGTCGCTTCAGCCAACTCGCCGTGGCTGCCGCGAAGATGGCTGTCGAAGACGCTGGTCTCGAGGTGGACGAGAGCCTTGCCGAAGATGTGGGGGTGATCCTGGGCACCGGAATAGGTGGCGCGCTCGTGGAAACAGAGAAGGCGCACCTCATTCTACAGAACAAGGGAGTGCGGCGGGTGCCGCCGCTTTTCATACCCAACTTGATGCCCAACGCCGGGGCTCATCACGTGGGCGTCGCATTTGGCGTCAAGGGATACACGTCGACCGTGATAGCGGCGTGTGCGTCTGGCACTCAGGCGATCGGAGAGGGAGTGAGAGCCATACGAGACGGCTCGGCAAAGGTGGTGCTGGCCGGGGGCTCGGAATCCAGCGTCTGTGAGCTGGGGCTGGCGGGGATTTGCGCCATGCGGGCGGTCTCCAGACGTAATGATGAGCCTGAGAAAGCCTCACGTCCCTTTGATGCCGAGCGTGACGGCTTTGTGTCTGCCGAGGGCTCCGGAATGCTTGTGCTGGAAGACCTGGAGTTCGCACTCGCTCGGGGAGCGCGAATCAAGGCTGAGTTGCTGGGGTACGCAGTGACTTCCGATGCGTACCACGTGAGCGCTCCCGATCCCGAGGGGAAAGGTTCTGCGCTGGCTATGCGCAGGGCTATAGACGATGCCGGTTTGAGGCCCGAGGATATTGAGCACATCAGCGCTCATGCCACGGCGACACCGATAGGTGATCCCGCGGAGGTTGCGGCAATCAAGGGCGTCATGGGAGATCATGCCTATCAGATACCAGTCAACGCCGCCAAGTCCATGGTTGGACATCTCATGGGGGCGGCGGGCGCGGTGGAGACGATAGCGACGATCATGACTATCAACGAGGGTATTCTGCATCCGACCATCAATTGGGAGACCCCAGACCCAGACTGTGATCTGGACTGTGTGCCCAATGTGGCCCGTGAGGCCAAGGTGGACATCGCCCTCAAGAATTCCTTCGGCTTCGGTGGGCAGAACGCCTGCCTGGTCGTGGGGCGCTACGAGTAGCGTCCCGGTGGCGGATACTTGACTGATCCGTAACGCAGCGGCAGTACGTTCCTGCACACAAGTGCGTGGGACAAGTCCGCGCGCGTGAGTCTCCCATTCCCAACAATCTGGACCCCTCATCTGTTGAGCAGTGTGCTCCTCAGCACGGGGTCTTTCCCTGCGCTGAGCCCAAGCAAGCAGACCGCTGCCGGTCGCCCGGGGAGGACAGGCCGCTCAGCAGCGCATCTTCGGGCCTTGAGAGGGCGGAAAAGTGCGGAAAAGCGAGCAAAACGCGAACACAACCGCGGCATGACGCCTTAGTACAGCGTCTCGATCATTCAGGGTACTTGACAAGAAGCCGGGATTCCAGTATCATTAGGATAGCAATGATTAGGAAGCTGAAGATTAGGAAAGATACGGTTGGTAACCGAAGCGTACTACGGCGGTTGGAGGATATGGCCAGGTGAACGGACAAGAATGCGCGCTGCCAGAGGCAGGGAATGAGGCGGGATCTGTAGTGGAGGTCTATCGGCTGGTGGATCTGGTCGCAAAGAAGTTGACCCGGGTGCAGAGGCAGCAGATAGGCAGCATTGAACTCACTCCAGCCCAGTATTCCGTCTTGCGGTTGCTGTGGCAGAGGGACGGACGACAGTTCAATGAAGTGGCCTCTTCCTGCTGCTGTGCGCCTTCGACGATCACGGGGGTGGTGGATACCCTCGAGGGAAAGGGTTTGGTCACTCGTGAGGCGAACCCCCAGGATCGCAGAAGCCTTCTCGTGCGGCTGACTGAGATGGGCAGGTCTATGGAGCAGGCGACACCTGGCCTGGAGCTAATCCTTGACGGTTGTTGCGAGGGGCTGTCGCGTAGCGAGTTGCGACAGCTCAGTGAGTTACTCGGAAGACTGAACGACACATTGCCAGGAGCATAAGGAGGTAGCGACGTGGACGAGTCCCGAGATGAGCAGATAAAAGGGGCTGTGAAAGCCTACTACGGAGCGCGAGCTGCGGAGGTGGTGCCTTCCTGTTGTAGCCCAGAGCCTTGCTGTGGCGAGGCAAACGTGGAAGTGGAGGCGGCCGCGGCGACTGAGACGGATTCTCGGTGCTGCGCTGACGCGGGGACAGTGAGTTCCCTTGGATGTGGCGATCCTTTGGCCTTCGTCGAGTTCCAGGAGGGCCAGGTGGTTCTTGACCTGGGCTCAGGGTTCGGCATGGAGGCCATTCTCGCTGCTCAGATGGTTGGCGAGAGCGGAAAGGTCATTGGGCTGGACTTGACCCCAGAGATGATCGACAAGGCGAAGAAGAACGCTGAGCGGGCCGGGGTAGAGCACATCGCGGAGTTCCGGTTGGGCGAGATGGAAGAGATGCCGGTGGACAACGAAAGCGTCGACTGGATTGTCTCCAACTGCGTCGTCAACCTGTCCCCTGACAAGGAGAGGGTGTTTCAAGAGGCCTATCGCGTGCTCAAGCCTGGTGGAAAGATGGTGATCTCAGACCTCGTGTCCTCTGACCTCCCGGAGGAGGTGAAGAAAGACCTCACCTCGTGGGCGCAGTGCCTGGGAGGTACCGTCGAGGAGGCGGAGTATCTTGGTCTGATGAGGAGCGCGGGCTTTGACGAGGTCGGTGTGGTGGATAGATTCGATGCCTCGGCCGCCCTGTTGGGGAGCACTTGCTGTGGCCCAGCTCCGGATGCGACAAACGGCCCGAAAATCGAAAGTATCAGGGTCAGTGCGACCAAGACAACCAGCGGTTAGCTGTCCCGGGAGTCGAGCACAGGTAAAGCAGTTTGTGTGAGACGCGAGGCTCTAGCTCGTCTGACGCGGATTCTGGAACCGAGCGGCCGGGCTGAGACCCGGTCTCGGAGGAGATCTACCATGTTCAGGCTCAGTCAGATCATCGCACATCGTAGCAGGCATGTGGAGATGCAGGCCGAGCCGAGAGATGCTCAACTGGCCCGGGAGGTGATGCTGGCGCGACAACGCAGTCGCGGCGCCCGGATCAACGAAACGGGTCCGCTGCGGTCTCTCGCTGCCCTGTGGCTGGCGATCCCCGGTGGGCGAGGAGCGAACGCTCAGGGGAGATCTGGCCCAATGCCCGCCGGCGAGAGGCGGAAGCCTTGTCTCCAGACTGAGTGCTGCGAAGCGGGCTGCGCCACCGCTACATAAAGGCGTCCTGACCCCGAGGGTCTGCCCTCGTCTAGCTACTCCTCCGGCAGGGGCCCCACGGGTATGATGATTGTCGCCAAGATGTAGACCACCAGCATCGGCAGGATTGCCGTGACCAGCCCAAGAAGGACGAGCCCTAGCCTGAGCAAGGTGGGGTCAATCCCGTATACCTCGCCGATGCCCCCACAGACGCCCGATATCATTCTGTCCTCGCTGGAGCGATAGAGTCGTTTCATAGATGCCTCCTTGGTTTGCTGAGATGAGTCTTCAAACTACTTCCGGTGATGCGTCGGGGTCGAAGGGGTTGGTTCTTATGGCCAGGGAGAAGAGGTACGGGTAGTTGTCGCGCAGGTGCTTCATGTAGGCCAGCCACTCCGCGGCCAGCAGCTCATACACCCTTGCCACGTCATCTGAGAGATGCTCATAGTCAGTCTCCGGCAGTGTTCGCACATCCCGTCGGTGGGCGAGTTCGTCAGTGAGATGGAAAACTGCCCAGAGCAGATCCGAGAAAGACTCGTGTTCGAGCAGGTTGGGGTTCTCCAGCAGTCTGAGCAGGAAATTGCGTCTGCCCACCAGAAACGATTGGAGCTCCTCCAGAGCGTCGAGGTCCGTGCTCACCAAATAGTCATGGGCCTCGAGATTCCGCCTTAGCGAGGAGAAATCGCTCTGGGAGGCGCCAGCGGTGAGGATCAGGCCACGTCTCACTCTGAAAGATTCCGGATCCATGTTGGAGAAGACCTTCAACAGGTTAGTGCCCACCTCGCTGAAGAAGGCGCCAATGACCATGTTCAGCTTGTCCATGATGGCGCGCTTCTCTCTCAGACTCAGGACACCATGAATGATCAGCGTGACCATCAGGACTTCGATGAACACGAACGCTATGTCCCCGATCATGTAGATGAAGATGTGGTGTGCATCTCGGAAGATCAGAAAGTGTACAAAGTAAACGAGGGCGGAGAGCGCAACGAGGGATATACCTAGAGCTATCTGCCAGTTGAATCGCCTTCCCATGTGTTTGTGCTCCTTCTCACGCGTGCGGGTGTGAGATGAATTGTCTATGCTTACTCGCGCCGGACATGTGAATGTCGCCCAGACCGGGCAGCTGCTGATGTCTGTGCACTCCAGGGCACACGCTGCAACCTAGTCCAGAATCTCGAACGACCGCACTCCCCAGTACGAGTCCTCATCCAGTATCTCAGGATGGTCGTACCATATGCCGGTTGGATAGCCATGGATTGGATCGAACTCAATCTCGGTCCACTCCCCGTCGTCAAACTGGGCTAGCGATCGAGCACGTTCGAAGAGGCCCGGGACGGTATACTCCTCGGCATCGAAGGCCCGCACCTCGCATTTGCCGTTTTCAGTCGGGGCCGGGATGCAAGATGCTGATTGGTCGACTACCTCGCCGGCTCTGACTGTGATCTCGTGTGTCTGCGCGTGCCACACGCTGCTGACGTGTAAGACCACGATGTGATAGCTGTCGATGTCCTTTTCGAGCCATTCCTGCTCCTGCTGGGCGACCTGGGCCAGGAGTCGGTTTGATATGCTCGGGGGCAGCAAATCGCAGCCGGCAAGCACCGAGGCAAGGCAGGCCAAGGTGATCAGATATAGTGCTCTGGCTCTCATCGTGATCTCTCCGTCGCTCGATTCTATGTCAGAGTGATACTCTCTGTGGAGAATGGGAGCAAGTGGGACTAGAGTTCATTCTCAGCATCGAGCCTGATCAAGAGGGCGTCCATGAGATCTGCCCAACCCTCCACTCCCTCCACGACGACATCCGCCGCTTGTCTGAGGCCAGCCGGCATCTCCGGGGAGCTGATCGCCACGGCCAGCGATCTGCCACCTTCCTGCTGCCCCCAGCGGCGCAAGCCTGTGAAGGCATCCAGGTCAGTCCTGTCGTCCCCAGCATAGACGGCAGCTCTGACAGGGTGTCTCGTGAGCAGGTCAAAGAGGGCCGTCCCCTTGTTGACGTCGAGAGATGGCCTCAACTCGACTACCCGACGACCCTCCACCAGTTGGATTCCTGTGTCTTCTGTCAGGTCTCGCAGCACTGAGATCACTTGCTCCCTGGCGACGGCGGGGTCAGATGTCAGACGGTAGTGAATTGAGGCCCCGGTCTCCTTCTCTTCGATGACCAAACCGGGCAGCTTCAGTGCCGGGCGCGCCGCTTCAAGTATCGATCTCAGGGCGACATGGTAACTCAATGCCAAGGGCTCAACGTGGGCGGCACCGTCTTCCCATCGCTCTAGCCCGTGGTTGCCCAGATAGACAATCCCCGGCAAACCTACGAGGCGGCGCGCATCTTCCACTCCTCTTCCGGAGATGACTGCCACCAGGGGTAGCCTGTCGGCGAGCCTAGTAAGTAACTCGCGGGACCTGGGGTCCACCGCTGCCAGCTCAGGGGTTGAAGCGATCTCGCTGATGGTGCCATCGAAGTCGGTGGCCAGGGCGAGAGGCTGTGTGTTCAGGAGGTATTCGAGGGCTTCGGCGCGATCCATTCCGAGCTGGTTTCTCTAGTCCGGCAGGAGCTGAGACAGATCCACGAGTTGATCGTACAGCCAGTCGCCCACTGTCCGCTGCTCCATGCTACTGCGCAACTTGGTGGCCCGCTCGGCTCTCTCCTCAGGGGACATGGTGAGGGCTCGATGCAGGGCCTCCGCCGTCTGCACTACATCATAGGGTGACACCACGAGAGCTGCCTCTGACAACTCCGCGGATGCTCCAGCACCTTCGGATATGACAAGCACGCCGTCCCGTTCATTCACTACCGGTCCCTCTTTGGCCACTAGATTCATTCCGTCGATGATGGGGTTCACCAGGAGGACGTCATAGAGCTGCATGGCGGCGATGGCGCGAGCTCGGTCTTCTCCAACGATCAGCTTCACCGGCTCCCACTCACGGTCTCCGTACTTGAGGTTCAGTCGCTGAGCTGTCACGATCACCTCGTCCAGGTACTTGCGGTACTCCTCAATACCCAGCCGGGAGGGGACCAACAACCCCAGCATCCGTACACGGCCCAGGTGTTCTGGATGGCGGTTGAACAGCAGATCCAGCGCCTTGAAGCCGCGGACGATGTTCTTGCTGGGGTCAATACGGTCTACTCTAACTATGGTTTGCTCTCCCAGGCGCCTAAGGAGGTGTTGGCGTTCTTGGGAAGTCTTGCGGGCTTTCGCCAACCTGCGGAGGGATCTCAGATCTACAGAAATGGGGTAAGTGCGGACAAACAATGTCTTGCCAGCACGCTGCACGACCATTTCCGAATAGTCAACTCTGGCACCCGGCAGCAGGCTCTCGCAGGATCGCAGGAAGCTCAGGGCGTACCGCTTGGTGTGAAAGCCCAGCACATGGTTGCAGCAGAGGCTGGCCAGTATCTGCTCACGGATGGCGGGAGGAAGAACCATCCAGTAGTCGGGGCCGGGAAAGGGGATATGAATGAACTGGGAGAGCAGTGAGTCGTCTGGCAGCAAGGGCGCTAGCGCTCCCGGGCACAGGTACAGGTGGTAGTCCTGCAGTATGATAATGGTGGGCTTGCCGCCATTTGCGGCTTGCGCGGCGATAGTGTCTGCGAAGGCCTGATTGACTTGCTGGTAGCTCTGCCATGCCGACCACTCGTCGGCGTCGAAGGTGGGCACGCGCACCAGGTCCCACATGTAATGCTGCAAGAACCACAGCAGGGGGTTGCTCACTGTCAAGTAGTACTGACGGTAGGATTCCTCGTCCGTGAGCACGAATCGGATGCGGAAGTCGTAGTCTCTAGTTGAATAGGGGATCAGTTCACCGGCATGCTCCTCCGCCATCTCCCGATCCACAGATGTCATGGGGCTACAGATCCAGATGGGGTTCGCATATCGACTGATGGCGCTGACGGCGCTTACCATACCACCCGGGGCACGGGTGGCTCGCACCCTGCCCGATCGTGCCCTCTCGAAGGTCACAGGACCGCGATTGGAGGCGATGATCAAAGAGCGCTCGGCGAAGAGTTGGCGGACCAATCGCCGCAGGCGCGCCCGGCGGCTTCGAAGGCTAGGCGGATTCACTGGTGACTCGCTCATGGTTCACCCCTGGCGACAAGTGTCTCAGGATCGACTGGCGCGGCGGAACCCCGAGCCTGCACCCTGCCCACCGTCTAAGACGGCATCTGGTGTACTATGGAATCCAGGTAGTCCGCGGGATGGCGCGATGATCGCGCCCGAAAGCCACCCCCGTCCACCTATTGATACAGGTCGTCTATTAGTTGCGCGTACTCCTGCCTGATGAAGTGTCTTCTGAGCTTTATTGTTGCCGTCAGTTCTACCCCTGAACGCAGCTCCTGCGGGACAATGGCGAACTTCACGATCTCTTCCCAAGGTCTGATGCCCTTCTCAGCGGATACCCTTTCCCGTATCTCCCCTGCGATCAGTGCCCTCAGCTTCTCATTCCTTGACAGCGCAATGTGCCCGGCTTCCCTGTCGTCGGTTGGATAGTTGATGCTGTGTTCCCTGGCGTATCGTTCGAGGCTGTCCCACTCGGGGAAGACCAGGGCGCCCACGAACTTCTTGTCTGCGCCCACCAGCATGACCTCGTGGATGAACTGGCTGGTGCGAATCATGTCCTCTATGGGTTGTGGGATCACCCATTCCCCATTGACTAGCTTGAAGTCATCACCAACTCTGCCCAAGATCTTCAGGTCACCGGTAGGAGTCATCACTCCGAAATCCCCGGTGTTGTACCACTTCAGTGATTGGCCGTCCGAAGACGGCGACAGGACCCTCCTTGTGAGTTCCTGACTCGTGTATCCCTTCATCACTTGGGGACCTCTGGCGTAGATGACGCCCGTTGTACCCGGTTCCACAGGATTGAGGTATTCGTCCAAGATCTGGATTTCGGTCCCGGGGATGGGCTTGCCGGCGGTGTACAACGTCCCCCCGAAGAGCCTGACGGTAAGGACTGGGGCTGCTTCTGTCATGCCGTAAGCCTCCACCACCTCTAGCCCAGCGGCGTCAAGAAAATCCTCTACGTGCTCAGGCAGGTGAGCCCCGCCGAACACAGCCCCCCTCAGTTCTCCTCCAAGCATTTTCCGCAACCGAGAAAAGACCAGAAGGTCGGCGATCCTGTAAGCCACGAAATTGGATGCGGAATCCCTCCAGGCTCTGACTCGACCACCCGCATCCTTCGTCGGATATGGATACCTCCCCTTTCTCCTGTTGATGGCCTTCTTGTAGAGGATGGCCTTTTCGACCAGGCCAGGCAGCAGGCGGTCGAGCGGTGGTCTTTGACGCTTCATCTCCGTGCGCGCCCGCTCGTAAACCGCGGTCCAAACTCTGGGCACTGAGACGAAGAAAGTCGGCTTCTCCAGCGCAATGTCCCTCAGGACGTCTTTAGGGGTGGTGTAGGACATGGACGCGCCCAGGGCGAAGACGATGTAATCTATGGCCCTCTCTAAGAGGTGCCAGGGCGGCAGAAAGCTCAGAACTCGGTCATTCTCCGTCAAGTCCAGGAGCGGTGGTACAACCTCAAAGATGTAGGAGAAACTGGCGTGCATGATGATGGTGCCCTTGGGGATACCCTGAGTGCCGGATGTGTAGACGATGGTTGATACGTCATCTGGCGACACCCGCTCGGCCGCTTCCAGCAGTGCGTTGCTACCGCGTTCCAGCTGAGTTCTGCCTTCGGTGAGCACGTCATCAAGGGAGTACACGTTCTCGCCCACTCTGGAGGCGCCGTCTATGACGAATAGGCCCGATATGGAGGGGAAGGTGTCCATGAGGGGAAGTATCCTATCCAGTACCTCCTCGTCCTCGACGATCAGGAATCTTGGTTTGCAGTCGTCGATTATGCTCCTTAATT
Source organism: Chloroflexota bacterium (assembly GCA_030603665.1). Taxonomy (GTDB): domain Bacteria; phylum Chloroflexota; class Anaerolineae; order UBA7937; family B3-Chlor; genus JAUVXJ01. The sequence goes on along the minus strand of JAUVXJ010000005.1, from coordinate 11,797 downwards.
CGGGCAGGGGAACCGCCGAGTCGCGGGGCACGTCGGGTGCGCCGATCCCTTGGAGGGCCAGGTTGATCAGTATCCATTCTGGGCGATTGTCGCAGATCACTCCGACGTAGTCGCCCTTTCCGACGCCAAAGCTGATCAGGCCGGTGCCTGTCTCGAGGACTTTCTCATAGGCTTGCTGGTAGGTTACTCCGTAGAAGGACTTGCCCTTCTTGATGCGCTGGAAGTCCCTGTCGGGGAATCGCTCCACGGTTCTATGGAAGTAGTCGAACATGGTGCGTTCCATATCTTTCACCTCGTGGGGCTGACGGTCGTGTGACCACGTCTTGGCCAGACATCTGCGATTGCCCCTGGGGTCGACCCGAAGGGACGCTCCCCGAGGGCAAACCGGGCACAGGAGCGCGATGCCCGGCGTTACCTGTGGCATCGATGGAGATTATAGCATGGAGAGAGAGGTGAATCAATACGGGGCAGGATGGCCTCGGCTCACATCTCACGCTGCTACATGAGAAGGGACGAGCGAGTGAGGATTGGAACGCTCAACCCGACCATCTGGTTCCCTGAGGAGAGGTCCAGGCCAGCCGGACGTTCCTGGGGTCGACGTCTCCGGCCCACGCGGTCTCCATCAGCTCTCTCCACTTTGCCTCGTGGGGCTGCGAGTGTTGGCTGTAGACGAGCATGTACCGGTGGTCCATGAATCGCCATCCGTTGGGTAGACTGCCCGACAGCAGCAGCTTGCGATAGCCCTGGCGTATGCGACTGTAGTCAGCCAGGCGTGCCCGCTCGGATCGCACCAGGTGAATCTCGATACCGACGAGACACAGGGGGGGATCTTCCGGCTTTGCGGCGTCTCTGATCTCCTGGCGGAACAAGGCGAAATCGTCGCTATTGGTGGCCTCTGGAGAGACCTTGTCCACCCACCATGGATTGAGAATGACAAGGTCGTAGCGCCCGCGCTCGGCACGTGCGCCGTCCTCCAGCACCTCGAATCTCAAATCGCCCATCTGGCACTTGAAGGGAGTGGGGTACTGCTGGCTGGTCAGGGACACGGGTCCGTCGGGCGTCTCCACGGTGAATGAGGAATGGCCTGCCAGAAGGGCTGAGAGTCTGGAACACAGTTCCGCGTCTCCGACGAAAGCAGTCGGGTCCTGCCTGAACAAACCAGCGAGACATGACATGGCCTCCCTGGTTGTGCTTTGGAGCGCGTCGCCTAGAGCTGCCTTGTGGGGAGTCATTTTCCTTGGCGGAGTGGGCGGCACATGGCCCCGAGTTTCATCGATGGTGTTGATGCAGTGAGGGTTCTCCGGGCTAAGAATCGCGGATCTGGTAGATGCGTGTCATCTCATCGTTCGATTGTCGACCATCCGCCGGCAACGGCTCCAGTGAGAATCAAGCATACGCCCGCGATTGACCGGATTCTCTCGACCAGCCGTCGCTACCGGAGGTACGAGGCATTGGCAGAAAGTCATGCAAATGTGCCCTCACATCGGTTTCTGGAGGACCCAAGGCGGGGGTGTCTGCTTCGGCGGCGCAGAGGTACCCTCGGGTCAGGTCTGGCCCCGAGATCATGTGTATCCCCAAGTGCGCGTGACGTCGGGCAACACGGCAGATGCGGGACGCAAGAGCTTTCGGGGCGACCTCCATGAGGCTGCTAAGGAAGATGACCCTTGCTCCAACATGCTCTGCAATCTGTGCCAGCTCCTCTAGCGTGCTGCCGATTTCCCGTACCGATTCGCGGCTACAGCCTTGCCGCAAATCCTTGCATTCCGCCATCAGCAGTTCACCATCGCAGGACGCCAGCAGGTCTAGGTCCGTCCTGATGCCCCCACGGCGCACTTCGATGCCGGGGGCATGTAGGAAGCTCCGTCGGGCCAGCGTCGAGAGGGCGAGAATGGTCAAGAGTACCGGGATGGCGCCCTGCTGAATGCCGCGAACCATTAACTCATTCAGTTTGTAGGAGAACGGTGCCTCTGGTGGCGGCTGGATGGCGGAGAGGCACCCGGCGCACGCCATGGCCTCTGATAGGGCCTGGAGGGGGTACCATTGAGTCAGGTCGCAGGCAGGGCACTGGATTGTGTATCCACGCAGGAAGACGCCATCGCGCGCCAGGTCTTGCACGAGTTCGCTCACGTCCCTTGCGGAGTCCCCTGGTCTCAACACCTGCCTCATCTCGTCGGCTGTGTGAGCGCCGGAGCGGCACATGCGCTCCAACAACTGTCGCACGCTACCGTCCTGCAGCATGTCGGCTTTGGAATAGCCTCCGAATAGGTTGATGATACCCGTGATGTAGCGGCACTTGTCTGTGGTTGAGCAGCTATATCCCTTTCGCTCGAGCAGGGAGACGAAAAGCGCCTCGGCAGCCGGGAGGTATGCATGCAAGTTCTCCGTTCGGTCCCGCACGCGGTACGACAGCCGACTGTGCGCGAGTCGGGCGGGGGAGTTGTCAGGCGCCGGAAGCCCTAGGTTGGAGGGTTGCCCAAAAAGGAGGCGGTTGAGCCCCCCGAACCGTGGCGGAACATACCCTAGCCTCGAACGAAAGCGATCGGCGAAGTCGACGTCCAGCACCCACTGGTCGCCAGATCTGGTGACGTCCGACAACTTGAGCCGGGGGACTGCAAGCCTGAACTCACCGTCTTCGGCAGTCGCCTCCCTGGGATGCTCGCTCTCGAATGCGCGGAATCTCTCAATCCCGAAGCGATCGTGCCAGATGTGCACGAGCTGAATACGACCGCCCAAGAGGGGTTTCAGCCTGTTTCTCAGTCCCAGCAGCCGACGTCTGCTGACGGTAGCCGAAACGAGGTTAATGTAGTTGGCGCCTTGCACGTTTTCATTGCACCAGCGAGCCAAGATGTTCAGGTTGCTCCTTGATCTGAGCAGATCGATAGGCAGGGCGATGACCTCCTTGTACACAACGTGCGGGCACATTCTCAGGTTCCAGAAGACGCACAAGTCCTCGATCCAGCGCTCGGCGCCAAAGAACACTAGACTTAGTCCAGCGGGAGCAGGGCCCTCTTCGGCCGAAGTGCTAATACCCCATCTGGTCATGTCAAGTGGCGACAACTGATCCCGGAACACGGACAGCCCGGCCATGTACGCGCGGAAATCGCCACCTCGAAGGTCTATGACCTCGGCGCGAAATGCCTCGGTGTAGATCTCCGTAAGATCGTCACCCGTCAGGCCGAACTGAGCAGCGGCACAATACCTCAGGGGTGCGTGCTCGGGCGCCTTGGCGAGACGGACCCTAGATTGCTCGATCGGTCGATTCACGTCGTAGACGTGCCGCAGAACTCCCGCCATCGGTAGGCTGCCGGAACGTATGAGCGACGAGGACTGACTGTCCATATCGTCCTCCGGCCACGACGCCACGTTAAACGGCTGAACGAGATCACCGATTTGACCTCGAAGTCGTCCGCTGACCGAGCCACAACAGACGATCATGTCCGGGTCGTGGTTACGGAGCACTTGCCACCAGTCTTCACTAAGTGTTTGCCCATCTGTGGGTACTAGCGCGCTGAAAACGCCTCCCCACACGGAAGTGCTGTGCCGGATACACGTCAGGACAGCTTCACCCGACGCATCGGTGCGCAGGAGAAACGCCAACCGCAGCGGTCGAAGCGATACGGTGGCCGGTTTCGCTTGTGTGGCTGCTACCTTCAGCAGCCGTGCCTTGCGCTTTGCCCGAACTCGCTTACTCACTGTTCATACCTCGCAGTCTCTGCTCGTCGGCCGAGAGTTGTCTGCCCAGGACGTATCAGACGTGCCGCGCGGCCGCCCTCACGAGCGCGCTGTCAAGTCGATTGTCCTTGCTGCACCGAGATACTCGTCAGGAAAATCCTCTGGCCACAGCATTTGTCTGCTATCGGCTCCAAGTGGATAGCCGAAAGAGTAGATATTGTACAGTTTGGTGGCAAGCCGCACGTGATGCTTGGAGATAGGGCGAAGAGGAATGTAGTAAAGCATCATTTTGATGGCATTGCGTCCGGCTTCGTCCGGCGTCATGTCTTCCCACTCTTTCGGCATGGCTTCTCCAGCGAATACGTGCCTCCCCACTTGAGCCATATATCCAAAGGTCATTTCATAGGCTGCTTGTTCAAGTGATTCCTTCGACCAAGCAAGTGTGATTCTCCATAGATTGGGTTCTATCTTCTCTATCCGTGTTTCGACTGGTGGCTCAGGGGGCTCCGGAAACGTTATTGCTCTTTCCCCCTCCTCTCTACGCCATTCCCGACTCAGCTTCCAGGTAGAAGGCAATGCCATGATACGAATCACGCTCGTACTGTTGATACGTATGTCATCACGAAGAAACTCCTGCCCTGCCAGTCTGACCCCTCCGCCCAGTCTAGTCATGTGATTCTTGATCTGAACAAGCACTCGTTTCTTGGGTAGCGGCATGGACTTGACTTCGACAATCCCATGTATCCCAAGCGAAACTCCCAATTCCTCTCGTGGGGTTGGCATGTGCTCCACGATCAATCCGTCAGCTCCCTTTGTGAAGCTGCCCCACCGCATACCATCTCCTTGACCTGTCTTGCTGATTCTGCGACGCTCTTCAACCGTGTCACCCCAGTACAGAGTGGCTCCCGCAGGTATATCCCCCTCCTGCCGCAACAGATGGACAAGCTCGGTGCAGGGTTCCATGGCGAGAAGTTCAGACAGTTCACCTTTGAATCGGTTGACCATATGGGAAAAGATGAACTGAAGGGCCGAAGCACACTCAGGATCAGAGAGAGTCGTCTCATTGTCACTGACCAGAGATTGAGGGAAGTCTGGGTCATGGGGGCCGTATCTTATCAGGCGCCGAAAGAGCTTACCTAGTGGATGTTCCGCGATGTCCCGTATAGCGGCGTTCAGCGATGTCTCGAATACGTCCCAGACGGTCCCATCGGCAACAAGACGAATAGAAGGGCACCTGATTGCCGCAGCAACCGACCTCTGCACGGCTGATGCAAGCGGTCGGCTAGCTGTGACCGATGCTATGCGTTCGACCACGTCTCCGTGTGACAGTGTGTTCATCCGTCTCTGCTCTCCGTCATCGGCACGGCAAGGTCAGGAGACTTCCTCGACGTCACCATGTCAGGCTGGCGCGATGAAGCGGCCGCTCCCCCGCTCTTCGAGGATCTGGCCTTGCCTGAAGACGATGCGGCCAGCGGAGATTGTGACCACCACCGCCCCTTTGAGGGGTATGTCCGCGTAGAGCCTGTTCACATCTCTTGCTTTGCTGAACATCCGGTCCCGAGTCATCAGGATCTCGGGACGCGGATCGTAGATGCATATGTCGGCGTCAGCGCCTGGCGCGATGGTGCCTTTGCGCCCGCACAAACCAAACAGGCGGGCTGGCTCCGCACTGACCAAGCCCACCACCTGTTCCACCGAGAGGCGGCCCTGGAGGGCGGCGGTCATCATCATGGGCAGCAGAGTCTGGACGCCGGGACCGCCAGAGGGGATCAGCCACGGTTGGTCCCGATTTCGCTCCTTCTCTTCCACGAGGTATGTTCCATGGTCGCTGGTGACGATGGTGATGCTGCCATCAGCGAGCGCTTGCCATAGGGCTTGCTGGTCGTGAGCGCTGCGAATGGGGGGATTGTACTTGGCGTACGGACCGAGGCGCAGGTAGTCCTCTTCTGTGAAGAAGAGATAGTGGGGGCAAGTCTCTGCGGAGACGTCTACACCATCCCGCTGATAGCGGCGAATGACCTGGAGCGCCTGGGCCGAGCTTACATGGGCCACGTGCACAGATGTCTGGAGGTCTTCTGCCATGGTGAGGAGGCTGGCGACGGCGACGGCTTCCACAATGGGTGGCCGGGAGTCCATGTGAGCCTGGAGGTCGCTACGCGCCTCTGCCTGGATGCGCGCCAGGCCTGCCTCCAGCATGGAATCGCTCTCGCAGTGCACGACCAGGCGTTTTCCGGTTTCCTTCACCAAAGCGAGCGTCTCGTATAGTTCCTCGTCTTCGGTGAGGCAAATGCCGATGAATTCGTCTTCGCGGCCCAAGACAGGGCGATGCATGAAGATCTTGAAGGCGATGGCCCCTTCTTCGACCATACCATGCACGTCCGCCCGGTTGAGAGTCCCCGGAGCTCCATAGAGGGCGACGTCTATGATGGCTTGCTCTTCGATCAGGCGGCGGCGGTTGCGGAAGGTCTCGGGGGTCGCGCAGCCCGGGTTGGAGATGGGCATCTCGAGCACAGTGGTGACCCCACCTGCGGCTGCCGCCTGCGTCTCCGTGTAGAAGTCCCCGCGTTCTGGGTGCGCTGGGGTGCGACTGTGGAAGTGGGCGTCAACTCCTCCCGGGAGGACCAGCATAGCGGTGGCATCGATTGTCTCGCCGGCCTCTCCGAGATGGCCAGGGGCCACCACCGCTGCGATTCGTCCCTCTGCGATGCCCACATCGGCGCGCAAACGACCGCGCTCGGTGACGACCTCTCCGCCAGTTATCGCCAGGTCCACGTGAATCCCTCCTCCGACTGTGGTCCCAACATGACGCTGCTTCGTTGCGATCACATAGTGGGCAAGCGACAAGGCCATGACCGGTGCCTTCTTCCACTCCGCGGCGACGAGCTAGTATGGTTGAGTCCTGTGCGCCTCTAGTGGATCGGCCCGACGACGTCCTCGACGGCGTTCAGGACAGCACCGCTGCGCACCAGATCGAGGGCAGAAAGCAGGTCCGCGTGAAGCCAACGGTCGCTCTTCAGTGCGGGCGGGATGCGATCACGAATGGCCTCGTGTGCAGCGGCAGAGCCCTCGCCCAGAGCGAATCGTCCCAGCCACCGCTCTGTAATGCTGATGGCCTGTGCTGCGACGAGCATTTCCGTGGCAATGATCTGCTGCACGTTGTCAACTACAGTGCGCGCCTTTCGCGCAGACCAGGTGCTGTTGCTGACATGGTCTTCCTGGTTGCTCTTGGTAGGTATGGAGTCCACACTAGCTGGCGCAGAGAGCGTCTTGTTCTCTGCTACCAGCGCGGCCATGGAACAATGAGCGATGGAGTAGCCGGTGTTGAGTCCCGGGAGATGTGCCACCAGATTGCTGGGTAGGCCGTAGCTCATCGTCGGATCGAGCATACGGTAGGTTCGCCGCTCGCTGATGCTGCCCAAGTCGGTGATCGCCATAGCCAGTAAGTCCATGACCTGGGCCAGATACTGGCCGTGGAAGTTGCCACCACTCAGGACCTCATACCCTTGGTCGTTCTCAAACACGAGTGGGTTGTCCGTGGAGGAGTTGATCTCTGTAGCCAGAGTCCGGTCCACGTACTCCAGGGCGTCGCGCACGGGGCCATGCACCTGGGGTGCGCACCGAAGAGAGTAGGCGTCTTGCACACGCGCAGAAATGGTTTGTGCTGGTAGGCGGCCCTCGTCTGGGAGGGCTACCTGACGTGCTGATTCGGCGCAGCGTTGGCTACCTCCTGTGATACGCCGCACGATAGCTGCCGTCTCCTCTTGGCCGGGGTGCGGCCGTGCAGCCTGGATGCGAGCGTCGAACGCGGCCAGTTCACCGCGCATGGCTTCCAGGCTCAGGGACAGAGCGATTTCGGCGTTAGCAAGTGTTCGACGCGCCTCGTGTGCAGCCAGTATGGCGATGCCCAGCGAAACAGTGCTGCCGTTGATCAGGGCGAGACCCTCTTTGGCTTCCAGTTTGAACCGCACCGGGTCGATCCTGGCTCTGTCCAGGGCGTCTGCTGCTGGCATGCGCTCCCCTCGATAGAGGGCCTCAGCCTGGAGGTGGCCAACGAGGACACCAGCCAGATGAGCCAGGGGAGCCAGATCACCGCTGGCCCCGACGGAGCCGAGTTCGGGAATCACAGGATGCACACCAGTATTGAGCATCGCCAACAGGCGGTCCACGACCTCGGGGCGTATACCTGAGCAACCTCGCGCAAAGGTGTTGGCCCTGAGCAGGAGGGTGGCCCTCACGACATCCATCGGCAACGGCTTGCCAATCCCGGAGCTATGAGAGTTGATCAGCATCTCCTGGAAGAGATCGATCTGCTCCAGTGGAATCGCCGAGTCCTTCAACTTGCCGACGCCGGTGTTGAAGCCGTAGATGGGAGGCGCATCCGGCTTCAGCCAGTGATCCTCGACGTAGCGGCGCGCTTTCGCCAGCATGGTGCGAGACTGCGTCGACAGATGCACCTCAGGCCACTGGCCCTCCCGGGACGTTGCCACCGAGACTACCTCAGGGGCCGTAAGGCTCTTTCCATCCAGCTCAAGACTCATCCTCTTCTCTCCTGACGAGACATGTTCAGTACGTGTCAAGCTCCCGTCGCACGCGTTCCAGAACGTCGTGGGGCGCGCGCGCCAGCTCGAATCGACCCCCTGGTTCTACATCCCTTGGCCGGGTGGTGGCCACTATGCCTACCTTGGTCACGGTCTGGTTCTCCTCAAGAGGCTCACAGCGATCCGCGCTCGCTCCTGGGATGATCACGATGTCCCGTTCGGAGCGCATGCGCGTTGCCAGGGCCCATTCCACCTGAGTCCAGTCCTCAGGGTCTATATCGTCATCTACGACGATGACGAGCTTCAGCAGATTCACCTGGCCCATGGCCAGCGTGATGGCGCGCTTGCCCTGGCCAGATTGAGGGTTGTGTAGGGTGATGATGGCATGCAGCCGGCCCATACCGCCATCTGTGATGAGGACCCGCTCGACGTTGGGCATCAAGTGCCGTAATGCGCGGCAGGTCGTGGCGCCAATGGCCACCCCGCCTAGAAGGCAATGCTCCGGAGCGTACCCCGGCAGAATGGCCTGGAACACCGCATCCTGACGACGGGTGATGGCGCTGACCCGCCCCATGTGTCCCGGCCCATAGTTGACATACAAGCCTGGAAACTCGGACACAGGTCCCTCCTCCAGGGTCTCGTTGGGATCGAGCGTGCCTTCGAGGACGATTTCGGCTTCGGCGGGCACTTCCAGGTCCACGGTTCGGCAACGCACCAGGCGCAGAGGCTCAGCCAGGAGGGCGCCGGCAACCTGGTACTCGTCATGGCCCAACTCCACGTACATCTGCGAGGCGATAAGCACAGCAGGGTGGTTGCCGATGGCCACGGCGATCTCCAAGTGGTGGCCGCGGGCCTGGGCCCGGCGCAACAACTCACTGAGGTGGTGATTTGGTGCGATCCCGGCCAGGACCCGATTTCCGCCCTCCACCCGCAGTCGGGCGATAGATACGTTGCGTTTGCCCGATTCTGGGTCTTTGGCCACGATGACGCCGGCCGTGATGTACGGTCCGCGCTCGCGCTCAAACCAGGTGGGCACCGGAAGCAATGCGGGGATGTCCACCTGGCCCTGGCGGACCGCTTCTTGGACCGGGCCCTCGGTCACTACCGCGGGCTCGATGCCGTGGCCAAGGGCAGCAATGCAGGCGCGCTGCAACTCCGAGCTTTCCAGACCGAGCCCGCGGGCGATCTTCTCTCTGGTGTTGAGTACGTTGCCGACCACGGGCATGTCATAGCCTTTGACCTGGCGGAAGAACTGCGCCGGCCCGTGTTTCCTCAGAGAGAGCACGGCGCCTAGTTCGTAGCGCGGGTCTACCGGTCGGTCGACGAAGTGTAGATCACCGATTCTTTCCCAATCCCGCAGTGTGCTTCGAAGGCTTTGTTCCATGACTCTTCTGATGAAAGCGTCTGTTGGCCCATGGAGGCCCAAATCCGGAAGGCGGAGGAACAGCTTAGCTTCATCCCTCCATGTGAAGAATGGTATCGATCTTGAGCACGGCGTTCAATAGCACCCGGGCGCCGGTCACACAGCTCTCGGGGTCGGTGTACTCATCAGGAGAGTGGCTTATTCCCCCTCGACTGGGCACGAAGAGCATCGCCTGCGGTGCGATGTGGGCCATACACTGGGCATCGTGGCCTGCACCACTGGGCATGAGCCGATAGGCCACGCCCAGTTCCTCGCATGTCGAGGTCAGAGCGTCGAGGAGACGGGGATCTGACTGGGCCGGCGGTTTCTTCGATATCGCTGAGAACTGGCCGCCTGACTCTTTGGCCGAGTCTGAGAGCCTACCCTCGGTCTCGTCCAGGATAGCTTCGTTGAGGCCTCTCGTCTCCACGCTCAGTTCTGCTGACCCCGGGATCACGCTGGGCGTGCCGGGTAGCACCCGGATCGTCCCCACGGTGCCCACGATTCTATGGGCCACCGCTGTGTCGTGCACGGCCATGATGAAAGGGGCGGCCATGAGAAGAGCGTCCTGCCGCCCGGCCATGGGAGTGGTGCCAGCGTGATTGGCGAGGCCCTCGAAGGTGGCTTTGTAGCGGCGAAGCCCCACTATGCCCTCCACTATGCCCAGAGGTAGGCCCAAGGCCTCCAGGGTCCCGCCTTGCTCGACGTGCAGTTCCAGGAAGCAGGCCAGACTGCCTTTCTCGCGGCGGGCCAGAAGCAGGGTGTCCGGATCCAGTCCTCCTCCCCGCAGGTGGTCGCTTACCAGAGTGCCATCCCACGCTGGCTTAGTCAGTATCTTCGGATCGAGGGAGCCAGCCATGGCCCTGCTGCCGATGCTGCCTCCCATGGTCGCTTCCTCTGCTGCGAAGTTGATGACCTCTATTGGGTGGCGCAGGCGGATACCGGTAGCTGCCAATGACCGTGCACAGGCCATTGCAGCCACCACCCCCAGTGCACCGTCGTAGTGGCCGGCATCAGGCACGGTGTCGGTGTGGGATCCCATAGCGATGGGGGGCAGTTCAGGCATCTGACCGGGATAGGAGCAGATGCTGTTTCCGGCCTGGTCCGTTCTCACGTCCAGGCCCAGCTCTCGCATCTGATCCTCCACCCATCGCCTCGCCTGCTGGTCCGCCGGACTGAATGCTACGCGATTGATGGCGCCTCCATCAGATGCTCCAATAGAGGCCAGGGACTTCAGATCTTGGAGAAGTCGTTTGCCGCCCAATTGGGGAGCGATCAACCTTGCCTCCTTGCGAGAGTGGCTTTGGGGCAGATCAGCACACGGTGTCGCTATCCCGGCGCTGGGGCGAGTATAGCACGGTGCAGGGTTGGCGTCAAGTGCACGCATTCACTCACCTATAATGTTACCGAGGTGGTATAGTTCACTCAAATGATAATGTTACTGAGGGGACTATGCCCAGCAAAGAGAAGATGACGAGAGACGAACGTAGGAAGTATCTGCGGCTGATCAAGAAGCGGTATCTGAAAGCGAGCAAGTTGGAGCGGGGGCGCTTGCTGGATGAGATGGCGGCCGTGACAGGCTTGCATCGCAAGAGTCTGATCCGCCTCATGTCGGGTAGATTGGAGCGAAGACCCCGCCATAGGCAGCGGGGACGCACTTATGGTCCTGAAGTTGATCACCCGTTGCGGGTCATCTCCGAGAGCCTTGACTATATCTGCGCAGAACGGCTCCAGCCCACTCTGGTCGGGATGGCCACTCATCTGGCCCGCCATGGTGAACTCGAGGTCTCACAACTCCTCTTGGATCAATTGAGCCGGATCAGCGTCTCCACGGTGAGACGGGTCCTGAATCGCATTCGGCAAGATGAGCGCCGCCTGCCTCGTAAAGGCCCTGCCCAAGCCAATAGAGTAGCCCGAGAGATCCCTATGAGACGGATCCCTTGGAACGAACAACAACCAGGGCATTTCGAAGTAGACGCAGTCCATCACTGTGGCATCAGTAGTTCCGGTCACTATGTCCATACCATCCAGATGGTCGATGTGGCTACTGGCTGGGCCGAGCAGGTGGCCACGCTGGGCCGCAGTTACAGGGCCATGGAAGATGGCTTCCGCCGCATCTTGGCTCGTGTCCCCTTCCCGGTGCTGGAAATCCATCCCGATAACGGCAGTGAGTTCCTCAACGCTC
>JAUVXJ010000021.1 GCA_030603665.1 Chloroflexota bacterium | reverse complement strand
CCCCTTCGACCGCCTATGTGAAACCGATGCCATCTCTCAAGAACAGAAGAAGCAGCTTCGAACTCTCCGTGACCAGGTCAACCCTCGACAGCTCCGCCGAGAGATCTATCAGCTCCTCGATCAAATCTTCTGCTTGCCCGCTGCGGTCCCAGGGGAGACGGAGGACGTCTACGAGACCCTATCTACACCTACCACGAGCCAGAAAGGAGAGGGCATCCCGGTAACATTATCATTTGAAAGAGCAGCTCCTTTCGGTAACATTCTCATTTGACTGGACACGGTGCATGCACGGCCACGCGACGGCGAACCAGGCCGGGGGTACCTGCCATAGGAGCACCTTGGAGAGCGAAACCGCGGCCAGGTGAGGGTCGCCAGGGTGTGATTGCGGCTCTCATCGAACCCTAGAACAAGTAGTTCTTCTTTACTACCGTATCTCACCTGCTGATGCAGAGCCGTGGTGGCAGAAGAGAGCGATACGCATGGTGGCATCAGCACGGATGCCGTCTGAATTGACCAGATGGGATGTCGAGGGGAAATCGAGGGTCCTGGGCAGGCGCGGTTGGAATGCGGGAGCGTGCAAGCACTTGATATGGGTATCCCGACACGAGCGCTTGACTCGACCTAGAGGCTCCGGTATAATTGATGTACAGGGTGAAGTGGCAGTGCTGTTGTGGCCGGACAAGCTCCGGCCACAATGGTCATGGGGATCCTCCCGGACACTGCCCATGGTGTAGACGATGACCCCAGCTCAGGTGAGTACAGCGGCACTCGTGGTGGTCGCGGTTATCTTTGACTTCCTGAATGGCTTCCACGATAGCGCCAATATTGTAGCAACCATGATCTCTTCCCGGGCTATGACGCCGCGAAGGGCGCTTCTGCTCAGTGCCGTTGCGCACTTTCTCGCGCCCTTCCTCTTCGGTGTGGCCGTGGCCACCACCATAGGGAAGGATCTGGTGAGTCCAGAGACCATCACGGTGACGGTGGTCATGGCGGCCCTTCTCAGCGCCATCGCATGGAATCTGATCACGTGGTTCTTCGCACTTCCCTCCAGCTCATCGCACGCGCTGGTTGGGGGCATCGTGGGGGCGGTGACGGTGGCTAGCGGGGTGGACGCTATCCACACGGAAGGGTTGATGAAAGTCGCCATCGCTCTGGTGCTCTCGCCCGTCCTGGGGCTGGCCTTTGGATACCTGGGCATGAAGGTAGTCCTGTTTCTGGTACGGGGTGCTACTCCCCGCGTGAACTGGTTCTTCAAGCGTGGCCAGGTGCTCACTGCCATCGCGCTGGCGCTGAGTCACGGCACCAACGATGCTCAAAAGACCATGGGGATCATAGCCATGGGTCTGGTGGCCGGCGGGTTCCTGAGCGAGTTTACGGTCCCGGTGTGGGTGATAGCGCTTTCCGCGGCAGCGATCTCCCTGGGCACGGCTCTCGGGGGATGGCGCATCATCAGGACACTGGGTGCAGGCCTCTATCGCCTGAGGGCTGTCGACGGTCTTGTGTCTCAAGCGTCCTCGGCGGTGGTCATCCTGGGTGCAGCGCTGGTCGGCGGACCTGTCAGCACCACGCAGGTGGTGAGCTCGTCGATCATGGGTACTGGTTCTGCGCAACGCGTATCCAAGGTTCGGTGGGGCGTAGCGGCTGACATCCTGGCCGCCTGGGTGATGACGATACCTGTCTCCGCACTCGGAGCAGCATTGCTATACTACCCCCTCGATCGCATTCTGGGAGGTGCATAGGCCATGGGATTCAGAGAGTTTCTGCGACCTAGGCAGGATAACTTCTTGCGGCTGATCGGTGAGCAGGCGGCGAAGACGCTGGAGGGCATGGACGCTTTGGATGACTACATGAGGAACGGCGATAGGGATGCCGCGAAGAGGGTGATGCAGGCAGAGAAAGAAGCCGATGAGCTGCGCCGCATCCTGGTCGACGAATTGAATCGTACTTTCGTGACGCCCATAGACAGGGAGGACATCTTTGCGCTGTCGCGTGCCGTAGACGACATCCTCGACTACGGCGATTCCACTGTGGAGGAGATGACGATCCTAAACATCTCGCCAAACGAGCATCTGCACCGCATGGCATCTTTGCTGAGGGATGCGGCCAACGAGATTCATCTGGCCACCCTGCGGCTGAAGGATCATCCCAGTGTGGCCTACGAACATGCCATGAGGGCTAAGGCCCTTGAGAACAGGATGGAGACCATCTACCGTGAGGCGTTGGCCGATCTGTTCAGCGGTCCAGCTACGAGCGAGCACATAGTGGAGATGCTGAAGCTCAGGGAACTGTACCGTCACCTGAGCAACTCGGCTGATAGAGGTGATGAGGCGGCCAACGTCATCACAGACATCGTGGTCAAGATGACCTGACGGGCCGGCGCGGTTGTACGCATGGACGAAGTGGTGTTGCTCACGGGCGAGCGAGGTATCGGCAAAACACATCTGTGCCAGCGCGTAGTGCAGCTGGCGCAGGAACGAGGCTACGTTTGTGCTGGTGTGCTCTCTCCAGCTGTGTTCTCTGATGGAGAGAAGGTGGCCATCAACCTGATCGATGTATCCACGGGCGAAGATAGGTTGCTGGCTGCGGTCGATGATGTGCCGGGCGACGTTCGATCGGGGAAATACAGGTTTGTCTCCTCGACCCTGGAGTGGGCTACGAAAGCATTGCGGACGGCCATCCCGTGTGATCTGTTCATCGTGGATGAGTTGGGTCCGTTGGAGCTTGAATCGAAGGGCGGGTTGGTCGAGGCCCTGGACATCTTGAGGGGAGGGGGCTTCGGGCTGGGCTTGGTGGTGATACGTCCCCAACTGCTGGATTCGCTCAGGGGACGGCTGCAAAGTGTGGATTCTCTCGTCTTGCAGGTGACTCTTGCCAATAGAGAGCGGCTGCCGGGGCAGATCCTGTCCATGTTGGATCAGAAGCAAATAGGGCCTGATTTGCGAAGGCAGTGACAATGGTGTATACTCAATTGGTGGTTGAATAGAAGGTTCTCCGACCCAACGTGCCTACAGGCGGTGGCCCACGGACGTTGGGCGGCAGGGTATGGTTTGAAAAGGCCGTGCCTCCCTTGTTCGGAAAGGAGAATCGCTCGTACGAGGCGCTCTTTTCCATGAGCGCCCTTTTTCATGGAGTTGAGATATGAAAGATCAGGAGATCATCGAGGAGCTGAGAGCGTCTCTGGAGGACGACGGCAGGGTGACCTGCGCGACGATGTATAGGATTTCCGGGAAGCTGGACGTCGAGCCCATCGAGGTGGCGACGGTGGCAAACGAGGTCGACATCCGCGCCTCGCAGTGCCAGCTAGGTCTCTTCGGCCACGGCGCCAAGGGGGAAGGCAAAGGGCGCATCGTCCAATCTGGAGTGGAAGTGCGCGAGGAAGTGGCGCAGCGCTTGCGGGACGTACAGGTGGATGGACGGTTGTCCTGTGCGACCGCGTGGGAAATTGCGAGCGAGTTCAAGCTGAAGCGCCTGGATCTCGGCAATGCTGTGGAGACACTGGGCATATCCGTCGCACCTTGTCAACTGGGGTTCTTCTGAACTTCACAACATAGACTGCTGAGTTCTCCGACCCAGCGACTCTAAAGGCTTCGGCTCACGGGCACTGGGCGCTAGGGTATGGCTTGAAAAGGCCATGCCTCCCGTGCTTGGAAAGGAGAATGGTCTTGAGGGCTCTATCTCACGTCTGGATACTCGCCTCCTTCCGGCACATAACCCTGTTGATAGGGGGTGAGTATCGACACAGAGTTACGTTGATAGAGTCTTTTTTGTGGTTCCCGATGGTGTGAGAGACAGGATGATGACAGGAGGTAGCGAAAGGTGAAAGCATTGAGGCATTGTGGACTGGCGGTACTGGTCGCGCTACTGGTCGCGCTACTGCTGGTCGTTGCTGCATGCGGCGGCACGGCAGGTCCCCAGGCGCCGGAGGTGGAGTGGACACTCAACGTCGAAGGCGAGGCGGATAACCCCTTGGCGCTGAGCTATGCAGACCTGGCAGCGATGGAGCAGGTGTCGCTGGACCAGGTCCTGATGCAGAAATCTCGCGGCGAGGACACGGTCAACGATTGGGAGGGTGTGCCCTTGAGCGCCATCCTCGAGCAGGCGGAGGCTGTCTCTGCAGCGAGTGGCATCACCGCGTTGGCCGCGGACGGATACGCTATCATGATCGCTACAGCGGATCTGGAGGACGCTATCGTGGCCCTGAAGATGGACGGCGACTGGATCGCAACGTCGGATCCCGACCACGGGCCGATAAGACTGGTTGTGCCGAACAAGCCCTCAAATCACTGGATATTCCAGCTTGACACCATTGTGGTAGAGGGTCCGGGGGCGTTGCCCCCTCAGGTGGACTGGGAGTTGTCGTTCGAGGGGGCGATGGATAACGAGAGAACCTTCGAATACGTGCAACTATCCGGTCAGGACCTGGTGCTACTGGAAGGTGTGCTGAGGCAGACCAAGAGCGGGGAGAGCATCCACGATTTCGAGGGTGTTCCGCTGACGACCTTGTTCGATCTGACGGCTGTGCATAGCGACGCCGAGACGATCACCGCTACTGCGGCGGATGGCTACAGCGCCACCATAGCGGTTTCTGATCTGGGCAAGGACGCCATGGTTGCACTAAGGATTGATGGCGAGTGGCTGGCGACTACTGACCCCGAGAGCCCCATTCAGCTTGTGGTGCCAGGTCTTCCGGCCAGCCAGTGGGTTTCCCAGATGGTCAGTATCACTGTGGAGTAGGGTCAAGCTCTGCTTCAACACGATTGTGGAAAGGGGTGGCGACGCCGAAAGGGTCGCCACCTTTGCTCTATCAGCGCGCGGATCTCACCGGTCTACGAGCTTGATTCCACTCTCACCACATCTGAGATCCACTCACCCCTGTGAAGCTCAGGGAGCAGCAGTGTGGGTTTGCCATAGTAGATGGTGAGGACAGCCTGTTCGGCCTGACGAGCGTCGAGGATGTGGGTCCCACCCTGAGCGTCCGTCACCGTGAGGGTTGTGAAGTCGGGGCGAGCGACCACTCCGCTAATGGGGGCTCCAGTGTGCAGATGCGAGTACTCTCCCTCTCTCACCTGACCGTCCTCTTCGCTGCGGTACATGGGGTAGCTGCGCTCTGCAACAACTGTCAAGGTGTTCTCCCTCAGCAGGCGGCCCATGGAGGTGGCCCGCCCGTCGATGATGATGGGTAGCTCTGTGCCGACCACGATGATCTTGCTGAGCCCCTTGAGCCAGGTGGAAACGTGTAGACGATCATCTTGGAAGCGGATGCCCTCCAGGTAGGGCAGGAGGAGAGAGTGCTCACTCACGTTCTCCTTCTCCAGTGTCACTAATCCGCCATCGGTGGAGATCAGGCTCACTTCCTTGAAGTCGTGCACACCGTTCTGGGCCAAGAGATCCAGGAGGGAGATGCTTGTCTGGCCCGCGTGGCGGTACGGCAGGATGTCATTCACGCTGATCAGCTTGGGCTCAGGAACGTCGCCGGTCAAGAGGACCAGGGCGTTGAAGGGCACGCCGCCCAGGTCGACGGCTCCATGCGATTGGTGGCAGTCTACACATCGGAAATCAGACGATATTCCGGCCAGCCGAGGTGAGATTAGCAAGCCTCCGATGCTGCCTACCACCCCGATGGCTATGCCCACCAGCACGGTGAGAATTGTCGATACGTTGACAGTGGTGCTCCTTTTCACTCTAGTTCAGCCTCCTCTACACTCTCCACAGGGCGATCCCTACCATGGCGAGGAGACCCAACCCCAGCAGGATCAGCGCCAGGGTGTCCCAGATGGTGTATTTGGGGGTTCGCCTGTAGGTACGGGTGGCATACTTGCCGAAGCAGCGCCCCTCCATGGACACTGCCAGGTCGTCTACCTTGCTCAGCGCGGATACCAGGAGAGGTAGTATCAGTTGCCGCGCCAGATAGACGAACCTCCTGGGACTGCGGACATCGTACTTGACCCCTCGCGTCAGTTGGGCCTGGTATACGGTATTGCTCTCAATCTCGAAGAGCGGTGCCAGGCGGAGTGCGGTGATGAGAACGAAGCCATATCTGTAGGGCAGACCGACGCGCATCAATCCGTAGGCCAGATCGCTGGGGTCGGTCGTGAGCACAAAGAGATAGCTCATCAGGATCAGCGCCAGGAAGCGTCCACCGACGTACACGCCGGCTGCCACCCCGCCGTCGGTGACCTGCAGGTTCAGTGGACCCAATGCAGTATCCAGGATGACTGATCCGGTGTGATTGAAGATCACCTGGAGCGTGAACAGCAGCGCGCCCATCGTGGTCAGAAAGCGCATTCCACGAACGTCGCGGCGCAGATCAAGCCCGGCCAATGGAAAGGACACAATAATGAGCAGGAGGACGGCCAGTATCCAGAGGGGGCTGGCTATGACGAAGAGTGAGATGCTAAGCCCGATCAGCCAGCAAAGCTTAACGAGCGCGTGCAGGCTATGAAGCCACGACCTTCTTGGCTGATAGATTATCTTGGGCTTGGCGCTCATTTCCTCGAGAGTTGGTTTACTCTTCCAGCGGGTAGGTAGTCCATCAGGCCCAAGGCGGCCAGCTGGGCGAAAGCTTCCTCGGTTGGCGCATCCACCAGTACGCGGCCGCCCTGCAGGAACAGTACGCGATCGCTGTACAGACAGGTGGTCTCTGGATCATGGGTTACATTGATCACAGTGCCGCCCCGGGCAGCCCGCTCCTTGAGGAGGTCCATGATCAGTGTCGCGTTCTCCATGTCCTGGCCTATGAGTATCTCGTCGAGAAGGATCAGGGTGGGGTTGTAGGAGAGTATAGAGGCCAAGTTGAGGCGTCGTTTCTCGCCGTAACTGAGCCTGTGAGGGTGGATATCAAGGTATCGCCCTAGCCCGCATCGTTCCAGCAGCCACCTCACTCGGTTTCTGGTCTCATCGTTCAACAGGCCGAAGTTGCGCGGAGCGAGAGTCGCTTCCTCCCACACCGTTTCCGCGAACAGCTGGTGATCGGGATTCTGGAAGATGAAGCCCATGTCGCGTGCCAGGGAGGACACCGGGACCCTGTCGGTGTCATGACCGAGCACCTCGACATTACCTGCTTGCGGCTTGAGCAATCCCATCAGGCACCGCAGCAAAGTGGTCTTGCCGGAACCATTGTCTCCCATTATGGCGATGAACTCCCCCGCGTGAAGATCGAGAGAGACGTCGTTCAAGATGGGGTCGTTACCGTACCCAAGAGTCAGGTGCTGCGTGGAGGCCACGTGGCCATCGCTGGGCCCCTGGACAGATCGGCAGGGTGCAGGCGTGATCGCAGAAGCAAGGAAGGAAGTCAGGTCATCGCCGTCACTGACGATGCGCCCTTTCTCCATCCTGATCACGCGCGGCTGGAATGGTCTCAGGTAGCCCAGTTTGTGCTCGATGACGATAACGGTGATGCCTGCCTTCTCTCGTATGTGCTGGATAACTTTGAAGATCTCCCCAGTAGCCGTGGGATCGAGATTTGACGTGGGCTCATCGAAAATAAGCACCTGAGGTTTGGCAGCCATCATCGCCGCTATCGCTACTTTTTGCTTCTCGCCCCCCGAGAGCGTGGCCAGAGGCCGATCGACGAGGTGCATCGCCCCTACTATCTCCAGGGCCCACTCCGATCGCTCTACGATGGTGGCCTTCGTAAGCCGCCGGTTCTCCAGCCCGAAAGCCACTTCGTCGGCCACCGTCAGGGTACAGAGTTGAGCCTCGGGATTCTGCTGTACCAGCCCCACGATCTCAGCAAGGTCGAAGACCTCGGCCACTCGGGCATCCAGGCCGTTCACCAGTACCTCGCCAGCCGCTTCCCCTGCGTGTTGGCGGAAGAGGTAGCCCCCCAGCGCAAGCGCCAACGTCGATTTTCCACAACCGCTGGGGCCTGTGATGACCACGAACTCGCCGGGCGCGATGTCAAGATTGACATCGCGGAGGGTGTGCGTCTCGTTGCCCTGGAACTTGAAGCTGAGATCGCGAATGCAAATCAACTGACTTCGATCTCCGTTACATCCGACATCCAGACCTGGCCGTT
Source organism: Chloroflexota bacterium (assembly GCA_030603665.1). Taxonomy (GTDB): domain Bacteria; phylum Chloroflexota; class Anaerolineae; order UBA7937; family B3-Chlor; genus JAUVXJ01. The sequence goes on along the minus strand of JAUVXJ010000021.1, from coordinate 44,062 downwards.
CTCGCTGGCCACGGTGAAGATCAGCCCCTCGTCGGCAGTGACGGTGAAGATGCGGATGCTCAAGTTGTCCATCAGCTGCTCTAGTTCGATGTCCCTCTCGTCGCCAGCGCGGCTTCTCAGCGTCACAACGCCGGCCTGTTGCTGAGGTTCCATCGCCTCCAGGACCGTTGCCAGGGAGACTCCCTGGTACTTGCGGTTGCCGTATCCCAGGTCGAGACGCGCATTGTCCATTTCGAACTGCCAGTGGTCGGGATCATACTGACGGGGGCTGTCGAGGGACCCGGTGACCTCAACCACCGTACGGCCAACGACCATGATCTGTGTCACATTCCTGACCCACGCTTTGCTGTTTCTGGCCCCAGCGACACTGTAGGTCATCTCTGCGCCGCGTCCAGACTGCGCGAGAATGAGTTTTTCGCTTTCCTCTAGCTCGGTCATCTGGATGAAGAAATCATAGCCGTCGTTGCCTCTGGCAAGGATGGAGGTGGCGTCCGCGGCAGGCTGGGCCCGCGACACTATCTCGCGTAGCGGGAGCCCTGTGTAGGTACCAATCAGTCCGGGCTTGGCGGTTTCTTGGATGGTGATCAAGAGCGGCTCATCCTCCGCGCTATAGCTGTACTCATACGGTGCGTTCACTTGACCGCTGACGCGGACCGTTGGCGGCCCTTGAAGGGCGAAGTAGAGATAGAGACCTCCGCCGAGGGACAAGAGGGCCACGATGCCTACAAAGCCGGGGTAGACCCATCGTGGCGCGGCCTGGACGGGCTGATCCTTCACAACTCCCGCTCGCCGCAGAGAGTCGAGTAGGATCTTGCCCAGCACTCCAGCTAGCAGTGCGCCGGAAATGAATGACACCGCCGCCACAATCAGGATGGCGCCCATGGTCAGGATATCGCTGGGAATGGAGGCGAAGGCCTGAAAGACGAAGATATTGGATGCGGCGGCCAGTCCTCCAGCGATTGAATAGGATAGGTAGCTGTTCTTGTTGCGAAAGGGCAGCATGCCAAGATCCACGAGGATGCCCGCCACCACATCGATCAGGATGACCATGATCCCGTGGGTATTGCCCGATAGGAATTCCACTGCACCCTTGGCGATGCCGGTCACGGTGCCAGCGCCTGGTTTCCCTGTCAGTCCCACGGCCAGCACGATCCACAGGACGTGCAGGCCTGCAAGTACCTGGGTCGCTCCGGGGAAGCCCAGTGCCGCGTGCAAGGCATTGGCCAGAGTCTGGATGTAGGTGCTGGCAACGCCGCCAAGAGCAGCCAGCACCGCCATCATCAGAAGGTCGCGTGTTGAGAAGTAGTATCGCCTTCCTTGCCGCACTCTGCTCTTCACCCCCACGAAAACGGCCGGTGCTTATCCAAGAGAGGCACCGGCCCAAGATCGATCTCCTTTCCAAGCACGGGAGGCACAACCGTTTCCCGTTGCACCCTATCGGTCATGTCCCATGGCTGCCAGAGCGTTAGGCGACATGACTCGGAGAGCTATTCGTTTTTCCTCTCATATTATAGCTGAGCTGGGGGACGGCGTCAAGTCCGAAGGTCAGTTCATGTCGTGGGGTGCTGCTGCGGATCGAGCCTCTATCGCTCCTTCTGGACTGTTCGTTGCGCATCACAGGGTGTGCACTTGACAGGCAGTCGGAAGTGCTGTATACTTGTAACTAACAGGTTAGGTATGCCGTATGGCTACCTCCTGGATTGGACAAGTGAATAGCTTCGGCAGCGGTGACCATCGGCCTGGATGCCAGGTCCAAAGGGGAAGCCGGTGTGAGGCCGGCGCTGTCCCGCAACTGTGGCTTGGCCTGCGAAGGAGCGGACCCGAGCGGCCAAGAAGCCAGAAGACCCGCCACTGCCGAGCTCTGAAGACCCTCGCGTGAAAGGGGATAGGAGACCAGTCGAGTTGGACTGGAATTCCGTCCCTTTTTTGTGTTTGGCAGCACACTTGCCTTGGTTTGGACAGATCGTGAGACCGATACCTCCATCTGATCAAGAAACGCGGCTCCCCGGGGTGTGACCCGTCCGTGGAGAAACGCGAGGAGGGGAATCATCCTCTGCCCGGCTAGGAAGAACGAAGCGGGCCCAAGATCTATGCGGCGCAGCAGCCAGGAGGTCCCGGCATGAGGGTCTTGAGAGACCTGGACCTCGATCTGGAGATGTCTTCCGTGCTGTGGTGCCAGGGCGAGGACCCGTCGGGCCGCTTGACCACAGAGCAGCAGACCTCCCTCAACCACGATCTGATCCCCGAGTCGCAGCAACTCCTGAACCCCTCGGTTCTCTATGATCGTTTCGCGCTGCGTGAAGTGCGGGAACAGTCGATTGTCCTCGGCGAGGGTGCTGTCTTTCGTGGCCACTTGCTGGCCGACAGGTTTGGATTGGCCGAAGAGGTAGTGTTGGCCCTATGTACCATCGGTGGCGATTTGGATGACAGGGTCTCGAAGTATCGCGACGCGGAAGACGAGGCGAGAGCGGTGTTGCTCGATGGCATCGGCACGGCCGCCATCGGGGAGCTTGGTGAGATGGCCCATGCTCTGATTCGTGACGAGGCACAGGAGCGTGGTTGGCAAGCCAGCGCCCCGTTTCAGCCCGGCCAACTGGACTGGCCCTTGGAGGACCATGGGGTATTCTTCGAACTGTTGCCAGCCGAGAGGCTGGGTCTCAGACTCCATTCCGATCACTTGATGGTCCCGTCGAAGTCTGTGTCTATGGCCGTGGGCCTGGGAGAGGAGATGCTGCCCTTAGCTATGCACCGGGCATGCAAGTACTGTCCTATAGCCGATGATTGTCGCTTCAGCCGAGAATAGGGCGAGTCGGGCTCTGTGGGGCCCAACGTGAGCGAAGTCCTCGAGATGCTTGCCAGGTTACTCGATTGCGCCGCGTGCAATCAACGTCCGTGTGGACACAACAGGGAGGATTGATGTCAAAGCGGTATACCTGGATCATGCTGATAGCGCTATTCGTGGCTGCCGTCGCTGCGCCAGTCAACATGTACAAGGTTCCCCCTGTCATGCCCGTGCTGATGGACGTCTTCGGGCTGGATTTGACGTCGGCCAACCTCTTGATGTCAGTCTTCGCGGTGGCTGGAGTGGTGCTGGGCATTCCGGCGGGGTTGATCGTCCAGCGCATCGGCTTCAAGCGCTCAGGGCTCATTGCCATAGCCTCCGTGGTCGTAGGTTCCGCGCTGGGTGCGCTGAGCAGTGGTGCGGCGATGCTGCTCGCCAGCCGCGCGATCGAAGGACTCAGCTTCGTACTGATGATGGTAGTGGCACCTGCCATCATAGCCGTTTGGTTCACCGCGGAGGAGAGGGGCGTTCCCATGGGCGTTTTCGCCATCTGGGTGCCTGCGGGCAGCATGATCATGTTCAACCTCGCGCCAGCGCTTGAAGCCCGATTCGGTTGGCAGAGCGTTTGGTGGTTCGGATGTGCCTATGGTGTCATGGCATTCCTGGTCTTCTGGGCGCTGGTGAAGATACCGCGCCCGGTCTCCAGAGAGACAGGCGCTGCGAATCCAGGGTCAGGTGCAGGTCCCGCTGGACCCCCGAGCATGGCGACGCTAGGTCGCGCTCTGGTCAACCGGGATGTCTGGTTGCTGGGGCTGGTCTTCTTGACCTTCACCATGTGCTTCCCAGGTTTCATGACCAACATGCCGACTTTCCTCCATACCGTGCGTGGCTATCCGCTAGCCACGGCTGGTTTCATCGTCAGTCTGTCGTCACTGACGACTATCATCTCCTGCCCTCTGTCAGGATGGATCTCGGATAGAATCGGTTCTCGGAAGCTCGTGTACACCATCGCGTTCCTGATTCTGACTGTATTGTGGATCTTCCCCTTCAGAGTCACCGGTGCGGGCATACCCCTGTTCATGATCGTGTTCGGTGTGTTTGCCCCGGCTATCCCCACTATGGTCATGGCCTCTGTTCCGGAGATTATGGAGCGACCGGAGCTGGCGGGGGTCGGTATGGGAGGCGTTGTAGCACTTCAGAACGTGGGTCTGCTGCTGGGTCCGGTCATGTTTGCGCGCATCGTCCAGGTAACCGGCGATTGGCAGTTGGCCGGATACGTTCTGATACCCTTCTGTCTACTTGGCGTGTTGTTCGGCTTGATGGTGAGGGTGCGATGAGGTCTGTCTGATGCAGCTTAGACAAAGGGGCTGAAGGAATCCTGCGAATCGGGCTTGAGCCTCTAGTCCCATGTGCTCATCGCTCAACGCGCAGGCGAGAATTGACGCCGGGAGGCTTAGAGCAAGGCCTTTCCAGCCCGCAGGACCGTACAAACTAGATGGTTGGAGCCAGGGTGATACGGTGACGTTGCAGGTGCAGCCTAGGCGCGAAACCATGACTTCGGATGAGCGCATGTCGGCCATCGCCAGGGGCGATCGGCCCGACAGGATTCCCGTCTTGTCGTTCACTGGGGGGTTCTGTGCCTCCATCGTGGGATACCCCATACGCTCCATCTACGACGATCCCGAGAAGAGCTTCTGGGCCCAGACTTGGGCACAGGAGCTGCTGGGTCACGATGGTTGGCCTACATTCTGGTACGCTTCGTATGGCGGTTGGGAGTTTGGTGGCGAGATCAGGATGCCCCAGAGCGAATTGGACCAGGCTCCGGTGCTGACTAGGTTTCCCGCTCGGACGCCAGAGGAGGTGGAGGCTCTGGAGATTCCCGATGTGGAGACCGCTGGCTACTTCCCTCTTTACACCGAGTTTGCCAGGATCCAGCAGCAGTTTGGCATACCAGTCATGGTGCCTGCCTGGGGTCCCTTCACCGCGGCGGCCAATATGGTGGGGGTGGACAAGCTGTGCCGGTGGATGATCAAGCAGCCAGAGGCGGCCCACTTGCTTCTGTCCAAGGTGGTTGCCTTTGCCAAGAGGATCATCGACTACTTCCTGGACCTCTTCCGTGGCCATCCGTTGTCCGCGGGCGGAGGATGCGCCACCTCCTCCAACCAGCTTATCTCGCCTCGACAGTTCGAGGAGTTTGTCCTACCCCACCACAGCGAGGTCTATGGGCACCTGTCGGGCAAAGGGATCAAGCCTGTGTTCTGTCACATCTGTGGTGAGCAGAACCAGAACCTCCCGTATTGGGCAGAGGTGCCCTTCGGAGAGCGAGGCATTCTGAGCTTCGGCGGGGAGGTTGACCTGGAGAGAGTCATGGATATCTTCGGCGACAAGCACATCGTGGCTGGCAACGTGGAGACGCGCGTGATAGGAGAGGGAACCTGGCGAGATGTCTACGAGCAGGCCAGGGTCTGCATCGAGAAGGCCAAGTACGCGCCGGGCGGGTATGTGCTCATGGCGGGGTGTGACATACCTCCGTCATCCCCGCTCTACAACATCTATGCGCTCAAGAAGGCGGTCATGGACTTCGGGTTCTATGACTGACCAGTTCAGCGCCCGGGGTTCATCGGCTCCCTCTCCCGTGCTGCTAGCGGGGCAAGTGCTGGAGTGGTCGCTCGGTTCGGAGAACCTGAATAGCCCAGCGGGTTCCGCTGACCAAGAGGTCAGGAGAATGTCGTTGCCAAGATGCGTCGGAGGGCTAAGGCCGGACATCATGACTTCCGCCGAACGCATGGAAGCTGTGATGGTGGGGCTGAGGCCGGACCGCGTTCCTTTCAACCTCTTTGGCGCTGGGTTCTCCGCCAGGAACGTCGGATATCCTGTCGAGGTCGTGTACACCGATCCGCAGAAGTGTTTACGGGCGCAGTTGTGGACTGGTGAACAGTTCGGGTGCGAACCGACTACTGGCACGGGATATGCGTCCTACGGGGCCTACGAGTTCGGCGGTGAGATCAGAATGCCCAGAAGCCGGTGGGAGAGCGCCCCGTCCATCGTCCGGCCTGCGGTCGAGTCGGAGGAGGACCTGGAGAAGCTAGATCTGCCAGACGTGAAGGACGCAGGCATGATCCCCACTCTCATGGGTATCTCAAAGCTTCAGGAGAGGCTCGGACTGCCGATCTCTTGCGGCATCTCGGGTGACCCCGCGACCAACGCAGCCAACATGGTTGACGTGAATAGGTTCTGCCGTTGGATGGTGAAGAAGCCCGAGTTGGCGCACCGGGCGCTCCGCCTGTCCACCGACCACATCATTCAGGCCTGGGACTACTGGATCGAGACCTTCGGCGCTGAGAGGGTGTCTGTGGGCGTCTATGTCACCATTGGAGCGAACCAGATCATGAGTCCCAAGCAGTTCGAAGAGTTCGTGATTCCATATCAGGTGGAGCTGCACGACAGAATACGGGACACGGGCATCAAGGGTGCGATGTTCCACATCTGTGGTGAGCAGAACCTGAACTTGCCCATGATCAGGGAACTCTACCTCGGCACTCGGCAGACACCATTCATGCTCAGCTTTGGGCACGAGGTAGATCTGGACAGGGCCATAGAGATGTTCCCGGACAGCATAATATGTGGAAACGTGGAGCCCCAGATCATCCAGAACGGTACCCCGCAGCGGGTATATGAAGTGACCCGGATAGCGATTGAGAAAGGCAAGAGCGCTCCGAGGGGCTTCATCTTGATGACAGGATGCGATCTGCCACCTATGGCGCCGGGATACAATGTCTGGACCATGAGAAAGGCGGTGAGCGATTTTGGGTTCTACGATTAGTCGGCGGCCCAGGGGCAAAAGCCGGGCTGTGTTAGCATGGGCAAGCGAGGAGTGAAGCCCTGATCGCGAGCTTGCCACCGCGATGTTCAGGAACCGAGGGTGGAGGCAGAGGAAGGAGGTGATAGAGTTCGATCTTGGAGAGATGGGTTCATTCTGGTGCAGTGTGTCAACGAAAGCAGGAGGCTAACAAATGGCGACAGAGGCAAGGAAGAAGGAGATCCTGAAGGGGCTCTACGATGGTGTCGTGGAGTTCGATGAGGACAAGGTCGTGGAGCTCTCCAATGCCGTGCTGGCCGAGGATGTGGACGCCTACGAGGCGATCATGGACGGTCTGGCAGCGGGCATGGAGCACGTGGGCGACCTGTACGCGAACCAGGAGTACTTCGTGCCCGAGGTATTGATGTGTTCGGACGCGTTGTATGCCGGGTTGGACATCTTGAGGCCGCACCTGAGTGGGAAGGAGGCTGACGTCAGAGGTCAGGTGGTGATTGGGACGGTGGAGGGAGACGTCCACGATATAGGTAAGAACCTGGTGAAGATGATGTTCGACGTGGCTGGGTTCGAGGTCCATGACCTGGGTCGTGACGTGAAGCTGGAGAAGTTCGTAGAGGAGCAGATGAAGACGGACAGTGAGATAGTGGCGCTGTCGGCGTTGATGACGACGAGCATGTTGGCGATGCCGAAGGTGATCGAGATGATCAAGGCGCGGAACCCGGATGCGATGATCATGGTGGGTGGAGCGCCGATCTCACAGGAGGTAGCGGACAACTACGGTGCAGACGGATACGCCCAGAACGCGGCGAACGCTGTGCAGGAGGCGATCCAGATGGTGAGCCGGTTGAGGGAGATGGGGAAGGCATAGAGGTATCGTAGGGCACGGGAAGGAGAAGTGGAGATGGCAGAGCAACCACAACCCAGGCAAGAGACGATGAGCCCAGGCGAACGGATGGGTGCCATCCTGATGCGGCAGCGGCCGGATAGGGTGCCGTTCATGCCTTTCATTTTCGGCTACTGCGCCAGGAACGTGGGATATCCCATCGCCCGCGTATACGATGACCCGGAGAAGAGCTTCTGGGCGCAGATGTGGACGGCGGAGATGTTCGGCTACGATGGCGGGGCCATGTACGCCTACGCCTCCATGGGCGGCTGGGAGTTCGGTGGTGAGATCAAGATGCCGGTGAGTGAGTGGGAACAGGCGCCCATAGTGGCCAAGTTCCCCGCCGAGACCCCGGAGGCCGTCGACGCGCTGGAGATACCGGATGTGGAGACGGCAGGGTGCTACCCCATCGCCCTGGAGTTCAACAAGATCCAACAGCAGTTCGGCATGCCCATCATGGTCATGGCTTTCGGATGTTTCACTCCGGCGGGCAACATTGCCGAGGTGGACAAGCTGTGCCGGTGGATGATGAAGCAGCCCGATGTCGCTCATAAACTTCTGCGTAAGTGCACCGACTTCTCGAAGAAGGTGGTGGACTACTATGTGGAGCATTTCCCCAACTATCCCATGATGGCCTTCACGGGCGAGGCCAGCGCAGCGAACCAGATCATCTCGCCCAAGCAGTTCGAGGAGTTCGTGCTGCCATACCAGAAGGAGATCCATGATCATATTCTGGCCAGCGGCATCAGGAACATCTTCTGCCACATCTGCGGCGAGCAGAATCTGAATCTGAAGTATTGGGCGCAGATGGAATATGGGGACCCTGGCATTTTGAGTTTCGGCCATGAGGTGGACCTGAGTACCGCCATCGAGTACTTTGGCGACAAGCACGCCATCGCCGGCAATGTGGAGCCTCAGATCATCCAGAACGGCACCAACCAGCAAGTGTACGAGCTGTGCAAGGCCGCCATAGACAAGGCCAAGATGGCGCCCAGCGGCTATCTGCTCATGGCCGGATGCGAGGTACCTGTCCAGGCACCGCCCTATAACATCTACGTGATGAAGAAGGCGGTGATGGAGCACGGGTTCTACGACTAGACTGGCTTCGGCGTCCGGGTCCGAGGCTGATCGAGGGCCCGGACGCCCAACCTTCTGCCGGATGCGGAAAGGAGAGTACAATGGATCGCGTGGGAGGAATCTGCAAGGACAAGATGGCGCCGCACGAGCGCGTAGGTGCCCTGATGATGGGACAGACGCCGGATCGCGTGCCCTTCAACCCCTTTGCCATGGGATTCTCGTCACTCAATTGTGGGTATACGATAGAGAGTTTCTACAATGATCCCCAAAAGAGCCTGAACGCGCAGCTGTGGACAGCGGAGCAGTATGGCTACGAGCCGGTACTGCTGCTTGGCTACGCAGCGTATGGCGGATGGGAGTTCGGGGGCGAGATCAAGATGCCGACCTCCGAGTGGGAGGGCGCGCCGTCGGTGGCCCGTCATCCCGTGGAAACCGAGGAAGATGTGGAGAAGTTGGAGCTGCCGGATGTTAAGACGGCCGGCATCATCCCCATCTCCATGGAGTTCAGCAAGCTGTGCGACGAGATGGGATTGCCCATCCTTCCTGGTACATCGGGGGATGCGATCACGGTGGCCTCCAACATCACGGACGTGAGCCTGTTCTGCCGCTGGTTGATGAAGAAGCCAGAACTGGCTCACCGCTTGCTGCGCCTAGCTACGGACCACATCCTGGAGGCGTACCAGTACTGGGTAGACACCTTTGGGGCGCAAAAGATCATGGCCGGGTTGTACGTGACCGTAGCCGCAAACCAGATCCTGAGTCCCAAGCAGTTCGAGGAGTTCGTGCTCCCGTATCAGTACGAGCTGCACGAGAAGATACTTGGCATGGGGGTGCAGGCAGGATTCATGCACATTTGCGGGGAGCAGAACTTGAACCTGCCGCTGATCCAGCAACTCCCGCTGGGCTCGCCTCAGCAGCCCGTGATCCTCAGCTTCGGTCACGAGGTGGACCTGGAGAAGGCAGCAGAGATGTTCCCCGACAACATCATCGCAGGGAACGTGGAGCCGCAGATTATCCAGAACGGCACTCCTGAGCAGGTGTATGAAGTGACCAGGATCGCCATCGAGAAGGGCAAGAAGGCTCCTGGGGGGTTCTTCCTGATGCCGGGGTGTGAGCTTCCGCCTATGGCTCCAGGGTACAATATCCATACGATGATGAAGGCAGTGAACGATTTCGGCTTCTACGACTAGCGCGGCCACGAGGTTGGCACATCGTTGGAAACAATCTGGTCAACTGGCAGGACTGTAGCGGATACGCTCCCGCTGGAGAATCTGCTGGCCTGTCCGAAGCCCGAGAGAACCGTGCCAACAGGAAAGGGGGTGAGTCACTAGAGCGTCGAAGGGTGCATCGATATGGAACTGGATTCGCCTTAGGAAGGTAGAATGTAGGAGGCAATGAGATGGCTACCGATGCAAGGAAGAAGGAGATCCTGAAGGGTCTCTACGATGCAGTTGTGGACTTCGATGAGGACAAGGTGGTGGAGCTCTCCAATGCCGTGCTGGCCGAGGACGTGGACGCCTACGAGGCGATCATGGACGGTCTGGCGGCGGGCATGGAGCACGTAGGCGACCTGTACGCGAACCAGGAGTACTTCGTGCCCGAGGTCTTGATGTGCTCGGACGCGTTGTACGCCGGGTTGGACATCCTGAGGCCACACCTGAGTGGGAAGGAGGCTGACGTCAAGGGTCAGGTGGTTATCGGGACGGTGGAGGGAGACGTCCACGACATAGGTAAGAACCTGGTGAAGATGATGTTTGACGTGGCCGGGTTCGAGGTCCATGACCTGGGGCGAGATGTGAAGCTGGAGAAATTCGTAGAGGAGCAGATGAAGACGGACAGTGAGATCGTGGCCTTGTCGGCGTTGATGACGACGAGCATGTTGGCGATGCCGAAGGTGATCGAGATGATCAAGGCGCGAAACCCGGATGCGATGATCATGGTGGGTGGAGCGCCGATCTCACAGGAAGTAGCGGACAACTACGGTGCAGATGGATACGCCCCGAACGCGGCGAACGCTGTGCAGGAGGCGATCCAAATGATCAGCCGGTTGAGAGAGATGGGGAAGGCATAGACGTGTCGTAGGGACACGAGAAGGAGAAATGAAGATGGCAGAGCAACCGCAACCCAGGCAAGAGACGATGGGTCCAGGCGAGCGTATGGGCGCCATCCTGATGCGGCAACGGCCGGATAGGGTGCCGTTTATGCCTTTCATTTTCGGTTACTGCGCCAGGAATGTGGGCTATCCCATCGCGGCGGTCTACAACGATCCCGAGAGAAGCTTCTGGGCGCAGATGTGGACGGCGGAGATGTTCGGCTACGATGGCGGGGCCATGTACGGCTACGCCTCCATGGGTGGATGGGAGTTTGGCGGCGATATCAAGATGCCGGTGAGCGAGTGGGAGCAGGCGCCGGTGGTGACCCGCTTTCCCGCCCAGACCCCGGAGGCCGTCGACGCGCTGGAGATACCGGATGTGGCGACGGCGGGGTGCTATCCCATCGCCCTGGAGTTCGCCAAGATCCAGCAGCAGTTCGGCATGCCCATTATGGTCATGGGCATGTCCCCCTTCACCTCGGCCGGGAACATCTCCGAGGTGGATATTCTGTGCCGGTGGATGATGAAGAAGCCGGAGGTGGCCCATAAGCTGTTGAAGAAGGTCGTCATCTTTGGCAAGAAGGTCATAGACCACTATATGGAGGCGTTTCCCAACTATCCGATGATGGCCTTCACTGGCGAGGCCACGTCGGCGAACCAGATCATCTCGCCCAAACAGTTCGAGGAGTTCGTCTTGCCCTACATGAGCGAGCTCCACGACCACATTCTGGCCAGCGGGATCAGGAACATCTTCTGCCACATCTGCGGCGAGCAGAACCTGAATCTGAAGTACTGGGCGCAGCTGGAGTACGGGGATCCTGGCATCCTCAGCTTTGGCCACGAAGTAGACATGGCCAAGGCCGTCGAGGTCTTCGGCGACAAGCACGCCATTGCTGGGAACATCGAGCCTCAGGTTATCCAGAATGGCACCAACCAGCAGGTGTACGAGTTGTGTAAGGCGGCCATTGACAAGGCGAAGATGGCACCAAGTGGCTACCTGCTGATGGCCGGGTGCGAGGTGCCGGTCCAGGCGCCGCCGTACAACATCTACGTGATGAAGAAGGCGGTGATGGAACACGGCTTCTACGACTAGGTTCTTCCCGTGGCTCGGACCCGGTTTCGGCGCCGGGTCCGAGCCCCATAGTATAATGAGGAGACTTGGCTCACGCCGATGGGCGTCGAGCCGAGGTGTGACATCGCTGATGTGGTGTGATTGCGTGGTCGCCGTTCGCCAGGGGTCTCTCTCGCAGCTTCGCCTGGAATGGACGACCGTGAGGTTTGTCGGTTGGCGCACGGCTCGAGACCTGGTGCCCGAAGAGCCAGAACAGGGGGCTTGAGATGAGAATCTCCGGTGAGGAGCGCAGGAAGCAGATCCTCGAGATCGCTCGGGGACTATGTGCACAAAAGGGGTTCTCTGGCACGACGCTGGACGATATCGCGGAGGGGGCTGGTGTGAGTCGCGCGTTGGTGATCCAGCATTTCGGTACCAAGGAGGGCGTGTACGAGGCCCTGTCGGAGGTTGTGGCGCGGGCCCATCCGCTCGAAGAGGATTTGGAGGTCAAGAGAAACATCGCAGAGAAGGATGATTTCGGCGTCTTGCGAGCCTGCGCCGAGCACGTCTTCGAGAACAACTTGCGGGACGCGGAGCGCTCCAACCTGCGCCTGACAGTGTTCAGCATGCTGGAGAATCCGGAGTTGTTCCGAAGGTACACGGAAGCCCGAAATGGTGCATGGGACGGTGTAATCTCGTACATCGAGGCCAGACAGGCGGAGGGCGCCCTTCGGCCGGTTGACCCTCGGCATCTGGTGGACGGTTTCCGGAGCCTGGTCGTGCACTGGGCGGCGGAGGTCACATATAGGGAGGAAGCTCCTGACAGCGAATCCTTCTATGACGTCGTCGACGCCATGATTCAGATCATGCTGGCTGGGCTCAAGGAGTAGCGGCGGTTGATACGGGTGACTGGGTTTCTGGCGGCATGTGAGGCGACAGAGGAGTGTTGTGGATAGGGGACGCCGGCATGGCGGCCACACTGAGGGCGCGATGGATCCGCAGCTGGTTCTGGAGGCAATAGGCATCGCACAGGGCCATGTTCTGCTGGATGCGGGGTCTGGGGAGGGGCGCTTTGCGATTCCTGCCTCGCTGATGGTTGGCGGTGAGGGGAAGGTGTACGCCGCCGATACCTCAGAGGAGCGGATAGAAGCTTTGCAGCAGGCGGCGCAGAGCAAGGGTCTAGCCCAGACAGAGGCCTTCGTCGCCGACGTAACGGAACGCTTGCCGGTGCCGTCGGGTACCGTAGATGTCTGTCTCATGGCCAACGTTTTCCACGAGCTCGTGGAAAATGGAGTAATCAGGGGCGAGTTGGGGGAAATCAAGCGGGTGTTGAGACCGGAGGGAGTCCTTGCCATCTTGGATTTCCGGACGGATGTTGGGAGACCTCCGGGTCCACCGCTGTCGCGGAGAGTCGATCCCGCGGAGCTCGAGCGATTGGTCGCTCAGTACGGTTTCCGGCAGCGGAGCAGCGACCAAGTGGGGAGCTATCATTATCTGAGCATCCTTAGCGTGGACGAGACTGCTGCGTAGCGCGGACCGAAGCGCTGCGACGAACGAGGGGTGAGGGAGGGCGATCATGCCTGTATACGAGTATCGGTGCAAGGCCTGCCAGAACAAATACAGCGAGATCCTGAGTATCGAGGAGAGCGACGATGTGCCTGCCTGCCCCAGCTGCGGGAGCGAGGATGTGCAGAAGCTGGTCTCGTCCGTCGCGGTGGTGCGCTCTGCTCAGGACAAAGCCGAGGACCGCTCCAAAGCGCTGACCGATGTTGACCCCAACAAACCGCAGGAGGTGGCGAAGCACTTCCGGGACCACGGATCTCAGTTCGGGGAGGATGACTTCCGAGGCACCAAAGAGTGGCATGACGCCGTCGATCGCGTAGCGGAGGGTGGGCCGACGCTGGACGAGTAGCAGGACTAGTATCGGCGGGATGCCGGCCTAGACTGGAGGTAGTGTTGACAAGAGTAGTAGTGGACGCTGGCATTTGCGGTTTCAGCACCACCGTGGAGGCCACAAGGACGGTCAAGCGCAGGGTATCCGTCGTGGTAGGGAGCGACTGTGAGGCCGTGGCCGAGATGAATGGGCAGCTACAGGACATGGATTGGCTCGAGGCATTGGGCCCGCCCCAGAATTCGGCCGTCTGGGATTGTGCCTGCCAGTATCTTAAGCATCCGTGCTGCCCGGTGCCCATAGGCATTCTCAAGGCCATAGAAGTGGAACTCGATCTGGCTTTGCCCAAGGATGTCGTGATCCACTTCGAGAAGCTGGAGCAATCGCCTCAAAGCGACGAGTGATAGGAAGAAGAGTGAAGAGCGAGAAAGGAAACTCATGAGCGAGAAGAATGAGCATCTGGTTATCTTCCAGCCCTCGGGCAGCCGTGGGCACATCGAGGATGGAATGACCATCGTGGACGCCTCCCGGAGGCTAGGCGTGGAGCTGGAAAGCGTGTGTGGTGGGCAGGCCACCTGCGGGAAGTGTAAGGTGAGGATCGAAGACGGCGTCTTCGAGAAGTTAGGGATTGAGTCCAGCATGGACCACCTCTCGCCCATCGAGGAGCGGGAGAAGAAGTTCTTCGAGAAGCACACCGAATTGGAGGGCTATCGTCTCTCCTGCGTTACAGAGATACACGGCGACGTGCTGATCTTCGTACCCGAGGAGAGCCGCAAGGGCAAGCAGGTGGTGCGTAAGGCGGCGACCGATAGAAAGATCGACGTGAACCCCGCCGTACGCAACTACTATGTAGAATTGACCCCGGCAACCCTGGAGGACACGACGGGGGATTGGGAAAGGCTGACCGAGGCGCTGGAGCAGGAGCACGGTATCAAGGGCCTGAGCATAGACTACGTAGCGCTGCTATCACTGCAGAGTGCGGTAAGGAAGGGCGACTGGAAGGTCACCGTGTCGGTGTGGATGGACAAAGAGGTTGTCGCAGTCTATCCGGGGCTTGTGGAAAAGAGCTATGGGCTGGCGGTGGACGTGGGTACTACCACCGTAGCTGGGTACCTGTGCGAACTCAGCAGTGGCAAGCTGTTGGCCACGGACTCCATGATGAACCCGCAGGTCACCTTCGGCGAGGACGTGATGTCTCGCATCACTTATGCCATGACCAACGAGGATGGCCTGAAGAGGATGAACGACGCCATTATCAGCGGACTGAACCGTCTGGCGGGCCAGGTCGCAGCTCAGGCGGGCATCAAGAGGCGGGACATCGTGGACTGGACCATCGTCGGCAACACGGCTATGCATCACATCTACATGAACATCTATCCGGAGTACATCGGCAAGGCACCGTTCCCGCCGGCACTCCACGCTGGATTCGATGTGAAGGCCCGTGATATGGGACTGAAGATCAGCCCGGGTGCCTATGTGCATGCCTTGCCCATCGAGGCCGGATTCGTGGGCGCGGACAACGTCGGTGTCCTCATCGCCGAGGAGCCCTACAACCGCGATGATCTGATGCTCATCATCGATATCGGTACCAACGGCGAACTGGTGCTGGGCAACAAGGAGAAGCTCATCTCGTCATCTTGCGCCACGGGACCAGCTTTCGAGGGTGCCCATATCAAGCACGGGATGCGGGCGGCCCCCGG
This sequence comes from Chloroflexota bacterium, assembly GCA_030603665.1. GTDB lineage: Bacteria > Chloroflexota > Anaerolineae > UBA7937 > B3-Chlor > JAUVXJ01. The sequence goes on along the minus strand of JAUVXJ010000021.1, from coordinate 28,769 downwards.
GGCTATCGAGAAAGTTGAGATAGACCCGGAGACGAAGGAGCCACGCTACAAGGTGATCGGCAAGGAGCAGTGGAGCGATGAGTTGAAGGAGATGGGATCCAGAGGCATCTGCGGCTCAGGAATCATAGATGTGGTGGCGCAGATGTATGTGGCCGGGCTTATGTTGAAGAATGGGCGCATGAAGAAGGAACTCGATCACCCTCGTATGCGTGAAGGCGAGGATGGATGGGAGTATGTGCTGGCCTGGGCAGACGAGACCTCCATCGGTCAAGACATCACCGTCGGACAGCAAGACATCAGGGCTGTGCAGCTGGCAAAGGGCGCAATGTACGCCGGGGCGAAGCTGATGATGAGGCGCCTGGGCATCGAGAGGCTGGATAGGGTGATTCTGGCTGGCGCCTTCGGCAGCTACATTGACCCCAAGCAGGCGATGATCATGGGTCTCTTCCCTGACTGCGATCTGAAGAAGGTTTACGCAGTAGGCAATGCAGCAGGGGATGGTGCCCGGATTGCCCTCCTGAATGTGGACAAGAGGAAAGAGGCGAACAAGTACGCGAGGCAGGTGGAGTACGTGGAACTGACGGTGGAGGGTGACTTCGAGAAGCAGTTCGCGCAGGCGATGTACTTCCCCCATATGAGGGACAAGTTCCCCCACCTGAAGGGTTTCATACCGGACAGCGACACGGAATAGGGGAGAAAGGAGACTAGAGTGGCTCTCAAGTTTCGCTACGAGAGGGAACAGAAGATCTGCGACATTGCTGGCATCAACGTCGGCGGGCAACCCGGGCAGAATCCTCCCCTGCTCATGGCCAGCCTCTTCCAGAAGGGGGACAAGCTGGTCGAGAGCAGGAAGAAGCGAAAGTTCGACCGGGGCGGTGCGGCCGAGCGCATCAAGGAGATGGAGCGCCTCTCCAATGAGACTGGTGTGCCCGGCATCGTGGCCATGGTGGCGAACAGCCCTGAAGAGATGAAGGCCTACGTGGATTTCTTCGTCGGGGCTAGCAACAGGCCGTTCGCCATAGATATCTGGGTGCAGGACACACGCCTTGAAGCTACCAGATACATCTGTGAGCAGGGACTGGCCGATCGCCTCCTCTACAACAGTATCACTCCCTGGGATGAGGATATCCCGGGCCAGGTGGAGACACTGAAAGAGTTGGGGGTGAAGCACATCGTCGTCCAGGCGTTTGATGTGGAGGACAAGACCCCAGCGGGCCGTCCGAAGTCTTTGAGAAGGATGCTGGAAATGGTGAACAAGGGGGGTTTCGAGAGTATCCTGGTTGACACTGCAGTGATGAACCTGCCGGCGACCGCATTCTCGCTCCTGGCGAACAGCCTGGTCAAGGAGGAATTTGGGCTGCCCGTGGGGAGTGCGCCCTCGAATGGCACGTACATGTGGAAGAAGTCGAGAGAGATGTGGGGACCCAAGGGCTTCGTCGGTGTGGACGCTGGTATTCACGCCATCTGTGCCCTGGCCAGCGACTTCATGCTCTATGGGCCCATGACTGGGACGCAGCGCATCTTCCCGGCGGTGGCTGCCGCCTCGGCGCTGCTGGCGACGATGGTGTACGATGATACCGGTGAGCTACCGGAAGGGAAGAGTCATCCTTTGAACCTCTTGTTCTCGGACATGGTGGAACAGCTACTTGAACAATAAGGAGGCATCTGAATGGCGGGCAATAACATGAACCATCGGGAGAGGGTTCTGGCAACTCTGCGTGGCGAGAAAGTTGACCCCACGCCGGTGTTCAGCGGCATGGGCAATCTCACCGTGCACGGACTCACAGACCAGAACTGGCGCTTCCCGGAGATACACCTGAACGGTCACAAGATGGCCTCAGCGGCGGCGTCTACGTACAAGCTATTCGGCCTCGAGTCGGTTGTGGTGCCCTTCGACATGGGGGTGGAGGCGGAGGCCCTGGGCTGCGGGATCAATTACTACGAAGACTCCGAGGAGATACTCTATCCCACCATTTCCACCAAGGTGGCGGACAAGGTGGATGAGTGGGACCTTCGGCTGCCAGATAACCCACTGCAGAAGGGGAGAATCCCCGTTGTGGTTGACGCCATCAAGGAGCTGAAGGAGACCGTAGGCGACGAGGTTGCGGTGGGCGCCTGGGTACTGGGGCCGTATACGCTGGCTGGGCAGCTTTTTGAGTTGGACGATCTCTTCAAGAAGAGCTTCAAGAAACCGGACGCCGTGCACAAGGCGCTGGACGTGTTGGAGGCTTTTCTCATCGACCTGGCCGCGTTCTACCGGGAGGCTGGCGCTGACTACATGACAGTGCGCGAGATGGGTGGCGGTGGTGATATCCTTAGTCCGCGGATGTTCGGGTCGTTGATTAAGCCCCACCTGCAGAACATCTTCGCCGCTCTCGACTCGCCGAAAATCCTGCATATCTGCGGGGACACGAACCTCATCATGGAGCAGATGGGTGATTGCGGGGCGGATGCGATTAGCGTCGACCAGAAGAACGACCTTAGGGAGACCAGAAAGAAGCTTGGTGATGACGTGATCCTCTTGGGAAACCTGGATCCGTACAACGTCCTGGTATCCGGTACCCTCGAGGAGATCGATAGGGCGGTGAAAGACATCATCGACAGCAATGTGAACGCAGTGTGGCCGGGCTGTGACATCTGGCCCGACGTCCCCAAGGAGAACATGCTGGCCTTGATGGAGGCAACTCACAGGCACGGCAGGCGTGCGTAGGAGGGGTGGGGGCTATCTGTTCCGCGGGGGTAAGGGCCATGACGATTGGTGAGGATCTAGAGGGCAACGTGATCGTGTTCACCGGTGGCGGCAAGGGGAAGACGACCGCGGCTCTTGGTCTCGCTTATCGCGCTCTGGGACATGCTGGTAGAGCGGCTTTCATCCACTTCACTGGTCCGACGCGGCCCAGTCTGGGCGAGGTACACTCCGCTAGGGTGTTGAGCCCGATGCTGAGAATGATCGCCATCGAGTCCCAGGCCAGCGACGAGGACTACCTGGGCCAGTTTGACGAGGCAGTGGAGACGGTGGAGGCTGCTCTGGACCGGGCTGAGGAGTTGCTGGCCGGAGAGCAGTGCAACCTCCTGGTGCTGGACGACATCAATCCGCTCCTGGATGAGGGAATCGTCCAAGAGGCAAGGATGGGTGAGCTGCTGGCCGGCAAACCGAAGCTGGCTAGCGTCGTGTTCACCGGCCGGTTTGCCCCAGCATGGCTTGCGGAATTGGCGGACATCGTCACCGACTTCGCGGAGGTCAAACATCCCGCTCATTCGGGCGTGGGCCCCAGGAAGGGAATCGAGTACTAGCCTGGATTGAGTAAGGGCTTGGGGTGGACAACGATGGGCTGCTACCCGCTGAGAGCAGGTGGCTTGGTCGTCGAGCCCTCTATCCTGACCTCACCTCCTAGCTACCTGCTCGCGGAAACCCGTGCACTCAGTCAATGGCGAACTGGAAGCGCTTCCTGAAGCGTCTGAGCAGTTGCAGAATGGGAGCGCCGAAGAGCAGAATCAGCAGGAAGTTGCCGATGGCCCTGCCCATGTCCCACCATAGCGACGTGGTCAGATAGAAAGCAGCATATCTCCCCACCGTTGCCCACAGTCCGGCGCCAGGTTGCCCGTGCGTATTGGATGCGCCGACGTTGACCAAGTAGGGCCAGAACCAGAGGTTCATTATCGCTCCGAACACCAACCCCAGCACCGCTCCCCACAAGGCCAGGATGATCACTTCGACCCGCCCGAAGCGTCGCAATGGAGGCAGCCACGCAGAGGCCATACCCATCCAGCCAGCAGAGAACATCTGATAGGGTAGCCAAGGTCCCATGCCTCCCGTCACGACAGCGGAGACCAGTAGCGACAGCGTGCCGAGGAGAAATCCGAAATCTGCGCCGTACGCATAGCCGCAGAGGATGGGGAGGAATAGCATGGCTGTGAATCCCGCTGGCCCTGGAATCAAGCGCAGAGCCGCATTGATGGCCACGAGGATCCCAAGGACGGCTACGACCTTTGAATCCATCTGGCGGGTCTCCAGGTTGGCGATGATCACCACCAGGCACAGCAGCAGCAGTATCAGGAAGGTCACCGGCGCGTCTGCCGCGTGGGCCATGAATCCGCCAGCTGACCCTCGCTGCTGCGGCACGAAGAAGGGATAGAGGAAAGCGATTCCTCCGAGCAAGGTGGCCAGGGTCAGGATCAAGGCGCTGAGACCCCGTCCAGTGAGGAATGACATCCGTAGCTTCAAGGTTGCACCGCTGCCAGGACATCGTCCACAGTGGCGAAGCGGTCATCGCCGAACAGCTTGCTTATCTGGGACGAGAATACCATGGAGTCACTCATCACTTGTCGGGCTGGTCCATCTACCACTATCTGTCCCTCGGCCATGATCACAACCCTCTCGGCGCACTGGGCAACGAGTTCAACGTCGTGGGTGGACATCACGATAGCCTTGCCTTCCTCTTGCTTGCTGGACAGAAACTCGGCGAGGGTCTGCTTCTGGTGGTAGTCGAGGCCCCTGGTGGGCTCGTCGAGAAGGATGATTTCGGGATCGGCCACCAGGACGGTGGCCATGGCAGCACGCTGTTGTTCTCCGCTGCTCAAGTCCCTGGGGTAGGAATCGACCAGGCGGGATAGGTGCAGACTCTGGAGGAGATCGTCGTAGCCCCCTGTATCTAGGCCGTGGCTGCGCCGTGTGAAGTCGAGTTCGTCTCGCAGCGTGTCGGCGAAGAGTAGCGATCCTGGGTTCTGAGGCACATAGCCCACCCGCCGAGCGATATCCTCAACGTCCTTACCCCTGGCATCCTCGCCCCACAGCTCCACCTTGCCGCGCTCCGGGCGCAACAAGCCGACGATGTGCTTCAGCAGCGTGGTCTTACCTGACCCATTGCGCCCCATGAGAGCGATGAACTCGCCTGGCGCGACGGACAGATCCACATCTCTCAAGGCTTCCTGACCATCGTACGAGAACCACAGGTTCCTCATCCTCATCATCGCGCCCGCATCACTTGGTTCGGGGTCGGCGGGCGCCGTGGATGGGTGCGCCGCGGGTGAGGGCAGTTTCACAGCTCGGGCGAAGCGACGACCTTCCTTGATGGTGAGCGGCAGCGGTTGCCAGCCAAGACTCTTGGCCAGCTTGACCAGGGGGGGCTGTAGATCGACCTGCGGCAGCACCTCTTGGGGAGACCCGATGATAGGACATTCCCCACTGCCTGGAAGGTAGACGAGGCGGTCCGCGTATTGCACGACGCGCTCGAGACGATGTTCTGAGAGGACGACGGTCAGGCCCAGATCGGCGTTGAGTTTCTGTAGCGTGGTGAGCACCTCTTCGGCGGCCTGGGGGTCCAGCTGCGAGGTTGGCTCATCGAGCACCAGGACCTGAGGCTGGAGTGCGAGCACGGCACCGATGGCAACTCTCTGCTTCTCGCCTCCGGATAGCGTGTTGATCTTCCGGTGACGGAGGTGTGCTATGTTGATCTGATCCAATACCTCCTCAACGCGCTTGCGCATCACCGAGGGTTCGACGTTGTGGTTCTCCATGGCAAAGGCCAATTCGTCTTCCACAGAGTCCACCACGAACTGGCTCTCCGGATCTTGGAGGACAAACCCTACCATTCGGCTCATTCCTCGTGGCCCGAGGGTGAGCGGGTCGAGCTCAGCGACGCGGACCTCGCCGCGGAAGGTGCCGCCATAGAAGTGCGGTACAAGGCCGTTTAGGCATCGAAGCAGCGTTGATTTGCCGGACCCGGATGTACCCATGACCAGAAGGAACTCGCCTTCTCCCACCTCCAGCGAAAGATTTCTGAGCACCGGGGCTTCGGTGTCGGGATAGGCATAGGTTACTTGGCGCAGCTCAATCACGTCGGTGATCTCCTCTTCTGAGGGGCGGTGAGCACCGGTGTGACCACAGCCAGCATCGCCAGACCGATGAGGGGGTTGAACTCGGGCGGAGAGACCTTGGGGTAGGGGTAGAAGACTAATGCTTCCATGTTGAGGAGCCAGAAGCCGCCCACGACGAAGAGCGAAGCCACGCAGGCCGCACTGACCAGCGTGTCTCGCCGTCGCCAGAGCTCGCGACGGTATCTACTGCGCTTGACTCTCCTGCTCATGACAAACACATTGCCGAGGAGAAGCCCGATGCTGGCAACACCGAGGACAGCGCTAGGCCAGCGAGAATCCGCGTAGTAGCCGAAGGAGAAGGCCGCCACCAGAAGGCCAAAGAGAGCGGCGGCGATGAGCATCCTGTGCAGAGTTCGGTGTCTTCCCGTCTGGTCACCGGTACCACTGCCGAAGCCACGAGCCTCCATGGATTCTGCCAGTTGGATGGCCCTCTCTAGCCCCGTTGTGAGAAGAGGGACGAAAAGAGGCAAGAGGTCTCGTATGCCTCGGAAGCGATGCCCTCGAATGGCCTGGGCCTCTCTGATGTCCTGCAGAGCGGCCACCATCTGCGGCACGAAAGCGATAGCGATAGACGCGATCATCCCTGTCTGGTACAGGAAGGCCGGCGTGAGGCGCAGCACGCGATGGTGGTCGACCAAGACATTGAAGGTCGCGAAGATGAGCAGTATGGCAACTAGGCTGAGAGCGCTTGTCAGCCCGAATACTATCGCTTCCAGGGTGATCTCGCCGCCGAGCTCCAGAAGCGGCACGCGGCCTATGCGCAGCGACAGGAGGGGAAGGGTGAACAGAACGGTATCGCCGTAGTTCACGGTGAGAGTGTTGAACAGCACGCTCACCGCGGCGAGCAGCAAACCAGCTTTCAGAAAGATGCTCCAACTGGCCGCCATGGGGGACAGGCGGCCCAGGGTCTTGTAGGCGACCGCCACCGCAAGCAGCAGTATGGTGAGGTACAGCGGATTGCGAGTGATCATGGCTGGCAGCAAGGCGGCCCCCAGCCACAGCATCCAGGTCAGGGTGTGGTACATCGGTTGCCGCTCAGATTCGTCATCATTCTAGAACTGCGCCCTTGCACGGAAGTAGATCGCAAGCAGTAGAATCACTGTGGCCACGAACGCCACCGTGCCGAACCCGATGGTGCCCGCGCCAACCCCCAGCAGGAGCAGGATCCTGTCCAGGCCCACGGTATCGTCTGGTTCTTCTTCGGATGCTGACGCCTGCACGGTGGGTTGGGCAATGGCAGCATCCTGAGGTTCAGGTGCGGCGGCCGTCCCTGTCGAAAGCATGGCGACCACTGTCGGTCTGGGGGTGGATGGTGGCGTTGGAGTCCCCGTTGGCGGTGGCGACGTTCGGGCCTCAGGCTGCTCAGCGGTCGGCGTCTCTGTGGGAGGTGGCGGTGGAGACGTTACCCTGGACGTGGCCGTCGGCGGTGCGGCATGCGTGGTAGTGGGGTAGGGGGTAGCTGTGGGCTGCCGGACGCTGATGGTCACCTGGTAGTTGAACTCACCTGCCGCGTTGAGCACCAGGAGCTCGAAGGCTTGGGTCTCAGAGGGACACACGTACCTGGCGTCGTAGGGACGGACGCCCTCACCGTCAAGGGCCACAAGCTCTCCGTTGTCGACCGACCAGTGAAGGGTGGAGCACTGGCCGGCGACAACCTCATCCGGATCGGCCCAGAAGTCCACCTCAGGCGGAACCGGGTCCGGCGTCCGAGTGGGAGTGGCAGGAGGTGGGACGCACACTTCCTCAAAGGTGAACAACGGCGGCTTCACCTGCGATGTCGCGCCATAGGTGCCCGGCCCCCAGGCCCAGCCCTCCACATCCCCGTCGTGCACCGAATGTGCCGAGCACCCCACAGAGGAGTATTCCCACGCGCCTGCCAACAGGTGATAGTATGCCCAATACACGCAGTCTACACCCTGGCAATCGCAGAAACAGTCTGCGGTGGGACACCCGACCTCTTCGATGCCGCACACGGCCTGCCCGTAGGTTCCGGGCGGCGAGTACGATACGGAGAGGTCCGAGAGATCAAGGACATCGCATCCGCTTATCTCTGGCTGGTCGAACTCGACGCAATCGGTAACGAAGCCACCCTCGCTGAACTGAACCACCAGCCCGACCCTGTAAGGGCCTAGGGCCGCTGCCTCGCCAGTCAGTCCCATAGACCCCAGAGTCAGAGCGATGAGGACGGCAATGGAGACACATGCAGCTGCAATGCGGTTCATCCGCTCTCCAATTGAACCCGCGGTCCGGTGATCTTGGGCGATACTCGCCGACGATAATTCTCCCAGTCTATTGCCACTGCTTCCTGGAACTCCTAAGCTTCAGGCTGGCGTAACCGGCAAGGCCAACGAGCCCGCTTCCCAATAGCAGCATGGTGCCAGGCTCCGGCACGAACTCCTCCTGGAAGCGCTGTTCCTCTTCCAACTCACATATCTTGCTCAGCGTGACATTCTCCAGCGAGGGGGTCTCGGCGGGCGGCCAAGGGTAGTCAACTGTGGTGTCCAACTGGGTCCACAGCCAGGCCACCACGTCATCTGCCTTCACTGTGGTATCCTCGGTAGTCTCCCAGATTCCCTTCGCCTTGTTCCAGCGGAAGAAGGTCCACTGCGTACAGTCCGGCAGGGGGCATTCGCAGAAGCATTGGTCCTCGGGACAGCCCACGTCTTCGATCGCGCACACGGTGTAGCCGAATCCCCAGTCCTTGATGGCGAGATCCAACCCTGTGGCCTTCAATGCGGTTATGTTGTCGGTGGGAGTCTCCAAGTCTCTGCAGAACGGCCTGAGCTCCCCGCCGGGGAACTCTACAAGTTGCGCCACGGTTCCGATGTCCTGACCAAGCGCCGTGGCGGCTGGCCAAAGCATGATGGCGGCCAGTGCGCCGACCATAGCGGCAACATGATACCAACGTAGCACTTTCTTCACCGAAATCCTTCCTTTCTCCATGATCGACTGTCTTGACGCACCCCGTCACAAACGATCCCTGCGATCGATTCTACACTTCCTTCGGCGCCCCGCGTGCTCTCATGCTCCAGTCTTCAGCTCGCACTGTCTGTGCTAACCCGAGTAGCTCCTCGCGGCGAAGGGGATGCATGCCTTGCCCATGTAGAGGCTCAGCGATTGAGTCTCCTGGCCTGCTGATACCCCATCCGGATCAGCGTAAGACACCTCGAGCTCGTACTCGGTGCCCACTTCCAGATCGAGCAGCTCTACGTAGTGGAGTCCCCCCTTGTCCATCTCTATCCATCCACTCCACGAAGTCTCGCCAGCGGCGTATCGCAGACTGGCCGAGCCATCGTTGTCGTCGTCGCCGGAGTAGGGCGCGACAACTCCAAGCCCGCTGCCACAGGTCAGCCGTCCGTACACGCTCCCGGCCGCGGTCGGATCTCCCTCAGCGAGGGGCTGATAGGCGGGATAGAGGGGAGAGGCAAGCGCGTGAACAGCTTCCACCGTCGCCAGCAGGCGATTCAGGAGATCCCCAGGGACGCTTGCTCTGGGGACAAAACTCCCCGTATCTTCCTGGAAGGCCAGGAGAGCATCCCAACTACTCCCCAGCGCCCCTGTCTCCAAGGCGAAGAGGAGCGGCTGCTGGCGGTACTTCCCGGAAGCGAGCAGACCCTGGATGGCCAAGGATGTGGAGTCACAGTTGGGCTCGGGACGGGTGGCCAGATCCGGGTACCCGCCGCCTGGGAACCGAAGGCCCTCCAGGAAGCCTGCGGCATCCTCAGTGATGCTAGGTGAGCTCGGGCCTCCCCCCGCGACGATGGCTTGCATGCTGAGGCCGGTGCTATCTACGTCTGCCGAGGTGAAGCCCCAACCCCATGACCAGCCTCCAGCGTCTAGCTGCGCGCTCTCCAGCGCGCTGACGGCTCCGCTCGGTATGATCTCGCCCACGGCGTGAATTGCGACAAGCGCGAGGTCATGAGAGTAGACCTTGAATGGGTGATACTGACCCGTGCCAGGGTTGTAGAGAGCCCCCAACTCATAGATCAGGTCCATACCGGCGAAACTGCCTGGATCGCCCCCAGCCTGCTGCACCGCCCTGGTCACCTTGGAGAGTTCCCCTGCGGGCTCCCCGTCGGGCACCGCAATGTAGCCAGGTGTCTCAGCCTCGAGCGCGTCCAAGGCGCTGGTGTCGTCCTTGGTCCAGTCGAGCCCATCTGGGTTCTGGCCGGTTAGGGCAATTGCATATACCGCGTCTGCAGTGATACCACCGTTGCCGAAGCCACCGTCGCTCTGCTGCTGTGTGCCGAGCCACTCCAGCGCCTTCAGGGCGGCGAGGCGACGGCCGGGCAGCGGCAGAGGTCTGCCCATGAGCCCAGGCGTTGACGCGGCAGTGACCAGCGTGGCGCTCTCGAAGGAGCCGTCTCCCAGCTGGTAGTCCATTAGTGCATCGAAGGGTGTGCGCAGGCACTGGGACCACACTGGGCTCAACAGGTTCTCGCCAGCCGCCAGTAGCGCCTGAATCGCCCGGGCAGTGGAGGTTGGGTCAGATGTGTTCAATGATGCAGATGTGGCAAAGCCTGCATCCTGCGTTTGGCACTCTTCTAGATAAGCTATGCCCTCCTGCAGTGGATTCGAAACGGGGGATTCTCCGACGGCGGCAAGCGCTTGGAGGGCAAGGGCTGTGCTCTCGGTGTCGCTCGCTTGGCCTTGATCTGGACCCCATCCTCCGTCCGGGTTCTGCTGGTTCTTTAGCCAGATGACGGCATCGGGTGGTACCGCCTCGAAGGAGATTTCGAGGGCCAGAAGCGCGAGGGCCTGAGCCGCGATCCCATCGGAAGCGGCATGAGTGTACTGTCCCGTGGAGGACTCGTAGTAGCCAGTCAAGAATGATATGAGGTTGCTTCCGCGAAAGTCGTTGGGGTCCTCGTTACCGGCTACGACAGCGAGGACCAGACGAGCAGTTCCCTCAGCGCTGTTCGTGTAGGACACCACTTGCGTGGCCAGGTAGTCCAGGGGTGAGTTGCCGCTCTCCTGCACTGTGTCGGGCTCTTCGTATGCTGAGCCGAAGGCCAATATTACCTCGCACGTGGTCAGAGGGTCGGAGCCTCCATCTCCGAAACCTCCATCGACGTTCTGCTGGGCATCCAGCCACCGCAGGGCCTTGTCCGTGGCGCGCAGCCTGTCGCTGATCTCGGGGCCTGACAATGCTGCTTCGGCTGTCCGCGTCCTCACGCCAGGCGTCGCTGTCAGCAGCAGGGCGGTGAGTAGCGCCAATCCCTTCCGTATCGCACTGTTCATCGAGGATCCCTAGAACGTGAATAGCCCCAACCTTGCGAGTCGGGGCTTAGAACAAAAAACAATCCCCTTATCGAGCCGACAAGGGGTATGCTCTAGCGGTCTGTTGACCGCTGCTCCTACCCTTTTCTCCCGAAGGTAGTCGGAGCGCGACTCGGGCGGGTATTCTGGCTTCTCCAGCGATAGTGGAGCTACAGTTGCGGGACAGCGCCGGACTTTGACCGGCTTCCCCTCTACGTCCTTGCTTCCGGGCGACAGACACCCGAATCGCTATCTATTCGGTTTGGCTCAAGTATATCACTGATTCCTTAGCTTGTCAAGCGCCGACTTTCGCATCCTGCCTGCAACAACAAAACGAGCGATCAGAGTAGCCGTCATCTGACCACCAGTACCGGCCTATCGGACCCCAAGACGATCTGCTCCGTGGTATCGGTGAGCATAAAGCGCTGGAGCCCCGAGGCGACGTGAGCTCGGGTCACGATCAGATCGTAGTCTCCATCCCTCGCCTCGGCCAGGATCTCGTCTATGACCAGGCCGTGCCGCACCTTAGCTTCTCCCTGGACCGAAAGACGCTCAAGGATCTGGAGGACCTTTCTCAAATGCTGTCCCTCAGGAGCGTCCGAAAGGAGCAGGACCTCACTGGAACACTCAAGATCCGTCATGTCGGCCTCCGGACACAGCGGCAACTGTGACATGACATGCAACACAGTCACCGATGCGCCGGTCAGGGCAGCGATACGACCGGCCATCTCAGCGGTTCTCTCCCCAGCTTCCGCGTTCCCCGTGTACACCAGTATCTTCTCTATTCTTCGTCTCGTACCTTTGACGATCAGCACAGGAGATGGGCAGTACCGGGCAAGCCGAGCGGCGGTGGAGCCCAGGAGGAAACGTGCAAAACCCCTGCGTCCTCTTGAGCCAGCTACGACGAGATCGTAGGTATTCTCCTCCGCCTCCTTCAGAATCTCCTCCGCTGCTTGGCCACGCCTGATCAAGGTCTCAATGTGCGGCACGTCCTCGCACAGGGCGTTGCTGGTTCTCTCCAACATTCGAACTACCCTGTGCTCTTCCTCAGGGCTTTCTATGACTCCCAAGAGGGTGACCTGATCACAGGCCTCTCTGGCGATTTGCGCGCCAAGGCGCAAGGCCTCAGCTGCGCAGCGGGACCCGTCTGTACACATCAGCATATTCATCTCAGCGATCCCCTCGATGTTACAGGATCATCAAGATCAGCGGCGTCACGAGGATCGTGGCGGCAAAGATGAGTAAATTCCTGTTGCTTCCCCCAATGAGTGAGGTTAGCCGTAATACCAATCGCTCATGGGGTCTATAGACGAGACCCAAAACGAGCAGGGAAACGATGGTGATGCTTGCCATCTGTACAAGCACTACTGCTGTGGCCAGCGGGTTGTTAAGCAGTAGGGCGACGAGAAGAGTGTCTATGAAAGTGGATACATTGGCCCCCATGATATAGGGTATGGCATTCTCGCTCCTGATGTATCCCCTGGCTGAGAGAGGCACCAGGATTCCCAGAGAGACGGAGACTGACATGGTAACTGCGGTGACAATGAGGCCCACTAGAAACATCACAGTGGGGCGGTAGATGACGCGAGAGACCCCCCTGAACTGAGTAGTCTCCAGATTCAGTTCTGGCAAGGCCCTGTCGAGCAGATTGAAGCTGATGAACACCAGGCCCACTCCGATCACGAATGTCATCCAGCCTGGGGTGTTCAGCACCACGAATCGGATGACAGGCCCGTAGACGAGATCGATCACGGAGGTGAGAGCGGCGCCTCCCTGGAGCCGGACGGAGTCTGTGATGTTGCTGGCAAGCATGAGATAGCTGATGCCCAGGCCCGGAAGGTGGAGGGAGGCGGTGATGATGAAGGATAGGAGTCCTATGGAAAGGCCGGTGAGTCGATCGTGACCCCTTAGAACGTAGACGAAGCCGATGAAGAGCACGATGAAGGAAGCGCCGAGGCGTGAGCCGCTGATCATGGTCAGAGCCTCGAACTGTCCGATGATGCCAGCATCCAACAACGCCAGGCTCACGGCAGCGACAGGTGAACCGCTGAGGATGACGTAGGAGGAGAGCCAGCCGAACCCCAGGCTATTCGCTGCGTTGTCGACATCCAACCAACTCTCGACGTAGGGTGCCACCACATTGGCGCCTTCCCTCATGAGTTGGATAGACAGGACGAACAAGGCGATGCTGAGCAGGCAAAGGCCGATCTTCTTCCAGTTGGGTCTCATCGAGGCCGCGTCAAGCTCCCTGAGTCCACCCCGCACCTCGCGATCCAGGCGAAGGTAGAAGACGGTGATGAACCTGCGGTGTTGTTCTGCCTTGTCGCGGGCGTTGGCTGTGAAGAGTATGCTGACAGCCGTTGATGGCACTCCCGCTTTCGAGCAGAGTTGCAGGCTCCTGAGCGCAGGCGAGTCTCTACCGAGAACCTTAGGAGATCGACCCCACTTTGTCAAGCTTCCATGGCGGGGGGCACAAGATCGGCATCACGGGATTGTGAAAGTTGACCGATCGACCTATACTCATGCCTGACAGCAGAGGCCGTGCCTGGGCAATCTCGAACCGTGGCGCAAAGCAGGGACACGCTGGTTGTCTGACATCCTGGGCTGTTTGCGAGTCGCACACTGGGGAGGAACGATCTTGAAGAGCTCAAGAAGGAAAACCCTCATCCGAAACTTCGTGATCGAAATCCTGATTTACGCCGTGTTGGTGGTGGGCTACTTCATCCTGGTTCTGCGATTGCTGGGCGGGGTGCTAGAGGGTTTGTTCGAGGGGAATCTGACCGTGTATGCGTTCGTCGCATTGGGGTTGATCGTGGCCCAGGGGGCCCTGCTGGAGCTCGTAACGTCGTTTCTTGTGAGCCGTCTGGGTTTAGAGCGCGTGGAGTGACGGGAGATAGCATTGCACTTCCCCATTGCTGACGTAGTGATTAGTCCGCTCTTCCTGGCAGGCGTCGGTTTCCTGGTCGGTGTGCTGGGCGGTTTCTTCGGCGTGGGCGGAGGATTCCTCGCAGGGCCGATGATGTACCTGGTCGGCGTGCCGATGAACTTCGTGGTGGGCACCGATCTGGCTCACATGACCGGCAAATCCATCGTGGCCGCCCGGCGCCACCGAACCCTGGGACACGTGGACATCAAACTGGGTCTATTGATGGTGCTGGGCACCATCCCCGGTATCGAGATAGGTGCCCGAATCATCGAACGCTTGGAAGCGGCCGGATCCATAGACCACGTGGTGGGCATGGCGTATGTCGCCGTCTTGCTCACTATCGGGGTCTTCACAGGCTGGGAGAGCCTCCGCGCCATGCGATTGGTCCGTACCGAGCGTATGCAGGCCAAGGATGTGCTGGCTTTTCGGGGAGTAACCCGCCGAGTGCAGGTATTCAATCTGCCGCCTCTCATCTCCCTGCCTGGCTCAGGCATCGAGTCGATCTCTCTGTGGGTAGTGGTGGGCGTAGGCTTTCTCACCGGACTGCTCGCTGGTGTGCTGGGCGTCGGTGGGGGATTCATCCGCATGCCGATGATGGTGTACTTGATTGGCGTGCCGACCCATGTGGCGGTCGGGACCGACCTCTTTGAGGTGGTCATCTCGGCTGGGTTTGGGACGCTGACTCATGCCCTGAAGGGCAACGTGGATATCCTGATCGCACTGGTCATGCACACCGGCGCGGCCATCGGGGCCCAGATCGGAGCGATGTCCACCCGTTACTTCGTCGGTCCCCGCATCCGCCTGCTCTTTTCTGTACTACCTATCATCGGTGCAACTCTGGTGATTCTCAGAATGCTTGGTCTGGTGGGAGGAACCTAGGCAAATGATGGAAGAATACGGTCGAGGAGCAGGATCAGACGGATGAAGATGTTGATTTGCAGCATTGGCTCGAAACAGTGCGAAGCTACCCTGCGTTTCGGAGCCGAGGTGGCCAAGGCGTTGGCAGCTGAGACCATTCTACTTGGCATGGTGAAAACGGAACAGAATGGGAAACAGCTTCAGGAGTTGCTCAGCGAGGTGGCTCAGGGGTTGACTCAACTCGGGCTGTCAGTCCAGGTGCGGCTTGAGGTCGGTGATGCCCAGCAGATTGTGATGGCTGAACTTGAAAAGACAACATACGATCTGGTGGCAGTCGGCGCCCTGGGCAATCAGCGAGCTCGTCATACGCTTCTTGACTCGGTAGGTATGCGCATCATAGAGCAAGCAACAGGCTCTGTCCTGGTCATCAAAGGGGATCGTTCCCGGCTGTCACGAGTACTCATATGCTCCTCAGGTACTGAGCACAGTCGCCTGCCAGTTCGCACTGGCTCGGCGGTGGCCTGCGGCGCAAGAGCTGGGGCGACCCTACTTCACGTAATGGATCCCCTGCCCATCATGTATGCCGGGCTGGAAGAGATGGAGGAGACGCTGCCGGAGCTGTTGCAGACCGATACCGAGCAGGCCAGGGAGCTGAGATGGGCCGTTGGCGTTCTCGAAGCGGAATGCCAGAACGTTGAGCTTGAGCTGCACCAGGGCATAGCGGCAGACGAGATTCTGTTGGAGGCACGAACTGGCGACTATGATCTGATAGTCCTCGGTTCCTCCCGTTCGGCGAGCGGCATAATCCGCGTGCTCTTGGGAGACCTCACCCAAACAGTAGTGAACCGTGCCCAGCGACCGGTGTTGGTCGTGCGATCCGTGGCTTGAGAAGAAACGACGACAGAGCCACCGTTGCCTGGTTTGCAGGCAGAACGGTGGCTCTGTCCACGGCTACAACTCCCCCCTCACTTCGCGCTCGAGGCGGACGAAGAACTCGCTCATGAAGCTATGGCGTTCTTCGGCTATTGTCCTGGCGGTGGTGGTGAACAGGATGTCCCTGATTAGCGAGAGTTTGAAGGCAAATTCGTGAACCGGGGTGTGGCTGGACGATTCATCTCGGCGTGCCAGGGACTTGTCCTGCACCAGGTCCTGCACGTACTGCGAATCCACCTCAGCGCACAGGCGCTGCCCGTGTAGCCCACCTACGACGTAGGCTCTGGCGATGCCCACGGCACCGATGCTGTCCAGCTTGTCAGCATCGAAGAGGACTTTCGCCTCGAGAGTTCGCGGTGCTTCGTCGTCCCGATAGCGATGAGCGGCAATGGCGTGAGCTATGGCGTCGACCTCGTCCTGTGGCCAATCACACAGGATGGCGCGTGCCTTTTCGGCGCCCACCTGGGCGTGGCAACTCCCCTCTCTCTGCTCTTCGGGGCGACCGATATCGTGGAGCAGGACGGCAGGCCTGACGATCTCCATGTCAGCCCCCTCTGCCGCGCCGATGCGTTCGGCGAGGGTTAGGACCCTCAGGATGTGGTCGAAGTCGTGGGCTGGATCGGCTTCCTGGTAGTACTGCCGCGCCCGTTCAATGCCGATACGTGCCAACTTCCCTCCGAGACAGCCAATGGGGTTTGTTCGCGAAGGATGGGTACCAGATCGCGGCTCGAGAAACTAGCTGGCAGAACCGGACCTGGACATAAAGAAGCGCCTGGCGTCGGAGACGTATGTAGGCAGTCTCCTCCAGAACTCGGGCGTCAGCCCCTTGCGCAGCAGACGACTCGGACGCAGATAGAATCGGCGATAGGCTTCGTGCCATTTTCGTTCTACGAGTTCGGCTGTCAATTCCCCAATCGCGAAACGGGCCTTCTCGTCGTGGATGGCGAAGTCACGCCAGTCGTGACTGAAGAGTTCACCCTCCTCCAGCACCATCTCGTATAACTCTGTGCCGGGGAAAGGAGCGGCGATCATGAAGTTGGCCAGGTCGGGGTCCAGTTCTAGTGCCAATTTGATGGTGTCTTCCATGGACTCTTCGTTATCGCCCGGCAAGCCGAAGATGAAGAAGCCAATGGTTTGCAGGCCTGCTCGTCTAGCATTGCGAAAGGCCTGGCGGACATCGTCGATGGTCTGGTTCTTCTTCATGATGTCGAGTACGCGCTGGTTGCCGCTCTCGACGCCAAAACCGACCCGCTTACAGCCAGCGGACTTCATCAGCTGGAAGAGCTCGGGGTCTGTGTTGTCGGCCCTGATGCCGTGGACGGTGACCCAGGGAACGGTATTCAGACCTTCATCGATAATGAGCTGGCAGATCCTCTTGGCCCTCTTGATGTCCAGGGTCATGACATCGTCGGTGACCCCAATTTCCGTGGCTTTTAGATCAACGACCAGCTTGCTCCACTCCTCCACCACGTTCTCGGGCGAGCGAGGTCGCCACGCAGTGCCCGTGACAGCTTTTGAGCAATAGATGCACTGGTATGGGCAGCCACGGGAAGTGATGATGGTGTAGGCGCGCGCCTGGGGGTCCAGCCCATCGGTGAGCGGCTGCAGGTTAGTGTATCTCTCGATCTTGTACAGGTGGTGAGCGGGAAAGGGCAGGCTATCCAGATCCTGGGGAGGCTTCCGGGGAGGGTTGTGAACGATGTCGCCTCCCGAGTTGCGAAAGGAGAGACCTGCAATCTCGATCCAGCTCTTCGATCGAAAGCGTCGGGCACCGGTCGACGCGTCCAGCTCGCCAGGATCCGCTTCGAGTCCGCGCACGATGTCAAGAATCGTTTCCTCGGCTTCGCCCCGCACCACAATGTCCACGTCAGGCTGCTCCATCGACTCACCGGGCATGAGAGTAGGGTGCGGTCCGCCCAGGATGGTGACGGCGCCTTGCTCACGTGCCTGTCGGGCAGCATCCCAGGCTTCGTGGATGAGGGGAGTCACACTGGTGATGCCTACCAGTTCGAAGCGCTCCTCGCCCAGGAGATCGCCCAGGGGTTGCTGCTCCACCGTTGTGTCCCACAGTTGCACTTGGTGTCCCTCACGCTCCAGGACTGCAGCGAGGTAGCCCAGCCCCAAAGGGATGTGCTTGCGGGAGCTCCACGTCTTGGACTCCGGGCTGACCAGGAGTATCTTCAATTCATGCCTCCAGTAGCTGGCTATTCTAACACAGGACAAGCGTTTTCGCCATTTCCCGTGCCCTGTGTTACAATTGTCGCTGAGGGCGACGGGTGTCTATGCGAGAGGAGCAGGTCTTCTTCGCCAGCGTGGGGGCTGAGCTGCTTCAGCTTGAAGGCGTGATCCACGAGCCAGCCAGTGGGCCATCACCACGGCCTGCCGTGGTGGTCTGTCATCCTCATTCGCTGCACGGAGGCAGTATGGACGTCCCCGTCATTGCGGCCACGGCACGTGAGTTGGCGAGAAGGGGAATGGTCGTCTTGCGCTTCAACTTCCGAGGGGTAGGGCGCAGCGAGGGGAGCTTCGGCGAAGGTGTCGCCGAGGTGGGAGACGTGGCTGGAGCTGTGGATCACCTGGTGACTCGGGATGGTGTGGCGGAGGAGAGAGTGTACCTCATGGGATATTCTTTCGGCGCCGCTGTCGGGCTGCGTCACGTGGAGTCCGATCCGCGCGTGTCCGCAATCGCTGCCCTCTGTCTTCCTCTGGGAAAGGTGACCATTGGTGTCCTGGATGATGAGTTCTGGCAAGGGTACGCCAAGCCGAAGCTGTTCCTGGCAGGCGACAGAGACCACATCTGTCCGTTGCCCGAATTGCGGTCCCTGGTGGACAGGCTGCCGGAACCGAAGCAACTGACGGTGCTGAATGGAGCCGATCACTTCCTGTGGGGACGGGAGCAGGAGGTCGCGGAGCGCACTGGAGATTATCTTGGGGGACTATCTTGAGCTAGGAGCATGGGCATGATGTGACACGTGGTCAGCATGGGGAGGGGGTAGACAATGGCCGCAAGACAGAGGCTGGAGAGGTACCTCCGCGAGGAGGGAGTATCGTTTGAAACGATGATTCACTCAGAGGCCTACACTGCCCAGGAGGTGGCGGCAGCGCAGCACACGCCCGGAAGGCGGCTGGCCAAGGTGGTGCTGGTGGACGCCGACGGCCAATTGGTGATGCTGGTCCTGCCGGCTAGCTACCGCGTCGATTTCCCAAAGCTGAAGTCCGCGCTCAAGGCCAAGAAGGTTCGTTTGGCCAGAGAGGAAGAGTTTGCCGGCACCTTCACCGACTGTGAGGTTGGTGCGATGCCGCCGTTCGGAAACCTCTACGAGATCCCGGTGTACGCGGATGGCTCCCTGTCCAACGTTCGAGAGATGGTCTTCAAGGTCGGCAGCCACACGACCAGCATGAAGATCAGGCACTCGGACTACGAAAGGTTGGTCGAACCAGGAATAGTCGATTTCGCTGTTCATCTTTGATTGTAAGGATCAGGTTCCCGATTTCCGACGTTCCCCACCGACACCCGTGAGGACCCGGAAACCAGGTAGTCTCCCGGTCGGTCGCGGGCCTGCACGCGTCTGTGTCTCCCGGTATTGACGGGCCTCCCGCTCGTGCTCCATCCTGGTTTCCTCTGTGGCTGTCTGATCAGGGGTGCCGGTGGGATGAGCGCGAGATACTGCGACGCGTTTGCTCGAGTGACCAGAGGTGATGTATTGCGTGAGAGGATGCTGGGTTCGAGGCTTGTTCAATATCTGAGGCTGGACATAGCGTTGCTGAACGTGATAGGTCAGCTGGCCTATCCTGTGGTACTGGCCAACCTGTTGCAGGCAACTGTAGGCCTCATTGACATCTGGATGGTCAGCCGGTTGGGGACTGAGTCCACCGCGGCCGTGGGTATGAGCCGGCAACTGATCAACGTCGTGCTCTTCTCAACCGCCGGGCTAGTGGTGGGAAGCAGGACCATGGTTGCGCAGTTCACCGGAGCCAAGAGACCCGACATGGTGAGTCGTGTGGCCGCGCAGTCCATAATCGTCATGCTGCTGGCGTCCGTGGCCGTCATCGTGGTGGGGATCCTGCTCTCCCCAGCGTTGTTGCAAGTGGTCGGTGCTGGGCCTGAGTTGGTGTCGTTGGCTACTCCTTACATGCTGCTCTTCTTCGCCTTATCACCCTTTTTGATCTTCAACTTCACGTTCAACGCCATGCTACAGGGTGCGGGAGACATGAAGACTCCCATGGTGATCATGGTGGTGATCAATGTCATTCACGTGCTCTTCAACTACGTCTTCATCTACGGCGCTGGGCCTTTTCCCGCGATGGGCGTCACGGGTGCAGCTATGGGCACGATGGCCTCGCGGTTCGTGGGGACCCTGATCGGGTTTGGGGTCCTCTTCAGCGGTCGTTTCGCTGTGAAGCTCTCCAGGGACGTCAGCTTTCGACCTGATTGGAGCCTGGTGTGGAGGATGTTGCGCATAGGACTCCCTGTGGCGGGGCAGAATGTGGTGCGGACGTTGGCCGGCCTGGCTTTTCTGTGGGTAGTGGCGAACGCCGCCACGGTTGGATTTGAGCAGCAGGCCAATCTGGCGGCCTATAGCGTGGGCATACAATCTGAGGGCTTCTCCTTCATGCCGGCGCTGGCGCTATCCGTCGTGGCCACCACTCTCGTCGGCCAGGCTCAGGGGGCGAGGGACTCGGCGGAGGCCGAGCGGCGTGGATGGGCGACAGGCTTGATCGGCGTGGCTGCGATGTCTGTCATAGGGGTCATTCTCTTTGTCTTCGCGGACCAGATCATCGCTGTCTTCAACGAGGCTGGTGATCCCCTGGTGGCCCAGGTGGGCGTGGCCTACCTGCGCATCAACGCTCTCGTCGAGCCATTCCTAGCCCTGTCCATCGTCATGCGGGGGGCGCTGGGCGGCGCGGGCGATACCCGCGCTCCGCTATACTACACCATCTTCAGCCAGTGGGTGATTCGCTTGCCTCTTTCCTATGCTCTCGTCATGCTGCTGGGTGTCGGTATCAACGGCGCCTGGTACGCCATGGCTATCTCGACGGTGATTCAGGGCGTTCTCACCGCAAATCACTTTCGCGGAAACCTGTGGAAGCTGATCAGGGTCTAGGACGGACGTCCTACAGTCTGTTTGAAGGCGCCCAAAGCGCAGACAACGTGCGGCGGTGATCAAAGGGCCGTGAGGCCCTGATGGCGGCGAGCAAAGCATCGGTTGGTGGGCGCTGGGTCGATCCTCTGCTGGGGTTTCTTCTCTTCGGGTGTGCACTCGTGGTCTACGGCCTCACCCTGACGCCCAGCCTGTCCTTCAAGAGTCCAGACGGCAACGAGTCGGCCCCAGTCGCCTACCAGCCGGGACTGGCCCAAAGGACTGGCTACCCTCTCTACACCTGGCTGAGCAAGATCCTCACCTTCATCCCCCTTGGCGACGTGGCCCGTTGCGTGAATCTGATGTCTGCCGACCTTCCCGGAGGGCAGAGGGGGGCTAGCGCGCCAGCTCCAGCGCCCGGCGCAGGTTCGCGAGCGACACGTTGCCGCCGCTCATAATGAGCACCACCTTCTTGCCTTTCAGCCGATCTCTCATCTTGATGGCACCCGCGAGTGCGGCAGCCGCTGCTCCCTCGGCCAGGTTGTGTGTAGTCTCCAGGTACTGTACGATCCCGCGCAGCATGTCCTCGTCGCTCACCAGGACGAAATCGTCCAGGTGCTTCCAGAGGATGGACTGGGGCAGCATGAAGGGAGCCCTGGTGGCTAGGCCTTCGGCGAAGGTCTCCATCTTGGACTCGACGCGCTCTCTGTCCTTCCAGGTGAGGTAGGCAGCCGGCGCCTTCTCGGCCTGGCAGCCGAAAACCTGGATGGCAGGATTGACAGCCTTGGCCACGATGCACGTTCCTGAGGCTCCGCTCCCCCCGCCCACCGGCACGATGATGACCTCAGCGTCGGGTAGCTCCTCCAGGATCTCCAAGGTGTATGTCCCCACGCCGGCTATGAGGTGAGGTTCGTCTCCGGAACTGACGTATCGGTATCCCTCTTGGCTGGCCAGTTCCTCTACGTGTTGCCTGGCCGCGTCGAAATCCTTGCCGTGGAACAGTATCTCAGCACCGCGACCGCGAATGGCCGCAACCTTGCCGGGGTTGGCGCCCTCGGGCATGCCGACAATGGCCCTTACGCCGAAGAGCCGCGCCGCGTAGGCGATGGACTGTCCGTGGTTGCCCGTGGAGGCGGTGATGATTCCCTTCTCTCTCTCGTCAGGGCTGAGCTGTGCCACCAGATTGATGCCCCCTCGCGGCTTGAAGGCGCCTACCGGCTGGTGGTTCTCGTGTTTGACCCACACCTCGGTTCCGACGAGTTCGTCAAGCAGGGAATAGTGATAGAGGGGCGTCGGTCGTAGGTAGGGCGCGATTCTCTTGCGGGCGGCGAGGACATCTTGGAAGGTGGGTGGCTGGAGAGATGGCATCAGTCAGTAGTCCTTTCGCTTGTTGGCTCTCCTCGAGCGCAAGTGCGACCGGCTCCTCCCAGGTGGAGGACCTGGGAACGAGGCCGCTTATGTTGCCTTCGTGGAGAATGCTCGTTGACGTGTTGAGACCTTTTCTAGAGGACAATTCCGTAGCTCCTCATCAAGGCCTCTTCCACGCCATCCCAAGTGCCTTCGGCCTCTGGTGCGAGCGAGTCGCCCAGGCCGAGGTCCTTGAAACCGCTGGAAGTGCTGATGCAGACTACGGGGCCTTCGCTCTCAAAGTCCTCGGCGGTGGCGTTGCGCAGACCAGCCAGCGAGGCGGCAGCAGAGGCCTCCGCCCAAATCCCGGCGCGAGCGAGCTGGGTTTGTGCTTCTTCGATCTCCTCGTCAGTGACGGCGACGGAGAACCCATTAGATTCCTGGATGGACACGATGCCTCGGTAGCCGTTCACCCTGACGGCGATGGCGTAGGCCGCGGTGGGCTGAGGCGGCACCGTGGCTGTAGATACTCCGGCAGCCAGCGCCTCCCGCAGCGGTGCCAAGGCTGCGGGCTCACAGGCGACCATGAGCGGTGCTGACTCGGTCAGTTCCAGGTCGCGCATTTCCCGGAAACCCTTCCAGACCCCATAAAGGAGCTCGGCGTAGCCGGTGGGCACAAACACGGCCGTGGGCACACGGCGTTCGAGTTGGAGCCAGATCTCATAGGCGATGGTCTTGTACGCCTCTGTGCCGTACGGTGGACCGGTAGGGGTGGGGGTGAAGGTGCTGGCCGGGTACCAGCGCCCATTGTGGGCGCCCTCGCCGATGATCGTGCGCGCCGCCCGGGTGCTCAGTCTAAGCTGGGCGGCTCCATAGGCCATCACGAAGGACTGCACGGCCGGAGGGCAATCGAGCGGCGACAGAACTATGCAAGGCAGTCCCGCCCGTGCCGCGTAGGCGGCCGTGGCTGCGCCGTGATTCCCCGTGGAACCGGCAACGACGGCCTTGGCCTTCGCCTCCAGCGCTCCGCTGATCGTCAAGTAGGCAAAGCGGTCCTTGTGGGACCAGGTGGGGTTGCGCGATTCGTCCTTGATGTACAGTTCGCTCCCCAGGCCCGCCCACGAGGCCAGCTCCGGTGCGGGAACGAGTGGCGTGCCGCCCTCGCCCAGCGAGAGGTCCTCGGAAAGAGGTGGCAGCAAGGGTGCGTAACGGGCCAGACCCGGCAGAGGACTGTCGGGAAGAAGTCCTTCAGCCGAGTCAGGATAGAAGTAAGTCACGTCCAGCGGGGCCTGGAACTGCTCCGTCATGCAGGCGGTGCAGCCCACGAAGAGGTTGGGGTCGAGAGGATAGGTCTCGCCGCAAGACAGACAGCGCAGGCCGAAAGCCAGTGATCCGCCGTTGACCATATGCTCTCCTTTCACGGGGCAAAGTCCTGGGCAATAGTATGGCAACTGGGGGAGGCTGTCAAGCAAGGAGCGTGGAACAGTGATGTGACGCTGCACCACCTTCGACGCGCTGCTCCACCTCGTCTAGCAGCTACTCAGGATGCTTGCTCTGGGCTCAACATTGAAGCATGCGAGGCAAGGGTAATGCAGCGCCGAGATGAAGTCCCGCGTTTCATCGCAATCGAGCATCCTGAGTGGGCCGAAGGCCTGTATCGAAGGATGTGGGCACGGGCCGTGTAGCGCCGGAATGAATTCCAGCGCTAGAGATGCGAAGTCCCTTCGGGACTGATCCCGGCCGCCTGACGAGGCGCAGCCCATGTCGAAGCGTGGGGGGAAGGTCCGCGGAACTGGTTGGGACTTGGTGAGGTTCTCGGAGGTTCAGCCGCGCCCTTGGATACGCTGCTCCACTTCGTTTCGCAGCTACTCAGGATGCTGTACTAGGGGCGGGAACGAAACTCTGCCCCTAGGTGATGTACCTCTCGGTGGTCAGATACCGGTCCCTGCTGTCGGTGAGGATGGCGACGATAGTCTTGCCGTTCCCGAGCCTTTTCGCCACCTGGAGGGCGGCGAAGACATTGGCGCCGCCGGACATCCCGCAAAAGAGACCTTCCTCGCGAGCCAGGCGCCGGGCCATCTGCACGGCGTCATCGTCCGTGACCCAGATGATCTCGTCCGTCACACCCCCGTCCAAGATGTCGAAGAGTAGGCCGTCGGTGATGCCCTCGATAAACGGTATGGCTTCTTTGCCCCTGCCGATCCACGGCGCGCCGGCTGGTTCGACCGCGATTATCTCGGCGTCAGGGCAGACAGGCTTGATGGCCTCAGCGACCCCCAGCAGGGTGCCGCCCGTGCCGATGGAGGCCAGGAAGGCATCTACCTGCCCACCGGTCTGCTCCAGGATCTCCTTGCCCGTGGTCTCCCGGTGCGCGGCCACGTTGTCGGGGTTGCTGAACTGTCTGGCCCACCAGATGTGGGGATCCTTTCCCTCCACCTCGAGACACTTCTGCCGAGGGACGATCTCGATCACTCCGCCGTGGACGCTAGGATCGAGGGAGCTGTCCAGGTCTTCGGTGCCTACGAGCTCGATGCGGGCGCCGTAGCTCTGCATCATCTGCATTCTCTCTTCGCTGGCCACGGCCTTGGGCATGTAGACAGTCATGGGATACCCTTTGACGGTGGCCACGAAGGACAGGGCGATGCCCGTATTACCAGTGCTGGCCTCCACGATGATGGAGCCTGGCTTCAGATCCCCTCTCTTCTCGGCGTTCTCGATCATGAACAGCGCCATGCGATCCTTGATGCTGCCGCTGGGATTCAAGAACTCCAGCTTGGCCAGGACTTCGGCCTCCAGGCCCTGGGTGACTCTGTTGAGGCGTACCAGGGGCGTGTTGCCGATGAGGTCCAGCACCCCGCTCGCCACGCTGTTCGATGACGTATTCTCCATCTAGAACTCTCCTAGCGGACGGTATGAGGTGGATCGCTGCCTCCAGGCTCGTCGGCAGCGACCGGTATTGGGTGTTTGACGAGTGCAGGCAATGGTATGGCATGTTGCTGGGGGTGTCAAGC
The DNA here is from genome assembly GCA_030603665.1 of Chloroflexota bacterium. Taxonomy (GTDB): domain Bacteria; phylum Chloroflexota; class Anaerolineae; order UBA7937; family B3-Chlor; genus JAUVXJ01. The sequence goes on along the minus strand of JAUVXJ010000021.1, from coordinate 3,477 downwards.
GCACGAGATCCCAAGGTGCTTGCTCTGGACCCTGCAGTAGGGCATGCTGAGCCGAGTCCTGAGCCCGCCGAAGCATGCCTGAGCGCTGTCGAAGGGGATTGGGCCGGAGGCCTGTATCGAAGCATGCGGGTCGAGGGTGGGGTAGCGCCGGAATGAATTTCCGCGCTACAAATGGGAAGTCCCTGCGGGACTGGAATCATCACACTGCGGCTCGCCGTTGACAGCTTGGCTTGGCTGTGATTAAATCGACAGTTGGGTCGCGGGACGGTCCGCATCTCACGCGGGGAAGGTTGAAGAATGGGCACACGACTCCGTTATGCAGCGATGGTCCTCGTGGTATCCGGCCTTCTCTTGGGGTCCACGCCTCCTGTGTGGGCAGCCCCGGAGAGGCAAGGCACCACCATCCACATCGTGCAGTGGGGGGAGTACCTGGCCCTCATCGCCAACCGGTACGGCGTGACCACTAACGCCATTTTGCAGGCCAATGGCCTGACTAACCCCAACTTCATCTACGCAGGACAGAGCCTGATCATTCCCACGGGTGCGGCGCCTGCACCTCCATCGGGGGAGACGACCACGTATGTGGTCCAGAGAGGAGACACGCTGGGCACTGTCGCCGCTCGCTTTGGAACCACCGCCAGCCACCTTGCGTCGTTGAACGGGCTGTGGAACCCCAACTTCATCTACGTGGGGCAGGTCTTGAAGGTTCCAGGAACGGCGTCTCCCAGTTCCAGTGCACCACCGGAAACATCACAGGGCACTTGCACCTATTCGGTCAAGCCCGGCGACACGCTGACCAAGATCGCGCTCCAGCACGGCACCACAGTGTGGGCCTTGACTATCGCCAACAACCTGGCCAACCCCTCCTTCATCTGGGTGGGACAAGGATTGGAGATACCAGGGTGCTCGCAGGGCGCTGCACCCGCCCCGCCTCCTCCGGCGCCTGTTGCTGGCGGGCCGAGGGCGGTGATCATCGTCATCTGGGATGGCACGCAGCGCGCCCATCTTCTGGAGATGCTGAATGGGGGTCAGCTTCCCAACCTGACAGCCTTCGCTGCCGAGAATCAGCCCCTGACCTGGCCCGTGATCAAGTCCGAGACGTGCCGGCCGGGTAGCCAAGCAGGGTATCGCACGGAAACCGGTCCTGGCAACTCCGCCATAGCCACGGGCCTGGGGTACACCGGCATGGCCAATTGGGCAAATGACGACCCCCACCCCATCCCCGACGGCCTGACTCTCTGGGAATGGTTCAAGGGGAGGGGCTACACGACGGGGATCGTCTCTTCCAAGGATCTGCCCTTCTGGCCCAACACCACTTTGAACAACGCCCGAGGTGAGATCGACTACTGGAAAGTGGCCAGGCAACCTCAGTCCTGGGTGACGGACAACGCCTTGACCTTCATCCGGACCTATGCCGGGTCACGCTTCTTCCTGTGGATCCACTACCAGGAACCCGACACGTTGGGACACTCGAACGGCGAGAACAGCGCGGAGTATTCGCAGGGGCTGGTGATCGATGATCGAGAACTGGGCCGGATTGTGGGCGAACTGCGGGCGAGGGGCATGCTGGACGAGACGCTGCTCATTCTGACCACGGACCACGGATTCAACGAGGGTGGAACGCAGCATGACACCTGCAGCGCGGATACAAAGGATCTCTTCCTCGCTGTCAACAACAGGGGCAGGGGCCTGACTGGCTGCGTGCGGTACCAGACCGATATCACACCCTGCATTTGGGCGTTGTACTGATCCTGCCAATGGTCTAAGGAAATTAGCGGTACCTGGAAGCCATACTAAGAGTGCCATGGGCGGAGCGCCGCACGTTCAGCCAGGCGATCCAGAGCTCAAACCGTCGTGGCAACCTGACAAGGAGGCCGTAAGATGGAGAGACGAACACGCAGTCTGGTGGTTGCGCTTCTTGTGATTGCCCTCGTGACCGCGGCGGCTGTGCCAGCCCTGGCGGCGCCTGGGATCGCCCCTCAGAGACAGGGCACCGTCCACATCGTGCAGTGGGGGGAGACCCTAGGCATCATCGCCCAGCGGTACGGGGTCACCGTCAGCGCCATTGCGCAGGCCAACGGCATCTCCAACCCCAACTACATCTACGCTGGACAGAGTCTGACCATCCCCACGGGCACGGCGCCGCCAGCGCCCGCACCTCCCCCTGGGGGGACCACGACCTACGTGGTCCAGAGGGGAGACACGCTGGGCGCCATCGCCGCTCGCTACGGCACCACGGTCAACGAACTGGTGGCGCTCAACGGCATTATGAACCCCAACCTGATCTATGTGGGGCAGGTGTTGAAGGTGCCTGGCGGTCCATCGCCCGCGCCCCCGGTGGAAGACGTGTGCATCTACTGGGTCAAGGCGGGGGACACGCTGACCAAGATCGCCCTCCAGTACCAGACCACGGTGTGGGCCCTGGCCATCGCCAATAACCTGGCCAACCCTTCCTTCATCTACGTGGGGCAGCAGTTGATCATCCCCGGGTGCGGGCCAAGCGTGCCTCCCACGCCAACGATCCCGGCGCAGGCCACGGCCACGACTGCACCAGCCACGCCCACGCAGCCGGGAGCGACACCAACGGCAACCCAGATACCGCCCACTCCGACCAGCACGACCCCTGCCGGGGCCCACGAGTTCACGCTGGTGCGGCAGCCGGACAAGGACGCCTGCCATCCCGGGTTCTGCGTGCCGGAGGTGAGCGGGGTGGTGCAGGATGGCGCTGGCAACCCCCTGAGCAACATGACACCGGTGTGGATCAAGATCGTCTCCGAGAACCATGGCACGATGTACTGCCGCTCTGGGGATCCTGTGAAGTACCTCCAGGAGGGGTTGTTCAAGTTCGTGTCTCAGGACGGGGATGTGTTCGGGGAGTACACCCTGACTGCGGTGCGCAGTGAGGGAGACCCCACGCCTCTCTCGCCGACCTACTGGTTCCGGATGAACTCCCACGTGGCCGGTGGCCAGCAGTCAAACATGATCTTCAGGAGGAACTACTAACCGACCTCGGAGGTCTCCGGAGGCGTATCCAGGGCCATGCAGAGACTCGGCATCTCGTACACCAAGGCGATGAACAAGCGATATGATCGAGTCGGCGCTCTCTTTCAGGGGGCCTATCGGCACAAGCACGTCAGCGAGAACGATTACCTGGTGCATCTGTCACGCTACATCCACCTGAACCCAGTGATTGAAGGCCTGGTGGAGCGACCAGAGGACTGGGAGTTCTCGAGCTACCGAGAGTATGTGGGCTTGAGGGATGCGACTCTACCCAGGCCCAGGATCGTTCTGACCCAGTTCACCTCGGCGAACGCCTACGGCGAGTTTGTGGACTCATACATGCCAAAAGATCGTGCTACGATCAGCGACCTGCTGTAGTGAGACGTCGGCGGTGTTCAAATCCTACGCAGTCTATGAGGGCGGGGGGACCCCAATGCGTGACGCCCCCAGAGCAACCGACGGACCCGGGGAAAAAGG
>JAUVXJ010000003.1 GCA_030603665.1 Chloroflexota bacterium | reverse complement strand
ATAGATTTTGCCTGCCTGTACACCTGGTATGGGGAGAGTTGGCTGGAAGACATTCTGACGCACTACACCGGCAAGTTGGACGCGGAGGTGATTTCCCGGTCACGCTATCTGGCGACGTGCGTGGCCATTCATAACATCACGATTGGTCGAGAGCTGGGTCGCGTCCAATATGTCGAGGCTGGGCATGCGGCTTTGGAGTTTGTCCTTGCTACCTGAAGCGAGGTAGATTGGCGGTCCTGCCCATTGTTGCAGACCCTTGCAGCAGGATGAAATCACTTGTCAGAAGAGGGTGGCGGCTAACAACCGCATGAAGCCGACCCCGCGGGCGGTGGAGGAACATCGCTACCTTCGGTATCTCCCCGGCCGGCGGCTGACGGTCACCTGAGACCACCCGTCGCAGATTGGTGTGCTCCGACTTACTACCATTTGCAGGGCGTCAAAGCCATAGAGAACGGAGCGTGACACGTGGATGAGAACCTCTATCGCAGACTGGCCGAGAGACTGGATGCCATCCCCAACGGCTTTCCCTCCACCGAGAGTGGCGTAGAACTGCGCCTGTTGGAGAAGATCTTCACTCCCGAGGAGGCGAATCTGGGAGCCGTGATGCGGCTGACCAGAGAGCCTGCCGTGGACATAGCATCTCGTGCGAGCGTGGGCCCGAAGGGGGCCCATCGAACTCTGAAGGCCATGGCACGAAAGGGGCTGATCCTGGCGAGCAAGGGCGAAGGCGAGCTCGTCTTTCGGCTCATGCCCTTCGTCGTCGGCATCTATGAAGAGCAATTGCCACGGCTGGATGAGGAGCTGGCCTTGCTGTTTGAGCAGTTCTACCAGGAGACGGGCGGCGGGGGCAGTCTCATTCAGAGCATACCTGCCGGGCATCGTGTGGTACCGGTCGAGCAATCAATCCCCTTCGAGCCCGAGATCTTTCCCTACGAGCGAGCTTCGGAGTTACTGGAGGGGGCCAAGGCCTGGGGGGTGCGCGATTGCATCTGCAGAGTGCAACAGCGTCTGGTGGGTAAGGGTTGTGATCATCCCGTCGAGGTTTGCCTGCTGTTCGCTCCCATCGAGGGGGTCTTCGACCACAGTGACGTGACTAGAGCCGTCACCAAAGAGGAAGCACTAAGTATCCTTCAGGAGACTGAGGACGCGGGCCTGGTACACTCCACCGCCAACTATCGCGAAGGTCATTACTACATCTGTAACTGCTGTACCTGCTGCTGCGGATTCCTGCGAAGCGTGGCGGAGTTTGGCGTCCCCACCGCGATTGCCCACTCGGACTTCCGCGCCACCGTCGACGACGATGAATGCGTGGGTTGCGGCGACTGCGTCGAACGCTGTCAATTCGATGCGCTGTCCGTCATAGACGAGGTCTGCATCGTAGACTACTCCCGCTGCGTGGGCTGTGGGCAGTGCAGCACGGTATGCGCCACAGAGGCCCTGCAGATGGAGCGCCGACCTGACTCTGAGATCATGCCGTTTCCCGTCAACAATGACGAGTGGATGGCGCAGCGGGCAAAGGAACGGGGCATTTCCCTGAATAGCATCCGGTAGGGACGCTAGACTGTGTCCTCATCTTCGCAGCGGTGAAGTCTGAGTAGCTCGCATCTCACGCCTCGTGGCCGCGGTCAGTCTCTGAACTCCTGCTCACGGACCTAGTGAGTCCGTCACCATAGCTCACGTTGTGCTCAGTCAGCGCGAGAGTACAGATCGGTAGACACCGAAGGTCTCTCGCGCTGTGTCTTCCCAGCTGAACCCGGCGGCCCGCGCGAGGCCCTTCTTTCTCAAGTCTGCCCGCAGTTCTCCATTCTCCAGGAGTTCGGTTATCGCCGCCGCCCAAGCGGCCGCATCCCGAGGGTCCAGGGTCACGGCTGCATCCCCCACGATCTCTGGCAAGCTGGAAGCGCTACTGCACACCACGGGAGTTCCACAGGCCATTGCTTCGAGAACAGGGAGGCCGAAGCCCTCGTACAGGGAAGGGAAGACAAACAACTCTGCACCGTTGTACAAGGTCGGCAGGTCGCTGTCTGCGACTTCGCCCAAGAACACCACCCTGTCATTCAGTTTCAGCCTCTGAGCCTCCTCCCGCAGTTGCGAGTAGCGCGGGTCCTCCTTTCCAGCCAATACCAGCTTTGCGTCTGTACTCAACTGGGCGAACAGACGCAAGAGGAAGACGAGGTTCTTGTGAGGCTTGTTGATGCCCATGTACAGGACGTATTCCCTTGGTAATCCAAGTCTTTGTAGTGTCTTGCCCAGCTGCTCTCTGCCCAACGGGCGGAACCTTTCGTCGGCCGCCAGGTGCACAACCGTGGTTCTGCCTTGGGATCCACTAAGGAGGCGGGTCACGTCCTTCTTGGTCGACTCTGAGATGGCGATGATCTGACTCGCACTACGCACAGCCAGCGATGCAGTTACTCGGAAGATCCAAGCGCTCCAGCGATGCGGCAGATGCTGGGGGTAGATCATGGGGATCAGGTCATACATGGTGACCACGGAGGGACATTGTAGCCAGTAGGGCTTGATGTAGTACGGCGAGTGGAGGAGGTCTAAGGAATGTCTATTCACCAGAGAGCGCAGCTGGTATTGCTCCTTGAAGGACAGCGTGGGAGTTTCCGCCGCCACCACTTGCAGATTTGCGTGGCGCGCCAACCGCTCCATGTCATACCTCGTATTGAGGAGGCGTGGGTTATAGAAGACCACGAAATCTACGTCGGGAGCGACCTCAGGTATCTTGGCGGCGAGGTTGTAGGTATACCGCCCGATGCCTGGGAAGTGGTCTTCGATGTAACGTCCGTCAATGCCGATTCGCACAGTTGATTCCTCTCAGTTGCGTGTGCCAGTGTGGTGGGGCAAGATACGTCTCTCTGTGTGGCGCGCGCTTCGTGAGAGAGAGCAACATACGGGAGTTGAGCGCCAATCTCAGCTCCCGAGCAGCGATGAGTAGACATCAAGCGTCTCGCGCGCCGCTCTCTGCCAACTGAACTTAGCCGCTTGCTTGGGGCCTCTCGCCTGCAAGTCTTGGCGAAGCTCCGTGTTGTTCAGTACAGCCCTCATGTCGTGGACCAGAGCCTCCACACTACTGGGGTCCACGAGGAGCGCCGAGTCACCGGCCACCTCGGGCACACTGGATGCGTTGCTGGCGATTACCGGCGTCCCACAGGCCAGGGCCTCCAGCACCGGTAGCCCAAAGCCTTCGTAGAGGGAGGGAAAGACGAATAAGTCAGCGGCGCTGTATATGGCCGGTAGATCCTCGTCGGGAACGAAGCCCGGAAAGACAATCTCGTCCTCAAGGCCTAGCTCGTGGATCCTGCGGAAGAAACCCGTGTATAACCAGCCCTTCTTGCCCACGAGCACCAGCCTGTATTCGGATTCCTCATTCCTCAGGGCATGGTATGCTTCCAGAAGCGACGTCAGGTTCTTGCGCGGCTCGATGGTTCCCACGGAGAGGATAAACCTGTCCGGGAGGCTGTACTTTTGACGCACGGCCGCAATAGCGTCTGGCGCCCTTCTGTGAAAGCGTTCGCTGACGCCTTCGTAGATTACGGCTATCTTCGCTTCATCCATGCCGTAGGTCCGGACAGCGTCGCCCTTGGTGTGCTCTGACACAGCGATCACTGCGTCGGCGGCTCTCAGGAAACGAGGCATCATCAGAGTGAGAAACCAGCGGTTCAAGGTCTTGTGGGTGTGGGGGTAGAACTGGAAGACCAGATCGTGGAGCGTAAACACACTCTTGACGCGCGTTAGTCGAGGCAGAAGGTGATCGGTGGCATGAAATAGGTCAACCTCAGGGAACAGTCGGTCTTGCGGAATGCGGGCGAAGTGGGCCAAGAGCGCAGACATCCGCCAGGGCTTGGTGGCCAGATCGGTCGTCAGATGGGGAAGCTGGTCGAGCGGCGGATCAATCTGTGCCTCACTCGGCCGATTGTAGAAGGCAACGTACTCATTTTCGGAGTCGACGGCCAGCAGTGCTGCCATCAACTCTTGAGTGTACCGCCCCAAGCCAGCTATGTGGTGCACGGCTGGGGAGGCGTTCACGCAAATCCTCATGGCACCTCGTTGTTGTCCTCGCGTGCCCCGGAAGGGGGGTCAGGGCATGGCTGCTGTCCCTCTGACTCGACGTCGCCTGAGCCAATCGACCAGCGCCTTCGTGCCCAATCCTGGTGTGCGCAGGCTGCACCGGAGGGCCTGAAAGGCGTGGCTCAGGCCTTTGAGAAGCTGCCGCCGCTGAAAATGGGCGACAGCGATCGCGCCGTGGTGGCGAGCAAAGCCTTCGTTGAGGGCAGCCCGCTGTGGTGAGGTGAGTCCAGGGTGGTTAGCCTCCAGCTTCCCCAGTACCTTCAAGGCACCGGCCCGTAGGGATGCGACGTCACGGCTGATGCTCTGTCTGTGGCGGCGAATGGCGGCTACTTCTCCCGGTACGTAGACGACTGGAAACCTAGCGGCGATTCGAAGCCACAGGTCGTAATCCTCCACTGCGAAGAAGTCAGTCCTCTCATCGAACAAGCCCACAGCATCAAGGCAGGACCGTCTGATTAACAGCATCGCTGGCGACACGAGGAAGTTGCCGCGCAGCAGCTCAGCCAAGACATCGCCGGAGGGGGTTGACATGCCACCCAGCAACGCTCCCACCGGCCGGGTGGGGTCATCGCGGAAGTAGTAGCCATCAGAGTACACGAGACCTGCCCGCGGCTCCGATACAAAGGCAGACAGTTGTGGGGCGAGCTTGTGGGGCATGAACAGGTCGTCTGAGTCAAGCAAGGCAACGAATTCCCCTGTGGCCCTCTCCAAGCCTCTGTTTCGGGTAGCGGCAGGTAGCCCTCGATGTGGCAGCGACAGATAGGTGACCGAACTACCGAATCTCGCCACGATCGCTCGGGTGTCATCAGTGGAACCGTCATCGACCACGATGATCTCGACGTTGCCATAGGCCTGCGCCTCAACGCTGCGGATGGCGTCAGCGATGTACCGGGAACGGTTGTAGGTAGGTATGATAACGCTGACCCGTGGCGGCAAGCTGTGCCCTCTCCTTCACTTCTTGGCGGTGCCCGCCCTGGAACTTGGTCGTCTGCCTGGGAAAACGGGGGGGGTCCCAGTCTGACCGGTCCGACTGCGGCTCCGCTGGAGTTGACCATGGCTTCGAGCTCGGTGTGCCACTCGTGAACTGGTGACCCAGCAGAGACCGATCCCTGGCAGAGGCGGTCATGGTTGTCGGCTCGGTTGTGCCGTGTATAGCCAACGTTTCACCACGCGAAGGACGCCGCCTGGCAAGGCTGCAGGGGAGCGGCGGATCGATTCGAGCATCAACCGTACGGCTTCTGCGGGTCGCCGCGGGAGGCTTCTGAGTGCCAGTCCGGCGAGCCGTTGGGCGACAAATCGATTGTGGCGCCCCCTGTCCACTGACTCCAGAAGCGGCCAGTAACGCTGTGACACGGTGCTCACTTCCATAAGCATCTCGCGCGCCGCCGTGCAGGTCTTAGACGAGTCGTGCAGCCTGAATCTCGCGATGGGCTCGCGTACGTACTCAACCTGACAATGCCGGAGGAGCCGGCATATAAGGTCAAGGTCCATCAAGTAGTTCAGACTCCCGTCTACGCCGCCCACCAATTCGTAGGTTGCGCGCGGAAAGAAGAACCCAGGCTGGTGCCAACTGCACTGAAGTTCCCAGAATTTCACCATGTTCTCGAACGTGATGCCGAATTGAGGCACGAGCGTTTCCTTACCCGAACGCATGTCGAAGTTGATCACTGGTCCTGCGATGCAGCTCCCAGGATGCTGAGAGTAAGCGCGGCCCACGTTGAGGAGCGCGCCGGGCAGATACACGTCATCCGAGTTGAGCCAGCCAAGCAGATCGCCCTTGGCGTGAGCGAAACCCTTTTGCAGCGCGTGATACTGTCCTTCGTCTGGCTCGCTGACCCACAGATCTAGGTGGTGCTCATACCTCCTTATGATGTCCACACTGCCATCCGTGGAACTTCCATCAATGACCATGTATTGCAGGTTCGGGTAGTCCTGCTCGAGTACAGAGAGGATGGTCTGTTCGAGGAAGGCTGCTTGGTTGTAGGATGGCGTGACAATGGTGATGCGAGGCAGGTCCTCAGCCATTCCTGCTTTCGTTTCCTCGTCGGTAGGTACGATACCATTCAATGGTTCTTCTGAGACCCTCTTCAAAGCTGGTTTGAGCCCTGAAGCCGAACTCCTGTTCCGCTCTTCCGACCTGAAGGCAGCGCCTCGGCTGCCCGCCTGGCTTGCTGATATCCCAGGCGATGCGCCCTTCGAAGCCTGTGAGCTCGACGATGAGGTCGGCCAGGTCCTTGATGGAGATCTCGAATCCAGCGCCGATGTTCACAGGGTCGGGCTTGTCGTATTTCTCAGTGGCCAGCACAATGGCCTCTGCGCAATCCTCGACGTACAGGAACTCGCGGGTAGGCGTGCCATCGCCCCATACCTCGATCTCGTCCACTCCGCTCTCCATGGCGTCGAAACACTTCTTGATCAACGCCGGGATGACGTGTGAACTGGCGGGGTCGAAGTTGTCCCTGGGTCCGTAGAGATTCACTGGCAGGAGGTAGATGGCGCTGAATCCGTACTGCTGCCGGTAGGCCTGCGCCTGCACGAGGAGCATCTTCTTGGCCAGTCCATAGGGCGCGTTGGTCTCCTCAGGATAGCCGTCCCACAGGTTGTCCTCCCTGAAGGGCACAGGTGTGAACTTGGGGTACGCGCAGATGGTTCCGATCGCCACAAACTTCTTGACCCCATTTAGATAGGCGTAATGCATAGTCTGAACACCCATCATCAGGTTGTCGTAGAAGAAAAGGCCCGGGTTCTCCCGGTTGGCCCCGATGCCACCGACAACGCCTGCTATGTGGATCACGATGTCCGGGCGCAGATCCTCGTACATGCGTTGGACGTCGTCTCTGTTCCTGAGGTCGTATTCACGGCTGCGCGGGGCGAGGACCTCGCTGCACCAGGCCGTCTCTCGGAGCTGGTCGACGACATGAGAGCCAAGGAACCCGGCGCCGCCCGTTGCCAAAACTCGTTTGTCTCCCACTTGTCCCTCCTTGCCTGCCTGCTCGTCTGCAACACCAAAAACCGCCCGCCTTGCTCGCATCTGAGGTGCCCACCTCGACATGACTGACCCGGCCCAAGTCGGTGGAACGTGTGGGCTACGAGGTCTGGGTCACAGATGATTGGTGTCCCGATCGTGCATGGCGGGAAGCGCGGTACAGCGCGCGTAGCCTCTCCGAGTATCCCACAAGCTGGACTTCTGTGAAGCCGAGGCCGTGCAGATGATCCGCCTCCTCTGATGCCGGCGAGTGCCCCTCGAAGAGCAGTGTGGGGGCCGTTCTTAGGATTCGAGCTGCCTGATCGCGATCCTCGATCCAGTGGGCAACTGACAGGGCCAGTACCACATCATACTCCCGACCAAGAAGCAAGTCCACGAATTCCGAGGAGTTGAGATCCCCTTTGACGAAGTCGACCTGCACTCCAGCGGCATCGGCGACCATGCGTGCGCCATCGAGTATGTCGTCGTGGACATCCACGGCGGTGACGCTCTGTGCCCCGTGTAGCATGCAGTGTGTCGCCACGAGGCCCAGATTGCAGCCCAGATCGAGCACTCGAGCGCCCGGCAAGACTTCTCGGAGCGCACTCTGCATCAGGTCCCAGCGGCTGAACCAATCGCGCTCGCCGGGAAGTTCTACATGGCCGAATAGCCAGCGATAGTAGGCGATGTTGCGACCCGGCGAACTGGCGTCGCTGCGACTTGCCATGTGCCAAGCCTCCTCTAGCTGCTCCACAACTCCCGCGTACTCGACGTTGAGATCCAGCATGTCGATGAACTGCGGGAGGGGCACACATGGGGGAACAACGCCATGCTGATGCCCCTGTATGTCGACTTCTTGGGCATCGTAGGCTCCGGCTATGGCTTGATCGAAGTCGATCAGAGCAACCCGCCCGTCTTCTCGGACGAGCACATTGTCCGGCCTGAGGTCGCGGTGAATCACACCTCTGTGGTGGATTCTATTCAAGAGGGAAGAGAGATCGGAGAGGCAGCGGAACCACGCGCTGCGCTGGTGGTTGCGTTTGGCCAGGTAGTCAGCGATAGGTTCGCCGTCGATCCTGGGATATGAAAGGACCGCGAAGTTGCGGTATTCGGTGTAGCCAGAAGATTGGGGAACGCCCTCAATGCCCTCAAGACGCTGAAGGATGTTGTGCTCCTCAGCTAGAGTCAACGGTTTGGGACTCACACGGTTGATGAGCTGGACTTTGAGGATGCGGTTGCCGCTCGCGTAGACTCTGTTGGCGCCCTCGGAGAGCTTGCAGGTGGCCAGTAGTTGCACGCCTGCCCCCAGCCATCGCTCCACGTCCTCCCAATTGGTATCGGCGGCATCATCGGAACGGGCAAAGATGCGGAACACGAGGTTGCCGTCCGTGTCTTGCCCGCTTTCGTAGACGACCCCCCTGGAAGCGAACCGATTCAGCGTGTCAACCAACAGGCTCTTGGCCCCTTGTGCGGCACTGCTCTTGGCGACGACAAACCACAAATCACCGCCTCGGGTGTTTGTTCCTATCTCTACACATGGACTGGGCGACGCCTCATAGCGGACTTGTACTGCTATGTCGCCCTGCTTGTGGTACTGCACGTACTCAGCTGCAAAGATCCCAGCAGCGTGCAGCACCGCAGGCTCAACGACCAGATCCGATGGGAACGAGTCCGGCTCATCGATCTGCATTGTGCCCGACCATGTGCCGGTGTCAAGCCTGACTTTCATTTCACGGCGGAGGAACTCGACCGCCAGCGGGAGGGGCATCGGCAGGTTGTATCTGGGGTCGGAGGAGAGCGCCAGGTGATGCTCAAGGAGGTTGAGGGCCTGCGTCCCCGATTGGTGGGACTCCCCATACGCTTCCTTGAGCGCATTGAGGCCACCCATCACCTCGGAAGCATCGTCCGGGTCTCGAACGGCAAGCGCCTTAGGGTATGCGCGAAACGCGGCTGTACTGCCCCTTGGCATCCAGTCAAGTCGAAGCCTCGGCGACACGATCCTTCTTGCCGCATACGACACGTAGAAGATCGATACTGCCAGCGGAATATTCAGCCACGCCTGTGCCAGCGCACTCTCCGCTTCGATAGGCGGCGAGACTCCAACTAGATTCAGAATCCAGCGCACCCCGTACCACCAAGCCACGGCAGCGGCCAGTGCCCATAATATCGCAAGTACGTGGCGACCCGGTCCCAGCCGAAGGCGCCAGTGGAAGTAGCGCATACCCATAGCTGCCACCTGTGTGAAGAGAATGCCACAGATGGCAAGGACGAGGGCGCTCAGGATGGCTTGAGCTGTTCCTCCCGGTGTTCTGCTGGCTATCGCTCCCCATGCTATCGCGTATGCGATCCACAGGGGTATGCTTGGTATCGCTACGGCCAGCGCGAACCGCGATAGTCGCAGAGAAGCCCGCACGCGCTCCGATGGCGAGAGCGCAAGCATTCTACCCATCATGCCCAGTCTCCTCTAGTACCTGAACGAGGCGAGGTGCGATGTTCATCTCGGATTCCAGGTTGAAGGACTCTTTGCGCTGAAGATACCGGCCGCACGCGGGTGAGCAACCCGATTCGTGGCAAGCTTGAGCCTCGGTCCCGGTCACTGCCCGGTGTTCTGAGCCTCTCAGTGCATTATGGGCTGTGTGGATGGAACTGTCAACTGTGGAGTTGGCCATGGCTCAGCGGCGCACCGATCGCGCGTACAGACGTGCCTTGCGGGACACGGCCCTAAGCGATTCAAATGCCACTTCTGGCAGAAGAATCCGAAGGACCGGCTTGTAGTGGACAGAATAGGACGGTTGACTCCTGACAACCTGGAGGTACTGTCTCAAGGCATGTGCTCTGCCACGTCGCTGTTGAGCATCTTCTATCGCTTCATCTACGGCGCGATTGGCGATCCGGGCCATCCATTCGCCCAGTTTCTGCTCCACCTCTACTCTTCCAGCCGGACCCGCGTCATCCAAAAGGGGCTGGTTCTTCTCATAGATGTACTTCAGCGCAGCCAGGTGCTCGACGGCTCTTGCCCTGGATAGGCCGGCTTCGTGCAAGCGATACTCGGATAGGGGTACGTCGCGGTAAACGACCCTCAGGTGCTTTGTCAGGCGAATCAGCATCTCGTAGTCTTCGTAGAGTGACAGGTTTGGATCATAGAAACCGATGTGTTTCCAGGCCTCGCGGTGAGTCAGCTCATTTCGGAACAGACCTTGCTTTGGGAAATCCCGGGCGAAAGTCCGGCAGAAGACGTCGCCTTGAGGGGGCTTCTCCGTCTCCGCCCAACTTCCGGTTCGTGTGCCATCCTCGGTGATGTAGTAGTAGTCCGAGAAGGCGATCTGCGCATTTCGGTTCCCTTGAAGGAGTCGGGCCTCCTCTTCCAGTTTGGTGGGAAGGAACCTGTCATCGCCGTCCACGTGACTGACGTAGTCTCCAGTCGTTGCCCGCACCCCAGCGATACGGCTCTGCGCGACACCCTGGTTCTGCGTGTGATAGACCGGTATTATCAGGTCGTCGTGCTTGGAGACGTAGCCCGCGATCACCTCCTGTGACCCATCTGTCGAACAGTCGTCGACGATCACAATCTGGAAGGGTTTCAGCGTCTGGCTGAGGACACTCTCAATAGACTCTAGCAGATACTCCTTCTGATTGTAGGAGGTGATGTAGACGGATATCTTCATCGGCCCTCGGCGTTTTCATCCCTGCAAGGTTGCGCGTGGCCGGGCACGGGCGACATAAGAGTGCAGTGAATCCCCTTCAGCCTCTCCAGAGGCGGCGGATTCTCCCCAGGTGCAGGAAGCGACGGATGCTGTAGAGCCTCTCTGCCAAGGGCTGCATCCTTCTGGGCCAGACGCGGTATCGCAGTATCTCGTACGTCGTGAAGTACGCACGCATGGCCTCGATACGTTCACTTTCCCAGTCCGTAGACGTCCAGCTCAGACCCTGGGTGCCCATCACTGCGATATCACGATCATAGTACTGGTACTCACGCTTGTCTCGGATGAAGACCTTCATCATCCACTCGTAGTCGCTCACGAGCCTGTAATCTTCCGAGAAGCCGTCGGTTGCCTGGAAGAGATGCTTCCTGGCGAATACAGTTTGGTGAAGTATGGTGGCTGCCGCCAGCGAGGCCCTGGTAATGGTGCCTGGCTGTTTCTTCCTCCATAGTCTGTCTGGCAGGTCCCATACCAGGTTCCCGAAAACTACTTCCAGCTCGGGGGCGTCGTGGAAGACCGACATCACGTCTTCCACCACCTTCTCGTCACAGAAACGATCATCGGCATTGAGGAAGAACAGCACGTCTCCTGTGGCTGCCTTGATACCCTTGTTCATGGCATTGTAGAGGCCGCTGTCCGGCTCGCTGATAAAGTACCCTATTCTTTCTCGGTACTTACCGATAATCTCCAGTGTCCCGTCTGTTGAATCACCATCGATAATCACGTGCTCGATGTGAGGATACGTCTGACTCATAACACTCTCGATCGCCCACTCGATCTGAGGGGCTGCGTTGAGCGACGCTGTGATGACGGATAGCCACTCGTGAGACATGTCGTCAGTGTCTGAGTCCCTTGACACGCTCGCTGATCCTCCTGATAGGCGCGGTCAGCCTCCAACTGCTGGAATCGTGGAGCTGCGCCAACTGGAGTCTGAGTCTCCTGTTCCCGGGGAGAGTCGCTGCATGATCCTCCGCCTCTGCTGGGCCCTGTGCGATCTCGGCGAGTAGTCGCAGAGGCTTCGTGACCTTCCAACTCCGGGAATCCTGCAACTGGGTCAGCCGGAGTTTCAGTTCCCGATTCTCGGCAAGGGTGGCTTGATAGTCCTTCTCGAATGCCAGTCGCTCTCCGGTTTTCCGCCGTCTTGCTTCTATGAGCCACGGTTCTGCTCCAACCGCTTCGTGGTCAACCCACGGCCGCTTGAAGTTTAGCAGTGCGTACGGTAGACGGCGCAACAGCGAGGCCGCGATTTCACTGACCGTTGTTGGCGAAGCAGCGAGAGGCAGGAAATGATAGCGGTACATCGCTTCTCGGACATCCCCCGCTGTGGGTAGCATATCTTGCACCAGATTGTCCCAGCGTTTCGGGGGTACCAGCTCTATGACCGCCCCGGCGTGAGCCGACGGGAGGAGCATGTTCGACCCATGGATCCCGATGACTACATGGCTCTTGGCGTATCGCTCGCACCACGATCTTTCGACAGCATCAGTGATTTGCCGGGTCCGCAAGTCTGCTACCCAAGCAGGAAGTCCTTCGGGCTCGCCGAGACCGGCAACGGCGAAGTCAGTTTGTGAGAAAGCGTCATGCAGAGCCTGGGCTAAGCCTATCACCTTTTCCCTCTGCTCATTGAGCGATTCTTGTGCGGAACCCGGTGAGGCGGTCACGGATTCCTCAGGCTCGTGTGAGCCCTCCTGCCGAGGCAAGCTGCTCCACGCTCGGTCTTCGCGCCAGATGAAGGTGACTGTCGGGCGCGCGGAAGGCGTGTCCCATTTCTCGACTTGGAAGGGCCGTACGCGTGTGAACCGCTCAATGTCATAGTCTCCCGGATGCGGATGAGATAAGCCAACACTGAGCCAACAGTCGGACATGGCAGAGATACGACGATTCAGCTCGGTGGCCAACCAGTCATTCCACTCGGTACCCCTACTGAGGGGCAAGTCCACCGTCCAGATTGCTGCGGCGCCGTCGGGCACCATCCAGCGCAAGAATAGGGGGACGAGCACTACCAAATCAACGTCTGGGTGCTGATCAAGGTAGTATTGCGCGTTCAGCAGCTTCAACACACAATGGCCATAGAGCCTGTCCAAGCAGTTTAGCAGCACGGGCCGCTTCAGCGGAAGAAGATTCTGGGAGTCGAAGCCGATGGGTGAGTCGATGCGATTGGAGTACGAATCACGAAGCCAGCTCGAGAACCATTCCACGCCTTGCCGGTCATGAACGACCCCTGTGGCCCGCTCCAGAAGCATGGGATAGTAGAGCCCGTGCCCTGCGGGCAGATCACCATAGAATTCTCGGCCGCACTTTGGGCAAACCAGGTCAGCCAGAGTACGCATACCGGGGATGTACCACCCCCGTGGCTCCAGACGAAACTGACACTGAGGACACGTGTGATCGGTCTTAGGGATTGGGTGCAGGGGTATCATTGCGCTTCCCTTGCGCGGGCGCGGCTCTGATTGGACGAGGCTTCTTCGCGCTGTAAGGCCTGGTTGAGAGAGGATCGTACCCGCGAAGACATCTCATCAAGGAGGCTGTTTCGCTCGACCGTGACTCTGGCTACTGGAGTAGTAGGTGCCGCTCCGCCCATATCCCGGCAAGGACTCGTGTTCAGTGTGCATAGTGTCCCCACAGATTCGTGGCGAACCTCAGGGAAGACAGGATGCACTGCTGTCGTACGCGGGTGTGCTGGAGCCCACCTGTCGACGAGCCTGCTGATCCAGACAAGAATCCTATGGGCGCCGCGATTCGCTGTATGATCGCTGGCTTCCGGCAGAGGCAAATCCTGGAGAGGGTAGTCCTTGTGGATATTGTCGCCACGGAAGATCGGATCGGAAATGGGAGGAGCCGGACTCTGAATGCCAAGACCCTCAAGCAGTGCGCTAATCCGCTGAAGGTGGCTGTATTCCATAACCGCGGTTCCTTCAAGGTTGTCGAGCGCATACTTGTTCATTGTGAACCAGTGGACGGCACTTCTCAACAGCTTGTCCGTGGTGGGGCGCAGACACCCTTCCTCTTTCAAGAATGGATAGATATCTTGTGCTTCCCCACAAATCCGGCCCCACTCATAGTCGTTTTCGACAAGACCCCAGGTGCGCACCGCAATGGAGGCAAGCACTTCATACAGGTCGCGCACCACGAGCACGGACAAGTCGGGTTGCATGATTGAGTTGATCAAGTTGATCCGACCATTAGCTCTGATGAACTTCGCCACACCTACAGGATGATTGGACAAATCGCGCCAGAATCGAGGCGAATCGCTGGGCACGGCAGTGTCCTGGCTAATGAGGAGCGGCATTCTCCGATGAAGTTGCCATCCGCTGTCGCTGAGTGTCAGTCTTCTGTGTCGGTACCGAAATGGCTCATACCCAAGCCACACGACTCCAAACTCCTGGGCAAGCACATACGCTGTCCACAAGTGGAGTGCCTTGGTGCCCGAGCGTCCAACTCCGTAGATGTTGACTCTCATCCGGGGGTGCTTGTTCGTGGTCGTGCAACGTACATGGAGAAGCGAGCGTCCTCAGCGCTCGTCACATCGGCGAGAGCCGGCGCGCCGTGCACAATGTTCCGCACCTCATAGTCCATTTCCCTCAGGTACCGCTCGATCTCTCCTGGGTCGTTGCCCATATCGAAAGTGGTCTTGCCGACCTCGAACGTGCACAGACCGATACGCCTTGCACAGAGCGTCTGCTCCGCGCCCAGTAGTACCTGGTACTCGGCTCCTTCAACGTCGATCTTGAGCAAATCGACCGCAGAGAGCCCAATTCTCTCACAGTAGGCGTCAACGGTTGTCGCCGCTATCTCCTCAGTGCCTAGGGCCTCTACGTCAAGGCCGTATCTGTGCAAGGGACGTTCGGCGAGCGTGTTCCAGCCTGAGTGCTCGTCGTCATAGCAATGGAGGCGGACGCTCCCCTCTCTTTCTGCGACGGCTAGATGGTTGAGCGCCACGTTTCGGCGACCGGTGAGCTCGCATACAGTCCTCAATCGCTCGAAAGTTGCGCTGCCTGCTTCGAACGAGTATACTCGCCCTTGTCTGCCCACCAGTCTGGAGAACAGCAAAGTCAGCTCCCCAACATGAGCCCCAACATCAAACGCGATCATACCTTCCCGTAAGTGCTCGATGTAGAATGTCCACTCAGCGCGCTCTACTTCTCCCGGTGGTGGAGCGTGACGCCGCGATCGCCCGCGCGTCAACTTGCGGAACCCGCGGAGGTTGGGCTTCCTAAGCATCCTCAGTAGTCCCTGGCTTCGTAGAAGCCGGATTGGGTACTAGACGCCAGTCGCCATTAACGAGACAAACACCGTGGCTAACTGGTGGTATCTCTCCCGTACCGAAGAAATCTCCCCCCACGACTGTCAGTTCACCCGCATCACTGATGCTGTCCAGGTACTCCCCACCAGCCATGATGCTGTAGGCTAACCGATACGTGGCCGGTGGCAGCGGTAGTCGCGGCAAGTGAAGCACGAAGGCCCCTGAGGCGGGCAGGTCTCTGAACCGGTCCCCGCTGAGTCGGTTATGGTGGAGAAAGACCGGTGCATCTAGTGATGTCTTCAGCATAAGGCTGGCCACGACCTGACGGTTGGAGAACCCTGGCGCAGTCTCGAAATGGAGGTAGATGTCCACGCTCTGACCGCAAGTTGCCTCGTTGAGTAGGTTGCCATCTTCATCTCTTGCTTCAATGCCCACAACCCGCACCGCGCCCGACCCGCGCCGGTCCACACGTTCGCCTAATGATAGTGTGCTTCCATCCAAGCTTGTTAAGTAGTGCGCGATGGCCTGGACCTGACCGCCGATGTACGCGACACGTCCCTGCTCAAGCACCATGCCACGTTGGCACAGATTGTCCACCGCCGGCAGGCTGTGGCTGACAAATAGGACCGTCCGTCCACCGCCGATCAAATCCTCCATCTTGGACATGGATTTCCTGCGAAAGGCGGCGTCGCCCACGGACAAGACCTCGTCTATCAGCAGGATCTCCGGCTCCAGGTGGGCAATGACGGAGAAGGCGAGGCGCACACGCATGCCGCTGGAATAGCGCTTCACCGGCATGTCGAGGAACTTCTCGACGCCTGAGAAGGCGACTATTTCGTCAAACTTGCGCTCGATTTCTCTGCGTTTCATGCCCAGAATCACGCCGTTAAGGAAGACGTTCTCCCTGCCGCTTAATTCCGGGCTGAAACCAGTCCCGATCTCCAGCATCGAGCCCACGCGCCCGCGAATGGTGATGCATCCTTCCGTCGGCGCGGTGAGACCGGACAGCAGCTTCAGCAGCGTGCTCTTGCCTGCACCGTTGGGTCCGATGATCCCCAGAGCCTCGCCACGCTTCACCTCGAAGGAGACGTTCTTCAGCGCCCACAACTCTCGCTCCGCCGAGGAGGTCGAAAGACCTCCCTGACTGCGGAAGGGTGCTAGCAAGGCACCCTGGATCCGCTCGGTCAGATTCATACGTTCTGCTTCGATCTTGCCAAGGTTGTAGAGCTTGCTGAGATTCTCAACTCGGATGACGGTATCGTCCATGTTGCTATATGACGTCGGCGAAGGTGTGCTCCATGCGCCGGAAGAAGTAGGCACCACTCAGCAGCAAGATGACGGATACGAGGGCCGAGACCCAGACGATGGGGCCTGGTGTCGCAGTTGTGGACAGCAGCGCCTGCCGAAAGCCCTCCACCACTCCCACCATGGGGTTCAGTCCGTACCAGGTGTGCCAGGGCTCCGGTATCAGGCTGCTGGGGTAAATGATTGGGGTCACGAAGAACCAGGTCTGGACCATGAAGGGAACCACGAACCTGAAGTCCCGGTACCGGACGTTGAGGGCCGAAAGCCAGAGGCCTGCCCCCAGGCCGGTGATCATGGCCAAGAGCAGATACGCAGGCAGCAGAAGTACGGCCGGTGTGGGAACCATTCGATAGAATAGCATGAGGACCAGCAACAACATGAAGGAGAACCCTAAGTCCACCAGACTGCTCAGCACGCTAGCCAGGGGAAGGATCAGGCGTGGGAAGTAGACCTTGGAGATGAGGCTGCCGCTGCCGACCAGGCTTTCCGAGGATCGTCGCACGCACGCGGCAAAGTAGCTCCAGGGGACCAGGGCTGCGTAAAAGAAGACAGGGTACGGCAACCCGTCCGACGACATCCGCCCCAGCACGCCAAAGAAGATGCTGAACACAACCATAGTGAGGAGTGGCTGCAGGACAGCCCACCCTACACCCAGCACCGTTTGCTTGTATCGGACCTTGATGTCACGCCACACGAGGAAGTACAGCAGGTCGCGGTACTCCCAGAGTTCACGAAGATGGAGCCCCGGCCAGCCGCTGGGAGGGGTGAAGACCATCTCGGGCAGGCTCTCATAGGAAGATGCCTGGCTGGATTGCGCCTTCTCGCGTTGAGCCGCCATTTCTTCTTGACCTACGGTCACCTAGTCACCTGTCCACAAAAGGATCAGTCACGTTGGTCGCTGACGCTTGTGGACTCGACAAACGCACGGTGGCAGATATGACAAGAGCCGGGTGCTCTGCGTGGGTGTGCCCCGGCCCTTGAACAACGCAGGAAACTTGCCGGGGCTGTCCACCCACCTTGTCGGCCATTCGGCCAGTGGCCCCGGGATAGCTATGCAACGGATGTGGCACAGCGGCTGACTGGTGGGGCACCGCCATCGCACAACAAGCGAGATGCGACCGCGCCGCCGTGCGCCCTATTGCGCTACGGAAGCGAACCCCTTCATGTCTCATTATACTACTGTGGAGCATAGCAGTCAATGGTACCAAGTTCCCAAGCCGCCGACCAGTGGGACGAGACCTGGTTGAGGCGGCCTGGAGGGTCCAGGATCCTCTCATGACTTCCTATTCGCTGTCGATCATAGCGTTGACCTTGGCCACGAGCATGTCTATGGCGGCCAGGTTGAATCCGCCCTCGGGGATGATCACGTCAGCGTACCTCTTGCTGGGCTCGACGAACTCCAGGTGCATGGGGCGCACGGTCTCGGTATACTGTCGAATCACCGACTCCATGGTGCGCCTTCTCTCGGTGATGTCCCGCTGGAGGCGGCGAATGAAGCGGACATCGGCATCGGTATCCACGAAGACCTTGATGTCCATCAATTCCCTCAGCGTCTTCTCGGCGAAGATGAGTATTCCTTCCACCAGGATTACCTTGCGAGGCTCCACGGTAACAGTGCGGGCTTCGCGTGTATGCGTGGTGAAATCATAGACGGGCACCTGGACGGCCTGTCCCACTTTCAGCGACGCCAGGTGGTGAGCCAGGAGTTCGCTCTCCAGGGCGTCGGGGTGGTCAAAGTTGGTCTTGACCCTCTCGTCCGGCGGCACTTGACTTCGATCCCGGTAGTAGGAGTCGTGTTGAAGATAGGCAATCTGATCAATGCCGACTCTGTCCAGAATGGCCTGGGACACGGTGGTCTTGCCCGAGCCCGTGCCGCCCGCAACTCCGATGACGATGTGCTTTGTGGAACTCTCTTGGTTCACGGATTCCATCGGTCTTAGCCCTCCAACTCGCCCCATACGAATGCCCGGATCGCGTCGAAGTACTGGGTTCGTCCTACGAGCATCAGATCGTTGTGTCCCGCCCCAGTGATGGGGAGCAGCCTCTTGTTCTTTGCGCCAGATCGTTGGAACAACTCCTCTCCATCTTGTGCAGGGATGAGCACATCATCCTCTCCATGAATGATCAGTGTGGGGATGGTCACGTCCGCGATCTTCTGTGGGTTGCCAAATCCGTCTTGGCGCTCCGTGGCCCCCTCCAATCCAACCCCCAGGCGCGCGAGCAGGGCAAATGTATCCGCGAAGCCACTCTCCACTACTAGTCCTGAGAGTTGGTTGCCGGCTCGCGCGGCCAATTCGATGGCTGCCGCGCTCCCCAGGGAGCGTCCCATTGCGTAGAGCCGTGAGGGAGTCAGGCCGTGGTGATCGAGTATGCTATCTGCGGATCCAAAGACCGCGACAGCGTCGGAGAGGAGGTTGCTGCAAGTCGGTGTGCCATCGCTATTCCCGTATCCGCGGTAGTCGATGACGAGCAGTGTGATTCCCATCCGAGTGTATAGCGGCGCGATGGCATCGTAGTCCGCCGCGATCTCACCGTTGCCATGCCAGTACAGGATGGCTGGTGCATCGCTACCCGAGCCGTACAACCGCGCGCCAACCGTCACGCCCGGCTCAACCTGGATGGAGAGGGGTTGCCCCCCCGGTGCTGCAAGGGCGGGGGGGTAGTCGAGTCGTGGGTGAAAGATCACACGAAGGCTTTCGGGTTTGTCGAGAATTGGGTGGGGCATCTCCTCTTCTCAGACGATCTTCACAGCTGCATTCCAGGCTAGACCGTGAGCGGAGGGCACGTCATTGGCTGCCGTCCGAAACTGAGCGGCGGCACAGTTGTACGCAACGCTATCAGCCTGCTCTTGGCGTCAAAGCGTAAGCATGGACTGGAAGTGTTCTGCCTGACTCGCGTCATATGGGCCCACAACGGCCAGGTTCAGTTTCTCCTCTTTGAGGAGCCTCTGGGCGACGCGCTGGATGTCCGCGGTGGTTACGGCATCCACGTTCTGCAAAACCTCATCCACCGATAGCACCCTGTCTTCCAGAATCTCCTGACGTCCAGCCCAGGAGGCGACGGAGAACGAGTCCTCCATCTGAAGCTGCAAACGTCCTTTGATGAACTCCTTGGCGTTATCCAGCTCCTCACCAGACACCGGCTCCTGCTTCATCTTGTCCAGCTCCTCCAGGATGGCACGAAGGGCTCGCTCAATCTGTTCCGCGTCAACACCGGCGTACACCCCCATGAGGCCTGTGTCCAGTACGGAGGAGGCGTACGAGTACACGGAATAGGCCAATCCGCGCTTCTCGCGGACCTCAAGGAACAGTCTTGAGCTCATCCCTTGTCCCAGGATGGTGTTGAGCAAGCTGAGGTTGTACTTGTCATCATCGAAGCGGGAGAGGCCGGGAAGCGTGAGGGCTAGATGAGCTTGCTGGGTACTCCTGTGCTCCAACCGGAGCCTTGCACCCTCTTGCTCCAGATTCATGGGCAGATAGGAGTGACTAGGCTTCTGTTGCCAGGCTTTGAGCTGCTCCGCTGCCTCCTCCACGATGCGATCGTGCTCGATGTTGCCGGCGACGGCCAGTACAGTGCCGGCGGGTTGATAGTGTCGAGCGAGATATTCTTGGACCATGGACCTGGTGATCCCACTGACGGTCTCTTTCGTGCCGGCCTGGTCTCGACCGAGGGGATGGCCGGGCCACGTCAGCTCGGTCGCCAGGAGATGTACCCAATCAGAGGGGCGATCCAGGGTCATGTTGATCTCCTCGATGATGACCCCGCGCTCCTTTTCTATCTCCTGTTCTTCCAGCTTGGAGTTGAGAAGCATGTCCGCAAGTACGTCCAGGGCGACGGAGAAGTGATCCTGTCCTACCTTCGCCCAGTAGCTGGTCAGTTCTCGACCTGTGCTGGCGTTGAAGATGCCTCCAATGCCCTCGATGGCGACAGCGATGTCTCTGGCTTCCGGTCTCTTGTTGGTTCCCTTGAACAGCATGTGCTCGATGAAGTGGGTGATGCCGTTCTCCTCGGCGGGCTCGTATCGCGATCCCACGCCGATGAAGAAACCAACGCTCACGGAGTGGGTGTGGGGCATGGTCGAGGTCAGTATGCGGAGTCCCTGGTCCAGGACGCTCTTCTGATACACACTTCTCTCCTTCTATCAACAGGATAGCGGTGGTCCGCGCCGCTTCGTATCCGCTGCGAAGCGCATTATATCACAACTTTCCAGGGTTGACATACTCAGACGGCGAGCCTATATTACGAGAGGGGAGGTGAGCATGGCACACGAGGTTGACAGGCCGACTTACGAGGTTGCGGGTACGCTGAAGCGCTTTGATGAGCGGGATTCCGTTTTCGCGCGCGAGGATCTCGTGCCCGGCAGCGCCGAGGAGAGGGAGTATCACGCCCTCCACCCCGAGTTGGTGGAGATCGACCGCCGGCTATCCCGATTCATCCAGCATAAGAGTCCTGACGCGGTTGAAGCGTCTGACGATCCGATGAATGAGGCGCTGTACGAAAGCACGTTCGGTTCTGTTCCGCCTCTCGGTGAGCCAGATGCGGTAGATGGCCCGGTGAATCCTCATCAGGTGAGGATGGAGCCAGAGGCGATGACATCTCGGATCAAGGCTGTGGCCAAACTGCTGGGGGCTCACACCGTGCGCGTCGGCCCGTTGAATCCGGCCTGGGTGTATGCCCACCGTGGTAGGGGCCCCTTCTTTGGGGGGTACGACGCCAATCCCCCGTTCTTCAGTGGCGTGCCCGAAGGGTATCAAGGGCTGAACTACGGAGATGCGATAGAGATCGATCAAAAGTATGCCATCAGCATGGCGTTTCCTCAGGATGCGAACCTGATCAGGACTGGGCCCTCTCTGGTGTGCGACTTCGAGACTGGACTCGTGTATGCCGCTAGCGCCCTGGTGGCTGTGCAGCTGGCGAGGTACATCCGGGCGCTGGGGTACCCGGCGCGAGCTCACCATCTGAGGAACTACGGCGTGCTGGTGGTCCCCGTGGCGATTGACGCTGGTCTGGGAGAGCTGGCGCGCTGCGGCTATGCAGTGACCAAGGAACTAGGGGCCAATTTCAGGCTGGCTTGCGTTACCACCGACCTTCCTCTGGTGCCAGACAAGCCAGTGGATCTGGGCGTGCAGGACTACTGTGAGAAGTGCCTCAAGTGTGCCGAGAACTGCCCTCCCCGGGCTATCCCCTCGGGTGGCAAGGTGGAAGTGAGAGGGGTCAGCAAGTGGAAGATAGACGAGGTGAAGTGTCTGCTCTACTGGGGCAATCAGGGCGCGGCCTGCGGCATCTGTCAGGTGGTCTGTCCCTGGAGCAAGCCCCGGACGCCCTTCCACAGGCTCGTGGCCGAGGTCGCCGTCCGTGTCCCCTGGTCCAGGCGCTTTCTCACCAAGGCCGATGATTGGGTCTACGGCGCGAAGTACAAGCCAGCGCCCTATCCGGAGTGGGCCAGATGCGTTCGCTGACCCGCTGGACAACCTGTGAGGATTCCTGGACAAGTCGGGCGCTGCCGCGGCAGAAGCGCGCGCGGCTAGGCTTGGCCTTCGGCGTGGTCTGAACGCCCGCTCCCGTGGTCAGCGTCCGATTCCGGGACCCCCAGGCCCTGGATCACCAGGCGTCTGAACAGGTCCTGGGCCTCCCCCTCGTCGCGAGCGCCCTCCACGATCATGATTCCACTGGAGAGCAGGCTTGCCCGTCCGGTCTGGCCCCACTCGAATGTGGTTCCCAGACCGGCGCTCACCGTGATCCGAAAGCCGCTGCTAATCGCAATCTCACGTACCGACTCCATATCTAGCTCCAGATTTCGCCTGGGCATGATGGCGAATGTCCTCTTCCCGTCTCTGGAACACAGCTCGCTGACGAGCCCGTGCTCTGGTGTGGCAGGGGCTGGTCGTGGTTCCGGGCCGCATACGGGACAGCTGGATGTCTTCGAGAGTTCGACCTGCTCGAACGCCATGGCCTCGATGTCGCAGTGAAGCAGCCTGTTGGCCAGCCTCGGTTCTTGGCCCAGAAGGACGCGCGTGGTCTCCGCGACCTCGATGCTGGCGACCAGACCGATGACTGCGGGATGTACCCCCAGGACGGAGCAAGACGGCAGTGCATCGTCCTCTATCGAGCCATAGAAGCACTCGAGGCATGCGGTCTCTTGGGGCAGTATGGTGGAGACATTGCCGTACATGCTGACCGCGGCACCGAACACGTAGGGGACGCCAAGCTTCACGCATGCGCTGTTGATGGCATAGCGCGGCATCATCCGGTCGAGTCCGTCCACCACCACGTCCATGCCTGTGACGATCTCTGTGGCGTTGTGAGCGCCAATGGCCAGTGGTAGTGGCTCGATATCGACGTGGGGGTTCAGATCGCGGAGCCGGCCGGCCGCGATCTCAACCTTGGGGTAGCCGATGGCATTCACATCGTACAGGTGCTGTCTGTGCAAGTTTGACAGATCAACCACGTCATAGTCCACGAGGCGGAGGTGACCCACACCCATCGCGGCAAGCTGTGTTGCGGCCACTGAGCCGAGCCCGCCCACACCCGCTATGCAGACACTGGCATCGTGGAGCTTCTGCTGTCCGTCGTAGCCGATGTCGGACAGTACTATCTGACGCGAGTAGTACTCGAGTTCTTCGTCGGTGAGACTGTCACTATCGTGTGTGGACATCGCCTATTCTCAGTCAAAGTGTGAGCCGAACTGTCTACCTGGCTCATATGCCTGTAGTGCATGTAGCGCAGCGGTTTGGGCCCGACAGTCGGTGGCCGTGACCTGGGAAAGGATCACCCCCGCGCTGGCGCCGGCCCTCAGGGTAATCCTTTGCAGAGGATCGGCCTTGAGTCGGCCTGGGCATTCGACTCTCGCAACTCAACATCTGTAGTCGCAGATACTGGATCAGCGAGTTTGCGGTCGGGCAACTCATAGGAACTACCCGATGTCATTTGCCGGCCGAGAGGCCAAGGATGCAGGTTCCCCGCAGCCGGAATGGCAATAAGGACTTCTGGGCGAACTAGCCTGCCGATTGGTGAAGCGCGAGTAGCCTGGCAACCAACTCGCGCGATCTACGCGAAGTGAGGTGCAGTCACTTCGCCTCAGAGAGTTGGCGCGCTTCGTCACACAAGTCCTGGATGGTCTTGGAGTCCAGGAACTCGTCCGTTCTACTGTTCAACTCCTCCCAGAGGCGATGGGTCACGCAGGTTGGCATCCGTTCGCAAGCGAGAGGCGACTCGGTCCTCAAACAAGGTGCAGGCGCGAGCACTTCGTCAACTGCCCGAACGATGGCGCCCACGGTGATCTCATCGGGTCTCTTGGACAACAGATAGCCACCGCCGGGGCCTCTGACAGCCTCGATGATCTCTGCGTCCCTCAATTTGGCGAACAGCTGCTCCATGTAGTGGGGTGAGATGTCCTGCCGACCAGCTATCTCCTTGCGAGATATGGGATGTTGGTCGCAGTGCATAGCCAGATCTACCATCGCTCGCACGGCGTACCGGGCCTTTGTTGACAACTTCATGACTTGATCTCCTTGCATCACAACGATAGTATAGTATAGTAGATTTGTCAACTTTGTTATAACAGTCAGCCTCCTTGACAAACCCGTCCCGCGCCCGCACCCAGGCGCGGTTCGGAGGACACCTGGTGCCTGTGGACACGCAGTTCCGGTATCGGCATAATGGAGCCAACCACGCGGGATGACAGTTCCGCTGCGCAAGCGGAGACGGCACACATGGCGCATGAAGCGAGTGCGGACCAGGGAGAGAGGATACTGACCAGGCATCCTGAAGGCAAGCAGAAGGTCAACATCAGCAGGGAGAAGTACGACGCGATGAAGGCGGCCATCCCGCGGTCCGTGCGTAGCAGAGGGGAATCCCCGCTGCAAGCAGCACGCGAGGACGTGCAGAACGAGCTGCAAGGCAGATTCGATGGTTCCGTTTCGTGGTACTTCACCACCGGGAAGCTGGATCTCGAAGCCCGCGGGATTCTGAAGCGAGTACCTGGGCAACGACCCCAACGCACCAAGCTGAAAGAGGTCGGCGACTGATGGGCGGGGGGATGGCCCCGACGCCGCTCGGGACGGTGAAGGCTGTTAGACGGGCGGGATTGAGATTGCTGCCGTGATTTGTGATGGTGGACGAGCATAGTTCCGGCAAGGCAACTGTGACTAAGCCCGGGGGGAAGAATGAGCAGCAAGGAATACTTCGACGAGGTCGCACCACGGTGGGACGAGATGAGGGAAGGCTTCTTCTCGGACGCGGCAAGACAGAAGGCTATCTCTGTTGCCGAAGTACGGCCGGGTAGGGTGGCCGCCGACATTGGGGCCGGGTCAGGTTATGTGACCCAGGGCCTGGTGCAGCAGGGCTTGAGTGTGATCGCCGTCGACCAGTCGGAAGCGATGCTGGACGCGACGCGTAGCAAGCTTTCCCATTTAGATAGCATCGACTACCGCGTGGGGCAGGCGGAATCGCTGCCCATCGCGGATCAGGCCGTGGACTATGTCTTCGCCAACATGTACCTGCACCATGTGGAGTCGCCGCCGAACGCGATTGCGGAGATGGTGCGCATTCTGAAGCCGGGCGGCAGGGTGGTGATTACAGACATGGACGAGCATACCTTTGAGTTCTTGAGAACCGAGCAGCACGATCGGTGGCTGGGCTTCAAGCGACAGGATGTTGAAAGGTGGCTGTTGGAGGCGGGTTTGGCCCAGGTGGCGACCGATTGTGTAGGCGAGGACTGCTGTGCCCAGTCCGAGCTCGGAGCCGGGTCCGCCCGAGTCAGCATCTTCGTGGCCCATGGGGACAAGGTGGCGGTGTCCTGTGTTGCAGACGGTACTGAGGACATGCGGAGCGATTGCACCTAGAGGAGATGTGCCCTTGACGGCGTACCCGGGCATGATGATCCCCGCAAGCCGGGCGCGCGGGGTGGCGGACGCGTTCGCAGCGCCGTCGAGCAGCAGCTTCGCAGATAGATGGCATCACGCGAAGTGACCGACGGCACAGTCAGATGCGAGGACAGAGGTATTCGTCCTTGGGCAGCGCCGGCAGAGGGGCTAGAGCGTGCCAGGCATGACTCGATAGCCTAGCGTGCCATCTCCCGCACGACGTCGGTCATGGACAGCACACCCACGGGACGGCGCGGAGCCAGGCCTCCTTGGGTGATGACCACGCGGTGTACTTGATTGTCCACCATCAGTTCCACCGCCGTCTGGACGGGGATATCGGCAACGATGGTGACTACGTCCGGCGTCATCACATCTTCCGCGATCATGCTCTCCCATTGCTGGTCGAAGGCTTTCACCAGGTCGGTTTGAGAGACCACGCCGCTGAGATCGCCGCCTTCGTCCACCACCACCAGCGCGTTGATCCCTTCGGAGTCCAGGAGTCTGGCGACTTCTCTCAACGGGGTGTCTACCCGACAGCTGATCACCTCGCGGTGCATCACGTCCCTGACCAGCTTGTCTTTCATGCTGTCTCTCCTTTCCACTCCAGTCATTCCCATGCTCCCTGTGCTGAAGAGCAGCAGGTCGTTGGGGGTGCAGTCGAAGAACCGGCACAGAGCATCAAGTACGCTGAGGTCTACGCGTTCCGCATTTCCACTCTTGAGGCGGCCAAGCGTGTTCTTGTTGACTCCGACTAGGTCGCTCAGTTTTCTCAAGGTGAGCTTGTGGCCCGGATTGGCTTGCTCCCACTGAGCTATGAGGACGTTCAGGTTCATGGTGATAGCCATAGTCTGGACCTCCGCTGCGATCTACCTCTATCATATCGCATTTCGTACCCATAGTCAAGCTTCTGTCCCTTTAGAATGTGCCAAGTCATCTGAATCGGGACAGAAGATGGGCCTTCAAAAGCAGACCAGGGGGTCCAGACGAGAGCCCGAACACACTCCCTTTCTTGGTGGAGCCGTTCACCTATGCTATAGTATGTGCGCCACGCGACGATCTGGCGATCGCGTCCATCGACCTATGTTGTGGTCGGCCATCTGCTGTGGTTGGTAATGAACACTGGCTGGCTCGTTGTCTGACGGTTGGCAGAGGAGGTCTGCAGTGAGAGTAGCCGAAATCGCACCGCCGTGGTTCAGAATACCGCCGGAGGGGTACGGTGGGATTGAAGTGGTCGTTCACCTGTTGGTCGAGGGACTCGTCGACAGAGGGCATGAGGTCACCCTGTGCACGGTGGCCACTTCGTCTAGCAGCGCAGCCGTGCACGCGCTTTTCGACGACGAGATGAAGGCCTACATAGATGCTCCGGCGTCGAGTTTCCTGAACGTTGCGCTCGCACACTCCCTGGACTGCTACAGGTCGATGCTAGAGAACGAAGTCGACATAGTTCACGACCATACATGGAAGGAGGGCTTGCTCGCAGCTGCTATGCTGGACGTACCGGTGGTCCACACGGTCCACGGGCCGTTCGATGATGAGAACAGCAGGTTCTACCGTCTATTCACGGACAACGACAGGGTGCACTTTGTGACCATCAGTGACTTCCATCAGGATTGCCTCCCTGGATTGAACTATGCCGGCACGGTGTACAACGGCATCCTACTGGAGAACTACCCCTTCCGAGAAGAGAAGGAGGATTTCTTCTTCTACATCGGGCGATTCAACGAGCAAAAGGCCCCTCATCTCGCCTGCCAGATTGCCGCGGAGCTCGGGGCGAAGCTCATCTTGGCGGGCAAGGTACACGAGGAAGAAGAGCGCAGCTACTTCGACAGTCACATAGCCCCGTATCTGAGCGATGATATTCAATTCGTGGGAGAACTCGGACACTGGGGTCAGGAGAAAATGCACCTCCTTTCTCGCGCCAAGGGGTATCTATATCCGATACAGTGGGAGGAACCGTTCGGCATCACCATGGCTGAAGCCATGGCCTGTGGCACTCCTGTGGTGACCTTCAGAAGGGGAGCGGCGCCGGAGATCGTGGACCACGAGAGTACAGGTTTCGTGGTGGAGACATTGGATCAGTTCCTGGACGCTACCAGAAGAGTTCACGAGATCGACCCTCGTGAGTGTCGCCAGCGTGTGGAAAGGATGTTCACAGCTGAGGCGATGGTTGAAGGTTATGAGCGGGTGTACGAGAGGGTGCTGGCTGCCGAGGGAGCGGGCGACGTGGTGACATGATGGATCAGATGGGAGGAGCGCTCTCTGAGGACGGTTGGCTCATCACTGAGGATGAGCTTGATCGTGGCAGAATGCGATTCTATGAGGCGATCCTGACTCTGGGGAACGGCTACCTAGGATCGCGTTCCATTCTCGAGGAGGGGTACGACGAGGCATATGCTGGCACGTACCTGGCAGGTGTGTACGACAAGAGCGGTGGCCAGTCCTTCGCCATCGTCAATGCTCCCAATCCACTGGGCACTGAGTTCTTTGTAGACGGCGTGAAGCTCTCCGCCGACTCTATGGAGGTCGTGGAGCACCACAGGGCGCTGGACATGAAGAGAGCACTGCTGTACCGGCGCACGATGTTCGCAAAGGGCGAGCAGAGATACGAGTACAAATCCATGCGGTTCTTCAGCCTGCATAACATGCACTGGGGGGTGGTTGTCTTCTCTCTACAGTCCCTGGACACTGACGCCTCTGTGGTGGTCAGGCACATCATCGATGGGACGACGAGAAACGAGATGCATGCCATCGGCGGGCCCAGGAAACATTACCGGGTGACACTGAGCAAGGCCCGGGGCGATGTCTCATACCTGGAGGCCAGGACGAACGATCTGGGCACAGTGCTGGGGATGGCCTCGGCGGTCGATTTCGAGGATGCCGAGGCAGTGGATGAGTTGGAGATAGGATCTGCTATGGGCGAGGAGGTTAGCGTCCTCGAGCAATCCTTCCGTGCGAGCAAAGGGCACACCTACCACTTCCGCCGCCATATCGCCATCCACACCTCGCGGGAGAACGGAGGGGACATAGAGGCGGCTTGCTTCGCCGGAGTAACGGCGGCGCGAAGAAGAGGAGTGACAGCCTTGCTGGCCGACCACCAGGAGGCGTGGGAGAAGAGGTGGCATTCAGCAGACATCGAGATAGGAGGAGATGAGGGCCTTCAGAGAGCCCTGCGCTTTGCGTTGTATCACTTGCTCATCGCGGCGCCGCCAGAGGATATCGATGTGAGTATCGCCCCCAAGGCCCTGTCGGGAGAGTGGTACCAAGGTCATGTCTTCTGGGACACCGAGATCTTCATGCTGCCTTTCTTCGTCTATGCCCAGCCCCGTCTCGCCAAGCAGCTGCTCCTGTACCGGGCGCGGAGGCTGGAGCAGGCGCGGGAGCGTGCTGTGGATCAGGGCTATCGCGGAGCGCTGTGGCCATGGGAGTCTGCCGACAGCGGGATGGAGGAGACGCCGGATACCTGGGTCAACTTCGATGGGACAATCCTACCGGTATACAACGCCAAGCGGGAGCACCATATCGCCTGTGACATCGTGTACGGGATACACCTGTACCATGTGCACACGGGCGACGAGGAGTTGATGCTCGACTACGGCCTGCCGATGGTGCTGGAAACGGCCCGGTTCTGGGCGTCGCGGGTGAGCTACAACGCGGACAGTGATTTCTATGAGATCAAGCTGGTGATTGGACCTAACGAGTTCCAAGAGGGCGTGGATAACAATTCATACACCAATGCCATGGCCAGATGGGTCCTGCGCTACGCTTGTGAGCTCTACGAGGATTTCTGGGAGCGGTTCTCTGTCGAGATGCAGAGTATTGCAAGCGACATGGGCCTGACGAACGAAGAGGTTGACACTTGGAAGCAGATAGCCGACAAGATTGTTCTCCTCATGGGCAGCGATGGGCTGATAGAGGAGTTTGAAGGTTACTTCGACAGAAGGGACGTGACTATCACTGAACGGGACGAGCATGGGATGCCGCTTTGGCCTCGCGAAGTGATGCTGAAGGACGTGAAGGAGACTCAGCTAATCAAGCAAGCGGACGTGCTGCTACTGCTGTACCTCCTTTCGGATGAGTTCTCGCAAGATGTGAAACGGGCGAACTTCGACTACTATGAGCCAAGGACCACCCACGTGTCCTCCCTCAGCATCACCAGCTATGCGATTCTTGCCAACGAGCTTGGCGACATGAATAAGGCGTACCAGTATCTGCACCACGCTGCGAACTCAGATCTGGAAGAAATACATGGCAATACAGATCTGGGCGTTCATGCGGCGGAACTTGGAGGCACCTGGCAGATTCTAGTCCGAGGCCTCGCAGGTGTGCGGGTGAGAGGCGGGGTATTGTCCGTCGATCCGCGGTTGCCCGAACACTGGCAGGGCATGAGATTCCGAACGTGGTTCCGGGACAACCTCCTGGCGGTGGCTATCTCCAGGGGTGAGGTAGTGGTGTCCATGGAGCAGGGTGGCGATGCCCTAGAGATGGATATCTGCGGGGAGAGAAAGATCCTGGAGCCTGGCGGGACGATGAGGGTCAAGAGGTGATGGTTATGGCGGACGAAGTGGGCTTCATCTGGGACATTGACGGCGTCGTCTTGGACAGCCCCCACGAGGAGTCGTGGCGTCTCACGTTGATGAAGGATCCCTGGAACACCGAAGGGTTGAGCTCTGATTTCTATTTCACCCACGTTGCCTCCAGGCCCCGGTATGAGGGAGCGCACAACATACTGGAACTGCTGGGCGTCTATGAACGTCTTGGTGCCGTCTCTGAAGAGGACAAGAGGAAGCTCTTGGAGAGGTATGCCAGCGAGAAGGATGCGCTGATCAAGGAACTGATTGCCAGGGGTGAATTCAAGCTGTTCACCGATGCGGTGGCCTTGCTGCTCAAGGCCAGCCGCAAAGGGATACTCCAGGCGGCAGCCTCGGCGTCGAAGAACGCGAGTACCATGCTGAAGAACGTCACCAGGTCCCGAGTGCTGAGGGCGGTGGGCGACGATTTCGGTGCCATGTCGGAAGGCGACTCGTTGTATTCTATGTTCGACTTCGATGCGTGCGGCGTCGATCTGGGCAGCAAGGTGGAGATACTGGAGTACGCGGCGCGAGGACTGGAGGGCCTCCCCGACGCGGACATAGACCGGTTCTTCGTCTTCGAGGATGCGGCTTCGTCCGTGGAGGCTGCCAAGTCTCTGGGCTATCTGGCTGTGGGCGTGTGGCGGATTGGAGACAGAGCGACCCTGGAGCAAATGGGCGCAGATGTCGTCACGGATGACCTGGCAATGGTAGATCTGGACGATCTCCTTCGGCTCGGCGCTTGATGCGGCTGGGCCTTCGGTCAACGATTGCTGGTTGCACATCGGAGGTGAGAATGGCAGAGATCGACACTGATCCTCTCGACGAACTACAGGCAGCGCTGGGAAATCGGACCGACATCAAGCGTACGAAGATGTTCGGAAAGGACTGCCTCGCAGCCCGCGGCAAGGTCATGGCTGTGCTCTGGGAGGGAGATGTGGTGTTCAAGCTCGCGGGAGAGGATCACGCGCGAGCACTGAAGCTGGATGGTGGCCATCTGTGGGACCCCAGAGGCAAGGGACATCCCATGCGGGAGTGGGTGCAGGTCCCGAGGCTTCACTCGGAGGAATTCGGGCACTTGGGAGAAGCAGCCTACGAGTACGTGACAGCCAACATAGGCGAGTAGGTGGGAGGCACACCTGTGAGTGCCATTGCTCAGGAGGGATTGTTCGCTAAGGCTCGTTCCAGCGGTGTGGGCGAGCCTCTTGGATGCGAGGGTTGTTTCAGCGGCGCTCCCAAGGAGCAGCCGTGGCGGCACGGACATCACACGTAGCTCGCGCAGACCATGGCCGACTGCAAGCTGGCGTGAACCCCTGGGCAGTTTCGCCTGTAGTACACGGTGGGGATCGAACGGCCTGAAGTGGCAGCGCTGCCCGCCTCCTGTACTGGATACTGTCAGATGGTGGAGTGTCTCACGTCTTTCATCGGAGGAATGATATGAGCATGATCTCAAGGCTGGCCTTGCTTCTGTGCATGGTCTTGGCCCTCGCGTTGATGGCTTGCGGCGAAGCGCCCGCAACCCCGACGGACGTGCCCGTCACTGTTCCCATAGCTACACCGACCCCGACAATCATCGTGTCGCCGGATGAGGCGGAATGGGATGATCGAGCGGTGTTCCGCACGGGTCTGATCGGCTCGGAGCAGGCGGTCTTGGACAACCTTCCGGGAGCAACGGTCTATCACATTGATCTACAAATCCCGGAGGATTTCCAGGTGCTGGAAGGGCATCAAGAAGTGCTGTACACCAACAGGGAGGAGGTGGCCCTGCAATCCATCTACTTCCGACTCTTCGCCAACACCAGCGGTGGGAAAGCCGTGGTATCGGGCGTGCAAGTTGACCAGCAGGATGTGGAAGGCGAATATGCATTCGAACAGAGCGCCTTTCGCGTACACCTCCCGGCGCCGCTCGAGCCCGGGGATGAAGTGCTGATCGCGATGGACTTCGAAGTGGAAGTTCCTCGTGAGATGGGTGGCAACTATGGTCTGTTCGGCTATTTCGATGATGTGCTGGTGCTGGACGAGTTCTATCCGGCCATTCCGGTACATGACGACGAGGGGTGGAACGTGGAGATTCCGCCGCCCAGTGGGGACCTGACCTACTTCGATAGCAGTTTCTATCTAGTGCAGGTCACGGCCCCCAGTGGGCTGGTGGTGGTCGCTTCGGGAACAGAGGTGGCTCGGGAGGTTGACAGCGATTTGCAGACCTTGATTTTCGCTGCCGGACCCGCGCGTGATTTCTATCTCGCCGCCAGCGAGCGGTACACGGTAATCAGCGAGCAGGTCGGAGAGACAACAGTCAATAGCTATGCGTTTCCGGAGCGGCGCGACCATGCCGAATTGGCGTTGCAGTACGCGGTGGATGCGCTGCGGAGCTTCAATGAGCGTTTTGGTACCTACCCGTACGTCGAATATGACATGGTGAGCAGTCCGATGCAGGCCATGGGCATCGAGTACCCCGGCATCGTGGGCATCGGGCTGTTCCTTTACGACCCGGAAGCAGAGCTCTCTGGACTGCCATCTCAGGTCCTGCTCCAGGGCGCGGTCGCCCACGAGGCGGGGCATCAATGGTTCTACAGCGTTGTGGCCAACGATCAGGTAGATGAGCCCTGGCTCGACGAGGCTCTCGTGCAGTACATCACCGGATTGTACTACCTTGACGTAGGTGGAGAGGGAGCCCTGGAAGGCTGGCGCGGTTCGTGGTATGACAGATGGCAGCGGGTTGAGAAGGCGGAAGTACCCATTGGCCTGCCCAGTGGTGACTACTCAGACCAGAGAGAGTATGGCTCAATAGTGTACGGACGTGGGCCCATATTCATGGACACTCTGGCCACTGAAATGGGCCAGGCGACGTTTGACGCGTTCCTGAGAGACTACTACCAGTCTCATAAGTGGGGTATCGGCACAGGGGAGGCCTTCAAGGCGCTGGCGGAAGAGCATTGCCAGTGTGACTTGACCTCACTCTTCGAGGCGTGGGTCTACTAGGAAAGAGGCACGCTGGCCTGGCTGAGCAGGTCCAGCAGAGGGGGAGCGCGTGCCTAACCGGATCAAGGGGACGCTGATTAGCGCTATCTTCACTCTCGTGGTGGTGGTTCTGATCGGGGTGTGCGTTGCTCCCTTACCGTTGTGGACTCCCACGCCCACACCTACGCTGGAGCCCACTCCTACCCCCGAACCCAGCGTCACGGTGTGCTCCAGTGGGTGCGATTTCACCACTCTTCAAGCGGCGATTGCCGGCACCAACTCGGGCGCTGTGATCGGCGTTCGGGAGGCTGTTCTCACTGAGCAGGGCATTTATGTCGACAAAGACGTCACCGTCCTTGGCCAGTCACCCGATGGCACCACGGTGCAGGCTCACGAGGA
Organism: Chloroflexota bacterium; assembly: GCA_030603665.1. GTDB lineage: Bacteria > Chloroflexota > Anaerolineae > UBA7937 > B3-Chlor > JAUVXJ01. The sequence continues at coordinate 379,973 of JAUVXJ010000003.1, read as the reverse complement.
GCCCGGCCAGGCCACCGAGAGCGTGTTCCTCATCGCTGAAGGGGCCACGGTGACCATCAAGGACCTGACCATCCGTCGTGGCAATTCTGAGTTGGGGACGGAAGTAGGCGGCGCTGTTGACAACCGGGGTGCGGTGACCCTGGAGCACTGCGTGGTGACGGAGAACAACGCCAGCGCCGGCGGGGGGCTGAACAACTTCGGCAGCATGACCCTGGTCAACACTATTGTGAGTAACAATGTCGCAGACGGTACAGGGGGGCTCTACACCGGGTGTGGAACCGGTGGCGGCATCAAGGTGGAGCAGGGTCCGTTGGTGCTGATCAACAGCACGGTGAGCGACAACAGGTCGCAGGGCAACGGGGGAGGGATCTTCCTGGCCTGCAAGGGCACGCTGGAGATGACCAACAGTACCATCAGCGGCAATGACGCCACGGGTGGCAATGGCGGCGGCATCTGCATCAGGGGCGCTGCCCAATTGACGCAGAGCACCATCGCCAACAACAGGGCTGTGCAGACTGGTGGAGGCGTCTACGTTCGTGGTTCGGGCGAGAGAGGGCTTGTCCGCGGGTGGCTCGACTTCACGAACACCATCATCGCGGGGAACACTACGGGGAGTGAGTATTGCTGTGCTGATTGCATGATTGGCGAAGACGCCACCATGGGCATCAATGCCAACAACTTGGTGGAGGATGGCAGCTGCAGTCCGGCATATGTCGGGAGCCCTCTGCTGCAACCACTGGCTGACAATGGTGGAGACACGCCAACGCACTCTCTGCTCCGCAACAGCCCAGCCATAGACGCCATCTCGACGATCAGTTGTACGCTGTCCACCGACCAGCGCGGCAAGCCTCGCGCTCTGGAGATAACGTCCAGCAACACGCCCTGTGACATCGGTGCCTTCGAGGTCCAGCTCAACGAGAAGTGAGCCGGACCCCTCCGTCTCTCTCCTGCTGTGGCTGCCCTTCGAGCAATCAGGGGACCATCCCCTCTTTCCAGGTGTGCCTCCGTGAGGACTGCACGTGCCCCCGGTACTCCCCAGTCAGTGCGCCAAAGCGCCTTCGAGGCCCGTGTTGACAAATCTAGGCCCTCGTGCTATCATAACTGCTGCCTAAGGAGGTGACATGATGCGACCCAAACTGGAGTTGCTATCCCGAGAGACGGTTGATCGCGCCATAGACGAGGCCTACGAGCTGCTGGTCGATCCTGGCGTGCTCATCCACTATGACGAGGCGCTGCGGCTGCTTGGCGATGCTGGTGCCGAGGTGGACATGGAATCCCGCGTAGCCAGGATTCCCCGGAGCCTGGCCGAAAAGGCGGTGGAGACGGCGCCGAACTCATTCCATCTATACGATCTGGATGGCGGGCCCGCTGTCCACTATGGCGGTGACGACGTGCACTTTGACCCTGGGTCCGCAGCCATCGAGATCATGGACCACGAGGCCAGGGAATCACGTACGCCGGTTACCGCTGACTGCGAGAACTACGTCCGGCTGGCTGAGATGCTGCCCCAGATCGATGCCGTGGCCACCTCCATCGTCTGTGGCGAAGTGCCCCAGGCCATGGGCGACTGGTATCGTCTGTACCTGCTCCTGTTGTACGCCCGCAAGCCCATTGTCACGGGCACTTTCTCCATCGAGAGCTTTTCTATCATGCACGAGTTGCTGGTCGCGGTGGCGGGGAGTGCAGAGGCCCTGGCCGAGAAGCCCCGCGCCATCTTCGACGCCTGCCCTTCGCCGCCTCTGATGTGGAGCGATATCACCTGCGCCAACCTGATCGATGCCGCCCGCGTTGGCGTCCCCGCCGAGTTGATCCCCATGCCCCTCATGGGAGCCACAGGTCCCGCCACCATCATCGGGTCGGCGGTGCAACACGCCGCCGAGGCGCTCAGCGGCATCGCCATCCACCAACTGGCCAACCCGGGCAGCCCAATCGTGTGGGGTGGGTCCCCGTCGTACTTCGACATGCGCACCGGCGCTCCGCCTATGGGAGCCATGGCCACCATGATGCTCGACTGCACCTATGCTCAGATCGGCAAGTCGATCAAGCCTGGAGGCTTTCCCACCCACGCCTATCTGGGTATGAGCGATTCCAAGATCGTGGACGCGCAGACCGGCCTGGAGTCTGCCTCGGGAGCCATGCTGGGCGCACTGGCAGGGATCAACATGATCTCCGGCCCGGGCATGATGGATTTCGAGAGTTGCTTCAGCCTGGAGAAGCTGGTCATCGACTCGGAGATCGTGGGCATGGCCAAGCGCCTGGTGCGGGGCGTGGATGCTTCGGAGGACCCCCTGGCTTTGGACATCATGCGTCAGGTGGGCCACAAGGGGAACTTTCTGGGCACCAAGCACACCGTGCGCCACTACAAGACCGAGGACTACATGCCCTCGGAGGTCATCGACCGCGACTATCGGGAGACTTGGTTCAACAAGGGCGCTCTGGACGTCAATGCTCGCGCCCATCGCCGAGTGGAGGAACTCATCGCCTCCTACGAACCATTGCTCTTGCCCGACGACGTGGCGCGGGAGCTGCACGTGATTGCCACTGGCTACGCCAAAGCAGCTGGACTGGACCAGTTGCCAGAGTTGAGCGGTCGCTGATAGGGGCGTTCGCGTCGCAATCAGAGTGGGGAGCACCTGTCATGCGGGCAGCGCTGGCTTCCTGGAGTGGGAGTCGGCACGCCCTGCGCAGTTGCGCGTCATTCCTCAGCACCTATCTGCGCTCCGCTATAGGCGGCTCCGTGCTCGTGATCGCCTCCAATCCTCTTGACACTGTACTTCAACCTCACTATAATCTGGATGCAACGCGTGGTGCCCTGGCCGCGTGGCTGCCGGGTAAAGGCCTGCTGTCGACCGACGACGAGGTCCATGGCGGTGTTCACCACATGTGCGCGCGGAGGAATATTCTTAGAGACCTTGTTTGATGCCGCCAGCGGTCTATCTAGGCGTCGGCGGAACACTCTTGGCGGTGGAACGGGGGACTGGACGTGAGAATCTACACCATCGGCCACAGCAATGTAGAACCTCACCAGATAGTCGAGTTGCTGAGGTCGACTGGGATCGAAGCCGTACTGGACGTGAGGAGCTCTCCTTACAGCAGACACGCTCCCCAGTTCAATCGGGAGACCCTTGCAGAGGAGCTTGAGCTGGCCGGGATACAGTACGTCTACGGTGGAAACCACCTCGGCGGCAGACCTAAGGACCCAAGCTGCTACGATCCGAACGACGAAGAGAGGGTACTGTACGACGAGGTGGAGAAGAAGGACTGGTACCTCAGAGGGATCGAAGGTCTGATTGAACTGGCGAGCGAGGGGTGGACGGCGGTGATGTGTGCTGAGGAGGACCCGAGCCGTTGTCATCGACATCTGCTCATCGCTCAGAGTCTTCTGGACAGGGACATAGAGGTGCAACACATCAGGCACAAGGGTGGTGAGACGTGGACTGAGCAGGCTCGGAGGATCCTGGAGCGGGCGGCTAAACAGCTGGGGTTCGGGGATCAGTGGACATGAAGATCTACACCATCGGATACACCAAGAAGTCCGCCGAGGAGTTTTTTGGCCTGTTGGAGAGGCACGGAATACAGCGGGTGGTGGACGTGCGTTTGAAGAACACCTCGCAACTGGCGGGATTCACCAAGAAGGATGATCTCGAGTACTTTCTGCAGCGCGTACTGGGAGCCGACTACTGTCATATGGATTTCCTCGCTCCGACGCCTGACCTGCTGAAGGCCTATCGTGAGTCTGGGGAGGACTGGGACCTGTACGAGCGACAATTCTGTAAGCTGTTGGAGGAAACGGATGTCCTGAGTAGGCTGGATAGAGGATTCTTCTCTGAGAAGCAGTGCTGCTTGCTGTGCAGCGAACCCGACGCCGAACACTGCCATCGAAGACTCGTAGCCGAGCATTTGCGGGAGGCTTGGTCGGACGTAGAGGTAGTGCATCTCTAGGATTTGCTCGCGGTCTCGCCGGCGTCGCTTTGCCCAATGCGTGGACCTGGTTCGGTCTGTGCAAAGGCGGAGCTGCTCCACTGCCAAGGAGGTATTGGAGATGTTGCGCGAGATGATCGTGACGGATGTGACGCGGATGGGTGCCCCGCGAGTGTGCGTGGCCGGTTTCTTCTCGGACGACGGCACACCAGTTAGGCCAGTGACGCCCTACAAGAGCCCGAAGGAGATGACCGAAGAGTTCCTCTGGAAAAATGATGTCCTCATCGTGCATCCTTTCGCCGAAGTGCGTCTGGAATTCAGCGCTCCGGTCTCCGATCCTCCCCATACTGAGGACTGGGAGATCGATGCGGGGGCGAGCCCGGAATTGGTGCGGATCTTGTCTCCCAAGGAGAGATGGCAGTTCCTTCGGGCCCACCTCGACCCTTCGGTACAAGCGATATTCGGGGCACCGGTACAAGACAATCGATACGTGTGCAAGGGTGAGGGCGAGAGATCACTAGGGACTATCCTGGCCGGGGAGGTCTACAAAGCATCGTATAGACACCAAGAGTACGATGATGGCGAGGTTAAGTGGGACTATCGCATCTGGTTCATAGACGAATCTGGCGCCGATTTCCGCCTCGCGATCACGGATCTCACGTTCAGGAAAGGCTGTGACCACCTGCGAGATCGCAAGGGATGGGAACCTGATCAGATCGGCGAGTGGCTGACGCGGTTTCTCAGTTCGGACAAGCGGGATGTGTATCTCCGGATCGGGCTCGCACGAGGATGGGAGAAGTATCCGGGCCGCTGCTATCTCCAGGTGACAGGAGTGTACAGCTTCCCCGACTATCTCGGCGGCAAGACACTGTACGATTTTGTGTAATCACAACAATGACCGAGCGTGATTGCAGTAGCTAGCCGGTGCAGAGATCTCGCTGCCGGTTGGGTTCCCCGGGGTGTGCGTCGGGGTCTGGGTCTGTTGGTCTGGTCTGCCTGGGCAGCAATGCTGAGCCGGCGCGGCTTGAGACCAATCCGGCCGCCCATGACCCCACATATGTACTGTTGGCTATCTCCGCTGGTTCCGCTGCTCCACACCGATCTGTGAGAAGGCAAGCACAGAGGTAACGTTGCTTCCCCCAGTGTTATGGCACCACCTAGGAGGGCGTGGGGTCACCGCTCAGTCCTCTGTATCCCACCTCAACTCTGGAGAGGGAGGAAGCTGCCGGCTCACCTGCAAGAAGGTACGATGCGGGCGAACGGCTCCGCCCGGTTGTTTAGCGAGCTTCTCGGTTCCGCTCACGTACGCCGCCGGGCGGCCGATTGTGCGCAGAGCCAGCTGGTCTGGGTCGGAAGAACAGATCCTCTGTACATGCAACGGCGTCCACACTGAGCCGATGATCTCCTCGGCGATCGCAACCTTGCGCACCTGCTCTGGTTGAGAACCGTGACTTCTGAGTGGAAGAGGAGGCAAAGGTATGTTGCTCGAGCATAGAGGAAAGCGTCCGCGTATCCACGAATCGGCCTATGTGGCCCCGACGGCTGTGATCTGCGGAGACGTCACCATCGGCGAGGATTGCCAGATCCTCTTCGGAGCAGTGTTGGTAGCCGAAGGTGGCCCCGTGGTCATCGGTAGCAACTGTATCATCATGGAGTATGCGGTCGTTCGTGGCACCTCCTCTCATCCCACCCATCTGGGCGACCACGTCCTGGTGGGACCGCACTGTCACCTCACCGGCTGCACTCTGGATGACTGCGTGTTCATAGCCACGGGCGCGACAGTTTTCAACGGCGCCCGGGTCGGCCCGAGGTCGGACGTGCGCATCAGTGCCCTCGTTCATTTGAGGACGGTCCTTCCAGCAGATACTGTAGTGCCCATTGGATGGATCGCCGTCGGCGATCCCGGGGAGATCCTCCCTCCTGAAGAGCATGAAAGAATCTGGGCCATCCAGGAGAACTTGGACTTTTCCGAGAGGATATTCGGTCTGGAGAGAGCGCCGGTGGGAGAGACGATCATGCCGGAACTCACGCGGCGGTACGGTAGAGCTCTGGCCAAGCACGAGGTAGACATCGTTCTTGACGAGTAGCAGGCGAACGAGTGCGGCAGGCGCTGCACCACGCAGTAGCAGGAGGCGAGAATGGATGACATCGGACGGAAGTATCTCACGCTTGCTCTGCAGCTGGATCGACACCTCGAGGGGATCGTGGACGCCTACTTCGGCCCGGAAGAACTGAAGGCCGAGGTGCAGGCTGGGGAGCCGCGGTCCCTGGAACTCCTCGCTCGCGACGCGTGGGAACTACGGACATCGATCCGAGGCAGCGACTATGGTGCTCAGCGCAAGGACTACCTGACTGGGCAGACGCGGGCCATGGCGGCCATCACCCGGAACCTGGCGGGCGAGCAGATGCACTACCTAGAGGAGGTGGAGCTGTATTTCGATCTCACCCCAGAGATGGTGGGTGAATCGGTCTTTGAGGCGGCCCACGCCGAGTTTGACGAGCTTCTGCCGGGGAAAGGTTCGCTGCTGGAGCGGGTCCAGGCCTGGGAGAGAGGTCTAGAGGTGCAACCCGATCGCTTGTTGTCCGTCTTGGAGAGGGCGAGCGAGGAAGCGCGGCGCCGCACAGCGAGTCTGTTCGATTTGCCTCTTGGGGAGGAAGTGACCTGGGAGTTGGTGGAGGACAAGCCGTGGTTGGCCTACAACCGGTACCGGGGGCAGTACCGGTCTGACATAGAGGTGAACACCGACTTGCCCGCACACGTGCATCGGGTCCTCATGGTGGTAGCCCACGAGGCTTATCCAGGGCACCACACCGAGGGCGCGGTGAAGGAACACCGGCTCTATAGACAGGATGGCCGAGCCGAACACGCCATCCACGTGCTGGGCCCCGAAGCCGTGCTTGCTGAGGGCATCGCTGTCAGCGCTCTAGGCATGATCTTCAGCGACTCCGACCTGGTGGCCTTCTTGCGCGATGAACTCTGCCCGCTGGCGGGTTTGCCAGGCGACGACGCGGAGCGGCAGGTCGCGATTTCCGGTGCCATGGATGCGCTGCGCGGTGTGACCAGCAACGCGGCTTTGCTGCTGCACCGCGACGGTCAATCTCCAGAAAAGGTGGAGCAGTACGTGGAGCGGTACAGCATGGGAACGCAGGCGGACGTGGCGCAAACTATGGAGTTTATCCAGATACCCCTCTGGCGCTCATACGCCTTCAACTACTCCGTGGGCAGGGAACTCGTGGCTCCGCTGCTCGAAGGACCAGATCGAGTGGCCAATTTCTCCCGCCTGCTCGGCGAGCCTTTCACGCCGACCCAGGTACGGGAGTGGGTGGCGGAACGGGGTTGAAGCAAAGGCGAGTGACGTAGGCACCTAGAGCCGCGCCCCCTTCGACTGGGCTCAGGACAGGCTTCGATACGCTGCTTCGCTGTGCTTCGCAGCTACTCAGGATGCTTTCTTGATTGTGGGATGGGGTTAGGCCGGAGGCTGCAACGAACCGGGTGAGTGAGGTCGGCAGGCTGAGTGACTGATGGAGAGGCTCGCCAGAGACCCTGATGAAAGAATGGGACGAGATCTGGAAAACCGAAGAAGGCAGGAAATGGTGGCTGGAGCCTGAGCCGCTGGTCGTGGCGCTACTCCCCAGTTTCAAGGAAGAGGGTCTGGAGCAGGTGCTCGATCTGGGGTTCGGGCTTGGCCGGCACGCCATCCTGCTGGCCAAAGAGGGGTTCGACGTTTGCGGGATCGATACCAGCCCAGCTGGTCTGCAGTTCACGCTCCAATGGGCAGAGCAAGAGGGAGTTACTCTCAACCTCACAACGGGCGACATGAGCCATCTCCCGTATGGCAGCGACTGGTTCGATCTGATCCTGGCCTGGAACGTGATCTACCATGGCACCGTCGAGGATATCGATAGGTCAATCGCTGAGATAGAGAGGTGTCTGAGGCCAGGAGGGTACCTGCTCTGTACTCTCATCTCCACGAGAAGCGACCAGTGTGGGCTGGGAGAGGAGATCGAGAGAGGCACCTTCGTCATCGCCGAACATGAGGAGAAGAGCTATCCTCATCACTACTTCGATAGGGGAGAAGTCGAGGCCTTTCTGAGAGCGTTCACTCTTCTGGAGTGCGAAGATGTGCCGGGTGGCCGACCAGAAAGCTACCACTGGCATATCCTGGCCAGGCTCGACAGGCAAGACGAGGAAGCGCGCTGAGCCGCGTCCTGAGCACGTCGAAGGATAGGCCGAGCATCAGGTCTGCGAGTAGAGGAGATCCAAATAAGGAGGAGTAGGAGTATGAAGACGGAAATCCACCGCATACCGCTAGGCTTGAGTAACTGCTATTTGATTAGAGAAGAAGGCGTCATACTAGTGGACGCGGGTTTCCCCGGCAAGGGGGAGCATCTCCAGAAGAGGCTCCAGGAGCTGTCTATAGCGCCGCGGGATGTTGGCCTGCTCCTGGCGACTCATGGTCATTGGGATCATGTGGGATCGGCGGGCGAGATCAAGGAACTCACGGAGTGTGAGGTGGCCATCAATCGACGCGAAAAGGATTGGGTGGAACATGGCCTCAAACCAATGCCGCCTGGGATCACGCCGTGGGGCAAGATCTTCGGAGCGTTGCTCAAGATGTATGTGCCTTTCGTGAACTTCTCGCCTGCGTCCGTGGATGTGGTGCTGGAAGACAGGGACTACTCGCTGGAATCCTATGGCATCCAGGGCAGAGTGGTCCATACTCCTGGGCATTCCTCAGGTTCAATGAGCCTGCTCTTGGAGTCAGGCCACGCATTTGTGGGATGTGTGGCTATGAATGGCCTCCCTTTCCGCATTGGGCCCGGTATGCCCTGCTTTGGCGATGACATCAGCGATCTAAGAGAAAGCTGGCGGTTGATCGTGGAGAGCGGTGCCAAGTGGATCTACCCTGCTCACGGCAAGCCGTTCGAAGCGGAGGTGTTGGCAGAACTCTTGCGAGCGGCCTAGCTCTTCTCGGGGCGCGGGGAGTGAGGGCAGCGGATCTGGGTGGATTGAGCCGCGTCCCCTTCGACCGGACTCAGGATAGGCTTCTATACGCTGCGCAGCTAGTCAGAATGCTCTCTTGGTTGTGGAATGCGGTCGAGGAAAAGGCAAGTCAATCAAGCATGCTGAGTGGCCGAAGGCCGTATCGAAGCATGCGGGGTGAGGAATGAGCAAGGCCTGGGTGTACATTCTACGCTGCGCCAATGGTGCCTACTACACCGGTCACACCACGAATCTGGAGCTTCGCCTAGCCGAGCACCAGTCGGGTGAGGCTGACGGCTGGACCAAACACCGATTGCCCGTTGAACTGGTCTTCGCGCAGGAGATGCCTGACAAGGATCAGGCTTTCCGCGCTGAGAGGCGTGTCAAGGGTTGGTCGCACGCTAAGAAAGAGGCGCTCATTGCAGGGGATTGGGACATGGTGCGTCAGTTGGCGAAGAAGCCCAGCTTCAGGGGATGAGCCGCGTCCTTCGATACGCTGCTTCGCTGCGCTGCGCAGCTACTCAGGATGCTTTCTTGGTTGTGGAACACGGGCGATGCAGGGGCAAATCTACCAAGCATGCTGAGTGGCCGAAGGCCGTATCGAAGTATGCGGTGGTTTAGGACGGGCATGGGCTGGGAATGAGGGGCGTCCCCTTCGACTGGGCTCAGGACAGGCTTCGATAGACTGCTTCGCAGCTACTCAGGATGCTGGGCCAGGCCTGCATCCTGGCCTGTATTGACAGGCAACCCCCTATGTGGTATACTATTGGTGGGTGCAGGGCGTTGCATTCCCTACTTCGACTCTACTTCGCATATGCTCGTCCTGCACCCCTAAGTGGACAGCCGGTGTTGGGAGAGTCCGCTGAATCGCCTCGTTCGAAAGGAGGAACTCCGTGGATCCCTTGCTTCTGATCCTCGTCGTGCTTGTCGTTCTTCTGCTGGGCGCCGTGCTCTTGCTTCTCGGTCTCCAGTTCATGCAGCTGCGCTCCTCACAGCGGGACGTGGAGACCGCCGTGATCTCGGAGAAGCTCTCCCAGCTGGAACCGGTCTCCCAGGCGGTGACCAACATCCAGCAGGGGTTGATGGAACTCCACGCCTATACCAGGGCCCGACAGGACGTGGAGCGGCAGACGGCGGAATCCATCAGGCGTCTGGAGATGATCATTGCAGGCACCCAGACCAAAGGCGCGGCGGGGGAGAATATCCTGGAGACGGTGTTCGCCGACCTTCCCCAGGAGTGGCAGGTGCGCAACTTCCGGGTGGGGGACAAGGCGGTGGAGTTCGCCCTGCGGCTGCCCAACAACCTGGTCTTGCCCATCGACTCCAAGTGGCCCGCCACTCATCTCCTGGAGCAGTTCAGCGCCTGCGAGGACCCGGAGGAGCAGCGGAAGCTCAAGGCCCAGATCGAGAGGGTGGTGCTGGACAAGGCCAAGGAGGTCAGGAAGTACATCGACCCCAACGTAACAGTGAACTTCGGCATCGCCGCCGTGCCCGATGCAGTGTACGACCTCTCCACCGGGGTCCAAGCCGACGTCTTCCAGTTGAACGTGGTGCTCATCGGCTACAGCATGTTCGTGCCCTACCTCTTGCTGGTCTTCCAGACCATCCTCAAGACCTCCCAGAGCATAGACATGCAGCGGCTGGACGCCTACCTCAAGAGCGCCGACGAGAACATCCAGGCGGCCCAAGGCGAACTGGAGGGCAGGTTCTCGCGCGCCCTGACCATGTTGACCAACTCGCGAGACGAGTTGAGTGTGCTCTTGAGCAAGGTGCGGAGCGGGTTGACCAGCGTCCAGATCAGCGCGGCCGGAGGGCCTGCCGGTGAGCTACCGGAGGGGCCAGAGCGCGGCACGCCAGAGGAGGCGCCGCTGTTCGACACCTATCCGGAAGAGTGAGGACGTTGGGTTGCAGCCCAGCCCAGCAGTGTGCGTTGCGTGGGGCAAGGAGGCAGCAGGGTGTCAGAGACGTCCCGGGTGATCAGATCGTACCAGTCCCCATATACCGCCCCCCTGACCCTCCCCAAGGGCGAGCGGCTGACGTGGGAGCCCCGGGAATGTGAGTGGCCGGGTTGGATCTGGTGCACCACCGACACGGGTGAGAGCCGCTGGCTGCCCAAGAACTGGGTGGAGGTGGAGGGGGATTTGTGCGTTCTCCAGCGCGACTACACGGCGACGGAGCTGAATGTGGAGGAGGGGGAGACGGTCACCGTGCTGCTGATGGAGAGCGGCTGGGGTTGGGGCACCAACGAGAGCGGCCAGAGCGGGTGGGTGCCGTTGGAACATCTCCAGCCGGAGTAGGGGAGGAGCGCCCTCCGCTGGTACGCTCGGCAAGCGTCGGATCGGTGAATGTGGGTGCTCTAGTCGGGGGGAACAGCGCGAAGAAGGTCAGCAAAGGCCTGGTAGATTCGCTGGTGCGCGATTTCCCTGGGCTCCCTTGCCTCGTATTGCTGGAAGACCAGGAGCACTCCCCCGCCGGCACTGTTGGGGAAGAGCGATTCCAGGTTAGACCGAAACCGCCGATACCAAGGTCGAGGATACCGGACGCGCAGCTCTCCTATCTCTTTGGCCATCTGGTTCCGGAGGTTGGACAAACTCGCCCAGGTTTCGAAGATGTAGTACAGGTCCTTCCCTCGCCGCCGGCGGCCAACTGGCGCACTAATCAGACCTCTGTGGAAGACGTACGCTCCCGGAATCGGTATGCGAACGGTCAGTTCGTCCGGGGAGGCTCCAGCCGTTTGGGCGCTGACGCGGACATCGAAGGTGTTCTCCAGCAGGATGTTCAGGTACCGCAGGGCCTGTGCGGTCACCCCTTCCTGGATTTGAACAGTGGCCTGTTCGCGGCGCCCGGTGAGCGGCGCCAGGAACTCGATAGGCAGGAGATCGCTGTCTGGCGGGCTTTGGTAGATCTGCGCGGCAGGGCCATTTGCCCCTCCGAGTGTCGGCGTATAGCCTTCCGCCGCGAGAAGGACGTCAAGGCGCGACCGGCTCCGCACGGCGAGCGGCCCTCCAACTGCGGCGTCGAGATCGAAGGTGCGCCGCGCTTCGACCGGGCTCTCGGAGGGCCAGATCCTGCGGTAGAGGTGAGGGACCCAGCCGCCCACCACTACGACGTCTTGAAGGTAGTCGCCAAGAGCCCCGAGCGTGCTGAGCAGCCGAGGGTCGATTCCAGTAGCAGACGGGGTTCGAATCATCCCGGACTCCCAAGGTGAGCCAGTCTGTTTCGCAGGAGATACTCCGCTTGCTCCCGTCCGCGCACCGGGTAGTTGTAGAGGTCAACGTACAACTGTATGTCTGATGCTACCCACAGGCCCTCTACATTCCCTCTTCCGTAGAAGGCTCCTTCCTTGTAGTAGGGCCACGTCAAGTAGACGTTGCCGCCCGTTGCGACGGGGTGCAGGTCGAGCGTCTCTTTCCACGCCTGTTCAGTCTCCTCCCTCAAGCCTGAGGAATCCATGTAGATGTGTACTTCGTGGAACTCCGAGAACGGCGCGACCATCGATGCGCCCGCGTGCAGTGTAAGTGCATATCTGCCGATCCCATGGGTCGGTGCGGAGGCAACGCGGGCGATCACCTGCTGGGGGTTTGGCGCGTCGCAGAAGAATGAGCGTAGATCGTTTCGCCGAATGAAGTTGTAGGATTCCGCCCAATCATTCAGTAGGTCCAAAGGCCTGGAGATGATTGTGCCTTCGTCGACGCTTGCTGCGTAGCCAGCGGAGAGCAACCGCCGGAGGACCTGCGATACCCAGGCTGGGCTCAGGGCCAACTGTCTGGACAACTCGCGCACCCTCTGCGGCTGGTCCGGGGCGTGTAGAGCGGACCTGATCACCAGTGAGGCCTTGTCGGAGAACAGAGATTTCGCCCGTTTGGGCATGCGGGAGGAGGGGCCCTCGCGTGCCTTGTCGATGTAGACGTCGCCCCACTCCAAGTAGGCGTTGCCGGCAAGGTCCACGTAGGCGATCCGATACCGCTTGCATAGCTCTCTCCCCTTCGGACCGATGAACTCGGACACGAGTAGGGGCACGTGCTCTGGGTTGTGGGCGCGGTGTTCGCTGAGTTGGTGTATGGCACTGCGGATTGCCCATGGCTCACCAACTGCCTTGACCTCTCCCACGACGCGAATCTGATGGCCGCGTAAGGACAGGGTTCCCGAGAAGTCGAACTCCGGCCGAGGGGTTTCTTCTGCCTGGAAGGAGGCATCCGGGACCCCCAGCAGGGAGGCGATGTTGTCGAAGACCCGTTGCTGAAGATCAACGTCCTTGGGCGATTGCATCTGCGGCTCCTATCGTGTTGGCGCGTACTGTTTACTCTATCGAGGGTGTTTACCCTAGGGTAAACAGTATACTCCAAGCGAACACATCTGTCAAGCAGGGTTCGTTGCTTGCGCGGGGGATAGGAGGGGTGTAGTATTACTCCGCCGACTTCTGCCATGTGAAAGGAGCAGGACACCACTGCTCCAACCGTGCCTGATCCTGGAGGAGGGAGAGACGGTCACCGTGCTGCTGATGGAAAGCGGCTGGGGTTGGGCCACCAACGAGAGCGGCCAGAGTGGGTGGGTGCCGTTGGAGTGCCTCGATGCTCAATACTGAGCCGAACGGGCATCACGCCTTGATTGTTGCGATGGGTTCCCGAGCCTGCTCAAACAAGCTTGACAAAGCATGCCACTTGTGCTACGATGTGGGCGCAAGGTCCAGGGGGAGCATCCGAGGATCAATACCTCGTCACCAAGGCTCGCCTTGCGTTTCCGGGCGGGCCTTCTTGTGTGGGATAACCAGGGTCTTCATCCTGCACTAGGTCCGCTGGCTGCGGGTGAGGGTCCCGAGCTCAGCGGCAAGGCGCATTGTCTGACTCGCTCACGTCACCAAGAGGCAGGTGGGACTGAGGCTCGAGGCGACTGTGACAGGCTGTGAGGGGTGGGCGTACCAGACTCAACTTAGGACGCAGCGCGAGGGGTTGACGAGATTCAGAAGGAGGGCACAATGTCGACAGTGAGAACGGTCGGTATAACCATCATTGGCTCGCTCGTGTTTCTTTGTCTTCTATACGGTATGGCGAACGTCCACTACGCGGTACCGGCCCTGACTCCTGAGATCGAGCCGGTGCACGTCTTCATAGCACTCGTGCCGTTTGCCATCCTGCTGGCAGCCTCGGGACAGTTGAAGGAAATCAGGGGACCGGGTGGGATAGCCCTGCTGCTGCGTAGCGAGGCGCAGCGGTCAATCTCCTTGGAAGTGCCCGAGATGGAGTTGGAGGTACAACCTGAGGTAGTTGAGGAAAAGGGTGGGACGGACAGGCTTCGGGCCTTGCTTGCGCGCAATCCACCAACCACCCTCTCGTTTGAGATTGGCAAGAGAGACTACTACGCAAGACGGGCTATAGAAGAATACGTGCGTGAGCTGGAGCGGTACCCTCACTTTCGCAACATCATCTTCGTCGACAGGGATGGCGGCTTCAAGGGTCTCATGACAGCAGCCGACTACCGGGTGCTTCTTCAGAGCGACGACATAGTCTCGAAGATTGAGACGGGCGAGATCCTGAGAGATCCGAGAGTGATCATGGACTCTGTGGAAGCCGGGTCGACAAATCGTCAGGCCCTTAGCGCGATGGATCGAGTCGGTGCGAACAGTCTTGCCGTGGTTGACCGGCGCGCGCGGTTTGTCGGTGTCGTGACGCAGGACGAGATAGTGAGAAGGATGTTGGCAAGCGTAGCCCGCGCAGTCTGAGTGAACTACGCCCGGAGTACTGAGACGGACACACAAGAGTGCACCCGCGACTGATGGCTACTCGTCGTCTGACATCCTGCGCTCGCAGGCTTGGTTAGCGGGCAGGGGGAGCTTCTCCGAATCAACACTGCCTCAACAAGGCGCGTACCTGAGCTTTGGGGCGGGTGCCCGGAGCGCTGAAGTCTATGTGAGTCACTAGGAGCTGTGTGCGTGGATGAGTCGATCAGCTTCCTCTTGGACGCAAACATCGTAATACCACTTGAGCCAACAGGCCCCGAGGATATCGAGGTCGGCACTATGGCAGTCGTTGAGCTGGCGCGCTTGGCGGCCGACACGGGTTGCCCGTTGGTTGTTCATCCGGCTGTGGGGGCCGAGATTCGTGCCGATCCCGATGGCCAGAGACGGGCTCTCAGAGCGATGCTCTTGAAGAAATACCCACTTCTTCCGGATCCCCCATCGGTCCCGGCCGCGTGGCAAAGCGTGTTCGGGCGTCCGGAGGAACGCTCGAACGATTGGGTCGACAGTCAGTTGCTTGCTGCCCTGGATGCCGACGCTGTGGACTACCTAGTAACGGAAGACAGGGGGCTGCATCGGAAGGCGCGCCGATTGGGCCTGGGGAACCGGGTTGCAGACACCGCTGACGCCCTGTCCATACTTCGAGGTCTGTTCGACATCGTGCCGGAACCACCCCCCGCAGTGCGCCACGTGAGCGCCCATGTCCTTAACGCTGATGACCTGATCTTCGATAGCTTGCGTAGGGAGTATCCGACCTTCGATGTCTGGCTCCGAAAGGCGAAGCGTCAGCGTCGTCATACCTGGCTCATCGACGGCGTGCATGGACGGCACGCCGCCATCTGCATTGTCAAGAAGGAGCGATCGGGCGAGTATGGCCTGCAGGGCAAGCTCATGAAGATATGCACGTTCAAGGTCTCGGAAGAGCACAGCGGCTACAGGTTTGGGGAACTCCTCCTCAAGCCCGTGTTCGAGCACGCTAGGGCGAGCAGCTATCGGGCTATGTTTGTCACCGTCTTTGAGAAGCACCGTGCGTTGATTGACCTCTTTGAGGAGTTCGGATTCGAGAGTCTCGATACAAAAACGCCCCTAGGGGAGCTCGTCCTCGTTAAGTCGCTGCGGCCGAGCAACGAGGATTGGGACACGCTCGACCCGCTCAGCTTCAACCGGCGCTATGGACCGGTCGCTGCGAAGATCAGGGATGTGCCGGCATTTGTGGTTCCCATCAAGCCGAAGTTCCATCGAGTTCTTTTTCCTGAAGCGGAAGAACAGGCAGCATTTTGGCCCGGTGCGCACCCGTTTGGCAACAGCATTCGTAAGGCCTACCTCTGCAATGCCGCGATTCGAAAGCTTTCGCCCGGCGCGAATCTCTTGTTCTATCGCTCTGAGGATATCCGTGCCGTGACTGCTCTCGGAATTGTTGAAGACACGATGGTCACACGTTCACCGGCTCAAGCGGCCCGGTTCGTGGGTAAGAGAACGGTGTATAGCTTCCGGGAAATCGAAGAGCTCTGCACGTCTGCGGTGCTTGCGATTCTCTTCAGGCAATCGCGGTTGCCAGCCAAACCCATACCACTGCAGGAGTTGATTGCGCGCGGTGTCATCACCGCGAGCCCACAGTCGATCGTGACCGTGCCCAAGGAGGCGACACAGTGGTTAGAGAAAAGGTTAGTGCCCTAGCGCTTCTGCCCATTCGTCCGCGGTTCGCTGAGCTGATCATCAACGGCGAAAAGAAGGTCGAATTCAGGAAGTTCAACTTCCGCGAGCATGTCTCGCATGTGGTGCTCTATGCGAGTCGTCCTGTTCAGAGGATTCTCGCCTACTTCGAGGTATCTGGGATGTGTACTGACTCACCCGAGGGACTTTGGATGCGCTATCACTCGGTGGCAGGGATCAGGAGGACGGAGTTTGATGCATACTATGCGTCGGCGGGCATCGGAGTCGCCATCGAGATAGGCCAAGTGTGGGCGCTGCCAGAGCCGTTGCCGCTCTCTGCGCTGGACGAGTCCTTGAGTCCTCCGCAAGGGTTCGCTTACCTTGATGCAGACGCGCTGTCGGCAATCCGGGCCGCCGCAAGCCAGCAGCTGCCTTGGTGAGGAGGAAGCCGCGCCACCATGGGGACACAGCTGATGGCCAGACACTCCCGATGCAATGGCGGGTCGCCGCTCTGAGTTGCCTAGTGGTTGATGTCGGGTTCATGGAGGATTGAATGGGTAAGGGACGTGGCGGAGAGACATGTGCGGAAGTGATACGCGAAGTCGTCGCCGCTCGGGAACCTGCATTCTACTCCGATGTGTTTGAAATCGTGAACAATCGGGGCACTTGGGCAACGGACACGATTCACCAGCAGATGATGCAGTGGATTGTCAACCTCCCGCCGGCATACCACCACTGGTCGGTCAAGACAAAGAGGTTCCTGTTCCTGAGACCGGACGGCCTGTACGAGCTGTATAAGCCAAGCGTGCATGGGACCTTCGACCGCGGTACGAGGGTTGATGTGGAGGGTTAGAGAGAGGGGCAAGACTTCAGCCGAGGCTTGCTCGTGTGTGCAAACCAGGCGCTGAGGGGCTCCAATTGCCAGGCTGTCCGGGCTCGCTAGACGAGGGGAAGGTGGGGCGTGAAACGCAAAGCACTACTCAAAGTCGGCGACGACTTCGTTGTCTTGGAAGAGAGCCGCTTCGAAGCGGAGACACAGCTACAGGAGGCGCTGAAGTTGAACCCTGAGGTGATACCGGTATCCGACCTAGATCTGGCGGAGGTGGTGGTCGTGGGCCGGGAGACAACAGTTCCGGCAGGAGCTATCGACCTCCTCCTCGTGGATGCCGAGGGGCGGGTGATCATCGTGGAGACCAAGCTCGCCCGCAATCCGGAACTCCGCCGTCAGGTGGTGGCCCAGGTGCTGGATTATGGCGCCAGCCTGTGGCGAACCGCCCCCACACTGAAGCAGTTCGAAGACCTTGTATTGCGCTATTGGCGTTCCGATGCGTGCCACGACGAACAGGTCAAGGACGCCGGAACCCTGAGGGACGGTCTTGATCCAATCTTTGGGGAGACGCGCGGCGAAGAGTGGGACTACGACCTCTTTGAGTCGGCCTTGTCCAAGAACATAACCGACGGTCAACACGTCCTTCTTGTGGTAGCCAGCGGCCTGACCGACAGGCTGTCCCGCGACCTGCTCCAGTATGTCAACCTCTGCCTCAAACTTCCCCTCTACGCCGTGGAGATCGACGTATTTGAGACTGAAGGACGGCAGCTCATTGTACCCAGAGGACTGCGATACGATCCCCCCAAGGAGCCTCCGAAACAACCCACCACCGATCTTCCGACGTTCCTAGCAGGGTGCACCCCTGTCGCGGCAGAGTTCTTCGAGCGAATGATACGGGAAGCAAAGCACCGCCAGCTAATCCTATATTGGGGTTCCAAGGGCTTCTCCATACGGCTCCCTCTAGAACGGGCCATGACCGTGATGTACGGTTATCCGCCCAACAGCTTCCAAGTGTACACGCGGGATTGGTTGGTCGACGATGCAGAGATTAACCGGTTCCTTGAGCGTCTGAAGAGGGAAGCGCCCTTCTCGGGCTCGGGGAAGTACACGAGCACTCTTCAGGTGGATGAACAGTCTGCCGAAGAGGCAGTCGGCGCGCTGCGCGTGGTCTGGAGCCAGGTCGAGAAGATGATGGCGGAGGCCCACAGGGATTCAGATTCGTCTTGATGCTTCAGGTCGGAGACAGTTGGGCGAGCTTTCCGCTCTCACTTGGTATCCCCACCGAGATGCAGTAGAATCCACGAAATCACCTGGCAGCGCGTCACGCGATGGCTCGCCTCCCTTCCCGTGATCAGCGGTGTGGAGTGGATCCTGGCGGAACCCAACTGCGCTGCTCCGCGTCTTGTTAACGGAGAACAAGACACGGGAAAGGAATCAAGGTCATGCGCGCCAAGCAGATAGCGACAGTCATCCTTGCTGTGGTGGTCCTGCTCTCGCTGGGGGCCTGTGGGCTTGTTGGCCCCCCGGCGGGCGATCCGCTGGATGGGACATCTTGGGTCCTCACAACGTACGGCGGAGCCGGACTTATCCCTGGGACGGAGATCACGCTAGCCTTTGAGGAGGGGCAGGTTCGCGGATCCAGCGGCTGCAATACCTACGGTGGATCGTATGAGGTCGATGGTGACAAGATCACCATGAGCGACCTGTACATGACGGAGATGGCTTGTATGGAGCCCGAGGGCGTCATGGATCAGGAGTTGGAGTACCTGGAGTTGCTCAGGGATGCTTTGGCCTTCCAGATCGACGAGGCAGAGCTTATGATCGAGGCCGCGAGTGACGAGGTTCTCGCCTTCAGTCGGGCGCAATAGGCTCCGCCGCGTGTGGAAGCGCTTCTTCTTAACATAGACAGGGCCCGCTATCATGCGGGCCCTTTGGGTTTGAGGTAGGGGGAGCGTTGCGCTATAATAGCCGTTGCTCTTGCCCCGGGGCCAGGGGGCCATGCCCATGGTCACCTCGGTCCCGGGAAAACCCCAGGAGCATGGAGGTATCATGAAGGTCTTGGTTTTCGGAGGTTCGGGCGGTATCGGCAGTGCCGTGGCCTGGGACCTGGCGCAGGATAGCGATGTCAAGGCCGTGGGCATCGTGGGCAGGCGCAAGGAGGCCCTGGAGAAGACGAAGGAGCGCATCGGCAGCGACAAGGTCATCCCCCAGCCGCTGGATATCCTGAACAGGGAGGAGATCAAGAAGCTGATGGGCCTCTACGATGTCGGCATCATCGCCCTGCCCGACAGGAGGACCAGCTACAGTCTCATTCACAGCGCGGTGGAGTCCGGCCTCGATGTCATCGACATGCTGGAAGAGTACCATTACCGGCCCGACGCCTACGAGACTGAGGGGCTGATGCTGCCCGAGGGCATGAGCCTCAATGAGTACGGCGATTGGATCCACGAGACGGCCATCAAGAACGGCGTGACTTTCGTGGATGGCATGGGCTTTGCCCCTGGCTTGAGCAACGTCACCGTGGGGGAAGGTATCAGGAAGCTGGACCAGGTGGAGACGGCTGTGGCCAGGGTGGGCGGCGTACCCTCCAAGGAGGCGGCCCAGAAGCACCCTCTCAGGTACATGATCACCTGGGCCTTCGAGCATGTGCTGCGGGAGTACATGGTCAAGCTGAACGTGGTCAAGGGCGGCGAGGTGGTGGAAGTGGACGCCCTCATCGACCGTGAGCGGTTCCAGTTCGACAAGTTCGGCGTGGACGAGGAGCTGGAGTGTGCAGTGACGCCTGGCATGCCCAGCTTCATCTTCACCAGGACGGAGCTAAAGGAGTTCGCCGAGAAGACGGTCCGCTGGCCCACGCACTTCGATGGAGTGGACACGCTGAAGGAGTGTGGCCTGCTGGATCTGGACCCGGTGGATTTCGAGGGGCAGAAGATAGTGCCCAGAGAGTTCCTGCTGTCCATGATCACACCCAGGCTGAAGCCCCAGGAGGGGGAGACGGATGTCTGTGTGATGTACAATACGGTGACGGGCACCAAAGACGGCAAGAAGGTTCGCGTGGAGTACTTCATGTGGGACGAGGCGGACACGGAGTTGGGGTTCTCTTCTATGCAGAGAGTGACGGGTTTCCCCTGCGCCATCACTGCCAGGTTCCTGGGGCGAGGAGAGATCAAGGAGAAAGGTATCGTGGCTCCCGAGGATGCCATAAACGGGGACATGTACGATGAGTTCATGGCCGAGCTGGCCAAGCGGAACATCAACATCCTCGAGGAAGTGACCGAGATGGAGTAGGTGGGCCGCATCCCCTTCGACTGGGCTCAGGGCAGGCTTCGATACGCTGCTTCGCAGCACTTAGGATGCCATTTCTCGGCACCTCAACCAAGCATGCTGAGTGGCCGAAGGCTGTATCGAAGCATGCGGGTCATCGAATTCGCCGATCTAGGTCGGTCACGTGAACGTGCTTCAGCACGTTTGAGGTTTGGATAGCGTGGGGTTGAAACCCCACGCGAGGGTGGCGTACAAGCACCTCGGTCTTGACACTAGGTGCTCGCGCCGGACTGAAGTCCCGCGCTACAGGAAGAAACCGGCTGACGCCGGTTCATCGAGCGGAAGGTGGCGAGGGCGCGAGGTTGGGTGGTACGCGAGTGTTCACCCTCCCCCAGCCCCTCCCATCAAGGGAGGGGAGCGGTAAGCGACCGGCAAAGGTCGTAGTGGCATACAGGGGTTCTGGGGGAGCGTCCATCGTGGGATCATCGGATGTCTGGTGTCAGGATTCCTCCCCCTTGAGCGGGGAGGATGAAGGTGGGGGTGAAGTGACCGGTGATGGACCGCGGTGTCGCTTTCCCCAAGGTGGCCTTGTGTCATTCTGAGTCAAATAGACGTTGAGGAGGTGTAATGGTGGAATTCCAACCTTTCGAGATGGAACGGATGATGTCGAAGTGGGAGAACGTTGTTGAGTACAACCTCTCCGAGAGCGGCGTTCATCCCCTCAGCATCCGCGAGCTCGTAGAAGACCCGGCGGTGATGGACCAACTGCTGGATACCCCGCTGCACTACGCCCAGACCAACGGTATCATCGAGCTGCGGGAGAGCATCGCGGCCCTGTACCCCGGCGCAACGCCAGACAACGTGCTGGTCACCGTCGGCTGCGCCGAGGCCAACTTCATCACCCTTCAGACCATGGTGGCGCCGGCCGAAGAGATAGTGGTCATGCTTCCCAACTACATGCAGATCTGGGGCGCAGCGAAGAACTTTGGCATCAAGATTAAAGCCTTTCATCTGCAAGAGGATCGCGGGTGGGCGCCCAACCTGGATGAGCTGAACGAAGTGGTCTCGGAGAAGACGAAGCTCATCGCCGTCTGCAACCCGGACAACCCCACAGGATACATCCTCACCGAGGAGGAGATGGAGGCCATCGTGGCTGCCGCGGAGCGGGTGGGGGCCTGGATTCTGGCCGACGAGGTGTACAGCGGTGCGGAGCGACTGACCGACACTCAGACGCCTTCCTTCTGGGGACGGTACGACAGAGTGCTGGCCATGAACAGTCTGAGCAAGGCCTACGGATTGCCTGGACTTCGCATTGGTTGGGTGGTGGCCCCTGCTGAGACCATGGATGAGATCTGGGCGCGCCACGAGTACGTCACCATCAGCGCCCCTATGATGTCCAACCAACTGGCGGCCATCGCTCTGTCGCCGGAGGTGAGGCCCCGGCTCATGCAACGAGCTCGCGACTACGTGCGACGGGGCTACCCCATGCTGGACGCCTGGCTGGAGAGCCATGAGGGTCTCTTCAGCGTGGTGCCGCCTCAGGCTGCGGCCATTGGCTATGTCCGCTACCACATGGACGTCAACTCTACGGAACTGGTGCTCAGACTGATGGAGGAGAAGGGCGTGTACATCGTGCCGGGGGACCAGTTCGGGATGGATCACTACCTCAGGATCAGCCATGGGCTGCCGGGGGACTATCTGCAGACTGGGCTGGACCGGATTGGCGAACTGATCGCGAAGTTGTAGGGCTGAGCCGCGTCCTTCGATACGCTGCTCCGCAGCTATCCTTCGGCATGCTCAGGACGTGGCTCAGGATGCTTTCTTGGGTGTGGAATAGAGTTGGGGCGAAGGCAAGTTGACCAAGCATGCTGAGTGGCCGAAGGCCGTATCGAAGCGTGCGGGTCTGCGGAAGACCACACCACAGGAGTGGGCCGCGTCCTTCGATACACTGCTTTGCAGCACTCAGGATGCTTGTCGCCTGCGCGGAGTCAGGATTCCTCCCCCTTGAGGGGGGAGGATGAAGGTGGGGGTGAGGGGATCGCTCATAGATCCCAGTGTCCCCTTATCCAAGGTAGCAGCGTGTCGATCACCCTCCCCCAGCCGCTCCCATCAAGGGAGGGGAGCCTGGAACTGTGGAAGACGGGGGTGAGATCGAGGGCGGGGCCTGTGGCATGGTGCCTGGTTCCTGCTCTTGTGTTCGATAGAGGAAGGCGAAATGCAGCAACACGAAGTCACGGAGCGCGACGTGCGCCTGGCCAGAGAGAGAATAGCATCTTTGGTCACGAGGACCCCCTTGCTCGAGTCACGCCCGCTCTCTCAGCGGATTGGGGCGCCGGTCTACCTTAAGCTGGAGAATCTCCAGGACACAGGCTCCTTCAAGATCCGCGGGGCGGCCAACAGGGTTCTGACCCTGGCACCAGAGGACAAGGAGCGAGGGGTCGTCACCATCTCCACGGGCAACCACGGCCGCGCCATGAGCTATGTGGCCAGGCGTCTGGACGTTCATGCCGTGGTCTGCATACCGGAAGGGACCGCCCGCAACAAGGTAGAGGCCATGGAACGGCTGGGTGCGGAGATAGTCGTCACCGGCAAGACCTACGACGAGGCCGAGGATGGCGCCTTCCAGCTGGCGAGAGAGCGCGGCTTGAGCTTCATCAGCGGCTACGACGAGGCTTTCATCGTCGCAGGGCAGGGCACGGTGGGCCTGGAAATCCTGGAGGACCTTCCCGACGTAGGTGCGGTCCTGGTGCCGGTGGGAGGGGGAGGACTGATCTCGGGGATCGCCTTGGCGGTGAAGGCTGCCGGTGCCGACAAGCGGGTGATCGGCGTCTCCATGGACCGGGCTCCGGTCATGTACCACAGCCTGAAGGCCGGACACGCCCTGAGGATGGAGGAGGAAGAGACCCTCGCCGATGCGCTGGTGGGTGGCATAGGCGAGGATAACCAGCACACTTTCCGTCTGATGCAAGAGCTCGTTGATGACTTCGTCCTGGTATCGGATGAAGAGATCGCCGAGGCGATGGTCTTCGCTTTGCAGGAGCATCGTGTGGTGGTGGAGGGAGGGGGTGCTGTAGGCATCGCCGCGTTGCTCAGTGGGAAGGTACCGGAGACGCATGGTAGCGTGGCGGTGGTGGTGAGTGGGGGCAACGTAGACCTGCCTCTGCTCTTCGACTTGGCCCAGGGTCGCTGAGGCGGTGTCGGATCCAAAACGAGGAGATGGGATGGGGATGAAGCCTAGAGAGCGCGTGATGGCAGCACTGGAACATCGCCAGCCGGATCGAGTGCCCTTGTTCGAGGTCTGGATCGACAACAAAGAATTGGTGGCGCAGATGGGAGGCGGAGATCCCCAAAGGACGTACGTCGAACTCGGACTGGACTGTATCGAGATCCCCAACCAGATACCACCGGGGAGCAACGCCTGGAGAGATGGGGTGGACGAGTGGGGACGGGTCTGGCAAGGGGGCTGGTACGCCGGCGGAGTGGTGGAGACCGAGGAGGATCTGAAGAGGTATAGTCCTCCCCTCGACTATGT
The DNA here is from genome assembly GCA_030603665.1 of Chloroflexota bacterium. Classification (GTDB taxonomy): domain Bacteria; phylum Chloroflexota; class Anaerolineae; order UBA7937; family B3-Chlor; genus JAUVXJ01. Next base: position 356,056 of record JAUVXJ010000003.1, on the reverse strand, counting down.
GGATCAGCACTTCGCCCCGGAGAGAACAGCCGAAGTCATGAAGCTGTATCCCGATCATTGCTTCATATATGGCTCTCACGTTGCCCCTTTCACGGCGTCGTATCTGGCCATGGGCATGGAGAGGTTCTTCCCAGCCCTGCATAGGAGACCGGACTTCGTCCTGAAGTTGTTGGAGAATCGCACCGAGTACTGCCTGGCTATGTTCCGCAAAGCGATCAGTGTGGGGGCGGAGGTCATCATTCTGGGCGAGGACGCTGCCCATAGTGGGGGTCCGATGATCTCACCGGAGATGTGGCGGGAGTTCGTACTTCCGTTCCACAAGCGCATTGTGGAGGAGATCGAGGCCCCGGTGTTGTGGCACAGCGACGGAGATATCACGCGCCTGCTGCCCATGGCCGTGGAGGTGGGATTCGCCGGGGTGCACTCGTTGGAGCCGGATTCCGGCGTCGATCTGCGGCAGGTGAAACGCGATTTCGGCCAGGACTTGGTGCTGGTGGGAAATGTGGAAGCATATGTGCTGTGTCAGGATGACCTGGAGGCGGTCCGAGCTGAGGTGAGGCGCTGCCTGAGAGAAGGGGCTCCGGGTGGAGGGTACATGTTCTCCACGTGTAGCAGCATCTTCGAAGGGATGAACTTGGAGGCCGTTGTGGAGATGTACCGGTACGCGTCAGAATGCAGCGCGTACTAAAGAACTGGTATTGTGAAGGAGGTCATCTGTGGATCGTACAGTCGTTTCAACTGACAAAGCACCTGCCGCCGTAGGTCCCTATTCCCAGGCGATCATCGCCGGTGAATTCGTGTTCACTGCTGGCACCTTGCCTCTCGATCCGAAGACAGGCGAGGTGATTGGGGACGAAATCGGTGCTCAGGTCCAGCAGGCGCTGAGCAATCTGCAGCAGGTCTTGGAGGCGGCGGGGAGCTCCCTCGACCGGGTGGTGAAGACCACCGTCTTTCTGACGGACTTCGGCAACTTCGGTCAAATGAACTCCGTGTATGCCGAGTTCTTCACCTCTGCTCCGCCCGCGCGCTCCACGGTGGAGATTGGTCCCTTGCCCAAGGGGATATTGGTGCAGATAGACGCGGTTGCTGTGAGGTGACGTGCGGTGTAACAACCCCACAAGGTGTGGTGTCTCACAGGCCACCCCGGTCTTGCTAAGGGGTCTCTTCACTGCCGCGGGCTGCCTTGATGTCCCAAGGGTGACGACCTAGTACTCAGCGAGACTTTTTGAGGGCAAGGACGCGGCGCGGATGACTGATGACTTACGAGCACTGATATCGACCCAACGTTCGTCTAGGAGAGGTTGCATGAGAGCGGAAGACTACATCGCGCTGGAAGACCGATACAACGCCCACAACTACAAGCCGCTGGACGTGGTCTTGAATCGGGGTGAGGGAGTGTGGGTCTGGGACGTGGAAGGGAAGCGGTATCTGGACTGCCTCAGTTCCTACTCGGCCCTGAACCAGGGTCACAACCACCCCCGCATACGTCAGGCCATGATGGAACAGGCGGCCAAGCTGACCCTCACGGGCAGGGCGTTTCGCAACGACCAGTTGCCCTTGCTGGCCAAGGAAATGTGTGAACTCACCGGCTACGAGATGGTGTTGCCCATGAATACCGGCGCCGAGGCCGTGGAGACAGCCCTCAAGGCGGCCCGGAAATGGGGCTACCAGGTGAAAGGTGTTCCCGACGGACGGGCGGAGATCATCGTCTGCGCCGGCAACTTCCACGGGCGCACCATCACCATCGTGGGCTTTTCCACGGAAGAGCAATACAAGGAGGGTTTTGGGCCTTTTACTCCCGGCTTCATCACCGTACCCTTTGGCGACGCTGAGGCTCTGGAGGCGGCCATCACACCCCGTACGGTTGCTTTCATGGTGGAGCCCATCCAGGGCGAGGGTGGTGTGATCGTACCACCCGATGGATATCTGAGGCGCGGGAGGGAGATCTGCGACAATCACAACATCCTGCTCATCGCCGATGAGATCCAGACGGGCCTGGGCCGGACGGGCAAGTTCTTCGGGTGCGATTGGGAGGACGTCCGACCTGACGTGGTGGTGGTGGGCAAGGCTCTCTCGGGAGGACTCTATCCCGTCTCTGCGGTCTTGGCCGACCGCTCCGTGCTGGGGCTCTTCAACCCTGGGGATCACGGTTCAACTTTTGGCGGCAATCCCCTGGGCGCGGCTGTAGCGCGCGAGGCGCTGAGCGTCCTAGTGGACGAAGGGCTGATCGACAACGCGCAAGTGCAGGGCGAATACTTGGTGGGCCGCCTGCAGCGTTTAGAGAGCGACTACATCGCCGAGGTGCGCGGCCGAGGCCTGCTAGTGGGCGTGGACCTGAAGCCGGAGGCCAGGGGCGCGCGTCGTTTCGCCGAGGCCTTGAAGGACGAAGGCGTACTGTGCAAGGAGACGCACGAGAACGTCCTCCGGTTCGCGCCGCCTTTGGTGATCACCAGAGAAGACGTGGACTGGGCACTGGAGCGCATCGAGAAGGCGCTAACTGAACTCTGACGTGTGAGCGCTTTGCATGCTGCTCCCGCCCAATCTGGCATCTGTCGTCAACGCCTCCAACTCCTTGGGGGCCAGCGCTTGTTCAGGAGGTTTCAATCTTGAGTGCCGCTATGGAAAAGGATGTGGTGTCCCTGGTCGAGACCCACTACGATCAGATGATCGCCTTCTGCCAACGGTGCATCCAGACCCCCAGTCTTCCGGGAGAGGAGGAGGACCTCGCCGCGTTGGTCAAGGCCGAGATGGAGACTCTCGGCTACGATGAGGTATGGGTGGACGATTGGGGGAACGTGGTCGGCTTGCTACGCGGCCGGGGAAGTGGTCGCTCAGTGATGTTCAATGGCCACCTGGACCACGTGGACCCTGGCAACGCCGACGAATGGCCGTATCCTCCCTATGGAGGCGAGATCCACGATGGCCGACTCTGGGGCCGGGGCGTGGCGGACATGAAGGGACCGCTGGCGGCGATGCTCTACGCTGTCGGTGTGCTGGCGAAGGAGGGTATGCACCCCCCTGGAGATGTGTACGTGGCGGGCGTGGTGCAAGAGGAGGTAGGCGGTCTTGGGACACAGAAGCTGCTCCAGATGGTGACTCCCGACGTGGCGGTGATAGGTGAGGCCACGAGCAACCAACTCGCCCGTGGTCACCGGGGGCGGATCGAAGTTGTGGCGCGAGTGAGAGGCAAGTCCGTGCATGCTAGCGTGCCTGAGCAGGGCGTCAACCCCCATGCGGTGCTAGCTCGGCTCATCCAGGGCCTGGAGAAGCTGCCGCTGACCCAAGACGAGACATTCGGAGGTTCCTCGGTGGCGCCGACCCTATACCTCACCGATCAGAAGAGCAGCAACGTCATCCCCGGTGAGGCACGCCTGCACCTGGATTGGAGAAACGTTCCTGGAGAGACAGCTGAGGATGTGCTGGCCCAGATTCAGCCGCTGCTGGAGGCGTGCGTGGAGGACGTGAAAGGTAGCCACGGCGAGCTGGAGCTACACACCCGCGACCTGCGCACCTACACCGGTTGTACGGAGACGTTCCCAGCGGTTTTCCCTTCCTACGGCCTGGAAGCGAACCATCCACTGGTCAGCCAAGGACGGCAGGTGTTGGAGAGTGCGCTCTCCCGCCCGGTGGAGGTAGTCATCTGGCGGTTCGCGACGGATGGAGGGCATCTCATGGAGGCCGGTGTGCCCACCATAGGCTTTGGCCCGGCGGAGGCCAAGGAGCTGCACACCGTGGGCGAAAGCGTGCCTCTGGAGATGCTGAAGGACGGCATGCTGGGCTACCTTGCCTTGGCTCTGGCCTTGGGCGAAGGAGATACGTGAGGCGTGCCTCAGAAGGCCAGTGCCGCCCTTGTCGGCCGACCATGGCACCGTCCAGCGTGGCGGCGTCCCTGCTGCTGCCCGGTTCGTCTCGATAGCACAGCGCATGTCTGTTGGGCATCTTGATCCAGCGAAGCCGGAACCTTGTCATGTCCTGGCGCGTCTGTCTTGTGAGTGGGCACATCTGATTGGCCAACGTGTCTCACAGGACGGAGGAGCGGCGAGATGAACAGGACCTCGATTGCCACATTCACGGCCTTTGCCACCCTGGTGATGACGGTCTTAGCCTGCGCGCTGCCGATTCCGCAGCCGCTCGTCATAGGGCTCTCGCCGCCGGGACCCCCCGATGCTCCTGCACCCAGCCCCGTGCCTCCCGAACCCACTCCGGTGGTGCTGACGGCCGTATACACCAACGCCGCCACCGGTGTCTCTATCTCGTACCCGGAGGATTGGGTATGCGAGGAGTTCATAGAGCAAGTGGTCTTTGCCAGTTCAGGTCGGATCCTCAGTGGAGTGGAGCTGGAGAGTGGTGCAGCCATGATGTTGATGCGCACTGAGCTTGCAGGCTCCCTCACGATTGAGGACTTGGTGGAGACGACGTTACAGGAGCTGTTTTTCGACAAGATCAAGACCAGCGATCTCAAGCCTCGGACCATTGGTGGGAGTGACGGCATTTTGGTGACTCTGATGGGCAGTCCCGCAGGCGGCGATGTCTCGATGAGGGGTTTCGTCGCGGGCGTTGAGCACGACGGTTGGGGTCACCTGTTCGTGGCAGCCTCGATACTCGATGAATGGTCTCAACACGGGCCAGTTCTGGAGCAGATGCTGAGCAGCGTTGAGTTTCAGCGCATCACGCGTACCTACACCAGCCCCACGTGGGGTTTCTTTATCACTTATCCAGACGGCTGGCTCTTCGAGGAGCAGGGAGAGCAGGTGATCTTTGTCACCTCGGAGAGCATCTTCGGCGGGACAGAGTTCGAAACCGGTGCAGCGATGCTGGTGATCGGTGACGAGCTGGGAGATGCACAGACGTTTGAAGAGATGGTGGAGATGATTCTGTCGGAACTCTCGTCCGAGGACATCGCGACCGGTGGTCGAGAGCCGCTCTGGATTGGCGGGCGGGATGGCATCATCATCTCCTTTGAAGGAACTCCAGGCGAAGAAGTGAGAATCAGAGGATTCCTGGCTGCCGTTGAGCACAGCAGAAGGGGATATCTCTTCGTTGGTTTCTCCGTCTTGGACGAATGGTGCGACTATGGCCCGGTCCTCCAAACCATGCTGGATAGTGTGCAATTCGCGGAGGAGTGAAAGGCCACTCCGCCAAGGCCTCACCGTCTGTGACAACCTCCTCCACCCCACAGCTTGACAGCGACTCTCAGCCGTGGCATCCTTCTAGGTGCAAGGTAATTGAAGGAACAAGCGCAGCACGGTTGCTGTGTCCAACGCCCGGTAGCGAATGACCTTGAGGGCTCCTCGCCGATTGGGCCCTTCAGTTGGCTATCTGGACTGTAGCAAAGGAGAATGGCATCATGAGTCGTGGAATGGAAGTGGTCCATCCCTACATCCCCAACTCCGTGCCCGAAGTCAAGGAGCAGATGCTGCGAGACGTGGGGGCGGAGAGCGTTGACGACTTCTACGAGGACGTTCCCGAGAGCCTGCGGCTGAGAGAACCGATGAAGCTGCCCCGGCCCTTCCTGTCGGAGTACGCTCTGAAGAGGCACGTGGAAGGCATCCTCAGCAGCAACCGGACGTGTGGAGAGTACCTCAACTTCCTGGGCGCAGGCTGCTATCAGCACCATGTTCCCGCCGTCTGCGATGAGGTCAACCAGCGGGGAGAGTTCCTGACCGCTTACGCGGGCGAACCTTACGATGACCACGGCAGGTTCCAGACCCTGTTTGAGTATGCGAGCATGATGGGTGAACTCCTCAACATGGACGTGGTCAACGTGCCGACCTACGACGGGTACCAGGCCGCCGCCACGTCCATCCGCATGGCCGCGCGCATCACGCAGCGTCGGCAAGTCCTCGTGGCGGAGAACATCAACCCCGACAAGCTGTCCAAGATCCGGGATTACTGCAAGCCAGAACTCGAGATCGAGTTGGTGGGGTACGACCAGAAGACGGGAGCGCTGGACCTCGCCGCGCTGGAGGGCAGCATCTCAGAGAGGACAGCTGCCATATTCCTGGAGAACCCATGCTACCTGGGCGTGGTTGAGACCCACGGCGACGAGATATCGCGCCTGGCCCATGAGCATGCGGCCATCTGTATTGTCAGTGTGGACCCCATCTCCCTCGGCGTGCTCACACCGCCCGCTGACTATGGTGCGGACATCGTGTGCGGCGACCTGCAGCCGCTGGGCATGCACATGCAGTTCGGAGGGGGACAGGCGGGGTTCATCGCCACCAGGGATGAAGAAAGGTATGTGATGGAATATCCTTCCCGGCTATTTGGGATCGCCCCCACGCGGGTCAAGGGAGAGTACGGCTTTGGAGACGTGGCCTATGAACGGACCTCCTTTGCGGTGAGAGAGGCGGGCAAGGAGTGGGTAGGCACCGCCGCTGCGCTCTGGGGCATCACCGCGGGGGTCTACCTGGCCTTGATGGGACCTCAAGGTATGGCGGAGATAGGAGAGGGTATTCTGCTCAGGTCGCGCTACGCCATGATGGAGATGGGCAAACTGAGGGGGGTCGAGGGCCCCGTGTTCGAGGGCCCTCACTTCAAGGAGTTTGTGGTCAACTTCGACGGGACAGGCAAGTCGGTGCCGGAGATCAACGAGGGATTGCTGAGCCGGGGAATCTTCGGAGGCAAGGACTTGACTGTGGAGTTTCCTCAGTTGGGTAGTAGCGCCCTGTACTGCGTCACCGAGGTCCACACCATGGAGGACATCGACACGCTGGTCAGCGCTCTGCGGGAGGTGGTGGAGTAGGATGGAAGACATCAGGAGCCACAGGTACGAGAATGGCAAGCCAAGGCTGAGACGATTCCACCAGGCCCGGTGGGACGAGCCGATCATCTTCGAGCTGAGCCGCGGGGGACAGCGGGGTATTCTCGTGCCGGAGGTGGAAGAGGAGATCAGGCTACAGGTGGGGGACCCCATGGCTGGGCTCCCGCCATTCATGCGCAGGGGGGAGCTACCCGGGCTGCCGGAGCTCTCTCAGCCACAGGTGCTCAGGCACTACGTACGGCTGTCCCAGGAGAATCTGGGAACCGACCTGAACATCGACGTGGGGCAGGGCACGTGCACCATGAAATACAGCCCCAAGATCAACGAGCAGCTGGCCGGGATGCCCAAAGTAGCTGACGTCCACCCCTTGCAGGATGAGGACACCGTTCAAGGCATCTTGGAGGTGATGTACAGGTTCGAGGAGATGCTGAAGGAGATCTCGGGGCTGGACCGCTTCTCGCTCCAGCCGCGAGCCGGATCGGCGGCCATCTACACCAACGTCTCCATCATCCGTGCCTACCACGAGACGAGAGGTGAGGCGGACCAGCGGGACGAGATCATCACCACCATCTTCTCTCACCCCTCAAACGGTGCGTGTGCCAAGACAGCCGGCTACAAGGTGGTCACTCTCTACCCCGACGAAGATGGCTATCCCGACCTTGATGCCCTGAAGGCGGCGGTGTCCGAGCGGACCGCCGGCTTGCTGATCACCAACCCTGAAGATACCGGCATCTTCAATCCCAAGATCGAGAAGTTCGTGGAGGTTGTCCACGATGCAGGAGGGCTGTGCTGCTACGATCAGGCCAACGCCAACGGCATCCTGGGCATCACCAGGGCAAGGGAAGCTGATTTCGACCTGTGTCACTTCAACCTCCACAAGACCTTCTCGGCTCCTCACGGGTGCGGTGGACCTGCCGTGGGCGCGACCGGCGTGAGAGAGAGCCTGGCCAAGTTCCTGCCGGTGCCTGTGATCGAGTTCGATGGCAGCAAATATCGTCTCAACTATGATCTGCCGTACAGCATCGGCAAGATCGGCCCCTTCTACGGAGTCGCGTCAGTGGTGGTGAAGGCCTATGCCTGGGCGATGAGCTTGGGGGCCGAGGGCTTGAGGGAGGTGGCCAGGACTGCGGTCCTGAACAACAACTACCTGTTGAAGAAAGTGCTGGAGATCCCCGGCGCCAGTGCGCCCTATGCCAAGGGGAAGCGCCGCATCGAACAGGTGCGGTACAGCTGGGAGGATCTGTCAGCGGAAACAGGGGTCCATTCCGAGGAGCTTGGCCTCCGAGCGGTTGATTTCGGCGTCCATTACTGGACCAGCCACCACCCCTTCGTCGTTCCCGAGCCCTGCACTCTCGAACCAACGGAGTCGTATTCCAAGGACGAACTGGACGAATACGCGGCTATCCTGGCTCACGTGGCGGAAGAGGCTCGCACCGATCCCGAGATGGTCAAGACCGCGCCCCACAACAGCACCATCCACACCATCGATCACACGCCGCTGGATGATCCCGCACAGTGGGCCGTGACCTGGCGGGCGTACAAGAGAAAGGTTGAGGAGGAGTCGAAGTAGCGGCATCGGGTCGACGACCGGAGGCACAGGAGGATCGTCCGCGAGGTATCCTGCTTGGAGACCGCTTGACCAAGCCAGGGACAAAGAGAAGCCGATCGGCGGCTGGAGATTTGGCGAACAGTCTTCGACGTAGTTCTGAGAGCTAGAGGCGATGAAGGAAGTTCAAACGGTGTGTGCCCGGGACTGCTACGATACCTGCGCACTGTTAGTTACCCTCGACGAGTCGGGGCAGGTACTGAAGATCAGGGGTGACCAAAGGAATCCGATGACCCAGGGCTTCACCTGTCCTCGGGGCGCCAAAGACCACGAACGATTGTTCCAGAACCGAGTCGAGGCCCCTGCGCTTCGCCAGGGCGACCATTTCGTACGGACTGATTGGGGTACAGCGCTCAGCATGGTGTCCGAGAAACTGGCTGAAGTTCTCCAGAAGCATGGCCGCGAGGCGGCATTGTATCTGGATTATGCTGGGAACACTGGACTGTTGACCGGAGCATTTCCAACCAGACTTTGGAACGCTCTTGGCGCCACGCAGACGGACCACGCGATATGCAGCGCATCCGGCCACGCCGCGATAGGCTTGCACTATGGCGATAGCTACGGCATGGCGCCCCCGGAGCTACTGTCCAGGGATCTGATCGTGTTCTGGGGTTTCAACGCCGCCGTGAGCTCGCCTCACATCTGGTCTCTGGCCAGGAAAGCTCGACGGGCACGAGGGACTAGAATCGTGGTCATCGACCCCAGAGAGAGCCGCACCGCGAGAGACGCCGACCTTTGGATTCAGCCCTGGCCGGGAAGCGACGTGGCCTTGGGCTTCGGATTGGTCAACTACTTGACGCAGAAGGGGTACGTGGACCTGGGCTTCCTCAAGGATTGGACGCTGGGCTTCGAACACTTGGAAGAAGAGGCGGCCAAGTACGGCCCGGATTGTGTGGAGCACATTACTGGGGTTGCGTGGAACCATGTGGAGCGGCTGGGAGAGGCGTACGGCAATCTGAAGCCCAGCGCTACGCTGATCGGCATTGGGCTGCAAAAATGCGACCAGGGCGCCGATCAGGTGCGGGCTGTGTCACTTATCCCTGCGCTGCTCGGCCAACACAGAGGCTTCTTCTATAGCAGCGCAAGCGCCTTCTCCATAGATGAGGAGCTCATTTCTGGCCGAGCGCTCGCCGAGAAAGTCCCGGAGGTTGTCAGCCAGGTTGCCGTAGCCAATCTCGTGGGGCGCGGCGATTTCAAGTTCATCTACGTGAGCTGCATGAACCCCGCTCTGACGCTCCCGAATCAGCATGCCCTGCGAAAGGGACTATCAAAGGGAGACGTCTTTCTGGTGGTTCATGACACACATTGGACCAAGACGGCGGAGTATGCAGACGTTGTCCTTCCTGCACCGACCTATCTGGAGAAGGAGGACCTGGTCATTCCTTGGAGCCACGACCATGTCCAACTCTCCCCTGAGGTCGTTCCGCCGGTCACTGACAGCCGAAGCGAGAGTTGGGTCATGAGGGAACTCGCCAAGCGGCTGCGTTTGGCAGAAGACTGGCTCTTTGAAGATCCGTGGGCGTCTGTCGAGCTGGCACTGGAAGATGCCTTGGAGAAAGGGAGTGTTGGGTCACTGAGGTCGGGTGGAGTGCTAAAACTCAGGAGCAAGCCAAAGGACAATTATGCTACGCCATCAGGCAAGATTGAGTTCTACTCTTCCAAGGCCGCGGGATTGGGATTGACTCCCTTGCCAACACAGGTTCCGTTGAGCATCCCGAAAGGTGAGTTCATCCTGCTGACCAGCGCCACCCCCAGGTACACCAGCACTCAGTTCCAAGAGGTCTATGGCGCCATTCCCGCCGTGGTGATCATCAATGCGCAGGATGCTGAGCAGCTGAGCATCCAAAACGGCGATGTCGTGGCGCTCTCCAATGATCTTGGAGAGGTGAAGGTGAAAGCCACTGTTTCTGGCACAGTCCGTGAGGGGATAGTGTGGTCACCGAGGCAGTCGGAGGGATTGATGGGACAGCCACAGAACTGTCTGATGAGTGGCCAGCCGCAGGAGATTGGTGGCGGGCCAAGATTCAACTCAGCGAGAGTGACGATCACCAAACCATAAGCGCTTTGGCAGCGCTGGAATCAGAGTTCGTTGGAGGAGTCCATGAGTAGGCTGGCGGGCAAGCGAGCCCTCATCACCGGCGGCGCTTCGGGGATCGGCAGGGCGACGGCCTTGCTGTTCGCCCGCGAAGGCGCGGCTGTCTCCGTGGTGGACCTGGATGAGGAGGGCGGGCGGAGCGTGACTCGTATGATCGAGGAAGAAGGCGGCCGGGCGATCTTCGTGCGGGCCGACGTCACCCGGGCCTCAGAGTGCCGAGATGCTGTGGAGCGAACGGTCAGCTCGCTGGGGGGCCTGGACATCCTCTTCAACAACGCAGGCATCATCCGGCGGGCAACCGTCGTGGAGCTGGCAGAGGAGGAGTGGGATCAGGTGATGGCGGTCAACGTCAAGTCCATGTTCCTTTTCTCCAGGTACGCCATCCCACTGATGGCCCAGGCTGGGGGAGGCGTGATCATCAATACGTCCTCCGGTTGGGGTCTGGTAGGAGGCCCGAGGGCGGCGGCCTACTGTGCCTCGAAGGGAGCCGTCGTCTTGCTGACCAAAGCCATGGCTATCGACCACGGGCCGCAGAATATCCGCGTGAACTGCATCTGCCCGGGCGATACCGACACGCCATTGCTGGAAGATGAGGCTCGCCAGCTGGGACAACCTGTACAGCGCTTTCTAGAGGAGGCAACCGACCGGCCGCTGCGGCGCATCGGTACTCCCGAGGACATAGCCCAGGCGGCGCTGTACCTGGCCAGCGACGCCTCGTCCTATGTGACGGGAACAGCTCTCGTGGTGGACGGCGGTGGACTAGCAGGATGAGGAGGAGATAGCATGCGCGGTCTTGAGGAAAAACGGGTTCTCGTCACCGGTGGCGCACGAGGTATCGGCATGGTCACGGCGGCTCGCTTCCTCCAGGAGGGCTCCCGTGTCGCCGTGCTCGATCGTGACGAGGAGGCGCTGGCCGACGTAGAGAAACAGTTGCCGGGGTTGAGTTGTCGCCTTGTTGCCGACGTCTCCGACGCCGAGGATGTGGCCCGGGCATTTGATGAGCTGGACGCAGTGCTCGGTGGGCTTGATGTGCTGATCAACAATGCGGGGATCAGCATCCGCCACCGCTTCATAGACATCACCCCTCAAGAGTGGCGCGACGTGATGGGCGTCAACCTAGATGGGGTGTTCTTCGTCGCGCGGGAGGCGGCCCGCAGGATGCTGGATCGAGGGGGCGGCGTCATTCTGAATATGGGCTCGACCAACGCCTTGATGGGGTATCCCTTCTACGCTGACTACAACGCCTCCAAGGCTGGGGTTGTGGAGTTGACCCGCTCCATGGCACTGGAGCTAGCTCCCGAGGTGAGGGTCAACGCAGTGTGTCCAGGCTTCATTCTGACGCCGATGCAGGAAACGGAGTATACGGCGGAGATGCAGCGGGCCCACTCCAGCAAAATCCCGCTGGGAAGGCTGGGGCGACCCGAGGAGGTGGCTGCCCTGTTTGCCTTTCTCGCCTCGGACGAGGCTGGCTTCATCACAGGGCAGTCCTTCGTGATCGATGGTGGGGAGATCGCAGGGGGCCTGGCCAGCGCAGGTTGAAGACGGAGCACTAAGGTCTACTCTTCACCCGCGGCAGCCCTCATGTACCCCCGCTCAGTCTTCTTCACCGATCCCCGCTCCTCCAACCGGTGCAGGTGTTTGCGCAGCATGTTCTCCTCCCACCGACGGAGCAGCTCCGGGGCGAAGGGGTAGCTGTTGTAGATCAAAGGCGCCCCGATCATCTCTTCCATCGTTCGCTTCTCTGAGAGGTAATTCAAGATGCGCCTCTCCCGCTGAGGGATCACATCTGCGTACGCATCCCATCTTGCTTCTATGTCCTCGACAATGATGCCCATATGGGATGTCACAATCAGTCGAGGCTTCAGGGCGCGTACGCGCTCAAGGGAAGCTTCGAAGTCGCTTATCTCGGAGTCGGGGTGACCGTACCAGGGGCCGAAGGGGGAGAGATCCATATCGAAGGTGAAGGCGATGCGGAGATTCGGTTCCAGGAAGCAGTAGGAGTCCCACGTATGCCCGGGGCAATGCAGCGCTATCAGCTCCACAGAGCCGAAGCGAAAATGGTGTCCCTCGTCGTAGTGGTCCGTGGGCAGGGCGTCCCGGAAGTCCGTGGCCTCTCGCACATACTCCCTCCACTGCCGGGCCAGTTCTTTGGATTCGGTGAACCGTTCCGAGACTAGCTCTATCCGACCTGTGTAGTGAAAGCTCTGGCGGGGAACGAGCAGGGGCAGGTCGGGAAAGACCCAGTTGCCGGGAATGTGGTCGGGGTGGGCGTGGGAGTTGATCACCAGGTCCGGTGCGTACCGTTCTTTGACCCTCTCGAGCCGCTCAATGCCGCAACCGGTGTCGATCAGAGCCGTGACATTGTCTCGGATGAGGATGGAGTGGGAAAAGGGGAACTGTCCTTGATTCTGCCCGCGGACCAGGAAGATACGTGGGGCGATCTCAGCTAGCACGCGCGTAGTATAGCGCGGTTGCTCACCCGTGTCAACGCGCTGGAGAGGGAGGCCTTCGCCATGAAGGTGTGCAACACTGCGGCTCTTCCAGGCACTGGCTGCCTGGGGCTGTGATGCGACGCGGTGCGGCCAGGGCGGGGATTGCGTCTCTTCTCATCAGTGTGCAAAGGTACGTGGGTCAAGTGACCATGGACTCTGAGCGTCACGAGAGGCCCTCAAGGCCTAGAAACTGGCCCTCCTCCATGTCCATCTCCACGATCTCTCCTGTGACGTTGAATACGACACGCTCGCATATGTTGAGCGCGCGATCAGCGGTCCGCTCTAGATTGTGGATCACCCAGAGCAGATAGGTTGCATTGTCAGTAGTGTCGGGATCGCCTGTGATCAGGGCAAGTAACTCGCGGTACACCTGATTGTGCAGTGCATCCACTTCATGGTCCTGCTCAGGAATGGCTCGGGCAAGAGTCGCATCTTGGGTTACGAAAGCTTGGAGGGCACGATGGAGCATGTCCCGCACCTTGGCGGCCATGACCGGAAGATGCACACCAGGCTCCAGGAGGGGCTCGTCGGGCATCATCACGCTGACCTTGGCGATGCCCTTGGCATAATCGGCTATACGTTCCAATTCGTTAGCGATCTCCACCACGGCGAAGATAGTCCGCAGGTCGCCCGCCAGGGGTTGTTGAGTGGCGATCAGTGTCAGAGCGTCGCCCTCGATGGAGAATCGTTTCTCGTTAATGGCTCGGTCCGCCCCTATCAATCTGTTCGATGCCTGCCGATTGCGGTCCGTGAGGGCATTCACGGACTGGACGATCGCCTTCTCAACCACGTCCCCCAATTGAACCACCTCGTCCTGGAGACGCTGCAGTTCCCGATCGAAGCTCTTACGTGACACGCTGGTTCTCCTCTCTCGTTTGCTGGCGGGAGCGGCCGGCGCTGACGACGGTTCCGCACCCGCCGGGGAAGGGAATGATGGTGGTGACTGGAGTATGAGAGAGTATAGGTTAGATGGTGTGAAGTGTCAACACACATGAGTAATGAGAGACCTCAACTTGACAAGACTGGAACGTCTGTTATAATAACGGAAACGTCCGGATGGATATGGAGGTGATTGTCAAACATGCCTGTACAGTCAGTTGATAGGGCTGTGGCCATTCTGGAAGCTCTCCGAGCCGAAGGAGACTACCTGGGTGTGACCCAATTGAGCAATGTGCTCGGTCTTCACAAGAGCACCGTCCACCGTCTGCTCGTTTCCTTGAAACGGGGGGGGCTTGTCGAGCGTGACCCTCGCACCCGCAGGTACCGATTAGGCGTTCGGCTGGTGGAGCTCGGCTATGCAGTGCTCAATAGCCGTGGACTGCCTCAGGTTGCTCTTCCCTACCTGCACTACCTGGCTGACACGGTGAAGGAGATAACCTTTCTCTCCATCAGAGATGGAGACAGGATCATCGATGTCCTCCAGGTGCCTGGTCCCCACATGGTCCAGGCTGTCAATTGGCTTGGCAGCGGCTCTCTCCACTCCACCTCAGCGGGCAAGGTCTTCCTGGCTCACATGGCGGAAGCCGAATTGGACTCGTACCTGAATGAGCCTTTGACGTCCCGGACTGCGAATACGATGACCGACGCCAACCAGCTACGTGCCGAGGTAGCGATGGTACGCGAGCGGGGTTACGCGACCAGTTGGGAAGAGGAGGATGAGGGAGTGAACGCCATTGCCGTGCCCGTGCGCAGGGGACGGAACGAGGTGGTGGCGGCGATTGGCGTGGTCGGCCCGTCTTATCGCTTCACGTCTGCAAAAGCTCTGGAGGCTCCGGAAATCATGCTTGGCGTGGCCAGAGAGGTGAGCAAAAGGCTCGAACCTCAAGAATACAAGGTGTTTGTCTAGCGCCTGTATGAGGAGCATTGGTGTTGGTAGCGCAATGCTCGTGAGTGATCACCAAGGAGCGGACTGGCGAACTACGCGGGCCCTCGGCCGTAGAACCGGAAGTCGAAGCTGAGCGAGGCCGAGATGTTGGAGGCGGGGAGGAGAAACCCTTCCCGCCTTTTGGTTGTGGCTTCGGTGTCCGTGGCCGGCCTCTTCAGCTGCTGATGCGATTCGGACCAGGTGGTGTACCGTGAGCATGTATGTGTTGATGCGCATACTGGAGTCGGCACCCGGCAGGTACGATAAGGGCCTGCGTGTCCTGACTTTCGGGCGGCTGGAGTCCGCTTACGATCGCCTGGTCTCCCACGTAGAGCAAGGACAGCGGGTCCTCGACCTGGGGTGCGGCACGGGGGCGCTGGCGCTGAGGTCTGCCGCCAGGGGCGCCCGAGTGAAGGGGATCGACGTCAACTCACAGATGTTGGAGATCGCCCGTCAGAAAGCAGAGGATGCAGGTCTGGTGGATACCGTTGACTTCTGCGAGATGGGCGTCGCCGAACTCGATAACGAAGAGGCCGACTTCTACGACGTGGTGATGAGCGGGCTCTGCTTCTCGGAGCTGACTGCGGACGAGCTGACCTACGCCTTGGAGCAGGCGATGAGGATCGTGAAGCCCGGAGGCCTGCTGTTACTGGCCGACGAAGTGGTGCCTGGCAGCTTCGGCAAGCGGCTGCTGAAAGGCCTGATAAGATTGCCTCTGGCCATAGTTGCCTACGTGTGGACTCAGACCACGACTCACGCGGTGAGCGACCTGCCTCAGAAGGTGGAGGGAGTTGGCTTCGTTCTGAAGTCGATCAGATTGACGAACCTCGGAAGTTTCATGGAACTGGTCGCCAGGAAGCCGGTGGAGGACGGAGAATGAGCTTCTTGGGCTACGCTCTGGTGAGCATCGTCGGGACGCTGCTTAGGTTGGTGCCCTGGTCCAGTCAGACCGGGCTTTTGGAAATCGGGCGACCCGACAGAGATTCCCCCGTCTTGTTGACCTGTAACTTTCGTCTCACGGTGGAGCGGGTCCGTAGGGCGTTGAGGGGCGTGGACGCTTACCTGCTGGTGGCGAATAGCAGGGGTATCAACGTGTGGTGCGCGGCCACCGGCGGGCTGCTGACCAATCACGATGTGCTGTCGGTGCTCAAGACCAGCGGTATCGAGGACCGAGTAGACCATCGACAGGTGATACTGCCGCAACTTGCCGCTACCGGAGTGGAAGGTAGGGTATTGGAGCGCAAGAGCGGATGGAAGGTTGTGTGGGGGCCTGTCTACGCTGACGATATCCCGCTCTTCCTCGATACCCAGTTGAAGAAGGGTGCAGGGATGCGTCAGGTGAGGTTCCCCTGGACAGAGCGCCTGGAGATGGCTGCGTCCTGGGCGTTTCCCATCTCCGTTGTGTTGGCGCTGATCACGGCTGTATTCTGGCGTCATGCCCTTGTGTCTGCGATCTGCGTGGTGTGGGTGTTGGCATTGGTCCTATACATGTCCTTTCCGCTGTATGGGCGCTGGCTGGGCTCTGGCTTCAGAGGCGGCGCCGTATTGCTTGCCGTCTTCGCCGTACTGTGGGTTGCAGCGATGCTCGTGCTTGCCAGCTACGCCTTTGCGCTCGGTTACGCGCCGTGGGGAGAAATCGGGCGATGGGGAGTGCTGACATTCGCGGTTCTGGGGGTGATGCTTATTGACCTTATGGGCAGCACGCCTCTCTACAAGAGCGGCTTGCACGAGGACAGGATCCTCAAGGTCGTTCTGGATGAAGGGAAGTGCAGGGGTGTGGGATACTGTGAGGACGTCTGTCCCCGCGATTGTTATGAGGTGAATCGTGCTCAGCACAGCGCAGCCATGCCCAGAGCGCACCAGTGCGTGCAGTGCGGGGCCTGCATCGTGCAGTGCCCCTTCGACGCTCTTCAATTCCAGAGCCCCAGGGGAGAAACGATTACACCGGAGACGATCAGGAAGTTCAAGCTAAACCTGATGGGAAAGCGCGTGGAGAGATAGGAGGACAGGATGTACAGAGCAGCGGTCATGGCGGCTCCCGGAAAGTCTCTGGAGGTACGCGACTACCCTGCGCCGGAGATGGAGGCGGGGAGCGTGCTCCTTGACACCATCTTCAGCGAGGTGTGTGGGACAGACGTGCACCTGCATCACGGGCGCCTGGCCGGCGTGCCATACCCGATCATACCGGGGCACGTTAGCGTGGGGCGCATCTCCATCCTCTCAGGTGAGGTGCTGGATGTAGAGGGAGAGGCCTTGCGTGAGGGGGACGTCGTCGCCTTTCTGGACGTCCACGAGAGTTGTGGAAGCTGCTGGTACTGCCTGGTGGCCAAGGCAAGCACCCGCTGTCCCAGCCGGCGGGTGTACGGCATCACCTACTCCGCAGACGAGGGGCTGCTGGGCGGCTGGAGCGAGGCCATCTATCTCAAGCCTGGCGTCAAGGTGATCAAGCTCCCCCAGGGACTGACGCCTGAGCGGTACATCGCTGCCGGATGTGGCCTCCCTACGGCCACTCACGCCTTGGAGCGCGCTGAGGTTCAGCTAGGTGACGCTATCGTGGTGCAGGGGTGCGGGCCAGTGGGCCTCAATGCCGCAGTCATGGCTCAACTCTCCGGGGCCACGCAGGTGATAGTGGTGGGCGCCCCCAAGAAGCGCCTGGAGATGGCGCGTGCCGTGGGCGCCGACCATATTGTCGACATCGAGGAGCATGGCCCCGATGAGCGGATCGCCATGGTGAGGGAGTTGACCCATGGTCGAGGCGCCGACGTGACTATCGAGGCCACGGGCAACCCGGCAGCCGTCGCCGAGGGTATGCGTATGACTCGTGACAACGGGCGGTACGTGGTAGTGGGACAGTACACAGATGCGGGCTCTGTGGAGATCAACCCTCACTGGGACATCAATCGCAAGCACTTGGAGATCAGAGGCTGCTGGGGTAGCGATTTCAGTCATTTCTATCGAGGGATCAAGGTGCTGGCCAAGCACGGGGATAGATTCCCCTACGAAGGGTTCATCACCCGAGTGTACGGGCTGGAGGAGTTGGACGAGGCTCTGGCCGATGTGGAAAAGCTGAGGGTGGTAAAGGCGGTGGTGCAGCCATAGAGCGTCGGTGTCCGCAACAGGCGTAGCCTCGCGGGATGCCGTGCTCGGACCCCTTTTTCTACGGTCTTTGATAGCGCACTTGTCTAAGCTTGTCAACCCATGTATAATGCTACTCGTTGGACTGGCTGGGCATCGGCCCGTCGCAGCCAAGGTCCCGCGCGCGGTTTCCAGCGGGGGACGGCATGGCCAAATAGCCAATTCGGGTAGGCCGCAACTGTGTGAAAGGTGGCCAGCGTGGTAGCGTCGATGACAATGGATGACCCGGTAAGTAAACTGCACGGCGGCGCGGACTTCGCGATCGTTACTGCCCTGCGCGATGAGATGGTTGCTCTACTCAGCACGCTCGGCGATGTGCGAGAGATCGAGCGGGGGCAAGAAGACATCCGTTACTACTACGTCGCTACCGTTCACTGCCGCGATGACTCCGATCAAACCGTCGTCTGCGTCCTGGCGAGCGAGATGGGCCAGCTGACTGCGCTCACCGCAGCGCACGACCTCATTAAGGCGTGGAATCCCCGCCACCTCCTGCTGGTCGGCATCGCAGGGGGCATTGCCGAACGCGGCGTAGACTACGGCGACGTCATTGTCCCCCGGCGAGTTCACTACTACGAGCCCGGCAAGCTCACGTCCGAGGGACGCCGCCAGAGAGGGCCATCGTTCGAAGCCTCGGGTAGACTCCAGCCGGCGGTGGAGGCGTTGGCGAACGAAAGGCGTGCCTCTTGGCCGTCGCGAATCAAGGCGAAGCGCCCCGGGACTGGATCGAGGCGCGTTCCGCGCATCCGCCGGGGCGAACTGGCTTCGGGCGAGGAAGTGTGGGCGGACTTGAGCGCACAGACTGTACAGGAAGTGCTGGCACGGTTCGACAAGGTCCTCGCAGTGGACAACGAAGCGGCTGGCGTGTTCAAGGCGGCGGATGAGTCAACCCAGCGACCAGATGTGCTCGTAATCAAGGCTGCCTCAGACCTGATTGATGGCAAGGATGATACGTGGCGGGACTACGCCCGACAAGCCGCGGCGGCGTTTGCGATCGGGCTGATAGAGAAAGTGGGCGGACGCTGGGCCAATGCAGCCAGTTTGGCTGGCGTCAGTCGGGCCGAAGTGCAGAGGCAGATTGAGGTTGCTCGAAAAGCGGTCGTCAGTTGCGAACTTGACCAGGTGCTGCAGCAGTATGAGGAAACCATAGAACTAGCGCATAGGACCGGGGATCTGATTCTCGAGCGTGAGGTGAGACTCGAGGCGGTGCGCGCCTGCATGGGATGCTACTCTGTCGTGCCCCTCGACGAGCGGCGACGAGGCCGAGTCGTGTCAGTCCTCCGGGCGCAGGTGAAGGCCCTCGAGGATCTGGGGTTGGAACAACCAACACTGGCCGTCGAGAAATCGTATCTGGCTCTCATCGAAGAGGATGGCCAACAAGCTCTCACGTTCGCCCAGGATGCACTCAAACTAGCGGAGGAGGGTGGCGACATCTGGGCCGAGGCCGTTCTGTGCGAAATGAAGGCGTACTGCTGCCTGGACCGTCCCGAAGAGGCGCTGCACCTGTACGAGCTGGTGTCCGACACCCGACACGACTATCGGAAGCCATCCGCGGACCGGGTGACTTTCTCTATGTCGACATGCTTGGCCATCGCGGCGACGAGGCTTCAGGCGCTTAGGAGGGCTGGACGCGCGACTCACGAGGATGTCGAAGCCTTCTGTGGTGAGGTGTGCGAGTCTGTAGCGAAGGGAGAGTACCCGCCCAAGCGAGCTGCCCTTGCACTTGGCGCCATCGCTGCGGAGTTCAACCACCCTGAGTCGCAAGCGCGAATGTTCACTCTTCTGGAGTGTGCAAGCCAGTTAGCGGAGCAGGTCGGAGAGCCGCCGCTATGCTGCACGATAGCCCTCCAGGCTGCTGAAGTGGCTGCTCTGGGGGCTGATGAGCCCAAGGTGCGGCTGTACCTCGGCAAAGCTGGCACCTGGGTTCACAATGCTCGGAGCAGCAATGCCGCCGAGGGTCGTGAGACGGCTGGGTGGCGTACTCTGCGAGTCAACTGGCTGTTCGGGAAAGGACGAGCGCTCGTAAGGCTTTGGGAGAACCTCTCCGGTGCGGGGAGGTCGACGGCTATCTTGGAGGAAGCCTACGAAGCGTTGGACAATGCCAAGCGTCTGATTGAGGAGCATCGCGAGCAGTTGGAGGGCGACGTCGACCTCTTTTTGGCTGATTTGAATGCATGGTTAGGCGACAGCGCTGCCATGCTGAATCGCCCCAGCAAGGCCGCCACTTTTTTCCGTGCGGCTCGTTCAGAGGCCGCGCGGGCCAACACTGCCTTCTGGGCGGATAGGGCGGTCCCGGCATGGCTTTGCGAAGCAGAGACATTGGCGCTTTCTGGGCGCTTAGACGACGCATCGCGGGTCACTGACGAGATCCTGGCAGACGCGGAAACTGGTGGAGAAACCCGCGATCGAGCCAGCCACTTCAAGAGCTATTTGGACAACGTGCTTCTGCCCACAAGAGGTTGGCTAACATCACCTGAGGCGACCGCGATCGCGAGTTTGGCTAAGCAGGATTCTCTCAGGGCAGCAGTCTCCCGGGAGTTAGCGCCTCTCGTCAAGTGGTGGCACGACTGGACAGGAGAGGGGGAAGGCCCGGAATCAGAGTTGCTGGATTTCTGGGGTCGTGGCGGCTTCGCCAGGGTGTCTGCTGCAATTCGCGCAAAGCCGCTCGATGCCATTTCGGTAGACGCGCGGTCAGTTCAGGAGATCGCCCAATGGGCTCGGATCTTCTGTCCACTCTTCGAGACCGTGATTGTGAAATGGAAAGGCAGTCTAGGGCAAGGTCTCGTTCAGGTGCCAATCCCGAACGACTACGGAGGGGCCGATTCTTTCGGCGGACACGGGTATCTCACTACTTCGACTACTGTGCGCGAGGGGTGGCATATCAAAATGGCCTGGGCCAACCTGCTGCCGCGGGATGTGGCACGCTTTCTTGCCAGCGAGGCTCTCCCGTTGGTGCGCTCGGGACGGCTGGTAGTGGTGCCTGCGCCCCTCGTTGGATGTACACAGACAGCAGTGGGATGGACGGACAGCCTTCTTGTCGAAGGTTTCTTGGGGGGAGTCGTGGAGGCGGTCCGCCAACACCCCGCACGTGACCGGGCGCAAGATTGCCGCCGGCGCATACTCGATCTTTCCGCGGTTTCGGTCCCCTACATCGACGGCGTTCCTCTCCCAGCTTTGGCCAAAGTCCTCGACGAAACCGCCGAATGGATCCCATCGCTCCAGTTGCTTCTGCTGAGGGCCCTTGGCGAAGACCTGCGCCACGAGAACTGGGACTCGATCCGGGCGCTAGATAGCGACTTCAAGATCGCGTCCAGGGAGCTTGGCGACCGCCTCAAGAGTATGGCCCGGGTCGAGGGGTGGCACGTGGAAATGGCAGACGGCGTCATTACAGCGGGCGAGCATTGGGCGCCGGGACCCGGGTCCGATCCCGTAACCAACCAGCTGCGTTCAATAGCGTTGGGCGACCGAACGATTGACCCCTGGATACCCTACTGGAGGCTCACCAACTTCGGCGGTCGGTTGGACTGGAGGTGCCGTATCGACAACCCCAGTAGCCCGCCGCCGCCACCTGACCCTCCAGAACTGCATTCGTGGCTCTACCCGGGAACGGGTGGGTGGGGTGTGCTCCTCGTTCGCGGTCCCGATGCCTGTCGGTGAGACCAAGAGGCGCGAGGACGGCGGGGGACACTGTCGCGCAGGACTTCAGTCCTGCGCTACGCAGTGGGGGAACCGGCTAAAGCCGGTTCGCTGGCCAGCGGGGCGGATCGCGCCACGTCGCCAGGGGATGTCGCCCCCGCTTGCCGTAGCAGACAGCGATTCTAGCTTATGCGCCTTCCATTATGTGGAATGCGCATCAGAGGGCACAAGTGGACCTCTTCGAGTATTCCCTCAGCGATGAACTGAAGAAGGAAGCGCCCCTGGCTGCTCGCATGCGGCCACGGGTGCTGGACGAGGTGGTGGGGCAAGAGCACATCCTGGGCCCTGGGAAGCTCCTGCGCCGGGCCATTGAGGCTGACCGCCTGGGATCGATCATTCTTTGGGGGCCTCCTGGCACGGGAAAGACGTCCCTGGCCTCAGTGATCGCCAACACCACCGAGAGCGCCTTCGAAGCGATGAGCGCAGTGATGGCCGGAGTGAAGGAGTTGCGCCAGGTCGTCGCCGCGGCCAAGAACCGGCGGGTGATGACAGGGCGGCGAACCATACTTCTGGTCGACGAGATCCACCATTTCACCAAGACCCAGCAGGATGCGCTGCTCCCGCACGTGGAGGAAGGCCTCATCACTCTGATAGGCATTACCACGGAGAACCCCTACTTCGAGGTCATCGGTGCGCTGGTCTCCCGCTCCCGCATCTTCCGCCTGGAGCCTTTGGGCGAGGACGAGCTGAGATCGATTGTGATCAGGGCGCTGGAGGACCGCGATCGAGGGTTGGGTGACAAGAATGCCGAGCTGGAGGAGGAAGCGCTGGCGCACCTGGTCCGCATGGCTGGCGGCGACGCGCGAGTCGCCCTCAACGCTCTGGAACTGGCAGTGGAGACGACCGAGCCCCATGCGGAGGGTGTGATTCGGGTCACTCTGGAGGTCGCTGAAGACTCGATACAGCAGCGCGCCGTGTTGTATGACAAGGATGGCGATGCTCACTACGATACCATCTCAGCTTTCATCAAGAGCCTGCGAGGGTCCGACCCCGACGGGGCCTTGTACTGGCTAGCCAGAATGATCCACGCCGGGGAGCATCCCAGGTTCATCGCGCGTCGCATGATCATCCTTGCCTCTGAGGACATAGGAAACGCAGACCCCCAGGCGCTGACGGTAGCTACCTCCGCGGCGCAGGCGCTGGAGTGGGTGGGTCTGCCGGAGGCCCAGTACAGTCTGGCGCAGGCGGCTATCTATCTGGCGACCGCCCCCAAGAGCAACTCTGCGGGGGGCTACTTCAAGGCCCTGGCTGATGTTGAAGACGAGGGGGTGGTCGAGGTTCCTGACCACCTGAAAGATCCCTCGCGCGACGGAGAGGCCCTGGGTCACGGCAAGGACTACAAGTATCCGCATCAATATCGTGGACACTTCGTCCGACAGCAGTACCTTCCGGACCGCCTCCAGGGTCGGGTGTACTACGAGCCGTCTGAGGAAGGGTACGAACGCGAGATTCGCAGGCGCGTCGCTGAGTGGCGCCGCGTTGCGGGGGACGATCAGGAATGACCGATGGTGCCTTAAAGGGGGTGCTTGTATAGACGAAACACGACTTGACAACTGGCCCAGCATGCGGTATACTGTATAGTTACCGAACTGCGCAGTGAGCCCTTGTGTGGCGCTGCTTGTACAAGGAAGTGGTTTTTCGATTTGTGTCTCCCGCTCATCACGCGCATCCTGGGGTCTCATATGCCAGGAGTCTAGGCCGGCTATAGGGTGACAGAAGATGGAAGCTGGAGAACGGCTGGGGCCGAAGGAGGATGAAGAGGTCCTCGAATTCGAGCACCGCGTATCTGAACCTGAAGCCACCGCGAAGGGCCCCCGACTAGCGGAGAATCACCCCCGGAAGGAGCAGGCCCTTCCGGGCAGGACTCCAATGCTGGACAGGCTTGGGGCGCTGGTGACGATCCTCGACCGCCAGGGCAGAGTAAGGTGGGTCAATCGTCTTTGCGAAGAAACCACCGGCTTGTCCTTCGAAGATGTCTGGGGTAGACCTGTGTGGGAGGTGTTGGTACCTCCCGAGGAGGGGGATCGAGTCAGGGATGCGCTGGCAAACCTGGGCACCGGGCGATTCACGAGGGGCTACGAGAGCCGTCTGCCTACGCGAGAGGGTGCGTCAAGGATCATCCAGTGGTCGACCGCTCCACTCCTGAATGGGGAGGGGCCGGTTGAGCACATCATCTCAGTGGGTATAGACATCACGGACAGAAAGCTGGCAGAGGACAGACTCCGCAAGAGCGAGGAGCACTACCGGCACCTCGTTGAATCCTCGCCCGACGCGATCTTGGTTCATCACCGTGGCAGGATAGTGTTCGCCAACCGGGCAGGGGCCACCCTTCTCGGTGCGTCAGACCCCGGTGAGTTGATCGGAAGGCCAGTGCTGGACTTCGTGCACCCTGATGATCGATCTCTAGTCAGGGCACGGCTGAAGAAGGTACTGGAGCACGATACGGAGTTGGCCCTCGTCGAGCAACGGCTGGTGCGCCTGGATGGGTCGGTGGTTCGCGTGGACGCCCATTCCATCTTCCCTTTCATGTACCAGGACAAGCCGGCTGTGCAGGTCGTTGCCCGGCGTGTGACTGAGGCGGCAGACATCGAGGCGCCGCCAGATTATCACCGACAGATGTGGGACACACTGCTCAACATATCATCGGTTGCGATCGTCGTCACTGATCTGAGAGGACGGATCAAGGACATCTCCCAGCGGGCAGCCGAGGTGCTGGGTTTCGACCGCGCTGACCAGGTGACGGGCAAGAGCACCTTCACTCTGGTCGTGCCCGAGGATCACGAGGAGTTCATCCGGAGTCTTCAGAAGACCTTCAAGGAGGGTGTGGTAAAGGGTATCGAGCTCACCCTCTTAAAGAGCGATGGTACTCACTTCCCCGCCGGGCTGGAGATGGCTCTGCTGCGGGATGAGCAGGGCAAGCCGCGCGGTTTTATGGCCACGACAACGGACCTCACACGCCGCCAAGACCGGGCGCAAGTCCTGGATGAGCCCCGTCGTGAGGGCTCAGAGTCCTCGGCGCTGCTCGAGGCCTCTCGCGCTGTGTTGGTATATCGAGACTTCGAACCTGCGGCGCGTGCCATTTTCGATGCCTGCAAGAACCTCATCGGTGCCGGCGCAGGGTACGTGGGCCTGATGAACGAGGACGGGACCAGGGACAATGTTCTGTTCTCCTATCCGGAGGACTTCTCCTGGACGGATCTTCTGGTCCGGTCGAGGCCGGTGAGGGAACTACGTGCCGAGGCATATCTTACAGGCAAGGCGATGTATCTCAACGGGTTGAACCCTGGAAGCGGAACGCAGATCGGGATTCACAAGCAGGCTCTGATCGAGAACGTCCTCTTCGCCCCGCTGAACGTTCAGGACAACGCAGTGGGTTTGCTGGGTTTCGTTAACAAGTCAGGGCGTTTCATCGAAGAGGATGCCAGGATGGCTTCGGCGTTCGGCGAGCTCGCCGCGGTCTCGTTGGAGAGCAGTCGTGCCCTGGAAGCGCTGGAACTGAGCGAGGAGCGGTTCCGTTCTGTCGCTGAAACGACGGGTGATGCCATCGTCACCTTTGATAGCAGAGAGCACATCGTTTACTGGAATCCAGGTGCGGAGGCCGTATTCGGACACTCTGCCGAGGAGATGATGGGCAAACGGTTGACCTTGGTGGCTCCTGGGGACCTGCGCGGCGCCTACAAGAACGCGGTCAATGAGGTGGAGTCGGGCGGCGCGTCCAGCAGCCTGGCGGAACCGGTGGAGATGATCGGCCGTCGAAAGGATGGGAGCACGTTTCCTCTGGAGCTATCTTTCGCCGGCTGGAACACGCGGGGGGGAGTCTTTCTCACCAGCATCATCCGGGATATAACCGACCGCAAGCTCGCGGAGCATGACATGCGACTCCTCGCTGATCACGATCATCTAACCGGCTTGCCCAACCGCTCTCTCTTCCGTGATCGTCTCACTCAAGCGCTGGCGGCTGCCAATGTCGACCCCCAGAGATTAGCGGTGATGATGATCGACCTGGACCATTTCAAGGCCATCAACCACGGGTTGGGGCCACAGGCTGGAGACCAGCTCTTGCAGGCCGTCGGGGATCGTCTGACGGGTCTGGTGCGCACGGCGGACACGGTGGCCCGTTCCGGCGATGATGAGTTCGTTTTGTTGCTGTTGGGGATTGATGAGCCACAGCACATGGACAAGGTGGCTGAGAGAATCATGCGCGCTCTGAGAGAGCCATTCGCCTTGTCCGGTCACGAAGTCCGCATCACCGCTAGCATGGGCATCGCTGTGTACCCCGATGATGGTGAGGATATGGAGACGCTCATCCAGCTCGCGGACGTAGCCATGTGCCAGGCGAAGCAAGGGGGGAGAGACAGCTATCAGCGTTGCTCGCCTGCCAGGGAGGGCGGGGAGGAGTTGCAGCCGCGGGTGACTCAGTTTCCAGATAGGGCAGGCAGGTAGTTCATAGTCTGCACAGCGAACGGACATCGCCTCGGTCTCACGTCTCTCTGGTGGGCCGAGGTCGTTTTGTGTCTGGGACTGGAGTCGGGCGGCGGTTTCTTCTCACCTCGCGGGGGTAGTCACCACGCAGGAGGATCCTGGTTGGCTGGCTGGCGCGGGGAGTGTTGACAGTCGTCCTCGGCGCTGGTAAAATCCTCTTGTTGGTTGTGACGGCGTGCGGGTAGGTCGTGAGGCTCCGAAGACAGCCGACGCGCTCAACAATGGCTGTCGCATCCCCGTGGGGCGCGGAGCCCGGTGTCCTATCGGTCACAGGGCTGCGAGAGGTTTCGTGTGAGGGTCCGTGCATGTCCAATGACCAGCCCTTCTCCAATGAGCGGTTGGCGGAGATAGACGCTGGCCTGGCCCGTGTGAACGAGGCCTGGATGGACTGGCAGCAGCTTCCACCGTCGATCAGAGAGTGGACTATCGAGATCTGCTGATCTGTCTCGGCGCGTTGTGGTTGTCTGCGGAAGAGGCGGGGTTTGCCCCGGCGCGCCGTTTCAGCTCCGTGGCGAGGATCTCCAACAACGAGCCTGTGTATGGCAATCGCTCCACGAGAGACTTGCTTCGCGGGTTCAGGATCTCGGCCCATCTCAAGTCCATCAAGCGGAAGCGCGCTGCGTGCTGAGAGCGAAGCCCGTGGCGCTGGACCCAGAATGCGGGTCCTGAGGCCGGAGAGCGTCACGCTGATAGGTAGAACGCGGTCGTTCCAGTGGCGTGCGTGGTGACGGGTGGATCATGCACGCGATTGAGAGTCAGAGAGGCAAGCATGTGGCAGGAGTTCAAGGAGTTCGCCCTCCGCGGCAACGTCGTGGACATAGCCGTGGGCATCATCATCGGCGCAGCCTTTGGGACCATCGTGAAGTCGTTGGTCGATGATGTGATTATGCCGCCCATTGGACTGGTGCTGGGCGGAGCGGATTTCTCCAACTTCTTCTTGCTGCTGAGGCCGGGAGCACCCGGAGCGCCGTACGCCTCGCTGGCCGACGCACAGGCCGCGGGGGCTGTGACTATCAACTGCGGCGTGTTTCTCAACTCGATGATCAGCTTCCTGGTGGTGGCCGTGGTCATCTTCTTCCTGGTTCGTTTGATGAACCGCCTCAGACGCGACGAAGGGGAGGCGATTGAGGAGCCCACCACAAGGGATTGCCCCTTCTGCCTGTCCGCGATTCCTATCAAGGCCACGCGCTGTGGGTATTGCACGTCGCATCTGGAGGAGCTGCTGTGAATCGCTGGTCGGCCACTCTGGACGACTACAGGAGCGGGCCTGGCAGCGGGTGAGGTCCGGCGTATGTCGAAGAATCAGCCCGTCTCCATTGAGCGGCTCGCGGAGATTGACGCCGGCCTGGCCCGTGTGAACGAGGCCTGGATGGCCTGGGACCAGGAATTGGGCGAGGTACAGACACGCTTGGAGCATGCTGGCATGGGCACAATGGATGCCCTGGATCTGGTCCACCGCCAGCAGATGGACAGGCTGCGGGCCGGAAACGCACCCGTCGACCTCGATCTGCTGAACCAGCTGCTGGACGAGCTGTGCTGCTTGTACCTGAACGCTGATCAGGAGCAGCGCCTTGTCATCCGGGGCTTCTTCGAGGACAAGAGGCGGGTGAGGAAGTACCTGCACAGCTACATAGGGGGGAGAGCTGCGCCGCGTCTGGCGTCCACGCGAGATGAGACGTGGGGTTCCAGTGACACGAGGGGACGGATTCTTGGCGCCGGTCGGGCCGCACCGACGTCACGCGCTACGGATGGAAAATCGGCTGAAGGCGGTTGAACTTGCTCAAGTACGTTTGATGTTCTGGTAGCATGGGGCTGCAACCTCATGCGAGGCGGGCGCACCGATCGTGACTTGTGCGCCAGGAGTCGATTCGCTTGGGGACTTGTCTGGGCGTTTGGGAAAGGCAATCTCGCCGCTGCCTCGGGAGACAGTGGGAGGCTATTGGACCACAACGAAGGGAGAGACGAAGTCATGCTCACAAGATGCAGTGTATTGGCGGTATCGCTCGTGGCAACCATGGCCGTAGCCGGGTTCTCCCCGGCCGTTCAGGGTTGACCCGCAGCCGCTGGGCTGACCCAGTGGATCTGGGTCTTAGTCATTTTGGCCATAGCCTTCGCGAGCGTGGCGGCCTTATGGTTGTGGCTGACCAGGGCGGCGGAGGAAAGTGAGATCCCTCCTGGGGAGGCAACGACCTTAGTCGCTGACGATCTGACACGTATAGAGGGCATCGGCCCCAAGATATCGGGTCTGCTTCAGGGTGCAGGAATCTCGACATTCGAGGAACTGGCCGGAACAGCGGTGGATCGGTTGGAGCAGATCCTCGCCGACGCCAATCTCGCCGGACTGGCGAATCCCAGGACCTGGCCTGAGCAAGCTGGGCTGGCAGCGGAAGGCGATTGGCAGCGCCTTGAAACGCTTCTGGAGGAACTGAAGGGCGGTCGGCGCGCCTGAGTTACGCCCGCAGGTGGTCTGCGTGGGGGGAGGCGAGGACGGTCGCTCCGGACTGAAGTACCGCACCACAGTCTGCGAAACCGGCTGAAGTCAGTTCGAAGAGTGTGGTTCACCAGGTTGGAATGTGTGTAGCCGCACGGCATGCCGTGCGGCTACGGGGCTGAGGTCTGACTCGTGCGAAACGCGCGCAGTCAGAGAGTGAGCGAACGGATCGTGCCGCCCCTTTGAAGTGGCTGAGGTGGGTGCGGAGCATGGAAGGCAGCGTGAATGGTAAGGCGAGAGCGATTCTGCTGGGTCTGGCTCTGCTATGGGCCAGCATGTGGATTCTGGCCGATGCGTCAAGTGGCAACTGGCTATTGACCGACGTGTGTTGCGAGTGTCCTCTCGTTGTGTCTTCAACGCTTTCTCTGATTCCGATTCTCGTCGCAGCGCTCGTCTATGTAGTTGCGAGGTTGTTGAAAGGGCGGTTAGGTCTAGCTGATGGCCTGCCTGCTCTCGTGGTGGTCGCGGGCCTCGTCTTGGGATGGCTGCTCCCGTCGAGACCGGCGGCCATGTTCTGGCTACATCGAGGAGAATTCCTCCAGCTGGCCGAGTGGGCCGTCGATGAGTGTGATGCCTCTTGGTGGGAGATTACTCGCTCACCGGCTTCCCTGTTTGATTACACGCGTATCGACTGTCGTTCTAGCGGGACGGTGGTTATTGAGTTTCGCGAGGGGAATTTCTATCTATCGCAGTTGGTTTTCATTTCGTCGGATAGGCCAGAGGACACCCCACCATGCTCATACTACCTGGGTCACGTTGATCAAAAGCTGGAGGCCCAGTGGTATGTTTGTTCGATTCGCTGGGACTGAGCCATGCGACTACGGGGTGTCGTTTTGGATATCGCCCGGCTGGGATCGACTCGACGAACGTGCTTCAGCACCATTGATGCTCATTGTAGCTGCGGGCCTGAACCCGACCCGGAGGCTGCTGGCCGCAACGGTCGCGCTGGAGTAAGGCGCGCTCCACGAGGGAGAGAGGCTGAGGATTGCGTCATGAGGTACAGGACGGCGGGTGCGGGGGAGGTTGTCGAGGAGCAAGACTACAGCAAGATCATCATCTTCTCCTCAGACGATTTCGAGGTTCCAGGCCACGTTCTCCAGGTGGTGACGGTCCCTCCTCACACCAGGCAGCGCCTCCACCTGCACCGGCAACAGACCGAGATCTTCTATGTGTTGGAGGGCCAGGCTGTGATAAGGATCGGCGGTGAGGAGTTCCCTGCGCAGCCAGGTGATGCTTTCATCTGCAGTCCTGGTGACAGGCATAGCCTGTGGAACCAGTCCGGAGAGGATTTCAGGCTAGTCGTATTCAAGATCAACAAGCCCGAAGAAGATGATACCACGTGGTGTGGTGGCCACGAGTCCTGAGGGACCCGCGTGGTGTTCGTGTGATCTCGCGGCAACTGAGGGTGTGCGGAGGCGTGCCCTTTAGCAGGGGGTCAGTTCGTTTGGAGGTCAGAACATGCTCTTCGAGCGTTTCGAGTCCAAGGGACTTGCGCGTTGCGCCTATCTGATCGGCGACCAGTGTGAGGCGTTGGTCATCGACCCTCGACGCGACTGCGAGGTCTACGTGGAGAGGGCTTATGGGGAAGGGATGCGCATCAAGCACATCCTGGAGACGCATCGCAACGAGGACTACGTCATCGGCTCTGTTGAATTGGCCCATCGCACAGACGCGGAGATCTGGCACGCTGATCGTCAGTTGGACCATCGTTACGGGGAGCCCGTGGAGGATGGCCAGACCTGGAAGTCTGGGCGGCTGGAGCTGGCGGCCATTCATTCTCCTGGGCACACCCCGGGGAGCATGAGTTATCTGCTGCGGGACCGCGGTGGCGAGCCTTGGATGGCTGTCACTGGAGATGCGCTTTTCGCAAGCGACGAGCAAGACTGGGCTTCTGGCCACGACGGGCCCCGAGGCCATTCGAAGGGAGGAAGATGTGGACAGGATCATCCACCAGAGCGCTCATCTCCGTTGCGACGTGCATCGAGCGTTCGAGCTGTTCACGGTAAGCGAAGACGTTCAGTCGTGGTTGGCCCCGTTGGCCGACATCGAGCCGCACGAAGGGGGCAAGTACGAGCTGTTCTGGGATCTGGAGAACAGAGAGGAGAATAGCACCCTGGGCTGCAAGTTGACAGCCATTGAGGGGGATAGATTTCTCTCCTTCGAGTGGAGGGGTCCCACGCAGTACCTTCACTTCATGAACGATGCCGATCCATTGACCCATGTAGTGGTCTTTCTTGTTCCCAGCTCGGATGGCTCCGTGCCGCGTACAGAGGTGCACCTCGTCCATACCGGCTGGAGGAGCTCGCCTGAGTGGGAGGAAGCCAGGCAATGGTTTGTCAAAGCCTGGCGGGTGGCTTTCGAGGAGCTCGAGCGTCAGGCGAGTGCCGCTTGAGCATGTCTGCAGGGAGAACGGAGGTGGCCAGTGATCGTGTCAACAACGCCGACCATTGAAGGTAAGAGAATGGCCGAGTATCTCGGCCTGGTGTCAGGAGAGGCCATCTTGGGTGCGAACCTCTTCAAAGACCTCTTCGCAGGCATCCGGGACATAGTGGGAGGTAGATCCGGGGCCTACGAGGAGGAACTACGCAGGGCCAAGCAAATCGCCATCCAGGAGATGGTGGAACAGGCGACAGCGCTTGGCGCCAACGCCGTCGTGGGCGTTGACTTGGACTATGAGACCATTGGTATGGGCTCTGCTGGAAACATGCTGATGGTGAGCGCCAGCGGCACGGCGGTGGTGGTAGAGGAGCCATAACCGCGGCTGCGGGTGCTCCCGTTACACTCGTGGTTCACGACTGCCGCTGACAAACGCCACATGGAGGGCTAAAGCCATGGAAGAGTACGACTTGATTGTCATAGGCTCGGGCGCCGGTATGAACGTGGCTTCCAACGCTGTGCAGGCCGGTAAGAGTGTCGCCGTGGCCGAGCACGGCCTGATGGGGGGAACGTGCCTGAACACCGGCTGTATACCTTCCAAGATCCTTCTCTATCCTGCTGATGTGATAAGGGAGATGGAGGACGCCAAGAAGATCGGAGTGGAGGGCAGTGTCACCGGGATAGACTTCCCTCTCATTATGCAGCGCATGCGATCCTTTGTGACGGTGGACAGGGAGCAGATGGAACAAGGCGTATCCATGGTCGACGGGTTGACCTTATACCGTGACACCGCTGAGTTCGTCGACGAATACCAGTTGAAGGTGGGCAAGCAGACGATCACTGCCCCCACGATCGTGATCGCATCCGGTGCGAGGGCTCTGGTGCCACCCATCGAGGGACTTGAAGAGACCGGATACATCGATCACGTGTCCGCCCTCGGCCTGGAGGCGCTGCCGGAGAGCGTGATCATCATCGGCGGTGGCTACATCGCCTGTGAGTATGGGCACTTCTTCTCAGCGCTGGGCAGCAAAGTGACCATCTTGGAGATGATGCCGCGCCTGCTGCTGGGAGAGGATCCCGAGATATCTGAGATCGTCAAGAGGCGCTTTTCCAGGTATGTCGACATTCAGGTCAATCATAGAGTGGCGAAGGTGGAGCAGAGGAAAGATCTGAAGGTCGTGACAGCGGTGGACGGCGAGAGCGACGCGGAGCGCGAGTTCACTGCCCACGAACTCATGCTGGCCGCCGGGGTGCGCTCCAACGCTGATCTTCTCAAGCCAGAGAACACAGGCGTGGAGACCGACGAGCGTGGGTGGATAGACGTGGACCCACACCTGGAGACCACCAAACCCGGCATCTGGGCGCTGGGCGACGCCACAGGCAGGTTCATGTTCAGGCACACCGCCAACTACGAGGCGGAGATCGTATGGCTCAACGCCTTCACCGAACACAAGCATGAGGTTGACTATCACGCCGTGCCTCATGCCGTGTATGGCCATCCACAGATAGGGGCGGTGGGCTTGACCGAGCAGCAGGCCAACGACGCAGGCTATGAGCTCCTGGTGGGCAGAGCGCGCTACATGGACGTCACCAAGGGGTACGCCATGGGTGAAGAAGATGGTATGGTGAAAGTCGTCGTAGAGCAGGGGACCGGCAGGATACTGGGATGTCACATCGTAGGGCCTCACGCGGCAATTCTGGTTCAGCAGATCGTGTATCTGATGAATGCGGGGGAAAAGGACTACGTCCCACTGGCCGATTCGCAGGTCATACATCCTGCGCTCAGCGAGGTGGTGATCAACGCCTTCGGCAGTATGGCTCCGCCCGATCACGTCCACGAGCACTAGGATCAACGGGGGGAGCGGAACTGGCTTGACATCTTGACTCCGCTGATGATAGCGTAAGATCAATGGTCCAAAGGGGCCAAACCCTCGATTGAGGGATCAAGCGAGGGGGCAGCAAAGCAGCGGCGATGAGGTGAAGAGGTGAAGCAAGCTCAGGTGAGGAGTGTCTGTCTGGCGATACTGTTGCTCGCCCTGGCAGCTGCCACTGCCTTCGCACAGCTCACCCTGCGCATCGAACCTCAGTGCATAGAGTGCTGCCCCCTGGCGGGACTGGGGCCGTGCCCCGGGTTTGCGGCGGTGGTTGTTGGGGAAGGATGGGAGCCCGATGAGAGGCTGGTCCTCGTCCTGACGGGGCCGGGCCCAGCCGGTCCGTTTGGCACTGGATTCCTGAGTGCCGATGACACCGGCCGGCTGGAGGTGCAGTTGATCTTCCTCTGCGAGAACCCCTGGCTTGCCGGAGAAGGGGCGACAGCCCGGTTTGTGGACGGGTACTGGTGGATTCATCCGGATTGGCAGCCCCAGGACTATGGGCAGTGGAGGCTCGAGGTCAGTGGGGACTCGGGCTCAGTTGAAGGGGAGTTCCTCTTCGCAGAGGATTGCGCCGCCGAGGAGTTCGTGTCCGAGGCGGGAACGATACTGATGCTGGGCACTGGCGTGACAGGTATGGCTACGTATGCCGCTCTGCGTTTGCGGGCACGTCGCCAGTAGACCGGCGAAAGGGCTGACATGCATCGGCGCGGGAAGGCCCTAGGCCTTCCCGCTTTTCAGTGTGGCCATCAGTTCTTCACAGGAAAGGGTGTTGGCCACGTTGGCTGGCTCAGCCCACCCACCGCGAGCGGTGGCTATCCCGAATCTCATCACGCCGAGACCCTCAGCGTGGTGGGCATCGCTGCCCAGAGCCAGCATGACCCCCGCTCCGATGGCCTTCCGGGCCAGGTCCCCATCGAGGTCCAGCCGGTTGGGCTGGGCGTTCACCTCCAGCATCGTTCCTGTCCCGGCTGCTTCCTCTACGACGGCCTGGAAGTCCACGGCCACTCCCTCACGCTGGCCCAGCAGCCGCCCAGTGGGGTGAGCGATGATGTCCACGTGGGGGTTGCGCATGGCAACGATGAAACGCCCGGTCATTTTGTCCTCGTCTTGGCTTAGCCCAAGGTGTACAGAAGCTACCACTACGTCGAATTGCACCAGTACGTCGTCGGGTAGATCCAGGGCGCCATCGGTCCTGATCTCCAGTTCTACCCCGGAGAGGATCCGGAAGGGAGCCAGCCGCCCATTGAGCGCGCTGATCTCGGCCCACTGTCGTGCGAAATCGTCGGCGCTCAAGCCCCCGGCAACGCCCAACCCCTGGCTGTGATCGGTGATCACGATGTACGAGTAGCCGCGTGCCATCCCTGCCAAGGCCATCTCCTCGATGGTGTCGGCGCCATCGCTGTAGACGGAGTGCGTATGAAAGTCGCCTTTGATGTCCTCCGCGGTGATGAGCTGTGGAAGGCTGCCCTCCCGTGCCGCTTCCAGTTCTCCCCTGGCCTCTCTAAGCTCAGGGGGAATCCAGGCCAGATTGAGTGTGCCGTATACCTCCTCTTCGGTAGCGCAAGAGGTAACGGATCCATCTTCGTGCTGGAAACCATACTCGCTGAGGCTGAGACCTTGTTGGCGGGCCAGACCACGGAGGGCGGCGTTGTGGTCCTTGGAGCCGGTGAAATGCTGGAGCAGAGAACCATAGTGAGCCTCCTCAAGCACCAGCAGGTCTACCTGGAGGCCGCTGTCGAGGTACACTGTGGCTTTGGTGTCACCGTGGGAGCTCACTTCCGAGACCTGGGGAAGAGAGACGAAGTGGTCCACCACCTCTTGGGGCCGCGCCGATGAGGCCAGGATATCGATGTCACCCACGGTGGGTGCGCAGCGACGCAAGCTGCCCGCCGGCGTCACGCCCTGAGCTGCCTGACAGTCTTTGAGGGCGGCTACTATCTCCTCAGCTACCGGCAGGGCGGTCGCCAGAAGGTGGCGGCCAGAGATGCGGTGCAGCATCTGGATCCCCTGTAGGATGCGCTCTTCAGATTTGGCGCCCAGGCCCTTCAGGTCTCGCAGCTTGTGCTGGTGTGCCGCCAGCTCCACGTCGGGGATGCTGACTAAGCCTAGCTCATTGTAGAGTAGACTCACTGTCCTGGGCCCGACGCCGGGGAGGCCCAGCAGAGAGAGGACTCCGTCAGGAATCTCGCTCTGGAGGCGCTGGTAGAACTCCATGCGCCCGGTGCGCAGCAACTCATCGATCTTGCCGGCGATGGCCTTGCCCACACCTGGTATCTCCTCCAGGCGCCCTCTCTCCCGCAGAATGATCATCTCCTCTGGATAGTGGGCGATGGACTCCGCTGCTCTACGATAGGCGCGCACGCGGTACCATTCTTCACCCTTGATGTCCAAGAGCTCAGCGATGTTGGAGAAGAATTGCGCTATCTCGGCGTTACTCGTGGGGCGCTGTTCCATCATCGGCTATCTCCCGCACAGTGGCCTGAGGCGGTGATCGGGAACTGGAGGCTGCTGCCGCAGTCCATTATACCACAGGAGCTGAGGACTTCGTCGCCCCCCAAAGGTGTTGGGCCTCGTCTGGTTGGGGTCGTGCACCCACCCTCAGGCTAGTGCGGTGCTGTCTAAGGCGATTGTCAGGCGAGGGTGCCTTACGATTGTGGCAATCCTGTCCAGGTTTGGTGCCAGGCAGATTGCCTATCGGCGGCTTGTGTGGTATAATGGGGTAGTCGCGACGTATGGGGGAGCGTGGTTAGAATCGTCCCTGGCTTGATGTCGCGGCCCTTGTGGGGGCTCGGGTTGAGAAGAGGAGGAGGACGGTGGACGAGAGCATTGGCATCCAACAATGGATGGTACTGGCGTTGCTGTTCTTCATGGACGTTGCTGTCCTGGGCTGCCTGTTCCTCATCGCCATGAACAAGATATACCTCTTGCCCTAGAGTCTCCCTGTTCCCCGTGAGACAGCCTCACGCCTTTTCACTCTCCTCCTCGGACCCAGGTGGTGTTTCTCCGCGCCGTCTCCTGGCGTACTGTACGGCCAACTCTGCACCCAAGAGGATGATCATACCGCTCATGTAGGACCAGAGCAGCAGGGCGATAACCGCCGCCACTGAGCCGTACACCAGGTTGTAGGTGGCAAAGGTGCCCAGATAGAGGGTGAAGACCATCTGCGCCACCTGCCACGCCATGGCGGTCAGCAGTGCTGCAGGCAGAACCTCGAACCAGGCGACGTGGGTGCTGGGCAGGATCGTATAGAAGAACGAGAATGAGAGGGCGGTGAGCAGATAAGGCAGGATGTTCCTGGCAAGCCGAGTGACCAAGCTGGGCGAGACGGGTGAGCCGCTCAACAGGAGGTTGGACACGCGGGACACGAGCCGAATGGCAGGCCCTGAATAGAGGGAGAGAAAGAACAGCATAGCGCTCAGCAGAACCAGGCCCGCCGCCAGGGCCCGTTCCGCCCAGGCGGGTCGAGGCGTCTCCACATCCCACGCCAGGTTGATGGCTCGGCTGATACTGCCGAACATGCCTGAGGCCGCCCAGACCAGTCCGAGTATGCCGACCAGGCTGGCTGTGCTTCTGAGCTGCAGGACCCGGTCGATGTTGGTGCGCACGAGATCCACAGCTGCTGGGAAGTAGCCCGCCACCACCGCTAGAGCTCTCTCCTGGGCTTCCTGCGAGTTCAACACGAAGCTGGCCAGCGAGATGAGTAGCAGCGTCAAGGGGAAAAGAGAGAAGAGGGTGTAGTAGGCGATGGCGGCGGCGTTGGCGTTGCCCTGGTGGGCCGAGAAGCCTTTGTAAGCACGCTCGCCCACTCCGAGCCAGCCGTTGCTCTTGCCATCGAGCCGGACCCAGATGCGGACCAGCTTCTGTCTGGTCTCCCAGACGATCTCGCTCCAGCGCTGGAGAGCCATGGATACTCGGTGCACTTGCGGATACCCCCGATGTGGAAGCCATTCTATCGCATGGACAGGCCAAAGTCAAAGGGCGGCAACCCCTGCGATGTCATGCACGTTGGTGCACGCGGCGAGCGGGACTACTCGCCTCGCTCAGACGGATGGCCGGCCGGGTAAAGCGCTGGCAACTCCACCGGCAACCGGCCTCTCGGCGCCTCGAGGCCGAAGAGCACGAGGGCCAGGGCTTCCATGGAGACAGGTGCGCGGCCGTAGGTGGCCAGATAGGCGGAGACCTCGGGGTAGCTCAAGAGGTCATACGGTCCATCGAGAGCCACGGCTATCACAGGGTGCTCTT
This sequence comes from Chloroflexota bacterium, assembly GCA_030603665.1. GTDB lineage: Bacteria > Chloroflexota > Anaerolineae > UBA7937 > B3-Chlor > JAUVXJ01. The sequence goes on along the minus strand of JAUVXJ010000003.1, from coordinate 318,943 downwards.
GCTGCAGGGTGTCCACGAGATGGGCCTGTTCTGGACGTTGGAGCGCGTTGCGCGTGCCCACTACCACTACGTCGGCGTGCTTGGCCCGGTCCGTGGCCTGTATCACCTCATACAAAGTGGGAATCTCGCTGACCTCGAACAGGGTTGCGTGCGGGGCATGCTCCAGTATCGCCTCGCCGAGAGTTGCCCCTCCTCTGGGGTAGATGACCAGTATTGACTCCTGGGAACTGAGAGGCAGCAAACCGCCATCGTCCCTCACCAGCGTGATGGAGTCCAGGGCTACCTCTTGCGCAGCGGCCTTGTGGTCGGGAGTACCTAGACGCCCCAGGGACTGATCGAGGGGCTCAGGTTGCCAATCCATGAGACCGCGTCTTGCCTTGGTTAAGAGTATGCGGCGCACAGAGTCGTCGAGACGGGTCATGGAGATGGTGCCACGCTCCACCAGGTTCAGAAGTTTCTCGTAGGCCACTCGTTGCTCGGATGGAGGATGGCCAGGGTCGGGGCCGAAGAGGAGCAGGTCTGCCCCAGCTTGAAAGGCCAGGACTGTGGCGGTGGGAAGGTCATACTGGTTGGTGATGCCCTGCATGCCCAGAGAGTCGGTGGCGATGAGCCCTTGGAAGCCCATCTGCTTTCTCAGAAGGCCCTCCAGGATGACGGGCGAGAGGGTGGCCGGTCGGTCCGGCTCCGGGTCCAACGCCGCGACGTGAATGTGGGCGGTCATGATGCAGTCCACCCCAACGCTGATGGCAGCCTGAAAGGGCAGCAACTCGACTGCTTCCAGGCGCGCCCGGTCGTGCTCGATGAGCGGCAGATCCAGATGGGAATCCATGCTCGTATCACCGTGGCCCGGGAAGTGCTTGGCGGTGGCGATGATGCCATTTGACTGGTAGGTGTCTATCATCGCCGCGCCGAGCCGCGATACCAGGTCTGGAGAGGAACCGAAAGAACGTATGCCGATGACCGGGTTGGCAGGGTTGCTGTTGACGTCCATCACGGGGGCCAGGTTCATGTTGATGCCCATGGCCCTCATCTCCGTGGCCATGATGGAGGCCATCAACCGCGCGTCCTCGACGGAGTTGGTGGCGCCTACTGCCATGTTGCTGAGAAAGATGGTGGCTCCCGGTGGGAGACGCCAGATGGGCCAACCCTCCTGGTCGGCCGCGACCAGGAGAGGGATTGCGGGATCGTTGGTCATCGCAGCCTGCTGGGCGTCGGAGATGAGTCGGGCCAGGTCCATCAGGGAAGTGAGGTTGCGCGGAAAGATGATGATTCCTCCGATGTAGTACTCTGTGATCATCTGCTCCAGAGCAGGTGAGAAGTAGGAGCCATCGAAGTAGACGGCGAAGAGCTGGCCTACCTTCTGCTTTGTGGTCATCGTGGCAAGAAGCTGATCCACTCTTGCTTCCAGAGAGGATGTGGTTGGTGACGGTGCGATCGTGGGTGAGGGCCTTGTTATGGAGGTGGGCGAAGGCGGAGGTGTAGTGGCGGAGGGAGGGGGCGACGAGCAGGCCACAACGGGTAGTAGTGTCAGTGTGAGAAGAAACCGCACGGGCCGGGATCTGTGTGGTGCAAGACGACCTGGATGACGGTCTACTTCCACTCGATCAGCTTCAATTCCCCCCAAGCGGCCCAGTTCCAGTTGGGGTCTCCCAAACAGTTGGTCCTAAGCTCCACACGCAGACGGCCCTTGCCCGGTATCAGCGGTTCGGCGGACTCGATAGCCGTCCACCCGTAGTCGTCCCTCTCGTCCTGGAGAATCGAGTGTTGGTTGAACCGAACTTCGAACCTCACCTTGTTACCAGTCCTGACTGGGAACTCGGAGGTCTTCAGCTGGCCGTCGTCGTCCTCAAACCTCGCTAAGATGCCGTAGTTTCCCTCAAGCCTGAGCCTGCGTACATGCTCGGCTACCCCGACTACCGAAAACTGAATGACGGTGTCATCGCTTGCTGGGGGATCTGGGGGATGTTGGAAAATCGCCTCTGCGAGGACCGTGCCCGACTCTGCCTTCCGCACCTTCTTCACGACCGAGCCTCGGTCTTCCCGACGCGTGGTGCTCTCATCCGACAGATGTTCAATGAAATCGTACGTCCATGGAGGATGCTGCGATGCTTTGGCAAACCTGCCTGGGATGGCCGCGAGCGCGCTGGTGGCAGTCGCCAGGGACAGGCGGTCCCGTAGAAGGTACCAGGCAAATAGAGGCGTGGTCGCAGCAAGGATGATGACCAGGGGATCCCGGGTCCGAACGACGGCGGTGGCAACCAGTATGAGGGTGCCAAACATGACCAGGTGCGGCCAGGAGTGGCGCCCGATAGCCGCCATCCTTCTGCGCTGCCAGAACAGGATCGTTCCGACGCCGGTGAGCACGACTCCAAGTAGTAGGCCAGTAAGCCATCCCCGGGAGTATATAACGAATCCGCCCCCAGCAACTACAGGTACGCCCAGCGCGATGCCGAACAGCACACTCGAGGCGCGCCAGACCTTGCCGGGTAGTTTGTCTCTTCCGTAGAGACCAGCAGCAATGCCGTACAACTGGATGACACCCGTGTAGTAGAGAGCGAGTATGGCTATAGCAGTCCCCACTACCCATTTCTCGTCAGCGCTCACATTCCCCGCACTCCCTAGCTCAACAAACTAGCCCGGTCACTGTCAACGTGGCGTGTATGCCACAACGTCATTATAGCACAACTCGCTGTGCGCCCCCACCGCAACACCCCATTGTCGCGCCGCCCTGGAGACAGCGGCGACAGCGTAGTTGATGCAGCTGCGCGACGCGAATATGCTGCAGAACGCGGGACTGGAGCGAGGTGTGAGGAACAACAAGACCGCCAGAGAGGAGGTGGACCAGGGGGGAACTGCCGCCACTGGATGAACTGGCAGCGCTCCAGGAGGCCATGGCCGGGCTGGTGCAGATGGGCGCCGTGATGGGCAGGATGAGAGCAGCTTCTCAGCGGGATGAAGAATCCGTGGAGAATCCGGGAGAGTATTCCGACCCGCATCCCTTGGGCTGATCACAAGATGGCGTCCGGTCAAGCGTGTGGCCCGAGAACATAGTGGGGCAGTCGGACGAGCCGCACCCCTTGCAGCACTTGTCACCTTTGCCCTGTCTGGTATACTTGAAGTAGGACAGCAGCTGTCAAGTGAGGATAATGTACGCACACGGGTACTCCAAGCGTCTTCGGATGGCCCTGGCCAGGATCACGGTGCCGGCACTCCTCGTAGTGTTGGTTGTTGGCCCGGCCGTGCTGGCTACTACGAGTGAGGGCATTCCCCCTGCAACCGCATCTCAGGATGAACCCGGCTCCCCGCCAGCAGAGGATACTATCCACCAGCCGGGTGCATTGGGGATGGTCGCGTCGAGTCCGGACAAGCAACATCTCGTGCGATTGCCCCCACAGTTGGGTGCCGCCAGCCAGCTTCCGTCCAGCGTGGATCTGGTCGGTTCTTCGTTGACTCTGCAAGGACAGCCCTCCTCCGCAGGAATACCGCCCGTGGGGCACCAGGGCGATACCAATACGTGTACCGGCTGGGCGGCCAGCTACTACTACAAGACGTACCAGGAGTGGCTGGAGCACGGTTGGGGTCTCGGAACCGACCACATTTTCAGCCCCAGCTTTGTGTACAACCAGATCAGTGTGAAGCCGGACTTCGACTGCATGAGGGGCGCCGAGATAGGCGACGCCTTGCAGTTGATTGTCGAGCAGGGCGACCTCCCCTTGAGTGACTTTGCGTGGACCCCCATCAACTGCGATTATCAACCCAGTCCTGCACAGAAGAGTGCGGCAGGGGAGTACGCTGGCATCGGGTACGGCGCCTTCTTCATCACCCAGGGACCACCCGTTGGGCCGGAACAGGATCACAACCTTACGCCTTTGAAACAATGGCTGGCGGACGACGATCCCTTCATCCTCGGTTTTCCCATCTACTCTGAGTTCGATAACTATGGTTGCTACGGCGCGGTGATGCCGCCGCTGTTTCCTGCGAGCTATCGGGGCCTGCACGCGGTGGCCGTGGTGGGGTACGACGACAACTGGGCGGGTGTCGGTGGGTTCAAGATTGTCAACTCGTGGGGCGCCGGCTGGGGCTGCTACGGGTATGCCTGGCTCTCTTATGAGTTCGTGAGGGAGTATGCCTGGGAAGCTTGGTGGATGGAAGACAACTGGGTGCCCTGGATCGACCCCCACGTGCCTGATCGGTATAGTCCCACCATAGGCGGGAATATCGAGGTGGACTTGACCCCGTATGAGAACGACCGCGAGGAGAGCGGGACTGGTCTGGCCTGGTACGTGGAGGGTGACGATCACTGCAACGTGTATGGAGAGGGCAGCGCGAACGACATTCTCCTATTCGAACCGAATCCTGCCGGTTATGTCGGCTATGACGACATAACCCTGGTTTTGCGGGATTCGGAAGGGGCCGAGGACCGGCAAGACATCAGGCTGGGCTGGTTCGACCTCGACATCACCTACCATCTTCCCCTAGGCCTGGGCGATTGATCTGCGCACGCCTCGCTGGACCCCCTTGAGCATACGGTGGTCGTGGTGCTTCATCTGGAGCCCACTCCCCATCACAGCACGGGTCCACTCTATTCGCTGCCGCGCGCGCTGTCATGGACAGCTCTCACGGAGTTCTGCTACAATGAGCGCAGATGCCGCATCTAGGTCAGGTGCGAAGCACGACTCATTGGTGCTGGTGGAGCGAACATGCAGCTGAAGGACCTGCTCTCTTCCGTCCCCGTGAAAATGCCAGCAGGGCTACGGGATGTCTCCGTGGAAGGTCTGGCCTGCGACTCGCGAGAGGTCAGCCAGGGAGACCTCTTCGTCTGCTACCGGGGCGTGGAATCCGATGGCCACCGGTTCTTACCCCAGGCTATTGAGGCTGGGGCAGCGGCACTGGTGGTCGAAGACGAGCGGTATCTTAGTTCACCATCGGGTGAGGGTTGGCCCGTTCCCAGCGTCCTCGTGCCGGATGGCCGGGAGGCGCTGGCTCATCTGGCGGCGGCCCTACACGGGTTTCCCGCCAGGAAGCTGCGCGTGATCGGCATTACGGGCACCGACGGCAAGACTACTACCGCGAACCTCATCTGGTCGGTGCTGCAGACCGCGGGGTACGACACTGGGTTGATCAGCACCGTGAATGCCGTCATCGGCGAGACGCAGCGGGATACAGGTTTGCACACCACGACTCCGGACTCCCCAGACGTACAGGCATACCTGGCGCAGATGGTGGACGCGGGAGCGGAGTACGCTGTGCTGGAGGCGACGTCCCACGGCTTGGCCCAGCACCGGGTCACGGCCTGTGACTTCGACGTGGCGGTGGTGACCAACATCACCCACGACCACCTCGATTTCCACGGCAGCTTCGAGGAGTATCGGGAGGCGAAGGCTCGCCTCTTTCGCAGTCTGACGAGTTCGGCCTGCAAGCCAGGGGTGCCGAAGGTCGCCGTGCTGAACGCCGATGATTCCTTGTTTGATTATCTGACCGAGATCCCGGCCGATGAACAACTGACCTACGCCGTGGATCGAGAAGCGGACGTCAAGGCGGTAGGCATCCAGGTAGCGGGGTGGGGGACCTCATTCACCGCTGTGACACCTCAGGGGAGCTTCCCGGTGCAGATGAAGCTGCCGGGCGCGTTCAACGTCTACAATGCCCTGGCTGCCATCGCCGTCGCTCTATCCCAAGGTGTCGCTGTCGAGAACATCAGGGAGGGGATCAAGGCGGTGGAGCAGGTGACCGGCCGCATGGAGCAGGTGGACGCTGGTCAGCCCTTTGGAGTGCTGATCGACTTTGCCCATACCCCCAACTCGCTGCGAAGCGCGCTGGAGGCAGCCAGAGGGATGGCTACGGGTCGAGTGACCGTAGTCTTCGGCTGCGCGGGCCTGCGGGATCGGGAGAAGAGGCCCGCAATGGGGGAGATCGCTGGGCGGCTGGCGGACCGTATCGTGATCACGGCTGAGGATCCACGCACTGAGGACCTCGGTGAGATCATGGGGCAGATCGCGTCCGGAGCAGAGAAGATGGGCCGTCGAGAGGGCGTCGACTACTGGTGCATCGGCGACCGGGGCGAGGCCATTCAGTTTGCCGTGGATATGGCTGAAGCTGGCGATCTGGTGCTCGTGGCCGGTAAGGGGCATGAGCAGTCTATGTGCTTCGGCACCACGGAGCACCCCTGGAGCGACCACGAGGCGGTTGAGAAGGCCCTGCACAGGTGGCGGTCGCGACAGGGTGGCCGCTAGCCTGCCCGCATCCTGAGCGAGAGGAGTGATACCGATGTCTGTACTGATGTTGAAGTCGATACTCACCACGGTGGTTCTCATCGTGGCCATGGGACAGTCGATCAGCGGTCTGCGCCTGCGAGGACACTTCAAGCGCCTTCCCCTACCATTGAGGGGCTTGCGTACTTGGCATCGCCTGAGCGGGGACGCGGCCCTGCTGTTGACCGTGAGCGTGGCCTTCATCTGCGTCACTCACCTGCCCTATGGTGCCTACTCGCTGCGCGTGCCGCTGCACGCTGCTCTGGGCACTCTCGCGGCCGCAGTCATGCTGGCGAAGGTTCTTATCGCCCGGCGGTTCCGCACGTATCTCAGGCGCGTGACTGTGCTGGGTGCAGTTGTGTGGTTCGCGGTACTCGGTTGTTTCTCGGCCAGTGCCTTGTGGTACTACTTGCTTGTATGGTGATGGGAGGCAATGATGAACAAGCGTAGCGTGGTGTCCTTGTTGGTATTGGTTGGCCTGATGTTGATGGCTCTGACTGCGGCCTGCGGAGGTGGAGTGGAGGAGACACCGGATACGCCGCCGGCACAGAAGACGCCAGAAGAGGCGCAGGGTTCCCCTGCTCTTGGCGGCGAGGAACTGCTCGAATCCCGGTGCACGCGGTGCCATAACCTCGATCGGGTGAAGGCAGCCAGCAAGACTCTGGACGAGTGGACGGCGACGGTGGAGCGAATGAGAGGCAAGGGCGCGGACCTGGCCGACGCCGAGGCGGAGATACTGGTGGACTACCTTGCGGAGACCTACGGGCCCTAGGTCCAAGGATCCGACCCCTTGGCAAGGCGAGATTGCCGCGGCAGGAGGACCCACGGTGGCTCGGGCACCGTGGGTTGGCGGGTGAGCTGGGCAGGCGTCTAGGCGAGCACTGATTCGCCGACGTTGACGGGCATGGTGCCCCGTACGACATGGAGGCCAAGAGGTTGGTCGTGGTGGCGCAAGAGGGAGAGAAGGTATGAGAAGAGCGGAGAGGGAGATCAAGGATAGGAAGACCATCGACGAGATACTGCAACAGGCCGCCGTTTGTAGACTTGGTCTGTGCGACGGTGGCATGCCCTATGTTGTCCCGGTGAACTTCGGTTATGACGGCGACTGTCTGTACTTCCATTCTGCCCCCGAGGGCAGGATGATGGAGATCATCGGGACCAACCCCAAGGTCTGCTTCGAGGTAGACGTTGATCACGAGATAGTCCCAACCGACACCGCCTGCGACTGGACGGCCAGGTTTCGCAGCGTCATCGGCTTCGGCGAGGCCGGGCTGGTGGAGGATCTTGAGGAGAAGAGACGGGCGTTGGACGTAATCCTGGGGCACTATTCCGACGGGCCCTACGAATACGCCTCAGACGCGCTGGCCAAGGTAGCGGTGATCCGGGTCCAGATCGATAACATCACGGGCAAGCAGTCGGGATACTGATGTGACCGTGCGAGGCTGGGCTGTGGAGTTTGACACAGCCCAGCCTGTCGCGAAGATGGGTGCTGCGGAAAAGAACGCAAGCTAGGAACTTGCGCCAGGAGGCGGCTTGAAGTGCGAGCACCATCCCTCTAATGGGTATGGAACGCTCACAACAAGGCGAAGAGTGTACACCTGACGCGAAAGTGCCACCCCTTGGGGTGGCACTTGTGTGTTCAAAGTCAGAGATGAACGGCTTCTAGGGTACCATGGCCAGAGCGGTGACCGAGCGAGTGACCAGGTCGATGAGGGGCTGCGGGTACAACCCTATGATCAAGACCATCACCACAGAGATCAGCACCGCAACCATGGGGAACCTCGGCAGCGAGAGCCGCTCCTCAGTTGGTGGCGGCAGGAAGAACATAAGTCGTACTACGTTGAAGTAATACACGACAGAGATGACGCTGTTCAAGACCCCAATGATAGCTAGGTAGTAGTACCCCACCTTGACCGCTGCCCCGAACACGAACAGCTTGCCCACAAACCCTGCCGTGGGCGGAAGTCCCGCCAGGGACATGAAGAAGATGACCATCGCCCCTGCCAGGGCGGGCGCCCTCCTCGCCAGGCCGGTGTAGTCCTCTATCTCGTCGGAGTTGGTCACGTGGGAGAAGGCGATGACTGCGATGAAGACCCCGGCGTTGGTGAACAGATAGGCCATCAGGTAGAGCAGGACTCCAAGCACCCCGACTATGGAGAAGAGATCAATGCTGATGATGCCTACCAGGATGTACCCCGCCTGGGCGATGCTGGAATAGGCCAGCATGCGCTTGATGTTGGTCTGGCGCATGGCGGTAAGGTTGCCCAGGGTCATCGTCACCAGGGAGATGCCCATCAGGATAGCCACCCAGTCGAACTGGAAGTGGGGGACGGCTGTCAGCAGGACCCTCAGCAGGACCGCGAAGCCCATGGCCTTGGGTCCCACAGAGAGGAGCGTGGCCACGGGTGTCGGAGCACCCTCGTAGGCATCGGGCGCCCACTGATGGAAGGGAACCAGCGCCATCTTGAAGGAGAATCCGGCCAGCATGAGCAAGATGGCGGGCAGGAACACGAAGCGCCAGGGGGCCATGGTCGCCTGCATGCCAGTCAGAGCCGAGGCGATGCCGCTGAGGTCGGTCGTGCCTGTCGCGCCGTACATCAGGGTCATGCCGTACAGCATCAATGAAGAAGTGACAGCGCCGAAGAGGAAGTACTTCAGTCCACCCTCGCTGGATTTCGGATCGTCCCTGAAATAGCCCACCAGCACGTAGGAGGTCAAGCTCATGAACTCGATGGAGAGGTAGATCATGATCAAGTTGCTGGAGGCCGCCATGAGGGTCATGGCCAGCGTGGCCAGCAACACCAGACCATAGAACTCACCCCGGTACCGTGTGCGGGCCTTCATGTATTCCATGGAAGCCAGGATCACCAGGCCTGAGGCCAGACAGGCGATAATGGTGAAGTATAGGGAGAAGGCATCCACTTGGACCATGCCCGAAAGCACGGGCTGAGCAGTCCCCCGCGCCAGCAGGTAGATGGCTGCCCCCAACGGCGGGGCCAAGCCCGCCAGCGCCAGGTAGGCCAGTCCGTCTTTGGCCTTCTTGACCACCAGGTCCAGACCCAGGACCAGCAGGGCCCATACGACGAGGAGCAGTTGCGGTGAGAGCAAGATCAAGGTTTCAGCCCAGTCCAATTTCGAACCTCCATTCGCAGAGCATCCCCTCGCCGCACTAGCCGCCTATCATCAGCGACAGGGTGTGCAGCATGCTATGCACAGTGTTGTTCATGATATTGATGATGGGGACCGGGTACAGGCCGAACAGGGCCATGAAGAAGATCAAGGGAACCATGCACAGCACTTCGTAGCGCTCCATGTCGGGCAGGTTGGCCCACTTCTCGTTGAGGGGACCAAGGAACATCCCCTGGATCACCTTCCACAGGAAGAAGGCGGCAGTCACCACCACGCCTATGCCGGCGATTGCGGTCATGACGGGGATGATGGCGATGGCGCCTCGGAAGACCATGAACTCGGCGACGAAACCAGCCAGCCCGGGTAGACCCAGTGACGCCAGAACGGTGGTGAGCATCACTGCGTAGTAGATTGGCACTTTGGTTCCCAACCCTCCGAACGCCTTGAGGTCTCGGGTGTGTGTCCGTTCGTAGATCACACCCACCAAGAGGAACAATCCTCCGGTGATGATGCCGTGGTTGAACATCTGCATTACCGCCCCGTTAACCGCGATGGTGGCGCTGTCCAGCAGAGCCGGGTCGCTGGCCATCTTGGCGCCAGCAGACGCGGCGGCCGCCACACCCAGTATCACGTATCCCATGTGGCTGACCGAGGAGTAGGCGATCAGTTTCTTCAGGTCCCACTGGGCCATGGAAACGAGGGCGCCGTAGACAATGCTGATCACAGCAAGCAGCGCGACGATGGGTGCATAGACCTGGAAGGCCTGCGGGAAGATGGGAAGGAGGATGCGTAGGAACCCATAGCAACCCAGCTTAAGCAATACGCCAGCAAGGATCACACTGCCTGCCGTCGGTGCCTCGACGTGGGCGTCGGGCAACCATGTGTGGAACGGGAAGAGCGGTACCTTGATGGCGAAGGCGATGAAGATGCCCCAGAAGGCCAGCGCCTGTAGAACGAAGCTATCGGAGAACGGCTGTCGCGATGCCATCTCGATGATGTCGAAGGTGCCTTCTGTGAAGAACATGGCCAGGATGGCGAGTAGCATGAGCACGCTGCCGGTCAGCGTATACAGGAAGAACTTGATGGCTGCGTATTCCCTGCGTTCACCGCCCCACACGCCGATCAGGAAGTACATCGGGACCAGGCCGATCTCCCAGAAGACGTAGAACAGGAAGAAGTCAAGGGAGGTGAAGACCCCCATCATGCCCATCTCCAGGAGGAGGAAGAAGAAGAAGTACTCCTTCACCCTCACTTTGATGACATGGGAAGAGTAGTACAGAGACACGACGGTCAAGAGTGCGGTCAGAAAGACCATGGGCACGCTTATACCGTCCACACCCATCCTGTACTTGATACTCAGGGTGGGTATCCACTGGTACTCCTCAGCGAACTGTATAGTCCCGGCCTGGAAATCGTAGTTGAACCACACAACGATGGCCAGGACCAGAGGGATCAGGCTCAACAGGATGGCGAAGAGTTTGATCGTTCTCTCGTTGTCTCTGGGAAGAGCCAGTATCACCAGGGCACCCAACAGAGGGGTGAAGGTGATGATGGTTAGAATAGGGAAGCCTTCCATTTAGCATCCTCCTCGAAGTCTGATTACATGTATAGGAATACGCCCATCAGCAAGACCACGCTGATGACGACGATAACCATATAGTTCTGCACGCGGCCGGTCTGGATATACCGCAACTCCTGGCCCACGGCCGATGTGACCCGGCCTACACCGTTGACGATACCGTCGATGACGTAGGTATCGAACAGGCGACTGACGTAGGACCAGCGCTCGGTGAGCTTGCCGACCAGGTTCACAACGGCGTCAATGATGCCCAGATCGAACCTGAAGAGCAGGGTCGCCAGTGCGATGGTGCCGCGAATGACGGTGCCGCGGTAGATCTCGTCTATGTAGTACTTGTTTCTGAGAACGGTCCAAATGATTCCCAGTCGCTCCAGTGGATCTCGCTGGCCTGCCTCCAGGGGCTTGCGGCCGTAGAGCAGATAGCCCAGGCCGATTCCGCATCCGGCCATAACGATGGAGATGACCATCACCGATGCGTTGAAGCTCACGTGGGGCAGCTGCACGTAGTGCCATTGGTGGAACTGCGCGGCCAGGAAGCGATGGAACGGGTTATTTCCCAGCAATGGTCCCAGGACTGGGAAGTCCGCAGGCACCCCGAGCAGGCCGAGCAACGCTGCACCGATGGCGAGGACGATGAGCGGAACGTACATCAGTCGCGGACTCTCGTGGGCGTGAATCTCTTTCTTCCTCGGCTGGCCCACGAAGGTGAGACACACCTGGCGGGTCATGTAGAAGGCAGTGATGAATGCGGCCAGGGTACCTATCACCCAGACCAGCATGTTCTGTTCAAAGGCCACGGCCAGGATCTCATCTTTGCTCCAGAATCCGGCCAACGGCGGCACTCCTGCGAGAGCCAGCATGCCGATCAAGAAGGTCCAGAAGGTGTAGGGCATCTTCTTGCGCAGGCCGCCCATTTCCATCATGTCGTTGGTACCCACGCCGTGGATGACCGACCCCGAACCCAAGAACAGGAGCGCCTTGAAGAAGGCATGGGTTATGAGGTGGAACACGGCAGCCACGAACCCACCGAGACCAAGGGCCATAATCATATATCCCAGCTGGCTGATGGTGGAGTAGGCGAGCACCCTCTTGATGTCATCCTGAGCGACGGCTATGGTGGAGGCGAAGAATGCGGTGATGGCGCCGATTGCTGCCACCCAAGCGAGGGCGGGCATCGCCGGCAGGACCACGAAGATGGGCAGCATCCTGGCCACGAGGAACACACCAGCGGCGACCATGGTGGCGGCGTGAATGAGCGCCGAGACAGGGGTGGGACCCTCCATAGCGTCGGGCAGCCAGACGTGCAGTGGGAACTGCGCCGACTTGCCCACGGCTCCGCCGAAGACCAGGAGCGCGATGACGAACATCAGGTTGGGGTTTGTCTCCGCGATGCGCTCCACTCCGTCGAAGACCGTCTCGAATCTCAACGCTCCCGTCTGCGTGTAGAGCAGGACCATGCCCAGCAAGAGCAACACGTCACCGATGCGCGTGGTGATGAAGGCCTTCAGTCCCGCCCACATCGCTGACGGCTTCTCGAACCAGAAACCGATCAGCAGATAGGAGCACAGCCCCATCACCTCCCAGCAGATGAAGAGCAGCAGGAGGTTGTCGGCCACCACCAGCCCTAGCATGCCGGTGCTGAAGAGGCAGACGTAGGCGAAAAAGCGAGAGTAGCGTGGGTCACCCTCCATGTACCCCACAGAGTAGATGAAGATCATGAGGCACACTGTGGGCACCATGAACAGCAGAGCGACGGTGAGAGGGTCTATCTGCACCCCGATGTCCAGGGTTGTGGCGCCCGTCGGGATACGCAGCAGCGTGAGGTGGACCGCCGGCTCCTCCGCGAAATGCGGCATGTTGGCCACCGCACCGAGAACGATCACCATGGAGAGCAGCCAGGCGATGAAGATGGCGGCCACGGTGAGATAGCCGCTGAGTTTGTGGTGTCGCCTCACGAAAATCGCGATGATCGCGAAGGTGAGGAGGGGAACCATGGGTATGAAGGGTACTATTCTTACAAGATCTTCCATAGTTACCTCAGTTACCTCTTTGCTTGGCTATTCCATCACCGGCTCAGGCAATGGCTCACCATCTCATCATGTCCACTTCTTCGACGATGACGGTGTCCCTGTTGCGGAAGATGGAGATGATTAGCGCCAGGCCGATGGCGGCCTCTGCTGCGGCGACGGTGATGACGAAGATGGCAAAGACCTGGCCGGTCAAAACGTCCGGCGTGATGTAACGCCAGAAGGCGACCAGGTTGATGTTGATAGCATTGAGCATCAGTTCGATACCCATCAGAATGGTGATGGCGTTCCGCTGGGCCAGGGCTCCGTAGAGACCAATGCAAAACAGAATCGCAGCGACGATCAGGTACCAACTCAAGGGAATCATGGCTTGCGCTCCTTATTCCTCCTCCGGCTTCTCCTCACGCGCGATGATGATGGAACCTACCAGGGCCATGAGCAGCAGCACGGAAGCGACCTCGAAGGGAAGGACGTAGGTGCTCATCAGCGCCTTGCCCAGAGCCGCGATGGCATCGGTGGGAGGCGCTGCTGGGGAGACCTGCCAGGTGGCCGTCACCACGACGTAGAGTAATACTGCGGCCAGGCAGATGGCTACCACGAGGGCGACCCACCATTGATCATTCCGGGCGCGGGCTTTTTTGCTCATCATGCTCTCGGTGAGCATGACGGCAAAGATGATGAGCACAGCGATAGCGCCCACGTAGACCAGCACCTGCACAGCCGCCAGGAACGGTGCCTCGAGGAGGACGTAGAAGCCGGCCACCATGAACAGACAGGCCACGAGCAGCAGCGCGCTGTAGAAGATGTTCTTGCTGGTGACCACTCCAACAGCTGAGCCGATGGCGGCTACAGCCAGGATGACAAACACGACCTGTATCAAAGTCATGACGGCTGCGCCTCCTTTTCTTCCACGGGCCACACTCCGCCAGGGGCATGCTTCCTGCCCAATTCCAGCATCTGCTCGAGATTGACCATCAAAGCCTCGCCTTTGCTGTAGGTACCCGTCTCCAACTCGGGAGAATGGCCCAGGGCGTCGGATGGGCAGATCTGGACGCAGAAGCCGCAGAACATACACGTGTTCATGTCGTACTCATACGTGGCGGGCACTTTCTGGCCTTCGACCTTCTCCTCCGCTTTGGTGACTTTGATGCTTTCTGTGGGGCAGGTGCGCTCACACAGGCCGCAGGCGATGCACTTGGTGATTCCCGTCTCGGGGTCTGTCAACAGTATCAGCGGGCCCCGATAGCGAGGGAACATGGGCACCTTCACTTCAGGATATTGGATGGTGAAGGCGCCCCGCTCGGTGATGCCCATTCTCTCGTACACCGGGCCGGAGGCGTACCTCCTGGGGAAGTGCCTCAGGTCTGCGACGTACGTGTCCACGAAGCGCCTGAGGGTGACCGCCATCCCTTTGAGTATTCCAAAACCAAGCATAGTCTATTCCTTCTCAGTCATCCACGCGCGATGCACGCCTTAGTATGGTGCTCTCTATGAACTCTCCATCTGTGGGGTGGGGGGCCTTGACACCAGAACCACCTCTCGCTTGTCTTGCTTCCACCGTGGGTACTTGACGATGACGATGCAGACGATGATCACGAGATTCGCTGCCAGGAGGGCTATAGCGCCCACCAAGCTATGCTGTGGTACCAGCTTCGCCACCAGTGCGGTGACCATCAGATTGGCCAGGGCCAACGGCACGAGGGTCTTCCAAGCGAAGTTCATCAATTGATCAACGCGCAGGCGAGGCAGTGTGCCTCGCAGCCAGATCAGCAAGAAGTACAGGGCGTAGGCTTTGAGGAAAAACCAGGCCCAGGATGGGAGGATGGGTCCTTGCCAACCTCCCAGGAACACTGTGGTGGCGATAGCACAGATGCTGAAGGCGTTGACGTATTCTGCCAGCAGGAACATGGCGAACTTGATGCCACTGTACTCTATGTGGTAGCCGGCCACGATCTCTGATTCTCCCTCCGGCAGGTCGAAGGGAGAGCGATTCACCTCCGCTATTGCGGCGGTGAAGTAGAGGACGAAGGCCAAGGGTTGCAGGACGATGAAGGGCAGCCGCCATTGGCCCTGGGCCTCCACGATGGAAACCATGGATAGTGATCCAACCAGGAGTATCACGCCCACGACGGACAGGACCATGGGGATCTCGTAGCTGACCATCTGGGCCACGGTGCGCATGCCGCCAAGGATGGAGTACTTGTTGTTGGAGGACCACCCAGCCATGAAGATACCGATGGTGCCCAGAGAGCCAACGGCCACTATGTAGAGGAAGCCTATGCTCAGATCGGTTGCCACCATGCCCCTTCCGAAGGGCAAGACGGCCAGGATCATGAAGGTGGGGACGATGGGCACCACGGCGGCCAGGTTGAAAATCAATCGATCGGCCCTGGACGGGGTGATGTCTTCCTTGGTCAGCAGCTTGACCATATCGGCCACGCATTGCAGCAACCCCCACGGCCCGAAGCGGTTGGGGCCGTAGCGGTCCTGAATGCGGCCGAGGATCTTCCTTTCGAAGATGTTGATCCAGATGATCGACGCCAGGCCGAAGACGATCAGCACTAGGACTGTGGCAAACATCATGATGAAGGTCACAGCCCACTCCGGCAGATAGTTGGCCAGCAGGGATGAGAACCAGAAGCTCAGATTGACGAAGATCTGGTCAATGAACTCCAGTATCCCTTGAATTGACTGCATGTCTTGCTCCTAAGCTATCTATCTACCTCACCCATGGTGATGTCGATGCTGCCGATGACGACGACCACGTCCGCTATCTTGTTGCCTCGGCACATGTACGGGAGAGCCTGCAAGTTTACAAAGCTCGGAGCGCGGATCCGGTAGCGGTACGGGTTCTCGGTGCCATCGCTCACCAGGTAGAAGCCCAACTCCCCCTTGGGAGCTTCGGTACGATGGTAGATGTCTCCCTCCGGGGGCTTGAACTTCCTCTTCTTTGGTGTCGCTGTTTCTCCCTCTGGCAGGTCTCTCAGGGCCTGATCCACGATCCTCACGCTCTGGCGCGCCTCGGCGATGCGCACCAGGTACCGGTCGTACACGTCGCCCACGGTGCCGATAGGGATGTCGAAATCGAAGCGGTCGTAGATGGAGTACGGCTCAGCCCTGCGCACATCGTAAGGCACGCCGGAGGCGCGCAGCAGCGGGCCGGTGCAGCCGAAGGCAGTGGCGACTTCTGGAGGAAGAATGGCTACGTTCTTGCAGCGCATCTGGAGGATCTCGTTCTCCGTGATCAGTTGCTCCATCTCATCCAGGAACCCCGGCAGGGCGCTGACAAGCTCCTTGCACTCGGGCAGGAAACCCTCTGGAAGATCGGCGGATACTCCTCCAATCCAGAAGTAGTTGGGCATCATGCGCGAGCCGCAAGTCATCTCGTATAGATCGACGATCATTTCGCGCCATCTGAGGGCGTAGAACATGGGGGTGAAGAAGCAGCCCAACTCATTCAACAAGAAGCCGATGGAGATCAGGTGGTTGGCGACACGATTCAGCTCCACCATGATGATGCGGATGTACTTGGCGCGCTCTGGCGGATCGATCTCTGCCAGCTTCTCCACGGCAAGCACGTAGGCGAACTCGTTGTTCATGGGGCTGATGTAGTCCAGGCGATCGGTGAAGGGGGTGTTCTGGATCCAGTTGTTCTTCTCGCCGATCTTCTCGTGATTGCGGTGCAGGTAGCCCACCACAGGCTCGACATCGACGACGGTCTCCCCATCGAGGGTGAGGATCAGGCGGAACACGCCATGAGTGCTGGGGTGATGGGGTCCCATGTTGAGGGTGACGGTCTCGGTCTTCAGTTTGGTCATACTCTCCGTCTCCGCTAGATGCTAGCTGAACGTATACTCGTCCTGAGGTCCCGGAAAATCCTTGCGCAAGGGGTGGCCCTCGTATCCCTCCCACAAGAGAACCCGCCTGAGATCGGGGTGATCGTCGAAGCGGATGCCCATGAGGTCCCACACCTCCCGCTCCTGCCAGTTGGCACCCCTCCAGATGGGCGTCACCGAGGGCACGTGGGGCTTCTCCCGCTCGGCCCGCACCTTGAGGATCACCGGGCCGCCTTCCTTCTTCATCGAGTATAGGTGGTAAACCACCTCGAAGTGCTCGGGATAGTCCACGCCGGTGATGGAGGAGCAGTAGTCGCACTCCTCCTCGTCCCGCAGGTTCTGAGCCAATTCTACCAGGTTCTCAGCCTTTACCAGGACGGCGGGATCTTTGCCTTCAACGTATTCCAGCTCGAAGCCAGGGAACCTGGCTACCAGGCGGTCGAAGGTTTCTTGGGATGTCATTCGCTCTCCTCCCCTTTGGGCAGCACCAGACCCCAGGGTCCACACTCGGGAACGGGCAGCTCGCGATCCACGCCCTTGCGATACCAGGGAGAGGTAAGGATGGTCTCGCTTCTGATCTTCTGGTGCAGCTTGATCGCGCCATCCAGCAGACTCTCGGGTCTGGGAGGGCAACCGGGCACGTACACGTCCACAGGGAGGTACTTGTCGATGCCTGGGACGACGTTGTATCCATCTTTGAACGGGCCACCGGAGATGGCGCAGGCGCCCATGGCCATGACATACTTCGGCTCTGGCATCTGGTCGTAGAGGCGAACCACCTGGGGAGCCATCTTCTTGGTCACGGTTCCTGAGACGATCATCAGTTCCGACTGCCGGGGTGACGCGCGCATGAACTCCATGCCGAAGCGGGACAGGTCGAAGCGCGAGGTCAAGGTCACGATCATCTCGAAGGCGCAGCAGGCCAGCCCGAACATGATGGGCCATACCGATCCTGCGCGTCCTATGTTGTATATCCAGTCAACCGGCGCTATGAGTACGTTACGCTTCAATTCAGGGGGCACTAGATCTTCTTGGGTCATATCAACTCCCTTTCCTAGCCCTGGGATCTGCTCTGCATGGTGTGAAGGCTATACCCACTCGAGGGCGCCCTTTTGCCACGCGTAGACGAGGCCGCCGAGCAGAATCATGAGGAAGATGAACATCTGGACCAGGGCGAAGAGGCCCAGCTGGTTATAGGCAACAGCCCAGGGATAAAGAAAAACGGTCTCCACGTCGAAGATGACGAAGATCAGGGCGTAGATGTAGTACTGAGCCCTGAATCTGACCCACGTCTCGCCGACGGTTTCGAGACCGCATTCGTAGGTGGATTTCTTGACCGGAGCTGGTTTCCTGGGGCGGAGGATAAAGCCGAGGAACATGGCGATGAGGGGAAAGATGGCGGCCACGACCATGAGCAGCCCGATGAGAGCATAATCTGTCACAGATACGACCTCCTTGCGAATAGCCCCCTTGCCAACGCACCCTTCCCATGGGCCTACAGGTTTCTCTCTGGGCGCTTCTACGTTTGACCCCACCAGGCACCCGATCCCCTGGCGCGCTCAAGCCGCATCGCCGTCTGTGTTGGGTGCCGCCTTGGTCAAAACGAGGGAGCCTGAATATAATGGGTAGGAAGGTACTCTACGGCGAATTATATCTGATGTTTGACCAGGGTGCAAGTCGCCATGGATCGTGCGCGGAAGAGCAGTACTGAACCCAAAATTCCCAACGTGCACCAATGGGAAGAGTTCCTCCTGAGGGTGGGCGGCCATCTGCTCCAATCGTGGGGCTGGGGCGAGTTCAAGTCTCGGTTCGGCTGGCAAGTCGAGCGGCTGGCCGTGTGGGACGAGGCCTCGGGAGAGCTCAAGGGCGCTGCGCAGGTGCTGATCAGGCGCCTTCCCGTGGGCCGCATGGCCTACGTGCCTAAGGGACCGGTGGCTGACCCGGAGGACGCCGAGACCTGGAAGCGCCTGCTGAGACTGCTCCGTGACTTCGGCCGTGAGCGCGGAGTGACCTTTCTCAAGATAGAGCCTGATTGGGAAGGAGAGCACCCCCTGGTGCAGCTATTCCAGGAGGAAGGCTACAAGCACTCAGCGCAAGCTATCCAGCCACTCACCACCATCATCGTCACCCTGGATGGGGACGACGACGAGATCCTCAAACAGATGAAGTCCAAGACCCGGTACAACATCCGTCTGGCGGAGAGGAAGGGCGTGACCGTGAGGGAGGGAGACGAAGCTGACGTCTCCCTTTTCTACAACTTGATGGAGGAGACGAAGGACCGGGACCTCTTCGGCATCCACCAGGAAGCGTACTACCGGGCAGCATGGCAGGTCTTCGCACCTCAGAACCATGCCCGGTTATTCCTGGCCTACCATGGCGACCAACTCCTGGCCGGGCTGATGGTCTTCGCCTACGGCTCCAGGGCTTGCTATCTGTACGGGGCTTCTTCGAACCGGCATCGCAACCTGATGCCCAACCACCTCCTCCAGTGGCGGGCCATGTTGTGGGCCAGGGAGCAGGGCTGCACGAGCTACGACCTGTGGGGCGTCCCCGACGAGGTGGGCGAGGGTGAGGAGGACATGGAGGAGGTGCTGGAGCGGGGAGGCCTGTGGGGGGTCTACCGCTTCAAACGGGGCTTCGGGGGGAGGATCGTGCGGCACTCTCCGAGCTATGACTACGTGTACTCCCGTGCTCTGTACTGGCTGGGGACGAGGGTGTATCCGAGGGTGCGGGGCACATAGTTGCCGCTCTTAAATTGTGGTACAATGGTTGTGGATGTCTTGAGTTGAGTCACGGAGGCGCAAGATGGCGAGGAGCCTGGGAGAACTGACTGCTGACGAGTTCGAGGAGTTGGTCGAGCGGACAATCGATAGGCGCTTTGAGGTGTGGCTGACCCAACTGATGGACGCCTTTGAGGGGCTGAGTGACGAGAACGGTGACGAACTCCGTCCGGACTTTGCAGCCTCCCTAAGGCGGTCTCTCGAGCATGCGAGGTCAGGAGTAGGCACCCCGGTGGACACGTTTCGCCGCGAACTGGGCCGATGAGCGGGTTCGAGGTCATTCTTACGCCCGAAGCGCAAGCGGACATCAGGCATCTTGACCCCTCTGTGCAGACTCGCTTCCTGGACAGGCTCGAGTGGATGGGCGAGAACGTTGAGTTGATGTGACACCTGTCCCTTCGGGGTGACGAATGGAGGGGTTGCTTCAGATATCGGCTCGGTGATTATCGCATTCTGTACACCCTCGATCGATTGGCCGACAAGCTGGTTGTGCTGAAGATCGGTCATCGTCGTGAGGTGTATCGATGAAGCTGGACCCGTATGCTCCCGCCTCAGCCGGGAACTGACGAGTTGCTGCCGGAGGCGCTGCCAGCGACTATTGGCGGATCCGCGCAGCCTTCATCCTCACTGCCTGAGCGCCTTCTTCGAGACGCCTTTGGTTTCCGCGCAAATGGTCCAGAATCGGTTTGGAGTCTCACATCCCACCGCAATGAAAGGAATCCGGCGTCTTGAGGACGCGGGTATTCTGCGAGAGGGCACGGGCAAAAAGCGGAACAGGCTCTACTTGGCGGCGGCGATCATGAGTACCGTGGAATGAAAGCCCAGTTACATGCCTCTCCCATAATGCAAGTTATCGGCCTCTCGCTTACATTGGCGACTCGTCCTGTGTCTGAATCCTTGAGGCCAGGTGCTGGGTTGGGCACAGAGCCACTCACAGTCAGTCAAGCGGGGCTTCGGTGGGAAGGTCGTGCGACACTCTCCGAGCTATGACTATGTGTACTCGCCTCTGCTGTACTGCTTGGGGACCAGGGTGTATTCGAGGGCGCGACGTGTCCTAGGCGCGTAGCTGAGGATAAGGCCTCACACGGCCCGGCAGCCGCTCACGCTTGACTCTCACCAGTGTCCGCTCTTCGCCAAATCCCATTGACAGTCTTCCTCAATTGTGCTATCCTCCAAGTGTTGCCCAACCAGCACACTGCTCATGCCTGCAAAACGGCAGAGGTGGGAGATGGACCGCGATCGATTCCGGGAGAGCACAGCCGGACGCGTGATACGAGTGGGGAAAGGGCTGGAGGCTTACTGGGCCTTTGTGCCCGATTCCCTGCCACCTTCGCTTCAGTGGGATGCGAAACTGGTGTTCGTTTTGGCGGACGCCGAACGGGCGTTGGGGGAACTGGCCGGTCTGGGGCGCACCATGCCCAACCCTCACATGCTTGTCGGTCCCTTCGTGCGCAGGGAAGCGGTGCTTTCTTCGCGCATAGAAGGTACCGAGACCGACATCGCAGACCTCTACAGCTACGAAGCTGGTCAGTTACCGCTCCCTGGTCTTGGGCGGCCTGGTGCGTCTGAGACTGATGCGCGGGAGGTCCTCAACTATGTGCGCGCGCTGGAGTACGGGCTCGAGCGCCTTGACTCGTTGCCTCTCAGTCTGCGCTTGATTCGGGAGCTTCACGAGCGGTTGATGGGGGGCGCACGCGGAGAGCGCGCCACCCCGGGCGAATTCCGCACAAGCCAGAACTGGATCGGCAGCCCGGGATGCACGTTGAACGAAGCCGACTTCGTGCCCCCGCCGCCGACTGAGATGCACAATGCCCTGGATGCCTTCGAGAAGTATCTGCACACCGAGGGCGAGCAACCCCCTGTGGTACGCCTGGCGCTGATCCACTACCAGTTTGAGGCCATCCATCCCTTCCTCGATGGTAACGGGCGTATTGGGCGGTTGATTCTCTCACTCTTGCTGGTGCATTGGGAGTTGTTGCCTCTTCCTCTGCTCTACCTGAGCGCCTTCTTTGAGCAGCACCGAGATGAGTACTACGATTTGCTGTTGGCGGTCAGCGAGAGGGGCGCTTGGCGGGAGTGGGTGGAGTTCTTCCTGCGGGGCATCGCTGAGCAGGCGAGGGATGCCATTAACAGGGCGAAACAGTTGCAGGATCTGCAACTGGACTGGGGCCAGCGGTTGGAGGGAGAACGTTCCGCATTGCCTCTTCGCCTCGCGGACCACGTGTTCCAGTCCCCGGTGCTCACGATACCCCAGGCGCAGCACGTTCTCGAGGTGACGTACCACAGTGCGCGGCGCAACGTTGAGAAGCTAGTGAAGGCTGGCATCCTGCAGCCAGCAGGCGAGGTTGGTGGGGTTAGGACCTTCGTCGCAGGCGAGGTCTTGCAGGCAGTCCGGCTACCTCTTGGCTGAACCCCGACAATTGTACTTTGGGCGGCAAAAGTACAATTGATCAAGGCACAATTGTACCTAGGTACAATTGTGCTGGTTGAGCCTGAGCGGGCGTATGCCTCGTCCGAGGAGTCGAAGATCCACCCTTGAGCGGGTCCCCACGGCGAAGTGGGCCAGGGGTGCAGGCGGCCTGCGCCGGATTTCGGGGAAAGGGTTGTGCGGCACTGTCCGAGCTATGACTACGTGCACTCGTCCCTCCTGTACTGGTTGGGGACCAGGGTGTATCCGAAGGTGCGGGGGGTGCTTGGGAGCTAGACCGCAGGGAGTGTGGCGGAGCGTGCACTGACGAGGGATTTCGCGAGCCCGTCGGAGCCGGGACGGAAGGAGCCTGAACAGCAATGATACCCTCAGGAGAGGTGAAGCAGCTATCCGTCGACTTGGGCGTGCCTCTCACCTACATCGAGAAGGACTACGTGATGGGGTGGCTCCTGTGGGGTGTCTACAGGGACCATGTCCTCTCAGATGAGCTTGTGCTGAAGGGCGGGAACTGCCTACGAAAGGTTTACTTTGCGGATACTCGGTTCTCGGACGACCTGGATTTCACTGCCTACAACCTTCGGCCTGCCGCGGCATTCCGCGACCGCTTGGACGCAATCTGCGAAGTTGTCTACAAGCAGACAGGCATAGTGTTTGACCTTGATCGGACTAGAGTCGATGAGAAGCCTGCTGCCGATGACGACTGTAAGGTGCTTGACGGCCGTGTCTACTTCAAGGGTTTCGCCGGTGATTCCAGCGTGACCATGCGCATCAAGTTCGACGTCTCGGACTACGAGCGCATCGTGCTTCCGACGCAACGGCATCCAATAATCCATGAGTATTCTGACAGGGAAGACTGCGATTGCGTGGTTCTCGCGTACTCTCTTGAGGAGGTGCTCGCCGAGAAGCTGCGAAGCTGGATACAGCGCACCAGGCCCCGTGATCTGTTCGATGTCGTGAAGATAGTCGGGAGCGAGGCCGTGCCCATAAGCAAGGGCAATGTGCTCTCGACGTTTCTTGAGAAGACACTCTATAAGAGCGTGCCACTCGCTGGGTGCGAGGAGATGCTCTTTGAGGGTAAATACCAGACAATCGAACCGCAGTGGGCCAAAGCGATCATCTGCCCTTCGACTTCCGTTGTTTTAGCTCGAAACGCCATATCCGCGTTCAAGGAATTCATTAGGGCCGTGTTTGACCCTGAGCTTCTTGGAGCAATAGCCAGTTCCTCGCCACGCCAACTGGAGGGGCTGTATGACTTCCGCAGCGGCTTCCGCGAGGCAATCATCGAGGCTGGCAGGGCGCGCAAACTCGTCAGGATGACGTATAGCCACCGAGACCGCGACATTAAGCCCTACTCCTTCCGGTACCGGCTGACCAAGAAAGGCTACGCCGCAGAGTACTTCTACGGCTTTGATCGGACAAGAGGCAACACGATCAAGAGCTTCTTTCTGCACAAGATTGACGGGATAAGCCTCCTGCCGCGGACGTACCAGCCGCGCTGGGTAGTGGAGTTCTGAGTCGCGATTGGCCCTCGTCACTGGAAACGAGCCCTTCAGGCAGCGCAGGCGATGCCATCAGGCAACGCTTGCTATGAGAAACCAGTACTTCGGTGACATCAACGACTGCCGGAAGTATGGGCTCATGCATTGCCTGTCGAATCATGGGCAGATCAAGACTGCTGTC
Organism: Chloroflexota bacterium; assembly: GCA_030603665.1. Lineage (GTDB taxonomy): Bacteria > Chloroflexota > Anaerolineae > UBA7937 > B3-Chlor > JAUVXJ01. The sequence goes on along the minus strand of JAUVXJ010000003.1, from coordinate 295,233 downwards.
TGCTGGATGCTCACGCCCGGCGATGGTCGCGGGGACGGGGGGTTCACTTTGCAAGTGCGAGAAACTGTGCTGCGCCGAGGACCTGTGAACCTAACTAGCCTCCTTGCCTCGACAGGCGACAGGAATAGTCGCCGGTACCTTTGTTGGGCACTTGCATGAGAGGCAGGACGCGAGTATCTCAGATATCTAACATCGCAGTCCTGCTTGCTCTGCTCGTCACTCCTGTGTGGTCGTTCGCAGGCATGGTGGACGTACCCTTCCATGGGGATGAGGCTCAGAACATCTATATGGCTCGCTACTTCGATCTGTTCTTTCTCAAGCGCGACTTCTCAAACCGGGGATGGAGGGTGTACTGGGCAAGGACTCATCCACCGGTCTCGAAGTACTTGATCGGCCTGGCCCTCTTCACCACTGGGCAAGACCCGTCGGAGATGGATCAACCCTGGAGATGGAAGGATGGTGTGCAGACCAATCTCGAGTTGGGTAGGGTTCCATCAGACAGCGCTCTGATCGCCTCTCGAGCTCTGATGACCTGCTTGTTCACCCTCTCCATCGTGCTTTGCGCGGCTGTTGCCTATAGGCTGAGCGGGTTCGTTGGCGCTCTTGTCGCCGGCCCAGCTTTTGCTATCAGCGGAAAGGCGCATGCTACTTTACGGCGAGCCACTCCCGACGCTCCATTGATGTTCTTCGGCATGCTGGCTGTTGTTTCCAGCATCAAACTCCTGCAGTGCCTTCAGAGCAGCGATGACAAGGCGTCCCGAACGACCTTAACCTGGGCGGCCCTCACGGGGCTCTGGCTGGGGTTAGCTGGAGGCAGTAAACTGAGCGCCGCCTCATTGATCCCCATGGTGCTCCTCCCGCCAGCCGTCTCCTGGTTTGTGGCCAATTCTAGAGGGACTTCCTTGGTCCCGGGACGCCGAGTGCTGGCGGTGTACGCGGTCGTCATCACGGTGACTGCAGTCACCTTTGTCATTCCCAATCCAACACTGTATGAGAATCCGTTGGATGGCATCGACGCCCTGATCGGCACGCGACAATCGCAAGCCAACATTCAACAACAGGCAGCGCCTGAAGCGGCCCTGACCACAGTGCCCAGCAGAGTAAGGGCCATGGTGGACCGGGTGTTTCATCCCGTGGGTCTTGTTGTCTTTCTCGCTGGACTCGGTCTTATTGCTTGGCAGGAATTCCGTAACTGGACACGCCGCGCTGTGACCGGGCGGACCGTGGTGTTGTTGTGGGTCGCCGGCACACTTGCCTTCACGGCGCTTCTCACTCCCATGAACTGGGGTCGCTACTTTGTGCCGCTGCTTTCGTGTCAGGCTGTGATCCTGGGCTATCTCGCGGCTTCGGTGGTTGGTATGATGCGCAAACGGTGGAATGCGTCACCGGCTCTCCCCGGTGGGTGAACCTGACAGCTCGAGAGGCTGCGGCCTTCGCGATATGCTGGATCAGAATCAGCTATCGGTGGTCATCCCCGGTCGCAGTGAAGGCGATACTGTCCGCGTAGGGACGAATTGGCGTGAAGAACCAATACTTCGGTGACATCAACGACTTCAAGAAGTATGGGTTGCTGCGCGTCTTGTCCAACCGCGGAGAGATCAGGACTGCCGTCTGCTGGATGCTCACAACCGACGATGATGGTGGGGATGGGGGCTCTATTGGCTATCTCGGCGCAGGAGCCAAATGGCGCGATTTCGACCCTGTACTCTTCGACCACCTTCGGGAGTGGGTATTCGTGCGCAAAGTGCGAGACGCCCGCGGCGCTGAGACTTCGGCCATTCTGCCGAACTGCCGCTTCGCACCCGGCGTATTGTCGGACGATGCCGGCGAGCGATTGAGGTACTTCGAGGGGTGTTTGGATATCGCTCGAGGCTGCGACCTGGTCTTTTTCGACCCTGACAACGGGATTGCGGTCAAGTCGACGCTCTACGGTCGGAAGGGCTCCTCTAGATATCTCTACTGGCACGAAATGGAGCGTTTCTGGGAGGACGGGTACTCTCTTCTCATCTACCAGCACTTCCCGCATGTCAAGCGAGGCCCCTACGTCGAGTCCAAGGCTCGTGAACTGATTCGCCGCACAGGCGCTCCAGAGGCCATCTCCTTCCGCACGTCCCGCGTGGTCTTTCTGTTGGTTCCGCAAGAGGACCGTATGGACTTCTTCCGCGAGCGTTGTCAAGTTGTGGAAGAGGTCTGGGGCCAGCAGATTCAGGCTGCCTATCATTGTTACTAGGGCCCAGCCTGGCTGGACGCTCGTCATCGCGCTGACGGAGCCTCAGAGGCCCACCCCAGCTAGCTCCTAGTCTTCCCCGGTGCTCAGTGCCACGGTGGTGAATGGACTCCACCGTGATGGACATGACTCGCACAGTGTGCTATTATCCCGGGCATGCGGCAGTACGGCAGATGTGTGAGCTCGACGCGGATAGGGCGCGAGAAGGAGGTCATTGTGGCGAAGCGAACTTTGGGAAAGGCGGCGCTCCTGGCTTTGATGGTGGCCGCCCTTCTGACAGGATGTGTGGGTGGCGGCGAGGTGCGCACCGACACCGAGCGGGTGGGGCTGGGCGGTGCGGAGTCGGCGCAGGTGCAGATCACGATGAGTGCCGGAGGGCTGGTCATCCACGGCGGCGCCGAGGATCTGTTGGAGGCGGAGTTCACCTACAGCAGCGACAAATGGAAACCTGAGGTGCACTACACGGTCAGGGGCAGCGAGGGGCTGTTGACCATCACGCAACCGTCCGAAGGCGGTACTATCAGTTTGCCGGATGTGGAGTACAAGTGGGACCTCCGCTTCAACAACGAGGTTCCCATGGAGATGCAGATCGACATAGGCGCCGGCGGCGGTGAGCTGCAACTGGGCGATCTCAGCCTCAGAGAACTGAACATCGACGTCGGCGTCGGCGGGGCTGACATAGACCTGACCGGCGACTGGGAGGCGGACCTAGAGGCCAGCATCCATGGCGGCGTGGGAGGCGTCAATCTAGTTCTCCCGAGGGATGTGGGCGTGCGCGTAGAGGCGGACGCCGGCCTTGGCGGCGTGAACGCTGAGGGCCTCAACCGGGATGGCGACGTCTACACCAACGATGCCTACGGACAGACTGATGTCACCTTGGAGATCAGAGTAGAGGTGGGTGTTGGCGGAGTGGAGTTGGATCTGGGAGGCTAGTTCCTGTGTTGAGGCGATGGCCGGTGAAGATCACATCACCATCGCCACTCGCCGGGTTGGCAGCCCTTGTTCTCACCTGACGCCGGGTTGCCATCAGCGGAGGATCGTGTGGCTGTGAAGGGATGGTGCGGAGGGCCGGTCTCCAAGATTGGAGCGACGACAGACGTTCCTTCTCCGTCCTGCTGAGGAATCAGGAGGTCGCTAGGTGTCCTTGAGACGAGTATTCCGCTTAGGTTTGCGGCAGTTTGCGGCCGGGATGCTTTCGGTGCTCACTCTGGGTGTCCTCAACAGGGTGATGAAAGTGGAATTCGGCCTCAATCTCGTCGTAGTGAGCGCCGTCATCGGGATCCACTACTTCGCTGCGGTCGTGGCCATCCCTTTGGGCCACCAGTCTGATCGGCGCCCCTGGCGAGGTTACCATCGCACTCCCTACATCCTATTGGGGACCGCCCTCACTGCCTTGACAACGGCCCTGGCGCCCTTCGCAGCTTTCCTCCTGCTCCGGACTGGCGCGTCGATATTGGCCATTGTCATCGGCGCTGCCCTCTTTCTACTGATGGGCGTAGGGATGTACGTGGCAGGAACAGCCTATCTCTCCCTCATCACTGACATCACCGAGGAGCAGGAGAGAGGCAAGGTGGTAGCCATCACCTGGGCGATGATGATGATGGGCATTCTCGCTGGTGTGTTCCTGACCCTTCAGGTGATGGAGCGGTATACTCCTCAAGGTTTGGTGGCTTTGTTCGTCTCGATGGCCGGAGTCCTGCTCGGACTCACCATACTGGGCATCTGGGGCCAGGAAAGGCCGCGGCCGACCGAACGCTCGGGGGAAGCTCTGAGCCTTGAACAGGCCGTCCGGGTACTAACCATCAGCCGCCAGACGCGGCTCTTCTTCACTTTTCTCTTTGCCGGCCTGTTCTTTCAATTCGTGCAGCAGTTGGTCCTCGAGCCTTTCGGTGGTGACGTCTTCGGCCTTCCGGTGAAGGAGACTACGCTTTTCAATGCGTATCAGATGATTGGCACACTGCTTGGTATGGGGCTCAGCGGCGCGTGGCTGTCGCGGAAGATAGGCAAGAAGGCGACGACGGGCATCGGGTCGGTGGTGGCGGGTGTCGCCTTCGCCCTGTTGGCTGTGGCTTCGTCTGGGCAATACGGCGTGCTGGTGCGCCCCGCCATTTTCCTCCTCGGTTTGGGTATGGGCGCCTTCACCGTTGGAGGTCTGTCGCTGATGATGGACCTGACCGTGAAAGAGCAGGTGGGTCTGTTCATGGGTGCCTGGACCTTGTCCCAAGCTCTCGCCAATGGATTGGCATCGGTGGGCGGTGGCATGATGCACGCTGTTGGGCTTGCCCTCTTCGCTTCGGAGGCCGGGGCCTATGCCCTGGTATTCGGGGTGGAGGCTGTAGGATCGCTGGCTATCCTGGCCCTGTTGGCCCAGGTGGACGTGGGAGCGTTCCGCAGCGAGGTAGGAGCGCTTTCCTTCCAGGCCTTCGTAGACACAGGCTAGGTCACAGTTCTAGGCCGTTCGAGTTCACGGGGCAGTCCAGCAAATGGTGACCCAGGGCCTGGAAAGAGCGGACCAGCCGTGGTGCCATCCTCGTGGCCAAGGCATGGGCCCGCAGGACTGACCGACGAAGTGCACGCCACAGAGAGGGTGTACGAACTGGTGAAGAAAGGGTTACCCTTCCGAGAGGCCTACAGGAGAATCTGCGAGGAGTGAAGGCGGCGCGTGTCCTGTGGGCCGCTCTGTGTGAGGCGCAGGACTGAGAGATGGGGCTCCAACCGAGCCCCAGTTCGGTCTTGCTGGAACTGGAGAGGACAAGATCGTGGCAGTGCTAGGCGTTCTCACTTGCGAGATACTGGAACTCGAGTTCGGTCACCTGCTGAGCATGGATGGAGATGTGGGGCGGGTCACGGTGCTGGAGGATGGGCAGTCCGCGCGCCTCCTGTCCAGGCTTGACAGTCAACGAGACGGACATTTGAGGCGCGTATCGAGACTCGACGAGTTCACGCCCGACGGTGGATCTCAGACAGAGGCGCTGGTTCGGGTGCTGGAACTTGGGCTGCATATCTGGCCCAAGAAGCTCCGCGAGGCATTGGTCGAGGCGGCTCAGGAGATGAGCCAATACGCTGATGCCCTTCTGCTGGGGTACGGCCTGTGCGGCAATGCCTTGGAGGCGCCAGAGAAGCTTCTCTCGGACATCGGTGTGCCGGTGTTCATCCCCATGGACGAAGATCATCCGGTGGACGACTGCGTGGGGCTACTCATCGGTGGCCGAGAGCGGTACTACGCTGAGCAGCGCAAGGTCGCTGGGACGTTCTTCATCACGCCGGGCTGGTCCTCTCACTGGCAGCGCTTGTTTGATCTTCAGACCGGCGGCGTGAGCATTGAAATGGCCAAACGCATGTTCGAAAACTACGAACGCACCCTTGTGATCTCCAGTCCCGTGATGTCTGAGGAGGAGATGCGGCAGGGCATCCGTGAGTTCGTGGAGATGTTCGGTTTTCGCATCGAGGCGTGCGAAGGAACCATGGACATCCTCGGGAGGACCTGGCAGGGGGCCAAGGATTCGCTGCAGCGTCAACAGAGGGAAACCCCACACGAATAGACACCAGTCTTCGCAAGGGGTGGCGCAAGGCCACGACTTAGGACCTCCCGCACCCTTCCTGGCCCATCCAAGCCCCGACGACGTCAATACCAGTCGCAACTCCTATTCGGAACCTCCCGAAGGTTGACAACCTTCGGGAGGGTTGACGCCTGTTCTCCCGAGCCAGGGCTTGTCGTTTGCTGTTCACTGTCGTACAATTGGAGCGCTGCGGCAGTGATGCGGTTTTCGCTCGGCGTGGTCACAGGTTCCGTTGCATCGTTTGGTAATGACCTCTGAAGGAGGGGATTCGGATGGACCGTAGACGGAGATCCAGTCTGGTTGGCGGAATACTGCTCATCCTCATCGGAGCCTGGTTTGTGGCTCTGCAACTGGTGCCTGGGTTGAAGGACGTGCTCAACCTCGAGGTTACCTGGCCCTTGTTCATCGTCGCCATAGGTGGCATCCTGTTCGTTGTGGCCCTGGTGACAGCCGTGCCAGGTCTGGCTGTCCCGGCCTGCATTGTGGCCGGCGTGGGGGCCATACTGTACTACCAGACGACCGCTGGCAGTTGGCAGGCCTGGATCTACGCCTGGGGACTCATCCCCAGCTTCGTCGGGTTGGGAGTTCTGGTGGCCAACATCCTGGACGGCAAGACCGGCAAGGGCGTGCGCGAGGGCGGAGCGTTGATCCTCATCGGCCTTGTGCTGTTCGCCGTTCTTGGCTCGGTCTTCGGCGGAGTGGGGTTGCTGGGCCAGTACTGGCCGTTGCTGGTCGTAGGGTTTGGTTTGCTATTGGTGTTGCAGGGGTTGCTGCGCATCGGTCGCTCTTAGGCTCATCGAATGCGTGTCAGATTGCCTGTCCAGATGATTGACTGCTCCATTGATGGGAGGAGGAATACGACATGAGAAGGATTGGGATCATAGGTGGTGGTGTCCTCATCGCCTGGGGATTGTTGGGCGTTCTCGATGCCTTAGGCTTGATTCGCGTCTCCGTGTGCGGGTTGTTGTGGGCCTGCCTGATCATCGCTGTGGGTGTGTGGCTGGTGTGGGGTGCCTTCGTGAAGGAGCCTTCCGCGGCAGAGGAGGAGGTAGCTATTCCACTGGAAGGCGCTACCGAGGCTCGGATCAGAATCACCCACGGTGCAGGGCGGCTGCAGGTAGGCGCGGGCGCTGGCCCTGGTGTTCTGGCCGAGGGCAGATTCACCGGTGGGCTTGAGCACACGCTGAAAAGGGAAGGGACCCTGGCAGACCTGTCGATGCGGGTGCGCGGTCAGGGCCTGATGACCACGCTTCTGCCCTGGAAGTGGGCCAAGGCCCGCGGTGCGGAGTGGGTGGTTGAGCTGAACGAGGAGATCCCGCTCACGCTGAAGATCGAGGGGGGCGCCAGTGACAACCGCCTCGACCTGAGTGGTCTCCAGGTGAGGGACTTGCAGGTGGAGACCGGGGCCAGCGTGACCAAGCTCACCCTGCCAGCGAGCGCGGGGCAGATACGGGCCGAAATTAGCTGCGGTGCAGGCGGAGTGGAGGTTAGGGTGCCGTCCGGGGTGGCAGCCAGCATCCGAACTCACAGCGCCCTGGCTGAGGTGAAGGTAGATCGGGGACGCTTCCCGCGGGTCAGCAGCGGCGTGTATGAGTCGCCAGAGTACGAGACGGCGACCAACAAAGTCGAGCTCCGTGCGGAGGTGAACCTGGGTTCCCTTGACGTGCGCTAGGCCGTAGTGCCCGATGCCACGCCAAGTGAGTAGGTGCGAGATAGTTCATATCGTCGCCTGGTCAACGTGATCGGACCAGGCAAGGCAAGAGACTGGAGATGGATTGATGGATGTAGTTGAGCATGCGGTTTCCGGCTTCGAGGAGGGCTTCAATTGCTCTCAGGCGGTCTTCTCCGCGTGGGCGGCTGAGCTTGGACTGGACCGGGAGACGGCTCTGAGAGTGGCCACCGCCTTTGGAGGCGGCATGGCTCACAGGGGAGACACTTGCGGCGCGGTCACCGGGGCCTTCATGGCCATCGGACTGAAGCATGGAAGACTCAGGGCCGACGATGAGGAGACGAGGGACCTGGCCTACAGCTTGGTGGAGAGATTCGTGCAGGAGTTCGAAGGTCGCCATGGGTCGATCGTGTGCAGGGAGCTGCTGGGTCATGACATCAGCACCCCTGAAGGCATGGAGCAGGTGTCGCAGAACAACCTCGCTGCGACGCGCTGTCCAGGCTTCGTGCGAGACGCTGCGGAGATCTTGAACGAGATACTCTGACGGCGGGGGCACCACGCCGGTTTGACTTCCCAGATAACAACGCATACCCCGCCCTACGCACCACGGGCCGGCGTAGCACACTCTTCTGAGTACATAGGGCCGAATGGATCATAGCAAGCAGAGCGGAACAACAGATTTCGGCTATCGACAGGTCCCCATCGATGAGAAGAACAGATTGGTGGGGGCCATTTTCGACTCCTTGGCCAGCAGGTACGATCTGCTCAACGACGTGATGTCCTTTGGCATGCACCGGCTGTGGAGGCGCTTCGCCGTAGGTGTGAGCGGCGTTGGCCCGGGTGATCGCGTGCTGGATCTCGCTGGGGGTACAGGCGAGTTCACGGCTCGCCTGCTGCCTCTGGTGGGTGCCGAAGGTCTGGTCGTACTGGCCGACATCAACGCAACCATGCTGAGCATTGGGGGAGAGCGTCTGGCTGGCCTCGGCAAGGAAGGCAACGTGGGCCTGATCCAGGCAGATGCTGAGTGTCTCCCCTTTGCGGACGGCGACTTCGACTGCACGACCCTTGCTTTCGGGCTGCGCAACGTGACGGACCGGAAGGCAACCCTCGCGTCCATGTACAGGGTGTTGAAGCCTGGTGGGTCGGCGATGATTCTGGAGTTCTCCCATGTCACAGTGCGGGGATTCGCCCCCCTCTATGACTTCTACTCATTCCACGTCATGCCCGTCGTAGGCCGGCTGGTTGCTGGGAATGGGGGCGAGTACCGGTATTTGGCCGAATCCATCCGCGTGCACCCAGACCAGGAGACGCTGAAGGGCATGATGGAACAGGCCGGGTTCGAGCGCTGCGAGTACTTCAATCTGAGCGGCGGCATGGTAGCCGTGCACCGTGGCTTCAAGCCTGCATAGGGGGAGACGGTGGTGGATCTCTCATACCTGCTCAGGGGAGCGGTGATCGGGTTCTCCATAGCCGTGCCCGTGGGACCCATCGGAGTCCTGTGCATCCGTAGGACCTTGGCCGAAGGGCGTGCCTCAGGACTCCTGTCCGGTCTGGGGGCTGCTACCGCGGATGCCGTGTATGGGGTCATCCCAGCCTTTGGGCTGACGTACGTTTCCAACATACTGGTCGGCTACCAGACCTGGATCCGTCTCGTAGGTGGACTCTTCCTCTGCTATCTGGGGCTCAAGACCTACTTGTCCCGGCCCGCTGAAGGTCCCGCCTACGCGGAAGGGGAAGGGCTCCTTGGCGCATACGTTTCCACCTTTTTCTTGACCCTCACCAATCCCATGACCATTCTGGCATTCACGGCCGTGTTCGCCGGGCTGGGGATAGGGAGTGCCACAGGGGACTACGGGGCGGCGGCTCTGCTGGTGCTGGGGGTGTTTTGCGGTTCGGCAGCGTGGTGGCTCATTCTGAGCGGGGGTGTGAGCCTTTTTCAGTCCAAGTTCACTCCGCGGGCCCTCGGGTGGGTGAACAGGGCAGCCGGGTTAGTCATCCTGGGGTTCGGCGTTCTGGCCATTCTCAGTCTCAGAAGGTGACGGCGGACCCCAAGCTGGACGAGGGCTGCTTCGAGTTCCTCATTCCTTGTGCGTACCGGTCAGTTGTTTGAGAGGAGAGCACCGTGCCTGCGCCCGTGATCATGGTGGAGTATGATCCTCGGTGGCCAACGCTGTACGAGGAAGAAAGAAATCGCATCGTGAGGGCTGCCGGGGATTTGATCGTCGCCATTGAACACGTCGGCAGTACTGCGGTGCCCAATCTGGGTGGAAAACCCATCATCGATATCATGCCGGCCGTGCGTCGCCTCAAGGATGCGGAGCGGTGCGTCGAGCCGCTTGCAGGGATTGGGTACGAGTACGTTCCCGAAAACAATGACATCATCCCGGAGAGGCGGTACCTCCACAAGGGCCCGCCGGAGGCTCGCACCTACCACCTGCACATGGTGGAGCACACGAGCGAGTTCTGGGAGAGGCATCTGGTGTTTCGGGATTGGCTGAGGTTGCACCCTGAGGACGCAGAGGATTACTTCCGCTTGAAGAAGGAACTGGCCGGCAGATTCGGCCGGGACCGTGAAGGCTATACCGACGCCAAGGCCCCTTTCATCGAGGCCATCGTCGCCAGTGCGCGGGCTGCCCAGGGTTCGGATAGTCGTGGCTGAAGGGGGTGCACGTTCCATGCAGCATCCGATGGTAGAGCGGCTGACCAGCGGCGCCAAAGAGGAGTTGACGCAGGCGCTGACGCAGGCCTTCGAGGAACACCCCATGGTGCCCGCGCTGGGAGCACGTCCCGAGGACACCGGCGCCCTGGTGAAGGCTCTGGTTGACTTCCACTGGCATATGAAGAGCTTGCTTCTCTGTGGGATCAGGACCGACGAGGGACTGGTCTGCGGTTCCCTCTCCGTCGATGCCCGTGAAGACGCCTCGCTCCTGGCCCTGGCACGGGTGGCGTGGGGCGTGAGGCGCGGGGTGGGTGGGGGAGCCATGGGGCCTCTCCTGGATGTGGAGCGGCACAAGCCACTGTTGCAGGAACGTCACCTGGAAATGGTGATGCTGGCCACGTTGCCGGCCTATCAGCGGCAGGGGCTGGGGCGCCATCTTCTCCAGTTTCTCTATAGGCAGGCGATGCAAGAGGGATATACTGGGATCCTGCTGATCACCGATCGAGACACCCCCGCCTACAGACTGTATCGCAGCGAGGGGTTCGAGATAGAGAGGAAGCTGGAGGTGGCCGAGCGGACACTGTGCTGGATGTGTCGCGAGTTGTGAACGCGGGGTGGACGAGCGAGCACGCCGAAGGTATTCGCGGATCACGAGGACACGAGGGTGAAACGGCATAGTCTGGAGCTGGTTCAGGTCGAGGACAGATGGCGATGGAACAAAGCCGTCGCTGGTCTTCCCTCTGCCCACGTGCTTCAGTCCTATGAATGGGGCGATTTCAAGAGCCGCCACGGATGGCAGCCAACTCGCCTGCTCTTCGAGCGGGGCCATGAGGCGGTCGCAGCCGCGTCGGTCTTGCTTCGACGACTGCCCCGGGGACCGGGGGGGGTGATGTATGTGCCCAAGGGCCCGGCCCTGGACTATGGTGACGCCGAGTTGATAGCCACGGTACTGACCGAACTGGAGGGCTTGGCCAGAGCGGAACGTGCCATCTTCATCAAGATCGACCCCGATGTCTCGGCGGATCGGAGCGACGTGAAACAGCTACTTGAGCTGCGGGGTTGGCGGGCATCCTCGGAGCAGATTCAGTATCGCAACACGATGCTCGTCGATTTGCGACGATCGGAAGATGAGCTGCTCTCGGCGATGAAAGGGAAGTGGCGGTACAACATCCGCCTGGCCCAGCGGAAAGGGGTGGAGGTGCATCAGGTCGGGATGGATGATCTACCCCTGTTCTACGAGATGTACACCAAAACCAGCGCCCGGGATGAGTTCATCATTCGACCCTTCTCCTACTACGCCGATGCCTGGGGGACGTTCGTGAGCCAGGGGCTGGCGCAGCTCTTCCTGGCCCGCTGCGAGGGAGATACGCTGGGGGGGTTGATACTCTTCCATTTCGGCGACAGGGCCTGGTATATGTATGGCGCATCCACCGACAGGCACCGCAACCTGATGCCCAACCATCTCTTGCAGTGGGAGGCCATGAGGTGGGCCAAAGCGCAGGGCTATTCCTTCTATGACATGTGGGGAGCGCCAGATGTGCTGGAGGAGAGCGACCCCATGTGGGGTGTGTATCGATTCAAGATGGGTTTCGGAGGAGAGTTCGCGTCCTGGCTGGGAGCCTACGACTGGCCCGTCTCCAGGCCGGTCTACTGGCTGTACACCACGGCCATGCCCAGAGTCCTCGATCTGCTGCGTTGGCGGCACCGTCGCAGTGAGAGGAGAAACATGTTAGGTGAAGCTCCGGAATACGGCTGAGAAAGCGAGAGCGGGTGCGGATTCCCTTTTACACGGATTTTACAGACGGACAACGCCAGGCTTACCGCCAGACCCGATACTGGTAGCGATACTTTGGGCAACAACGAGATATCGGGAGGCGAGAGCAGATGAAACGCAGAACTAAGCTACTGGTCAGTCTAGTGCTGGTGGGGATGCTGTTGTCGGTGACGGGCACCGCCTGGGCGGAGGAGCAGGCGGACCGGGTAGCTCTGCGGGGTCAGGTGGCAGCCATCGAGGGGGACACCTTGCTGGTCACCACTCCGTCGGGCGAAGAGCAGAGGATGATCACAGATGAGAACACCCGCTTCTTCATTCCGGGTGTCCAGGAGCCGTCAATAGAGGACATGGACGTGGGTGACTACGTCGGTGTGTGGGGCGAGAGAGGTGAGGACGGAGTAATGCTGGCCAGGGTCGTACTGGTCGTGCCGGCAGAGCTGGCTCACCGCAGGAACTTCGTGCAGGGGCGAGTGACGGCTGTTGAGGGACTCACAATCTCTGTGGAGACCGGTCAGGGCGAGCGGCTGGTGATCACCGACGAATCCACCCGATTGTTCATCCCTGGTGTGGAGAACCCCAGGATAGAGGACGTCTCGGTTGGCGATCCCATCCTGGCCCTGGGAAGGCCAGATGATGAGGGCAACCTGCTGGCCCGCATGGTGGCCATCGTCACTGAGCGACAGGTGCGGAGGCACACCCTCCGGGGCGTGATCCAGGCTATAGACGGCGACACCATTGGACTGCGCACGCGTCGGGGAGAGGTGCGGGTAGAGACTCACGAAGGGACCATCTTCCGTATCCCGGGCGTGGAGGACCCCGGCGTCGAGGATTTGAACGTCCGCGATTTGATCATCGTCGTGGGAACCTGGGACGCTGAGGAGGAGGTCTTCAGGGCGCGGGCGGTGACCCTCATCCCCAGATGGCCATCGCACCTTCGTTTCCTCCGTGGGGAGGTGACGGGCATCGAGGGGCGCACTATCGTGCTGCATGCGCTACAGGGCGAGGTGGCGGTGTTGACGGATGGCGATACCATCTTCCGGATCCCTGGTGTGGAAGACCCCGGTCTGGATGATCTGGAGGTTGGAGACAGCGTCGGCATCCTTGTGGGGCGAACCGACGATGGCGGTCTGCTGGACAAGGCGGTGTTGGTGCGCAGAGGCAGTGAGTCTCTGATCGAAACGCTCAGGGCGCTGGTGGAAGCGGCCACGATGCTGCTGGAGAGCTTAGCTCAGCAGGTGGGCATCAACTGAGCGGGGTAAGGACCCCCTATCCGGCTCTCTGTGGCAGTCCCCAGACCTCTGAGGTCTCCGAGAGCTCCGAGGTCTCTCAATGTCGCCACCTACCTCTCGTAGACCCCCAGGCCCGGCTGCGCGTCGCGGGAACTCCCTTCCAGGTTGTCCGTGGGCGCACCCTGGGTCAGGCCCCCATTGATCGCCGGGCTCCCCTGCAAGAGGTGGTAGTCGCCCTCCGTCCCCCAGGCCGGCGCAGCCATTTGCTGCTACAATATCATAGAAGATGGTCTCCTCTCCTGTTGGAAACAGAATCCGAGATCAACCAGTCGCCTCTTGACCTTGGTGCTGGCTGTCTGTCGGTTGGTGTGGCGATTCTGGCCGAGACAGCAGTACGGCTGCTACGCGAGTAGAGGGAGAATAGTAACATGCATCACGGCGGTTGGCATAGTTTCATGCAGTATGACGAATCGAAAAGCCAGCCCCAGGTCAGCCGGCAACTCCTGGGCCGGGTGCTGGATTATGCCCGGCCCTACTGGCCCTCGCTGGCATTGATGCTGGCGGCCATGGGCGTCAACGCCCTCCTCGGGTTGGTACCGCCCCTGCTGTACCGCGACCTGATCGACAACGTGTTGCCGAACCGGGATTTCGCGCGGCTGAACTTGCTGGCCCTGGGCATGATCGGCATCCCCGTGGTCAGCGGGCTCATCGGCGTGGCACAGCGGTACCTCGGCGCCCGCGTGGGCGAGGGCATCATCTGCGACCTGCGCCAGACGATGTACGATCACTTGCAGCGCATGTCGTTGCGCTTCTTCACCCATACCAGGTCGGGTGAGATCGTATCGCGTTTCAACAACGACGTGGTCGGCGCCCAGCGCGCTGTGACCGGCACGTTGCCCGACATCGTGATCAACGGCATCACCCTGGCCTCCACGCTGGCGGTGATGATCACCATCGAATGGCGGCTGGCCCTGCTCTCGGTGGCGGTGCTGCCGCTGTTCCTGCTGCCGGCGCGCCGGGTGGGCCGCGTTCTGCGCCGCATCCGCCGCCAGGCCATGCAATACAACGCCGACATGAGCAGCATCATCACCGAGACGCTGGGTATCAACGGCGTGCTGCTGGTCAAGACCTTTGGCCGCCAACGCCAGGAGGTGGCACGCTTCCGCGAGACGAGCCAGAATCTGCGCGACACCGGTGTGCGGCGGGCACTGGTGGGCCGCTGGTTCTTCCTGGGGCTGGGCATCGCCAGCGCCATCGGTACGGCCCTGATCTACTGGGTGGGTGGCTACCAGGTGCTGCGCGAGGCGATGACCGTCGGCACCATCGTCGCCTTTGCCGCCTACCTGAGCCGGCTGTACGGACCGATCTCGTCCCTGTCCAATGTCCAGGTCGAGTTTGCCCAATCCATGGTCAGTTTTGAGCGGGTGTTCGAGTACCTGGACCTACCGGTCGAGATCGAAGACCAACCTGGGGCGATCGAGCTGGAGCGCGTGGACGGCCTCGTGCGCTTTGAGGATGTGTCCTTCAGCTACCTGGCCGAGGACGAGTTGCCGGCGCAACCCGCAGCCGGGCCGGACGAAAATGGGGACGAGCCGGAAAAGGCTGTGGGCGTGATCACCACGCGGCGCTGGGCGCTGCAAGACCTGTCGTTCGAGATCTCCCCGGGGCGGTTGGCTGCGCTGGTGGGTCCCAGTGGCGCAGGCAAGACGACCGTGACCTATCTTCTGCCCCGCCTCTACGATCCAACCGAAGGCCGCATCAGCCTCGACGGCCACGACCTGCGCGCCGTGAGCCAGGAGTCGCTGGCGCAGCAGATAGGCATGGTGACCCAGGAGACCTACCTGTTCCACGACACGGTGCGGGCCAACCTGCTTTACGCCGACCCCGACGCCACCCAGGCTGAGCTCGAGACCGCCTGCCGGGCGGCCAACATACACGACTTTATTGCGGGGTTGCCCAACGGCTACGACACGGTGGTCGGCGAGCGAGGCTACCGGTTCAGCGGGGGCGAGAAGCAGCGGCTGGCCATCGCCCGCGTGATCCTCAAAGACCCTCGCCTGCTCATCCTGGACGAGGCGACCTCGCACCTGGACTCGCACAGCGAGGCGCTGATCCAGGCGGCGCTAGAGCCGCTGCTGGAGGGCCGCACCAGCCTGGTTATCGCTCACCGGCTGTCCACCATCCTGGCCGCCGACCAGATCCTGGTGCTGGAGGAAGGCCGCCTGGTGGAGCAAGGTACCCACGTCGAGCTTCTGGCACGGGGCGGCCTCTACGCCCACCTATACGAGACGCAGTTCGGCCAGAAGCCGGAATCGACTACATCTGACCTGTCCTGATAACCAGAGAACGAGGAACCGGCCCGTCCCAGACCCCGGAGGTCTCGAAGACCTCCCAGGTGTCAAAGCACCCGCCGCTACCCGAGGCGCCCCCCACAGCGGGTGGGCACCATGATCGACCGGGTGCATCGCGAGTTGGCGGACGTGGACATCGCCAAGATCGCTGACACATACCACGCCTGGCGGGGGGACAGGGGCTGCCAGCCCAAGTACGAGGACGTGCCCGGCTTCTGTAGGGCTCTGCCACGCTCGAAGACATCCGTCAGCACCGCCACATCCTCACCCCCGGTCGTTACGTGGGCGCAGCCGAGGTACAGGACAACGGCGAGCCGTTCGAGGAAAAGATGGAGCGCCTCACGGCGCAGTTGGAGGAGCAGTTTGCAGAGAGCTCCCGTCTGGGCTCGGTGATTCGGCAGAGACTGGACTTGTTGCGGGGATCAGGAGGCGATTAGCGCCACTCGGGCGGGCGGGAGAGCACAAAGCCGTCTGACTTGACCACCTTATCGGGGAATACGCTCTTGGATAGAACGTTGCGACCGATGAAGGTGTGACCATGAGCAGCAGCCTTGAGTGCGGCGGAGATCCGCTTGGGAGGGAAAGCGATGACCACTCGCTTTCTGGGAAAGAGTCCCCGTATCGCCTTCACCGGCCCAACCAGATCGCTGTCGGCCGAGACGAGTAACGCCACGTCCAGATGGTCCTGGAAAGCATCGCTCATCAGTTCAACGGCGATGTTCACGTCGGTCATCTTTTCGTGATGAACCTCGTAGGTGTGGCCGCACTTGCGGCACGTGACCGGATTCGACAGCCAATGTCCGTAGAATATCTTGAAGTCGCTCAGGGTTCGCAGCGCTTCGAGGAAGACAGCTTGCCGTTTTTGTTTGTCCGGCGGTCGTTTGATGACCGTGGTGAAGTACTTGGTGCTCACCAGCGCCTGGTTGGGTTTCAGCAGGTTCTGCACCATCGATTGGATGTTCAGCCAATAGAACCACTTCCACCTCTTATCGCGAAGGCCATAGTACAGATTGAAGCCATCAACGTAAGCGACGACTCGCTGCATGGGGCCTCCCTTGTCTCAACAAAGAGACGACCCACCCTTACGGGTGGGCGTCGGCCCGGAGATGCTATCTCCGGGGGGGTTCATGACTATAGTATACCACACTTTCGCCAAAAGTCAACAGGCCGCCACTGGACGGCGGCCGGAGCCTGTAGGCCGCAGGCCGGCCGGCTGAACCAGCTCATCTGGGCCAACCTGCTGTACGCCGACCCCGACGCCACCCAGGCTGAGCTCGAGACCGCCTGCCGGGCGGCCAACATACACGACTTTATTGCGGGGTTGCCCAACGGCTACGACACGGTGGTCGGCGAGCGAGGCTACCGGTTCAGCGGCGGCGAGAAGCAGCGGCTGGCCATCGCCCGCGTGATCCTCAAAGACCCCTGCCTGCTCATACTGGACGAGGCGACCTCGCACCTGGATTCGCACAGCGAGGCGCTGATCCAGGCGGCGCTAGAGCCACTGCTGGAGGGCCGCACCAGCCTCGTTATCGCTCACCGGCTGTCCACCATCCTGGCCGCCGACCAGATCCTGGTGCTGGACGAAGGCCGCCTGGTGGAGCAGGGCACCCACGTCGAGCTGCGGGCACGGGGCGGCCTGTACGCCCACCTATACGAGACGCAGTTCGGCCAGAAGCCGGAATCGCCTACATCTTGACCTGTCCTGATAAGCAGAGAACGAGGAACCGGCCCGTCCGAGGTGTCAAAGCAGCCGCCGCTACTCGAGGCGCCCCCCACAGCGGGTGGGCACCATCGCCGACCGGGTGCATCGCGAGTTGGCGGACGTGGACCGGGTGCTGGTCCTCCTGCCGGGCAGACGTTCGCGCGGCAGGATCATCATCTCCCACGGAATGGATGAGGGGGCTACCCAGTCCCCAGAAGCCTGACTGCGCAAGACCAGCCCGGGTGGATAGGGCAACAGAGGGCAAAGGCGAAAGGGTTGAAGGACACAACCGTGAGGCGCACGTACCGCGAGACCTTCCGATGAATTCGTTTCGTCCTTGGAGCATCCCCCCACCTGTAGTACAATTGAGAGACCAGGCATAGAGACCCTAGAAGTCGCGCAGTTGTCAAAGCCCATCGGGTGGTTGGGAGAAGCGCGATGTGCGCACGGGAGTCTTTGGGGCATTCCGATTGGTGCGCCCGGGCGGTAGAGGCGGGCTGGCTGGCGGCAGCCGTGGGCGTGCCTCTGGCCTTCAACCCGTTGGCAGGCAGCGGGTTCGAGCTGCCGAAGGCTGCGCTGCTGCGGGCGCTGGTCCTGCTGATGGGCTTGGCGGCCCTGGTGCAGTTCATCGATGCGTGGGGCCAACGCGGCGGCTCACCGCTTCGGTGGCCTGACACTCCCCTGGTCTGGCCAGCGCTCGCTCTTGGGCTGGCGCTGGGCCTGGCCACCGCCCTCTCCGTTAACCCTCGCCTTAGCCTGTGGGGCTCCTATGAGCGACAGCAAGGGTTGCTCACCGTCGGCGCGTACCTGGCCCTTTTCCTACTCACCGCGACAGGCTTGCGTAGCCGAGCTCAGGCGGAGCGATTGTGGACCGCCTTGGTTTGGGGTAGCGCGCCGGTTGTCGCCTACGGTCTCGTTCAGGCCGTGGGGCTCGACCCGCTGGACTGGCAAACCGACGCCGCCTCGTCCGTTCTCTCCACAGTGGGGCGTGCCAACTTCCTGGGCTCCTATCTTGTTCTGGCAGTGCCACTCACACTAGGGCGAGCGCTGGTCGCTCGCTGCCGTTGGCCTTATGGACCGCTCTTGGCTGCGCAGTTGCTTACCTTGGCATGCACGCAAGCGAGGGGGGCATGGGTGGGCCTGGGCACAGCGGCGCTGCTCTTTGGCCTGGCATGGGCCCTAGCGACCCACGACAGACGGCTTGCACTAACCCTGCTTGCCGTGGGGATGCTGGCGGTAGGCGTGGTGGCAGTGCTCAACTCGGCCGATTCCCCCTTGGCCTCCCTGGCTGAACTCCCCGGCCTGGATCGATTGGGGACGCTGGCTGCCACTGATGCAGGGTCCACGGCTGCGCGGCTGACGACCTGGCGGGCCACGCTGCCGCTGGTCATGGCCCGCCCTTGGCTGGGGTACGGGCCAGAGACGATGCGGCCGGTCTTCGCCAGCGTATTCCCTCCGCAATTGGTCTACTACCAGGGGAGGCACGTGACGGTGGACCGGGCCCATAACGTGTGGCTCGACCTGGGCATGAGCGCGGGGCTGGTGGGCGCAGCGGCCTACGGTGTGCTGCTCTTGGGCTTCGGCAGGCAGGCTTGGCGCGGGCTGCGGTCCAGCTCCGATCGCTGGTCGCAGGTAGCGTGGGCGACGCTGGCGGCGGCGGTTGGTGGGCATGTGGCGGATCTCCAGTTCGGTTTCGACCTCGCGGCAAGCGCCACCGTCTTCTGGCTGACGCTGGCACTTAGCGCAGCCCTGGGACGTGGCCTGTCGCCTTCGGCTCTGAAGAAGTCCGCCCCTCCCAGGCTGGCCGCGCTGCTTCTGTACGCTGCCCCCACCATAGCCGTGTTGACCCTCGTTGGTCTGATCTGCTTGCGGCCCCTGGTGGCCGACGCCGCCTACTGGAAATCCCAGCAAGATGCTGTGCCGCTGGAGGAGCGACTATCGGCAGGCAGACAAGCCGTGCAGCTTTGGCCGCTGGAATCGGAATACCGCCTGGGGTTGGCCTGGGTCCTCGTCCAGAGCGGGCAGTTTCCCGCTGCCGAAGCGCAACTGGCCGTCGCCGACGGGCTCAGTCCCGATGACCCCGAAGTATGGGCGGCGCGGGGCGAACTGTATGCCATCTGGGGAGAGCTTGAGCCAGTCCGGTACCGTGGGGCGGAGGCGGCCTACCGGCAGACGCTGGAACTCGCGCCGAACGTGGCGACCTACCATACGGCGCTGGGGTTGGTATTGGCGCGTCAAGGGCGGTTGGAGGAGGGAGCGGCGGCGTTGGAGCGGGCCGTGGCTCTTGACGCCACCGATGGGATAGCCTACGGCCACTTAGCCGATCTCTACCTGGCGCTGGGGCAGGAGACGGAGGCAGCCTGGGCTGTGCGGGAAGCAGCGCGGTGGAGTGAGGTGGGGGGTGAAAGATGAGAAACGATCGCTGACAAATCGAGTGAGCGGTACGAAGCAATGGGAGAAAGAGGAGGTTGAGGAATGAACGCAAGAGTGTGGCGCAAGGTGTGGCTCACGGTTGGAGCCACGGTGGGGTTGCTGGCTGTGGTGTGGCTGGTGGGCACCGCCCTGGCGCAGGGGCCAGAGGGAGAAGTGACGGCCGAGGGGGATGTATCTCTCGCAGCCATGGTGGCAGACAAGATCAACTACCAGGGCCGGTTGACAGATACTGGCGGCACACCCCTGGATGGCACGTATCCGATGCGGTTCGAGATCTACGATATCGTCACCGGAGGCACGTCGCTTTGGGACAGCGGCCTAGTGAGCGTCGATGTGGATCAAGGGCTGTTCAACGTGGAACTGGCTGTGGACCCGGCCGACTTCAATGGCCAGGCGCTGTGGCTGCGCATCTACGTGGATGGGGACTGGCTTTCGCCTCGGCAGGAGTTGGTGCCCGTACCGTATGCCCTAAGCCTGCGACCCGGGGCGCAGATTGTGGGCGCACCCACGGCAGCAGATGGGTGGGTGCTGAAGGTGGATGTGGATGGCTTCTACCCCCTGGCCCGAGCCGTGTTCGCTTCCGCGGCCACCGGCTCAGCGATCCGTGGCGAGTCGACTGGCGGCCATGGCGCGCTCGGGTCGAGCACGGATAACCATGGCGTGTCGGGCCTTAGTGAGAACAAGGCTGGTGTCTATGGCTCCAGTGTCGATAGCCACGGTGTCTACGGGCGCAGTGTCAATCGCGAGGGTGGCTTCTTCGTCAGCCAGAACGAGATCGGAGTCCACGGCAAGAGCGAAGGGAGCAGGAGCGGCGTGTTCGGCCAGAGCATCGGCGGGTCTGGTGTCCTTGGCAGGAGCACCAACGGCAGCGGGGTTAACGGCCGCAGTCAAGACACGTATGGTGGCTACTTCACCAGTCAGAACTACCGGGGGCTCTATGTCGAGGGCGACAGTGGCTGGTTTGACGCCTACTTCGATGGTAACGTCGGCATATATGTCGCGGACGACATCCATGCGGTGGGAGACATAACTGCCGGTGGCTCCAAGACTGGTTACGTGGTAGACATAGCCCTCAACGATGGGCGGGAGTCGCTGGAACTGGGAGACGTGGTGGTCATAACCGGGGCAGCCGATCCTGTCCTGGGCAGTATCCCCGTCCCCAGGGTTCGGAAGGCCTCAGGGGCAAACAGCACCGCCGTGATAGGGGTGGTTGACAGACAGTTTGTAACCCCCTCCAAGGAGGTGGGAGCTCAAGAGACAGAAGCGGACAGCGCGGGAGATTTCGTGGACAGCACGGCCTCCATGGCCGAGGGCGGCATAGCCCGGGGCGAGTACGTTGGCGTGGTCACCCTTGGCAGCTTCAGGGCTATCAAGGTGGACGCCTCCTACGGGGCCATCCAACCCGGCGACCTGCTCGTTTCCTCCGATACTCCTGGCCATGCAATGAGGGCCACGAACCCGCAGGTGGGCACTATCATCGGCAAGGCACTGGGCTCGCTCGACTCTGGAACTGGCGTCATCCCTGTGCTGATCACGTTGCAGTAGGGGAGCACGGAGATGAAGAAGCGAGTCTTGATCGCCACTGGAGTACTGCTCTTCGCCCTGATGGTCACTCTGGGCACGGGGTTGGCTCAGACCTCGGCCAACTTCAACTTGGAGTGGCACGTCATCGGCGGGGGCGGGCAGCCAGTGAGTTCAGCCAACTACATAGTCAATAGCACAGCGGGGCAGGGGGTTGCCAGCCCACCCTACCCCTTCAGCGGCAGTTGCGTCGTGTGTGGGGGATACTGGTGCACTGAGGGCTCGACGGTGTTCCCCTGCTTCTTGCCACTGGCGTTGAAGTACTACCCGTAGCGTCGGGGACGTACCCCAGTCTCTTGGACGGGAGCCGAGCCTGTGGTGGCGTGCCACCAGGAGTGGGACCAGGCTGCCTGGCCGCATCCGGAAGGCCGGACCAGCCTGGTTATCGCTCACCGGCTGTCCACCATCCTGGCCGCCGACCAGATCCTGGTGCTGGACGAAGGCCGCCTGGTGGAGCAGGGCATCCACGTCGAGCTGCTGGCACGGGGCGGCCTCTACGCCCACCTGTACGAGACGCAGTTCGGCCAGAAGCCGGAATCGCCTGCATCTGACCCATCCTGATAACCAGAGAACGAGGAACTGGCCCGTCCCAGACCTCGGAGGTCTTCGAGACCTCCGAGGTGTCAAAGCACCCGCCGCTACCCGAGGCGCCCCCCGCAGTGGGTGGGCACCATCGCTGCCGACACGTTTGCTACCCATTGTGCATTCTCCGTTGACACGGTGTGTCAGCTGTGCTATAGTCCAGCAGGAGGGTGCGCGGCGGCGCCACGACATCATCTCCTCTCCGCACGAATTCGCCTTGCACCCGGGGCGAGCCTCGCCTTCTGTTGCCTGGCAGCGACTTGATCACGAAGTAGTCGAAAGGACTGGAGGATGCCTCGGACCTGGATGTCAGCACTCTGCAAATACAGCTATCCGGTCGCACTCTGCAAGTTCAAGGGCCGTGGCACCTTCCGCGGTTTCTTCACACGCGACATCGGCGGCGACAGAGCTTCGACCATCCAGTTTGAGGACTACTTCCGGGCCAACTCGGAAGAAGAAGTTGCACCGTACGTCGAGGTTGCGTTCTGGAAGCTCTACAGCCAGCCGATGATCCGTCAGGGCACCACCAGCAGGATCGCAGAGTACGTCTCGGAGCAAGGAATCGAAGCCTGCGACTTGCGTTGCGCAGTGGACCTCTTCGTGGAGAACCCCACCAAGGCCAACGTAGCGGTCATGAGAGCACTCCTTGGTCTCAAGACGGATGTCCTGGCGACCGTCTTGACCCTTCCCGCATTTGTTGACCCAGCGCGATTCCCGATGGTAGACCGGAGGACTGCGAGATGGGTAACCTCCAACCACTCGAACCACAATCGGAACAGGACTAATACTCTAACTCCTTTCAAGGTCAGGAGAGGAGTTCTCCACGACAACGACTTGGACAACTACCTCAACTGGGTCCACTGGTGTAGGGAATCAGCCGACATCCTGGCCGATAGGACGGACATCGAATTTAGAGCCAGGGACGTGGAGATGGCGGTCTTCACAGCCGCTCCAACCAAGCGCAAGAAGGGCATGAGATTGAACCCTTTGCCATAGGAGCTGACGAGGAATGGCACCCATGATGGACGCGACCTTCGCGCCAGGATCGGTGAGCAGGAACCGTGACCGCCTCTGGCGCGTCGACGCCCAGCTCGACGAAGTCCTGGTCGCCACCTCCATCGACGGCGGCGAGGCCGAGCAGCGGCGGTTCGATATCCCCTTCGAAGTACTCCTCTGGAAGGACGTGTTCAGCAGCTTGCATCTGAGCGGTCTTCCGCAGTTCATGCACGAGATCATTGGCGCCATCAGTACGTGAGCCCACTTGGGGCGGGTTGAAACACTTCGTGCTTAGCCAGGGAGGTCTGACCATGGATGCGGTTACTCTGCTAGGGACACCAATCACCAGAGACGACGTGCTCGAAGCGATGAGGCAGTTCGACGGTGAGTACCGCCTCACCAATGACTACGACCGATAGTTGGACAAGAGGAAGTACAAGTACGCACTCCAACACGCCGGTCGATTGTACCCCTGCAAGTACACCCTCAGCTTGGCGAGCGGCTGGCCTCTCGACAGCTTCAGCGGTGGTCAGCAGACCAACGACAAGTTCGAAGATCTGGGCTTTGACGTCATAGAGAAGCCCGAGAAGGATCTGAGACCGCCGGGTGACAGCAGCGAGCAGCAATCAGCAGAGAGATGGCTTCTCGATGCGCTGTCCAAAGACCTGGGCGTCGAGCTGGCCAAGAAGAAACTGCGTGTGGACGAGGACAGCTCGCTAGAGCTGGATGGGTATGCCGAGAATCCCTTGGTACTCTGCGAAGCATGGGCGCATGTAGGGACCGTCAAGGGCGGCCAGAAGCACAAGGTTATGGCCGACGCCATGAGACTGCTGTTCGCCAAGGCAGTGCGCGGAGCAGACGCCAGATTGATGCTCCTTCTCGGTGACCACGTGGCAGCACGTCCTTTTCAGGGTAAGAGTTGGATGGCCAAATGCCTCAACGAGTTTGGGATTGAAGTCAGAGTGATTGAGATGAGTCCCGAGCTCAAGGCGAACGTTAAGGCGGCACAGGAGAGGCAGGTCAGGTAGGTCCTCGCCCACCGCTTCCAGACCACCATCATGCGCGCCGTCCACAACCTCCACCTCACCGTCGAAGACGTCCCCATCCAGGAGGTCCAGTTCGAATCCAGGCGATAGCGCATTTTGCCAGAACTGGCCCCGTCAGACAATGGGCAACCTTGTTTGCCTTCTCTCTGCACTTGTGCTATTATCTCCTGACTTCGCCTCTACTCCGACGGCCGTGTGAGACGCGCGTGTCATTCTGGTAGTCATCAGCGCGCGTGACCCACCCGACGAAACCTCTGGACAGGAGGAATGAGTATGTCACCCTCCTCGAAGAAGGGCACCCTGACAGATTCACGTGCGCCCTCACCGAGAAGTCCCACGAACAGTACAGGCTTGCCGAGCAACAAGCTGCGGGAGCCAGAATGGCGAGGCTGAGGAACTGGTGGACGAACTTGGGGCTAACCAACCAGATCGCTGTGATTAGCATAGTTGTGGCCAGTGTCCTGGCCATCGTCCTATGCACCGTTACGGCAACCGTGCAAATCCTCACTGCATGGTGGACGCCTCAGCCTCTCAAGGCCCCTGCTACGGAGCCGGGAACGCCCGTGGAGAGAGAGGACAGCGACGTCATTCATCCAGGGGACACTAAAAGCTTCTTCGGTGGTCGCGTTCGGATTAGTCTTCAGGCAACGCAGCCTCACCCTGACCCTGAGAGCTACGTTGTGTTTGCCACGGTTTGGGCACCAGGGCATGAGGCCCAGCAGATTGACGGAGAGCCCGTTGGCTACTGGATGACTTATCAAGCGGGCACGACGTTCAGGGTGCACGTAACGGCAGCAAATCACGAAATCGCTGCCTTCTCCGTGTTCCCAGTGCCGGCTCTTTCACCTACTCCAGTGCTGACACCCATACCACTCACGCCTGTACCGCATACGCCGGTCCCAAGTCCCACACACGTACCGCCAACACACACGCCCATACCACTCACGCCCATACCACTCACGCCTGTACCGCATACGCCGGTCCCAAGTCCCACACATGTACCGCCAACACACACGCCTATACCTTCTCATGACTTCAGATACCTGCAGGGTAGTCTGCGCCAATTCCCCAACTGTGGGGTTGTACACCTCAGGGGTAAGGTCATTGGAGTGGGAGGTGAACCGGTCAACGGCACGACGGTGCGTCTGCGCTTCGGAGGAAAAGCGGCTTACAACGTCAGCGGAGAGGGTGGAAGTGCTGGGGAATGGGGATTCGCGCCCTTGGATCCAGCCATGTTTCATACACCGACCCTTTTCACAATCGACATCGTGCGGAGCGAGTCGGATCCGCTGCAACTGTCGGACGCCGTGTTGATACAGTTTCTAGACTGTGCCCTCTCGGGACAATTCGACAATATCGTATTCGCGTACGTGCGGTAGTAGTTGAGGCGAACGATTCGAGAGATGCAAGCCACGTGGGACGCGCCGGTGTCATCTGAAGCCTGAGCGGCGTTGACCATGAGACTCAAATCCAACGCCGAAGAACCAGCCCGCATAGCTCAGGAGATAGGCGCTGAGGTCGTGTGAGGCGCGGCGCGTGCCAACCGCCACCGACAACGAGAGGCAACTGTGAGAACCACGGCAGTCTTGCTGTCAGCCGTGCTGGGGATGCTTCTATCGGCATGCTCCTCTCCTACGCCCACGGGCAAGATCGCGTTCTCCTCAGACCGAGACGGGAATCCCGAGATCTACCTTATGAATGCTGATGGCAGCGGTTTGGAGAGGCTGACCTATGGCCCACAATATGACACGAACCCCGTGTGGTCTGCAGACGGCCAACATATTGCTTTCAACTGTGAGATCCAAGGCAACCTGGACGTATGTGTGATGCACCCCGATGGTTCACCGGCGGTCAATCTGACAGACAGCCCAGGGGCCGACGGATCGCCGGCTTGGTCTCCTGACGGGGCGCACATCGCCTTCGCCTCGGACGGAGACGGCAATCTGGAGATCTACATCATAGCTGCTGACGGCACAGGGCCTGTGAATGTGACCAAGAACCCAGCCAGTGATGGACTCCCGTCGTGGTCACCCGATGGCGAACAGATAGCCTTCGTGTCTGACAGGGATGGGAACCTTGAGATCTATGTCATGAATACCGACGGTAGCGAACTCGCTAGGTTGACTACCAGCGAAGCGGCTGAAATGGGTCCGGCCTGGTCGCCTGACGGGGGCCGAATCGCGTTCTGCTCTGACCGCGACGGAGACCAGGAAATCTGTGTCATGGATGCCAGCGGACAAAAGGTAACGCAGCTAACGGACAACGACAGGGACGACTTCGCGCCTGCCTGGTCACCTGATGGGCGCTACGTAGCATTCACTTCTGACGACAGCGGGAACTGTGACGTATGGGTAGTGAACGCCGATGGCAGTGGCCCCAAGAGGCTGACGGAGCACCCAGGCGATGATCATGGGGCGTCCTGGGCCCGATAGCACACCTCCCGACAGTGACCCCTCGTCCCACAACGGGCAACCACGCTTGCCCGCTCTCCCCATCTGTGCTATCATTTGCCAACTTCGCCTCTACTTCGATGATCGTCTGAGGCGCACGCCTCGTCCTGGCAGGCATCAACGGACGCGGCATACCGTTTGACAACACCATGTGAGAAACGGCTGGCTGGACTTCCGCCGTTCCAGTTGCCGGCGGCGATCACGCACTCCATCCGACAACAGGCAGCATGGCGCCTGCGCCTACCTAAAACGTGCGGGGGGGGAATAGCAGGATGCGGGATGACATCAAGAGCGTGGTGATAGACATTCTCGATAGCTATGGAGGCCGGTGGCCAACGGACATTACTGACCAGGTGTTTCTCGCAATCGAGAGGCACCCCGCCAGATCGCAGACATACTGGCACCTCGTGGAAGACCTCGACGAGCAGGGCAAGAAAGGTCAGCAAATCGTAAACCAGTACATCGGGCGGCTCGCCAAGACCCGGAGCACCGGGTTGAACCGAGGTCGCTGCTACTCGCCTCGTAGCTCTCTGATCAAGAGCTATGAGAAGCATTAGCTCACCATCAAGGGGGTCGCAATGAGACCAGCTGATGAGGTTCGACAGCACGTTCTAACCGCCTACATCATCCCAGCACGGGGGCGCGGCGACTCCACTGTTACTGTGCGGGCCGGCGACGTACACCGTGAACTGGGGTACAAGGATCGAATGCCCTCCGTTGCGAGCGCTCTGGGGGCGAAGATCTTCGAACAGTATGCGGGCGTTCGCCTCATCCGGAGAGAGGGCCCCCACCAGGGAGCTAATCTTCTTCTCACATTTGAGGTGTAGCCCTCCGCGCGCTGAATGGTCTGTCTCGCCAACACAAGATAGATGTACTGGCGAAGCTGTTCAGGAGCTTCATCTTCGGGTTAGGAGCTCGACTGCGTCCCAGGCACAACTGAAGAGGGCACACACCGATGAGTGAAATCCAGCAGTGGCCAAGCAAGCAGGATAGAGTGCGCCCAAGCGTCGACGCGCCCACCCAATACTGGCTCACGGCCACCACGTCTGAAGGCGGCCGGTCAGCTGAAGAAGTCATTCGCATCTTGGTGGGCGAGGAGCAGGTCTATGCCTTTGGTGAGAGGAGCGGCGGGAGGAGGAGCTTGAGGCGAGGGCGACGGTTGCCGCGCTGAGCAGCACGGAGAACCAGCGCATGACGTACAGGCGAAGGAGGAGGTCATCCCCGGGTAGCGCTTTGAAGACAACGGCCGGGACGAGAGAGTAGAGCGGGCTCTCGTCGGCAAACCGAGTGCCGGACCGGATGAGGAAGGAGTCTTCGACGAAAGAGTCGGGGAGGGGGTCCGGGTGGTCGCGACCTATCAGTCTCCAGAAGTCGAACTCCCGCATCGAGGCCAGTATCTCGCGCTGCAATTCATAAGAAAGGTCGTCCGGTTGCAGGAACCAACCCTTCTCCGACAGACGGATAGCATATTCCACGTGACGGGGCTCGTCCGGAGCCTGCCAGGGGGGAATGAGGACGCTGAACAGCAGGCCCATCGCCAGGCTCAGGCAGACGAACGCGGCCACTACAGCCAGGCGGGCCGTTCATAATGCGCTCGGACCAGCGTCGCCACAATCTCCGGGGTGAATGCGCAGGTCGATCACTGCAAGGTTAGAGGCACGTAGAGGCGACTGCTGGACGACGCGGCCGTCCCCTCCTGAAGTGGGATCTGATCGTTGATCATGCGCCCGCCCGAGGCATCGACTACGGTCAGGCGTTGCATGGTCTCCAGCAGATACATGCCCACGAACACCTTATGGTGCCCGGGGCGAACGTTGCTGGTGAAGCTTATGCAGTGCTCATCGGCGACGGTTTCACCCTCGTGCCAGTACGAAGTGGGGTAGAAGCCTCCTCGCGGCGGGCCGTCGCTCTGGGCCACAAGCTGACCTCGCTCGTCAAGCACGTGTATGAACACCGTGTAGTCTAGCTCCACGTCGGTTTGAGCTTCCCAGTACAGGGTGATGCATCCGTAGCCGATGTCGAAGAGCTTCTGGTCGAGATCGAAACCCAGCAGCGCGACTTGATCCCCCAGTTCGTACCGCAAAGGGCTCTGGATGACGTGGCTCGATGGAACTGGTGGATCCACGGGCAAGCGCCCGAACATGGCGGCGTGGGACACCGGATCTCCGCCGGCGTTCAAAACCGGCAAGTGCTCCTCTTCCGGATAGGTGTAGAGGGCGACATACAGTCTCGCCAGGTTGGGGGCCGGGAACCTGCGACGCAAGCGGACGTGGTACGTGTCCTCGATGATCTCTCCCTCTTTCCAGAAGGACGTGGGGTAGGTGCCATGACTCGGGTGTGCAGCTACCTGGCCGTAGGGTGTGCCGTCGGGCCCGACCAGACTGAGGCCTACCGCGTAGTTCTTCTCGATCTCAGCCAGGGGCCGCCAGTAGAGGGTGATGGGGATGTACTGACCCGCTGTTGCTCTGGTCACTCCCAAGTCATAACCCAGCAGTTCCACCTTGTCGCCGAAATTGAACTCCGTGGGGTTGGCCACGCGGGACACTTCCTCAGGGGAGAGAATGGGAGGGCGGGCGTACACCGGCATGATGTACCGAAACGGAGCTATGACGCCCAGGAAGAGCATGGTCAGTCCCGCGAGGAGGATAGGTATACGGCCCAGTTTCCGGGGTGTTAGTTGGACCACACCCAACGAGAGCAGGACACTGACCCCAGAGATCGTCGGGAGGGCGTATCTACCCCGCAGCACTGGATCGCTAACGATGAGGGTGCGATAGATGGCCAGCAGGGAGAAGACCACGAAGGCCAGGAGAAGGACCAGGGCGCCAGCCTTCGAGGCCCGACTGGCCTTGCCGAGAAGAAAGACCACGAACCCTGCCAGTCCGGCCAGACAGAGGAGGCCCAATAGCTGGTACACCCAGGTCGCGGCGGGGACGTTACCCCAGCCGAAGGTTGCCCAGAAAGACGTGTAGAAGTACCTCAAACCATCGGGGAGCAGCTGCCAGTTCATGGCCGTCAGCCCTGCGGTGGGGTCCCTGATGTCTGTGAAGAACTGGGCGAGTATCTTGGCAGAGCGTGACGTCGGCGTGCCGAACAAGGCGACGCTGCGCAGGAACCACCAACTGGAGATTAGAGCGGCGCTAAGGAGGAGAAGGACAACGCCAGCCAGGGAGATGGCCAGTGATCTTCGGTGCCTCAGCAGCCGTGCGAGGACCACGACGATGCATATGGCCACCACGGGTATCAGGGCCAGCGCATTGTACTTCGAGAGGAGCGCGAGTCCCGTGAAGACGCCTATGGCTAACAGGTCTTTGAGTCCAGGGCTGCGAGTGACAACCTTGACCGCGAAGAACAGGGTGAGAGCTGAGAGAAGAGTGACCATGATGTCGTTGTTGATCACGCTGCCCATGAAGAGAAAGCCGGGGGAGAAGGCGTTGATGGCCATGGCTCCGAGCGCGATCTCAGCCTGTTCGGGAAAGAGCAGGCGCCCCAGCCGGTAGGTGACCAAGATCACCAGTGTGCCGGCTGCGACAGACACCAACCTGGCCAAGTGAACTGCGAGGGTCGTGCCGCGGTAGGGAAAGGCCTCCGCATCTGAGTGGAGGAAGCGGTTGCCTCCCCCTTCCATGATCCCCGTAGGTGCAAAGGGGTTCTCCACCGGCTCCAGTCCGTCACCCGTGTTCACCCACGAGGTCAGAGCGGCCGTCACCATGTAGTAGAGCGGCGGATGGGTCAGTTGATCCAGAGGAGATGAGGAGTCTTCGGGTCCGGGGAGGGAGAGGTTGGTGACCAGGAATCTGACGTGATGATAGTGGCCCAGTTCATCGGGTCCTTCCCAGATGGGGGTGACCACGCTGTAGACCGTGCCCAGCACAAAGTGGGTCACCAGGATGCAGACTACCAGCCAATGCCAATCATCGCGCAGCCACAGGGCTATTCTGGAGGCTTTCATCTCATACACAAGGCGAAGCCCGCTTCGACCAATCGATCAGCAGGCTTCGGTACAGATATGGTGATCAAGATCTGCCGGACCCGGGTGGAATCCTGTGTTCAACCCCCGTGTGCTCCGGGATCGCCATCAGCGCTTCTTTCGGACGTCCTGAACATACTGCATGGCGAAAGCCGCCACGACGCCTCCGGCCAGGCCCAGTGCGGCACCGAAGATGACGTTCAGCTTCGGGTCGGGTCCCAGCGGTCGCGCCCTGGCTGCTGTGCTCAGTATCTGAGTGTTTGCCAGGAAGATACTGCTTTCCTGCATCTGATCGCTGAGGGCCTTGTATGCACTCTCGGCCAGGTCGCGTTCTCGCGTCACTCGCTCCAGTTCAAGCTGGTCCTGGGCCAGTTCCTGCTGGAGCTGTCCCACTTCGGCGTGGAGTTGGTCGACGGTACCGGAGATGGCGCTCTCCTCGGACTGCAGTAGCTGAATCGCATCATCCAAGGTCTCCTGATCCTTCACCAATTCGGCGGAGAGCCGGCCCCTCTCGGAGATGACCGGGTTGTTGAGGAGTTGAAGGGGCAGATCGTCGACGCTTCCACCAGTATCCCGGGCCAGTTGCGCGCTCTCCAGGATCAGCCTGAGGTTGTCTTGCGCCTGCTGATGTTCAGCCAGCAGGTCGGTCTGCTTCGCCAGCAGCACACCGCGCGCGCCAAGGATGGCGTGCGCCTGATCGCCCCCCGGCTCCTCCACCAGTCCGAGCCCCGTCTCCTGCCTGAACTCAGTCAGCGCTGCTTCCGCTGACTCAAGGTTCTGCTGGACAGTCTCGAGTTCTGAGCTCCAGCTGAGTTGGAGAGTGCTGACCTCTTCCGTGTACTGCTCTGCCCACGTATTGGCAATCAGCTTGGCCTTGCCGGGATCACTGGCCTGCACCCTGATGCGGAACAGAGCCGAGTTGTCCTTGTCCTCGCGAATGGTCACCATTGACATAAGTGTGCCGGGCGTCTTCTCGGCTGCCGAGAGGCTCGGCCCGATAGCCTCGACTACGCGACTCTCGACGGCTTCGGTCCGCGCCAACATTGGGTATAGCTTGACTACTGTGCGATCCACGGGTGAGAGGCGAGGGACGTCGACGTAGTCGTAGGTCTGCTCCATCATGCTGACGGTAGCTTCGTACGTTGGTTCTTGGATGAAGCTGACAGCTAGGGCCGCAAGTGTGGCCACAATGAACACCACGAGCACGACCTTCCACTGCCTGAGCACGACATCTAGGTAGTACTGCGCGTTGAGCTCGAACTCCATGGCTATCGCTTCTCCGGAGGGTATCCACGCGCTGCTCGCCGACTACTTGACCTAGCAGCACGCGTTCTCGCGGTGATTATACGCCCTCAGGCGGCGAAAGACCACTCCTACTGGAGGAGGCAGAGCAGTAATGCGCGAGGCGTGGAGCCGTCCAGGACTACGGTCGGGTCGCGCGGTGGGCGCATGCTGGGGGTCCGTGGGACGTAGCTGGAGTGCGCAGGATTGGCGTTAATGCCGCTGTGGCTCAAGGTGTTGACCTTGCTCTCCATCCTGTGCTATAATCGCTCCGAGAAGGTGCTAGGGGAGTCGAGATGAACTCAACGAGCCGATGGGGTGCGATTCGTAGGGGAATCAGAGAGAGAGGAAGGGAGATCGCTCTCGTTGTTGTCCTCCTCTTGATCAACTATCTCATCTTCAGCCGCTTGCTCCTGATGGTATCGGAGAACCGCCGGCCGACCTCCACGCCCACCAGGACTGCCAAGCCCACTTTCACTCCGTTCGATGTGGTCGTCGCCACGCCTACCTTGGCACCAGAGCCGACCGCAACCGAGGAGCCCTCGCCTGTGGCCCCAACTACCCCCAGCGTGCATGTGGTGCAGGCTGGCGAGACTCTGAGCGGGATCGCTCGGACCTACGGAACCACGGTGGATGCCATCGTCGAGGCCAACGACTTGGGCAGCGCCGATGCTCTAATACGAGAAGGACAGGAGCTGGTGATACCAGCCGCGTCGGCGCCGCCTCCCACGGAAGAGGGCACTGTGGTGCCGGCCTCTACGCCATCTTCCACGGAGGGGCAGAGGATTCACGTCGTGCAAGAGGGCGAGTCATTGAGCGGGATCGCGCGCGACTACGGAGTCACGTCGGAGGAGCTGGCCCAGGCGAATGGACTGGACAATCCGAACGCGATCCGTGTGGGACAGGCGTTGGTCATACCGTAGCGGGCTTGCGGCGAGCGGGCGGTCGCGGGCAGCAAGGAGCGAGGAATGAAGCCGAGATATCTGCTGATCGTGGGGGTTCTGGTTTTCCTCAACGGTTTCGTTTTCACCGTGTTGCTGTTGATGCTCTCGCGAGAGTTGTCTCTTCCCGCGGCTGCACCGACTGAAGTCAGCACCCCTCTTCCCACCATGCGGCCTACTTTCACCTCGATTCCTGTCGGTCCCTCGCCCACATCTACCCCGGAACCCACAGCCACCACTCCGCCGGAGCCGACAGTTACGAGCACCTTAGTGGTAGCTCCGGCGACAGCCACCTACACCAACACTCCGGTGCCGCCGACCGCCACTACGGCTCCGGCTACGGCGACGCACACACCCGGTGGCCCCACCGCCACCAGCGTTCCACCCACAGCCACGGCGACCTCGGAGCCTGCGGCTACCGCCACTCCAACCACTCAAACCTCCTTCGAGTTCAGATATGCAGGAGGGATGCAGAGCGCCGCCAATTGTGGAACAGTGTACATGAAGGGCAGCATCACTGGGGTGGGGGGCGAACCCGTCAATGGGAGAACAGTGCGTCTGAGGTTTGCGGGAAACGAGGCCTTCAAGGTGAGTGGCGAGGGCGAGGACGCGGGCAGCTGGGGGTTTTCTCCTCTCGCGTCTGAGCACTACCATTCGCCCTTCACGTTCTTGATAGACATTGTGCAGAGCCAGGCAAACCCGGTTCCCCAGTCGGACACGGTGGAGATCAAGTTCACCGACTGCGGTGTGGCGGGGCAGTTCACCAATATCGTGTTCCAGTACGCCTGGTAGCGGCGCGCGAGGCCCCGCTCCGGTGCCGAGCAGCATCCTCCCCGCGGGGTCGAGCGGACCCGTTTGCTCAAACGACGACTGGGACGTTCCTGCCGCAAGCTGGGCATGAAGTTTCGAGCAGTCTGCTCTGCATGACTGTCAGGCCACGCCGCTCAATGAGTAGCTCTTCGCAGCCAGGGCAGTAGGTGTTCTCCAGACGGTGCCCCGGGACGTTCCCCAGATAGACGAAGTCCAACCCCTCTTCCTTGCCCATCTCCCATCCGCGCTCAAGCGCGCTGAGCGGGGTGGGCGGCGCGTGAAAGCGATAGGCTGGGTAGTAGCCACTCAGATGCCACGGCGTGTCGGGACCGAGGGCATCGTGGATTCTCCTGGCAATACCCCCTAGCACACCCTCTGTGTGGTTCACGCCGGGGATGACCAGGGTGGTGATCTCCACGTGAACGCCACTCTGCCGGGCATGGCGACAGTTGCGCCAGACCTTATCCACCTCAATGCCTTTGCAGTGCCTCCTCACCGCGTGTGCATCGCCCTTGATGTCCACGTTCATGGCGTCCAGTCCGGCATCGACCAGCAGGTCCAGGGCCTGCGTGGTCATGTAGGCGTTGGTGACGTAGGTGTTGTAGAGCCCTTGGCCCTTGGCCAGCCGGAACACGTCCAGTGACCACTCCAGCGAGAGCGTGGGCTCGTTGAAGCTGATGGACGTGCCTCGACAGCCCCGGGCGAGGGCGGTCTTCACGAAGTCCTCGGGAGATAGGTACCACCCCTTGCCGGACGGTGACTTGCTGATATCCCAGTTTTGACACCACGGGCATCCGAAGTTGCAGCCCCAGCTTCCGGCGGTGAGGGCCACGCTACCGGGATAGAAATGGTGCAGGGGTTTCTTCTCGATGGGATTGGCCGAGAGGGAGGAGACACTGCCATAGGTCAGGGTCACCAGTCTGCCGTCGATGTTGGCTCGAGTGCGGCACCATCCCGAGGCGCCAGGCCCAAGCAGTCAGCGCCGCTCGCAGGTCAGACAGCGACTTTTGTCGCCCGCCTTCTCTTGCAGAAGCGCCTCGCGGACAAAGGGTTCGCTCATCCGTAGTGGTGGGTGCGTGCGGGTGTGTTACAGAACGTCTGCCCTGCGAAGGCTGTGGGTGACAGACGCCTGGATGGGCTTGCGCTCGTGTGGCAGGACCAAACGGCAGCGATGTGGCCGAGGAGGTCATGGTCCCAGATAGGCAAGAGCTGGGCGCGAAACGCGATGTCCGGCGCAGGAGGCAGCGTTGCTGTGTGAACTGAGAGCGTGGGTGGCTCCGCAGCGGGGGACGTCAGCGATGCCTCAGCGGTTATGGTGACGGTGGGGGTGATCTCCGGCGTTGGTGTGACGGTGGCGGAGATCACGACGGTGGTGGTCACACCTTGGGTATCGGTGATCACGACCGTGATGTTGACGCTCTCTGGGGTCGGTGTGAAGGTGGGTATCGGCCGCTGAGTGGGAGTGGGGGGAAGCGTGGCCGTTGGGGTTGATGTGCTCCCCGGGGGCGCCGTGCTGGTCGGCATGGACGTCGGGCTGGCGGTGAAGGTGGGCGGGATCTCCAGAGCTACCTCGGGCACCAATCGTGAGCGCGCGAGGAAGCTGCCGATTCCCAAGCAGTAGAGCAGCAGCGCGATGGCGGTGAGCACCGTCAGCAGGCTGTATAGCCTCTTCTGTGGGGCAGCTAGCTGGGAGTACCGACGAAAGAGACGTCTCATAGTGACGACCTGGTGTGGGTGGGCGCAATGGATGACAGAATCGTCTGCAGACTCATGTGGCTAGCCGGTTTCTTCTGACGGAGGTGTGCCAGTGCTGGTAGGTGTGCTGGTCTCGGTGGCTGTGGGAGTGGAGGTCGCTGTCGCGGTTGCCGTATCGGTAGGTGTCGTGGATGGCGTGTAGGTTGGCGTGTGCGTGCTGGTGGCGGTGTGAGTGAGCGTAGGCGTGAAAGTAGCTGTCTCAGTAGGCGTGTCGGTGGGCGTGGCAGTGGCGGTCTCCGTCGGTGTTGTAGTGCCTGTGGCCGTCGGCGTGTGGGTGGCGGTGGCGGTAGACGTGGGTGTGTGGGTGGCGGTCTCCGTCGGTGTGAACGTGGGAGTCTCTGTGGGAGTGGGAGTGTACCGAGGAGGAGCCATCCCCAGAGCGATGAAGCCCAACACGTAGCAGGGTACAGTCATGCAGATGATGGTGAACAGCAGACCGTAGGTCAGCTTCTTTCGTTCCGGAAGGTTACCGTACCACTGGCTCACTCTGCGCTCGAAACCCCTTTGATCGGAATCATGTTCGCACGCAGTCCCCGGTTGAGGACTCTCTGTTTCCAGGTCGGATTCTCGATCGCCGTTGCCCGTAGCTGACGAGGATCCATGCCGTGCCGGGACTCATGGATGCCCGAATAATGTAGCGCAAGTTGGCAACTTGCGCTACTTCCTGGACCGTGACCATGGGGACCCATGGGGGCGAGCATGGGACGAGCCCTTAGTCGACCACGTCAGGCAGCCGCGATCGAATCCCGCACCAAGTGATAGAGCTTGGCGAAGTCCTCGTTATAGTAGATCTCGTTGTCGCGAGGGCGCGGCAGGTCTACCTCCAAAGTGGCCTGGATGTGGCCAGGCCGCGGGCTCATGATCAGCACCCTGTCAGCCAGGAAGATAGCTTCCTGAATAGTATGAGTCACCATCAGAATCGTCTTTCGGGTGGCGTTCCATATGCGCAGCAGCTCCAGATTCATCTGGTTGCGGGTGATGGCGTCGAGGGAACCGAAGGGTTCGTCCATCAGCAGGATGGCCGGTTCGTGCACCAGGGCTCGTGCGATGGCTACCCGCTGTTGCATGCCGCCAGACAACTCGTGGGGATGCAGGTTCTCGAAGCCCAACAGCCCCACCAGGCCCAGCAACTCCATGGCCCGCTTGCGATGTTCGTGGCCGTTCCTGCCCTGCACCTCGAGGGGTAGTGTGACGTTCTTGAGAACGCTTCTCCACGGCATCAGCGTTGGGTCCTGGAAGATGAACCCGATGTCCCGCCTGGGCTCCGTGAGAATCTGGCCATCGATATGCACCCCCCCCCTGTCTGCCTGAAGTAGTCCTCCCAATATGCGCAGCAGGGTGGTTTTCCCGCAACCTGAGGGACCCACCAGGCTGACGAATTCTCCTTCCGTAATCGTCAGAGAGATGTCTCTCAGGGCACTGACGTCCCCTTCTCTGCTGGGATAGGTCTTGTCAACGCCTTCGGCGGTCAGAATGGGATGGTTCATCGTGACCTACGGTGCCACTATGAAGTCGTTGGTGTACATCTTGTCTAGGGCCGTCCCGGTCTCGGCCAGGCCGATCTGGAGCATGAAATCCTGGGACATTTCCCAGGCTGCAGGGTCGCTATGACCGAGTTCGTCGCTCTGCCAGAACTTGATGGATTCCTTGAGGACGGCCAGTTGCGTGTCCCGGTTCTCGCCTCCAGCCTCGGGCACATACTCCAGGCAGATCTCGAAGGCCTCCTCGGGATGATCTATGGTGTAGCGCAGGCCTCGGAGGACGGCTTGGACCAGAGCCCCGACCAGCTCAGGTCGCTCTGCGATGGTTTTGTCGTTGGTGATGATGCCGTTGGATACCAGATTCGTGTAGTCAGCAACGTAGATGATGTTAGGATCGTATCCGGCCTGGCGAAGCTGCACCGGCTCGTTGGCTGCGTACACCACCGCGGCGTCCACCTGGCCCTCGGTCAGGCTGGCCACCTGGGTGTAGCCAATGGATTCCAGCTTCACATCTTGCTCATCTATCCCCGCGGCGTCCAGAAGGGCCAGCCAGCCAATGTAGCTGGCTCCCCACAAGCCTGGGATGCCCACTGAGCGTCCCACGAGGTCCTGGGGTTCCTCCATCGGTACGTCCTCCAGAGAGACGACAGCCACGGGAAACCTCTGGAAGTAGGTCATCACGTACACGACCGGCAGGCCCTGCCCACGTGCAAGGATGACCTGGTCACCGCTGGCTACAGCGAACTGCAAGGCATCGGTACCGACCAGGTTGAGAAGATCTGTCTCCATCCCGTAGTCGAACTCGATCTCCAGGTTCTCTTCGGCGAAGTAGCCCTTGTTCACGGCCACGTAGAAGGGCGCGAACTGGACATTGGGAATGAACCCCATAGCCAGGGTCACCTTGGTGGGGATGGCAGGGACAGTAGGAGTGGTGCTCGCTCCGCCGCTGCAGCCACTCATAGCAATGACAGACACCGTGACTAGAATCACTACTAGCTTGTTCAATTTCGTTGGTTCTCCTTTCCTGCTACTCAATCCGCCGCCACGACAGGAGCCGGTTCTCCAGCAACACGACGCCTCCGTACAGGCTCAGGGCGATGATGACCAGTGCAAAGAGGGCCACGAACATCATGGGTGTGTCAAAGAGGCCCCGCGAGAGGTTCACCAGGAAGCCAAGACCTTCGTCCGCTGCCACGAACTCACCCACCACTGCCCCGATCACGGAGAGCGTGACCCCGATCTTGAGACCGCCGAGAAGCACTGGCAGAGCCGCCGGTATCTCCAACATGGTGAACATCTGGCGCCGGGTGGCTCCGTAGGAGCGCATGAGGTCCACCAGGTTCTCGTCCACCGAACGGAGCCCGACGATGGTGTTAATGAGCACTGGGAAGAAGACGATCAGCGCGCAGACGATGACCTTGGACAACGTGCCAAAGCCGAACCAGATGACCAGCAAGGGGGCCAGGGCCACGATGGGTATGGATTGAGAGGCGACGATGTAGGGTGATAGCAGCCTCTCCATCGACTTGGACTTGGCGAAGATGTATCCCAGGCACGTCGCCGCGGAGAGCCCCAATGCCAACCCGAGCAAGACCTCTCTCAGAGTGGCCCGGGCGTGGTGCAGCAGCGTGCCATCAGTGAGCGCCAGGACGAACTTTCGGAACACGATGGCCGGCGCGGGGAGGATGAAGGTGGGGTACGAACCCAGCATGACCAGGAGTTGCCATAGGCACAGGAAGACAAGCAAGGCCGGAGGTGCCAGCAAATACGCGTGATACTTGCCTGGAATGCGGCTCAAGCCTTTCCTCAGCGTGCCGGCATTCCCCGACATCGTCTCGACTGGGGTGAGCGGGTCCGTCATCTCTTGAGCTGTTCTCATGCTGCTAGCTCTCGCACACAAACAGAAATCCCGAAGGAACAACCTTCGGGACACATTCTCGCACCACCAAGCGGAGAGGCGGCTCTCCTGTTGATGGCATTCACCTTCTCCCGTCCGGACTATACCGTCGGCTCTGGCTTCTCACCAGATCTGCTCTCTAGCTTGCGGGCTCGGCGCCAACTTCTGGCGCCACACCGCCGATCGGGAATTGGCCTCTCGCAAGAGGCCTCACCCTGCCCCGAAGGTCCTCGCTATTCGCCTTGTGAAGCTTCCAGTTATGTATTATACGCTGCCGTCGCGCAGTTGTCAAGTACCTGGCCCCACCGGGAACACGGGGCCATCTCTGCAAATGAGCAGACCATCACGCTCGCAGGATCCACAGATGCCCATCGCGCACCTCATGTAGGCCTCTTTGCTCAGTTGCCCTGGGATGCCCAGTTCGCTACACAGTTGCTCGAGCGTCTCCAGCATGCCCTCTGGGCCGCAGCCGTAGACTACGTCAAAGGTCTCGTCCTGGAGCAGCCGTTCTGCCACATCGGTGCATACCCCGCCCTCGCCCGCGGAGCAGTCCTCCGTGACCAGCACCACCTCACAGCCCGCCCCAGCTAGCCGGTGTTCGAAGAAGAGCTCGTCTCCTGTCGCCGCTCCGATCACTGCTACCTTGCGGCGGGCCCCGATGGTCCGGCTGGCCAGGAAGGCCAGAGGCGCCACGCCGTAACCTCCCCCGACCAGGAGCGCGTACTCGCCGACGATGTCGAAACCATGCCCGAAGGGACCGCGGAGCCAGAGGCGATCTCCAACCTCCAGCTCGTGTAGACGTGCGCTGAAAGGCCCCACGCTAGCCACGGCCAGGGTCACGGGGTCGTCGTCCACCAGGCTGAAGGGCTTCTCGTTCAGGCCAGGCATCCAGACCATGACGAATTGGCCGGGCTGCGCTGGGAGCCGGCCATGCAGGGTAAGGGCCTTGACCTTGCGGGTCGGTTGGTCAATCCTGGCGATCGTCATTGGTCTGGGGAGCATTGCTTGGCGGAGGCACCTCCAATCGTGGTGGTTCCGTGTGTGCCGGATTCTCGTTGATTATAGGCCAGGTACCGCGCCAGGCAAAGGGGCCGGGCCCGTGGTGCTGGAGCTACCCAGTCCCTGGGCGGTCTCGCTTAGATCGGTATGCCCGGAGGCAGGACCCGGGACCGCGAACCCGAGTGGAGTGCCTCCAACTGGCATCCGTTGCTCTTCTGGATGTGCGAGTTCCTTGTTCTGGGGTTGGAAAGGACCTATAATCGCAGTGGTTTTCTCTGAGATGCGATCGACGCTCTGGCTCTCTCGACGACGAGCCTAGGGGAGGTCTGGGGCCACTGCGGACGAGGGGCGTGTCGGCCCTGTGGATCTCGGGCCCATGTGAGACCCGTGTCGATTGTGAACGGGTCGTTTTCGTATCCGAGTGCCTGCGAGCAACGCCTGTCGCGTCCACGCCGCCCAGGGTACAGATGACTAACCAGTGGGTTGTTCCCCTCGAGGAAGGTAGCCAAGATTTGCAGCCTCTGCTGGGCGGCAAGGGTGCTGGCTTGGCGGAGATGTTGCGCCTTGGCATCCCCACCCTCCCTGGCTTCATCATCACCACCGAGGCCTGGAAGACCCATACGCCTGGCTCAAGGTCGCTGATTCCCGATCTTTGGAAGGAGGTCAGGGATGTGCTGACCGATCTCGAGGCGAAGACGGGAAAGGTGTTTGGATCTCCGATCGATCCACTGATAGTATCCGTTCGCTCCAGCCCGCCGATCTCCATGCCTGGACAGCTCAAGACAATTCTCAACGTGGGGCTGACCGCTGCTGTTATCGACGGTCTGGCCAGGCTGTCGGAGGACCCCGGCTTCGGTCGCGACACCCTGGCGCGGCTGGCCCAGATGTATGGAGAGGCGGTTCACGGAATTCCCAAGGGTCGGCTTGTGGACTCGCCCGAGGACGCCGAGCAGATGGGTTCCACCGTCGGCCAACTGCTGGCGCTGTTCCGCAAGGAGACCGGCGAGGACTTCCCCCAGGACCCATATGTACAGCTGCAGCGAGGCGTTGCTGCGGTCTTCGATTCCTGGTTCGGGGATAACGCCCGGCAGTATCGTGAGGACCAGCAGATCCCGCAGGATCAGGGTACTGCCGTCGTGGTGCAGCAGATGGCCTTCGGCAACCTGGGACCGGATTCGGGAAGTGGCGTGGTGTTCTCGCGCAATCCGGCGACGGGGGAGAGAGGACTGTATGGAGAGTATCTCTCCAACAGTCAGGGAGAGCAGTTGGTGGCGGGAGTCGTCACTCCGCGGAGCATCTCGGACCTGGGTCGAGAGTGGCCTGAGGTGTACGGAGAACTGGAAGCTGCTTGCTCTCGCTTGGAGAAGCACTTCCGTGATGTCCAGGACGTGGAGTTCACCGTGGAGAGGGGAAGGCTATGGATTCTCCAGACCAGAGCGGCGAAGCGAACGCCGCACGCGACCTTGAAGACCCTGGTGGACATGGCCGATGAGGGACTGATCACTCGAACTCAGGCGGTGCATAGAGTGAAGCCAGGCATACTTGAAGAGCTGGCAGGCGCGGCGCTCTTCGACTCCTCGGCGGGAGAACGCCTCGCTTGCGGGATCCAGTCGGGTCCTGGGGCTGCTGTGGGAAAGATCGCGTTGGATCGCGACCAGGTCGCGCACTTCACAGCAAAGCACCTGCCGGTCATCCTGGTTACGGAGCAGACGAGCGCCGATGACGCGGCGATCATGCCTCTGGTGTCGGGCATTCTTACTCAGCACGGCGGGGCGACCTCGCATGCAGCAGTGGTGGCGCGCGGTCTTGGCAAGCCATGCGTCGTGGGCTGTGAGGGTATGGAAATCGATCGAGACGAACGGGTAGTGCGCCTGGGAAACGTCCGTGTCCGGGAGGGGGACGAGATCTCCATCGATGGATCCACTGGCCGGGTCTACCGAGGCAGCCTGGAGCTCGTCTCGCAGCATACTTCTGACTCAGAGGAACTCCGGACCTTGCTCAGCTGGGCTGACGAGTTAAGCCGCTTGCGGATACTCGCGGACGCCAGCACCCCCGCTGAGATTGAGGCTGTTCTGGAATGGGGTGTGGAGGGCGTAGGCCTGTGCCGGACGGAGCGTTTGTACTTCGATAGTGCCTATCTCCCCCTCTTCCGGCAGGCAATCCTAGCTGACTCAGCTGCTGGAAGCCAGAGGGCTTTGGACGAGCTTCGCCGCTCACACCGGGAGGAGTTCCGAGCACTTCTTCGAGCCACCAAGGGTCGCCGTCTGTGGGTACGATTGCTCGACGCGCCTGTGGATCATTTCCTTCCGGATAGGGAAGCTTTGCTGACCGAACTGGCAGAGATCAGGGTGTTGTACGGCTGGAACGAGGAGATCGGAACAAGAGAGGCGCTGTTGCGGGCCGTCGATGGTTGGCGCCAGTCAAACCCTGATTTCGCGCTGCGCGGTGTGCGCTTGGCAAGCGCTCTTCCGGAGGTCGCTGAGGCGCAGATCGAGGCGCTCTTGGGAGCGGCGTGCGATGTGCCAAGCGAGGAACTTCCCAGTGACCTTGGAATCCTCATCCCGTTTGTGACCCACGTGGGCGAGATCAGACAAGTGCTTCGATTGATACAGAATGTAGCGCACAGGCTTGGCGAGACGACGGGCGCGAGGATCTCCTATCGCCTCGGCGCGATGATCGAAACGCCCAGGGCTGCGGCCGTGGCTGGTCAGTTGAGTTCCGTGGTTGACTTGCTCTGTATAGACAGCGACGCGTTGACTGAGACCGTCTTCTCTGCTTCGCGCGAAGATGGGCGCAGGTTCCTGACCATGCGCTCAAGCGATGGCCAGGCCTCTTCTAGCCCGTTCCCCGCCGATGTGCAGGGTGTTGGCGTGCTGATGCGGCTGGCCATTGACCAGGCTCGCGCGTCCAGTGCGGAGTGCGAGATCGCGATACGTGGCAGCCACGTTCAGGACCGGAGCATGTTGGCGGCCTTCGATGAGTGGGGTGTTGATTTCGTTTGTTGCCAACCCTCACGCCTGCTGAAGGCGCGCCTGACGGCCGGCCAGGTGGCCAGTGGTGCGTGATTGCCACGTCCAGGTATTGATCCAGGACCACATTCGATGCGAGAAGGACTGATCTTCCTACTGGTCGCTCCATCCGGGACCGGCAAGAGCACGATCATAGATCGTGTCATCTCTGATGTGCGCAACCTGGAGAGGATTATCACCTACACCACGCGCAAGAGGCGACCTGGCGAGGTGGAGGGCCTGGAGTACCATTTCGTGAGCACGGAGGAGTTTGAGCGTCTGAAGGGCGCTGGCGAGTTGGCGGAGTGGCAGGCTTTCTATGGTCACCAGTACGGTTCGTCTCGAGCCCGGCTGGAGATCGCTATGGCCCGGGGCCTCGATCTGATAGGCGCCTATGACGTGTTGGGCTCTCTGGTGCTGATGGAGAAGTACCCACAGAGCGTCGTGACCATCTTCATCCTTCCGCCGTCAGTGGAAGAGTTGCGCCGTCGGCTCATCACGCGGTATGGAAAGGAGACGGAGGAGGGCCGGGTGCGCCTGGAGCGCCTGGAGATGGAGATGAGCCACGCCTACTCCTTCAAATATGTGGTCAGCAACGTTGACCTGCGAGAGGCGGTCAGAGACCTAGCTGGCATCGTGCGTGCGGAGCGGCACCTGACGGCTCGCTGGCCGCAGACGTGAAGTCTCTGGGATCAACCGGACAAGGCGACGCAGGTTGCCAGGGTACGGTGATGATTGCTCGCCCACCAATGGTCAGAGAGATGGACTATGTGGGGAGAGAAGAGGAGCGACGGTAGTGGCTGACGGGTTGTATCACTTCCGAGCACACATGGCGGAGGTTGCCCGACAAGTACGATCCGCGCCCGCCCCGCCGAAGGTGCAGCGGTATGTGCGGATGTTTGAGGCCGGTCTGCCCCTCGATATCACGGTGAGGTGGTACCCTGCTGGTGCTGTCAATGATATGGAGGCCAGGGTAGAGGAACTCAGCAGGCAGGGCCGCGAGGTGTGGATCTCCCAGGGCTTGCCGCGTGACCCGGCCATGGGCGAGGTGCTGGCGAGCGTCGAAAAGAGAACCGTCCTGCTGAAGAACCTGAACAACGTGAATGATTTCAGAAGCAAGGGTGTACCCCCCCTGCAGGAATGGGCGGAGGGGTCTTGGGCCAAAATGTACTACGACACTCCGGTTCGCTCCTTGACCGGTGGTACGATAGGCTTCGACACCAGCCGATTCAACACCATGATGTTGAAGGATGGGAGAGCGGTCCGCTTCGAGGCCGCAACGGGCATATCCGATGTGCGCGACCTCCAGCGTCAGATGTCGGCCCGGCAAGTGGTCGTCGCCTCCGCAGGTGCCGCTGTCTTCTCAGAGCTAGAGCAGGCCTTGGAACCGATGGAGTGCACTGTGCTGTGGGTCGCAGATCTCTCGGATGCTGTGAATCGTGTCCGTGACATGGGTCCAGCCGAGCCTCGCGCAGTGATGATTGACGGTACGGGATTGTGGTCAGAGGCCCTGAGACTCCTGGATGACCTCAAGGCATCTGGAGACACGGCG
Source organism: Chloroflexota bacterium (assembly GCA_030603665.1). Taxonomy (GTDB): domain Bacteria; phylum Chloroflexota; class Anaerolineae; order UBA7937; family B3-Chlor; genus JAUVXJ01. The sequence continues at coordinate 251,280 of JAUVXJ010000003.1, read as the reverse complement.
CGCATCCCCGTCATCTTGATCGCGGATGCCCCTGGGGAGTACCCCGCCGAGCTGCGCGCTCGCGTGGCATCTGTGCTCAGCGATCCTGCATCCGCAGAGGAGGTCAGGAACAGCGTCTCCCGAACTGGCTTTCGTCTGCTGGGCGACGCCTCGGGTTTCGAGCTTGCCCTCGAGGATGGCGCCACGCGGCGCGAGGTCGACCGCCTCCTGACCACGGTCATGGGTGCTGGCGGCAAGTACCGTCGCATGATGGCGCAGATAGCGAACCTCGAGGCGCGGCCGACCATTGCCTTCGAATTCAAACTCGTGCCTCTGGCGCCTTACGAGTTCTTCTTCATCGACTACGAGTGGTCGGGAGAGAAGCACCCACTGCACCGGTTCGACTGGGTGTACTCTCTTGCCTCCCTCTGACCTCACGGTCCCAGGTGAGCAGCAGTTCCCCATGGCGCGGGACTGACCGCTCGAACCCCACAAGCAGACCTTTCAGGTTTGTCCCCTGGAGCTACGGTCCGGGCGCTCGACCACGAAAGGCCTTAGTAGGGTGATGATTAGGATGCTGGCGGGGGCGTTCTTCGCAGGCGGCATAGAGCCTGTGGGCTTCGACCTGGGGAGTGTGAGGTTCCTGGTCAGGAGGTGAGAACCATGTACCCGACGAGTTCGGGATGCGCTTGCAGTCTGGCGAGGAGTGGGTGAGAATGATAGTGGGGAGCGAGCAGAGGTCTGCGATTGACGAGGCCGAAGGCAGCGCTCTTGCGCACAGGGCCAGCTCCGTCCAGACTCGTGCAGAATGCGATCTACCCCATACTTGTGTCTCAGTGGTGATAGGTGGTCTTGGCCATGAGTGAAGCGTGCGACAGATCAGAGCCAGAAATGAGGCCTGGTGTTTCCCAATCAGGATCCAAGTATGGACCACGCGACGTGGTGAGTCTGCTGCTTGGCCGTTATCGCCAGGTGGAGATTCCAGGGGCGGTCCTCTCCTATGTAAAAGAGCAAGAACTGAATGGACATCGCATCCGCAGGGCGGAAGGCGGTGAGCCATTGAACCGTTTTCTGGAGCGCATTGGGGTGGATCGGACCGCCGCGTCCAGCTTCCTCGACGAGGATTCCAGATTGGTCTCCAGGCTTAGCTATTCGTCTTTGCTGGAATGCTCTCTGCAGGACGTACGTTCGGGGGTGGAAGAGCACTTTGGCGTGGTCTTCGCTCTACAGCAGTCGGTTCTGGATAGCGAACTCCTGACTGGGTTCAACCGGCATGACAGGGATCACCTGCGGTCCGTCAGTGGTGAGATGCTGGACTTGCTTAGAGGCAGCGAGAGCGACACAGCCCGCGGGTCTCGGACCGAGAAGGAGGCCATCATCGCAGGGTATCTGCACGACAGCGGCAATCTCATCTCCCGGCAGTACCACGGCGGATATGGGGTATACCTTCTAAGCCAGTTCTTCTGCGATGTGGACCAGGATGAGGAGACGCTCTACAGCTTCCTGCGCGTGCTGGAGGCCGTGCTCTTCCATGAGGTAGAGATCGGTCTGCGACTCCCTTCTGTTTCTGTCTTGCATCCCATCACCCTCAGCCTGATCATCGCGGACAAGACCGATGTCAGCGCCAGGAGGGTGAGCGCCAAGTCCAACCTGCCCGAGGCCATTCGCGATGCTCACACCTTGGTGAATCTGCTGACGGTCGACTCTGACATCGGCTGTCAGGACCAAGAGTTCGTGTGGGAGCTTCACTTCGATCTTCGGGCGGACAGCGACGACGTGGCACGGTTCCCTCAGTTGCTGAAGGCCTCGGACCGGGTCTGGGTCCCGCAGGCCTGGCAGCGCCTTTACCGAGAACACAATGTAGAGTACCTTTTCGTTTTCCACGCCACCTTCATGCAGTTGTATCTGTCGCGGCTCCTGTACGCCAACCGGGCTGTCTTCGAGCTGTATCCGGCAGTCACGGGGTTCAAGCTCGTGATTGACGACAGGGAGCGGGGAATCAGCTTGAGCAGGATATTCGGCCGAGACAACTTCGAGAACAGGATAGGCCTGATCGGCAAGAATCTGTTCAAGGACAACTGGGAAGATACGTACCTCTGCCAGTCTCTGCGACGGACGAGTGGTGGCGAAGCGGACCTATCGGTCGGCGGCCCGCCCTCAGAAGTCTAGACTTGGGCGATGCCGCGCAGCTCAACCAGGCTGCCATAGCCCACGCTGGTCATGAGAGCCCTCATCTCTTCCAGTATCGCTCCGAAAACCTCGGCTCCGCGATACCGTACCGCTGATCCGACGCCCACGGCTGTGGCGCCAGCCATGATCATCTCCAGGGCATCGCGACCATCGCTCACCCCACCTGTGCCGATGATGGGTATCTCCACCGCTTGGTAGATGTCGTAAACACAGCGCACAGCGATGGGGCGGATGGCAGGACCCGAGACGCCTCCCACCTTGTTGGCCAGAATGGGCCTGCCAGCGTGGACGTCTATGATCATGCCTGGGCCCAGCGTATTGATGGCGGCTATGGCATCAGCCCCTGCATGCTCCACGCTCCTGGCGACGCTCGCTATGTCCGTTACGTTGGGGCTGAGCTTGACGATAATGGGCCTCGTGGTGACTTGCCTCACGGAGGCGGTGACCCGGGCTGCATCGCCTGTGTCGCAAGCGAAGGGCCGGCCCATCTCCGCGGCCAGGTTGGGACAGGAGATGTTGAGCTCGATGAAATCGGGTTGGGCCTCATCAACCTTCTGCGCCACCTCGGCGAAGCCCTCCACAGTCCCTGCGAAGATGCTGGCCACAAGGGGAACTTCCAGAGGGCTCAGCAGATCCTTGGCTCGCGCAATGGTCTTCACCTCCTGGTCAACGCCAGGATTGGCCAGACCCACGGCATTGATCAGACCGTGACCCCAATCCAGCACTGTGGGGTTGGGATGGCCCTCCCTGGGCGCGGGACCGCAGGACTTGGTGGTCACCATGCCGGCCCCGCTCTCGGCCACCCGTGCCAGTAGTTCGGCGCCGGTCCCCAGGATGCCGGCGGCCAGCACGAGGGGGTTGCGCAGGCGAACGCCGCACAGTTCCACCGTGAGATCAGGCTCACCCACTGTGATTTCTCCCGGCCAGGAATGCATGGACTCCATCCCGCTGCTCGGTCGATATTCGCCCGTGTTCGCTCAGGATCTCCAAGATCTCCTTCAACTCGAGCACCGAATGGAGCCTGTATCCGTGTTCTGCCAGTTCGTCCCCGCCACCCTGCCCGCGATCTACGAGCACCACCACGTCCTCTACCTCCAAGCCCGCCTCTTCGAGGGGAGCGATGGCTCTTAGTTTGCTGCCGCCCGTGGTGATGAGGTCATCCAGCACAACCACAACCTCGCCCTGCTCCCAGTAGCCCTCGATCCCTTTGCCGGTGCCGTACTCCTTCGCCTCCTTGCGAGGATACACCAGGGGCACTCCCATCTGCAGTGACACAGCGGTGGCGATGGGCAAGGCTGCGTAGGGGATACCGGCCAGACGATCAAACCTCAGGGTCTTCAAGATCTCCGCGTAGGCCTGAGCCGCCCTCCGCAGCACTTCAGGCTCCGAGACCAGAAGACGGAGGTCTAGGTAGATGGGTGAGCGCTGACCGGAGACCAGGGTAAAATCGCCGAAGCGGAAACATCCGATATCGTGAAGAGCCAGGGTCAGCTCTTCCTCAGGTGAAGGGCTCGCTGGCTGACGGCCACCCAGTGGAGCCGAGCGGCGCCCCTGGTTGATGCGGTCGCGCAGTTCTCTCGCCGCCGCGCGAGGATGGGCAGCATAGATGATGCTGCGCGATGCGTTGATGATCAGGCCATGCCCCTCGCTGTTCAGGCCAGCGGCGAGGGCTTTCTCCAGATCGCCGCCTTGGGCGCCGATGCCCGGCACCAGTATCCATGCCTGCGAAGCCAGGTCGCGTATCCGGCGCAGGACCTCAGGGTAGGTTGCCCCCACCACCAGGGCCAGACCCCACTCCAGGCCTCTGTGGGCCACTATCTCGTGCAGGGGTCGGCCATGGCACTGCAGGCTCTGGAAATCGCGGGCTCCAGGATTGGATGTATGGCACAGTAGAAAGACGCCCTTGTCCTCATAGTCCAGAAAGGGCTCCAGCGAGTCATGGCCAAGATAGGGATTGACAGTGACGGCGTCTGCCCCCCATATTTCGAAGGCCGCTCTGGCGTAGGCTCCGGCTGTGGAGCCGATGTCACCTCTCTTGGCGTCCAAGATGACAGGTATCTCGTCCGGGATGTACTCTATGGTTTTTTTCAGGGCGTCCAACCCTTCGAGACCCGCGGCTTCGTAGAAGGCGATGTTGGGCTTGTAGGCGCAGACCAGGTCCTGCGTGGCATCGATGATACTCTTGTTGAAGGCGAGGATAGGACTGCCGTCCTCCAGCAGGGACGGGGGGAATCGCGAAGGATCGGGGTCCAGCCCCACACACAGGAGACTATCGTTGTTGATGATGCGTGCAACCAGTTTCTGGAAGAAGTCCATCTTTGCTCGGTGAGTGGCCACCCCCTTGCCAGTTGGGCCTTACACTTTGCCCAAGACGGCGGCGAGGAGTGCCATCCGCACGTACATGCCGTTCTCCATCTGGCGGAAATAGGCCGCTCTGGGATCGGCGTCAACGTCGTTACTGATCTCCCCCACTCGCGGCAGAGGGTGCATGACCACCATCTTGTCCTTGGCGTGCGCCATCAACTCCGGCGTGATCACGTACTGGTCCCTGACCTCCTCGTATTGGGCAAGATCGGCGAAGCGTTCCTTCTGAACTCTGGTAACGTACAGCACATCAACGTCCTCGATGATGTCGGCCACGTCGTAGGTCTCTGCAACGGGCAGACCGTGATCCCGTATGTCGTTCATCACGTCCAGGGGTAGGCGCAGGATCTCCGGCGAGACGAAATCGAACTGCACATCGTACAGACAGAGGAGTCTGGCCAGCGAATGGACCGTCCGCCCGTATCTGAGATCCCCTACCATTCCCACGTTGAGGCCATCGATGCGGCCCAGTTCTTCCTTGATGGTGAACATGTCGAGCAGGGCCTGAGTGGGGTGCTCGCCGACCCCATCTCCCCCGTTGATGATGGGCTTTCGGGCGCAATCCGCCGCCATCTGGGCGGAGCCCATCTCTGGGTGCCGGATGACGATGACATCAGCGTAGGATTCCAGAGTGCGAATCGTGTCGGGCAGCGACTCTCCCTTGGAGACACTGGAGAACTGAACGCCCTGCGTGATGGGGATGATGGTACCTCCCAGGCGAGACATCGCTGCGATGAACGAAGAGCTGGTGCGCGTGCTGGGCTCATAGAACAGGCAGGCGAGCACGGAGCCTCTCAAGAGGTCAGTTGAACCTTGCTTCTTCACGATGGCTCGCATGTCTTCGGCCACCGCGAAGATGTGCTCCAGATTCTCGCGGCTGAACTGGGACACGGAGATGATGTCCTGCTGGGCAAAGCCATCTTCCAGCTTAGGTACGGAGTTCGCTTTCTTCTTAGCATTGCCGACTGGGACGCTTATCTCTCTTGCTCTCATACTCGCTCCTTCATCCTAGCGCGTGCTGTCGTTGTATAGGCAGTGCGCGGCGCGACCGCGACCCGCTCCAGGAGATGCCATACAGCGTGATGCCACTCGTTCTGCACCGTGCTCTCGACCTTGCTCCGCTGCGCCATTGGCGCAGGCGCCTTTGTACACAAAAATAGGACTCCCATTTCTGGGAGTCCTATTCCAGAGTACAGCTATGCCTCCACCGTGTGGATCTCCATAACCAGGCATTGTCTTCCTACCTGGGCTAACAGTATACCACATACTCGCTGCACACGCAAGCTCGCGGGTGAAAAACCCTCAGGAGGGCCGCGGGCGCGATCCATGCGGTGCCGAGCTCATGGTACCTCGTCGTCTCGATGCGGACTAGGCCTCAACAAATCCAGCAGATGGCTCGGCATGGAGCCACCGGCTGCTGTGGCAGCCGCCTCATGCACCTGTTCACATATCCCACAAGTGTTCTGGTGGCAGCCTGCCATTCACGGTTCAGATCGTATAGAGTTCCAGGAGGCGTTTCTCTGCCTTCCCTTCGATGTGGGCCACAACCTCGACATAAGGCGCGATGGTGGAATTGCTCAGCTTGCGCTTCAGTAGTTCATCCACCTGGAAGATCCCCGCCGAGTTGCTCATGATGATTTCAACCCGTACCGGCTTCTGCACCCCTTGAGCGATGCGCACCCGGTCGACCGCTGCAGCCGACACCGAATGAATGTTGGTCACGCCAGCCTCGAATGGGATGCGGGACCTTCCCCTTGTCATATCGAGGGCGTCGGCCACCTTGACTATGCCCGCCTCCATGGTCAGGCAGCTCTGCTCCCAGTGATGGGCGCTGATAGCGTGCAGGATCTCCGAGAGCATGATCGTTCGTTGCGGGATGTCGTACAGACCATCCAGCAGTTCCTTGGCCTTGAGATTCGCCAGGCCGATGGAGTACGTCTCGTGATTGTCGCGGTGCACGGAGATGCCAAGGTCGTGAAGGCAGGCGGCCAGCACCACGATGACCTCCGCGTCGTCTACCTCCAGGTCATAATCGGCAGTGACGCTCATTTCAACGTTGGCGCCGGCTAGCATTCTAATGAGCTTCAATGCCATATTAGCCACGATCTTGATATGCACCAGGCCGTGATCGGGGTAGTTCATGCGGTCTACGGAGTTTATGTTCGCGCAGCGCCACAGCTGCAGCAACTCCTCGTCCTGGTTGATGCGCTCTACTACCTGGCGCAAGATCTGGTTCTTTCTGACGGGAACTTTGAAGACCATGGCGTACCCCTTTCCACGCTACACGATGGGCGCGACTGTCGCCTCCGCGGCAAGCTGCCTTACTACTCGATCACGAGATAGACACTGTCGACATTATAACACCGGCCGAGTGGTACGGACAAAGGTCTGCTGCGCTGCCGATTCTTCCGGCCACCGACTGATGTGTGATCAGGGGATGGGGAAGCGCCCGCGCGATAGTTGGTGGATGGGAACTGGGGCAAGAAAACAGTAACGTGAGTGTTGCATCCCGTGCGCAGAGGTGCGGATTTGACATCCTGGGCGATGATGGTATAATAGGCGGTGTTGCAATCGAAGTACCTCTCCGTTCTAGCCTACATACGGAGGTGAAAGGGAGAAAGTATGGAACAATGGCATCTCGAATCGCCTCTCTTTTCTGCTCTCACGGAGCAGGAGAGGCGAAGCATATCCGCCGAGATGCAGCCCGAGGTCTTCCAGAAGGGGCAGAGCATCGTCGTGGAGGACGCGCCCAGCGAGACCATGTATTCCGTGGAGTCGGGCTGGGTGAGCATCTTCATGGAGCAAGATGGCAGGAGAGTCATCCTGGCCAACTTGGGACCGGGCAGTGTCCTGGGAGATGTGGACTTCCTGCTCGACAAGCCATATTCCACCACGGCTGAAGCTGCCTCTGAGGTCAACCTCTGGGCTCTGAACAAGTCGGACTTGAAGGGACTCATCGCCAGGGAACCATCCATCGGAATCAAGTTGAGTCTGGCCTTGGGCTCCAAAGTCGGTCAGGTGACCGAGTATCTGGCGGAGTATCGGTTGCCGGGAATCCCCTTTTTCACCCAGCTCTCGAGGGAGAGCCTGCTGGGGCTGGCGGACAAGCTTCAGATCAAGACGTATCAGAGAGGCGACACTATCTGCTGGCTGGGCGAGCCAGGCGAGGCGATGTACATCGTCGAATCCGGTGAGATAGAGGTAGTCCTGGCCGCGGAGAGCGACGAGATCCCTATTCCCCTGACGGAAGGGGATCTGTTGGGGGAGATGGCCCTACTGGCCAACAAACCGTATGCTGCGACCTACAGGGGCGCCAGCGAGGTGATTCTGTGGGCCCTGTATCGCTCTGACTTCGATGATCTGGTGGCCGAGTTTCCTCCAATCCGCCAGGCCTTGTCGAGGGCGCTGAGCGAGCATCTGAGCCCTGAGGACCGAGCCATGGCGGAGGAACGGCTGGGGACGATACCGCTCTTTGCTGACCTACCCCCCGATGTGGTGTCGAGCGTTGGCCAACGGCTGGTGCTACAGCACTATCCCCAGTCTGAGCTGGTCTTCTTTGAGGGGGACCCCGGTGACAGCCTCTACATCATTGAGATGGGAGAGGTGAAGCTGGCGGCGGAGACGCAGGCTGGAGATGCCACTGTCGCCTGGTTGGAGGCCGGTGACTCCTTCGGAGAGATGGCCCTGTTGACCGGCAAGACCCGCTCCGTCAAGGCGCAGGCCATGGCCGACACCAACCTTTGGGTGCTCTACAAGAATGACTATGACGAGTTGATGGTGGAGCACCCTGCCATCAGTGTCGCTCTGGGCAAGGTGCTCAGCGAACGCCTGGCGGCGGGATTCCAGGAGGCTCGTCCCAGGGCAACGCCTAGCCGGATACGAGAACTGCCTCTGCTCGCCGAGCTCAGCGAGGCAGAGCTGGAGGATGTCACCCGACGTCTACAGTCGGTCGAGTTGGTGTCCGGCGATGTGTTGTACTCCCAGGGAGATCCTGGGGACAGGATGTACTTCATCGAGTCGGGCCAGGTTGAGTTGCGCTCCACTATTGCGGAGAAACGCATAACTACGGCCCTGCTGGGTACGGGTGACCTGGTGGGGGAAACGGCTTTGCTGACCGGCAAGCCTCGCCCTGCCAGCGCCCGCGCTACTGCCGACGCCCAACTGTGGGCCCTGAATAAGGACGACTTCGATGAACTGGCCCACAAGTACCCGCGCTTCGTGCTGGCTATCAGCCGTGCGCTGAGCGATCGGCTTGAAGCCACCACGGTGTCCGAGGTACAACCCTCGAAGCCCGCGCAAGTGGTGCCTGCCAGACCAGTGGTCAGGCCTAGGAGGGCGGTGCGTACCGGACCCCCGGTAACGGAGACGCTGGCGACCAACATGCGGGGCGGGCTGACCTGGCTGGTCGGCCGGAGTGCCGGCGCGAAGCTCCGCTTCGCAGTGGCAGGTTTTCTGCTCATCTGGCTGTGCGGTATCACACTCCCTGCGACTGTGATCTCCTCTGTGCCTTTGGAGAAGGATGACTTGATGGCTGCATTCCAGTCACCAACGCCAGCCCAGATGCAGGCAACAGAGGAGATACCGCAGGAGCCGACGTCGATGCCAGAGCCCACCAACACGCCGACGCCCACAGAGACAGTCGAGGCGGCTTCGGGAGAGACCAGCAGTGCCGAGAATGCGGTGCTCTTGGCGGTGGTGCCCACGGAGACGCCCGTACCTGACACCCCGACGCCAGTCCCGACCTCTGTGCCGGCGGCGCCCACGACGTCCCCGCCGACGCCGACGGCTACTCCTGAGGCGGTGGCCAACGTGATGGGGGCCGGGAGAGCGGCGGCACCAACGGTGAAGGTCTTCGACATGAACGGTCGGCCCCAGGATCTGGACTGGGCCAATCGGAAATACGGAGCGTGGATTGAGTTTGCACAGCCAGTTGCTGGGACGTGCTTCCGCCTCGTTGAAATGAGGGAGAGGTCAGGTCCTTCCAACATCGATGTATGGCTCCTTGATGAGAACGGCGACCCCATTCCCAACATGACAGTGCGTTTTGACTGGCCTGGAGAGGAGGTTGTGCAAGCAACCAACGCGGAAGGCAAGGTTGGGTTCGCGCTTGGCATGGGGTCCTATATCTATGACGCTCGCGTCGGTGGTCCCCACACCATTCGCGTCCTGTGCGAGCATCCCTCAGATGTGGCCAGGAACATGGGACACTTGGCGGGGACGCCGCATGATCACTTGGACATTGTCTTTCAACTGGTACGGTCAGGAAGCTAGTACCAGGACATGGTAGGTGCAAGACAAGGGGGGGCCCAGGTCCTCCCTTGTAGTTGTGTCCGAGACTGTCACTAGGAGAGTGGAAAGGAGCAATAATGGCTGAGAAGGTTACCCTGAGTGTGATCAAGGCTGACGTAGGAGGATACGTAGGTCATTCTAGCATGCACCCGGCTCTGGTGGAGGAGGCTCAGGAGAAGCTGGAGAGCGCCAAGCGCGATGGAACGTTGATTGACTTCCACGTCACCCGCGTGGGCGATGACCTGGAGCTGATCATGACTCATCGCCAAGGTGAGGACAACTCCCAGATTCACCAATTGGCCTGGAACACACTTGAGGCAGCCACCGAGGTGGCCAAGAGCCTGAAGTTGTACGGTGCCGGTCAGGACTTGCTCAGCGATGCATTTTCGGGAAACGTGAAGGGCATGGGCCCCGGTGTGGCCGAGATGGAGTTCGAGGAGCGGGCCTCTGAGCCAATCCTGATCTTCATGGCCGACAAGACCTCGGCCGGCGCCTGGAATCTGCCTCTGGTGAAGATGTTCGCTGACCCCTTCACCACCATCGGGTTGGTGATCTCGCCTGTCATGCACGGAGGCTACAGGTTCGAAGTTCACGACGTGAAGGAGAGCAAGAGAATCTACTTCGATTGTCCGGACGAACTGTATGACATGCTGGTTTTCGTCGGGGCACCGGCCAGGTACCTGATCAAGGGCGTCTATCACAGGGGCACGGGCGAGGTTGGTGCTGTCTCCTCCACCCAGAAGCTGAGTCTGATCGCCGGCCGGTACGTCGGAAAAGATGATCCCGTGCTCGTCGTGCGCTCCCAGGGAGCCTTCCCGGCCATTGGCGAGATCCTGGATCCTTTCGCTTTCCCGCATCTCGTGGAAGGGTGGATGCGCGGCTCACACCACGGGCCACTGATGCCCGTGTCCGAGCCGCAGAGCAACCCCAGCCGCTTCGATGGCCCGCCACGAGTGGTGTGCCTCGGCTTCCAGCTGTGCAATGGCACTCTGGTCGGCCCTAGGGACATGTTCGATGATCCCAGCTTCGACGAAGCGCGTCGCCAGGCCAACATCGCCGGGGAGTACTTGCGGCGTCACGGCCCCTTCGAGCCGCACCGTCTGCCGCTGGACGAGATGGAGTATACCACCATGCCGCAGGTGATGAAGAAGCTCGAGGGACGTTTCGAAGACCTGCCGGAGTAGAAGGAGCGGATCAGGCGCCTGGCCTGGGAGGCGCGCCCAGTGCTATCCGGCCGGTGGAGGGGCACCTACCAGAGCAAGTATCCTCCTACCTCGCCACCAGTGTCCTATCCTTCCGGTTCCCTGGAGCGATGCTTCACACCGGGCACACAGAGAGAGTCTGTCTGGGACAACAAGCCAGGCACGCTCTAACGGGGCGAAATGATGTCAGTGCCGCTGCGCGGCAGGGGTGAGAAGCTGGGCCGGTAGTTCAGAGACTGGCGCGTATCTCGTCCAGCTCGGTCCTGGCAGCAGGGACGGCCTGGAGGAAACCCTCCAGTTTCTCGCAGGCATACTCGTCGCAGTGGGCGCAGTTCTCCACGCCCCTGACCACGCCGCAGGCCCGGATTTCGCAGACGGAGCAGTGTGAGAAATACCGGTCCTTGCCGGGTAGACAGCCATCGCAGTTGATGTGCTCGGGCTTGATGTCTGAATTGTACTCCTCGGACCAGGTCTTCGCGACCCGCTCTCTCTCCTCATCGTCGTCGTTCTGGGTGGCCAGATAGGCAGGGCACTCCGTGCAGGTGAGCCCACAATAGGCGACTATCTCTTCCAAGTCCCGCACCTCCTTCGCAACGGTGGCATTCCCTCCGTTTCGATGCCTCGTGTTCCAGACTGCATGCTCCTGGCACCAGTATATCCTAGTCATCCGGGCGGGTCAAGTGCTCCACGTCATTGAACGCACACCGCGAGCCGTTGGAGGGACCGCGTTTCTGAGCCTCAGTAGAGGGCAACAGGATGGAAAAGAACGCCGCGATGGTGTGCCAGGCGGCCCAGCCAGTCTGTGGCGTCGCGTGCCAGGCGCCCACAGATCGCCGACCAGAGGGAACGTGTGCCAGATGCGGCGTCCAGGAGCCGTCTGAAGGGGCCATACGCTCGTGGCAGCCTGGGGGGGTGGTGGTTGGGGTGATGTGTACTGGATGTTTTCTGCCGCCGATCTGATGCCTCTGAGCCTCGTCCGGTTGGCAATCCGTTGCCTTTCCACCCCGAATTCAGTATAATAGTTGTGGAGGCTGAACGAGCGCGGTACGAGACCGTCTTGAGAGGAGTGCCTGATGGCCGACAACCTTCGAAGATTCAGCAAAAGGGCCCGGCGTTCCCTGGCCTATGCTCAGGAGGAGGCCCAACGCCTGAACCACCCGTACATCGGAACCGAGCATCTGTTGCTCGGCCTGGTGCGAGAGGAGAACAGCGTTGCGGCAAGGGTCCTGCGCAGTCTCGAGGTTGAGGCTCTCAAGGTCCGAAGTGCAGTCGAGGAGATCATCGGCCAAAGAGACCAGAAGGTCGTTGGCAGGATAGGCCTCAGTCCACGCACGAAACGGATCATCGAACTCGCTGTCAACCAGGCCCGGAATATGGGCAACAACTACATCGGCACCGAGCATCTGCTGTTGGGACTCGTGCAGGAGGGCGAAGGTGTCGCCGTCGACGTGCTGAAGAGCCTGGGGGTGACCTTGGAGAAGGTCAAGGCTCAGACGGAGCACCTGGCTGGCAAGGGCCGGACGCTCAGGGGGGATGCGACCAAGAAAGCGAAAGAGACCCCCCTCATCGACCAGTTGGGGATAGACCTCACGGCTCAGGCGATCGAGGACAAGCTGGACCCCGTGATCGGTCGCGAGAACGAGATACAGCGGGTGGTGCAGGTCCTCTCGCGGCGGACCAAGAACAACCCTGCCCTCATCGGCGAGTCTGGGGTGGGCAAGACTGCCATCGTTGAGGGGTTGGCCCAGTTGATCGCCACCGATAGGGTGCCCGAGGGCCTGCTGGGCAAGCGCATGGTGATGCTGGACGTGGGTTCCCTCGTGGCCGGCACCATCTACCGCGGCCAGTTCGAAGAGCGGCTGAAGAAGGTTATCGACGAGATCAGGGATAGCGAAGCTATCCTCTTCATCGACGAGGTCCACATGCTGGTAGGTGCTGGCTCCGCCGGCAGCTCTGTCGACGCGGCCAATATCCTGAAGCCTTCCCTGGCGCGGGGCGAACTTCAGTGTATAGGCGCCACCACACTTGATGAGTATCGCAAGTACATAGAGGGAGATCCGTCCCTGGAAAGGCGCTTCCAGCCCATCTTCGTGGGTGAGCCGACTGTGGAAGAGACCATCGAGATACTACGGGGCATCAAGGAACGGTACGAGGCTCACCACAAGCTCCTGATCAGTGATGAGGCGGTGCGTACGGCGGCCCACCTTGCTTCACGGTACGTCCCGGACCGCTACCTGCCTGACAAAGCCATAGACCTGGTGGACGAGGCTGCGTCCCGCGTCCGTATGTACAAGATCCCTCATAACATCGGTCTCAGGGACTCCCTGAAAGACCTCAAGTCTATTCGGGAGGAGAAGGACGAGGCGCTGGAGAGCAACCGGATGGATGCCGCCCTCTCGCTAAGGGAGCGCGAGGCGGAACTCAAGTCCGAGATCGACCAGATGCGTCTGGGTTGGGATCGCTCTTCCGAAGGGGGGCAGGTGGAGGTCACCAAGGAGGACATCGCTGAGGTGGTCTCCATGTGGACGGGAATCCCGGTGACCAGGATCGCCAGCACCGAGCAGGAGCGGCTGCTGCAAATGGAGGACGAACTGCACCAGCGTATCGTGGGGCAAGATGAGGCCATCAATACCATAGCCAAGGCCGTGCGCAGAGCGCGTGCCGGCCTGAAGGATCCGCAGCGTCCCATCGGCTCCTTCATCTTCCTGGGCCCTACCGGGGTGGGGAAGACGGAGTCGGCCAAGGCGCTGGCCGAGTTCATGTTCGGGAGCGAAGATGCGCTCATCAAGCTGGACATGTCTGAGTTCATGGAGCGACACTCGGTGGCGCGTCTGGTTGGTGCTCCACCGGGATACGTGGGGTATGAGGACGGCGGGCAGCTTACTGAGGCGGTGCGTCGGCGTCCCTACTCCGTGATCCTCTTCGATGAAATCGAGAAGGCGCACCCTGAGGCCTTCAATATGCTTCTCCAGATCCTGGAGGATGGGTCTCTGTCGGACGCCAAAGGGCGTAGGGTGGATTTCCGCAACACGATTATTCTCATGACCTCCAATGTAGCGGCCGATCACCTGATGAGAGAGATGTCGGTGGGATTCAGACTGGCACAGGATGAAGCGCAGAATGCCGAGGAAGAGTACCAGAAGATGAAGGAGAAGGTCCTCGATCAGCTGAAGAAGACCTTCCGCCCCGAATTCCTGAACCGTATCGATGCGGTCGTCGTTTTCCGCGCCCTCACCAAGGACCAGATCAGGCAGATCGTGGAGCTAATGCTGAGCCAGGTCCAGGAACGGCTGGACGAGCAAGAGATTACTTTGGAGATCAGTGTAGAGGCCAAGGAACTGCTGGCCGCTGAGGGGTACGATCCTCATTACGGGGCTCGGCCCTTGCGGAGAGTGATCCAGACCATGATCGAGGATCGCCTGTCAGAGGCCATCCTGGCCGGGCAGTACAACCCGGGCGACACAGTGGTCCTGGAGATTGAAGACGACGAGATCAAGTTGTGCACCAAGGAGTTGATGGAAACAGCGCCTTAGTGGTCAGGTCGTCGGATCCCTGGAAAGGGCAGGTATCAGTCCATGGCTAAGAGCCGCGCCAGGACGCTCTACGTTTGCCAGCAGTGCGGGGCTCAATCTCTGAAGTGGGTGGGACGATGCCAGGACTGCGGCGAATGGAATAGTATGGTAGAGACGGTGGAGAGCAGGGAAACCTCTCCACCGTCTTCTGTTGTCCCGCACGGCAAACCCCAGCGTCTGGCTGACGTGCCCACAGAGGGCTTCCACAGGATCCCGGTCCCCATGAAGGAGTTCAGCCGGGTGCTGGGAGGCGGCATCGTTCCCGGCTCCGTGGTCCTGATAGCTGGAGATCCGGGAATCGGCAAGTCCACCCTGCTACTGCAGGTGACGGCGATGGCCGGTGAATCGCTGGGCAAGGTGCTCTACGTGTCTGGTGAGGAGTCCGCACCGCAGATCAAGAGCCGTGCGCAACGGCTGGGCCTATCCACCGAGCAGGTTTACCTGCTGACGGAGACGGACGTCGACCTGATCATCGATTACATTCACCAACTCGAACCGCAACTGGTGGTGGTGGATTCCATACAAACGGTCCGCGCGCCTGAGCTGGATTCCGCCCCTGGCAACATCAGCCAGGTCCGGCAGTCGGCCTCTCGCCTGACCGATGTGGCCAAGGGGGAGGGGGTGCCGATCTTCATCGTCGGCCACGTCACGAAAGAAGGTGCCATTGCGGGCCCCAGGGTACTGGAGCACATGGTAGACACCGTCCTCTACCTGGAGGGAGAGCGTTTCCATGCCTATCGCCTGTTGCGCTGCGTGAAGAACCGCTTTGGCTCCACCGACGAGGTTGGGGTTTTCGAGATGAGCGGGCAGGGGATGCTGGAGGTGACCAACCCTTCTGAGGCCTTTCTCTCCGAGCGGTCCGAGGGAACGGGTTCGGCCATTGCAGTGACCATGGAGGGCACGCGCCCCTTGCTGGTGGAGATACAGGCCCTGACCAGCACGACCAGCTTCGGCCTGCCCCGGCGCACGGCCAATGGCATAGACTTCAACCGCTTGCTGCTCCTGGTCGCCGTGTTGAGCAAACGGGTGGGGTTGCGGCTGCACGACCAGGATGTGTTCGTCAACGTGGTGGGCGGCCTGAGGATCAACGAGCCCGCGGCGGACTTGAGCGTGGCCGTGGCCATCGCATCCAGCTACCGGGATACACCGGTGGCCCACGATCTGGCCATCATGGGGGAGATAGGGCTGTCGGGGGAGTTGCGCTCCATCAGCCAGCCCAGAAAGAGGCTCAACGAAGCGGCGCGGCTGGGGTTCAAGCGCTGCCTGTTGCCCCGCTCCGTTCGACTGTCGAAGGATCTGCCCCCTGAACCGGAAGTTGTGCGGGCGCGCAACCTGCACGAGGCGCTGGACGTCGCCCTGGCCAGGTGATGACCCTCCTGGGGCATCTTTGTACTACCGCGCCCGTCTCAGTACTCTCAGTGCCCTCAGGGTGACCCATTTGCTGGGCTTGCGTTTCTCTTCCATGTCCACCCACGTCTTGCCGTTGTAGGTGTACTGCATCTTCCAACGGCCCTCCCTGTCCTGTTTGCTGGACACCAGGTCCATGGCCTCCGCGAGACGTGGATCGGTCCCATAGCCAAAGCTGGTGAGGGTTTCCAGGTTCTGAAGGACGTCGGTCACGTAGAATACTGGAAAGCCGAACTGGAACCAGCTGCGGCTGGGCTTGGTGCTGTACCCCATGGGATAGTCGGCGACGGCTGGGTCCTTGCTGAGAAGGAACTCCAGGCCGGTGTCGATGGCTCTTTGGATGAGGGGCGTGCGGGCGTCGTGGGGCAGCTTGGAGAAGGCCATCATCACCTTCACCGCGCCCCAGGCGCAGGGCTTGCTGTCGTTGGCTGAGCAGCAGAAACCCGGGGCGCAGGTGGCAGACTTGAGGTAGCGTACGGGCGCATCCCGCTCTTCCTGGGGAGCGATGCCTTCGCCGGTGACGACCCTGGCCATCCACTCTATGGCTCCCCCCAGCCGCTCGTCGCCCAACCACCCTAGGTCCAGCAACGCGGCGCTGAGGTTTCCCATAAGACAGAGGATCGCTCCTCCCTGTGTGGCGGAGGCTGAGAAGGCTCCGTTCTTGTCGATGGCGTGTTCCAGCAGATATTCGCAGGCCTTCTGTATGCGGGGATCGCTGCCGTCTGCCCCTAGTTGGGCCAGCATGCTAACCGACCAGACTATGCTGCGGTACTTGGGCCGGTAGCCGGGGCCAGGCTCTTCCCAGTACCCATCGGCCTCCTGGGCCTCGAGGATGATGGGGACGTGCCCGGTGGACATCACCGCACGACGGGCATCGAGAACCTCCGCATCGTCTGGAGGCCTGTCCAGCAGCTGCGTGAGAGCCAGGTACCGTACTCCGGGGTTAGCTGCGTCGTCCTCCAGGAGCCATGGCATTGGATCGTCGTTGAGTCTCGCGAGCCATTCTTGCGTCATGGTAAGCGCTCCTCGGTTGATGATCCTGCACTAGGTTCCGGCCTGGGTTATTCTACCATACCTCTCGCGTGGAGTCGATTCCTGCGGGGTGAGCGGAGCGTCTCGCTGATCACCTGCACCTCAGGCTACTCGCGATGCTTGAGCACGCGCAGGACACGGAGCGTGACCCACTTGCTGGGTTTGCCCTTCTCCTCGATGTCCACCAGGGTCTTGCCGTTGTAGGAGTACTCCATTGTCCAGCGACCCTGTTGGTCCTGCTTTCCTAACACCAGGTCCATGGCCGCGGATAGGCGTGGATCATCTCCGTAGCCGAGCCGGGTGAGAACTTCGAGGCTCTGAAGGACGTCTGTGGCCCAGAAGAGCGGGAAGCCAAAGCTGAACCATCTGCGGCTGGGTTTGGCAGCGTCGCCCTTGGGGTAATCGGCGATGCCAGGGTCTCTGCTCAGCAGGAACTCGATGCCCGTGTCTATGGCGCTCTGGACGAGTGGGGTGCGAGCCCTCTTGGGTACCTTGGAGAAGGCCAGCAAGACGTTGACGGCTCCCCACGCGCAGGGCTTCTTGGCGTTGAGGCCGCAACAGAAGCCCGGGCCGCAGGTCCCCGACTTGAGATAGCGCAGCGGTGCACCCTTCTCTTCGGTGGGTGCGACGCCTTCGCCGGTGACCATCCTGGCCACCCATTCCAGGGCTCTGTCCACGCGCTCGTCGCCCAACCATCCCAGGTCCAGAAGAGCGGCCAGCAGGTGCCCGTTGAGGCAGAGGATGGCCTGTGATGGAATGGCGGCCATGGAGAAGGCGCCGTTCTTATCTACGCTGTGCTCTAGGACGTACTGGCACCCCTCTTGGACCCGGGCGTCGGCACCGTCGGCGCCCAGTTGACCGAGCATGGTCACCGCCCAGACAGTGCCCCGGTACTGGGGGAAGTAGCCAGGGCCGGGCTTCACCCAGAAGCCCTCGGGCGCCTGATCGTCCAGAATGGTGGGGACAGGCCCGGTGGACATCACAGCTTGGCGCGCCTCTAGCACCTCTGGGTCGTCGGGCGGCCTGTCAAGCAGTTCGGTGAGAGCGAGGTAGCGCACGCCAGGGTTGTAGCTGTCTTGCTCGAGCAGCCACGGCAGAGGTTCTCCGTTGAGAGCCTTCATCCATTTCTGCATGGACTGGCTCCTCCCCTTTTGGCACCTGTCCGATGTCGAGGTCGGACAGCAGTAATCCTATCACAATCGAACAAGGGCGTCTGATGTCCGCCCCGTAGCGCCTCCGACGCAGTGAGCCGACGCGAGCACGGGCGTGGGGATTCAGTGCTCAGCCCTGTGCCTCGCGCAGCCGCGGACCGAGGCGGATGCCAATCCAGAAGTGGTTGGGGAGCACTGCCGGGCTGACGACTACCTTGATGCCGTTGGTGAGTGGTCGGTCGTCGGGCAGGCTCTCCGGATGGACGTAACAGCAGTTGGGCGGCGTGCCGTACTTCTGCTCGTATCGTTCCGCCGCCTCCAGCACTTTGATGGCGAAGTCTAGCTTGGAATCATCATGCCAAAGCAGACCCATCTCCACGAGCTACCTCCTGTCCCAGCTCTCACACCGTCAGTTTCTGCCCGTCGATCTGATGCTCTTGCACTGCAGCCCTCCTTTGGGTAGCGGGGTGTTCGACTTGGTATGACCCGTGCGATGGTGCACAAGGAAGAGAGAGAGAACACCCGTTCTAGTTCACAGTATACCAGAACAGGTGTTCTGTGTCAAGCTCAGAGGGGCGATTCTGGGTGAAATGGCGAGGATTTAAGGTTCAGGCGGCCTCGAGCTGGCGAATGACCATCAGCACTTTGCCCTGAACCTGCACGTTTGCGGGATCCTCGTAGATGGCCTGCATAGTGGGGTTGGCCGGCTGCAGGCGGATCCTCTTCCCTTCGTGGTAGAACTTCTTCAGAGTGGTTTCTTCTCTGTCGCGCAGCCAGACGGCGACCATATCGCCGTTCTCGGCGGTCTCCTGGTGCTTCATGACTACCACGTCGCCGTCATTGACCAGGGCGTCGATCATGGACTCGCCCTGAACCTTGAGGGCATACAGTCCCTCATCATCTTTCACGATGCCTCGTGCCAGCTCCAGGTGATCCTCAGGCACGGAGTCCCCGGGCACTGGGATGGGGTCGCCAGCCGCAATCCTGCCCAATAGAGGCAACAGGATCACGTCATCGCGGCCCAGGGTCTGGCCCACGAGCCTCAGGCCGCGAGAGACGTCGCGGTCCCTCGCGATGTGGCCCTCTCGCTCGAGAACGTTGAGGTTGTAGTTCACCACCGAGGTGGAGGAGATACCCACGGCCGCACCGATGTCGCGGATGGTGGGCGGGTATCCGTTCTCTTGCAGGAACTCGCTGATGAATCCCAGGATGGCCTCCTGGCGCGCTGACAGGTTCATGGCTGCCCCCTTCCGGCTCGTAAAGACGAAACCATTCCTATTATACTCGAACTTTTGTTCTATGTCAAGGAGCGTCGGACGAAGATCTTGAGCAACGGCGGTTGCCTCGACGAGCCGGATCTCCCCTGAGGTGCGCCAGTGATAAGTCAAGGGGAGAGGGGTAATCGAGCGCTTACAGCTGATCCGTGGGATGTGGAGCGACGTGCTACAACCAGCCGCCCTGGTGCCGGCTCACGGAGGTGTGCCTGACGCGTCAGGAACGGGATGCCAGTTGCGTGGACTCTCGCTTCAGGGGGATGACCGCTTGGACTCCTGCTCGGTGTTGGGATTCTGCTCCTTGGTCTCCAGCAACGCCTCTGCCTCGGGGACCATCTCCGCCAGGCGGTTTGCCGCCGCTTCCTGCCCCTGCGCACGCAGGTCCTGGACGATCAGCCCCAGCAGATTGAGGAAGTCCTCGTTGATTAGATCTTGCTGTTCTTGGAGAAGTGCCCTGCGGTCGTCCAAGTCGGGCAAGGAAAGTAGCTGATTGAGGAGGCGCATCTCCGGCGGCATGCGAGCCTCCAGGAGGGATGCTACGTGCTCCTTGAGCTTGTTCAGCGTCTCCACTGTCTCTTGCTGGCCAGCCTGGTGGGCAGCGATAATGTTGGCCTCTAGGGCGGAGAGGAAGGCGGCGTCGATCTGCTCAACGTTCTCCTCCGCGGCGGCCTCCATGTCTTCGCTCTCCGCGATCTTGCGCAGAAGCCCCGTCGCTCTCTCCAGGGCCTCCTTGGTCTCCCGGTCCAGCTCGTCCACCAGGTCCAGTATCCGTGTCCGCAGGTCCGTCAACTGCTGGGCCTTCTCCTGCTCTCCCTGGCTTTCGGCAGTCTCTATCTGGCCAGTCAGCGTCTGGAAGAACTCGTAGTCGATGATAGGGCGTGCAACCGCGATCACGGTCTTGAAGTCGTCATCATCCTGGTAGGAGAGGAGTTGCTCGATGAACTCCTCCCGGGACATCCCACCATCGAGGTCCACTGGAGGCGAAGCTTCTGAGGGCGCCATCAACTGCTGGAGCCTGGTTCGCAGGCCGGTCAACTGTTGGGCTGTGGGCTCATCGCCCCCCTCTTTGGCCTGTTCGATGACAGCGCTGAGGTAGAGGAAGAACTCGTAGTCGAGCTGCTCCCTATTGTCTTCCGGCAGACTCTTGAAGCTCGCTTCGTCCTCCACCTGCCCCAACAAGTCCCGGATCAGCTGACTCTTCTGCATCTGCTCCTGCATCATCTCGTCCGTGATACCCTCGGCCCGCAGTATCTCGGATCGCAGGCTCTCCATGGAGAAGAAGGTCCTGGGTTGAAAGAGATAGCCCCTACGCTGTTCGGCGGGGAGCGAGTCCATCATCAAGTTGGTCAACTCGCCGATGGCCTTGTCCTGCTCCTCCCCGGAGAGCTGAAGCCGGCTGGGAACGAGGATCAGAAATAGCTCCTTCTCCGGATCGTGATAGGCGAGGGGGGTTGCCACAGCCGTGAGGTTGGAGCAGTTGGGGCAGGTGGCAACGTTGAGCTGGCCGCTCAGCATGCGGTGCTTGAGGTCAGGTTGCTGGCCTACATCCACCACGCGCCACACCTCAGTCATGACGGGGCTGGCACAAGCGGGACAGCTGATCTGCATCTTGTCGGGAGCGATAGTCATGGAACAAATCCTTTGTCAAGTCTGCCGGTTGGTAGTGGCGGCACTATAGGTCAATGGCTTCTACCTGGAAGGTGTCTCCACGACGTCGCAAGTACCCTGCACTCAAGCGAGGGTCGTGTTCGAAAAGGAGCAACACATCCTCCTCCAAGGCCCACTGGCGGATAGCGCGTTTGGTCTCGATGTTGTCCAGGGGCGCCACGTCCGCTGCGGGGGTCCACGCAAGTTTCTCGATGTTCTCCTTCCACGGGGCTAGGTCTCCTAGATAGATGGCGGTCTGCCCCTGGGAGCGGATGACGACCGACTGGTGCGCCCTCGTGTGGCCTGGTGTCACCACGCAGC
This sequence comes from Chloroflexota bacterium, assembly GCA_030603665.1. GTDB lineage: Bacteria > Chloroflexota > Anaerolineae > UBA7937 > B3-Chlor > JAUVXJ01. The sequence continues at coordinate 229,852 of JAUVXJ010000003.1, read as the reverse complement.
GCACGTCCTTCGTGACAGGCGTGTCACCGGAGAGCAGCCTCAGTTGTCCGCGTTCCTCCGGCGGGAGAAAGTTCTCGGGCAGGTAGGTCTTGCTGGTGCGCTCGTTGGGATATCGGGCGTCGGCCCATTCCAGCCGCTGGATCCAATACTCGGCACGTGGAAAAGTGGGAATGGGCTCACCACCCACGCCGAAGACCGTGTTGCCGCCACAGTGGTCGGCGTGGAGATGGGTGTTGATCACGATGTCCACGTCCTCGGGCGCCACACGTAGCCCGCGCAGATGATCTACCAGACCCTGCGAGGCCTCGAACCCGAACTTGTCGCGTTCTTTGTCCGAGAGCTTGCCACCCAGGCCGGTGTCCACCACGATTGTCTGTCCAGCCGACCGAATGAGGAGGCAGTTCAGACCCATGGGAACGCGGTGCCTCTCATCGAGGGCGATGATAGGTTCCCAGAGGATACGCGGTACGATTCCGAAGTGTGCGCCAGCGTCCAGCCACGAGCGGCCATCACTGACTACGTGCAGTTCCACATTGCCAAGTCTCACTTGCTAGTCCTTCGATGCCTGCTGCGCGATGTCCCATCCCTTCTGGAGGGCTATCCTGTTCGGCTCTAGCAAGTGGTGTCGCCTCTGCGGAAGGTTCTTCTGGAGGGCCGTCATCACCGAATCCAGAGTGACCACTCGGGTCATGCTCACCAACGCCCCCAGGAGGATCATGTTTGCCATGCGCTCGTTGGCGAACTCATCTCTAGCCATGTCAGTGGCAGGTATCCTGAGGGACCTGATGTCCTTTCTCTTCACCTCCTCTTTGGCGATGGAGCTGTTGACGATGAGCAGGCCGCCAGGCAGCACCCTCGGTTCGAACATCTCCAGAGAAGGGGGGTTGAGGGCGATGACCGCACTGGGCGTGTCGGTGATGGGCGAACCGATTGGCTCATCGGAGACAGTCACCGTGCAGCGGGCAGTCCCCCCTCGCATCTCGGGGCCATAGGACGGCAGCCAGGCTACCTCCCGGTCTTCCTCGAGCCCTGCATAGGTCAATAGCTGTCCCGCGAAGAGGGCCCCTTGCCCTCCAAAGCCAGAGATGATGATCTGCTCGAACATGGACACGCTCCTTCACTCGTACACAGAAACGCCGGCTCATCCCTTGGAGCGGCAGCTCGAACCCCTATGGGAGGGCCTTGACCTCATCTATCACCTTGTAGTCGCCCAGGGGATAATAAGGGATCATGTTCTCGTCAAGCCATCTCAAGGCCTCCATGGGGCTCATCCCCCAGTTGGTGGAACAGGTGGACAACACCTCCACCAGGGCAAAGCCCAGACCCGCAAGCTGGGTTTTGAAGGCCGTCTTGATCGCTTTCTTGCAGCTGCGAACGTACTTGGGCTGGGTAACCGTTCTCCGCGCGATGTAGGCCGCGCCGGTGGTCTGGGCCAGTATCTCGGCGACCTTCACCGGGTAGCCGTCCACCTTCACGTCACGACCTGTGGGTGTGGAGGTGGTCACCTGTCCAGGGAGGGTCGTAGGCGCCATCTGCCCGCCCGTCATGCCGAAGACGGCGTTGTTCACGAAAACCACCGTGATGTTTTCGCCGCGGTTGGCGGCGTGGACGATCTCAGCGGTGCCGATGGCAGCCAGGTCGCCATCTCCCTGATAGGTGAAGACCACGTTCTCGGGACTGACCCTCTTAATCCCGGTAGCCACCGCCGGTGCTCTCCCGTGAGCGGCCTCGACCGTGTCGAAGTTGAAGTAGTGGTAGGCCAGGACTGCGCAGCCCACGGGGGCGATGCCCACCGTGATCTCCCGGATGCCCAGTTCGTCTATCACTTCCCCTATCAGGCGATGGATGATGCCATGGGTGCAGCCGGGGCAGTAGTGGGTTGGCGTGTCTTCCAGTGCCGCTGGTCTGGCAAAGACGACTTCTCCCTCAGGCATGTGGCTCCCCTTTCGTCGCTCTCTTCGGTTGGTCAGCACTCACTTGAGGTACTTGGTGCGTATCTCTTTGATCGTCTGGGTGACTTCCGAAGGTGTGGGAACCCTTCCCCCAAGCCAGCCCTGGAACTCGACGGGAACGGTACCCTTCACCGCCAGTTCGACGTCTTCCAGCATCTGGCCGGCGCTCATCTCCAGCACCAGGAACACCCTCGCCTGCTCGACGAGAGACGAGATGGCGTCTTTGGGGTAAGGGTACAGCGTAATGGGGCGGAAGAGTCCGACCGGCATACCCTCGTCCCTTGCTCGTGTGATTGCAGTTTGCGCCACGCGTCCCGTGGTGCCGTAGGCCACGATGACCATTTCGGCTCCCTCCAGCATGAACTCGGCATGCCGCTGCTCGTTGGCCTCGATCTCGCGGTACTTCTTCTGCAAGATCACGTTGCGAGCCTCCAGAGGCCCGGCCAGCAGATAGAGGGAGCGGATGATGTTCTTCTCTCTCCCCTTGCACCCGGTTACTGCCCATGGCTTGTCAGGCGGCTTGGACTCCACCTCCGGCAGCTCGACAGGTTCCATGATCTGGCCGATGCTCCCATCCCCCAGGATCATGGCCGGGTTGCGGTACTTGTCCGCCAGTTCGAAGGCCAGGATGGTGAAGTCAATCGCTTCCTGAACGGTCGAGGGCGCAAGCACGATGGGAAAATAGTCGCCATGGCCTCCGCCTTTGGTGGCCTGGAAGTAATCGGACTGCGATGGCTGTACGTTTCCCAGCCCGGGGCCACCCCGCATGATGTTGACGATGACAGCGGGCAGCTCGTTGCCAGCTAGGAACGAAATCCCTTCCTGTTTGAGGCTCACCCCGGGACTGGAGGAGGAGGTCATCGCCCTCTTGCCAGCGGCTGCCGCGCCCAGCACCATGTTGATAGACGCGATCTCACTTTCCCCTTGCACGAAGGCTCGGCCCAATTCCGGCATCCTCCTGGACATGTACTCCAGGAGCTCGGTTTGTGGTGTGATCGGGTAACCGAAGTAGCCGTCACAGCCGGCACGAATCGCAGCCTCGGCAATAGCTTCGTTACCTTTCATCAGGACTTTGGCCATTATTGCTCTCCTCTGTCAACCATGTCAGCCGATGAGCTGCTGAGAGGCCAGGCACAAGCGGCCTCGCCGTGACCTAGCGATACACCGTGATCGCCACGTCAGGACACATCAGTGCGCACATTGTACAGCCAGTACACTCCCCCTCTGGGTCCTCCAACTTGGCCGGATGGTACCCCTTGGCGTTGAAGTTCTCGGCCATCGTGACCAGATCCTTGGGACAGACGGTGGTGCACAGCTGACAGCCCTTGCACCGGTCTTCGTCGATGACAATGGTGGGCATGGTGTCCTTACCTCCCCTGGATTATTCATCCCATGGAGGACGGAAGTGCCGGGTCAGCGGCAGGATGGGTTGGGCATACTGGTCCTCAACCCCCTCATGCAAGAGCCGATCCTCCATGCACAAAAACGCTATGGGCAGCCCGAGTTCCTCACCGGCCTGTTCCACTAGACGGTGTCCCTCTTGGACTGTCTGGAGGGTGGTGTCGGCGATGAGGTTCGGGTTGCTCACCAGAGCCCCAGTCTTCAGCCGCGCGTTGGTCTCGATGTCTTCCACAGTTTCGGCTATCCGCTCCAGCGTGGAATTGTAGGGCCGGAATGGATTGACCACCAGGTACATGATGTATCCGGATCGCTCGATGAGCGCCTTGAACTGGCCGATGGCACGGGCGCCCTGGGAATCTCCCCCCACATCCATCACGGTGAAGCCATCTTCGCTTTGCAGGGTGCCCCAGATACGTGCACTGATGGCGGGAAGGTGGATGTCCCTGGTGAGCTCCGAGGGGGCTACCACCTCCACGCCTTTTCGCTCCAGCCGTTCGGACATGTCACGAGAGCGGAAGTAGGGCGTCACCACGTCCATGTCGGTCAACGTCACCGAACCATCGAGTTTCGTCAAGGCGAGGGCATAGTTGATGGCCACCTCGGTCTTACCGGTGCCGAAGCGTCCAGCAAAGATGCTGATCCGCGAAACATCCAGCATTGATTCTGGCAACACCAGGTTCTCAATCTCCGAGTGCATTGACCGCCGGCGTACCCAGGCCCAGGGCTGGTCAGCCCGGATCAGCCCTGACCACTCTGAGCCGGTTGAAGGGGCTGAGGAGGATATCGGAAGACGTTGCCCGTGACCATGCGGTTGATGTTGTCGTTCAATTCGCCGAACATGCGGAAGGCACGGCGCTTATACTCCACCAGCGGATCCATCTGCCCATAGGCCTGGAGCCCAATGCCGTGGCGCAGGTCTTCAATAGCCGTGAGGTAGTCCACCCACAGCCTGCTGGTGAAACCAAGCATCAGCCGCTTCTCTATCTGGTGCAGCAGTTGCTTACCCACGTACCGCTGCACCTCTGCTCGGCTCGCCTTATCCAGATCGGCAATTCTCTGGTCGCCGAGCTTGCTCAACCATCGGTGTCCCAAGTACGTTGCCAGTCCCGCCCTCAGTTCCTCGTCTAGATCCGCCAGCTTACGGCCCAGGAACACCGCCATTTCTGCGTCGTCAAGGCCGAAACCCTCCTCCGCCAGGAAGCGCTCCACGTCGTGGCGGGTGCCTTCGTCCAGCTCCCCCAATCTCCTGTCCCGGATCTCCTCCACCCGTTTCTGTGAGAGGTATCGCAATAGACCGCGCCGCCTCTCCTCGTCCAGCTGGGCGATGCCCTGCTCCCGGAAACGCTGTAGCTTCTCGTCGTCAAGGAAGTAATCCGATGAGCGCAGGTGTCGCTGAGTCTCCTCTCGCAGTTGCTGCTCCAGCTCGTCGAACTTGCGGTCTCCGTTCTCCCGCAGCCAGTCTTGTCCGAGCCGGGAGGCCAGGCCTTCGTAGTCTCTCGTATCGAGGTTCAGGTCGGTGAGCTTCCCCTGTTCGAATTGTGCCAGCGCATCTTCATCGAGGAAGTGACCAACGCTATCTAGATATTGGCGAAGGTATTCGCGGTCGTTCCCCTTGAATTCGGCTATAGGGCGTCCCATGCTCTCCCGTGCCAACTCGCGACCCAGCGACTGCATGAGGCCCTCCCGGACTGCTTCGTCGAGGTTGGTCAGACTGCGTTGCATGAACTTCTCTTTCTTGGCCTCGTCGAGGAAGTAGTCGCTTCCCTCCAGGTATGATTCTACGTCTTGGCCAAGGCCATCGGGCAATGCAGAAACACGCTGGTGCTCCATACCCGAGAGCATTCGCTGGCCCAGGTACTGGCAGACCAACGCGTATGCATCCGGTTCGAGATCGGAAGAGGAAGCAGCCCGGAATTGGGCCAAGCGATCCTGGTCCAGGAAGTACTTTTGCTGTTCCAGATACTGGAGGAGATCGGTCTGGATCTCCTGGGGCAATTCACTCACAGGGTGCTCCGAGAGCAGTTCCTCGGTGTCATGCTTGAGTGCAGTGAGGAGCCCCCGGCGCAAATCTGGACTAAGGTCCTTCAGTTCCGCGATTTCCAGATACTCCTCCTTCTCAGGGTCGAGGAACTGGTCTGTCTTTCTGAAGTGCCGCCACACCAGGTCCCGGAGGTCATCTGGGAAGCTGGCGAACCTCACTTCCCTCAGCTCCGCCAAGTGCTCCCTGCCCAGGTGATAGGCGATGCCATCTCGGATGACCTGATCCAGCTCTGCCAAGCTGCGCTTGACGAATTGCTCCCTTTTCTTCCTCTTCGTGAACAGGCCTTCACGGTCCAAGTAATGCAGGATGCTCTCCCTGACTTCCTGATCCAGGTTCATGAACTTGCGCTGTTCGAAACCGGCGACGGTCTGATCCCCCAGACGCTGCTCCAACTCGTGCACTGTGCCTGCATCGAGGGCGGATAGAGTGAGGCTGTCGAACTGCTTGACCCGCTCCTCGTCCAGGAAGTAGTCAGTTCCACGCAGATAGCTGCGGATCATCTTCTGGACGTAGGGCGGGAGCTCACCGATCAACTTGCGATCAAGTTCCCGCTCCAATTCCCGAAGGAGGTTGTCTCTCAGAGCCTGGTAGATGTCCTCATCCAAGTCCGATGCCTTTGTCTGCTGGAAGGATTCGACTCGCTCCTGATCGCCGAAGAAGTCGGTCTCGCGGAGTCGATGCTCAACATCGTCGAGAGCGTCCTGAGGCAGTGCGGAGATCGCGCCAGCGGCCTCCAACTGCCGCTGGCCCAGGTAGTTCATCAGGTCTGCGGAAGTCGCATCGTCGAGATCGGCTAGCGTGTGCTCTTTTGATCTCTTATGCTTGGCCTCGTCCACCAGGAGGCCCTGCCGCTGCAAGTAGCTGAGAACGGCGTCCCGCAGGTCTCCCTTGAGAGAACTGATCGTCCGGCTCTCGAGCTTCTCCAACTGTTTCTCGACCACGAAGGTACAGGCTTGCTGAGCACCGTCCTCACCCAGCTCCTCCAGGCTCCCGTGGACGAAGAAGCGCTGCACCTTCTGCTCGTCTACGAAGTGGCCCCTGCTCTGGAGGAACTCCTTGGCACGCGAACGCACATCGGCGTCCCACTCGGGGATGGGTGTGTCCTTCAGATCGGCCAGTTCCTCTTGACCCACGTGTAGCGCGACGGCATCCTTGGCGACCTGGTCCAGTCCGGAGATGGTTTTGCTCAACAGGTCCTGCCTGGCCCGAGCGTCCTCGAAGTAGCCTTCCGTGAGCAGGTACTCCTCAATCTGAGTCGCAAAGCGTTCATTCAGATCGCTGCCAGAATCTGCCAGCTCCATACCGAGTTGGCGCTCCACATGGTTCACCAAGTCCTCGTAGATGTCCAGGTCGCCGAGCGCGACGCCCTCGATCTGTCTGATGCCCAGGTAGGCTCGCACCTGGTCGCGCAATTCCCGATCTAGCTCACCCACGGTCTTGTCTTCCACTTGGTCAATAAGGGACTCTCCAAGGTACTCAGCCAGACCTTCGTACAAGTCTTCTTCCAGGTCTTCGAGACTGTTCTGTCCGATACGCGCCGACTCCTGGCGCCCCCAGACCTCTTGACGAGCCAGGAGAGCCTCTTCCAGAATCTCCAAGATGGCGCTGCGAAGTTGCTCTCGGCGCAGACTTCCCAGCAGGGGTAAGGCGAGGAAGGGTAGCGGGAAATGCGGTGTGAAGGACAGACGCCTCAGGTGCCCCTTGTCGAAGTCAGCTCTCTCGCTATACACCACCTCCAGCAGCACTGGCAGCAATTCCTCTTCCGACGCGGTCTGGAGCTTGGTTGCTCTCTGTGAGATGGCCTTCCCCATCTCCTCGAGCTGCAAGGTAGCCCAACGATCGTAGGCCATGCTCATCGCTTGGGCTAAGATGTCCCTCAGGACGCCGAGGTTGATGTTCGCCATACCGTTGATCTGGAGGATGAAGTTGAGGAGACTACCCTTGCCCGCAGCCAGTTGTGCCAGTCGTGTCTGCACGGATTCGTCGGAAGTGGACGAAGAGTCAGCTACCAGAGCTTCCATGCGCTCCGGCCCCATTTCCGAGGTCTGAATCTGGTCCAGCTTCATCGCCGCGGGTGTCCGAGCTGGCACGGAGTGGAGCAGTTTTTCGCCCAGTTCCTCGTGGTACGCCCGCTCGAGCTGAGCCAGAAGGCGGTCGGAGGCATCGGGGATTGATAGGCCCCTCAAGTCGCTCGGCTTCAGCTTCAAGGGGATGGGGAACACGTTCTGCACATAGTTCAGCAGGTCCTGGCTGCTCAGAGATCTGTCTTGCTCCTCCATGAGGGTTGCGTAGTCGTCTATCTTGTTCTCCAGCGATTCACTGTACCCGGACAGACCATCCTTGTACTGGTCTAGGGTGGTCTCGAAGGGCTCAAGGATGACGCTCTCTAGAAGGTGCTGGCGGTATTCGTCGCTGGCCTGCTGGCTGATTTGCAGCAGTGCCTCGGGCACCTCCTCGCTGGGGAGCTTGGCCAGCTCGGCGGCCATGAAGAGAACACTGAAAGGCGGAGAACAGGTCAGTTTGCCCAGGAAGGGGAACTGATTGGAGAATGGAGCATCGGGAGGGGCGAGTGAGATAGGCAACACGTCGTTGAGATAGGTCAGGAGCGCTACCTCGTCCCCCTCTTTGCTGAATGCCTCGTTCAGTCTCCCGTCCAACTCGCTCTCCAGCATATCCCACAGTTCAGGCTCCAAGTCTCTACTGGTAAGGAAGTCGTACCTTCGCCGGTAGATCGATTCTCGCTGGCGATTCAGCACGTCGTCGTACTCCAGGAGATGCTTGCGTATGTCGAAGTTGTACCCCTCTACTTTGGTCTGTGCTCCTTCGATGGTCTTGCTGACCATGCCGTGCTCGATGGGTATGTCCTCCTCTACACCCAGCCTGTCCATCAGGCTCGCGACGGAAGGACCACCAAACCGGCGCATCAGATCGTCCTCGAGGGAGAGGTAGAAGCGGGAGGATCCTGGCTCACCCTGACGTCCAGCTCTTCCCCGAAGCTGGTTGTCTATGCGCCGGGCCTCGTGACGCTCTGTGCCCAGGACGTGGAGCCCACCCAAGTCCAGTATCTGTTCTCGGCGTCGCACGTAGTCCGGATCGACCTCCGCGATGGCGCTGTAGAGCTGAGCCTGGGAGGCGTAGTACGGATCTATGCCTCGCCCTCTCAGTAACTCGTGGGCCGTTGTTATCGTCTCTTCGGAGAGCTCGCCCCCGAGCTTGATGTCAACGCCTCGACCAGCCATGTTGGTGGCGATGGTCACCGCTTTGGGCTCGCCCGCTCGGGCGATGATGGCTGCCTCCCGGGTGTGGTTCTTGGCATTCAGCACTTCGTGACTGATGCCCCTGGCCTTCAGCAAGCCGCCGAGGTGCTCGGACTTCTCCACGGAGGTGGTGCCCACCAGCACCGGTCGACCCGCGCGGTGGAGCTCTTCGATCTCAGCGCATATGGATTCCCATTTGGCCTTCTCTGACTTGTAGATTGCGTCCTGGTAGTCGACGCGTTTGTAGAACAGCACCTCGTCACGATCATCCCGATCGTAGTAGACCACGACCTCGACCCCGTCGTCCTTTCTTCGCTCCTCGACAAGGCTGGAGTTGGGGCCGCGGGCCATGTACTCCACATTGGTGGGCAGGACGAGGACCTCCAGTTTGTAGATCCTGTCCAGTTCCTCGGCCTCGGTAGAGGCGGTGCCAGTCATGCCCGCCAGTTTCTCGTACATGCGGAAATAGTTCTGGAGGGTGATGGTGGCCTGCGTCATCATCCGCGCCCTGACGGGTACGCCCTCCTTGGCCTCTATGGCCTGGTGCAAACCCTCACTGAGACGTCGGTCCGGCATCAGGCGCCCTGTGAATTCGTCGACGAGGACGATGCGCTGACCTTGCCTGAGGTAGTCTCGATCCCGATGGAACAACACCTGTGCTCTCAGGGCTTGCTCCATGTAGTGGACGTACTGGTAGTTGGCTTCATCATAAATGTTCTCGATGCCGGTCTCGACCTCCACCTTAGCGAGACCTGCATCCGTGAGGATCACGTTTCGCTCCTTCTCGTCTAGTTCGTAGTCAAGCTCGGTTCGAAGCTTGCGAGCGATGCGGGCGAAACGCTTATATTCCTCTAAGGGCTCGTCGGATGGTCCTGAGATGATGAGGGGAGTGCGCGCTTCGTCGATGAGGATGTTGTCCACCTCATCGATAATGGCATAAACAGGCTCACCCTGGACGCGCCTGTCCAAAGTGAAAGCCAGGTTATCGCGGAGATAGTCGAAGCCATACTCGTGGTTTGTGCCGTAGGTGATGTGCGCCTGGTAGGCTTTCCTGCGTTCGACCGGGCGCAGATACTGGAATTCGCCTTGAGTGTACTCCGGATCGAACACGAAGGCGCTGCCCTCACCCTGCTGGAGAAGCCCTACGCTGAGTCCCAGCAAGTGGTAGATCGGTCCCATCCACTGCACGTCACGTCGGGACAGGTAGTCGTTCACGGTGATCAGATGGGCCCCTCGACCGGTCAGGCCGTTGAGATAGAGAGGAAGTGTAGCCACCAGCGTCTTGCCTTCGCCGGTTTTCATTTCCACCACTTTGCCCTGGTGAAGGATGATACCGCCCAGGATCTGGACGTCGAAGTGGCGCATGGACGTGGTGCGCTTGGATGCTTCCCTGACGGCGGCGAAGGCTTCTGGCAGAAGGTCATCCAGGGAGTCGCCTGCGAGCAGCCGACTGACGAATTCCTCGGTCTTGGACCGCAGCTGCTCGTCGGTCAAATCCTTGAAACGAGGCTCGAGATCTGCAACCTCGTCTACCAGTGGTTGCAGCCGGTGCAGTTCCTTTTCGTTGGGGTCACCCCCAAATCTGGACACCAGTTTCAGCACGCCTGCTTGCTCCTCACACGTGATCAGCCGAGAGACGTAGACCGCCAGCTTTCCCATCGAGGGCGCAGCGGCGATGTGCCACCTAAGGCTATTGGATCGCCCAATAAGAAAACGCCCGAAAGGTCTCTTTCAGGCATTGTGGGGCAGAGTCGTCTCTGCCGGTAAGCAACACGAGGCTCTCTAGGTATGGTGACAGGCTGCGGGAAAGGACGATGCCGGTCACCGGAAGATCATCAACCGCCGTGGCAATCACGGCTGGTGGAAACACAGATATGGCCTTTCCGTGCATCGTAGTCCAATCACTTATTATATCACAAACAGTCCGGTAAGCACAAGACTTGCGCGTAGGTGAGTCTAGAGATGGTGACCACTTTTTCGGGGTTCTGAAGGCTGTTTTGACTCTCTTACCGGGGCACCTCTAGAATCTCTCTGTCTGCTGGTTCTCCTGAGAGTCTTTACCGGCTAGCTACTGGCGTGCACCCATGATCTCAGTCACCTACCCTCAGTTGTCTGCCATTGATGAAAGCTTGGCCCCCAGTCATTAGGCCAGAATCTGGTATAATCAGCGTCGTGGAGACCGTGTTCGACCACTGTTGTGATCCGAACGGAGGGTTGTTCGATGGGAGCTGACAACACAATGTCTGCGGAAGCAAGCGCAGAGAGCATGCGCGGCAGCACTGCTGGGGAGAGGGGGGAGACTCTCCGAGTATCCAGAAGAGACTTCGTGAAGGGGGCAGCCCTTGGCGCTGGGGCGCTGGCTGGCGCGGGCGCTCTGGCGAGCTGCGGCTCGGCGACTGCTCCAGCCCCAGGCATCCCAGACAGGTGGGACAAGAGAACGAACGTAGTGATCGTGGGGGCCGGCGGAACGGGGCTTGTGGCTGCTGTCGCGGCGCTGGAGGCGATGCAGGAGGTGACGTCGGAAGTGGGGGGTCAAACGGACTCCCCAGTTGTCGTACTGGAGAAAGCCTCGGTGGTGGGCGGCACCACGGCTGTCTCGGGCGGTGAGATCCAGGCTTCGTCCACCCCGTTTCAGGAGGTGGCAGGTGTTGAGGACGATACATGGGAGGCGCATCTTCAATACTGGATCAAGGCGGCTGAAGGCCTCGCCGACCCAGAGCTGGTCAAAGTCATGGCCGAGAAGGCACCGGAGGACATCCAGTGGCTGGTGAATCGTGGAGTGGACTACGTCTCGGTCTATGGTGTCTCTCCCATTCCCTACGTGGACCCGGCGCTGATGGTGCCGCGCATCCATGTCCCTGCTGGCAAAGGTGAGGCGACACAGGCCGGAACGGGCGCAGTCCTCGTGGAATCCCTCGCTGGTGTAGTTCGGGACAAGGGCGCGGATTTCATGCTGGGGACCCCCGTCACGGGACTCGTGCGTGACCCCGACAAGGGCGTGATCGGCGTGAGAGCCGGCATCGGCGGCGATGAGGTCTACATCGAGGCCAAGCAGGCTGTGATCCTGGCCACCGGCGGTTTCGATCACAACCAGGAGATGAGCCGCGCCTTCTCGCCTCAGCAGCTTTGGGCCTTGGAGACGGGGCAGTGCCTGGCGGCACCCACCAACACTGGTGATGGCATCAAGCTGGCTATGGACCTCGGCGCGGACCTGGCGGGGCTGGGTGGCACGATTGGTGTTGCGTCCACGATGATAGGCGTTGCCCCCTTGGCGGTCGGCTTGCCGGAAGTCCCGGGCATCTGGGTCAACAGGTACGGCCAGCGTTTCGTGAACGAAGGTGCGCACTACGCCTACGCTATGCGGGCTGTCTTCCAGCAGGAGCAGCATATCGCCTGGGCCATCTTCGACGAGGGAGTCAGGGAGATGGGTGGCGCCGCCATCGGCGGTATCTGGGGTCCGTGGAGCGATGACCTGAGTGAGGAGATCGCCTCCGGCAAGGTCAAGACCGGGGATAGCCCTCGATCCCTGGCATCGGCCATTGGTGTCAACGGCGAGCGACTGGAAACTGCCTTAGTCAAGTGGAATGAGGACATGGCGACTGGCACGGACACGGTCTTCCGCAGGCAAGTCGGGCTGGTGACCCTTGACCGTGCACCGTACTATGCTACCCAGATCACCGAAGTCAACCTCGGCTCGTGCGGTGGGCTGAAGATCAACACGGGCGCCCAAGTGGTGGATGTGAACGGCGAGGTCATACCTCGGTTGTACGCCGGCGGGATGGTGGCGGGTGGCTTCATCGGCCCGTACTGTCCGGGCAGTGGTACCGCCATCAATGCGGCGGTGACCTTCGGCCGCATCGCCGGCGAGGGTGCTGCTCGAGGTGAGCCCCAGAGCTAGCGCCTTCGACGCTCTGCTAGCCGTGGAGAGCACCGTTCAGGAGCTCTCCTTTGCGCCTCACGGCGATTCGGGTGTGCTGCCGGGCACCTGGTAGCTCGCCTGTGCTGGGAAGGCAGGCTTCGCGGGCGGTGTGCCTCGACAACCGTTGAGCGAGATGCTGCGCTGGCGCTCGTGGGAGCGCGGTTGACGGAGAGGTGTAACTGATTCATGGTGAGAGATCACCCGATGGCTCACCTACCTTCAATGATTGACACATCCCTGCAACGGTGCTATACTGCAAAGTCGCCGTGTCGAGGGCGCGGGTGCAAAGCGAGGCATGGGTCGGGGTCAGCTGACAAAGGGGGTGCTTAGCTATCTACACTGTAACCTTCAAGTCGCATGATAGAAGGGTGGAAGTTCCTGAGGGGACTTCGCTTGAGGAGGCTGCAGGGAAGGCCGGGATCGAACTGAACATGCCCTGCGGCGGGCAGGGGCGTTGTGGACGCTGCGCCGTTGTAGTCGAGGAAGGCGACGTGGTACGCCGATCGGTGGCCCGTCTGTCGCCTGAGGCGCTTGACGAGGGCTATGCCCTGGCCTGCCAGACCGCCGTCAAGAGCGACGTCGTGGTCAGCATACCTCCTCAAGAGAAGATCGAACGACGTCTTCCCACGTCCCAACGGGTGGCCAAGATCGAAGTGCCTTTCCCCTATGAGCCTGCGGAGCACCAGACGATCCGCAAGTACTTCGTGGAAATTGAGCCGCCCAGCCTGAGCGACAACACCGACGACCTGGCCCGGCTGAGGCGTACACTGCACGCACAACACGGTCTGGAGATGGCGCACTTGAGGGTTGATCTGCCTGTTCTGGGAAAGTTGGCCATTGTCTTGCGCGAGGGCCAGTGGAAGGCGACAGTGGTGTTGGAGATGGACACCTGGGTGTCACCGGAGGGCCCCCCTCGCCTGGTGGACATCGTGCCTGGCGATGGCACGGCTTCCTCATGGGGGGTGGCGGTGGATATCGGCACCACCAGTAACGTGGTCTATCTGGTGGACCTGCTGAGCGGCAGGGTTGTGGACACCGCCTCGGACTACAACGGTCAGATAGCACGAGGTGAAGACGTCATCTCTCGCATCATCTACGCCAGCAAGGGGGACGGCTTGTCTGAACTGCAAGGTCTTGTGGTAGAGACTATCAACGGCTTGCTGAGCAGGCTGGCTGAAAGGAACGGTATCTCCCCCAATGAGATCTACAAGATGACCGTTGCTGGCAACAGCACGATGATCCATCTATTCCTGGGCCTGTTTCCAGAGTCTATCCGCTTGGAGCCCTACGTGACGACCACGAACCACCCGCCACCCGTCTTGGCTTCGCAGCTCGGCCTGGGAATCAATGCCTTGGCCAGCGTCGACTGTCTGCCCGGAGTAGGGGGCTATGTCGGAGCCGATATCACGGGGGGTGTCTTCAGTTCCCGTATGTGTGACTCGCAGGACATCAGCCTGTTTATAGACATCGGTACAAATGGGGAGATTGTGCTCGGAGACTGCGACTGGCTGATCTCGTGCGCTTGCTCGGCCGGCCCTGCCTTCGAAGGCGCCGGTGTGCAAGATGGTATGCGGGCCACTTCGGGGGCCATCGAGGAGGTATGGATAGACGACAGTACTTTTGAAGCTAGTTACCGTGTCATAGGCGACGAACCACCGCGCGGGATTTGCGGATCGGGACTCATCTCGCTGCTGGCCGAGATGTTCATCAGTGGTACGATGGACAAGAGAGGAAACTTGAATCTTGGCCTCGACACACCTCGATTGAGGGAAGGTGATCGTGGGCCCGAGTACGTAGTTGCCTGGGCAGGGGAGACCGCCACGGGTCAGGACATCGTGATCAACAAGGTGGATATCGACAACCTCTTGAGGGCCAAGGCCGCGGTTTACGCTGGATTCTCCGTGCTGGCCAGAAGCGTGGGCACGGACCTGAGCACCGTGGAGCGAGTGTTGATCGCGGGAGCGTTCGGACAGTACCTGGATGTAGAGAATGCTATCCAGATCGGCCTGCTGCCCGACATGCCACGCCACAAGTTCAAGTACCTGGGCAATACATCGATTCTTGGTGCATACGCGGCTCTGCTGAGCCGGGACGCAAGGAGGGATATATCGGAACTGGGCCAGCGGATGACCTATCTGGAGTTGAGCGCTGACAATACTTTCCACGACGAGTGGATGTCGGCCCTCTTTCTACCCCACACACACGTCAGTGATTTCCCCTCGGTGATGAAGCTGCTGGAAAAGGGGACCGAGCGATGAGAGCGAGCGTCAAGCTCGTCTATTGATCAACTGGGAGGACTTTCATGCTTACTAAGGAAGAATTGCTGGCCAAGGCGCAGAAGCCGTCCGAAGACGCAATGAAGCTTCATCCGTTCTACAAGGGGAAGATAGAGATCGTACCCAAGTGCGTGATACGCGATGTCCAGGATTTCGGGATTTGGTATACCCCGGGTGTGGCGGCTCCTTGCCGGGCCATTGCCGATGACCCGGAACTGGCGTACGAGTACACGAACAAGGGGAACACCATCGCTGTGGTGACCGACGGCACGCGAGTTCTCGGTCTCGGTGACATCGGACCCGAGGCTGCGATGCCTGTGATGGAGGGAAAGGCGCTGCTATTCAAGTATCTGGGAGGTGTGGATGCTGTGCCCATCTGCCTGGATACCAAGGACGCCGATGAATTCATCGCTGCTGTGAAGCTGCTCCAGCCATCGTTCGGAGGCATCAACCTCGAGGACATCTCACAGCCAAAATGCTTTCGTATCCTGGATACGCTGCGCCGGGAGATGGAGATACCGGTATGGCATGACGATCAGCAAGGAACAGCTGCGGTCACTCTGGCCGGGCTGATCAATGCTCTGGAGATCGTGGGGAAGTCTTTGGTGGAAGCCAGGATCGCCATGGTTGGTGCGGGGGCCTCCAATCAGTGTATCGCGCGGCTCCTCATCTCGGCCGGTGTCACTCCCGGCAACATCATCATGTGCGATTCCAAAGGCACGCTCCATCGCGGACGGACCGAACTCAAGGAGAAGTACGCAGAGAAATGGGAGATGTGCCTCAAGACCAACAAGGACGATGTGCGGGGCGGAAGTGCGGAGGCTATGAAGGGTGCCGACGCGCTGATCGCCCTGTCCACACCGGGACCAGACACCATCAAACCCGAGTGGATAGCGGAGATGGCTTCTGATGCCATCGTCTTCGTCTGCGCCAACCCGATTCCGGAGATCTGGCCCTGGGAGGCCAAGGAAGCTGGTGCCAGGATAGTGGCTACCGGCCGCTCCGATTTCCCGAACCAGGTCAACAACTCTCTGGGCTTTCCGGCCATCTTTCGCGGCACACTGGATGTGAGAGCGAAGACTATCACCGACGAGATGTGCATCGCCGCGGCATACGAATTGGCCAAGACCGCTCAGGACAAGGGCCTGCACGACGACTATCTCATCCCTACCATGGACGAATGGGAGGTCTTTCCTAGGGAGGCTGCGGCCGTGGGCATGAAGGCGATCGAGCAGGGCGTGGCACGCCTGAACCTGAGTCGTGACGAGCTCTATGAACAGGCCAGTCGGATCATCGAGCGCTCCCGCAGAGAGACCCAGTTGCTGATGGACAAGGGGATCATTCCGCCCCCACCCCAAGAGTAGGCCGCCCAACGCGTCTGTGAGAACACTTTGTGCTTGATGATACTGGAATAACTTGGTATACTTTCTCTGAAAAGCCCATCAGACGGTGTGCGTGACTCAGGTAGGCAGGAGGCCTTCGTGCCCCATGGTCCCTATCCAGTGGTAGGAGACAGGCGTGGCCCACCCGGCTCGTGACCACCCTGGAAATGGACGTGCGGCAGTGAACAGGCTTTTGTATGATCGTTCAGTGGTGAAATGCGATCGGGCAATGCGGGTACCAGAGGAGGTGCAGGGTGACAGTTGTGAGTAGAGGTGCCGACTACGCGATGAGGGCAGTGCTTGACGTAGCCAGCCAGCCCGAGGACACGAGGACGGTGACCAAGCAGATCGCCCAGCGCCAGGAGATTCCTGCTGCATTTCTGAGCAAGGTGGTCGCTCAACTGACTCAAGCGGGCCTGCTCCGCACCCACCGAGGCGCCGCTGGTGGGGTATTCCTGGGAAGGGCTGCCGAGGAAATCACCCTGCGGCAGGTGGTCGAGGCCGTCCAGGGCCCCATTGTGCTGAACCTCTGTACGGGACCCTATGATGGCTGCGCGAAGGCGGCAGCTTGCCCGGCATGCGGCGTATTCGAGCAGGCGCAGGCGAGCCTTCACGAGGTGCTGGAGGCGACCACGATGGCTGATCTGGCCAGCTCAGCAAGAGCACTGGATAGCACGCTGAGACGGTAATGACCGCTCTGACCCTCATCCAGGATGCCTGGCAGAGTAAATGGGGAGGTCTTGACCTTTGCCTTGTTTGTGTGTGCTGCGCTACAATTGGCCCGGCTGTCCGTTCCGGCCACGGTGACCGAGGCCGGATGCGTCTTTCAGGCAGAGGACGGTAGTCCGATGGAGATCATCATAGACGGCGCGACGAGTACTCTGGATCTCGCCTTCAAGGCTGAGGTCGAGGGGGCCAGTGGCGAGGATCTCAGTCGATGCTACTACTGCCTGAAGTGCAGCGCGGGATGTCCTTCGGCGCTGGCCATGCCCTACCAGCCCGCGCAGATGGTGCGCATGGTCCAGCTGGGGCTGAAAGACCAGCTGCTGGAGAGTCCAAGCATCTGGTACTGCCTCCATTGTGAGACGTGTGGTGCTCGTTGCCCCAATGAGATCAGCATAGCGCGCTTGACTCAGGCTCTGCGGCAGATGGCCATGGATGAGAAGGGCGACGCTCTTTTGGGCGAAGCCGGCATCCAAGCCCTCCGCACACTGTCTGAGAACATCCTCACCACTCATAATATCTCCGCCGACGATAACAGCCGTCGCCTAATCTGGAGCGAGAACCTGGAGAGCGTGCCCGAGGGCCTCGAGAGTAAGAAGGGCGCTCACTCGCTGTACTTCGTTGGTTGTGTTTCCTCATTCTTCCCCATGACCTATATCATCCCTCAGGCGTTCGTTCAGATACTGGACGAGGCTGGCGAGAGTTTCACCGCGCTGGGAGGCGAGGAGTGGTGCTGCGGCTATCCTCTCCTCATGGCCGGCATGGGTTCTCGAGCGGAGGAGACGATACGGCACAACGTTGCCCAGGCGCGGGATCTAGGAGTAAGCAGGGTGGTCACTACCTGTCCGGCCTGCTACCACATGTGGAAGCATTTCTATCCTGAGATCCTCGACGAGGAGCTGGGTTTGGAGGTCACGCATTCCACCCAGTTGCTGGCCGAGCTGCTCGACCAGGGCCGCGTGCAGTTGAAGGAGGTACCGAGGGCCGTGACCTATCACGACCCTTGTGACCTCGGACGAAAGAACGACCTGTACGATGCTCCCCGAAGGGTGTTGGGTGCCATCCCCGAACTCTCATTCAGGGAGATGTCCGACAACCGCCAGGACGCCCTCTGCTGCGGCGGCGGTGGGAACGTGGAGACCTTCAACCCGGATCTGGTAGGGGAATTGTCCGAAAGGCGTTTCCAGCAGGCACTGGAGACAGAGGCGCAGGTCATCGTCTCCGCCTGCCCGCAGTGTGAGCGCACGCTTACCGCCGAGGCCAGGCGCGAGAAGGCCAGAGTGAAGGTCATGGACCTGGTGGAGTTCGTCTGGAGAGCGATGGATACGAGTGAATAGGGGCCTAGTATCGAGACCAATGGGACTCGCGGCATGAGTGTGACGGAAGAGGGCGGGAATGAGGGAGAGGTCCTGGTAGTGGGAGCAGGCATCGCTGGGATGCAGGCTTCGCTGCTGCTGGCGGAGATGGGCTTCAGAGTCCATCTGCTGGACAGGGCACCCGCCATAGGCGGATTGTTTCCCTTGCTGGACAGGACATTCCCCACCAACACCTGTGGTGTCTGCTTCATGTCGCCAACGCTGCCAGCCTTGTGCCCCTTCATCGAATGCAGTCGGCACCCTCTCATCGAGCTTCTCCCCTATGCCGAGATAGAAGGCCTGGAGGGAGAGCCGGGCGATTTCCAGGTCTCCATCCTCCACAAGTCCAGGTACGTGAACGCAGACCTCTGCAACGGCTGCGGGGAGTGCGCCGCCGCCTGCCCCGTGGAGGTACCCAGGGAGCTGGGTGCGGGACTGGAGACGCGGCGCGCCATCTATCGCCCGTACCCCCAGGCATTTCCGGAGACCTTCGTTTTAGACATGGGTGCCTGCACAGAGTGTGGCGAGTGCCTGAAGGTCTGCCGGCCAGGCGCCATCGATCTGGAGATGAAGGACCACCGCTCAACGCTCAGCGCTGGCGCAGTCATCTTGACACCGGGTTTCGAACCGTTCGATGCCAGCCTGAAGACCGAATTCGGCTACGGCGTGCACCAGAATGTGCTGACCGGCATTCAGTTTGAGCGCATGCTCAGTCTGACCAGTCCCTCTCTGGGCCTGCCGGCCAGGACCTCCGACGGTCAGGCCCCTCGGAGTTTGGCTTTCATCCAGTGCGTGGGATCGCGCGACATCTCCTGCGACCGGGGCTACTGCTCGTCCATATGCTGTATGTATGCCACCAAGCAGGCTATGCTGGCCAAGGAGCGCGTGCCGGACCTCAATACGACCGTCTTTCACATGGACGTGAGGACATTCGGCAAGGGTTTTGAACGGTATTATGAGCGAGCCAAAGGCGAGTATGGCATCCTGTACAGACGGAGCATGATCTCCAGGGTGAGAGAACTGACCGACAGCAAGAACCTCACCGCTTCATGCGTGGATGATGAAGGTCGTCCTCAGGAGGAAGAGTTCGACCTGGTCGTCTTGTCAGTTGGATTCGGACCTCCTGCTGCGGCGGAGGCCCTGGCGGAAAGCGTCGGTGTGTCTCTCAACGAGTATGGGTTCGCACGGACAGAGCCTTTCTCCCCCCAAAACACGGATCGCCCTGGAGTCTTCGTGGCCGGAGGCTTCAGGGAGCCTCAGGACATCCCACAGACTGTGGTGGAGGCCAGCAGCGCGGCTGCCGGTGCTGCGGAGGTGCTGGCAGGCCGTCGCCTGGTGAGGACCGCAGCGGAGTATCCAGACCAGCGAGATGTGAGCGACGAGGATCCGCGGGTAGGCGTATTCATCTGCCGATGTGACGGAACCATCGCTGAGGTGGTGGACTTACCCTCAGTGACGGAGTTTGCAGATCAGCTCTTGGACGTGGCACACACTGCCCAGTTGGAGGCCGCCTGCCAGGCTGAGGGTCTGAAAGAACTGAAGTCGACCATCCAGGAGGAGGGGCTGAACCGCGTGGTGGTAGCTGGCTGCACACACCGTCTTTACGGCGAGGCCATGGGAGATGCGCTACGGCAGGCGGGTCTGAACTCCTGCTTGCTGGAGAGGGCGGACTTGCGCGAGGGATGCGCGTGGGTGCACAGGGACCAGCCTGAGCAGGCAACCCTCAAGGCCAGGCAACTGGTGGCCATGGCCGTGGCCAAGGCACGCCTCCTGACGCCGAGCGAGGGAGCGGATGCGGAAGTCTCTCCGGGAGCCCTGGTGGTCGGTGGTGGCGTGGCGGGCATGGAAGCTGCCCTGTCCCTGGCGCGACAGGGCTTCTTTGTCCATCTGGTGGAGAAGGAGATGGAGCTGGGAGGCAACCTGCGCCACATCCACTACACTCTCGGTGGCGGGGACCCGCAGGAGTACTTGCAGGGCCTGATAGACCAGGTGGAGGCGAGCGAGTTGATCACAGTCCACCTTGGATCTGACCTGACACAGATGACGGGGGAGCCCGGGCGGTACACATCGCTGATCTCGGCGGACGGCAGCACTGAAGAGCTTGTCCATGGAGTGATAGTCGTGTCCGTTGGGGGCGACGAGGTTGAGCCCACAGAATATCTATACGGGCAGCATCCCCAAGTGCTTACCCAGCGAGAACTGGAGGAGCGGATCTCCAGTGACGCACAGGCCCTCGCTGGCGTGAAGAACGTGGTCATGATCCAGTGCGTGGGCTCGCGGGAGCCAGACCGTCCCTATTGCAGCCGCATTTGTTGCTCTGTTGCTATCAAGAACGCCCTTCGTATCAAAGAGTTGAATCCCGAGGCCAACGTCCTCGTTCTCTTCCGCGACATGCGGACCTATGGTTTCCAGGAGGACTACTACCGGCAGGCTCGCGAGCAAGGCGTGATCTTCATCCACTACGAGCCAGAGGCCAAGCCCAGGGTGGAGGCGGCGAAGGATAGGCTGCGCGTGCTGATTCACGAGCCGATACTGGATGCAGATCTGACGCTGGAGGCGGACCTCGTGGTGTTGAGCACCGGGGTGGCTCCCCGAGATAACCAGGGTTTGGCGGAGCTACTGGGCGTGCCCCTTGACGAGGATGGCTTCTTTGAGGAGGCGAATACCAAAGTGCGGCCCATGGACTTTGAAGCCGTGGGGATGTACCTCTGTGGGCTCTGTCACAGCCCGAAGAACAGCGAGGAGTCCATCTCTCAGGCCAGGGGTGCCGCCATGCGCGCGGCGGTGATGCTGGCCAGGCAGCGCCTGGAGGGCCAATCTGCTGTGCCGTTCGTCAACCCGCGTTTGTGCATTGCGTGCGGACTGTGTATTGACACCTGCCCCTTCGAGGCTTTGGTGGCTGACGAGGAGACCGGCATCACTGAGATTGCTCCGTTGTTGTGCCAAGGTTGCGGTGCCTGTACGGTGGCCTGCCCAAGCGGCGCCATCCAGCAGCGGGTCTTCGAGAAGACGCAGCTGATGGCCATGTTGGATGTAGCCCTGGACTAGCCGGGGTGGTGCGGACGTTACTGCGTACCATATGGAGCTAGGGTAATGGACGAATTCGAGCCCAGAATAGTGGCGTTCCTCTGCAACTGGTGTGCGTACACGGGTGCGGACCTGGCCGGCACGTCTAGGATTCAGTACCCGCCCAATGTCCGATCGATTCGCGTGATGTGCACCGGGGGAGTGGATCCGATCTACGTCATCAAGGCTCTCTTGGAGGGCGCAGACGGTGTGCTCATCGGGGGCTGCCATCCCGGAGACTGCCACTACCAGAGCGGGAACCTCAAAGCGCGTCGTCGAATGGCCATTCTGAGGAGCATCCTGGAACAACTGGGGCTCGATCCCGACCGCGTGTGGTTGCGCTGGATAAGCGCCAGCGAAGGCAAGCTCTTTGCGGACACAATCACGGAGATGGTGCAGACCCTCAAGGAGAAAGGTCCCAATCCCATGGGCGAGGCTTGGGCGATCTAGCGGGTTGGTGTGGAGGCGCGACTGATGAGCGTGAAGGCGGTGCTGGAGGTCAAAGAGGGTGACGTTGTCGCGGCCTTGCGGGAGTTCTTGCGGCGACTCCTGGAGGCTAAGGTCGTGGATGCGTTGCTCGTTCCCGTGGAGCTACCCTCCGGGGATGCCGTTGTACAAACGTTGATCAAGGATCCGGACAAGCTGGCCAACGCCAACCCCCTGGCACCGGTGATGATGGTCAACTCCGCGAAGCTGGTGTCGAACCTGACCCGCCGAGGCAACAGGGAAAGAGTGGGAGTGGTGTTGAAGTCCTGCGAGATGAGGGCGCTTTTTGAACTGGTCAAACTTCAGCAAGCCACCCTCGACAACCTGGTCACCCTGGGCATAGACTGTCTCGGGTCTTACGAGGCGACGCAGTACGCGGAGCTGGCCGGTGAGCTGGATGATGGAGCTGGCTCCTCAGCTGACCAGTTGCGGGGGGCGAGGGAGGGCCAGGTCGTGCCAATGGATGGCTACGAGTTTCGGGTGGCCTGCCAGATATGCGAACACCCCATAGCCAGTAATGTGGATGTCAACATCGGTCTTTTCGGCGTGGACACCGAGACCGCGATCCTCTTGGAGATGGAGGGGGAGATAGGGCAGGAGATTGTGGAAAAGCTGGGCCTTCAGGAAGGGGACGCTCCCGGTCGCGAGGAGGCTGTGGCCAAACTGGTCTCGGGTAGGGAGAGAGCCAGAGATGAGGCCTTCGCCCGCTTCCACGAGACGGTGAAGGACACATCCAGCCTCCTGGCTCAGTTCTCTACCTGCATCGCCTGTCACAACTGCGCCCAGGCCTGTCCCATCTGCTACTGCAAGGAATGCATCTTCGAGACGGACACCTTCCGACATCCTTCGGACCGGTATCTCTTGTGGGCCGATAGGAAGGGCGCCGCCAGAATGCCCAGCGATACACTGCTCTTCCAGCTGACCAGGATGAACCACATGGTTACTTCGTGCGTGGGGTGCGGCATGTGTGAGAGCGCCTGCCCCAGCGACCTTCCCCTGACCTTGATGTTCCGCGCAGTGGGCGACAAGGTTCAGGAGTTGTTCGACTACCTGCCTGGTGCAAGCCTGGAAGAAGAACTCCCCGTGGCTACCTTCAAGGAGGATGAGTTCCCCGAGTATAAGTAGACCTCACTCTGTGTGCCGGTGAGCGGGGTCTCTTGCGCCTGCCGACGCTGAAGTGCGTAGCCCGGCCCTGTCGGCTTCGATCCACGCGGGACATGAAGGGGTTGTGAGATGAGCGACGAGAACCAACTGGATGAGTACGGCTTGGTACTCAACCCTACAGACGGGTCGCAGCTCTCAGAGAACGCCACCCGCCACGCCATCTATCTGGCTAGGGCCACGGGGGCGGAACTCGTGATCCTCCATGTGGTGGAGACCAGCTTCGTATGGTACACGGCTGAGCTGTATCAGCAAGTTGTCGCCGAGCTGCGAGAGTTCGGAGCCCAGGCTCTCCGTCGGGCGATGGCGATGGCTGCGGAGCACGGGGTCACCGCCCGCTCCATGAGCGTGGATGGTCATTCGGGAACGGCCATCGTCCGTATCGCCGAGAGCGAGGGAGCGGATCTTATCGTGGTCGGCGCCCTGGGTCGTAGCATGGTCGAGGAAGCCCTGGTAGGCAGCATCTCGCAGCACGTGGTGCGCCATGCTCCCTGTCCCGTCCTGGTCGTGAAGTAGCCGCCCCAAGTACGTCTGTGGTCCCGACCACAGTGCGCTGACCCTTACCGGCGCAACCAGTCCTCCTTCAGCGTTCCGTAGCCAGCCCAATCGTGAAGGGCAGACTCCATGTATTCTCTGGGAGGGAAAGGGATAGAGCTGCCGAGATCGGCAAGCCCCTCTAGTGAGCTGCCGGGGCAGTACCACACCCGTATCACCTGACTATGTGGCTCAAGCTCGTGCTGGCCGGCGGACGGCTCCAGCACCAACTGTGGTATGAGTCCTATGGAGGGGTAGTATAGGTTGACCAGTGCGTCGACGCTTCCCCAGTCCCTCCACTGAGTCCAGACTTTGTGCGGGGGACCATATCTGTCCAGCAAGTCCTCCAAGGTAAGCTCATAGTCGAGTTGCATGCTGATGACCATCAACGTGTCGCCATCCAATATGAACGCGTTGGGCTCCGCGCTGGCGGTCCACCATGCTGTACTCTCCCACGATATGATCCTGGCGCCACCCGATCTCTCCGGATACACGCTATCCGGGTCCACATACTCACTGGCTCTCAGAGCACTCTCCACTTCCTGCTCTGTGGATACTCCTGGCACAAGACCTTGCCAGCATGGTGGCTCACAGGGTTCGCCGGTCAATAGGCTCCTGTCGACGGGCCCGGTGAGACCGCACGAAGTAAGCCATGCAGCCAGCACCAACGAGGACACCACCGACACCGCATAAGAGAGTCCAGTGATTCTCCTCAATATGCTCCTCATTTCTTGGCCATCAAGCGTAGCGGATTGTCTAGCCGACCCACCGTGCTTGGCGGAACGCACTTCTGCTTGCCCCTCTCGATAGTCGAGTGCATTGGACCAGCCACACTTGGGATGGGGCAACCCGCACGGCTAGCCCTCCCAGATGTCCTCAATGCAATAGGCTATGTCGGAGCCGATCTGCTCCAATCCGGCCCCGCTCATCAGTTCGCTCCGAGCCATTCTCGCCTATACATCTCCCATTCTTCGTCATCGGTAGTCCACTCGGCGTATATGGCAACGCCGAAGTCTCGCAGCTCGGATCGGTCGAGGCCGTCAATACCCTTCTGGATTCCGCGGAGCGCCGAACCCACGTTTGCCGCCTTGGGATTGAAGGTCCAGCGCTGGTCCTCGTAGGACGGCACGCCCGGCGTGAGGCCCTGCCAGCACGGAGGCTCGCATGGGTCGCCGGTGAGCAAGCTCGTGTCCAGCGGCGGCGGTTCGCCACAGCCGGCACATAGGGTTATCATCCATAGCCCCAGAAGAAGAAGCGCTGTTGGCCCTGTTCGAGTTGCTCCCACCGATTCCTCACCTCCCATGCCGCCTCTCGTGGTCGCCTCACAGCCGCTAGCACCCACCCGAAGGCTTGAAACCTTCGGGAGGTTCGTCACACATAGGAGTCCATCATGGGGCCACCCGAGGAGCCTGGGGGTGCAGAGTGGGGTGTCGAAGGGCTCTGTGGGTTGCCTGTTGCCGCTCTGCGACCTGTGCAACAAGCGCACCGTAGCGTTCCTGCATGCGGGGCGATTGTAGCCGACTACCCACCGTGTGTCAAGCTGTTGTCGGAGGAGCGAGGAGGAGGGCAGGGTTCTATCTTGCTCTACCCCTGACCCTTGCGACGGTTTGTAACCTTCGCAAGGATTTGCGCACCCTTCGATACGTCGCTTCGCGACACTCAGGATGCTATCTAGGGCTTGTGGCGACGAAAGGGTTCATGGTGAGAGGGCTTGAGTCCTTCCCACGCGCTGAAGAGCCCACCTCAAGCGACAGGAACCCTCCTCCCCCTTGATGGGGGAGGACAAGAGGTGGGGGTGACTGAGGTTGTCTTCACCCTCCCCTTCATCCCCTCCCATCGAGGGAGGGGAGAGTCAGACTTGAGCAGCCACGACGAGCATGCTGAGTAGGCCGCAGGCCGTATCGAAGCGCGCGAGTCTCCCCATCAAGCCTGGCGTGTTCGGCCCGTGCGCCAGGGGTTTGACTCCGCATCCTTCGATACGTCGCCTTGCGACACTCAGGCTGCTCTCTTTTCGACCTCATTCCGATCTCAATCAGAAATAGCCTTTCATTAATCTGTCTACCCATTCAGGAACCTTGGGATTATCTACTCTGTCAAAGTGTGGATAATAGGGTTTGATGTCGAGCACGGGCGTCTTGTGTATGGCATCCAGCCCTCTCACCTCGAGAAAGTCAAGGCCCGTATTGACAATCGCCACAGCTGTCACCCCTATGGGGTTTGGTCTATTCTTGGCCCTCTGGGACAAAATGCCGATCTTGGGCATCGTCTCCAAGTTCCTCGGTCTACGCTGAAGGTGTTTGTCTCTGTCATAGGTTGCCTGATGTAGATAGGTGACGATTATGGCATGGGAAAAGTCTTCCAGGCCCAGCAACGCCCCTTCAAACTCTGGATTGAGCACGATTCTCGATGTAGTTGCGCCCCAGTTTGCGTCCATACGTTCCGTAATGGGGGAGGACACAAATCCAATCGCTTGTAGTGCAATGTGGTTCATCTTCGTTTCTCCTGATACCTTTGGTGGCTAGAGTCCCTCCATACGCACTGTGCTTGAGCGGCTCGGCCGTGGATGTCGAGATACGATGTGGTGCCAGAGGGAGCTGATGGCGAAGGTCGGTGAGAGGAAGGTGACGATCTTCTATCTGAATGCCACCACGACAGAGCCTCCCCTGCCGTCGCGTGGGGCTTCTGAGCGCGGAGCATACGCGGATCAGCCGCCTCTATGGCCAACT
Source organism: Chloroflexota bacterium (assembly GCA_030603665.1). GTDB lineage: Bacteria > Chloroflexota > Anaerolineae > UBA7937 > B3-Chlor > JAUVXJ01. The sequence goes on along the minus strand of JAUVXJ010000003.1, from coordinate 203,573 downwards.
CTTGGTGGTCAATCGACGTTCGCTCCAATCATGCCCAGATGGAAAGTGAGCACTCGGTCATAGTCTCTGTCCATCACAAGGGCAACGTCCCCCGTGGTCATGTCGTACACCGCCGACCAGAGCGTGCTGGGAAGGGACACACGCTGGAGGATGTCCATGGCCTCGCTGGGGGACACACTGCCGTCTGCGGCGGCAAGGGCGTCGTAGGCCGCGTTGTATCTCCTACATGGAGCGTTGGCGCCGTCGGGCTCGATCTCCGTCAGAAGGAAGTTGGTGGCCACCTGCCACGGCTCATCATTGGTGATCACCTTCATCTGACCATCTAGAAACTCCACCACTGCGGAATCGCCAGACGCATCGGAGATCAGGTAGTGGAGCGGTGGACCCGCGAAGACGATGTCGCATTCTTGCAGCAGAGCGATGGCTTGCTCAGTATTGCTGGCCCGGTCGAGTAGCATCCGGATGGCCCGCAGAGACTCTACGGTGGGCCTCTGAGGATCGTCCCTATCCCACGCATGGGGTACCGCCATCATGCCCACGGCCAGGCCGGCCTCGTTCATACCATCGAAGGGCAGAAGTGGCGCCAGCAGGAGTGCGGCACGACCAATCTCCGATTGTCCTTCGGCATCGTACCCCAGGTAGTAGATGTCCACCACGGAGACCGACGCAAAGCCGTTAGGGGGATCGGTGAAGAGCAGGAGGGCCGGATGGTCATCCCAATCGAAGTTCCGCCCGAATACCCGGTCGCCTTCGGCGCTCAAGCCAGCAAAGCAGGTGCATGCCTCCGGCATGGCCATCTGTCTGATCCTCTCGTAGACGGCCTCCTCAGCGCCGGACCTCAAGAGAACTTCAGATGTGTAGGGGCCGTAGTAGCGCATCACGTACAGTGGGTGATCATCCAGCTGCCTGAGCGACGCGAGCGTCATCAGAGGGCAAGATAGAACAGCCGCCAGCACTAGGAGGGCAAAAAGGAGGAGGGCCAGCCCTGTCGCTCTGCGCTTTCCCAGTGTCCGCTTTCCCCTAGCTTGTGTCATTGCCCTATCACCACCGGGGACAGTTGATCATGGAGAAGGAATTGACGGCAGGTCAACATTCGGTCCAGTGGTCTCGTTGTGTCTCTACGGGAGTGTACAACATCTGGGGTCTGCAGTCATCTCTACCCACTTCGGAACCTAGATCTTGACGGGAAAGGCGTCTGTGGCCTCCAGGTCCCGCAGGGCGACCCATCGACCGGCAGCGTCGGTGCGGCTCAGTAAACGATGAGCCGGGCAACGGCATCGCTGGTTTCTTCTGTCGGTGCAACCTCTGATAGCTTCGCCGAGGTCCCCGAAGTCGCTCTTGCTCAGGCGGTAGCCTGTATGACTGAAGGACTCGGACCCTAGAGCGCCTCTCCTTGACTCTTCGTAGACGGCGATGCCCGTGAAACCACAGTCCGAGCACTCCACTGTCTGCAGGGTGATCTCATCGGAGCGGCTGTCGGGTGGAAGTTCGATGGAGAGGACGATGTTCAATGATCCGTGGCGCGAACACTCAGGGCAGACAAACGGCACTTGCAGACTCCTTCGCTCTATTGCGATGAACCTTGGATGGATCGAGGGACATGCCTCCTGATGGTGGCTATTTGGACCGAGTACGCTTCTGCGTGAACCGCAAGCCAGACCAGATCTCGTCCACCGAGCACACTTTGAAGTCCACCAGACCTGCGGCCATGGCGACCTGGCGCACCACTGTCTGCGAGATGTCGCTCCGCACTCCAGAGGACTTCTTGGGCCAGAAGATCCACAGACTGCCCCGTTGTGCTCGCTTGGTCATCTCAGTGATACCATGCTCCAACTGCGCCCTCGATGTCGTGAACCAAAGGGTTACATCGGCGGGCGCCTCACCACCCTCGCGCAAAGCGGCACCGTTGGGGAGTTCGCCCAGAGTGGCTTCGAAACCCTCCGGAGCGTTGACCAATAGGACGACGGAACCGCTCTTGATACCGAGTTTCTTGGGCAAGGGTGCGCCCGCATACGCGTCCATCACCGAGCCTGGCACCACCGGCTTGGCGGGCGGATTGGCGATGGCCCCCTTCAGCGAGTCACCGATGTTGCTCCAAGTTGTATAGACTGCGTCTGGCAATAGCGTTCTGAAACGATCTACCTTTTCCGGGGCGCCCTCCACGAAGATGAGAGGCACGTTCCTGGTGGCCTTGCCCTTGCGGACGCCAACAGCGACGTCTCGTCCCTGGGACGGTGCTCGCGTGAGGTCGATGACCACCGCCTGGGGAGGATCCTCTTTCAAAGCATGCAAGGCGTCGCGGTCGAAGGAGGCAGACGCCACCTCATAGCCCAGAGCGCGGAGCTGACGGGCTCGCTCCTCGGCTTCGGTCTCGTTCCAGTGGATCAGTCGGACATAGCTCATGGATGCACCTGGACCACTGTCACTAGCGTCCCCCGGTCGGTGTCAACTGGGGACCGCGAACACCTTGGAAACGATCCTCCAGCGGTCTTCGAACCTGTAGAGCAGCATGTAGTCGGTGGAGAAGTGTGTATCTCCCTTGTGAACGTCCAGTTTGGCCACAGCCGCGTAGCCAGCGGTGTCCACAAGTCTGAACTCATGTCTGGTCTCCGCGCTCCACAGGTCGGGGTTGTCGGCTTTCATCTGCTCGAGCCGGCGCAACCATTCGTCGACGTCCACCTTCTCCAGCGTATTTTCCTGGAGGACCAGCATGGCGAAGTCCTCGTGGAAGCCACTTCTGACGGTGACCTCGTCCTGGCTGCCGTGGATCCCTGCTATGTAGGCCTCCTCGATGACCTCCCTGATCTGCTTCTCGTCAACGCTTAGCATCTTCCTCTTCCTCCCGTTTCTGGAGTCCCATCCACCTGAACAGGATTCGGAGCAGCGGGGTTCACCCCTCTCTATCCGCTGACCTGGCCATGGAAGAGCGTCTCCGTGAAAAAGGCATAGTAGTCCGGAGAATCGACGATGAAATCTGGAGAGCCCGGGCGACAGAGGCGCTCATATTCTGCCCAAGTCTGGGGGTCCACCTCGGACTCGGCTCTGCCCCAGCGCATATCGATCAGCGCGGCGACTGCTGCACGCAATTCGTCCCCAAGTGGGGCCTGGACCTCGCTCACGAAGGTCTGTGCCTTGACCTCGGTGAGGCCTGCCTGACGAAACCATCCCACAGCGCGCAACCAGTGATCCTCTGGGGGCATGTCAACCGTGAACGGCGCGATGCCCATGGCGGTGGCGTTCAAACGAGCCTCTGTCATAGGGTATCCTGGTAGAAGCGCCTGAGAGGTGTAGATCAGGATGGCGACCGCACCTCCGGGTCTGACCACTCTGCCAAGCTCGCAGAGCAGTTGAAGGGGCTGGTGTGCGGGATACCCCGCGGCTGAGGCGCTCCACAGCCAGTCGAAAGTGTGATCTTCGAAGGGCAGGTCGTTGAGGTCACCCTGCCGCAACGAGGTTTGGCCCATCAGTCCCAGGTCCTTGGCCAGAAGCTCCGCCTGGGCCAGGAGCCCTGTCCTGACGTCCAGTCCGGTGACGTGGCCCTCAGGTCCCACCGCCTCTGCCAGCAGGGGGATCTGGAGGCCGATGCCGCACCCCGCGTCCAATCCGTGGGTGGCCTTGGGCAGCTTCAGTGCCTTTATGGCCGACCTCAGAAGCGGCGCCCTGAGGGGATCGGTGACCTGCAGCTTCTCCACGTACTCCGCGGTGTCACTCATCCTCGATTCTCTCTATCTTGAAGATGACGGGTCTGAACCAGTCGGTGCACCCTGCTATGGCCACACCGGGCTGCCTGAGTCCGGGCTGGTCGCCTCCCCAGGCGACTCTGAGGACGTCTTGCCGTATGTCCGCCCAGGCCCAGTCGCAGAACCCCTCCGGCACAGAGGCGAGCTCCTCGAACCCTTCGAGCAAGAACTCCTGGCCGTCGTGGAGTTGATCGCACGCAGACAATCCCTGGTACTCCTCAGAGAGGTACTCTTTCCGCAAATCGCGGTTGAGGGTCCGCTTCAGAACGGTGATTTTGCACTTTTGCTCCTTCGAAGACATCTAGTGGCTCCCTTCTTACACATTCCATTGCGCTGAGAAACGACTCTCACCATCTAACTGTGAATCTACGCTGGTCTGCCCCGTGTTGGACAGAGGCCAGCAGTTCCACCTCGGCTGGCTCGGCTGGCACTCTGTCGAGCATCTCCCTGCTATCCACCCGCCTGGTACGACCAATCCCAGAACCAGTACGCGAGTCCCTTCCACTTGCCCCAGTGGTCGAAGGCAGCCTCCACCTCTGCGTCTCCCACGGGCTCACCGGCGTGCCATTCGTGGGACACTAGCTTACGCGCCCAACTGTCCACAGGGATGTGGTCGTATCGCCCCAGCAGAATGAGCAGATTGGCGGCCGAATACGCCCCAACCCCCTTGATACTTAGCAGACCACCGTGCACTTGTTCCGTGGGATCGCCACTTGTCTGTAGGGACTCCAGGTCCAGGTCACCGGACGCCACGCTACGGGCCAACTCCAGGACATACGGCGCACGGTAGCCAAGGCGGGCGACGGAGCGTAGCGCCTGGACATCGAGCTGGGCCAGCTGCCGAGGAGTGGGGAAGGAGCGGCGCGAAGGGTCCTGGGGCAGCGGATCGCCGAACTGCGAGACCAGTGCCTCGACCATACGGATTGTTCCGGCCCAACTCGTGTTGGTGGTCAGGATCGTCTTGACCACGTCCTCGAACACGGTGGGTGATCGTAGGACGCGCCCCTGGGCTAGGTCCTCGACCTGAGCCAGTTTGGGCTCGGACCGCGCCACGGCATAGAACGCGGATAGATCCTGATTTAGCCCCAGCATCCATGTGACCTTCTCTGCCACCTCGTCCAACTCGGTTTGGCTCGGGTTGCCGGAGATATCGACCGTCACGCCGCCGTTCATTTCCAGGATCTCAATCTCCACCATCCGGCCCGAATTGAGCCGTTCTACACGAGAGAGCCGAGTTCCCTCCTCATCCCCGGCAAAGGGGGCCAATCTCAGCCAGCCGTGTGATCTCGTGACGGAAGATAGAGAGAACGGGGGAAGTGCGGGCAATGTGAGCGTCATAGCGGCGAACCTAGGTGGCGCTTGTCGGTGGGCTGTGTTGACGCGGCGTTGCTTGAGCCCCCGCGCCACTCCCTTTTCTGCAGCGGCGCTGGTGCCGGGGCGAATGGGCGAAGGCCTGCATCACGCTGCTAGCCTCTCTCCTGGTCTAACAAACGTTCCAGGCGCTCGGAGTGCAGGTGGCAGATGGCCACGGCTATGGCGTCGGCCGCATCATCGGGTTGGGGAATGAAATCCAGGTCCAGAAGCATCTGCACCAGCTTCTGCACCTGCTCTTTGGTGGCTTTGCCGTAGCCCACTACCGACTGTTTGACCTCAAGGGGGGTGTACTCGTGGAGAGGCACCCCGGCGTCTGCCACAGCCAGGAGGACCACGCCTCGCGCCTGGCCGACAACCATCGCGGTGCGCACGTTCTTGCTGAAGAACAGTTGCTCCACCGCGACGGCGGCAGGCTGGTGGCTGGAGATGACCTGGCCCAGTTCACCATAGATGGTCTGGAGTCGCTGTGGCATTGGCGAATCCTGGGAGGTACGCACCGTTCCATAGTCCACCAGGGTCAGTTCGCTGCCCTCTTTGCCTACGACTCCCCAGCCGGTTATGGCTGTGCCAGGATCGATGCCTAGAACCAACATACGACTTCTTCGCCGGTCTACGTCTGCGCTTCTTCGTAGTTGATGACCAACTCAGGGGTGAGGAACAGGTTGGAGAACACGTGCTGCACATCATCGAGTTCCTCCAGGGCCTCGATGATGCGCATCACCTTGAAAGTATCGGACTCGCCAAGTTCGTTCATCGCCATGGGTGTCATCGTCAGTTCCGCCGAAGTCAGGGCGACGCCTTGCGCTTCCAGGGCCTCCTTGACCTTCTGGAGGTCCTTGGGATCGGTGTAGATCTCGAGATTGCCACTTTCGACGTTGACATCCACCGCCCCTTCATCTATGGCCAGCAGGGCCAGCTCCTCGGGGTCACCTTCGCCGGCTTCTGCGGAGATGAAGCCTTGTTGCTCGAAGAGGTAGCTCACCGCGCCGCTCTCCGCCAGCTTGCCACCATAGCGGTTGAGAATGCGCCTGATTTCGGCCACGACGCGGTTGCGGTTGTCGGTCAACGTGGCCAGGAGCAGAGCGATGCCGTTGGGAGCATAGCCCTCATACATGAGCTCTTCGAGGACCTCGCCTTTCAGCTCGCCCGTTCCTCGCTTGATGGCTCTCTCGATGTTGTCCTTGGGCATGTTGACCTGCTTGGCCTTGTCCATCACGAGACGCAGGCGGAAGTTGGAGTCAGGATCCCCGCCGCCCTCTCGTGCCACTATGCTGAGCTCGCGGGCGATCCTGGTGAAGACCTGCCCTCTCTTCTCGTCAGTGGCCGCTTTCTTGCGCTTGATGGTGGACCATTTTGAGTGACCGGACATCTGGCTACCTCCTTGGCTCAAGGTCGGGCAATAGCATGCGCAGCTGTCGGGCGGTCTGCACTGCCTGGCCCTGCCAGTGGTTGTTGGCGAAGACGAATGTGCTGTCCGTGCTCTCTTCTAGTTTGCGTATCTTCGGCACCCATTCCTCCAGCTCTTCTTCGCTGTAGGTGTAGTCGTACCGTTCCCAGGCCTCGTCGTGCTGCCACCACTTCTTGGCGTTGCGACCGTGGAAGCGAACGTACCCGATGGAGCTGGTGGCCTCGGCTGTGGGAGGAATGAGACCTTTGAGACGAGGCTGATCGACACAGCAGAAGCCGAGGTTGTTCTCTCGCAGGAACTCGAAGGTCTCATCAGAAACCCACTCGCGGCGCCGGAACTCTATGACGACGGGAAGATCGTTCAGCTGCTGGCGTAGGAAGCCCAGATAGCCCAGGCCTTCCTCCTCGTGACGAAAAGACCAGGGAAACTGGGCCAGGATGCAGCCGAACTTGCCTGCTTCGATCAATGGCTCCAGGGATTCAACGAATTCAGCGAAGATAGCCTCGTCTCCTCCCCTGTTGTGCGTCATGTCTTGATGAGCTTTGACGGTGAACATGAAATCATCCGGCGTCCTGGCCACCATTCCCGCCAGCGTCGATTGAGTGGGCACGCGGTAGTAGGAGAAGTTCAATTCGGTGACGTTGAATTCACGCGCATAGAACTCGAGCCACTCACGGGATGGCATGCCCTGAGGGTAGAAAGGTCCCACCCAATCTTTGTAGCTGAACCCGCTCGTTCCGAAGTAGATCATCTTTCCTCAGGGTGCGGAAGAGAGCTATGGGGCTATCGTTTTTCGGGACGATCATCGCATGCGCTCTACCCCATGGAGGCGATGGTCGTGTGCCCTGCTACTTCTTATATCGGTACAGGATGCGGCCTCTCATGGGGTCGTAGGGCGACAGCTCTACCAGGACACGGTCCCCGAGAAGGATGCGGATGTAGTACTTCCTCATCTTCCCGGATATGTGCGCGAGTACCTCGGGTCCGCTATCCAGCTGCACCCGAAACATGGCGTTGGGCAAAGCTTTGACCACCACTCCCTCGGCCTGGATCCCCTTGGTCTTCTTGGTTCTCTCCTCTGTTTCCTTCCTAGCCATCTACTCTCCTTCTCTCTAGATTCACAATTCCCATTCATCCTCCATGTCTTCGTCCTCCTGCAAGATAAGGACTTCTCTCCAACGCCCTCCCGACTCTGGAGGGCCGACGACACCTTCTTCTTCCAACTGGTCCATGAGTCTGGCCGCCCGAGGATAGCCGATTCGAAGGCGCCTCTGCAATAGGGAAGTGGAGGCGCGCTCCTGTTGTTTCAGCAGTGCGATGGCTTCCTCCAGGAGTACATCACGCTCTTCCTCATCAGCGACCGCCTCAATCTCTCCCCAGGGAGCGGTGGACTCTTCAGCAAAGGGGGTCAGCTCTTTCCAGAATTGGACCACCCGTTCTATCTCCCGGTCTGACACGAAACAGCCCTGCAGGCGAACCAGCTTGGACGAGTCAGGGGCCATGTACAACATGTCGCCTTGCCCTAGGAGTGTCTCGGCGCCCGCGGTGTCCAGAACGACCCGCGAATCCACCTGCGATGTCACGGCGAACGAGATGCGCGCCGGGAAGTTGGCTTTGATCAAGCCGGTCACCACGTCTACGGAAGGGCGTTGTGTGGCGATAACGAGGTGTATTCCGGTGGCTCGCGACATCTGCGCCAGCCGACAGATGATACGTTCCACGTCGTCGGGGGCCATCATCATGAGATCAGCCAGCTCGTCGATGGCGACTATGACGTAAGGCAGGGGCCCTTCACTTGGTGGCAGCTTGCGGGTGTTGTAGTCTTCTATGTTCCGTGCCGCAACCTTCGACAGTATGGAGTATCGCCTGTCCATCTCTGCCATCGCCCATCTCAAGGACGGGAGGACCCGCTCCATCTTTGTCACCACGGGAGCTATGAGGTGCGGAAGCCCATTGAAATGGATCAACTCCACCATCTTGGGGTCAATCATCAGCAACTTCAGCCGAGCCGCGGAGTTGTTGAACAGCAGGCAGGCGATGATGGAGTTGATGCAGACGCTCTTGCCAGACCCGGTGGCCCCCGCGATCAGCAGGTGAGGCATTGTTTCGAGACCCGCGAGCACGGGACGCCCGGAGACGTCCTGGCCCAGCGCTATCCTGAGAGGGGAGTCGTTCTCCTGAAACTCCTCGGACTCCATGACTGCTCGAAGTGCGACTAGGGAGATCTTGTCGTTGGGCACCTCGATACCCACCATGGACCGCCCGGGCACGGGGGCCTCGATGCGGATGGAGGGGGCGGCCAGGGCCAGCGCAAGATCCTTAGATAGCGAGCTGATCTTGCTGACCCGCACCTTCCTGGAGATCATCTCACCGTCGGACCCTTTGCGCTCCACATACCCTGGCTCAACGCCGAACTGGGTGACCGTGGGGCCCTGGTTGATCTCCACTACCTTGGCTGGAACGCCGAAGCTGCTGAGGGTGTCTTCGATGATTCTCAGTTTGCGCCGAGCCTCAGCTTCGCTGATTGCCTCCAGCGAGACCTCCTCCAGCAGGTCCAAGGAAGGAAACGGGCCTTCCTCGCGCACTATCTGTCTGGGTGCCGGCGCCAAGTGCACAGGCGGCTCAGAGGCAACCGAACCTCGCGCTTCCGACTCTTCGGGAACCAGTTGGGTGGACAGCGTCGCTGGCTGAGTCTCCTGCGGGGTCTGGCTCTGGTCCTGCAAGTCCTCCAGATACGGAGTCACGTGGTCCTGGTAGATGGATTCTGCCCGCCTACTCAGCGCCGCGGCTGCGTCCCGGATCTGCGAGGGGGAAATGCTGATGAGCAGGAAGATAGCGACCAGGCAAGCCAGAAGCAGGACCAGGAAGGCGCCGATGTCTCCCAGCGTACTGTATAGTGCCGTGCTGATGGCCCACCCGATGTATCCGCCTCCGCGACCCTCTTGAGCCAGTTGCAGGGGGTCCGGGTAGAAGAAGTGAAGCAACCCCAGCACGCTGGCGAAGAGCAAGAACCCCCCGGCAATCCTGAGGCGCGGGATCGTCCGCAGGGACTGCAGATTGCGCAACAGGAGGCCAGCCCCCAGCGCGACCATGGCCAAGGCTACCAGGAAAGCTCCCCATCCAAATATCCATCGCAGCACCTGGGACCAGCTGTCTATCAGGACCCCTTGTGCATGGCTGACGGAAAGCAGGTTCAACAGCGTGATTCCGCCGAGCGCCATCAACAAGAGGCTCACGACCTCCTCCCGCAAACGGGGCTCGAGATTGATGGGAAAGCGCTTCCACCAAGGTGTCTTCTTGCTCTTGGAACTCTTGCGTGCCATTCAAACCTGCCCTAGCAACGCTCGGCACCTGCTCTTTGATAACTGATCTCTGAGATGTCTCCATTCTACGACCGTGGCGGTCTATTCGACGCTCATTCACCCACGGGGTCCCCACTCAGGCGGCCGAGAGGTGCCTAGGTATACTATTATATGCTAGCTAGAAGCGGTTGTCAAGAGTAAGTGAGGCAGAGGACACCCTGGTCCTCAGTGCCCACCCACTCTCTGGATCGGGTCGCACAGACAGCCGTCACTCTATGACCGAGGCCGACCTCGATCTCCTTCACCACCACCTGGCCCTCTTCGACTTCGACGGCCGCTAGACCTTGGTCCGTGCCCACCATCAGCTGGTTCGCGCTAATCGACAAGCCGGTGACCACCATGGCTGGGAGAGGTATCTCCCGGGTGTCGCGGGTTGTTCTGTCTACGATGGTGATTCCATCCCTTCTGGCCACCCATAGCGCCTCGTTATCGCCTGGCGGGAACAGTTGCATACCCTGCACCCAGGGACCCACCTCCAGGCTCTCGAAGGTCTCCGAGCTTGTATCAAACACTGACAAGCCCGCCCTCTCGTGGTTGGCACCACACCATATCCGATCCCCGTCTCCGACAAGATGGTCGATCACTTTCGGATCCGGACCGCCGGGGCAGGCAACCGATCTGCCAGTCGTGGGATCCAAAACGAATAGCCCCGAGTCAGTCCCCAACCACAGCAAGTCTACTTCGGCCACCACGTCGTTGACGATGTGGGCGTCCAAGCCGGTCTCCTCGTTGAAATGCGCCCAGGACTCTGTTCCTCTGTCGAAGCGGCTCAAGCCCTGGTCCGTGCCCAGCCACACTGCCTCCTGGGCCACAACTATGCACCTCACCGCATTGCTGGTCAGTCCCTCACCTTGCACATAGCCTTGCACACGCCGGTCACTGAGCGTCAGCCTGGTGACTCCCTGATCCGGTTTGTAGGCGAACCAGGCTTCCTTGTCGTCTGCTGCAATGATGCTGACGGTATCACTGGCAAGTCCGTTGGCCACGCCGTAAATGCTGGCGACGGGCTCCGTTCTCGCGATGGAGACAATCTCACCGCCATCAAGTATCCTCTGGGCCTCGCGCTCGCATTGGGCGGCTTCGTCCTCTCTTCCGAGCCTGATGAGGAATGAGGCCTTCTCACTCCAGACTTGGGCATCCAGAGGATCCAGCTCCAGTGCCGCGTCAAGACACTCGATGGCTGCCTCGTAGCTCTCCATCCCCGAGAGAGCTCTCGCCTTGAGGGCCCAGGCTTTCGCGTCTCGCGGCTCGGCCTGCAGGACTCTGTCGAAGCACTCGACGGCGCTGTCGAAGAAGCCAGAGTCCAGGAGGGTAAGGCCGTCATCGTACCAGTGAGCAGTCGTTCTCATCGGCATCTCGCCCCCTGCAAAAAAGGGCCAACCCAGACATTGGTCAGCCCATGAGAATGCCAATCTGGAGCCACCCATCGGACTCGAACCGACGACCTAGCGCTTACGAGGCGCTTGCTCTACCAACTGAGCTAGGGTGGCTCAGATGGGCCGTGCTGGACTCGAACCAGCGACACCCTGCTTAAAAGGCAGGTGCTCTAACCAGGCTGAGCTAACGGCCCGCCGGGGGCTAAACCCCGAGAACAAGTATAGCATATGGTGCTGGTGACTTCAACCCCATAGGACGCGGAAGCGACCATTCCTGTCACCAGTCTATCCGAGTCACGCATGGTGTGGTATAATCCCGGCAACAGGGCCTGCTGTCAGGGAGGAGCGGAGATGTTGACTTCAGGAGTTAGTCGTGTGCCCATCGCCATACTGCCCACACCCGTAGCGGAGATGAAGCGGCTGTCCGAAGTACTAGGTGGTCCTCGCATCTTCATCAAGCGCGATGACCAGACGGGGTTGGCCACCGGGGGCAACAAGGCGCGGAAGCTGGAGTATCTGATTGCTGATGCTCTGCAGCAAGGAGCGGACACCGTTCTCACGGTGGGCGGCCCGCAGTCCAATCACTCCCGACAGACAGCGGCTGCCGCTGCCATGTACGGACTCCGGGCGGTTCTGGTTCTCAGTGGCTCCGAGCCGTCGGACTGGGGTGGGAACCTGTTGCTCGACGACCTGCTGGGAGCGAAGGTTCGCTGGGCAGGCGACACGCCGCTTCAGGAGGCCATGGAAGAGGCGGCGTCAGAGGAGGAGCAGGCAGGTCACCGCCCATATCTGATACCTCTCGGTGGGTCCACCCCCCTTGGCGCTACCGGCTATGTCGCCGCCATGGAGGAGCTGTGGTCTCAACTCGACGAACTGGAACTGGAGCTTGATGTCGTCATCGTGCCCACTGGCTCAGGAGGGACGCAGGCCGGGATGCTGGTGGGTGCCGGGGCGCTGGGTTTCGCGGGCCAGATAGCGGGCATCAGCGCATTCGGGGATCAGAAGACTGTGCAGGCGATTCTCCAGGAGCTTGTGCCCGGTACAGCGGAGTTTCTGGGCCTGGATGTGGCCATCGAAGATAGTGACCTCGTTGTCTACGACGACTATCTGGGCGAGGGGTACGGGGTTGTGGCCGATATCGAGAGGGAGGCGATACGGCTGGTGGCCCGATCGGAGGCGATCTTGCTGGACCCGGTGTACACGGGGCGAGCCATGGCTGGCCTTATGGATCTGATTGGGAAGGGCGTGTTTCGATCGGGGCAACACATCCTCTTCTGGCATACCGGCGGCACCTCTGCCTTATTCTCCTACGCAGAAGACCTGATGCAAGGTTCGAGTTGACGCCTTAGGGCGGCGAACAACAGCATCCAGGCATCGATCCCGACCCGATCTCTCCTGTATGACTTGAGTGCCACTGAAGTCAGGATAGGCTCCGCACCGGTCTGAGGACCCCTTGGGATGCGCTCGGACGTTGCCCCTATCTCAGATTCGGGCACCTCGAACGCAGTTTCGTTGACATTTGGATGGGGAGTTCGTACAATCAACGAGACCCCCCGGAGGCGTTGCTCCGATGGCCAAGAAACTGATGCTCATCGACGGACATGCGCTGGCCTATCGCGCCTTCTTCGCCCTGCCCGTGGACGCGTTCTCCACCGCCAAGGGGGAGTTGACCAACGCGGTCTACGGTTTCACTATGATGCTCCTGCACGCGCTCCAGGAGGAGAAGCCTGACTACATCGCCGTTACCTTTGACGCCCCGGCTGCCACCTTCCGGCACGAGGAGTTCGAGGAGTACAAAGCCCACCGGCCTCCGATGAAAGAGGAGATGCGCAGCCAGATGGACCGTATTCGTCAGGTGGTTCAGTCCATCAACATACCCATGTTCGAGGTACCGGGCTTTGAGGCCGACGATCTCATTGGCTCCCTGGCTCAGCAGGCCAGCGATATGGAGGTCAACACGGTCATCGTCACTGGCGACAACGACGCGCTCCAGCTTGTGTCGCCGAGTGTAGCGGTGATCACCCCAGGTGGATACAGTCAGAGGTTCTCGGATGCCAGGGTGTATGATGAGGACGCCGTGCGGGAGAAGTACGGCATTGATCCGGCTCTGGTGGCAGACTACAAGGGGCTGGTGGGCGACAAGTCGGACAATATCCCCGGCGTCGTTGGCGTGGGAGATAAGACGGCCCGGCAACTGATTCAGCGGTATGGCACCGTGGAGGAGATATACGAGCATCTGGAGGAGATCGAATCAACCCGGGCGAGAAAGGCACTCACGGGACAGAAAGACCAGGCGCTGCTGAGCAAGCATCTTGCGACCATTGTCACCGATGTCCCCATCGGCCTGGACCTTGAGCTGTGTAGGACCAGCGACTACGACCGCAAGAGAGTAACCGACCTCTTCCGGGAGTTGGAGTTCAGGAGCCTGGCGCAGAGGTTGCCAGAAAGCGATCGAGAGCAAGCCACGCAGATGACCTTCTTTGCGCAGGAACCGCTCTCGGCGGGGCAATCAGAGGCGGTGACTACTGAAGAGCAACTGTTCTCGTTGGTCGCCGAGCTCTCACAGGCATCCCGAATCGCCGTTGATGTGGAGACGACCAGCACGGACGCCATGGAGGCAGACCTGGTAGGCCTTTCCTTCGCTGCACAGGCGGGTCGAGGCTTCTACGTACCCGTGGGGCATCTGCTCGCGCAGGACTCGGCGGGGCAGCTGCCCATGGAGTTGGTCGTGAACCGACTGCGCCCAGTGTTGGAGAACCGGAAAGTGACCAAGGCTGCTCACAACGGCAAATACGACCTGACGGTGCTGAAGCGCCACGGGATCAACGTGCAGGGCCTGGATTTCGACACCATGATCGCGGCCTATCTTCTTGAGCCCTCGCGGGGGGGCCTGGGTCTGAAGAGCCTGGCGTGGAGCAAGCTGGGCATGGAGATGAAGCCCATCACTGAACTCATCGGGAAGGGTCGCGATCAGATTACCCTGGCTCAGGTATCCATCGCCGACACCGCCGCCTACGCAGGGGCCGACGCCGACGCCACGCTGCGGCTGGTCAGCGTGCTGGAGAAGGTGCTGCGGGAAAGAGAACAGTGGGACTTGTTCCGCGATGTGGAGATGCCTCTGGTGCAGGTGCTCATGGACATGGAGATGATGGGTGTCGCACTGGATACGCACGAGCTGATGCAGATCTCGACGAGCATGCACAAGCGTATCGTGGAGCTGGAGAAGCAGATCCAGGATCTGGCGGGACATCCCTTCAACGTGAGTTCCACGCAGCAGCTGGGTGCGGTGCTTTTCGAAGAGTTAGGACTCCCGGTCAAGGCAAAGACCAAGACCGGGTACTCGACCAGAGCGAGTGTGCTGGAGGAACTGAAGGACCTCCATCCCATCGTCGACCTTATCCTGGAGCATCGACAGCTTGCCAAGATCAAGTCCACCTACGTGGATGCTTTGCCGCTGTTGGTGAACCGGGAGACCGGCAGGGTGCACACTTCCTACAATCAGACCGGCACGGTCACAGGGCGCATCTCGTCCAGCGATCCCAATTTGCAGAACATCCCCGTGCGGACGGAGCTGGGCCGGCATGTCCGCAGCGCCTTCGTTGCTCAGGAAGGTTGGGTACTGCTGGGGGCTGACTACTCTCAGGTGGAGCTGCGTATCCTGGCTCACATCTCCCAGGATCCCAACCTGCTGGCGGCCTTCGCCCGAAGCGAGGACATCCACACCAGCACGGCCGCTGCCGTCTTGGAGGTGCCATTGTCCGACGTCACCCCGGAGATGCGGCGCCTGGCCAAGACCATCAACTTTGGCATCATCTACGGAATGGGCGAGTACGGCCTGGCACAGAGAACCGGTCTGTCTGTGGAGGATGCCAGGAAGTTCATAGACAACTACTTTGCGGGGTATGAGAAGGTACGCGACTACTTGGAGGAGACCAAGATTGAGGCGCGGGAAGAAGGCTATGTCTCGACGCTCCTGGGGCGGCGTCGGTACTTCCCGGCATTGCAGTCGAGCAGTCGCGCACACACGGGGATGAAGCGAGCCGCCGAACGGGAGGCGATCAACATGCCCATCCAGGGCTCTGCTGCTGATATCCTCAAGATCGCAATGGTGCGCCTTCATCGCGATCTCAACGGAGAGGGCCTCGCCGCACGGATGACTCTCCAAGTGCACGACGAGTTGGTGTTGGAGGTGCCGCGTGAGGAGTTGCGTTCTGTGGCTCGTCTGGTGCGATCGGTGATGGAGGAGGCCTGGGAGCTTGATGCTGCGTTGAGGGTGGACATCAAGATAGGCAAGGACTGGGAACAGATGGAAGCATACCAGGAGTAGAGATGTTGGTGCGACCGCTGACCGAGATACAGGAACTGGTTCGCGAGGCCATTCTGGCTGCTCAGGGTGATGGCGACCTTCCGGCGTTCGATGTACCAGAGCCAGTGGTGGAGCGGCCTCAGCACGAGGAACACGGGGACTATGCGACGACCGTGGCCCTGCAACTGGCTGGCGTCGCCCGCATGCCCCCCATGCGCATCGCCGAGGCTGTCGCCTCTCGCGTCACGCGAGCAGACTTCATCGCGCAGGTGGAGGTGGTGCGGCCCGGCTTTGTCAACTTCACGCTGGACGAGGGTTGGCTGTCGAGGCAGGTTGACGAGATACTGGCCTTGGGGGACCGGTACGCAAACCTGGAGCTGGGCCAAGGAGAGAAAGTACAGGTGGAGTACGTCAGCGCCAACCCCACAGGCCCCCTGCATGTGGGGGCAGGACGCAACGCGGCGATCGGAGATGGTCTCGCCAACGTCTTGGAGGCCGCCGGCTACGATGTGCAGCGTGAATTCTACATCAACGACGCGGGCACCCAGATGAGGGTGTTCATGAACACGCTGTACGCTCGCTACGCTCAGGCCCTGGGTCGCGACGAGCCCATTCCCGACGAGGGCTATCCAGGTGCCTACATGGTGGAGCTGGGGGACCTTCTTGCCAGCCAGGAGGGCACCAGGTTCCTGGACATGCCTCGCGAGGAGGCGCTGGATGCTCTCTATGATATCGGTCTGGAGGCGATGCTGGCTACCATTCGCGACGATCTTCGGCTGATGGGAGTCAACTACGATCGCTGGTTCTCCGAGACAAGCCTCTACGAGGATGGGCTTGTCGATCAAGTCAGAGCTTTGCTTGAGGAGAAAGGGTACATCGCCCACAGGGACGGAGCGGTGTGGTTTGTTTCCAGCGAGTTGGGTGATGAGAAAGACAATGTGCTCGTCCGCTCCGACGGTGAACCTGGCTATATGGCTTCGGACATCGCCTATCACTACGACAAGTTCATCTTGCGTGGATTCGACAAAGTCATAAATGTGTGGGGTGCCGATCATCAGGGCCACATTCCTCGCATGAAGGCGGCGATGAGAGCCATAGACGTGGACCCTGACAGGCTGGTGATCATAGTCTACCAGTTGGTCACCTTGAGACGCGGGGGGGAGATCGTCCGGCTGTCCAAGCGTACGGGTGACATCATCACTCTGCGGGACGTACTTGAGGAGATCGGGCCCGATGCGCTGCGCTTCCTACTTATGGCGCGCGCAGCCGACAGTCAGATGGATTTGGACCTGGACTTGGCGAAGGAGCAGTCCAGCGAGAATCCGGTATACTACGTGCAGTATGCCCACGCCCGCATTGCCAGTATCTTGCGCTACGCTGAACACATAGACTACGGCGATGGAGACGTCTCGCTGCTTCAGCACCCCGCGGAGCTGGCTCTGATTCGACTCATGCTGCGCTTACCAGAGGTGGTGGAGAAGTCGGTGACCAGTCTGAGCCCCCACTACCTGCCCCACTACGCCCTGGAGTTGGCGGGCACCTTTCACCCCTTCTACAAGCAATGCCGGGTCGTGTCATCGCTTCCCGAAGACATGCCCTTGAACAAAGCGCGGCTCAAGCTTGTGGCAGCGGCAAAGATCGCCCTGGCCCGCGTCCTTGACCTGATGGGCGTCGCCACGCCGGAGAGCATGTAGCGAGGCCTTGCTTGGGACCTTGGGGAGACGGTTGATCTTGTCCCCTCACCATCGTATACTCTACCTGGAGTGGGCGGATAGCTCAGCTGGGAGAGCGCTTCCCTTACAAGGAAGAGGTCGCAGGTTCGAGCCCTGTTCCGCCCACCTTCTGCGTGTGACAATCGCTGAGGTTGAGTGATGTCTGTAGCAAAGGCGCAAGATCTGGTCCTTCTGTTGGGCAAGGATAGCAAGCGATTCATGGTCCGCTTGAGCCCCGGGGGAGAGCTGCACACGCATCGTGGCTTCTTCAAGCATGATGATATCCTGGGACAACCTCTGGGCGTACAGCTGGCGTCGCATCTTGGATACCCCTTCTACCTCCTGCGGCCTTCGCTCCACGATCTCATCATGAACATCAAGCGCGAGAGCCAGATCATCTATCCCAAAGAGAGTGGATACGCGCTGCTCAAGATGAACATTCTGCCTGCCTCCAGGGTCATTGAGGCCGGTACTGGTAGCGGCGCCATGACAATCGTTCTGGCGCGAGGAGTGATGCCCTCCGGCAAGGTCTATTCCTATGACAGGCGCCAGGACATGATCGATCTGGCCACGCGCAACCTCTCCAACGTGGGTATGTTGGACTTTGTGGATCTGAGGTGCCGCGGCGTCGCTGAGGGGTTCGACGAGAAGGATGTCGATGCGCTATTCATGGACCTTCGCGAGCCCCATCTGTACATCGGCCGGGTCAAGGAGTCGCTGGCGCCTGGTAGCTTCTTCGGGGCCCTTGTGCCAACCACCAACCAGGTCTCCGCTCTGCTGGAGGAACTGGAGCGCAGGGATTTCGTCGATCTGGAAGTGAGCGAGATACTTCTGCGGCACTACAAGACTGTGCCCGCGCGGCTGCGCCCCGAGGATCGCATGGTCGCCCACACCGGATATCTAGTCTTCGCCCGGCCCGTGAGCGAGGAGTGATGGCGGTCCTCGTGTTGAGTCAACCCTCATCCGCTTGAGAGACGCGAATATGTGTGCGGGGTCGTCGTGACCAACAGCAGGAAGTTGCTGTCCTATAGTCCCCGCTGAGGCGGAGATTACGCCCGGCGCGCCAATCTCCAGAAGGCGACCACGGAGGACGATCATGTTTCGAAGGAGACGTATTAGGCGATTGAGACCTGTTCGGCGCAGGCGGCTTGGGGGGCAGAGACCGCCCGCACCTGAGCCTGTCAGAAACGCCATGCGGCTCTTTGAACAAGGCAAGTTCGACAAGGCCGCCGACGCCTTCGACAACCTGGCCCAGGAGGCCGAAGAGAAGGGACGGCTCGTACAGGCTGCCCATCTCACCGCTCAGGCTGCCCGCTGCTATCTGCAACTCGATGACGTGGACGCGGCCAATGAAAGGGGCATGAAGGCCCTGGGCCTCTTCAAGCAGGCCGAGCGCCCCGGCGCGGCACGACGTATGGGTGAGAGGATGGCGAGGGCCCTCAAAGACAGGGGCCGACGGGCCGAGGCTGAGGCCCTGGAGCGAGAGTTGAAGGAGCTACCCGCGCCTTCGCGGCCGGGCATGCGACGCGGCGAGCTTCCCGGGAAATGCCCCCAGTGCGGCGGACCTGTTAAGGAGTCGGAGGCAACTTGGGTGGGGCCATCCTCCGCGGAATGCCCTTATTGTGGCTCGGTGGTCAAGGCAGAGTGATGACTGTGGGCACCGGTCTCTCGGATTTCCAGGCCGACCGACATAGCGAGGTGCGCCCCGAAGCGTATGACGCAGCCCTTTGCTGCAATAGAGACTCATCCCTTGGCCATCACTGCTGAGTAGATGCGACTCAGCTCTTGCTCGTGCACTGACCAGGAGTAGAGTTCCATTGCACGTTCGCGCAGTCTCATTCCCAATGTGGCAGCTCGCCCTGGGTTGTCTAGCAGCGAGGCGATAGCCTCAGCCAACGACACGTGGTCCCCCTCTATTGCATACTTCCCGTATTCGCCCAGGTACTCGTGGCTCACCGCGGTGTCAAAGGCCACCGTGGGCAACCCCATGGCCATGTAGTTGGCCAGCTTGCCACTGCCTTCGGTTGCTGATACCTTGGGACCGACGGCCACATCCCCAATTTGCAGATAGCGACCTGCTTCGGGGTAGTTTATCCTGCCGGTGAAGGTGACCCTCTCGGAGAGCCCCATCTGGGCAGCAAGTTTCCTATACCGTTCAACGTTGGGATGTCCCATGACGAGGAAATGGAGGTCTGCGTATCTGCGCACCAGTTCCTGGGCTGCCTTGAGTAGCAGGGTTGTGCCCTGGTACTCTGCCAGCAGACCCAGATAGATCACCACCTCACTCTGGGGAGATATGCCGAGGCTGTGCTTCAGGTCGTTGACGTGATCTTCGGCGGTGCGCGGTCTAAAGAGGTCGGTATCCACGGTGTCGGGCAGGACATGGATCTTCTTCTCGTTGCAGCCGAATTCGTGGTGCAGGAGGCGGGCCGCGTGTTCGGAGCTGACGATGATGGAATCGGGCAGGCGGTCTATGAGTTTCTCCAGATTTCGCCATGGCCTGCACAGAACACTGTCTGGCGCCAGGAAGCCGTGGTCCATCATCTCACTGGCGAGGCTGCCCTGGAAGTCGAATATCAACGGCACGCGCCACAGGCGACTGAGGAAGAAGCCAATCAGGGCGCC
The DNA here is from genome assembly GCA_030603665.1 of Chloroflexota bacterium. GTDB lineage: Bacteria > Chloroflexota > Anaerolineae > UBA7937 > B3-Chlor > JAUVXJ01. The sequence goes on along the minus strand of JAUVXJ010000003.1, from coordinate 183,670 downwards.
CTCGTGGAGATGAGCGTGGATGACGTCAGGCTTTCGCCGCAGAGTCCAGGCCAGGGACCGGATGGAGAGAAGGACATCGAAAGCGAGTTTGTGGAGGGACGAGCCTACCTCATAACGGTGACGCCAGGGGATGCTGGGTGTGCGTACGATGCGGAGCCCGTCGATGCCTTCACCGTTGTGATAGGTACACACAGTGGGCCGATGGCCAAGCCTTTGCAGCGCAAGGACCTCGTTGAGGATTCGGACGTGGCAGCCGTAGTCGGCGAAGAAGGATGTTGGGGCGAGGATCAAGACCTCGAGTTGTCGATGAGTTCCAGCTTCTTCTGTCGCGGAAGGTGCCGTATCGCGGCCTCCTGGCGTCTGGCTTCCCTGGATGTGGCATACTCCTGTTGATACACCAGGGTCACAGGCAGGCGTGCTCTGGTGTACTTGCTTCCCTTGCCTGACTGATGAGCGCGGAGCCTGCGCTCCAGGTTTGTTGTCCATCCTGTGTACAGCGTTTTGTCAGCGCAGGCTAGGACATACGTGAATGGCATCTTACTTCTGCTGACGGTCTTCCAACCTCTGCTTGAGATCGCGAAACTGGTTGAGTCCGAGCATCGATCCTATGGAAGTCATGTCACGCAGCTCTCCCATCGTTCTGGCAGCGGCTTCTTCGTCTGGCATGCCTCTGCCTGCCAGCCAGCGGGCGCGGGTGTCGATCAACTTAGTCAGCAATGCCTCCCACGTACCATCGTCCGCCGCTGTCAGCTTCTCCTGAAGTTCCCTCAGACTGTCAACGTAGGCATCGATCCACAGGGATATGTTCTGCCTATTGGCCAGACTGATCTCGGCGTTGTTCTCGGGATCCGCGGAGGGGAATTGGGTCGCTCTCTCGAAGGTCTCTCCAGGCAGACGTCTGAGATCTCGCCAGGAAGGCGCCTGCGTGGTGCTCATGAGTAGGGCAGCGGAGAGCATCATCGGCAGGTGCTCGACGGCCGCTACCTGGCCATCGTGCTCTTCCGCATCCAGGAAGAACGGCTCCGCCTCGAGCATGATGACCAGGCTGGTCACTAGCTCGATGGCCGCCGGATGGGCCTTGGGGGAGGGCACTATGCAATACGTGGTGCCAGCGAAGAAATCCGCCCGCGCGTCCTCCGCGTCTTCGTAGTTCTGCCTCACCATGGGGTGCCCACCCACGAAGTGCGCGGTCTCGGGGAGGAGTTCGTCGGCCCATTTCATGAGCTCCCCCTTGACCGTTGACGTATCCGTGACTACACAGTCAGGCCTCAGGTATGGTCCGCTGGACTCAAGTACTTTTCTGATATCCGCCAGAGCAGTGGAGATGATGACCAATTCGGCATCTTCGATCGCCGTAATCAGGTTCCTTTCCCACTTCTCAACGGCGCCCAGTTCCTGGGCCTTTCGAGCCAGAGAGCTATCCTTGTCGTGGCCCACAACCTTGAACTCTGGTTGAGCCTTTCGCAAGGCCAGGCCTATGGAAGACCCAATCAGACCTAGCCCCACTATGGTGACCTTGGGTTGAGACATTCGGACCTCCTAAGGGTAACGTTCGGATCTAGTTGATTTGGTCGGCGGCCTGCAGCGCCGCCAAGAGATTATCCATCTTGTCCGCGGGTCGGCCTTCCCCTTGCTGATCCTCGTGGTGTGCCACCAGCCAGACGACCTCCGGAGCGCATCCCGCTCGTGCCGCCAATTCGGCCCCGAGGGTTGCATGGTGTCGATGTACGTGAAGGGCGTACAGCCACGTGCCTGGCTCGCCATCTAGCTTGTCCCACATCGAGGGGAAGAGGGCCTTGACCAGAACGGCCAGGACTCGATGCCAGATACGCACTGGACCCAGGGTTTTCCCCACATCGTGCAGCAAACCAGCTCGAAGTACCGAGGCGTCCGTGTACCCCGCCTCGCGGAGAGAGCCGGCGACGGCAAGGCAGTGATGCTGATCCACCGAGGACATCTGCTGGAACAGGTCCAACTGGCGTGGATCGAGATGCTGAGTCAGATCCTCAGCTCTCTCGCGGTTGGCTTGCGCTCCCAGCGCCAGTGTGAACTGGCGTACACGGTACAGGACCCCCACGGCGCTCAGACTCCAAGTATCAACTGTGCCAGCAGCATGTAGGGCGGATACATCAGGGAACTGAAGATGGGGATGTACCGATCACCTATGATCACCAGGAGCAGGATCATGGGCCCGTATTGCTCGTAGCGTGCCAGACCGTATGACCAGCGGTACGCCCACGGCGCCCGGATACTACCCAGAATCCCCAACAGGACTCCGTACCCATCGAGGGGGGGGATGGGGATCAGATTGAAGATGGCTAGCCCGATGTTGACCATGGCAGCGATCAAGAGGAATTCCAGCACGGAACCGGGAAGGACCAGAAGTCCCGCCCTGAAGGGTATGGCCAACACGGCCGCTGTGGTCAGATTGGCCACAGGTCCGGCCAGTGAGACGATACCCATGCCTCTCAGAGGCCCATACCGCAGCCAGTTCGGGTTTACCGGTACCGGTTTTCCCCATCCGATGCCGAACCCTGTGATGGCAGTGAGGAATATCATCAGGGTTCCCAGGGGGTCGAGGTGCACGATGGGATTGAGCGATACCCTGCCCAGATTCTTGGCGGTGGGGTCGCCGAGTTGAGCTGCTACCCAAGCGTGGCAGCACTCGTGCACGTCGATGGCGACCAGCACCGCGATGATGATGGCTGCGAAACGCGCTAGGTCCAGGCCAAACATAGGTTATCCAAACTCCTTGACTGTGAGGCTTCTCTGTGGTTATTATAGCTGAAACCGGGGTCAAGGTAAAGAAGTAGCCTCCAGCCGCGACTTGTGGTAGAATGAAGTGTTATTGAGGAGAAGCCACCGAAATGGTGATGGAGATTCATCTAGATGATATCGTTCGCCTGCGGAAGAAGCATCCCTGTGGCAGCTTCGAGTGGCGCGTGGTGCGTGTAGGTGCCGACGTTGGCATCCAGTGCTTGGAATGCAACCGTAGAGTGCTGATGCCAAGACGGATATTCGAGAAGCGGGTCAAGGCTCTTGTGTCCCAAGGGAGGGTGTCTCCTTCACTGGGGCACGAATGATGGTCCACGACAGAACTTTTGCTGCCGTGGTCAAGAACAGAGATTTCTTCGTCCTCTGGATGGCACAGATCCTCTCCCAGACGGCGCAGAACGGCATCCATTACGTTCAGATAGTCCTCATCGAGACCCTCACTGGTTCCACCGCACATATGGCTGTCATGATACTGTCTTTCAGCCTGCCTGCTGTGATATTCAGTTCTGTGGCTGGAGTAGCGGTTGACCGACTGTCGAACAAGAGGGTCATGTTAGCCAGCAACGCCATCAGAGTTCTGACAGTGGCTCTCTACATCGTGATCCTTGATCGGCTGGAGGGATGGTCGTTGTTGCTGGTGATCTACGCGGTTACCTTCCTCAGTTCAGCCGTAGGGCAGTTCTTTGCCCCTGCAGAGGCAACCACGATTCCGCTGCTGGTGGGCGAAGAGAGACTGCTAACCGCAAACTCCCTGTTCAACCTGACGCTGATCGGTACCCAGGTCATTGGATTGGTGATCGTAGCGCCGTTGTCGGTGAAGGTACTGGGGATCAAGGGTTCCTTTGCCACCGTGGCCTTGATGTACTTGCTGGCGACAGTGTTGCTGTCCCAGATACCCCGCGACAAGCCCAGGCTGGTGGTGGAAGCAGGTGCCTCGATGCTGAAGACGGCATGGGAGGAACTGCGCGAGGGATGGCGATACGTGGCTGGCAAGCGCTCCATCCTCATCGCCCTCAGCCAGCTAACCATGACCACCAGCCTCCTGATGATGATGGCTATGTTGGCTCCCGGGTATGCGACTCGAGTGCTGGGCATGCGTCCCGAGGATGCCATCTTTGTGTTTGCACCAGCCGGAATCGGCATGCTGGCCACTACCTTCCTGGTGGGCCGCTTCGGCTACAGATTCCGTCGGGAGGTGATGTCCAGTCTTGGGTTCTCGGTCATGGTCGCGACTTTTTTCGGCTTGGGGCTGGCCGGCTTCGACCTTGCATTGTGGAGCGTGATTCCTAAGGTCCCAGCCATAATGGCGGTGTCAATGACGCTGGGGGCGGAGATAGCCCTGGTGGTGATACCGTCCGAGACGCTCCTCCAGGAGAAATCACCCCCTGAACTGAGGGGGCGAGTTATCGCTGTGTACTTCTTGATGGCTAACCTGGTGGCCATACCGGTGATGCTCACGGTGGGGACTGTGGCTGACCAGATAGGAATCCCTCAGGTGATAATGGGTGTCGCGCTTTGCTTGATGGTCATTGCCGGTGTGACGACATATCACGCCTTCAAGTATCGGGGGGTAGAAGGAGGGCTCTTCGAGGCTGGCGCGGCGATTGAATACTACTCGAATGCTGAAAATGGATAGATGGTGAGTCCGGTATGGGTTCGAAGACCAAGGTATTAGTATTAGGACTTGACGGAGTTCCCTTAAGCCTCATCAGGGCTTGGGCTGGAGAGGGGAAGCTGCCCACCTTTCGCAGGCTCATGGAGGAGGGAACGGTGGGGGAGCTGAAATCGACCATCCCGCCTACCTCGGGGCCCTCCTGGTCCACTTTCATGACGGGTAAGAACCCGGGCAAGACCGGGATCTACGATTTTCTATACCGGCGGGAGGGCACGTACGTCTTCCCTCCTGTCAACGCCAGCAAGCGCGACGGCCTTGCCCTGTGGAAGCTCCTGAGCGATCAAGGCAGGGAAGTGGGTATAGTCAATGTGCCGATGTCATATCCTGTGGAAGAAGTCAACGGTTACATGATCAGCGGTTGGATGACACCCTACGGGGCGCAGGACTTCTCCTATCCGCCTGACCTGTGGCGTGAACTCAGGGAGGAGATCGGATACTACACTATCTACCCCACCGAGACCTTCGCCGAATCGCGACGGGAGAGCTTCTTTCAAGCGTGCGATGAACTGCTTGATCTACGCTCCAAAACGGTCTCCTACCTCATGGACAAGTACCCCTCAGATCTGTTTATGGTGGTGATGTTCGACACGGACCGCGTTCTGCATCAGCTGTGGCACTACCTCGATCCTGGACACCCGTGGCGGCAGCGTGGCGACGGCACCGACCAGAGCGGCCCCGTAGTCAGGTACTTCCAGCGAGTGGACGAGAAGCTGGCTGAGATATTGGGCAGCGCTGACGAGGACACGGTGATCATCGTCCTCTCCGACCACGGAATGGGGCCGGCCCACAACTTCATCGTCCTCAACAACTGGCTGCTGAACTCCGGCCTGCTTCAGTTGAAGCGCGATCCTCTAAGGCTGTTCAAGCGGTGGCTGTTCGATGCGGGATTTACGCTGCGGAATGTCCATCGCGTCGCTGACAAGCTTGGCTTGGCCAAGCATGCCGAGTACAAGGGCCTGTACTCGATGGACTATCTAATGAAACTGATCTTCCTCTCCTTCTTGGACGTGGACTGGTCTCGATCGAAGGCCTATTCCTTCGGTCGTCATCTGGGCTCCATCTATCTCAACGTCAAGGGCAGGGAGCCAGAGGGTATCGTAGAACCAGGTGAGGAGTATGAAGCAGTACGGGAAGAGATCATTAGCCTGGCGCGAGACTTCGTCCATCCGCAGACAGGCGAGCCCCTCATCGGTGAGATCCTGAAGAGAGAAGACATCTACGAAGGACCGTATCTGGATCGGGCACCCGATCTCATCCTGCGCCCGCGCGATGATAAGGATATTTTCTTCGGGTTGGCCGACTTCGGCTCCAACGCCACGGTGGATACGGTCTACCGATACTCGGGGATGCACCGCGACTTCGGGCTGCTGATGATGAGCGGCAAGGGGGTCAGACCAGGTGCCAGCATAGAGGGTGCGGGAATAGAGGACATGGCCCCGACCATTCTCTATGCTATGGGATGCCCTGTTCCCAAGGACATGGACGGCAAAGTGCTCTCCGAGGTCTTCACCGAAGAGTTCAGATCACAGGTCCCTCTCCTTCGGAGCGATGACGGTTCTTCCAGGGACACTGACGAAAGTGCCTACACGGAGGAAGCTGAGGAGGAGATCAAGGAACGCTTGAGGGGTCTGGGGTATCTGGGCTAGCGGCGATCGCTCTACCGCAAGAGCAAGAGAGTGGTCCAATGGACCACTTCGTCCACCACCAGCTTCATGGAGAGCTCTTTAGCGAAGGTGCCCATGATGGGCCAGTACTTCTTGTTGAAATTGGGCAGGACGGACTTGACTTTATCACCCAGGCCTTTGTCCATCTCCTCCTCGCCTCTTAGCCATTGCTCGGCCGTTTGCTCTTCCTCTTCCTCACCCGCAGCCGCTGTGATCTCGTGCGCGATCCACTCCGCCAGCACAGGAGAGCAGAGCGTGTAGCGTCCCCCGTCCTCGACCACCAGTCCCCGGATCGTCAGGTCACGCAGATTGTGCTTCGCTCTGGGATGCAGCTTTGTTACCCCATCCAAGTCTGGAGAAGGGTCATCTGCCTTCATGGCCCGGGTGAGCGCCAGCAAGGCGAGCAGCGTGATCTTCTCGCTCTCCGAGGAACGATTCCACTGATAGGTGAAGTGGGGATCGGCCTGCTGGGCGAAGTTCTCCTCCATGAACTCACACAATGCATCAGCGTCATACCCTCTCTGGTGAGCTTCAAACAGGAAGTAGCCTGCCATCTGCACGAACATCGGCTGCCTTCCCGCCAAACGATGGAGAAAGCCTCGTTCCTCTGCGGCTAGAGGGAACGGCGCATCGGCCAGGGAGCCATCAATCAGTTCATCCACCTCCTCGGCGTTCAAGGGCTTGAGCACCACGTTGCCGAAGATGTTGAAGAAGGGGCTGCCTTTGATCTCGTTGGAGTGGCACAGTTCCACCAACTCCTCGCGGGTGGAGGTAACGATGGCCACGGGGTAGTGAATAGCAAGCGCCCTCAGGCCAGAGAAGAAGTCCATCCCGAAGTTGGGACTCTGGGTGATGTACTCGAACTCGTCGAAGAGGAGCACGGTCTTCAGTCCCTTATGCGATACCAGATCGAAGAGATCCTCCAGGTCGAAGAGCTCTATCTCTTCCAGACTCCTCACCTGGTGGACCGCCGTTCTCAATTCGTCATCCTCCAGACTGCGGGATATCTTCCCCAGCACTCGTTGCCAGAAGCGGGTAGGCGTGATGTCGGCCAGGCCCTGGAAGTCGATGTACACCATGACGTACTTGTCCGGAGTCAGCCCCAACGTGGGGGCAACCTGGGGATGGGAGAGGTAGTTGAGAAGGGAGGTCTTGCCCAGACGCCTTTCTCCCACCACAGAGGTGCTCTCGAACGCGCTGCTCAGCAGGCGCCCCACTATTTGATGCACTTCCCATTGGCGACCATAGAAGCGTTCTGGGTCACGGATGGGATTGCCGTAACTGAAGGGGTTGGAGATCATTCTCTCATCTCGTACTCAAGTAAGTTGTCCCAGGCGCTGCTGTTCGGCAATCGGGATCAGATCTCTGGTCCCGGCGCCACACGCCACAGGATCACACTCTGGTCTATCGACGCCGAGGCCAAGGTATGCCCATCGGGGGAGATGACCACGCTCCAGACCTCGCGCGTATGCTGCAAGACCCAATCCTAGACAAGAAGGACCAGGCCTCTCTGCTACTCGAGGATGTCCTCCTCCGTCCATCCCAGTGTGTTGATGGCGTTGCGGACCGGTTCGTAGTACGCATCGTCCACGCGGCCGAAGCCGGTGATGTCGTAGAAATCCTCGTCTGCCAGCACCGCCTGACCCTCGTCCGTCGCCGCGTAGTCGATCAGTGCCTGGACGATAGTCTCCCTCATCTCCGCCGGGAAGTCGCTCACGAAGCTAACGGTGTCGTTGGGAATGCGCTCACTGAGAGCCACGATCCCGACTTCATCTACCGCAGCAGGATTGGTGGCCATCGCTGCGACACGGGCGTCGCGGATTCTGAGGCCGGCCTGCCACACCTTGAAGCTGCCATCGTCCTGCTCCTCGATGGTGTAGTCGCCTCCTGGTTCCGGCGGGTCTCGTTCGGACCAGTCTTCTATCTCATCGCCAGGCGGTGAGAAGTAGCAGGTGGCGAAGTCGGCGGTCCCGTCCAGCACCGCCAGCACGGCCTGCGGGTGCCCTCCTGCCTCCACCGTCTCCCCCGGTGTAATGCCCTCCATCGAGAGCAACACCGACGGCCACAGATAACCGGACGTTGAAGTCAGACTGGGCGCCGCCCACTTCTTGCCCTCCAGATCCTCCAGCGACTGGATGCCGCTGTCGCGACGCGCCACGAACTGGGTCCAGTAGGCCGTACGCCCGTAGCGAATCGTGGCCAGAGCCACGTCTACATCACACTTGTCATTGGCCAGGACGTACCCCACGCCGGGTATGAAGGCCATGGTATCGCCCTCAGCGGCGCACATGGCCTCAATGGTGGCCGCGTAGGAGACGGGAACCGAGACCTCAAAGTGGACCCCTGTCTGTTCGGTGATCCAGTTGGCCATGGACTCGCCCGCAGCCACATCCACCGACGGTACGGACATCAACTTGACCGGATTCTCCGCCGATCCCAGCTCCGCTGGCGGCGTCGACAAGGTAGGAGTAACGGCTGGGCTGGCTGTCTCCATCTCCGCTTCACCTGCCCACTGAGGATAGAAACTGTGCATCCAGTGTTGCGGGATGCCGTCCAACTGGGTCCTGGAAGACTCATCGCATCCATACGGCTTGTCGGGGCAATCTGCTTCTATCAGAAAGGGGGGCCCAGAGGGCAGCGAGACCGCCACCGATCTTCCATCAGGGCTCCAGGCGATCAGTTCTCCAGACAGCGCTTCCTCCAAGGATTCAAAGACGGCTCTCGCCTCGCCCCCGTCACGATCCACCACCCAGACTTTGCACGAAGCGTCCGGAATCGGGCATCCGCCTTGTGCCACCCAGGCGATTCGCTGGCTATCCGGCGCCCAGGCAACGCCTTGAGGGAGGGTCTCTTGAGGCCCGAGGGTGGTCTTGCCTGTCCCATCGGGTCGAACGATGGCTAGATCGCCCGTGTCGTTGAAGGCGATCCATTCCCCGTCCGGAGACCACGACGGCACCCCGGCATGACTGAAGGAAGGGACCACCAGTGCCATGACGTCGCTGCTGTGCCTGTTGGCCACAAAGAGGCCTTGACAAGCGGGAACCTCGGTTTCAGCTAAGTCGCAGGCGCTGAATACGAACCGCGCGCCGTCTGGTGCCCAGGCTGGCAACCCCCAGAAGTTACCGTAGCTCCCCGCAAGCTCCAGCGGAGCACTCTCGCCTTGTGGATCGGAGATACACACATCATCGCCACAGGTTTGCAGCGTCTCGCCCATGGGCACTGGCGCAGGGGCGGGGGAGGCAGTTTCCGGGACAGCCGTCGCGGCCTCCATGTTCCATAGCATCACCGTTGTGTCCTCGGAGCCCGAGGCGAGGGTCCGCCCGTCAGGCGAGAAGGCCACGCTCCTCACGCCACTCGTGTGCCCTTCTGCGACGCCCACTTCCTCTCCGGTCTCGACGTCCCACAATACCACAGTCGACTCCTGCAACCCTGAAGCGAGGACTTGACCATCGGTGGAGAAGGCCACACTCCACACCTCTCCTCTGTGTGGTCTGAGGGTGTGCAGTCGCTGGCCACTTTCCACATCCCATAGGATCACCATCTCATCAGCAGATCCCGAGGCCAAGGTCAGTCCATCTGGGGAGAAGGCCACGCTCCAGACCTGCTGTTCCGTGCGCTCCTGCAAAGTGCGCAACAACTGGCCGCTCTCCACGTCCCACAGCAGCACCCTGCCTTGCCAATCCCCCGCGGCCAGCGTCTGCCCGTCGGGGGAGAAGGTTACGCTGGGTTCATCATCGACATGCCCCTCCATGGAGCGGAGGAGGGTCCCATCGGATACCTGCCAGAGCACGACCCCCTCAACCCAACCCGAAGTGGCCAGGAGCTCCCCGTCGGGGGAGAAGGCCACACTCGACACGTTGTCCGTGCCCCCGTCGAGGGCATCGCCTATCTGCGTCCCATCAGCCACCCGCCACAGCTTCACCATGCTCTCCATCGACCCCGTGGCCAGGGTCTGTCCGTCGGGGGAGAAGGCCAGGCTGTGCACTATCCCCATCCCGCCGAATTGGCGCACGTACTGGCCGCTCTCCACATCCCAAAGAGTCACCATCTTGTCCTGCGACCCCGAGGCCAAGGTCGCCCCATCTGGGGAGAAGGCCACGCTTCGCACCGGGGCGCTGTGATGCGTCAGTGTCCTCGCGGGTGCCATCGGAGTAGACGTGAGCGGTCTTGGTTCCTCTGTAGCCACGGGGATGGGAGCTGGTGTCTCTGGCAGCGCGGCTACAGGGGTGTGCGGCGTTGGTGTTTCGGAAGAGCTTGGGAGGAATCTGATTGCCAAGATAGCGATGATTACGAGGGCGATGCCTCCGCCGGCCCCTGCTAGTACTCGGATGTCCTTCCAGAAAGGTCTTGACTCCCGTTGCAGTTCCACCGCCTGGGTTAGCAACCTGGTGGCATCTTTGTAGCCCACGTCGCGGTTGATGATCTCCGTGAGAAGGCGCACCGCCTCGGCGTACCGTTTCTCGCTCAGCGCCGTCTTGGCCTGGTCATAGATCCCTGCCAACTCGCCCTGCTCTCTGGCCTCAGCGAGCCTGGCCTCAACCGCCTGGACCGCGTCCTTTTCCTCAGGTTCCAGGGAAAGGTACTCCTCAAAGGAGGCTATGGCCTCCTCCCATCTCTCCGCCTGGAACTGTTCCTCTCCCGTGCCTCTAAGGGTGGCTAGTCCCTTGGCTCGCTTGGCTGCCCGGGCCTCGCCCAGCCGCTCTGTGAGGACAGGATCCTCAGTCACGAACTCCAGGGCCGCCTCGAAGGCCTCGATGGCCTCGTCGAAGCGCTCCTCTGACCTTAGCTGGTCTCCCCGCTGAGCTTGATGGGCCGCCAGTCTCTCGCGCGCTTCCAGGTGCTGGTCATTGATCTTGAGAACCTGGTGATAGTGTTCGAGGGCCTCCTCTATCTGTCCCTCCGCCCTCAGATGGTCGCCCAGGGCCATGTGGCACTGGCAAAAGCCGGATCTGGCGCCGATGTCCTCCGGGTCGATATCGAGAGCATTCTGGTACTCCTCCACGGCTTGAGGTAGATCTCCCTGCTCATAGATGAGGGATGCGATACCCACCTGGGCTGCCAGATTCTGACGGTCAACGCGCAGCGCTCGCCGATAGCTGTCCAGAGCTTCCTCTTGGTTTCCTGTCTCGCGGAACTCCTCGGCGATCTCGATATATCTGGTGGCGATGGGGCTGACCTCTATGAGTTCCTCGATCACTCGCTCCAGAGGTTTGTTCTCCAGAAGCCACAGTCTCATCAAGTCCACGGTGAAGGTGTTGTCAGGGGCCAGGACGTCCTTTTCCTCCAAGTGCCTCAGCGAGTCCCCCACCTCCCGCGGAGAGATGCGCACCTTCTTGTCCTCGAGGAACGTGTGTATGGACTGTTGGTTCCGGCCATCCTCAGCCACCGAGAGGGCGGTGAGAACGTACCTTTCGGGATCTGAGGCGTCATCCCATACGAACTTGAGGTTGACGGTCCCCCTCTCCACCACGTCATCCAGCACAGCCTCGACATCCTGGAGGGAGATGTGCCTCTGGCCGCTCTTCTGGCAGTGGCCGAAGAGCTCATGGCAGAGGAGCTGGGTGAAGTAGGGATGGCCGGAGGTGATGCGGAAGATTTCCTGGACGGCTTGAGGGTCGTACTCGATGACGCCAGCAGCGGGCTGCGTGATGAGGCGGGCGGCTTCCTCCTTCTCCAGGAAGCTGATCTTCCTGTAGAGCGCGATGCGGAAAAAGTCGGTGTACGAGGCCTGCATGTGCTCCAGTTTGCGGCCAGACGAGCCTATGCAGAAGATGAAGGCGAGGGGTCCAGGGGCGTGCATCAGGCGGGAGAAGTATGGAATCAGGTCTTGGGTCAGCATCTCCCTGGCGGTAGGTTCCTCGAGGGAGTCAAACTCGTCGAAGATGAGGAGCAGCCGGCGGTCGCCGATAGCCTGGCCAATCTGCGGGAGGAGCTGGCTCTGGAACAGCTCTGGGTCCTCAGAGAACTCCTCTCTGGTGAGTTCTGGCAGGGAGATGTCCTCGGCGGTGCGGAGGGTGCGGGTGATCTCCTTGGCGAGGCGCCATAGGAAGCGGTCTAGGGAGGTATGGGTACGTCCCTGAAGGTCGAAGAAGACGGGGACATAGGTCGCGGGGAGATGGAACGGGATCTGTTTAAGGACGGAGGTCTTCCCGATTCGGCGCTGGCCATGGATGACGAGGATATGGTCTACGAACTTGCCGGTGAGGGAGCGTTGCACCCACTCGAAGACATCCTGACGGCCGAAGAACATGGTCTTTTCGGTGACTGGAGCGCCAGCGATGTACGGGTTGATCATCTCTGACATCTTCAACTCCGAGTATCACAGGATGGCCGCAATGCCTGTAAAGAGAGGATTGGTCAAGTGCTGCCGTCAGTAGCTTGGAGTCCCCAGCACTCGCGGCAAACGCGCCCGCCAGTGCCGTCTGAGGTCCCATTTTATCACAGTGATCACAGGCTGTCAATATTGTTGATCTTCACGGTATTGGCGAAGGCGGCCTCCGTGTCCCCGCCTCTGTGTGAGGAACAACTGGACAGGTCTCCAACACCGCAAACTCGGAGGGGATGGCGGAAATCAGGGGGCATGAGAGGTGTCCGGGCTAGCCTGGACTCGCTCACACACTATTGACGCAGGGCAACGGTCCGGCCGGTCTGCGCGGCCTCTGCGAGTGCATCCAGCACTAGCATGTTTCGGACGCTGTCCTCCGGTGGAGAAGCCAGGCTAGTCCGACCCAGGATGGCTTCGCTGAAGTGCTCCACCATGAGCTGGTATTCATCCGCCCCCGGCACTGTGTGCTGGCTTCCTTCTTCCCCGTCCGCCCTGCGTATAGTGTACTGGGCATCCTTCTCCCAGGGTATGAACGCATCGTGAGGCAGGTCGATGGCGCCCCCGGTCCCCACTACCGTGTACGTTTGCTGTAGCGCAGCTGTGAAGCTGGCCTCCAGAGTGGCCAAGCCACCGTCGGGAAAGCGAAGGCTGCCGACGAAGTGAAGGTCGACCCCACTGGGGTGATAGGCTGCCTGGCCCTGCGCGTGGGTTGGCTCACCGCCCATCAGCCAACGGGCAACGCTCGCGCTATAGCATCCTAGGTCCAGCAACGCACCACCACCCGTTTCGGGCCTCAGGCGTATGTTGTCGTCTCTCGCCATCTCATCTTCATCCATCAGGTGGCAGAAGGCAGATCGCACCAACTTTGGCGTGCCGATGTGACCGTCGTCCACCATCTGCTTGATGAGCCTGCTGCGGGGGTGGAACCGGTACATGAACGCCTCCATGAGCAGTAGTCCAGAATCCTCCGCCGCTTCGGCCATCTCTTCGGCTTGCCGGGCATCGCACGCCATGGGTTTCTCGCAGAGCACGTGCTTTCCTGCGCTGAGCGCTTTGAGCGCCCAGGGGTGGTGGAGATGGTTGGGGAGGGGGATATATACCGCCTCTATCTCAGGGTCGGCGATCAGTGCGTCGTAGTCGTCGTAAACATGCTGAATCTCATGTTCGGTGCCCAGCTGCCAGACCTGCTCCGGCGAACAGGTAGCGAGGGCATGCAAGGTGCCGTTGCTGGACTTATGAATGGCCGGTATGATGCACACGCGCGCTATGTTTGCGTTCCCCAGGACGCCCCATTTGACGCGCTCAACCATGCAATACCTCCACTGTCCCGCCACGTCTCGCAGAACGTGCGGCTGCTTCGAGGATGGTCACCACACGCCCCGACTGCTTCAACGGAGCCACGATCGGCTCGCCGGTGAGCAGGTGGTCTGCGAGGTTGAGGTGGAAAGCGTGTGGCTCTCGTTCAGGCAGCGCCTCATCTCAAGTCGTTTCCTGCCCCCGAGCCTGGCTCAGAAAGGGCAGTCATCTCTAGCCAGGCATCGCGGATCAGCGTCCGCTGGCAATCTGCCCCTTCGGCCTGGTAAGGTTGCTCTCATGCCGGGCTGTCCAAGCGGTTGACCTCTACCAGATCATCCTCGATGGTCACCTCATCCCCGGTCCTGATCTGAGAAATGTCCAGACGGTCGACCATGGGGATGTCGGCAATGATGGCGCCCACGGCCACGATAGCCTCGCTCTGTGCGTTGATAATCGCCGCTGGCGCAAGGTCGTTCCTTCTCAGGCGGTAGAGAGTGTAGGAACCCAGCGTGCTGCCCTTGCCCTGAGGGAAGACCAGGATCTTGCCGCTGATGAACTCACCTTCCAGCTCGTGGCCTGCCTCGACAATCACTCCGCTCTCGGGGTCGACACCGCCGAAGAAGCTCATCGCCTGCTGGGACACCAGTGCCTCTCCCTCCGCGTGGCCTCGCCTGATCACTCTGCCACGGAGCTTCATGCGGGCCATCTTCCCCTGGTGGCGGCATCCACACACTCGGCCAGAGACCCAAACCGGACTCGCACGCCTGTGTGGCTACGGAGATAGAACGCACCCTTGCTGGAGTTGGTGGCAACGCTGGTGATGCCCATTTCGTGCAGTGGAGCGCCTATCAAGCAAGCGTCGGCGACCACGCGGCCCGCACTGGCCACTATTCTATCGACCGATCCCTCAAGCCTTGCTGTACTCAGAACATCGCGCGAGGTGGTGACCCAGAGCTTTGAATCCAGCTGTCTGCCATGGAGCTCATCTGCTGTGTGCTCGATCTCGGCCAGGGAGGCGTGGGGACAACCAATCCATACCAGGTCGATGTCCTGGCTCGTTCCGTCCAGGGCCTCGTACCCCTCGTCGAGAGACTCGATGGTGATGCTGATGGCGTCATCAGCCAACATGTGGAGATCGCGCGCCTCAGGAGTAACGCCCTCCACATGGAACAGTGCAACAGCTCCGCTGGCCGCCATGGCCGCGCCCAAGGCCTTCAGTTCGTCCGAACCTGGCTCGAGCCCCGAGTCAAGCCGGAAGTAGGGCAGCCTGTCGGCTGCTTTCCTGCCCACCATATACCCCAACGCACTGAAGTCGGAGAGCGAGTTCAGCGCACAGGTGACTTCCACGATGAGATGGGCTACCCGGTTCTTCTCAAGGTGAAGGCCGTATTCCGCCGTACGGCCCGTGATGGCCGCGGCCAGGGCGCTCGGGCCGCCTTCGCGGTTGGTGCGAGCTCCGAGCACCGAGTTGGCGTAGCTCACAGCCGACGATTCGCTCCAGGCGATGTGCTGCCCGAAACCAGGGGTGTTTCCCGCTAGATAGGGCGTGCAGGAACAACTGATGCTGACGCCCATGGCGCGGTAAGCTTCGATCACCTCCAACTGGCGTTGGCCATATTGCTCCGGTACGCCCAATTCGCGCCAGGCCTCCAGGTCCATCCCCGCGGGGTTGAGGCTGGTTGGCACCACTACGCGAGCCCCTTGCCCCGCCCATTCGCGAAGGAAATCCAATCCTGCCTCTCCCAGATTTCCATAGCTGACTCCGGCCACCTGAACGCTGGCCACAGGCACAAGCCTCTCTGCTTCGTATATCTCGCCCAGCGCAGCCACGATCTCCATGGCCTTCTGAACAGCTGGACCCTCTCGCCCCGACAACATGGCTCGCTCTTCGTCGCTCAGATGCATGACACGTTCCTAGGCTTCGTACCTGATCCTTCTGAACTGCTCTCTCTCCTCTGGGGCGCGAGGTTCGCCGTTGGGTTTGCGCCAGGGGATGGTGGCATCGAGACCCATCTTCGTGGTGCGCGACTTCTCCCCGGGCACGTGCGTGGCTGATGGGTCGAGAGAGCTGCTCGGCTGATTCTCCAAGACCATCAGATCCCGGTCGGCCTGGAACCTGGTAGCTATGGCCCATTCCACTTCGGTGGGGTCGTAGATGTCGATGTCTTCGTCCACGACTACCACGTGCTTCATGGATGGGTGGCCCCGAAATGCCGCCTCAATGGCACGTCGACCATCGTCGGCGTCTTGCTTCCGGATCTGCACCACTCCGTGCAACCAGGTGCCCGCTCCCGGGGTGAGCAACACATTCACACAACAGCAAGCCTTGCTCACCTCGGCGAAGATGGTGGGCTCTCGCGGCAAGCCCATGAGGAGCTTGTGCTCCAACCCGCCCGGCAGGAGTGCCTGGTAGATGGTGTCGTGGCGTCGGGTGATACAGGAGACCTCGATGATGGGGCCCTGGCGGACGATGTCCATGGTTCCGGTGAGATCGAGAAAGGGACCTTCCGGGGCGGTGGCTCGCGTGAAATGTCCCTCCAGCACGATTTCGGTGTCTGAAGGCACCTCCAGGTCTACGGTAAGACATTTTACCAGGGTCGTGGGGTGCAGAGCGTTGGCGATGCTGAACTCATCAACGTCGGGAGACGGAGTGGTGGCCGCGGCCAAGAGAACGGGCAGGGAGTTGCCGATGCAGATGGCAACTTCCACGTCGCCAGGGCTCTTCTTCAGCAGCATGTCCGTTCCGCGCCCCTCGACCAGTCGTGCCACGAGGTGGCTATGGTCCAGCCGCAGTAGGCGATGGAAGGAGACGTTCCGGCCATGGTCGGAATCTTTCGTCACCGCTACCGCAGCCGTGATGTATGGACCTGCATCCTGTGGCAGATGGGTCAAGATGGGGAGCGTCTCCAGGTCCACTTGCTCCTCGACCACTTCCTGGCAAGGACCTGATTCGACCACGGGGGGTACTGATGGGTGGGCCACAGCCTCCGCCAGGGTGAACAGCAACTGACCGACTTCCACTCCCAGGCCGACGGCGACGTTCTCTCGCGCCCCGCAGAGACTGGCAACGACGCTGCAATCGTAGCCTTTCGCCCTCTCGAAGAGCAGGGGCGGCCCCTCCAGCCTGCTGATGACCTGGGCCATCTCCAGGTGGGGGTCGATCTCGTCAGTGACCACAGTGAGTAGGCGAGACTCTCTTGCCTTGTCCAGGAAGAATCGCAGGCTCATGCTCCTTCTGCCCCTATTATACTCTCGTTCCGTGTGCAGGAGAAGCAGAGGTCGCTGGAAAGCAGGCGGGAAAGTGCTGATTGTGAGGGTACTGGCACCCGGGTGGGGATCTCAACGCGGCCAGATTACTACACGAGCCTGATCACTGGCCTGCTGCGCCAGTACAGCCAGGCGGCCTCCGCCCAGGATCCCGAGCATACGGCGACCGCGCCCAGCACGGAACCCCACAGCCCACCGTATGCCAGTCCGAGGAACAGCGCCAGCCCCACGACACCCATGTTGATCCCTTTGGCCGTGCGAATTGTGGTCGTACGCCTTTGCCTTACCAAAAGACCGGTGAAGAGGGCGTGAAATGTGTAGGCAAGGGGCAGCAGGACTAAGATCCTGGCGGCGGGAGCAGCCAGCTCCGCCACGATCTCCGAGAGTCCGAAAAGTTGTTCGAGCACCACCCACAGAAGAGGCGTGAAGCTGATCAGGGCTAGAGCTGAGGTGAGCGCAAAGCCAGCGGCAAGCACAAAGCGACTCACAGTGTGCCAGGATTCTCGGTCTCTGGTCAAAGCGATGGTGATCTGCTGCAGGCCCATGGTGGGCCCCCAGAAGATGCTTGCCAGGCTGAAGGCCACGGGCCAGGCGGCGAGGGAAAGCTCGGCCATGGGTGCTGCAGCGATACCCGCGCTTATCACTGGCCGTATGCCCTGGCGCAGTACCGTGGTGATGGCCAGGGGAAGGTAGAACAACCATAGATAGCGGAGGGAGAGAGTCTCTCCCTCTGTGGGCTTCCGGGACAGGCTGCCCTCGAAGGTGGCCCCCGCTGCCCAGTGGATGATGCCAGTCTCAACAACGACGGCCAGGAGCATTGACGCGGAGGCCAGTGTGGCGCCCGGCACTGTGCCTAGGGACTGGCCGGCAGCCATCACAGCAAGCACCACCAGGAGGCGTACGCCTGTGGCCACGCTGATGATCCTGGTGCGCCCGTCGTTTACGAGGACACCTTGATGGATGCGACGCCAACCGATGGGAAAAGACCACCACACAAGCAAGCGCAGTGCAGGGACCGTGGCCTCCGCAATCCTGGGCGGGATGTGCATGAGATCGCACAGGAGAAGCCGACATACCGGGGTGTAGAAGAGGACAATGCCCAGAGCAGTGATGGCCAGGCCGACGATGATGTAGAATTGCCGTATCTTGCGAAAAGACGCGAGGTTCCTTGACAGAGCGATGCTCAGCTCCAGCATCATCAGGATCGGGGCCTCGACCACCAGGATGATGCCCAGGGCAACTCCGAAGGCGGCTAGGGATAGCTCGGGATCGGGTCCCCTGGCCAGAAAGGCGTTGATGAGGGGTGCCTCCATGAGCATCAGCACCCAGCTCATGGCCAGAGGGAGATAGAGCAGAGCAATTGCCCTGTAGGTGAGCTTTTTCAAGTGTGAGCCTCTAGATCGAGGGCGGTGTTCAGGGTGTCTGCTACGCAGCAGGCCGACACATTATAACATCGCTGGCGGCGCTCCACAACGATTCCCGGTTCAAGGATGGTAGGTGGGCCCGACGGCGTTGACCGGGCCGGTGCTGGGAGTATTTGAGCACGCAGCCCGGCGGATTGCAGGCCCTCGCCGCACCGGCCAGATGATCCCTACGGTGATGGCGCGCCTATGAGCATGGGTATCGGCCAGGCAGCGCGTCCGGCACGCGTTGTAGGTGGGGAGTCCATTTGATAGAATGGAAGTGTAAGCATTCCACGGCCGCGCCAGGATTCCAGAGATGATAGAGTCGTACACCTTCGGACGCATCGTCGTTGGTGGGAAGAGCTACACATCGGATCTGATCATCTACCCTGATCGTGTGGAGGACCGCTGGCGCCGCAACAGCGGGCACAGGCTCGTACCGGAGGACTTGGAGCGATTGCTACAAGGCCAGGCAGGGACACTGGTGGTGGGCACTGGCAACACAGGGTTGATGCGCGTTCCGGCCGAGACCCTTGACTACCTGGAGTCGGCCGGTTTCGAAGTCATTGTTCAGCGGACGGGTGAGGCCTGTGAGACGTACAATCGCCTGGCCGAGCAAGGTCCGGTGATCGCTGCTCTCCACCTGACGTGCTAAGCCCTCGGCGCCAGCGAAGATCGGTCGTCGCCCTGTGACGTGAGCAAGCTGCTGTTGACTTCCGTATGGACGTGCACTATAATGGCCTTGGGGCAGGAGAGACCTGGATGCGCTTTAGTCCCAAGTTTGGGTCCACTCTGAAATGGCTAATCCCAGGGATGGGGGTAAAGCGTTGGCTGCTTCTGCTTTTCGTCGGCATCACCATCGTTAGCCTTGGCGTCGGCTATCTCCTCGTCGACGTATATCGTACCTGGACCTTCCCCCCCGTTGTGTTCTACCTCACCTTGCAGTTCATTCCCCGCGTCTGGCGAGGGCTGCTATTTGGCGTGGCGGGCATTGCAGCTATCACCGTCGCTATCCTGCAGCTCAACAGGTCTCTGCTGTCGGCCTTCCGCTACCCAGGGCAGAGTAGCCTGGTGGACATCATCTATGACCATCGCCAGCGGACCCGCGGCCCCAAGATCGTGGCCATTGGGGGGGGAACCGGACTGTCCGCCCTTCTTCGAGGCTTGAAGGAGCACACGGAGAACATCACTGCCATCGTCACTGTAGCTGACGATGGAGGCAGCTCAGGCCGCCTGCGGAGGGATCTGGGGTTGCTGCCTCCGGGGGACTTTCGGAACTGCATCGCAGCTCTCGCTGACGACGAATCGCTCACTGCGCGACTCTTCCAGTACCGTTTTGGGGAGGGAGAAACCCTGAACGGACACAGCTTTGGCAATCTGTTCATTGCGGCGATGGCTGCGGTGACAGGCAATTTCGAGCGCGCCATCCTGGAGTCCAGCCGTGTGTTGAACATCAGAGGCAGGATTGTGCCTTCGACGCTGGAGAACGTGACGCTGTGGGCCGAGTTGCGGGATGACGACGAAGAGGCCAAAGGTTCAGGTCGCGTGGAAGGGGAGTCCAAGATCTCCGAAGCCGGGCGGCCCATCGAAAGAGTGTTCCTCGAGCCCGATAGCGTGCCAGGGTACCCTGGGGCGATCAAAGCCATCCTGGAGGCGGACCTGATTGCGGCGGGCCCGGGCAGCCTTTTCACCAGCATCTTGCCCAATCTGCTGGTCCCGGGAATAGCCAGCGCGCTGAACGCATCCCCGGCTGTCAAAGTATACGTCTCCAACATCGCGACGGAAGAAGGCGAGACAGACCACTTCGCCCTGGACGATCATCTGCAGGCGTTGGAAGAGCACGTCGGACAGGGCCTGTTCACGTACGTTCTGGCCAATAACAGTGTGACGCTGGAGTTCCCGCCCCATATGAAGGTGGAGGCTGTCGAACCCCATACGGAGCTGGGGGAGCGCTACCAGTTGGTCGGAGAGGACCTGGTAGATCTGGAGAACCCCTGGCAACATGCTCCCCACAAGTTGGCTGAGGCGCTGATGAGTCTGTACTGGACGGTGAAGGCCAGGACTGTTGAGGAAACCGGCGCGGACTGAATCCTCCCCATGGCCGCAGTGAGCCTCTGATCGGAAACCCTCAGCAGGGGCTACGGCGGCGATCCATGGGGGTGGAGTGTTCTCCCCCCTGCCCGAAGCTTAACGAAGCCTTTACGTGATGGTTTTGAAGTGTTTACACGCCGAGCTTATAATCTGGTTGTTCAGGGACCCGAGCGAGCAGCACAGTCTGGGACGCGGCGAGCCTTGAAGCTGAGGAGATGCACCCGTGCCTTTCGTAGTGGGTGAGAGTGTCGGCCCGTATAGAATCACCAGGCAGCTGGGCGTGGGGGGGATGGCCACGGTGTGGAAGGCGTACCATCCTACGCTGGACATCGAGCGAGAACACGTGAAGGCACACCTGGGCGCGGGAGATGCCTATCTCGTGCAGGGTGAGCTGGACGCCCCTGCTTTCCAGTATCAGACCGTGGTCCGCCTGGAACCGGACGCGCCCGGACCTCACGCCAATCTAGGTATGTGCAACGTGTTCCAAGGGGATGTGAAGACGGGTCGCCGAGAGTGTGAGCTTGCACTCCGCATGAACCCACAGGTGCCGGAAGGTCATTTCTGTATGGGACTGTACTTCGCAAAGCATGGCGGTACGGAGCGCGCCAGGAGCGAGTTCGAGATCGTCGTGGAGACCGCTCCGGGCGCCCTGGCAGAACGGGCAAGGAGGCAGCTCGATAGACTGGACTGAGTGGGCACCTCTAATCTGGTTTGTGGCTCTTCTGTTCTGCCTGGTGCTGATGAAACGCTGGCTCAGCAAGCACCTCTACGGGCTGGGCCTCTTGCTCAGTGACAGCCATGATGCAGCCGTCCTGCTGTACTTCTTGCTTCTCCTGCCCGGCGTGCTTGCACACGAGTTGAGTCACTGGCTCACCGCCAAGCTGCTGCGCGTGCCTGTGGGTAAGATATCCATCGGCCCGTCCAGCAAGGGGGGTGGCCCTATGCGGTTGGGTTCCGTATCCATGGCCAGAACCGACCCTGTGCGGGGTAGCATCATCGGTCTGGCACCTTTGGTTACCGGTAGCCTTCTCATCCTGCTCATCGCGCACTACGTCTTCGGTTTGGCGGCCCCTGGTGAGCTAGCGGTAAGACTGTCGCCCGAGGACCTCCTCCCCACACTGGGCCAGTACATGTCGGTTCCCAACTTCTGGCTGTGGGTCTATCTGGTCTTCTCCATCAGCAATGCCATGCTTCCCAGCGAGTCGGATCGGCAGGCGTGGTTGTCTCTGGGCCTCTATTGCTGTGTGGCTGTGGTGGTGCTGTACGGATTTGGCCTGCTGCAGGAGGTCTATTCCCCGGTATCTGGCTTCTTCCTCCGAGCCCTCGAGAGCCTCACCTTCGCTTTCCTGCTGACCATCATTGTCGATGCGGCGGTCATCGTGGTCGTCGTGATACTGGAGAGATTGGTGATGATCTTCACTGGGAAGAGGGTGGAGTACTAGTCTAGGGCGTTCGCGGCGGGCTCTAGCTGAGTCTACTGAGCATCCTCAGTGCTCTCAGTGTCACCCACTTGCTGGGCTCCCCCTTCCGACCGAATCTGGTCCAGGTCCTGTCCAGTGTGTGTTCCAGGGACCAGCGACCCTCACTGTCTTGCTTGCCCAAGACGAACTCGATGGCTGCCTGCAATCGGTGGTCCGCCCCGTGGCCCAGTTGTGCCAAGACGTCCAGCGCCTCCAGCACATCGCTATGGTACCCCAGCGGGAAGCCGAACCTGAACCACAGGGGACTCACCTGCCCGGTCCCACCGGGATACTCTGCCCCTGACAGATCGCGAGAGAACAGGAGATCCACGCCTTGGTTCACCGTTTCCTTGACAGCTTCTGATCTCTCCCGGGCAGGTATCGGTGCAAAGGCACGGAGAGCCTTGATGGCCCCCCAAACACAGGGGAGCCAGGTTTCTCTTTTCGAACGATCGGGCGCATTGGCACGGCACTTGTACCCCTCTGTAGCTATGCAGGCTGCCAGCATCTGTGTCACAGTCTTGACCGTGGGGTGATCGCTGTAGCCAAAATGACCCAGGGCGCGGAGGAGGTTACCGTTGAGGCAGATGATCGTCCCCGTGCCCGTCTTGGTGGCGGAAAAGAGGCCTTGTTCGGGCAGGAAGCTGTGCTCCAGGACGAATCGGCACGCTCTGTCGATGGCTTCGGTTGACGTTGCCCCCAGTTGCGTGAGGAACATGAGCTGCCAAACGGTAGCTCTGTACTTTGGGCTGTAACCCCGGTCCGGTTTGACCCAGTACCCCTGGGGGTACTGGGCCTCCAGGATCTCCCTCACGGGTTTGGAGGCCATAATGGCTGCCTGCGCACTCTTCAGTTCGGGATCATCGTGGGGCAGGCGGAGGAGGTCCCGCAGGGTGAAGTAGCGCACAGAAGGGTTATCCTGCTCCAGAAGCCAGGGTAAGGGATCTGCTTTCAGCTTGTCATGCCAGTCCTTGATGGTCTCCCTCCTTCTGGTGATCTGTCTTGCCCTTGTCCGAAACACTGTGCAACCGCCATCGCGGCTCCTGTAGGGCCGATCCACGTCATTATATCTTTGTTTGCGCCCCAGTCAAGAGACCTGGCTCGAAGCTGGATTGACACCAAGCATGATCGCGGCCTTTTCGTGGGCAGGGTAGGCGGTGCCTGCGCCTCATCAAGAATGCCTGAGAGATCTCCAGCGATGGCTTCCACGAGAGTGTCTCTGGGGTGAGACAGCTCTGTATTGTCAAAGCCCAGCGAGGCTGGTATAATGTGATGTCGTTGATCCCGGATCGCTCGGCCGCCCCTGCAAGCTGAGCACTGCACTCAGTTGGAGGATAACGTGATGCGCAAGATCATCATGGCTGGCAACTGGAAGATGCACAAGACCGTGGGTGAGTCTGTAGCGTTGGCGGCGCAGTTGAATGCGGCCCTGGGAGACGCCATGGAGCGGGAGATGCTGGTCTGCCCTCCTTTCACAGCGCTATATGCGGTCGCCAAGGCTCTCCAGGGAAGCACCGTCCAGGTCGGAGCGCAGAACCTCTTCCCGGCGGACGAGGGCGCGTTCACGGGAGAGATCTCGCCCAAGATGCTGCTGGATGTCGGGTGCAGCTACGCGATTCTGGGCCACAGCGAGCGACGCGAGTACTTACAGGAGAGCGATCAGTTCATCAATCAGAAGCTGAAGACGGCCTTGGAGCACGGACTCAAGCCCATCCTCTGCGTCGGCGAGACGCTCGAACAGCGAGGTGAGGGGAGGCAGAAGGCCGTGGTGAGCATGCAGGTCCACCAAGGCCTGCAAGACATCCCGGCAGAGGCGATGGAGCAGGTGGCCGTGGCCTACGAGCCTATCTGGGCCATCGGCACCGGTCAGACCGCCACGCCCAGCCAGGCCGATGAGATGCACTCCGCGATCCGCAATAACCTGAGCGGCCTCTACGGCGACGAGGTGGCCCAGGACGTTTGCATCATGTACGGAGGCAGCGTCAAGCCGGGGAATGTGGACGAACTAATGGCCCAGCCTGAAGTGGATGGCGCTCTGGTGGGTGGCGCATCGCTGGATGCAGAGAGCTTCGTGCGTATCGTCAGGTTTCAGTCCTAGAAGGACTGGCGATTAGCGGTTTGTGAGCGTCCGGCCGCTGACATAGAGCCGGACCCTTTCTGCGCAGTATGGACTTGCTGTCAGGGTCGGCTGCACCAGGGGAGCCTCTTACCACCCGGAGATAACTCCCCAAGTAGTCATCGCCACCGCAGCTCCCCCCACTGAACTGAGGAGATTCACCACATCGTTGTTGAGCCACCGCCACCCCCGCAGGTGGCTGGTTTGTAGCCCACAGCCGTGAACCTCTTTCTCGGTCTCCGTCTCGCACCGGGCACAGAAGAAGACGCCCTGCATAGTGGCCCCCAGAAGGCTGTCGAGCAGGGAACCCAGCAACCCGCTGATGAGGGTGATGGGGATGATCCACGACAGTTGCAGGGGGTCGTCTCCTGCCAACATGTTCTCTGTACACAGCAGGATGTGACCGACCAGGCCTATGAACAGCGCTCCCAGGGTAGACGCGGCCGTGCCCAACAGGCTTATCCCTCCGGACGCGCCCACTGGCACCCGGCGCCCCGTAGTGATCAGCCGCGGAGGAACCGCACTAAGAACGCCGATCTCGGTGCCCCAGGTATCGGCGTTGGCTGTGGCCATGGCACCCAGGAAGGCTGCCAGCAGGGCCGCGCTGGGATGAGAGAAGTATAGGAGCGATAGGATGGCCGGCATGCCTCCGTTGGCCAAGACCTGTCCTTGGTCGCGCTGGGCGCCTTTTCCGAACCTGCGAGCCAGCTCCCTCTTCTCAGCCTTCCGGAAGCGGGACAGCGCGGAGGACGAAGCGAAGAATGCGACGAGCACCAGCCCCCAGGCCCAACCACCGAAGCCGAAGGTGATGGTTCCTACGAGGACAGCGGCCAGCGCGCCGCTAGTCGTGAGAGCGCGCCGGCGCCGGGCGACGAGGGCGACTATGGTGCTGAGTATCAGGCCGATGATCAGTTGTGGGAATGCGGTCTGTTGCTGAGGCGACATCAGTGGGCATTATACCAGAGCTCGTGTTCGCTGAATAGCAGAATGGTACCAGTGGTGCTGGGAAGGGTGGTGACGATAACGTCGAAATCGGGTCTGCCGGTAGCCACGTGTGAGTTGGGTGGGCGTCACGTGAATCGAGGGGTGATGTGGGCGCTTGGTTACAGCGTAGAGACGAACGGTGGTGCTCCTGATTCGCTCGGGGCTATGACATTCGCCTCTGCACAGCTGGGCCGGCGCGCATTGCTGGAGGAGGAGGGCTGCGCGATCGACGTGGGTTGAAGTGTGGCTAGAGCCGGGTCAACTCCCTAGGCAACGTGGTCAACGTCTCGCAGCCGGTCTCCGTGACCAGGACATTGTCCTCGATGCGCACGCCGCCGAGGTCCGTTACGTAGATTCCGGGCTCCACGGTGAAGACCATACCCGGTTCCAACAGGAGGTCGTTCCCCTCTACGATGTTGGGCTCCTCGTGGATCTCCAATCCCATGCCGTGGCCGGTGCGGTGGATGAAGTACTCCCCGTACCCGGCCTTGTCGATCACTTGCCGGGCCGTCCGATCCACCTCCTGGGCCTCGATCCTCGGCTTGATGATGGCGCGCGCCGCAGCGTTGGCTTCCTGCACGACGGAGTAGATGCGTTGCAGTTCATCGTCCGGCTCGCCCACCGCGTAGGTGCGGGTGATGTCGGAGTAGTACCCATCGACGAGCAGAAAGGCGTCGATGGTCACCAGGTCGCCGTTCTGGAGCCGGCGAGAGGTGGCTGTGGTGTGAGGCGAGGCGCCATTGGGACCCGAGGCGACGATGGGGGGCTGGTCCGACATCTGGGAGTTCTCGGCCTCGAGAGCAGCTCTCTGCCAGATCACGGCCAGTTCCTGTTCCGTGACGCCAGGCTGTATGTGTTTCATCACCTGGCGGAAGCACTCCTGGTTTGCTTCGGCGGCCCGGCGCAGCGCTTCGATCTCCTCTTTGTCCTTGACGATGCGCAGCCCGGAGAGCAAAGGATCCGCATCGACGAACTTGGCGTGATCCGCGTGCTTCTCCAGCCGGCGGAGCTCGAGGACTCTCATGTGCAGGTGTTCCACGCCGAAAACCTTGCCTTCCAGGTCCAGGTCGGTGGCCATTTGCCGAAAGGCAGCGCCGGGTCCCTGCTCATCGGTGTAGGTGTAGAGGGAGGCCTCGATCTTCAGTGCCGCTTCTGCACTCGGGGCTTCCAGTCCCGGCAGCACGAACACAGGCTGCCCACCCAACGGGAAGAGGGCCAGGGTGATGCGTTCGCTGGTGTGCATCTCCAGGCCTGTGAGGTAGCGCAGATTGGCGCCAGGCACGACAGCCAGCAAATCGACGCCCGATTCCTGTTGATTGCGCTCCAGCATCTTGAGACGATTCTCGTGACCCTTTGTCATGGTGACCCATTGTACCCTGGAAGCAACTTGCTCAGCAAGGTGGGATGCCCCTGCCAACGCTCCAGTTGACCCGAGTCTGCGGATTTGCCTTTTCTCGCACAGCGGACTACAATAGGTTCGTGAAGAGGACGGCCGTGGTCAATATGAGGCCGTATTGGCGATTCTTGTTTAGTGACGGCACATAAGGCTGTCATAGCTCGCTATACCCAGAAGGGATAGCGAGTTTTGTTTTCCTGGTCTGGTTGAAGACGCGAGACCGGTGGTGGAAAGGAGACCATCAAATGGCAACCTCATGGGAATACCGCTACGCTCAGCGTACCAAGGGCATGAAGAGCTCCGTCGTGAGGGAGATCCTCAAGGTCACTAGCCAGCCCGACGTGATTTCTTTTGCCGGAGGCATGCCGGCGCCCGAGCTGTTCCCGCTCAAAGAAATCGAGGAAGCATGTGTCAAGGTGCTCCGAGAGCACGGTGCCAGTGCGCTGCAATACAGCATCAGTGAGGGGTATGTGCCTCTTCGCGAGTTCATTGTGCAGAAGATGGGTCGGTATGGCATCGTGGCCAACGTGGACAACGTGCTCATCACCACGGGCTCCCAGCAGGCTCTGGACTTGGTCTCAAGAGTTCTCCTGGACCCAGGCGACGTGATCATCGTGGAGGCGCCAACTTTCGTCGGAGCGCTACAGACCTTCACCGCATACCAGGCTTCGTACGCCAGCGTGCCATTGGACGATGATGGGATGATGGTTGACGTCCTGGAGCAGAAGATCGTGGAAACGCATCCCAAGTTCATGTACGTGCTGCCCAATTTCCATAACCCCGGCGGCGTCACCCTGTCCAGCGAGAGGCGGGAGAGAGTGGTGGCCCTGGCGCATCAGTATGGTGTCCCCATTCTGGAAGACGATCCCTACGGTGAGTTGCGCTTCGAGGGTGAGCATCTGGAGCCGCTGGTCGTGATCAGCTCTAAACAGAACGGCGGCGATCCCGCGGGCTACTTCAAGGGCGACGTGATCTACATGAGCACCTTCTCCAAGACGCTGGCACCTGGCTTGCGGTTGGGTTGGGTGGTGGCGCCTGTGGAAGTGATCGGGAAGCTGGTCCAGGCCAAGCAAGGAGCGGACCTACACACTTCCAGCTTCGACCAGATGATGGCCTACGAGGTCGTGTCTGGTGGATTTCTGGACGAGCACGTCAAAGAGATAAGGGAGGTGTATCGCCAGCGTCGTGATGCGATGCTGGCTGCATTGGACGAACACTTCCCCGACGGTGTTACGTGGACACATCCGCAAGGTGGTCTTTTCCTCTGGGTCGGACTACCAGAGGGGGTTGACTGTCTGGAGCTGATTCAGGACGCCATTGAGCAGAAGGTCGCCTTCGTACCTGGAACCGCTTTCTACGCAGATGGAAGAGGCCACGACACCCTGCGCCTCACCTTCGCCACCTGCTCGGCCGATATGATACAGGAAGGCATCAAGCGGTTGGGCAACCTCATCGGCAGGAGGATGAAGCGGGCGGCCTAGTTGCCCCCTTGGCAGCACAACCCTCCGATGACCCGTCCTGCGCCTTTCGTGGGTGGCGCGGCCATTCTGGCCTTGCCCTCATCTTGGCGCGACTAGATTCCTGGAGCATATGATAGATGGGTAGACCAGACTTGGTGATCCTACATCCCCCCAGCGTGTACGATTTCCGTGCGCAGCCGAAACTGTACGGGCACGTGAGCGAGGTGGTGCCATCCACCCCTGTGTTCGAGATGTACCCTTTCGGGTTTGCCACCCTTGCACAGTACTTGCACAGCAGGGGGTTCCGTGCCCGGATCGTGAATCTGGCGCTAAGGATGATCAACGACCCGTCCTTCGATGCGGAGAGGTTCATCGGGGACCTGCGCCCTGGCGCCTTTGGGATCGGCCTGCACTGGCTGTGCCACGCACAGGGAGCGATCGAGATAGCCCGGGTGGCCAAACGACAGCATCCCGATACCCCGGTGATTTTCGGTGGCCTGTCGTCATCGTACTACCATGAGCAATTGATGGAATACCCGGAGATAGACTACGTGCTGCGCGGGGATTCCACAGAAGAGCCCCTCGCTCAGCTGCTGACGTGTCTACGGGAGAGCAGGGAACCGACTGACGTTCCCAACCTTACCTGGCGGGATGCATCAGGCGGGGTGAGAACCAACCCCCTTAACCACGTCCCGGAGACGATGGAACTCCGTCCCATAGACCGCGCTTTCATGGTGCGAGCGGTGCTTCGGGATCGAGACCTGTCCAGCAATCTGCCCTTCCGGGACTGGTTGGAGTATCCCATGGGTGCGGGTTTGACCTGTCGCGGCTGCACGCACAACTGCGTCACCTGCGGCGGTTCGGAATACGCTTTCAGCCGGTTCTTCGGGCGCGAGAAGCCGGCCTTTCGTCCTCCTGAATCCCTGGCCGAGGACGTGCTCGACATTCGCGGTTTCGGCAAGGGTTTCTTGATCGTCGTGGGCGACGTCAGGCAGGCGGGCATGGACTACGCTCGACGATTCCTCGGTGCGGTGTCCGGCTTAGAGGATCCCATCACTCTGGAGTTGTTCACCCCGGCAACCGGCGATTTCCTTCCGCAGGTGGGTGACGCCCTGCCCAACTTCGCCCTGGAGATATCGCTGGAATCCCACGATGAGAAGGTGCGCCGCGCCTTTGGCAAGCACTACTCCAATGCGGCGGTGGAACGGACCATCGAGAAGGCTCTTGGCGCAGGGTGCAAGCGACTGGACATCTACTTCATGATCGGCCTTCCCCGGCAAACGCGGCAGTCCGTCATGGACACGGTGGCCTATTGCGGGGAGCTGCTGGACAGGTATGGTCAGGACGGAAAGCTGCATCTGTTCATCTCACCACTGGCCCCGTTCCTGGATCCGGGCAGCATGGCTTTCGAAGAGCCGGAGCGGCACGGATACAGGATCTTCCATCGCACCCTGGAGGAGCACCGCCGCGCCCTGCTCAGCCCCAACTGGAAGGACGTGCTCAACTACGAGACGGAATGGATGACCAGGGAGGACATCGTACTCAGTAGTTACGAGGCCATCCTGGAGCTGAACCGCATCAAGGTCCGTCATGGGTTGATGAGTCCTGCGGACCTGGCAATGGCGGAGGAGCGGACCGCCAAGGCTCTGAGACTGTTGGAGCTCCTCGACGGCATAGGTGAGGGCGATACGGAGAAGCTGGAGGAACTCAGGCCTCAGCTGGAGAGTACGAATGCCATCGTGGCTCGACCCTGGAACGACTGGGAACTCGGTCTCAGCCTGGGCAAGTGGGGTATCTTGAAGCAGGGATACTATCTGGTGAGCCAGGGCATATCGGCCGTTTGGGCTGTGTTGAGGACATCTATTGCCAGGGGCTGGAGAGCGCGGCCCGAGAGAGCGACGGGCGCCTCCGTGGGCGACGAGTAGGGACACAAGGCGCCGCGCGGAAGGGGCGCCGAGGTTTGGTGGGCGAGAGACCCGCTCACAATTCCACAGGTCATCTGATCGAGAGATAGCTGGCGAAGCAAATGGGCAGTATCTACGAGGACATAGAGCAGTACATCAGCGGTGGAGAGACCGTGGCCGCGGCCACCGTGGTCGCGACTCAAGGGTCCACCCCCCGCGAGGTGGGAGCCAAGATGGTCATCCGCCATTCTGGAGAGACCGTGGGCACCATCGGTGGAGGGTGCGGGGAGGCCGAAGTGTGGCAGGCGGCGATGGATGCCTTCAAGGACGGGCGACGCCGCATGTTGACCCTGGACCTGACCGGAGATATCACACTGGATTCGGAGATGGTCTGCGGCGGTGTGATGATAGTCTTCATTGACCTGTGGGATGCCGGAGATCTGGAGCTCCTGCAAGCGGCCAACACGGACATGAAGGATAGCGGCAGATTCGCTGTGGTCACGCCGCTCACTACTGGCGACTCCCGTCCGCGCATGCTGGTGGTGCCGGACGGCCGTACTCTGGGCAGCCTGGGTGACCAGGATATGGATGCTTTGGTCAGCCCAACGGCACTGGAGGCCCTTGAGCAGGGTACCTCACGGACGGTCCCGGCCACTGAATCACAACCCGCTCTTTTCGTCGAAGTCCAGGTTACGCCTCCCACCTTGGTTATAGCTGGGGGAGGGCACATTGCGGTGCCGCTAGCCAGACTGGGTAGCATGCTGGGCTTCAGAGTGGCGGTGTTGGATGACCGTCCAATGTTTGCCGACGAGGAGCGTTTCCCCGACGCCGACGAAGTGATAGCTGCTCCCTTCGGCGAGACCCTAGCCAGCTTTCCCCTGGACGGGCAGACCTACGTGGTGCTGATGACGAGGGGTCACGCCCACGACCTGGAGTGCCTGGAACAGGTGATCGACAAGCCTGTGGCCTACCTGGGGATGATCGGCAGCCGTCGGCGCGTTGAGGGTGTCCTGGACATGGTGAGGGGGGAGGGCCATGCTGAGGAGTTGCTGGCTCGCGTACATGCCCCCATAGGGCTGGACATCGGAGCGCTGACGCCGGAGGAGATCGCCCTCAGCGTGATGGCGGAGGTGGTTAGAGTTAGGCGAGGCGGCACCGGTCGTTCGTTGTCGGAGAGAGATGTCGCGACGTAATTCCCTCGGACGGGTTACGCTGTCCGTGCCTGCGAGGGTCCGGGAGCTTGGTAGTCGTTGACGTAGCCGCAGGGCATGCCTGCGCGTCCAGACCTCGGAGGTCTCCAAGACCTCCGAGATCTCCTATGTCCCTTCTGGGCGCGGTATACCTTTTCTCTCCAGCAGTTCGTCGCTGAACCCTCGTTCCTTGCCTATCTCCCATGTGAAGTACTGATCCAGCACCTCCTGAGGGTGGATCTCCTGCATGGACTCATACCACGTAAGGCCGTCCATGTGCTGGTAGTGCCAGTACTCCACGCCATTGGAATCCCTGCGCCAGTCGTAATCTTCTTCCTCGTACGAGGCAATGCGTTCCCAGCCGTATCTCTCAGCCAGGGCGGTGAAGTCCTCGTAGTAGCCGTCAGGCACGGGCAGGTACCGCCCTCCTTGCGCATAGCTCTCTGGATCTGAGGCGGGGGCGATGTGCCACCAGTACTGCCAGGGGCGTATCTTCAAAGGCTCTCCCTGGGTTCCATCCTGGGCGGCGCACTTGATCAGCAGCCGCCAGTACAACTGCTCGCCGATGTCCTCTCGCAGCCACTCCAGGCGCTGGCCCCCGTTCTCATCCAGCAGTTCGAACCGGAGATCGAAGGCGCGTCCCGTCTTGTGCCAGCTGAAGTAGCTGTAGTTGGTGCGCTGAAAGTCGAGGCGCCGTGTCGCGTCGCTGAGAAGGGCCAGGTAGTCATACCCTGTTCGCTCATGGACAGCGGCCCGCAGGGCGTTGTAGGAATCGTCCACGCGGTCGTTGAGGCGGGCATTGCCTCCCGTCACCCCCGGCAGCTCCACCAGTTCGTAGAGCCCGTCGTTCTCTTCTGGGCTCGAAACCAGGACCGGGGTCGGCGTTACTGGTTGCGGAGCTGGCTGCCTGTCGCCCAGCGGAAGTGACGCCGATGCCATCGTGGGGTTCCTCTCATGCGCCGAACTCAGTTCCAGTGCGGCAGCTTCGCCAGCCTGCAAGTTGATCGTGTTCAGGTCGTAGTGGCCACTTCGATACTCGTGGTACACCTCGAAGGGATCACCCTTGTTGTACGAGGAGAAGATGATCTCCTTGCCGTCCGGATACCAGGCCGGGTCCCGGTCATTGACATCGTTGTTGGTCAGTCTGATCTGGTCTTGGGCGCCCACTTCCATCAAGTAGATCTCCGTGGTGTGACCGTCGTCACGCGAGGAGACGAAGGCCAGCTTCTTCCCGTCTGGAGACCAGGCCGGATACTCATCGTCGCCTTCTACATTGGAGAGGTTGCGCGGGTTGGAGCCGTCCACGTCCATGACGTAGACCTCCTTGTCCCCATCGCGCCACGATGAGAAAGCGATGAGCTCGCCGTCGGGAGACCACGCCGGGGCGTAGTCTCCCGCAGGATCGGTGGTGAGTCGAGAGACCTGACGCGCTTCGAGCTCGAGGAGGTAGATCTCCCAGTTGCCGTCCCGGTAGCTCTCGAAGGCGATGCGAGAACCGTCGGGAGACCAGGTGGGAGCGCCGTCGAAGCCCAGTTCCTCGGTCAGGCGGGTTGCCTCGCCGCTCTCCAGGTGGAGCAGGTACACGTCCCAGTTACCGTCGCGGTGGGATTCGAAGGCCAGGCGAGTGCTGTCGGGGGACAGAGCCGGGTTTCGATCCTCGGCAGGGTGCTGGGTGAGGTTGTATTCCTGCCAGGATGCCAGGTCGAGGAGGTATATCTCCCAGTTGCCGTCTCTGTCCGTCTGGTAGACGGCAAAGCTCGCGCCACCCAAGGGAGTGGGAGTGGGGGAGGGCGAGCTCAGCGTGGGTGTGGGCGCGGGCCCGGAAGTGGGAGTGATGTCGGGGACGTCTGGGCTGCTGCAAGCGGTGCTCAGGAGCAACAGAATACCGAGAAAGATGATGGCGGCAACCTGAGAGAGCGAGAGCCTGGCCAAGAGTTGTGGCTGGGTCATCACTCCACGCTGAGACTGAAGAAGTTGTATGTCGCGTAAGAGACGTCCTCGAAGACCGGCTGGCTGATGGCCCAGACGAGCCAGTCCGTCGGCGCGTACTGGAAGTGCACGAGGATGTAGTCCACACCGTCCAGGAAGACGACGCCAGAGTCGGCGTGGGTGTCACCGCCGAAGCCGTGCTTGTGGGCCAGGGGGACGTCTTCGGGGATGCCAGCACCGATCATGGTGCGTACCGGGTTCTGCTTCAGATCGTCCAGTATCAGCTGACAGCTGTCGGAAGAGATGCGTCCCTCGTATTCCTCCAGCAGTCTTCCCTCTCCCTGGCTGCAATCGTAGATCATCTCCAGGAGCGCACCGATGTCGTGGGCAGAGGTTTGGATGAACGGATCTGGATTGGCCGCAATGGGCCCCTGGAAGAGCGGCAGCTTCGCCAGACCGGGCCCCCGACTGGCGCCCTCCGTTTCCAGGCGATAGGGCTCCCGTATGAAGGTCGCGGCCAGGCCCAGCTCATCCATCCGGGCGTTCACTCTCCTGCATCCTTCCATCTGGCTCCCGTCTCCGATGAGCTCCAGGAGCAGGTTGGCCCAATAGTTGCTCCCCGTGGGGTCCGTGACCAGCTTGAGCATTATGTCCTGAGTCTCTTCGTCGAGCTCGGTGCCTTCTGAGTGCAGGAAGGTCTCTAGCATGATGCCTATCTTCACCACACTCATCCCGGAATAGATGATGTTGGGGTTGATCTCTATCATGTCACCCGTGGCTGGGTGGGAGACGTAGATGCTCACCATGCCAGCGAATTCGTCTATGCGGTGCTGCAAGACACTCCGCAGCATCTCTATGTCAGGCGGGGCAGGCTCCATTACGTCGACTAGGAGTGTTACCTCCCTCTCGTCGATGGAGGTCAGGCTCTGCTCCACGAGGGGAAATGAGCTGGGGATATCCAGCTTCCTTCCCGACCGGCCAGGCCGGAAGGAGAGGGTGTCCGTGATGGGCTGCACCTCCCGCAAGGGCTCATCTTTGTCCTTGGCGATCTCCGCCAGAAACTCCTCCAGCAGCTGCGGGTCGTAGGCGTATAGGAGAGGGATGTCCTCATTCAGTGGTTGGAGACCCTCGGTCAGGAACTTGAGGTAGCCGTCCCAGAACTCCGATTGATCTCCGTGGCCCAGCGTGTAGGCCTGCTCCACCATGTCGTCTGTGAAGATCTCCAGGTTGACGTCACTGGGCATAAGCACGACGGTATCGGTCACGTACTGGAGCGCGATGGGTTGGCTCAGCGGCGCGACGATCATCTCTTCTAGAATCTGGGTGGCGTCCTCTCGCGTCTGACCCTCGAGTGGTATCCCCGCGGCCGAGACCCCTGGGTATATGCCCTCGCGATAGCTATCGTACTCACGGAGCTTGTAGGCCAGGAATCCGATTGTGGCCAGCACGACCAAGAGAAAGGTGGTTATGGCCAGTTGGAGTTTGCGCACTTGAACCTCGCTAGATTGTCGCCTCTGGTCTGCAAAGAAGATAGATGCCTCAAGGCGTGCAGATTATAGTGCCCGGCTGGAACGGTTGTCAAGCACCTGCGCCGAAAACCTGATAGAGCCACCGCTTCACTTCGATGGGTCGAAGATACTGCCCCAGGTACCCCTCGCCGATCCTGATCTCGAGGTGCAGATGCATCTCCTGACCTGGGTCGTAGTACGAGGCGGGGGTGCCGGAGTTGCCAACGTATCCGACCATCTGGCTCTGTTCCACGTGATCTCCAGCCTCAAGCTCCTCTGCAACGGCGCTCAGATGGCAGTAGCGGCTGATCAGACCGCTTTCGTGCTCTATCCACACCTGGCGTCCTCGCAGGACATCCAACACATCCTCTGGCGTGTGGTACACCTCTTCGGAATGGGCCAGCATGGTCTCTATCGCCTGGAGTGTGGGGGGCTCGTAGTCGGTGTCGGCACGGACGACTCTGCCATCTGCGACGCTCAAGACCGGGGTGGTATCCGTCACCATCTCTCCGGCAGCCCAGTAGAAGTCGATGCCCTCATGTACCCCGTACCGGTAAGAGCGGGGCGCTCCCGGCAGCCGGAATGCGAGATCGGAGATCATCGTCCCTTCGATGGGCAGCGTGAGGGGAGGGAGCAGCTCTATTACCCTGGAGTCATGGGGCGGGAGCGACACTAGGTCGCCCTGGGGTGCAGGTGCGGGGGCCAACCCGCCGAGCCCCGCGGGCTCGCGTGGATAGACGTAGATCGCATCACTCGATGCCAGATACAGCTTCTGCCCTCGGGCGTAAGCCGCATCGATCTGCGGCCCTCCGCTGGCAAAGATATACTCCCTCACCAGGTCGCCGGTGGAGGGATCGAGCACACGTAGGCGCTGGTGACTCATGTCAACCACGTACAGGTATCCTCCTGCTTCTTTGTCCTGGAACAGGAGCGAAGGATTCTCCAGATCCGATGGTGGCACGAAAGCTGGGTCACGCTCAAGGGGCTGTCCAACCAGCCTGTGCAGGCGCAGGGGCCCACGATATCCCTCCTGGGCCAGCACGAAGACGTATTCTCCCACGGTGAGATCCACGCTCTCTCGCAGGTCCAGGTCCACAGGAATGACCTCTGCGCGTTTGTTCGTATGCTGCCAGATCTGGCCTACGTTGGCGTCCAGCAGGTAGAAGGCGTCTTGGTGCGCGGAGACAGTAACCAGGTACTGGCGGGAGCTCGCATACGCTGCGTGGGCCAGACGCTCCACCTGCCAGTCGTCGTCGACAGGAGAGTAGAGGACGACGTTCCCAGCTCCATCGAGCAACAAGAGCGATCCTTCGTTCTCGGCGAGGGCGATATCGGCCAGCTCCTGAAGCACCATCTCACCAACCCGGCCGCCTGGAGGTCGGATCGCCCGGCACGTGGGCTCAGTACCCAAACCGATGAGCTTCAACTGGCCCGTGTCCAGGGCATATACCTCGTCGTTCCAGACCAGCAGCCGCAAGGGGTGGATCAGGCAGTCCTGGGGAAGCGCGTAGACCGTTGTGTTGCTCTCGTTCAAGAGGACAGTACCGGTCGACTGCAAGGTCGAAGTTGGTGATGGTGGAAGGGTTGGTGTTGGAATCGGTGTCTGAATCGGGGTAGCAGTGGCCGTGGCGTCTGGAACCGGTTGGGTGCTCGTAGGGCGGGAGCTGCTCACCGGGGAGATGGGGACTGGATTCCCTGAGATCAGGCGGCCTGCGAGCAAGGATCCGAGGAAGAGGAGCAGTGCAAGGGTGAACGCCCCAGTCTGCCTAGGGGCCAAAGTACTCCTCCCTGAGAGAGGAGATGTCCACAGCAGTGTGGCGATTCAGAATGCCGAAGAAATCGTCAGCGGTGCTGAGTTCGTTTGTCTGGCTCTCGTAGTAGTCGCGCAGGAAGGCGAAGAACTCCTCGTCGCCCATACGGTCTCTAAGGTCTCTGACGAAGAGGGCGCCCCGGCGGTAGACGGCATTGAGATAGGTTCGGCCATCCATGAACGCATAGATGGGACGGTCGATCTGTCCCTGAGGCCGGTAGCTTTCCACCTCAACGTCCCACCACCATTCCACCAACTCCGGATGCATCCGTTCGTAGTAGAGCATCGAGCTGTAGGTGGCCAGTGCCTCATCGAGCCACGGCTCCCTTGCCTGGTTGTTGCCCACCGATCCATACCACCACTGATGAGCCACCTCGTGGACCAGCAGCGATACCATCCGGCTGCGGTACCCGCCAGGGTGATCGCCATACCAGTCATCTCCCATGAAAGCCATTCCCGAGAACTCCATGGCTCCTGCGAAGTCCACCTCGGCCACGCGATAGCTGGAGTATGGATAGGGTCCAAAGAGTTCCTCAAAGGCCAGCAGTGCTTCAGAGGCGGCGACGAGCGCATCGGAGCCACTGCGCTCGTGCGCCGGGAAGAAGTACGACGACACCGTGACATGACCGGCCTGTTGGGTGGCCACCACGTACTCGTCGCTGGCGGTGAAGGCGAAGGAACGAGCCTCGGAGGCGGTGTAGCGCCAACGATTGCCGAAACGTTGCTCTTCTCCGCTGCCCGCCACCACAACCTGCGAGGGAGCCACTATCTCTACCTCGTAGTCGGCCACCTCGGTGACGTAAGGGTCGCCTACGAGGTGAAAGGCAAACATACTCCAGCCCTGGCCCTGCTTGTACGGCACCAGGGCGGGATACCAGTTGCCCGCGGCCAGCATTCGGTCTGAATAGCCCAGACTGCCGTTGCTCCATTGAAGATAGGGGTTCATGCGCGGCAGATCCAGGGAGAACGTAAGAAAGAGCGTGGTCTGGTCTTCGGGTTCCAGTGGGGACGGCAGGCTCACCCGCAGGCTCGTCCCGTTGAGCTTGTACTCCAGCTGCGGAGGCTCTTCATCCCCTTCGCCCTGTTCCGTGGACACGCTCTTCAAGAGAAAGACGTCTTCCGCATGGTTGGGGAACACGTTGAACACCAACTCTTCGAGGGTGTCTTCTGTCATGTTGGCGAAATCCAGCCGCTGGGTGGCGTCGAGGCGATGTCCCTCATAGTCCAGACTGACTTCCAGAACGTATCGAGGTGTGGTGTGAATCACCGTGACCTGGGTGGCTGTGGGTGTGGGGGTGGGAGGGGGCGCGGACTGCCTCGACGCAACGTACAGGCCCATGGCCCCAACGATGATCACAATAGAGAGAAGAATCAAGAGATTCATCATGGACCAGGGGCTAAGAGAGCGGAGGGTGGGAATAGTGGGCCGGAGAGATAGCTTCCTCGGCTCCTCATCGTAGTACTCCAGTATCTCCTCCGGATCCAGACCGAGGTGCAAAGCATAGGTCCGGAGGAAGCCCCTGATCTGGCTCTCACCGGCAAACTCAGCGAAGTGCTCCTTCTCCAGGGCAACTATATACTGCTGCCTGATTCGGGTAGCCCCCTCGGCTTGAGCCAGCGACCAATTCTTTCGTTTTCGCGCTTCACGTAGCGCGTCACCCAGTTTTCCCATCTTCGGAACTCTGCAAACAGCCGCCTTTCTGAATTCGATCAGTCATTATAGCATGAGGCCATGCCTCTGACAAACGAGCGGCTGATCCGAGGACGCATCGAGACTACCAGTGGACGGGACCCCCTGTCAGGCCTGGAGGTGGACTCCAGTTGGGCGGCCCGCGACAGATACTGCGTCAGGGGGGCTCTGGACGGCGGCCTCGAATGCACGTCAGAGGGCAGTTGACGACCCCTTGAGCTTGCGTTATAATGTTTGCGAACGGTCCATTTTGGCAGTTGCAGGGTGTTGCTCCACCACTGAGGTAGATCATGCGTGGATGTCAGAAGCTGACGCTGTTGGTGCTGTTGGGCGCCGTGGTCATCGTGTTCTGGGCCCTGCTCCAACTGCTGCAGGGGGCGATGGACTTGCCTGCCAGCACCCCCGTTGCGCTGGTGTTGCACACGCCGACATCGACCGCCACGGCAACGTCCACTGCCTTGCCGGGAGAGACCAGGAAGCCGGCCGAGTCACCTATACCGCAGCCGACAGCGACCCGTACGCCCACCCTCATTCCAAGCGATACTCCGACCAGGACTTCGATTCCGCCCACCGCGACGTCAACACCTTCGCCCACGGCAACGGCGACCCAGCCCTCCAGCCCCACCCCGGTGCCACAGCCAACCGTGCCTGTGGAGGTGGCGGACTACCTGGACAGATTCGTGCCACTGGTGGTCGGCGTGGAGGAAGAAGGTATCTTGAGCAACCCTGCCAGCATCGACCAGAACGCGGCAGACCGGCTCAGGGAGATCTACCGCCGGCTGCACGAGATGCCGGTTCCCGGTGACGCTGAAGAGATGCATCTGGCCTTCATCGTGTACGTCTCGGTGCTGGAGGAGAAGTGCCTCTGTCACGTCTTCGCTGAGGCGCACTCAGCCGATGCTCAGGCCCAGTACTTCCGTGATTGCGAGAACCGCGCCACGACCATGGCAACGCAGATCCTCGACAGCCGCTTCGTCCCCTCACGTGATGCTTTCCTTCAGGCATATTCCCTCACCGCCAGGGGCGTTGGATTAACTTAGGCCCGGCGCAAGGCCACAGAACTCAGACCTCGGCTTTGGGTCACTGGGTGCACACCAGCAGAGCGGGAACCTCCTGAGCGCCGATCTCTGTGCTGACCACGTTTGCTGAGATCAGGCGGTGGAAGGCCAGGGGGAGAATGGCGGTCTGGGGGAATCACTTGGGGATTGGCCTTCTGCTGTGAGTCGCCCCGGCCGCTGCGATCAGTCAGCCAAACCCAGGGGGTAGAAGGTTCTGATGAGGGGAGTGTCGGAGTAGACGAACTTCACGTCAACCAACTGCGGCGTCTCCTGGACCCCTGATGTCGAGCTGTCAACGGTCAGAGTTGTGTTGTAGGTAGTGCCCGTTGACAGGCCGGACTCATCCACGGACACCGCAACCTCGCCCGGCTGCGAGGAGGACGCCTGGCCCGAGTCGGGGTCAGCGTCAAGCCAGTCTTCGCTCTCCCCGGCGGTCCAATCCAGCAGAGCGCAAGGCGCACCGTTGCTCACGAGCAGCGTCTGCGCCCAAGGCCCTAGGGTGGCATCCGCCAGGA
This sequence comes from Chloroflexota bacterium, assembly GCA_030603665.1. Taxonomy (GTDB): domain Bacteria; phylum Chloroflexota; class Anaerolineae; order UBA7937; family B3-Chlor; genus JAUVXJ01. The sequence continues at coordinate 144,154 of JAUVXJ010000003.1, read as the reverse complement.
AGAGCATCTGGTCGTGGTTCACAGCAAGGACAGGTGCGGGGCCAGCGGCTTCGATCGCCTTGGGGGCGTCGATGCGACCGAAGCCGAAATATGGATCCCATCCTGGAGCGCCCAGGTCCTTCGCGGTGCTTCTGATTACGCTTCGTACCTCGGCGTTGGTCAATTGGGGGCAGAGGGACAAGATGAGGGCAGCCAGACCCGACACGTGGGGGGTGGACATTGAGGTCCCCAGCTTCCAGCCGTAGGTGTGGCTGCTAGGGGTCCAGAGGGTGCTGTAGATGTCAACGCCTGGAGCTGCCACCTCGACCTGAGGCCCATAGTCCGAGAAGGCGGCATGGTCATCGACTTGATCGGTCGCGGCCACGGCGATAGCCTCAGCGTATCTGGCGGGATAGTCTATCTCGTCTTGTCCGCTATTTCCCGCTGCGGCCACGATGATGCAGCCGTCTGCGTAGGCTTGCTCCAGGGCATCTTTCAGAGTGCTGGAAGGGTTGGCTCCGCCAAGGCTGAGGTTAATGATCTGCGCTCCGTGGTTGCAGGCGTACCGCACTCCCCGCGCCACATCGCTGTAGTAGCCATCTCCATCATACCTGAGCACTTTGATGGGCATGATGCGAGCGCCCCAGGAGACGCCGGCTACTCCGCGGGAATTGTTGGTCTCGGCGGCGGCGATGCCGGCCACGTGGGTGCCGTGCCCATGGTCGTCTTGGGCAATGTAGTCGTCATTGACGAAGTCTCGGCCGGGCACGATCTTATCGTTGAGGTCGGGGTGATTCAAATCCACCCCGGTGTCCACGATGGCGATCACGAGATCCGAGCTGCCGGTGGTCTCATCCCAGGCGGCGGGAGCCTGGATCTTCGAGAGGCCCCATTGAAGGTACAAGTCCGGATCATCGGGGACTATGGTAGCGTGGACGACGTAGTCCAGTTCCGCGTACTCTACGCGGGGATCCTCGTTTAGCGCTTCAACAATCATGTGCTCTTGACCCTCAGGCGCGGCCACCCGCTGCACATGCAGGTCCGGCAACTCTTCCAGAAGGGGTAGATCGTGATCCCCCAGCGCCTGCGTCCTGTCCCGCTGAGGCGTCTCTGCGCGGAACTTGACCAGGACCTGGCCAGGGCGGTAAGGGGGCAAGGGGGTCTCATCCGGAGACGAGGTAGTCTGGGAGTCTGCGACATCCTGGGACGAAGCACTGTAGTACAGCGCCGTGGGCCAGAGCAGGAGCAGCACCAGGAGGGTGCGCAACAGATGTCGCTTCATCGCTTCGTCGGTGAGACTCTAGCCAAGACGAATGATCTTGCTGCACAGTTCTCTGCCCAGTACAGCAAGCCCATCTGTCGAGAGGTAGTGACCAGCCGACGCGTCGAAGAGCACGTTGGCGTTGGGGGCAAACTCGTCGTCGCCGGCCCAGTAGACTACGGCCAGGGGCACCTTGGGCAGAGCACGGAACATGAATCCAGCGTCGCCGTGTGACAATGCTTCGCCTCCCGCTTTCGACGCGGCTTCCCTGAAGCGTGCAAGGTCATTCTCAAAGGCCTTCACCAGCCGAGTTCCTGAATAGCCCTGAAACGCGTGGAAATAGAACATGCCGTCTGGCAACTCCCGAAAGGAGATCCATCGATCGGCAGGACGCGTTCCGTCAGCCGTGTGGAAGTAGTACAAGAACAGAAAACGCAGCCCGGCCCAGCATTCCTCTCCGGTCTGCGCGGCCCGCGCCACGAACTCCGGGAAGCTGAGTTGATATGCCTCCCCGATGTAGTCCAGGGTGAACTGACCGACGCCATCGTTCGACTTGACGAACTCCGTGCCCGTGCGGGCGGCCAGAACGACCGGATCTATGGCGGCCAGTTCCTTCCGCATCTCCTCCATGACGGGCAGTGAGTAGTCGAGCCACTTCTTCTCAGTACTCAGCATAGCCGCCATTATATTGGAGCGTGTGGCGATTGGCAAGTCACATCCTATGCGGTATAATTGGCCGTGGCGATCCGGGGGTGCCTCAGGAGGGAGCTATGCCGGAGAAGAAGATTCGAGTGTTGATAGCCAAGCCTGGTTTGGATGGCCATGATCGCGGAGCCAAAGTCGTAGCTCGCATCCTGCGGGATGCCGGCATGGAGGTCATCTACACTGGGTTGCGACAGACACCTGAGATGGTAGTAGCAGCCGCCTTGCAGGAAGACGTGGACGTCATCGGACTCAGCATTCTCTCCGGAGCTCACATGACTCTCATCCCCAAGGTCGCGGAGCTAGCGAAGGAGAAAGACCTGGGCGAGGTCCTGTTCTTGGTCGGAGGCATTATTCCCGATGACGACGCCGTGGCCCTCAGGGAGATGGGAATAGATGGTATCTTTGGGCCTGGCGCATCGTCGGAGGAGATCGCAAGTTTCATCACTGAGAACGTCAAGAAGGGCTGAACTTGGATCTGGTTGACCGTCTGTTGGCAGGTGATCGCAGGGCCGCAGCGAAGCTTGTTACAGCGATGGAAGATGGCGGCCTCTCTGCCCGCGAGGCGATAGCGGCTCTCTACCCCCACACTGGTCGTGCGCACATCGTTGGTGTGACCGGTTCCCCCGGAACCGGAAAGAGTACGCTGGTCTACGAACTGGCCAAAGAGTTCCGAGGGCGTGGTAAGACGGTGGGGATCATCGCCGTCGACCCCACCAGCCCCTTCAGTGGTGGAGCGTTGCTGGGCGATCGTATCCGCATGCAAAAGCTCAGCACGGACGCCGGCATCTTCATCCGCAGCATGGCTTCCCGAGGACAGTTGGGTGGCCTGGCTCGAGCTACTGGGGACGCCATCAAGGTCCTGGACGCTTTCGGGCGTGACTTGATCATGGTGGAGACGGTGGGCGCGGGGCAATCGGAGGTGGAGATCGCCAGCGCGGCCCACACCGTGATCGTGGTCGATGCGCCGGGCTTGGGAGACGACATCCAGGCCATCAAGGCAGGGTTGTTCGAGATCGCGGACATCCTAGTGGTCAACAAGGCAGACCGGGATGGCGCGGACAAGACTTACCTAACACTGCAGATGATGCTGGAGATGGACGAGCCCGGGGGTGCGAGGGATTGGCGGCCGCCTCTCCTGAAGACCATCGCTTTGCAAGGTGAAGGAGCGACCGTCCTGGCGGACGCAGTGGAGGAGCACCTGGCACACCTGAGGGAGAGCGGTCATCTCGCTACTCGCACGAGAAGGTTGGCGGAGGAGGAGCTTAGACGAATAGTGGGGCAAGAGCTGCTGGACCGGTTGTTTGGTCAGGTCAACGGGGATCGCTGGCACTCCCTGGCAGGGAAAGTTGCTGAACGACAACTGGATCCCTACACGGCTGCGGATACTCTAGTGGACTCCTTCTTTCATGGATTGACCGCCGAAGAGACGGGCAAGGGGTGCAGATCGTGATCCCAGGCCAGAAGACCCGACTGCGTGCCATCGAGCGTGAAGACATCCCCACCTTCGTGCGGTGGTTGAACGATCCTGAAGTGCGACACTATCTGAAGATCTATCTGCCGATGTCCAAGGCCGAAGAAGAGGAATGGTTCGAGACGCAGATGGAGGACGATAGCGGTCGCGTCTTCGGCATTGAGACAGAGGAGAGCGTGCTAATCGGCAATGTCGGCCTGAGCGACCTGGACTGGAAGAACCGCAGCGCCTTTCTGGGGATTGTAATCGCGGAGAAAGAGTACTGGGGGAGGGGATACGGCAGCGATGCTATTGTCGCTTTGCTGCGTTTTGCCTTCGGCGAGATGAACTTGCATCGTATCCATCTATCGGTGTTCGATTTCAACCAGCGGGCGATCCGCTGTTATGAGAAATGCGGCTTCCGCCATGAAGGTCGAGCCCGCGAGGCTCTGTTCCGAGACGGGAGATATCATGATGCCCTTCAATTGGCGGTTCTGCGCCGCGAGTTCTTTGACAACGAGGTAACAGCCGGGGAGGCACTGGACTAGGAGGCCCTACGATGTATGAAGACCTGGCCGTCTTCAGCGGCACTGCAAACCCTGACTTGGCCCGAGAGATCTGCGAGTATCTGGGCTGCCCCTTGAGGGGTGCGGATGTTTTCAAGTTCGCCAATGACAACACGTTCGTGAGGCTGCAGAAGAGCGTGCGAGGACAGCACGCGTTCATCGTGCAACCCACGTGCGCACCGGTTAACGACAACCTGATGGAGTTACTGATCATGATCGACGCGTTGAGGCGCGACTCCGCAGCGGACATCACGGCCGTGGTAACCTATTATGGCTACAGCCGGACCGACAAGAAGGATCAGCCCCGGGTGCCGATAACGGCACGCCTGGTAGCGGACATGATTACCGTTGCGGGTGCCACGCGCTTCATGACCATGGATCTGCACGCAGACCAGATCCAGGGTTTCTTTACCATTCCTGTGGACGACATCACTGCGTTTCACATGCTGAGCGGCTACTTCCTCCAGAAGGGTGTGGAGGACGCCGTGGTTGTGGCGCCTGACGTGGGGGCCACCAAGCTGGGCCGTGACTTCGCCGAGGCGCTTCGCGTACCCTTGGCCATCATCGAGAAACGAAGGGAGCGTCGAGAGGGGAAGAAGACTGAGGTTCTCAGCCTGATTGGAGAGATCAAGGGCAAGAACGCCATCATCTTCGACGATGAGATAGACACTGCCGGCACCGTTCGCGACGCTACGAAGTTCCTCAAGTCCAAGGGCGCAAGGGACGTTTATGCCTGTGTGACCCACGCTTTGCTCTCCCAGCCTGGGCCTGAACGCATCAACGAATCCGGCCTCACGGAATTGGTGGTGACCAACACCGTTCCTATCGCAGAGGACAAGAGGGAGAAGATGAAGGATGTGAAGGTCACCGTCCTTTCGGTCGCCCCTCTGCTGGGTGAGGTGATCAGGCGCATCTACCTGGGCATCTCTGTGGGGGAGATGTTTAACGAGTAGCCGGAGCCGAGTAAGAGCCGCCCCTGGAATGGTCCGATGAACACCGTCGCTCCTCATCCCTGGAGAGTATCCACCGCCGAGGCCAGGGAGATTCAGCTCGACCTGCGGGACAGAGTATCCTTCGAGCCTGACTTCGGAGAAGTGCGCAGTGTAGCTGGCGTTGATGTGGGCATGGCAGGGGACATGGCCAGGGCGGCGGTGGTCGTCCTCGCCTATCCTTCCCTGAAGCCTGTGGAGCAAAGCCTGGCCGAGGTGGCGGCAAGCATGCCGTACGTGCCCGGCCTCCTGTCGTTCAGGGAAGCGCCGGCCATTCTTGCCGCTTGTGAGAAGCTGGATATCGAGCCCGACCTCTTCGTCTTCGACGGTCAGGGCGTCGCCCATCCAAGACGCTTTGGCATCGCCAGCCACCTGGGCGTGATCCTGGACAAGCCATCCATCGGGTGCGCAAAATCCCGTCTGTGTGGGACTCACCATGAGCCTGCACGGGAGGCCGGTTCATATGTACACCTGTACGACGGCGAAGATGTCTTAGGCGCCGTACTTCGTACCCGCGACAAGGTGAGCCCGGTCTACGTCTCCGTGGGCCATCGCACAGACCTGGAGATGGCCATTCAGTACGTGTTGGGTTGCTGCAAGGGCTACAGGCTTCCCGAGACCACGCGCTACGCTCACCGTGCGGCCAGCGGAGAACAGCTGGGTACGGCGTCAGAACAGCGGCAACTTTTCGATCTGTAATGGCGGTGTGAAACGCGTGCCCCTTGGGGACAGCATCGGCAGGGCAGTAGAGCTCATCCTAGGCGCCAAACGCGCTGTAGCCTTCACTGGAGCCGGGATCAGCACGCCTTCGGGCATCCCCGATTTTCGTAGCCCCGAATCAGGCCTCTGGGCCAAAGATGATCCCATGGTGGTGGCCTCTATCCACACCTTCCGCACCGAACCCGCGGTTTTCTACGAATGGATACGCCCCACAGCTCGCCTTTTCGCGGAAGCCGAGCCCAACGCTGCTCATCTTGCGCTGGCCGAGCTTGAGGAGACTGGTCTGCTGAAGGCGGTCATCACCCAGAACATCGACAACCTCCATCAGAGGGCGGGGTCGAAGCGCGTGCTGGAGTTGCACGGTCATCTGAGAGAGGCGGTGTGCATGCGGTGCCGGGGTATCATTCCCGCTGAAGGCCTTGTTCAGCGGCATATGGTGGAGGGCAAAGTACCCTACTGCCAGGAGTGCGGGGGTGCGCTGAAGCCCATGGCTGTGCTCATGGGGGAGCAATTGCCGCTGGATGTCTTCTTGGATGCCCAGTTGGAGGGTGAGCTATGCGATGTCATGCTGGTGGTGGGTTCCTCGCTTACCGTGGTTCCCGCTGCCAATCTGCCCTTGGCCGCCTGCAGGCAGGGCGCTGCACTGATCATCGTCGACCACCGTGAGACGCGGGCCGACGCCGTCGCCGACGTGGTGATCCGCGGAGACGTGGCTGAGGTATTGCCACAGATCGTGCTGGCATGCCGTGACGGGAGGGCCCAGTGATGCTATGGTCGCAGCACCGCGTAGGTGATCTCAAAGGGTAGCTCCAGGGCACCTTGCGGGTTCGAGTGCTGGTCCCGGGCAATCTGAAACACCTGCTCCCTCAGTTCTGCTTGCGTCTCCGCTGGAAGCCTTGAATGTATCTGAGCCAGACGTCCCAGCGAAAGCAGCATCTCCCAGATGCCCTTCTCTTGGTCAACTGCCAGAACGTGTGCCTCCTGATGCGTTGTCACATCTGAGAAACCGGCCGCCCGTGCTGCCTCTTCCAGCACTTCAGTTCGTCCGAAGCCGAAGATGGAAGGTCCGCGTTGAGGGAGAGGAGGCATGTGGGGAATGAATGGCTCGATCAAGGCTCGCAGTGCCACTTTGCTGCCTCTGCCGAACACCGACAGAGCGGCCATTCCGCCTGTTCTGAGGACCCGGCGCATCTCGGAGAGGGCTCTGTTCGGCTGGGGGAAGAGCATCAGTCCCAGAGCACAGAGGACGGCGTCGAAGGAATCGGCGGGGAATTCCAGTTCCTCGGCGTCCATGTGCATGAACTCGACGTTGTCCACACCCTCTCCTGCCGCCCTTGTCCGAGCTAGGGTGACCATGGTCTCCGATAGGTCCACACCTATCACACTTCCCTCCGGTCTGACAACCTGCGCGGCCATGAACGTCGCCAGTCCGCTACCTGAGGCGACGTCCAGGACCCGGTATCCTGCCTGCAGTTGCGCGAGATCAAGCAGTCTCTGGCTGAAGGGTATGAAGGCTCGCGTGAGGTACCCGTCGTACTTCTCCGCGCACAGATCCCAAGCTCGGCGCTCGTTCGCTTTGAAGGCTTCTGCATCCAACATAGATCGCTGGTTGTCCCTACTCCATTGCTGTCCGGAACCGACGCCATTGTATCGCAGGGCAGCAGGCCGGGCAACGTACCACCCCGCCGGTGTGAAAAGAGGCGGCGAGATGCAGAGACTCGCTGTCTTGCGAGGTTCCTCTGCCAAGGCTCATCCTGAGTAGGCCGAAGGCTGTATCGAAGGGTGAGTCCACTGTTTACCCCGATCCTGCAATTCCACACCCTCCACGCTTGGACCGGACTCAACTCTGGAGCCCAGGGGAGCGGGCATCATGATGGGCCGGCGCAGGACCGGGCCAGCAGCTTTGTGAGCGATGCAAGGTGGGTGCTATAATGCTTTCAGCCGATGGAGGAGGTGAAGACAGAAGGTGGATCAAGATACCAAGCAGAGGACTATGCAGAAGCTGCGGCAGGATGCCTACGCCGATTTATTGGGCATCGAGTTGGTGGACGTGGAGCCGGGGTACAGCCTGGTGAGCATGACGGTCCGGGACGACATGCTGAGTTTCCACAACCTGCCCCACGGGGGAGCGATTTTCTCCCTGGCAGACGCCGCCTTTGGTGCAGCTGCCAACTCCCATGGAGTCACTTCGGTGGCCCTGAACATGGAGATAAGCTATCTGAGGACCGTTGCCCCGGGCACCAAACTCATGGCTGAAGCTACGGAAGAGCATCTGGGAAGACGCACAGCCCTCTATCACATCACGGTTAACACTGAGAACGGAGATCTGGTTGCTTCGTGTCACGGGGTGGTGTATCGGAAGAAGGAGAGTTTCCTGGACTCGTAGCGGCGCTGCGTTCAGATGGTGCAGATTGCGTTGCAATTGATTCTATGCTACACTGCATCCGGAATCGGACGCTTCTGACAGGGCGGCCATGAGGAGGTGCGTTAATGCTAGTTGCCAGCCGAATGACCCGTGATCCGATCACCGTCACCAACAAGACCTCCATTGACGAAGCGCTGAAAGTGATGCGCGAGAAGAAGGTCCGACGTCTGCCGGTGGTGGACGAGAAGGGCAAGCTCGTGGGGATAGTGGCCGAGAAGGACATCCTCTACGCTTCACCGTCTCCTGCCACGTCGCTCAGCATTCATGAGATCCACTATTTGGTGTCCAAACTCACAGTGGTGGAGATCATGACCAAGAACGTCTTCACGGTGACGGAGGACACCCCCCTTGAAGAGGCGGCGAAGACCATGGCGGACAATCGGATAGGTGCGTTGCCGGTCCTGCATGATGGCTCACTCGTTGGTATCATCACGGAGACCGATATCTTCAAGGCGTTTCTGGAGTTGCTGGGTGCCGGGGAGCCCGGCGTGCGCATCACCATGAAGGTGCCCGAGGGACAGGGCATGTTGCCACTCTGCACCGAGACGATATCCAAGCTGGGAGGGCGCGTGCTGGCCCTCGTGACTTGGGGTAGGGATGAACCTGGCGATAGGACTGTCACGATCAGAGTGTCCGGTGTGGACCAGAAGAAACTGAAGGAAGGCATCGCCAAGCTGGGAGTCGAGTTTGTCGATGTGCGCGGCTCCTGACCGGCTGCTTGTTGACGCCAGTCCTGAACGTGCACTGTTGTGCCGCCGCCAATGAGATGCCAAGAAATGGTGCATCGTCCATCATGGTGACGTGCGCTGGACGAAATGTGGGAGGCTCCGTCGAGAGATGGAGCCTCTTTTGGTTGCCTGACGTATCCTCTCCCAGAGACTTGAGTGAGCCTGCCACTGCCCGACTGCGTGTACCGCAATTGGGTGTGGAGTCTACTGGAAGAGAGAGGGGCGACGCGCCTTGCCCAGACCTGGGGCAGGACACGCAGCGTCGAAGGAGTGGAGCATGCCGCGGTCAGAGTGTGTTCTCACCCTGCGAGAGCAAATGGGGGAGCCTTAACGGGAGCGAAGCTTACAGCGGCGGTGGTGGGGTCAGCGCCTCTTGGTCGCCACCATAGGCTGTTCGATAATCTGTGCCCCGGGACCAGAGGAAGGCGACGCCTTGTGCAGGGGAGGCGGTTGTCCAGTGCTTGAGATGTACTTGCGGAGTACTAGGTCGTCCACGTACGCGCCCTCGGGGTAGTTTGTGGACTCGTCACTGAAGAAGAGCGTGGCGATCCAGACCTCTGGCTGTCCTAGGAGACTGCCGATCGTATAGACGTCCGACAGGTCCAGGATGGAATCTGTCCAACCCGCACTGTAACCACTGGCACACGTTCCGTAGAAGTCGCTTCCATCGAGTGAAGCGAGTCTACATAGGTAGTCAGCGCCGCTCTCCGTGTCGAGCCATTGCTTGAAGCGCAGGTCGGCAGCTGTGGCCCCAGCGAGGCTGAAAGGTCCGTAGGTCATCCAGCTCTCGGCGTAGTCCGGGTAATTGCTGCCACAGGACAGCGCCAAGCCGTCCGAGCCCGCTCCCACCGGCCATCCGCTGTAGCTGCCCTCAACCGGAAGGCAATCCCTCTTACCCCAATAATACTCCCCGTGGCCGGGCGCGTCGTCAAGGACGCTCCACGAGTTGGGGAATGGCCCCTCGTAGTCCTCAGCCATGATGGTGACCCATCCCTCGGGTGGGCCCTCATAGCCCTTCATACCCAGGGGGTAGTACCGAGGCACCGAGCACCCATCGCACATGAAATGCGCGGTCACGTTCTTGGGTGAGTCCATGGTGATGGTGATGGGACTAACGCTCCCAGACGCGTCACCGCCCCAGGCAAAGAAATGCCAGCCCAGGCTGTCGCCGGCCGTCAGTTCCACTTCAGTGTTGGGCTCGTAGCCTCCATTGCAGTTGGGCGCAGGGTCCGCGACGACGGTGCCAGTGCCCGCTGGATACACCGCGGTGTCCAAGTCGTAGCATGCGGGGTAGTAGACCACGTAGTTGGCATCGTATCCCACGCTAGAGATGCCGTAGCCAATGCGCATGTAACCGCTCTCACCCCAGCCCGTGTCCCACGAGTTCCTGAGGTACCACACGCCGCTGAGCCCCTGGTTGTCGTCCCAGCCCACCAGGACTATCGCGTGATTGAGACCACCACACTCCTCCGTTAGGAAGACACCACCGGTGTAGTTCCTGAAGGCGTTGCCTATACAGATGGCCGCCGCAACAGGGCCGTGATCGAAGATGGCCTGCTTGATGTCGGCAACCGGAGGAAGGCCACCGCCAACATACTCCCAGTCAGCGATCTTCTCGTGGTGGGCGTGCGGGGGGTCACAGGGGTCATCTTGAGCTGTGTATGGAAAATCAGCTTCATTCACGGCCCCGGCATCAGGCTCGCCCAGCGGGATCATATCCAGGTGGTAGTCGTGGGCGAAGTATCCGCCGGTGCAGTCCCAGCCGTCGGCGTTACAGGAGAGGAGGTATTGCTCGGACAGATCCCTGTCCACACCGTCATGATACAGGATGTTGGACTCCAGCGGGCCGACGGTGCTGAAGGCCCAGCAACTACCGCATGATCCCTGATTCCTGACCGGGGTGCAGGCCCCCAAATCGCACCAGTTGAAGGCCGATGGGAGTCCCAGTTGGCCATCGTCACCCAAATCCACTTCAGGCTGGTCGCTGGGCTGCGGTGCGCTCTGCATGGCCGCCGGCTCGGGGCCGGTGAAGGGACCGATAGCTTGCACCTGGAGGGAGAATTCGCCAGCGGGAGGGGTGTCTTCCTCCCACGGTCTACGGTAGACCAGCCTCAGATCGGTCTCTCCTGCTGCCCGGGCCTGGAATTGTAGTATCTGCGTCTCCGGGGCGCCAAGGAGGGGTGCCACCTCCTGAACCCCTGTACCCGGCGACCGCAGCTCCTGCCGGGTTTGAAACTCCTCGGCGGTCTGGACCAGGATGCCTTGGACCTCGATGTCCAGGGGTTCCATGTCCAATTCCCATCCGTAGCCCGTGGACGGATTGGCCTCCAGGCTGATGACCAGGGTCTCGCCCTCGTGGAGTTGAACCTGCCGACCATGGTCACCGGCGCTCAGTATGATCTCGGTGGGCGGCGGGGGCTCAGTGGGAGGTGAGCTGGACAGGGCGCTCGACGATAGTGCAAGCGCTGCCATGACGACAGCGACAAGCACTCCGAGAATGCCGAGACGTCCTCTCCAGGTATCTCTCACGTAGGATACACCCTCCCATCGCGGAATTGCGGGTTCTCTGCCCCCGAGTCCAAGCCAGACCGGCGGGGGGCTCAATCGACCCTCCCGCAAGACCAATTATACCAGAATTGGTGGCTCTCGGAAATGGGAAAAGGGTACTGGTGGCCGGATGACTGGAGTGGCCTTGCTGAACCCTCCGCTATGGCATGTGTGGCTCTATTGACCCAGGACGAGCGGCACGTACCCCTGGAGAGACATGTTTTCCGTCACCACCTGGACGGTGGACTCGTAGGGCCTGCGGTTGTGCTTGGTGACGGTGAGATAGATGGTGCCAAAGGTCGGCGGCGCCGATAGGGTGACAGTGGCCTCCCCTCCTGTCGAGAGCGCCGTGCCCAGTATCTCGCCGTTCTTGACCAGGGAGACCAGCGCCCCATCTTGGACGCCCACCGTGTATGAAGTGGCGTCGGTGAAATAGAGGGGCGAGCGGTACACAGCCATGTTCCAGGGTTGGGCGGTCCAGATCTCCATTGTGGGATCGCCGAAGTAGTGGAACATCTCGAAGGTGATCTGGCGTGTGGTGCTCTCGCCGTACACGGTGGCCATGTACAGCTTGGCATAGTTCAGAACCTGCCCCATTCTGTACTGCGGGTTGGAGAAGGGACCGGGTGTGGGGGTATAGGACAGGAAACCGGGCCACACGGCGTCGATAAGGCCCTTGTCCAGATGGTCGTTGTAGCCGCCGTAGCTTATCCGCGTTGGAGCGACGATCCCGGCGGCGCCACCGTTCTGGTTCCGCTGCCAGGCCTCAGCGAAGTTGACCTCGCCACTGGGCGTGCCGTGGTCAGGGCTGTCGGTCTCGTTGTCAAACCAGCCGGTCTCGCAGTTGATGCTGAACACCACGGGCAGCCTGGCGCCATTGGTCAGACCCAGGACATCGGACACCTGGAGTTCTGGTATCGCCCACATCATTCTCCACCCATGGTCGCGGTGATTGAGGATCAAGCGGCCATCGTTCACCGAGTTCACGATTTCTGACGTGCTCCCTATCCAGGGGAAGCCATTCTCCCTCCGCAAATAGGAGGGCAGAGAACTCCCGTCACTGTAGTACAATGGGTCGACCCAAGGCTCAGCGTAGTAGATGCGCTGCTCATCGTACCCGATGCCGCCAAGATAGCTGCCTATCTCCTCGGAGGTGCGCACCCATTTGCGGTCCTCTCGCGTCAGTGGCACGTTCTCGTCCTGGAAGTAGGCGGCCAGGGCCACGGTGGAGTAGAAACTGGCCCTATAGGGCGGAGATCGCTCGTAGTTGATGATCTTGTTGACGATGCGCCACGCCTGGTTCGCTGTGTCCACGGAGATGCGCCCCGTGCTGATGTCGGGAAAGTAGTCGCTGCCGTCCACGGTGGCGTAGTAGAGATCCGTGCCGATGTAGGAACCTGGTGGTTGCTGGCCAGGGTGCTTGGTCACATAGTTGGTGGGGATGAATTCGGCGTCGCCGAGGAAGAGGACGAAGGAGGGAGCCGGGTTCCAAGTGTCGTAGGCGTTCTGGATGTAGCTCTGGATGGTGGGAGCCGTCGGCCCGGTCTGGGTGGTGGTTCTAACCCTAGTGTCTATACCTCTGCGGATCTTCCAGTCGGCCAGGAGATTGGCCTGATTCACGAACTCAGGCGCGGTGATGATCAGAAAGTCGCACCCGGTTCCGCTGCTCAAGCTCGACCCCAGACTTTGCGCAGTTGGCTCCAGTTGCGTGTAGTTAAGAAGCGTCCTGGCCAGAAGGGGCTCGAAGTAGCGAGAGCGGAGACGCTCGTCGGACAGCATCGCGCCCCCACCTTCGAAGGTGAGACGCACGCGCAGGTTGGAGTGGGCCCTGAGTTCCTGATTGGCGGCGTTGTACTGGACGGGATGGAACCTGACCAGTACCACCTGCACCCCGCGAATGACGTAGGGGCCTTCCAGCGTCACCAGGTCCGAGGGAAGGAACTCATCACTCTGGTATGCAGCTAGGTCCAGGGTGAAGTCCGGCTCCTCACCCTGCTCTGAGCGAGGTTCCTGAGCCGGGTAGAGCAGGTAGCCCGAGCGGGTCTCCATCGCATCTGCCAGCACCTTGACCTGAACTGTGGCTCCGCGAGGAATGGCCACAAAACGAGCGAAGGATGGAAGTTCTGGCTGGCCGATCTGGCTGACGGAACCTGCACCCTGGAGGGTAAGGCGCTGAAAGCTTGTGGCCTGCTGCTGGACGACTTCTTCCAGTGGCACAGGCACCGCGGCGTCCAGAGTGATGCCCTCCGTGCTAGACTCAACGACGTCCACCCGTGGGGCATCCTGCTGGAGCTGTTGTGCGGCGTGCGCCCGAAGGCCAGCGGTGTGAGAGAGGGGAGGTAGACAGAGACCAAGGAGTACCGTCCCGGCCACCATTGCCAGGCAGAGAGGTCTACGGAGGGTTGGGAATCTGCTTCGCGAGCGTCGTGACAAGCTCTCCATCCAGTTCTCTGCGCCACTTCTATCATAGCGAAGATGCGGGGCTCGTGCAACACGCTCCAGTCCTGCAGGCGAGGGGAACGGGCGGAGAGCGCCGGACGCGTGCTGCACCATGGCTCTCACCGAGTCCAAGATTTGGGATCCAATGCGCAGCCCCGGCCGTCAGTCGCTCTAGTTCAGCAGGGCTCTCAGATCGCGAGGCAGGATCTCCAGGAGGTTCGCCGGGTGTCGTCATTTGGTCGGCAATGAGTAATCCAACCCATCGGTCCTGGACTCGATGCTGCTGCACTCGCTGCTTCGCTGGCCCGGACGTGCTACAGTGTCTCGAGGGTCATCTCACCTGGATGGCCACACCTCCTCACGGCCCTAGGGTAGCGGTATGAAAGGACTTGCGCCACGTCTTCAAGCAATGAGACGACCTCACGGCGTGAGACACGCTCCCGAAGCGTTCTCTACACTTGACAAAGCTAGCTTCCTGTACTAAAATCACTGGCTCCAATCCCGGATGCGAAGGAGGGTGAAATGATTGTGCGAAGTGCTCTGATCCAGACTACGGGTAGCCTGGACAAGGAAGAGAACATCGTCAAGCACCTTGAGCTCATCGAAGAGGCAGCCGGTCAAGGCTCCCAGATCACGTGCTTGCAGGAGCTGTTCTCCGGTCCTTACTTCTGTCAGGTTCAAGACACCAAATGGTACGACCACGTCGAGCCGATCCCAGGACCCACGACCGAACGCATGCAGGAGGTGGCGAAGAAGCACTCCATGGTTCTGGTTCTGCCTCTCTATGAGGAGGATGCCCCGGGCATCTACTACAACACCGCAGCGGTCATCGATGCCGACGGGACGCTGCTGGGCAAGTATCGTAAGACCCACATCCCTCAACTACCTGGTTTCTGGGAGAAGTTCTACTTCCGACCCGGGAACTTGGGCTACCCTGTCTTCGAGACCAGGTATGGCCGAGTAGGTGTCTACATCTGCTACGATCGCCACTTTCCTGAGGGCGCGCGCGTGCTGGGGCTGAACGGGGCCGAAATCGTGTATATGCCCTCCGCTACGTCGCGGGGGCTGTCAATGCACCTCTGGCACATCGAACAGACCGCTCACGCCATCGCTAACGGTTACTTCGTGGGAACCATCAATCGCGTGGGGCAGGAGACTGAGTTAGGGCCGAATGATTTCTATGGATCCAGTTACTTTTGCGATCCTCGCGGCAAGATCATAGCTCAGGCCTCCGACACCGAGGAAGAGGTGCTGGTGGCCGACCTGGACCTGGACATAGTCAGGCAGGTCCGCAACGAATGGCAGTTCTACCGTGATCGTAGGCCGGATGCGTATGGGAAGATCGTCGACGCCTAGTTCTCAAGGAGATGAAGGATGGCTGACCTAGGCATTGAGTTCGCCGGTCTCAACTGCATGAGCCCCTTCATGTTGGCTTCAGCTCCCCCAACAGCGAAAGGCGAGATGATCCAGCGGGCCTTTGAGGCAGGGTGGTCCGGGGCGATCACCAAGACCATTGCGCTGGAAGCAGCGATCGATGCCCGGCCTCGTTTGGCGCGTTTGGCCATGGCCAATAGAACCATCGGCCTGGAGAACATCGAACTGATCAGCCAGCGGAATCTGGACACCTGGGTCAAGGATATCGAGGATATCAAGCGCCATTATCCCCATCACATCCTCTTCGCAAGCCTGATGGGTGCCGTGGCCATCGAGGAGTGGCATTCGTTGATCAAACAGGTTGAAGAAGCCGGTGTTGATGGTCTGGAACTGAACTTCGGTTGCCCTCACGGTATGCCGGCAAAGGGGATGGGGTCTGTGCAGGGGCAAGACCCCACCATCGCCGGAGATATTACTCGGTGGGCAAAGGAAATAGCTTCGGTGCCGGTGATGGTCAAGCTTACCCCCAATGTCACGGACATCGTGCAGATAGGCCAGGCGTGTGAGGAGGCCGGGGCCGATGCCATTTCCGCTATCAACACGGTCTCGGCGCTCATTGGCGTAGATCTCGACCGACTGGAGCCCTTGCCCTCGGTGGGGGGAACCTCATCCTTGGGGGGCTACTCAGGGCCTGGGGTCAAACCTATAGGTCTGCGTTGTGTCGCTCAGTTGGCGAAGGGGACGGGCCTTCCGCTATCGGGCATTGGCGGCATCGGCAGGTGGCAGGATGCGGCGGAGTACATACTGGTGGGCGCCTCGACGGTGCAGGTGTGCACGGCGGCCATGTTGCAGGGCTACGGGATAGTGGAGAAGATGAAGAAGGGTCTTTCTGCCTACATGGACGAGAAGGGCTTCCAGTCTGTAGATGAGATGAGCGGGAAGATCCTGCCCAAGATCACGGCGCATGAGGAGTTGGACTTTGGCCACAAGGTGGTAGCTGCGATCGACGAGGCTCTCTGCAGCAGGTGCGGGCTGTGCCACACCGCGTGCAGGGATGGGGGCTGGCAGGCCATCGAGATGGAGAGCCGGGAGGTGTACCCTCAGGTGGTGATCGAGAGGTGCGATGGCTGCTCCCTTTGCACACACGTGTGCCCGGTGGAGGGATGTATTACCATGGTGCCGCTTCAGACGACGCAGCATTCCTAGGGGGGCGATGATGGACACTGTAATCACGAATGGGATCATTGCTACGGCCACGGAGACATACCAGGCCGACATCGGCATCAAAGAGGGGAAGATCGCGGCGCTGGGCCTGCATCTTGAGGGCGCAGAGACCATCGATGCCCAGGGCAACTACGTGTTCCCCGGAGGCATCGACATCCACACCCACTTCGAGCTGCCTTTCATGGGCACCGTGTCGGCGGACGATTTCGAGACCGGGAGCATCGCCGCAGCATTTGGGGGCACCACGACCTTCGTAGACTTCGCCATCCAGGGGGAGGGAGAGAGTCTACACCAGGCCCTGGAGACCTGGATGGCCCGAGCCAAGGACAAGGCGGCCATCGACTATGGCTTCCACGTGGCCATAGGGGACATGACCGACGAAGTGATGAATGTGGAGATGGCTGAGCTGGTGGAGCAGGGCATTACCAGTTTTAAACTCTTCATGGCCTACAAGGGTGCGTTCATGGTGGACGATGAAACCCTTTTCAAGTCCCTTCTGAAGGCCAGAGACCTTGGAGCGCTGATCATGGTGCACGCCGAGAACGGCGATGTCTTGCACCACCTCATCAATCAGCACCTGGCCGAGGGCAAGAAGGAGCCGATTTGGCACGCCCTGAGCCATCCCCCCGAGGCTGAGGCCGAGGCCGTCGGCCGGGCCGCCAGCCTGGCCGCTCTGGCCAAGGCCCCTATCTACATCGTTCATACGAGTGCGGCTCAGGCCCTGGAGAAGATCAAAGAGGCCCGGGATAAGGGGCAGCGCGTTCTGGCCGAGACTTGCCCTCAGTATCTTTTCTTCAACATCGAGCATTACAGACTGCCCAACTTCGAAGGCGCGAAGTACGTAATGTCCCCCCCGCTACGAGATGAGGGCAATGAGGAATCGCTTTGGCAAGGGCTAATGTCGGGCGACTTGCAGGTGGTAAGCACCGACCACTGCCCCTTCAACTTCGTCGGCCAGAAGGACATGGGCAAGGACGATTTCTCCATGATACCCAACGGCATGCCTGGCGTGGAGACCCGAGTGCCCTTGATGTACCACTTCGGGGTCAACGAAGGCCGGTTCTCCGTGAACAAGTTTGTGGAGCTGGTCTCCACCAATCCTGCGCGCCTATTCGGCCTGGCTCCTCAGAAAGGCACTATCTCGATTGGGGCAGATGCGGACCTGGTCGTCTTCGACCCCCAGAAGGAGGTTCGCCTCAGTGTGGAAAACCTGCACATGAATGTGGATCACAGCCCCTATGACCACATCACCGTGAGAGGGTACCCTGTCCTGACTATGCAGAGAGGCAAGATCATAGTCAGAGATGGCCAGTTTCTGGGCGAGGCAGGGTCTGGTCAGTTTCTGAGGCGAAAGCGCGTGTAGATATGGATGGCCGCCACCACTGGCTTGCGCCAGCAGGTCACGACGGACGGTGTTCGCGCCATAGTCAGTAGCACTGTCACGAGGCCCCGCTGAATCGTTTCGACATCCACGATACAGATCCCCCTGGGAAAACAAGCTTGGGGCCGATGGACGGATCGTCGCCGCTTGGTGGCAGAGGAGGTGAGGGATGGCCGATCTGAAGGTTGAATTCGCAGGCCTCCAGTTGATGAATCCCTTCATGTTGGCTCCAGCCCCTCCAACGGCGACCGGGGAGATGATCCAGAGGGCCTTTGGGGCGGGGTGGGCCGGAGCCGTGACCAAGAGTATCGCCCTACAACCAGCCGTCGACGCCCGGCCTCGTTTGGCGCGTCTGGTGATGGCTAATAAGACCATCGGCCTGGAGAACATCGAACTAGTCAGCCAGCGCGAGCTTGACGTGTGGGTCAAGGACATCGAGGATATCAAGCGCCATTATCCCGATCACGTGCTTTTCGCCAGTCTGACGGCCGGAGTCGTGAGAGAGGAGTGGCAC
Source organism: Chloroflexota bacterium (assembly GCA_030603665.1). GTDB lineage: Bacteria > Chloroflexota > Anaerolineae > UBA7937 > B3-Chlor > JAUVXJ01. The sequence goes on along the minus strand of JAUVXJ010000003.1, from coordinate 125,852 downwards.
TCCTTGATCAAGCAGGTTGAAGAAGCCGGTGTAGACGGTGTTCAGCTCGACTTCGGTTGCCCCCATGGCATGCCGGGGAAGGGGATGGGCTCAATCCAGGGCCAAGACCCCACCATCGCCGGAGAGATCACACGGTGGGCAAAGGAGATAGCTACGGTGCCGGTGATGGTCAAGCTCACCCCGAATGTGACCGACATTGCACAGATAGGTAGATCCTGCGAGGAAGCTGGAGCCGACGCTATTGCGGCCATAGATACGGTCTCGGCGCTCATCGGAGTAGATCTCGACCGACTGGAGCCCTTGCCGTCGGTGGGGGGAACCTCAGCCTTGGGAGGCTACTCAGGGCCTGGGATCAAGCCTATAGGTCTGCGTTGTATCGCTCAGTTGGCGAAGGGGACGGGTATTCCGCTATCGGGCATCGGCGGCATCGGCAGGTGGCAGGATGCGGCGGAGTACATACTGGTGGGCGCCTCGACGGTGCAGGTGTGCACGGCGGTCATGTTGCAGGGCTATGGGACAGTGGAGAAGATGAAGAAGGGCCTTTCTGCCTACATGGATGAGAAGGGATTCCAGTCCTTGGGTGAGATGAGAGGTGAGATCCTGCCCAAGATCACGGCGCATGAGGAGTTGGACTTTGCGCACAAGGTGGTAGCTGCGATCGACGAGGCTCTCTGCAGCAGGTGCGGGCTGTGCCACACCGCGTGCATGGACGGGGGCTGGCAGGCTATCGAGATGGAGAGCCGGGAGGTGTACCCTCGGGTGGTGATCGAGAGGTGCGATGGCTGCTCCCTTTGCACACACGTGTGCCCGGTGGAGGGATGTATTACCATGGTGCCGCCTTAGACCCGGCAGCTGCACGAATGCCTACTCGTCCAGAGGACAGCCCGGCAGTCTCCTTATGGAAGTTCAGGCTAAGGCCCACGCCAAGCGGGCGCATAGCATTCTGCTTCACTCTATGGCCTGATCAACCACAGCACCAACAGCGTGAGCAGTATCGCCCCGAAGCAAGGGATAGTGCAGGTGAGCTCGCTGGGCAGTTTGATCTCAGGCAGATCGACGCCGTCGTCGCCGGTCTCCGGTGTGGGCTCAGGCAGCAGGGCGGTGTGCCAGTACACATTGCCCCCTGTGTCCACTCCGTTCACTCTCTCCACAACCTGGAAACTGAAGGGGTCTGCGATGGGAGCGTCGATGTGGATGGTGATTGGCGCTTGCTCCCCTGGGTTCAGGGGCAGGTCGCGGATGATGGTCTCGTCGGGGCCGGTGGCGATAATCTCCTCACCTCGAACGGTCCCGTTGACCACATCGCCGCCTGTGGCCTGCATCCAGCGGTCGAACAGGTCCCTTTCTATGCGGATGATCAGTTGGGCGCCAGGAGGCAGATCCGGATACTGGACGGCGATGTCAACTTGGGCCGTCTCGGCGTTGGGAGGACCGACGGCAATCGCCTCCACATCCTCGCTGCCCGTGCTGGAATCCGCGCCGCGGGGCAGCTCCAGGATGTGCAGGTTGCGCTGAGCGATGTTATTGTCCCCTGGAACGTTTCCCTCATCGCGGATGGGGTCCTGGTCAGACTCCAATCGGACCAAGAGGCACCGATGTCCAGGGCTGGGAAGGTTCGTCCAGGCGATCTCTGGAGTGACGGATCGCCCTCCTGCCGGTACGTCCACAGTCGCTGCGCCGATGAAGTTCCAGCTGTCAGGCCAGGCGAGGAGGAGCGCAGGGTCGCCCCAATAGACGTTGACCCTAACGTTGGACGCGTTCTCGGTACCGATGTTACGCACCGTGACGTAGATGTAGTTGGTCTGACCGAAGGTGGGGTTCTGGAAATCGGTCTCTCCCGTTCTGCCGTCGGCCTCGTGGCGGACGATGACATCCGGACTCATCCAGAAGGGTTCACCGTTAGGGTTGGAAGGGACTGAGCCGTCGTCGTTGATGTGATCCCTGACCATCACATCCACCGCCCCGGGCCCCTCAGGCGTCGCTCGGGCGACCACGGTGGGGATGACCTCGGCCTCGCTCTGGCCGAAGCTCCACAGGTTGCTGATTGTCTGGGTCTCGCCGGCCGCAAGGCAGAGGTTCCATTGCAGACCGATGCCGTTGTCTAAGTACTCGGCGTCGATGGTGTTGTCCAGATCCCTGCCTGACTGAACATCCTCCCAGATGCTGTCATAGTAGGCTTCCCTGTATCGGTCCGGCCGCGTGATTGGTGCGAAAACCATGAACCAGGTGCGATTCTCGTCGTATCCACCTACCGAGCCCGATCCAGCGTCATAGTAGCCGAACCCGTAGTCGTCGTTGGCGAAATAGATGTCGGCGGCGTGGTAGAACTTGAAGCAGCTCTGACCTCCCCCGCGATTGGTCATGGTCCAGTCCAGCTGGAAGTAGTTGCGGCCATTCACGTAGGAGATTAGCTGCGTCACGTCCAGAGTGGACGTACCGGTGCTCAACTGGCCGGTCGTCTCTACGCGCCAGGGATCCCCTAGCGTGCCCGACCCCGAAGGCCCTCGGTGATCGATCCAGGTCAGCTCGCTGGAATTGAAGGCCGCAGAGTCTCCGTGGGATAGCAGGTCCGGCCCATAGATCTGGCCATCGATGTACCAGGCCGGGCCGCTGTCGGCATCGCCGTAGGTCGCCCCGTGTTCGTAGTTCTGGTGGTACACCTGAATGCTCATGTTGTGGCCGACTTCGATCCGCAGGGGGCTGCCGGCGATGGTGATCGCATTGGGGGGCGTCTCCGGAGGAGCTGCCAGCGCCACGCTCGTTACGATGCCCAGAAAGATGACTGCCACGGACAGTGAGTGCGCCACTATGCCTCTCTTCTTCATTCCCATCCCTCCTGGTAAGAAAGAGCTACAAGAGAATCGAGAGGCATTGTACCATGGGAGCAGAGGCAGGGCAAAGAGGAGTGGTGCTGCCGCCCTGCCTATCGGAACAGCACTTGTGATCTTGATCCATGGCTTAGTCCTCAAGAATGCCAAGGGAATCCAGCACCGCATTCACTCTTCAACCGAAAGCAGCACACTTCTGAGTTGGGACGGCCAAGTTTAACTTGACAAGCGATAGAGAAAGTGGTATAATGACCATATCACCATGTAACCATCTAACCATATGACCTTTGTTGGGTTGGCTGGGGCGGATACTGGTTCGAGTTCATTCGACGGGAATGGGGAACCTCGGATGGAATACCATGAAGTAAGGCGGGACAGGCTGTACGTCGATGTACTGGCCCAGATTCAGGACCTCATCGTACGTCAGCAGCTACGGCCCGGCGACAAGCTGCCCCCGGAACGTGAATTGATCAACGAGTTTGGCGTGAGCCGAACGGTGATCAGGGAGGCGATCAGGGCCCTGGAGGAAAGAGGATTGGTCGAGGTCAAGCATGGCAGTGGTGTGTATATTGTCGAACCATCGATGGATAGCGTCACGGAGTCGCTCACACTTCACCTTAGGATGACCGAGAGCTCTCTTATGGCTCTGCTGGAAGTTCGGGAGATCCTTGAGGTCGAAATTGCAGGATTGGCGGCGGAGAGGGCAACGGATGAGGAGCGGGAGGAGATAGAGAAAGCCCTGCGCCGTGAGGCTGAAGTCCTTGATTCGCCGGGTGAGTATGTTGAAGAAGATCTGCGATTCCACGACTTGCTCACGAGGGGGGCGCACAATGAGGTGTTGCCTATCCTGCTGAATCCGCTTGCAGAGTTGTTACGGGAAAGCAGACGAGTAACTAGTGAACCGCCGGGGAGCACTGAGCTATCGTTCGAGGGCCATAGGGAGATCTTTGAGGCGGTCAAGAATGGGGATAAGGAACAAGCACAGGAAGCGATGCGCGAGCACTTTCGCATGGTCAGAGAAGTCCTTGAAAGGTCTGGCTATGCTGGCAATGACAAGATACCTGCAACATAGTCACTAGGCTATTGCGACCCGTGGCTTGCCTGACAATCGCCGGGGGGGTGACTGCCAACAAGCCACACAAGAAAGTCGCCAATTGGCGAAAGGAGGCTGTCCGTGGCCAATCTAGGAGTGGAGTTTGCTGGTGTGGAGTTCAAGAACCCTGTGTTGATCGCCTCTTCCTCCCTTACCAACCATCCGACCAAGTTGCGACGCTTGGAGGAAGCAGGTGCCGGTGGCATTGTCACCAAGCTGGCCTCCAACGCTGTCCCCCCGCGGGTGGACCGCCAACCCTACCGGTCTGTGATGTTGGGCAACGGCGCCTGGACCGTGGCGGGCGGTGACCGGCGCCTGACCCTGGAGGAAGGCGTAGATCTCATCAAGACGGCGAAGAAGGAACTGCATATCCCGATCATAGCCAACGTGAATGGCAAATCCTACTTTGCAGACAGTTGGGTGGAGGCCGGGCTGGCTCTGGAAAAGGCCGGCGCCGACATGCTTGAGATTCCCCTCAGCGCCCACATCTATCACGAGGAAGAAGATGGCATCCCTGTCTTCACTGGCGATAGCATTGGCCAGTATCCGGAACTCGTCGGCGCAATGACCAGAGCCCTGAAGGATGCGGTGAAGATTCCGGTGATCGCGAAGGTATCGCCTTATGTCATCGACGTGAGCCTTCTGGGGTTGGCTGCCAAACAAGGCGGTGCTGATGGCCTTACGGCCGCCGCTAGGGCGGGTGGCTTTGCCGGTGTGGACATCCGCAACGGAGGAAAGCCGATCTTCCCCGGTATAGAATTGGAGGACGGGACGCCTGCCCAATCCCTTTCAGGGCCCATGGGCGCACCTTCGACCCATGTGTCGCCATATTACACAATCGTCCTCGCCAAGAACGTGGGATTACCCCTCTCCAGCGTTGGGGGCATCATGGATTGGGAGATTGCGGTGCAGCGGTTGATGGTCGGGGCGACTACCGCGCAGCTCTGCTCTACGGTCTATCTCAATGGCCTGAAAGCAGTTACGGATTGCGTGGCGGGGATGAACCGCTTTCTAGATGAATACGGCTATCGCAGTCCGGCGGACATCATAGGCCTCGGGTTGCCCTATATCGTAGACCGAGAACAGCTGGTCTTCCATCCACTCAAGGCGGTTATCACTGACACTTCCTGGAATGGCTGGGACGAAGTCGTAGAGCGGGTTCAAGGAGATTGCCTGGCGCTTACCATGCAGGGTGGTGTGCCGGTGATTGACCAGGACGCGTGCACTGGTTGTTCGCTGTGTTACTGGTACGCTCCGGAGGGGGCGGTCAGAATCGACGTCCAGAAGTGAGAGCAGCTGGCCATCAAGCTCTCAGCGATGGCATACAATAGACGACACGGCCAGCAGGCCACAGATGAATCCGACGTTTCTTCTCGGTGGCGGCTGTGCGAATCGGTGGTCGAAGGGGTGTCTGCCCGATGCGTGCCTGGGAGCAAGATCCAATTGTCGGATCGTGGGGCGTTCATTGCCCTGCGCTGTCAGGGCCACCCTCCGCGGTACCGGTGGCGATGCGCCAGTTCATCGCTTGGAGAACTGCGCCACTTTGGGTTCGGGCGCTCTTCAGCCAGTCGATTGGCGGGCCGAGTCTTTGAACTGACCGGCAGAGGACCCGGTGAGACGATCACCGCTTGCGATCTGGAAAGACTCGGGTTGGAGGCAGGAGATTCAAGCGTGGCGATCGGTCTCCGGAACTGGCGATTGCGCTGCTGCCATGACTCGGGCCGTGGGGAAGGAGGTGAGGTCAAGCCACAGGAGGATTGTGGAGGATAGTGCAACGCTGGGGGAATCGCCTTCCTCCATACCCAAAGCACCAGCGGAGACCGACGATCTCCAGGAGGATCCGGCACACCCCGACGGATACAGTGTATTCAATACACCTTAGCTTAGCATAAGGAGGACGAGAAGATGGACGAGGGAGAAGTTCAGGAGTTGTTTCGCTCTGGGCAGATAGACCGGCGGACGTTTCTCCGCCTGATGGCGGGGCTCGCTTCCGGCAGTGCACTGGCGGCTATGGGCGTTGCCTGTGCGCCGACGGAGGCGCCTCAAGCGACAGAGGCGCCCCAAGCGACAAAGGCTGTGGTCCCCACACCGACCAGTGTGCCAGCTACCCCTGCGCCCCAGTTCCCCTCCGGAGAGCTCATCGTCGCGCAGAGTGCGGGCATAGACACCATGGATGTCCAAACGTCACTTAGTGGGATAATGATGGTGGGCCACATGATAGAGAGCGTGTCACAGCGACTCCATACGGGCGAATTGGTCCCCCACCTTGCCCACACGTGGGAGAATGTAGATGAGGTGACCTGGCTACTACACCTGCAGGAAGGGGTAGAGTTTCACAATGGGGAGAAGTTCAATGCCGACGTCCTGGATTACAACTTCAAGCGCTTCGCCGATCCAGCGACAGGGGCCCCTACCGGGGGGGAGCGCTTCACCCGCTACTTCAAGAGTTGTGAGGTCGTGGACGAGTACACGGTCAAGTGGACCACACAAATCCCCCTGGGACCAATAGTGGAGTTTACCCCTGAGAACTTCCGGATCATGTCGCCCAAAGCCATCGCGGAATTGGGCGACGATGTCGTCAACGTGGCAGTCGGCACCGGGGCTTTCAAGTTCGTGGAGTGGACGCCGGGCGAAAAGCTGGTCATGGAGGCCAACGAGGACTACTGGATGGGTCCGCCCAAGCTGGCCAGCGTGGTCTTGCGGCCGATCGTGGAAGACGCTACCCGGATCGTAGAACTGAAGACCGGACGGGTCGACGTCATCGACCAGGTACCGGTGGGCAGAATCCCCGAATTGGAGGACGCTGGCGGTATCCAAATCCTCCGCGCGCCCATGGAGATGTCGGCGTACATCGAGTTGAACTGTTTTCGGGAGCCCTTCAACAACGTCAAGGTCCGTCAAGCGATGAACTATGCCATTGACAGGGAGGCCATAGTCCAATATATCATGATGGGCGCCGGCGAGCCTCAAGTGGGTTACCTCACCTCAGCGCACGAGGGGTACGATCCCGACTTGAAGCCATATCCCTATGATCCGGACAAGGCACGCAGCCTGCTAGAGCAGGCTGGTTATCCCAACGGCTTTAAGTTCACGCTCTCCGGCCCCAACAATCGCTACTTCAAGGACCAGGCAACTCTGGAGGCCATAGCCAGCCAACTGGAGGCAATTGGGGTAACAGCCGAGCTGAACCTCCTGGACTGGGGAGCCTACATCGGCGAGTTCATCCAGAAACCCCCGGTCTTTGATGCCGGTTTGATCGGCTATGGCGATCAGGGCAGCGCCTTCGTGTCGATGAGCATGTGCGTCTACTCCAAAGGTGAGGGAGCCGGCTGGTACGGTTACGAGAACCCGGAGTGGGACGCCCTCTATGAGGAGGCTCTGGCTACTTTTGATAACGAGGAACGGGACCTGAAGGTGCGCCAACTCAGACAGATCCTCTATGATGAGGCGCCCTTTATCTACGTAGCTGAAACGCAGGTCATCTACGCTGTGCGGGACAGCGTACATGACTTCTACCCTCATCCGAATGGTAGATTCTGGCTGCGCGAGGGCGAGGGCTGCTACAAAGCCTAATGCTTATGGTCGATGCCGCCGTTGGAGCCTGCAATAGCCAGGTACACTCGTACTTTCTGCAGGCACCAGGCAGATAAGCGGGTAGTTGGCTTCCTGTCCGGTCCGCGGATGCCAGCTACCCGCGATCATAGCATTGAGGCGGTAAAGCAGGCGGCAGATATCCCTGTCATCGGCAAGCTATCGCCGAGAGCCCCAGATGTGGTCGGCGTCGCCCAGGCCTGCAAAGCCAATAGCGCCGACGCCCCACGGTGCCATCAACACGCTTGGGGTCTTGCGCGGCGTGGATATCACCCGCGGTGGGCGACCCATCTATCTGGGCCTCGAGACCCAGGCGCTATCGGCGATTGCCGGGCCAGAACTGAATCCCATCGCTTTGAAATACACCGCCATACTCTCCAAGACTGTGGATCTACCCCTCATCAGCGGCGGAGGAGTGATGACCTGGCAACATATCGTCGAGCGACTGATGTTGGGCGCGCGCTGTGAGCATTTGCTCCACCGTTTACGTGAGTGGTTTGCAGGATGTTTCAGGCTGTGTGGCGGGCCTGGAAGACTGACTGAACTAGTATGGCTACTGCGACTGCCACGAGATCAGAGGGTGTGCCCTGGAATCTTCCGTCGAAGGCAACGAAGTAGTCCTGCACGCGCTGAAGGCATCCATCGCTGATTAGCAGAATTGCCGTAAGTGTGACGGAATCTGTCTGGAGAAGACTGCTGCTGAGAGTCTGGCCCTGTCCGAGCACGGCCCTCGGATTGTGATGAACGAAAGAGCGTGCACCGGTTGTTGTCTCTACTAATACTATTGTCCCGCGGGCGCTATTGAAATGATGCAGGGGCAGTAGACCTGCAGGCTACTTGCGCAAGAGGCTATTGACAGGCAGGCTCAGACATGTTGCGATTCATCGTATGGCGGTTCCTGCAGTCCATTGCTGTGCTGTTCGCCGTGAGTATCGGCATCTTCGTCTTGATATATCTGTCGGGTGATCCGGTCAGCACCATGGTTCCTCTGGTTGCCCGGCCTGCAGATGTGGTGTCCATCAAAGCCTACTACGGCCTGGATCAGCCGCTCTACATCCAGTACATCTTGTTCGTCAGAAACGCCCTGCACGGAGATCTCGGACACTCCTTCAAATACAGGCAAGATTCCCTGGGACTGGTGCTGGCGCGGCTACCAGCTACTTTCATATTGGCCGTAACCAGTGTGATCATTGCCGTGGCTGTCGCTGTGCCTCTCGGCATCATGTCGGCGACCAGGAGAGGCACCGTTCTAGACGACTTGGCAACGGGCATGTCCTTGCTGGGAATCTCGACTCCCCAGTTTTGGCTGGGCATCTTGTTGATTCTCCTATTCGCCGAGAGACTTCGTTGGCTGCCTCCCTCGGGGAAAGACAGTCCATCCTCTCTCATTCTGCCGGCCGTCACCTTGGCTGCCTCGCACATCGGAATGATCACCAGGCTTGTGCGGCGTTGCATGCTGGAGGCGCTGAGCCAGGACTACATTACAACCGCCCGTGCCAAGGGGCTAGAAGAAAGGGCCGTCAACTACCGCCATGCCCTGAGAAATGCTCTGATTCCAACGGTGACAGTGATCGGTTTACACCTCGGCTCATTGATCGGTGGCTCAGTGATCGTTGAAACCGTTTTCGCTTGGCCCGGGGTGGGTTGGCTGATGTATCAGGCCATCAACGCCCGCGACCTGCCGCTGGTACGGGCTGACGTACTCGTGATGGCCATTATCATCACCTTCATTAACTTTGCTGTTGACGTTTCGTACTGCTACCTGGACCCAAGGATAAGGTACCAGTAGGAGGTATGAAACAATGAAGGGGATCAAAAGATTTGCCCGGAACAGAACCGCAATGTTTGGCCTGATGATCACATTGCTTTTGGCGTTCACGGCTCTATTTGCCCCGCTGGTGGCACCGCACAGCTACAAAGAGCAGAACCTTCCGAAAGCGTTGACTCCGCCTTTCTGGTATCCAGACGGCGACATCACTTACCTACTGGGGACCGACCACTTAGGGCGAGACCTGTTTACCCGCATCATCTATGGATTGAGAATCTCATTGATCGTTGGTGTTGGCTCTGTTCTTGTTGGTGGGACCTTCGGCACCGTGCTCGGGATTGTCTCTGGTTTCTTCGGAGGCAAGGTAGATGGCATCCTGATGCGGCTGGCGGACACCCAACTTAGCTTCCCTGTGATCTTCCTTGCCATCGCCGTAATTGCTTTTCTAGGTCGAGGCTTGCTCAATTTGATCGCAGTACTGGGGTTTGTCAGCTGGGTCCAATATGCTAGAGTGGCTCGGGGCGAGGCCCTGGTGTTGAAGGAGAAGGAGTTTGTGGACGCAGCTCGTTCTATTGGCGCGACTCCGTTTCACATTATCACCCGCCACATCTTCCCCAACGTGATGCCGACCATTCTCGTAATTGTTACGGTCAACGTATCGATCATGATTCTGGCTGAGGCTGCGTTGAGCTTCCTAGGGTTGGGTGTGCAACCTCCCATGCCCACCCTGGGGCAGATGTTGAGCGAAGGAAGACAGGTCTTCAGCACCGCGTGGTGGAACGCCGTCTTTCCGGGTCTGGCGATCATGCTAATCGTGCTCGGCATCAATCTGCTGGGAGACGGACTGGCAGAGGCACGCTGAGGTTGAACGAAGAGACTCCGCTACGAGTATCACCAAGCCTGTTCTCGACACTTTGCCACAACTGGCCCCCACCGTGAGCGGGTTGTGGTGTCATCCAATAGCGAGTCTGAGGCGGTTTCAGAGCCGCTTCGGCCAGCATATGAGCATTCTCGGAACAATAGCGTTGAGCTTGCAGACTTCTACCGCACTCTTGATGGACTACTCTAGTAGCCTCGCTCAACATGAATTCAACACGATAGTGAAATACCCCAACGTGCTTTCGACATCTCGGAGGAGTTGCGCTATGCTGGAGAGGTCTTGGAGCGCTACCAGTTCGACGAGTATCGGGGGAAGCGGTTGACACACCGGGCTGCGGGGCGAGGTGGCCCTCTTGAAGATCTCCACGGTGCATCCCTCACCGAGCGGGATCATTCAGCGACTGCTAGACCATGTGAACCAGGTGTTGACTGTCGAAGACGTTACCCCGTCATCTGTCCCGATCCAGCGGGCAACGTGATCACGATGATTGGGGAAATCAGAGACAAAGGAGGCAGGCCTATAGGACATTGCCAGCATGGCAGCGCTAGGAGCTTTGAGCTAATGAGTGAAGTCTAGTTGTTGTGGCCAACGTCGCCTAACAGCTTCCCGGTTATGGTGGCAGTGGCTGCTCACGATTCTGGCGGGTCTCGTGCTCCTCGTGGCTCGTGGCACCCTGTCAACGGATCTGGGCCGAATTGTTCCAGGCTCACTGGTTGACTTCAGCACCCGCTCATGGGCACGCCGAGCGAGAAGCCAGATTCCAAACAAAGGAGTCGATATGAATCAGGACAAGCAGCAAGTGAAATCTCAGATCATCTTTCTGTACTATCGTGACCTTGCTCCAGTTTCAGAATTCTACGAAAGCATTATCGGACTCGAGCTGGTTGAGGACTACGACTGGGCGAAGGTCTATCGCATCATAGGGGACGCATATCTGGCAATCGTCGACGAGAAGAAAGGCTTTCACAACGCTCAAGAAAAGAACGCCGTCCTCATTGGGCTCGTCGTTGACGATGTGCCCTGGTGGTACGAGTACTTGACTAGCAAAGGAGTCAAGATGCTAACCGAGGTAAGACAAGACGATGAGGTTCAGGTGCGAGGCTTCAACTGCCAGGACCCAGGCGGATATTCCGTTGAGATCGAGCAATTCCTGGACCCAGACGTCGCGCGGATCTTTCATCGCAGTCACTAGGGCCAGCGCTCCTGCCACGAAAAACGCGCACGCTTGGTCGGTCGGAGTGTCAGGGCTCCCTCAAAGGGAACCGATCCTTGCACGGTGGGCCCACACGGATCTTTGAAAGCTGGACTGGCACGGATGCCAGTCTCTGCGCCTGATCATTGTTGTCCAGTGGGAGGCCTTGATGAATAGAGAAGTACTGTTCAGGGATGATCCTGGGACCCGTTTGCTGGCGATTGGCAACGAGGCCATTGCCAGAGGAGCGATTGAGGCCGGTGTGCAGGTCGTGGCCAGCTATCCGGGAACACCCTCCACAGAGATCGTGGAGACGCTAATCCAAGCTGCCCCGCAACTGGGCGTCGTCGCCTACTCGTCGGTCAATGAGAAGGTGGCCTTCGATGCGGCCACAAATGCATCGTCTTCTGCGGTTCGCTCCATGGTGCGGTCTTAGAGCGCCTCGGGGCGTCAAGGGAGATTCGCCCTTGGCTCGGCGGTGGTGCTCTTGCGGAGAGCGACAGTTCTTTGGAGCCCTAGGGGCGGTCGGGGTCAACAGGCACTCAAGACGATCACTCCGACGTCTGTGCGGGGTCACTCCCATTGACCTAGGTCGAGCCCATTCTTGAACTCGCTTGGTGCCTGCCGCCACCTGCACGGGGTATCAGGGCTGCCTGGTCTGGGTCGGCCCCTCGGCCAGGAGAGCCGGCCAGATGCTTTGGGTTGCGGAGGCTTCGGCGCCCCATGCTTCGTGGAGGTGCTGGGCAGCTTTCCAGGGGGAGCGGCGCTACCGGGGACGAGTCTTGGGGAGGTGAAACGAGGGGGATCGTAGTGAGGGCTCGTGCCCTGAGCGGAGTCGAAGGGTCAGCCCCTTGAAAATGCGCTAAAGCGTAGACTACGAACGAGAAGACTCGCGGAAGAGAGGTGATAGCTGATGAGTGTCGAGATTGATCCAAAGCTGTGCTACGCTATTGCTATCAAGGGCATGGAGATGAGATCCGAGTATATGTGGAGAGGAGGTCAAGATGGATCTTCCTAGCACGATTACAGTCAGAGGCACGGAGATGATATATATCCCTGCCGGCACTTTCTTGATGGGTAGCAATGGGGAGGAGCGCGAGCAGCCAGCGCGTTATGTGGGAAAGGCACAGCGCGAGCAGCCAGCGCGTTATGTGGACGTTGACGGCTTTTATATCGCCAGGTATCCCGTGACCAACGCCCAGTACCGTGAATGTGTCGAGGCTAGCGCGTGCCAGCCCCCTGAAGAGACCTCGTCTCACACTCGCGAGTCTTACTATGGTAACCCTCAGTACGATCGCTACCCTGTTATCTACGTCAGTTGGCACGATGCCCTCGCCTATTGCTCCTGGCTGGGCGAGGAAACAGGACAGGAGATACGGTTGCCCACGGAGGCAGAGTGGGAGAAGGCAGCCAGGGGAACTGATGGCAGAGTGTATCCCTGGGGCGATGAGTTTGACAAGTCAAAGTGTAATTCTAAGGAGGAGTCGGGCATCGGGGACACCACACCGATGGGCAACTACTCTCCTGCGGGAGACAGTCCTTATGGGGTAGCCGAGATGGCAGGTAATGTCCTGGACTGGTGCAGTGGCCTGTACAAGCCTTACCCCTACGATCCCGATGATGGCCGGGAGGACCTTGAGGCGGAGGGTTCCCGGGTGGTGCGTGGCGGGGCGTTCTACGGCAGTCGTGGGGTTGTCCGCTGCGCCTATCGCATCAGCCGCTTTCCCGACTATCACAACCGCTACCTCGGTTTTCGGGTGGTGGTTTCCCCTGGCTCTCCACAGATGAAGGAGAGAAGCCATAGGAACACCAAGGCTGTTGAGTAGTCGCTATGGTGTGCTGCCGCAGTTTGTCTTCGCCCGTTTCAGCCATCACCTATGCTCTGGGATCTTGGTGCCCTTGTTGCCGCTCGTGCGACAGGATTTTGCGCTTAGCTACTTCCAAATTGGGTTGCTGACCTCTGCTTTCGGTCTAGTATATGCCTTTGCACAGCTACCAATTGTCGCCCTCTCGGAGAGGATCGGCCAGAGAAGGGTTATGATCGTGGGTCTGATGGGGATGTCTATGGCAGCGATCGCCGGCGGGTTCGCCGGGGACTACAACCAACTCCTAGCCTCGCGTGTGCTGATGGGCCTTTTCGGTTCCAGCTACGGCGCCCTGTCCTCGTCCTACATATCGCGATCGTTCTCCAAGGAGAGCCGCGGTCAGATGATAGGACTGCATCTTGTGGGGGGCAATCTCAGTCACCTGATCGCTCCCTTTCTAGCCGTGCTCATCGCCAGTCTGAGTGGTAGCTGGCGGTCCCCTTTCATGGTGCTGGCTCTTCCAGCTCTATTGGCGGGTGGTCTGTTATGGGCCACCGTGCCCGCAGAAGGAGTGGTAGAGCAGAAGACAGCTCTTGACTTCGGTCACGGAGGGTTGGGCTGGAGGGGCATTGTGCGCAATATCGGCGTCCTGCTTGTCGTGACCACGGTTCTGATACTTGTCTTGTTCAGCATAGGGTCATTCCTCCCGCTATACTTGACGGACAAACATGGCGTTTCCTTCCAGTGGGCTGGTATCCTGACTGGGATTATGCTCGGCGTCGGCATCGTGGGTTCACCGTTGGGCGGAGCATTGTCGGACAGGATCGGACGTGAGAGGGTGATCCTTTACTCCTCGATCTCAGCGGGTCCATTGCTCTATCTCCTGACGGTCACTCCCATGGGGCTCTGGCTCTTGGCCATCTTGGCTGGTCTTGGAGTCACCGTGAGCTTTCTTATGCCGGTAACTGAGTCCCTGATGGCTGACCATGTCCCGGGGCCGCACCTGGCTATGGCCCTGGCAATGTACTACTCCTTCAGCCAAGGGACTTCTAGCGTGATGACACCTCTGGTGGGACGTTTGATTGACTTTCAGGGGATGGATCGGGTTTTCCAGACGCTGGCGTTGCTGGCTTGCGCGATCTCTGTGGGAGCGCTTGTCAAACTGCGACTTGCCGGGAAGCCAAGCAGCGGCGTGCGATAAGAGCCTCGAGGAGGCGGACCACCGATCAGAGGCCCTTTCAGTAGTTTCGAGCATGGAACAGAGCAGGTCTTCGAATTGAACGAGGCGCGTTCAATGGCCAAACGTGCTTTCGAGATTCCGGAGGAGCCACGCATGCCGGTTATCCCGCGCTCGGTCACTCGCCTGGGACACGTGGTGGGTGAGATGGAGCTGGGCAAGACTGGGCCGCAAGGGCAAGAGTCCTACTCTGCAAGCTCGCGTCTGTGGACGCCTTTGCCGTGTCTGGGACCTGAACAGAGACTCAGAGGGGAATCGCGCCGGGCCGGCGAGGTCTTGGAGAGCTGTCAGCCTATTGAGCACCACGGGGATGGAAGGCAGAAGATCGGTGTTGTCGCGGCCCATTTTGCCTTCAGCCATGCTCAGGAAGCGGTTGACATACTTGGGCTGCGGGGCGAGGTGGCCCTCTCGAGGAAGTCCAGCGTGAATCCCCTACCGAGCGCGATTATCCGCCGCGTGTGCAGCCGTGTGAACGAGGTGTTGGTTGTCGAAGGCGTTACCCCGTCGTCTGTCCCGATCCAGCCGCCAACGTGATCACGACGGCTGGGATAGTCGAGAGAAAGGAGGTAGGCCTATAGCACATTGCCAGCATGGCAGCGTCAGGGGCGCTGAGGCAATCAGTGAAGTCTTGTTGGTATGGCCAGCGTCGTCTAACAGCTTCCCAGTTATGGAGGCGGTGGATGCTGACGATTCTGGCGGGTCTCTTCCCCCTGGCGACCCGCGGCACCCTGTCATGGGCACGCCGAGCGAGAAGCCAAGTTGCGAGCAAAGGAGTCGATATGAGTCAGAACAAGCAGCAAGTGAAATCTCAGATCACCTTTCTGTACTATCGTGACCTTGCCCCCATTTCAGCGTTCTACGAGAACATTATCGGACTCGAGCTGGTTCAGGACTACGGCTGGGCAAAGGTCTATCGCGTCAATGGGAACGCATACCTGGCAATCGTCGACGAGAAGGAAGGGTTCTACGACGCTCAAGAAAAGAACGCGGTCCTCTTTGGGCTCATCGTAGACGATGTGCCCTGGTGGTACGAGTACCTGACCAGCAAAGGAGTCAAGATTCTAACCGAGCTAAGCCAATCAGAACGGATTCAGGTTCAAGCCTTCAAGTGCCAAGACCCAGGCGGATATGCCATTGAGATCGAGCGATTCCTGAACCCGGAGATTGCGCGGATCTTTCATGGCAGTGATTAGGGCTGGCGGTCCTGCCGCGAAAAACGCGCACTCTTGATCGGTCCGAGGGCCCAGGACTACCCGCTCATTGCCGTCTTCAGCCGCGGTACTGCGATGAGCTTGACCTGGCATGCATTGTAGAAGTCGTCCGGCACGTAGGAGTCAGGCCGGTGGTCTGCCTGCACGCGGGCAGCGACGTCGAGGGCATCCCGGCTGCAGACGCTACCAATCCATGCCTATATGTAGTGAGGCGATCGTTGCAGGGCCCCTTTTCAGTGCTGACGGTGACCTTCGTGATCTTTCTGCTCGTGCGGCTGCAGAGCCCTGTTGGCCCTCATTGGCCCCTGCACTCCGGCCAGGAGGTGAGGGCTCAGGTGAGCCACTCGCTCGGTCTCCATCAGCCTCTGCTGATTCAGTACGGACGTTTTGTCCTCAATATGATGCAGGGCGACTTTGGACCCTCCATGTGCTGTGCCTGATTGACTCTCACCGAATGCACCCGGTTTTCCAGGTGCTGGCCTTGATGGCTTGAGCGATATCTGTGGCAGCGTCTGGGAAGCCACGGTACAGTGTGCAGATAAACACAAAGATACAGGGAAGATACTCTGGGTGATGGTTTGGCAAGCATAGCTCGCATCATTCCTTTCGCAGGTGCGTCTAGGCTGATCTTTGAGCGCTGCCCTGGGACGGATGCTGGTTTCTGCTTCTCCGTACTAGTGTATCTTGGGAGGCGTTGATGAGGAAAGAAGTGCTGCTGTCGGATGCTCCTGGAACTCGTGTGCTGCTCTTGGGCAACGAGGCCATCGCCAGAGGGGCGATAGAGGCGGGTGTGCAGTTCGTGACCGGCTATCCGGGGACGCCCTCCACAGAGATCATGGAGACGCTGATCGAAGCTGCTCCCCACCTGGACTTCGTCGCCCATTGGTCGGTCAATGAGAAGGTGGCCTTCGATGCGGCGACGGGTGCATCGTTCTCGGGGGTCCGTTCCATGGTGATCATGAAGCACGTAGGACTCAACGTGGCTGCTGACTCGCTGCAGCAACTGAAACTCATAGACATCGCCGGTGGGTTTGTGATCGTTTCGGTGGACGATCCCAGCGGCCTGAGCTCCAACAACGAACAGGACAACCGCTGGTACGCCAAGTTTGCTGGACTGCCCGCCATCGAACCCGCTGATTTGAACGAGGCGCGCGAGATGGCCAAGCGTGCTTTCGAGATTTCGGAGGAGCTGCGCACGCCGGTCATCCTACGCTCCGTCACAAGATTGGGACATATGACGGGCGATCTCGAATTGGGCGAGTTCGACCGAAACCGGCGAGAGCCAAATTTCGACGGCACGCGACAGTGGACGCCCTTTCCGTGCCTGGAACCCGAGCGAAGGCTAAGAGAGAAGTTGCGCCAAGCTGGGGAGGTATTCGAACGTTATGAGTTTGATGTTTACCAAGGGATGGGGAGCGAGAAGATCGGTGTGGTCGGAGCCGGCTTTGCCTTCAACTATGCTCAGGAAGCCGTTGACAGACTGGGGCTGAGGGGCGAGGTGGCCCTATTGAAGATCGGCACGGTGAACCCGCTACCGAACAGGATCATTCACCGACTGCTAAACCATGTGAGCCAGGTCCTGGTTGTGGAAGACGTTACCCCCTTCTTGGAGGAGGGGATCAAGGCGGAGGCCCAAGGCATACACCGCCCCATCCAGATACACGGTCGGAAGTCCGGCGCTTTGCCGGAGGTCGGTGAGACGATCCTGGACGATGTTGTCTCGGCTCTGGCCGACGTGGTCCGGCAAGAATCTCCCGATAGAGCGCTTCCCAGCGATGTTCTCCTTTCGAAGGGTAGGGCGGAACAGTCGACAGCGATCCAGAAGCTGATACCCCGCCGCCAGATAGGGTTCTGTGCTGGGTGTTCCCATCGGGCTACATACTACGCTCTGACCAAGGCCTTGCAGAACGCAGGCATCAAAGACCCTATCGTCGTGGGGGATATCGGGTGCTACACCCTGGGGTTCTACCCGCCCTTCAGCATCCTGCAGACCATGACTTCTATGGGCGCAAGCATGGGCACATCCGACGCCCTGGCCCAGCTCAACCCCAGCCGAAAAGTGATAGCCGTCATCGGAGATTCCACCTTCTATCACGCCGGGATGCCTGGACTGCTGCAAATAGCCCAGCAGCAGAGGCCGGTCTTGATCATAGCGATGGACAACTCGGTCACCGCCTCTACCGGTCAGCAACCTCACCCCGGCACGTGGCAGCTGACCGACGAGCGGACGGTGATACCCATTGAGGACATAGCCCGGGCCTTCCAGATTCCCCATGTGAGGGTCGTCCGCTCGCTGCAGATCAAGCGCCTGATCAGGGAACTCGAAGAGGCGCTGGTTCTGGATGTCCCCGCCATGATTGTTTCGCGACAGGCCTGCGCCTTGGAACCCGGCGAGAGGTGGAGAGAAAGGACCGTAGTCGCCAAGGTGGACGCGGCCAAATGCGACGGCTGCCTCGCCTGCGTGGAGGAGTATGGATGCCCGGCTTTCGTCGCCGCTGAAGATGGCGAGGGCAAGATGGCTATTGACCCGGTCCTGTGCAATGGCTGCGCGTCCTGTAAGATCGTGTGTCCACAGGGGGCGATATACCTGGAGCGTCTGGAGCCAGAAGAATGACACGAGAAACGAAAGCAAAGCAAGGCCCTTTCAATCTGATCATCGCCGGTGTTGGTGGACAGGGGACCATATTCGCCTCGCAGGTTGTTGCGCGGGCTGCGATAGAGGAGGGTTTCTCCGTTCGTATCGCTGAAACATATGGTGTGACTCAGCGTGGTGGTCCGGTGTACAGTCAGGTGCGGATCGGACGACAGGTGTATGGACCCCTCATACCTAAGGGGTGCTGTCATCTCCTCTTGGGTCTCGAGCCGATTGAGGCCTTGCGTAGGGGCGCTGACTACTTGGCTCCACGGGCCGGAGTGGTCCTTAATACCCATGTCAGCGTTCCTTTGGAGACCCAGCTGGGGAAGCAGCCAGATCTGCGCATTGAGACCATCGAACGGCAGTTGCGGAAACTGGGAGCAGGGGAGCTGTTGGCAATGGATGCTCGAGCGATGGCTGAAGAGGCCGGAGGCGCGACCACGACGAACGTGTTGCTGCTCGGTGCTATGTGTGGCTTCGACGTCTTCCCCCTCAGCTACAATTCTGTAGAGAGTGCGATGAGAGCCACTACGCGGCCTCGTTTCCTGGAGGCAAATCTCGTTTCCCTGGATAGGGGCAGAGAATATGCCCTGGCTGTCAAGAACGTGAATCAGAACAACTAGGCTGCAACTGGAGGACAGATGATGACCTTTGACTGGGAGGCCAAGTACTGCGAGCGGGTAAGTCATATGTACGGCTCCATGACCCGCCAGCTGATGCATCTGATCGCCGACCCTGAAGTAATCTCCTTTGGAGGCGGGCTTCCGGCCTGGGAGCTCTTCCCTGTCGAGAAGGTGAAGGAGGTCGTGGATCATACCCTCGATAGCGATGGAGCGGCGATCCTGCAGTATGGAACGTCAGAGGGCTACGGGCCACTCCGGATGGCTGTCGCTGAAAGATATGTGAAGAGGGGATTCGACATAACCGACGAAAACGTACTAATCACATCGGGTTCCCAGCAGGGCATTGACTTGGTGAGCAAGATTCTGCTCGACAAGGGGAATGCCGTCTTGGTGGAGGATCCCACCTTTCTGACGGCGTTGCAGGCGTTCAGTCTCTTCCAGGCCAGGTATCTAACCGTGCCCGTCGACGGGGAGGGAATGAGAGTTGATCTGCTGCCAGAGATCCTCGAGGACAATGACGTCAAGTTCATCTACGTGATTCCTAACTTCCAGAATCCAAGCGGAGTAACCCTATCTCTGAAGCGCCGCAAGGAATTGTTGAAGGTGGCTCAGCAATACGGAGTGCCGATTCTTGAGGATGATGCCTATGGTGAGCTTCGCTACAGCGGCGAGGTCCTGCCGGCTTTGAAGGAGCTCGATGAGGGAGGGCAGGTGATCTACCTGGGTAGTTTCTCCAAGGTCCTGAGCCCGGGCCTGCGCGTGAGTGCGCTCATCGCGCCTGACGGCGTGATGGAGAAGCTGGTCTTCGCCAAGCAGGCAGCTGATCTCCATACCGACAACCTTGCCCAGCGGATTATGTACGGATTCCTGGAGCGAGATCTCTTGGACCCTCATATCCAGATCATCATCGAGAGCTACCGCAAGAGGCGAGACAGGATGCTTCAGGCCATGGAGAGGCACTTTCCTTCCGAGGTGACTTGGACCAAGCCAGACGGAGGAATATTCCTCTGGGTGACACTGCCTGAGGGGATGGATGCCATGGATCTCTTTCAGCAAGCTGTCCAGGCCAAAGTCGCCTACGTGCCTGGTTCCTGCTACTACGCCGACGGTGGTGGAGAGAACAAGATGCGACTCAACTTCTCTGCCTGCGATGAGCAAAAGATCGAACTGGGGATCCAGCGCCTGGCAAAGGTGATCATCGGCAACCTGACATGACAGAAGGAGAAGAGCGGCGAATCAGAGGAGTAGCAGAGTACGGTGCAGAGTGAAGGCAGGAGGATACCTGTGATGTCGGTCGTGAGATGGGCATCCCCGCCGTCGTTGGCTGTCGCAACGCCACGACGCGCCTGCGCACCGGTGACCGGGTGCTTCGACTGAGAGTATTGGTCACCTGACCAAGAAGAAGACCAGCGACCTGGCCAATAGAGGAATCCCCCGGATGGCCGACGCATCTGGGGGATTCTTCATGTATACTGGGTATAGATAGAAGCACCAAGGAGAGAGAAGGATGGAACTCACGTGGAAAGGGTATGGAGTCAGGGTCAAGGCACTGAGAGAGCAGGTTGAGGAGAACCCAGGCCGCATCGTGAAGCAGGTATACAGACTTCGCTCCTCGGAGCCCCATCTGGATCACCAGCACGAGTACCTGCAAGCGTCGGGCTCCTGCTACGTGTCACCCATCAGATAATCCAGCCAAGACGAGACTCGTGACGAGCATGCAAGGGGGTTCATGATGGCACAGAATGTCGGTTCGAAAGAGCGCGAGCAGCGGGCTTACATGCGCTACCAGGAGGATGGTGTATTGGATCTTCTGGTTGGCTTGGGGATTGTGCTCGCCGGCCTGACCATGCTGGTGGATTCGGATTTCCCGTTGGCGGCGCTGTGGGTCGTTGTATGGGTGCCCATTTGGATGTCCGCCAAGAAGTTGATCACAGCTCGGCGCCTGCCCGACGTCGAGGTCCCCAAGGAGCATCTTGCTGGCATGATGAGGGCAGGTGTCTTCATCGTCCTCATGCTGGTCCTGGCTCTGCTGGCCGGCATGGTAATGCTGTGGGGTCGGTCTACAGGGAGTGTTCCGGTAGGGTTCCTGGAAGGGCTACGGGAATACCTCATGGTTGTCCTTGGAGTGACTGGAGCATTCGTGATGGGTGTAGCTGCCTGGCTGTCCGGGCTTGGTCGCCTGTATGCATACGCCATGCTGACCGCAGTCGCCTTCGTTGGTGGGTATCTACTCCACGCGCCCTTCGCGCTGGCACTCACGGTGGTAGGGGGCGTCATTACGCTGTGGGGTGGCGTGATGTTGGTCCGCTTCGTGCGCAAGTATCCCATACAGCCAGCGTAGCGATAGAAGTAGCAGTGGGCCTATGCCTTGGATCTGCTTTCTCCGGACAAAGGCAGGAACCATCCAAGCCGCTTGTCATCGCGGGCGCTGTTCTGCTAGCGGGTGGCATCGTCGTCGCGGCGATAGTGATGTACTTGGTTCATCCGCAGTGGTGGTGCGGGTATCCCGTCTTGAATGTGATACCGGGTTGCTAGCCGCTAGCGGCCCAACGTGCTACGGGCGTGGGAATTCAACATTGAAGAGGAGTGAAGAAAGATCAAAAACGTACTACTTGCCCTGCTAGTCGTCGTGTTGCTGGCTTCCGCCTGCGGCGGAGCCACCACGAGTGCCCCCGAACCGACCGCGACGCCAGCGGTCGAGCCGACTCCCACCGTCCAGCCGACCGCGGAACCGGTAGCCACGTTTGAGGAGGGCCCGTGCCCCTTTGACGTCCCCGAAGGTGCCCCGGTCGAGTGCGGCTTCGTCATCGTGCCCGAGGATCATACTGACCCTGACGGGCCCACGATCAAGCTGGCCGTGGCCGTAGTTAAGGACGAGAGCGATGAGCACCAGCCCGACCCGGTGATTGTGCTGAGTGGCGGGCCCGGCGAGAAGACCGTGCACAACGCGTTTGCCCTTGCGCAAGTCCTTGCTCCCATTCACCCTAATCGCGACCTAATCATCTTCGATCAGCGCGGCACGGGCCTCTCGGAACCAGCGCTGGAGTGCCCGGAGTTCTTGGAGGCGATGTATGACATCCTCGATGAGCCAGACCCTGACGTTGGTGTTGAAACGGTGTTCGACGCCCTGATGGCCTGCCGTGATCGCCTGGTGAGTGAGGGATTCAACCTGTCGGCCTACAATACTATCGAGAACGCCGCCGATGTGAATGCCATCTCTAGCGCACTGGGCTACGACCAGGTCAACCTGTTCGGAGGGTCTTACGGCTCGTTGCTGGCGCAGGCCACCATGCGCGACCACCCGGAAGACATACGCAGCGTGGCGATCAACTCGGTACTGCCACTGGAGAAGAGCATCTTTGTATCGACGACCACCGCCAACGCCGTCATGCGCATGCTTGACGCCTGCGCGGCCGACGAAGCCTGCAACAGCGCGTACCCCGATCTCCAGGACGTGCTCTTCGATACCATCGACCAGCTGAACGAGGAGCCTGTTCCCATCACCATCACCAACCCTCTAGAAGGCCAGAGCTACGATGCCGTACTGACCGGGGATGCGGTCTTGGGCAACCTGGTGACCTTCCTCTACATTACTCAGATCATCCCTGTTCTGCCGCAGGCGATCTACGATGTGTACAATGGGGACTATGAACTCATGACGCAACTGAGCAGCACCAGACTGCTGCTCCTTGACCTTACGACCCGGGGGATGACGATGTCCGTGCTCTGCACCGATGACCTCATCGGCCGGACGCCGGAGGATCTGTTGAATGTCAGAGCAGCATTGCCCAGGCAACTGGCAAGCAGCGTCGACCCCGAGTTCGAAATCGAATACGGCATATTCGGCATCTGTGAGAACTGGCCGGTCGAGGAGGCCGACCCGTGGGTCAAGGAGCCCTTGGTCAGCGACATCCCTACCTTGATATTGGAGGGCGAATTCGACCCGGTCACACCTCCGGAGTATGGCCAACTGGTCGCCGGGTACCTGAGCAACAGCTACTTCTTCGAATTCCCCGGCGTTGGCCATGACGTTCTTGGTGCCACTGAGTGCGCCCGGAGCATCATCGGCGACTTCTTCGACGACCCCACCCAGGCGCCCGACGCAGCGTGCGTCGCGGAGATGCCCGGCGTCGTCTTCGATGTGCCAGGCGAAGCGCCGGAGTTGGTGCTGGAACCTTTCACCGACGAGGAGCGCGGCTTCAGTGGCGTCGTCCCTGTAGGCTGGGAGGAACTTGCGCCAGCAAATCTCTCTCGCGCTAGTTCTGCGCTTGACCCGACCTACTTCGTTCTGGAGGCGAGTCCGGGTGCGGCTGCCGAGCTGTTTGCCGCCATAATGGGGCAACTGGGATTGGATCCGCCGCCGGACCCGGTCAGTAGTGCGCAGGTCGGCAACTTCACGTGGGATTTCTACTCGTTTGAAAGACCGGGGGGGAATCCGGCCGATCTCGCGCTGGCAGAAGATGGCGACAAGGCCTACTTTGTGTACCTCGTCTCCACGCCAGATGAGCGTGATACGCTGTATGAACAGCTCTTCCTGCCCGCCGTCGCGGCCATGGCTCCGCTGGAGTAGGGCCCGCGAATCGACAGGGGCGAGGGCGTGCATGACAACGCGCACGCTTCACGCAAGGATAAGGTGTGGGTTCGCCCTACCTATACGGGGACCCATGCAGGCGAATTTCATGGACTAGCCCCTACTGGCAAGAAGATGACAAATATGGCTGTTGACATCTATCGCATAGTAAATGGCAAACTTGTAGAGGGACGGTTTGGCACTGACGATTTGCCTGTTCTCTAAAGAACTAGGTGTCATCGAATACAAGGGATTTCCTGCGAAGTTACGTAACTCCTTACTTCAAAGCGATAACTTCCCCGGGTGCCGCGGTTGCCGGTATTGCGGAAATACTGCTTGCGTTGTGGCTTCTGTTGAAAGGTGCTAGAATACCCGAAATGAAATCCTGGAATTGGTTCACTGCAGCAGTTGACAAAACCACTCATCTGTATTGAAATGTAAGAACAGAATCAAGCAGAAAGAGGGGTGTTAAGGAACTATGGAAAAAGACCAAGAAGATGGTGTTGAGACAAACTGGAAGGGGAGAATCAAAGAGCATTGGAAAGCATTTATTCTCGCGATAGCTGCTGCAATCGTTCTGTGCATTGTGGCGGTTATCGTGTTGATTTGGCATATCCAAACCTCTCCTATTGGAAATCATGGTACCGCGACGTTCGATCAATGGAGCTTGTATTGGATTGTAGGCTTCTTCTTGCAGCTGATTCTATGGGAGTTGTTGTTTGTTGGGTTGCCTGGAGGAATATTCTTTGGTTTAGGAGGGTATTTGTGGTGGCATCGATTGCCAGCTGACGAAAAGAGGTGGTTTAACGAGCGAGAAAAGAAGGATCATAAGACAAGAAATGCAGGCGGCGGGGCTGGACCCTTTCTATTTATAGCGTATTGTATCTATATTGCTCTTGACGGTAATTACTATGCCCCTTTTGGCAGTCAACCTTATACCTACTGGGTATATTCGTACCTCCAAATGATCGGGTGGTTATTAATCATTATCGGTATTCCAGGAGCATTAGTCGGCTTAATAGCCTTCAAATACTGGCTAGATAGACCTGAGAATTGATCTTCTTTTAGTATTCTATGCTTGTCCATTTTTCTTCGTGAAACTTGGAATATGCTACATATAGAATCGGATCATAGAACAAGCGGAAGGGAATATTGACATAGAAATCCCATTGTCTGCAAAGTGGGTAAGACCATCAACTTAAGTCAATCCGGTATCTCTTGCAGTAGTTTCTCGCACACCGCCGCGCGGCGCTTGAACAGCACGGGCACCTCCCAGTCAAACATCGATGGCGGTACGCTGGTGCCCATTCGTTGCGAACGGGACCACCGAACCACCACCTAAAGAGCCTCCCAATAATTGAAAGTCCAAGAAGCTGGCCGATTGTGGTCGGCTTTTTTGTTTGACTGGTGCCCTCCTCTGTGCTGTAGCGGCAGAGCCGAGCGTTGTGCTCAGTTCTGTCTACTTAACGCCGAGGAGCCACCTGATGCGCGCGACGCGCTATGTGAGGCGGTCCTTCTACCCGCCGTGGATGCGCTGGTGCCGCTTGAGTAGGCCCCGAGAATCGACAAGGGAAAGGGTGTGCATCACAACGCGCACGCTTCCCGCAAGGATAAGGTAGGAAGAAGGCGAGTTGATGACTGGGAACCCCGTTCGGCTTGACAGCTGAGGCGCAAAGCTGGACAATGCCTGCAGCTGTCCGCGGCAGAGGAGGTCGCAGCTACGAGGCCTCCTCGGTAAGAACAGTCCTTTTCCGCCTCATACCAGCATGTCAGGGCGCATGAGCTCTGAGGCGTCTTTTCGATGAAAGCCCCTCGCCCGAGTGGTCACCCGTGCAGGCAGATACGAACACAAAAGGACTACTCTGAAAAGCGAATCTTCTCATGGGAAGGAGGCAAAAACCGGTGGAATTGAACAAAAGAGCGGCTGGTGGCCTGATATTCGCCCTCGGACTCGTCGCGGGACTCGTCGGCTTCATGACCGATGCCTACACCCCGACAGTGGCTGTGGTCCTCATGCTTGGCATCTGGTTCATTGGCGGGGCGGCTGTCGCGTTCATAAAGTCCGACTAAGAAGGATAACCCGAACGGAAAGAAGACAAGGAGCAATCAGGATCTTCTGTCTGCATGGAGAGATGGTGCACCACAAAGGCCAACAGCAGTAAACACGACTGTTGACCTGAGTGCGAGGGGAACCACTGGCCCGACAAAACGTCGGGCCAGTGGCGCTTCACACGCCTAGTATCCCGGTAGCCGCATGCTCGGAAAGGTAGACACGTCAGGCGCTTCCTCTACAGAACGCAAGCAAAGATCGCCCGATGTGTCCTTAGTGAGCCATCGTCCCTTAGGGTGCCAGTACGGGCCCTAGGGGCTCCAGAGTCGCTGTGGGCTGGGAGGAATTTGCGCCAGCAAATCTCGCGCGCGCCAGTTCTGCGCTTGACCCGACCTACTTCGTCCTGGAGGCGAGTCAGGGTGCGGCTGCCGAGCTGTTTGCCGCCATAATGGGGCAACTGGGATTGGATCCGCCGCCGGACCCGGTCAGTGGTGCGCAAGTCGGCAACTTCACGTGGGATTTCTACTCGTTTGAAAGACCGGGGGGGAATGCGGCCGACCTCGCGATGGCAGAAGATGGCGACAAGGCCTACTTTGTGTACCTGGTCTCCACGCCAGATGAGCATGATACACTGTATGAACAGCTCTTCCTGCCCGCCGTCGCGGCCATGGCTCCGCTAGAGTAGGACCCGCGAATCGACAGGGGCGAGGGCGCCCATCACAACGAGCACACTTCCCGCAAGGAAAAGGTGGGAAAAAGGCGAGTTGACGACTGGGAACACCGTTCGGCTTGACAGCTGAGGCGCAAAGCTGGACAATTCCTGAAGATGCTTCCAGTCAAAGAAAGGATGGCGGCGCCTAAGTCTGTGTAGTAGGATGAGGTGAAATGCCTTCTGACCCTTACACCAAACTGGCTCACCACTTGCACGCGCTGGGTATGGGCTACCCGCTGAGGGAGGAATTGGTGGGCATCTTGCGGGCCAACTTCAGCGAGGCTGAGGCGGAGGTGGCCCTCGGAGTGCCCAACACGCGCATTCCGCTGGAACTGTCCACGGCGGGGGAGGTCGCCGCTACCATGGGCCGACCGCGTGAGGAAGTGGATCACGCTCTGGATCAGCTAGCCAGACGGGGGCTGCTCTTCTCTGGCCCCACCGACGACGGGCACACGGGCTACGCGCTCCAGCAGGTGGGTTATGGCTTTCCCCAGGCCTTCTTCTGGAAGGGCGAGCGAACGGACCATTCTGAAGACATGGCCGCGCGTGTGGTCAAGTATTTCCGTTCGCCG
Organism: Chloroflexota bacterium; assembly: GCA_030603665.1. Lineage (GTDB taxonomy): Bacteria > Chloroflexota > Anaerolineae > UBA7937 > B3-Chlor > JAUVXJ01. The sequence continues at coordinate 99,085 of JAUVXJ010000003.1, read as the reverse complement.
GAGATCAAGGAGACGTACGGCAGCGAGACCAAAGCATTTCGCTACATCCCCATCAAGCAGGCCGTCAAAGGACCCTTCCAGGCTGTGTATCCGTATGAGGCGATGGAAGTGGTGATCCGCCGGGCGCGCACCATCGCAGTGGCACACTGCTCCTGCCGCATGACCGCTCAATTGCTGGGCAAGGCCGTCTGCGACCATCCACTGGAAGTGTGCATGAAGTACGATGAGTTGGCCGAGTATGTCATCGAAAGGGGCATGGCTCGCCAGATCGACGTTGATGAAGCACTGGGCGTTGTCCGTCTGGCTGAAGAGAGTGGTCTGGTGCACATGGTTGACAACTCGCGGGAGGGAATCAAGCATACCTGCAACTGTTGTGAGCATGCCTGTTGGAACGTGGGTCCTATCGCTCGGCGTCGATTGTCGCGCGATGACATCATGGCCACCTACTTCTTGCGCACCACTGACGAGGAGGCGTGTGCCGGCTGTGGTGACTGCGTCGAAGCCTGCCCGGTGGATGCGCTGGTCATGGGTGACGAGTTTCCCACTGTGGATGAGGAAGTGTGCATCGGTTGCGGGCTGTGCGCGATCCCCTGTGCCAGCGATGCAGCGCGACTCAAGCGCCGAACTGATATCGTGCCGCCAGAGACCTTTGCCGAACTGCACGGGTGCATCCTGGACGAGAAGGGGAGTGGATAACATCGTTGCCTCCACCAGCGCGGAAGCGACGGGTAGATCCCCTGAGTGGCTACGTCGGGCATGTCATCACAGCAGATCCAACACGTCGGAGACGTTGATCTCCAGCATCTTCACGCTGGCCAGGATTCGGTCAGCGTTCCTGTACACAGCCTGGACGCCAGCGGAGAGTTCTTGCAGCTCCAGGGCTGCCGACTTGATAGCCTGAATCCTGCGATCCATCTCTTGCAGGATCTCCTTATCGGTCTGAGCACTCATGGCCACCCTCCCTCCTAGTGCTTGGCCCGAAGATCCTTGAACCGCTCGGCCTTGAGGGTGTGCCGCGGCAAGGTGCCATAGTCAAAAAACTCGATGTTGTAGCGCAGATTGGTCTTAAGGCGCAGCTGGTCGACCAGTCTGGCCTCTACGGACTCGCGGTTGCCGGCGTCCTCAGGCAGCAACTCGACCCGCAGGGTGATGTCGTCCAGGTCGCCCTTCTTGGCCACCTCTACCTCGAACTCGTCGCTCAACTCGGGGAAGCTCCTCACCACTTCCTCTATCGCTGAGGGAGCAAGCAGAACACCCTTGACCTTGGTGATATCATCGGCGCGACCAACGACGCCCCCCTTGATCCAGCGGAAGCTACGCCCACAAGGGCATGGCTTGTCCGCCCATTCAGCAACGTCCTTGGAATCGAAACGAATGCACGGCTGGGCCTGCCTATCGAAGGCGGTCATCACCAGCTTGCCTCTCTTGCCCGGTTCAGTGATCAGCTCGCCGGTGTCCATGTCTTCCAACTCAACCAGAAACAGGGCTTCATTCACATGTAGCCCCCCGGGTTGAGCGGTACACTCATAGCCCCAGGCGCCGATCTCTGTGGCGCCTACGTGGTCATACACCTTCGCTCCCCACGCGCCCTCGATCCGCCTCTTGGTGGCGGGAATGCTGGCCCCCGGCTCGCCCGCACAGAGGATCTTGCTGATGCAGAGGTCTTGCGCGGGGTCTATGCCCATGGCTCGCGCCTTGTCAGCCATGCCCAAGACGTACGTCGGGGTGGCCATCAGGCCCGTGGCCTTCAGTTCCTGCATCTTGAGAATGCGGGCCTCGGTGTCTAGCACCCCGCCGGGCACCACTTCACAGCCCATCTTCTCGCCAGCGTAGTGCCCTGCCCAGAAGGCGACGAAGATGTTGTAGCCGAAGGGGATGAAGATGCGATCGGTGTCCCTGAAGCCCTGCGCGTACATGATGTACGACCAGGATTCCGACCACCATTCCCAGTCCTGCCAGGTGTCGGGCTGATAGACCGCTTGGCCTGTGGTGCCGCTCGTCTGGTGGAACTCGGTCACCTGTTCCAGAGGGACGCAGAGCATGTCGCCGTAGGGAAAGGGATCCTTCCTCTGGATCTCCCTCATCATCGCCTTCTCCACCTTGGGCACCTTCGCGACATCTTCCCAGGTTCTGATATCACACGGCTCCAGACCCGCATCCCGGTAGAGCCTCCGATGGAACTTGGAGTTGTCGTACGCCCACTGGACGATCCTCTTGAACTTCAACAGTTGCAGTTCCAAGAGCTTCTCTATGGGCAGAGTCTCCAACACTGGATTCCAGTACTGATCTGCCCCTTGCACGTGTGCCATAGCTTACCCCCCGGTGCACAATTCTCTCAGGTTGAACACGATGGTCATGGTGATATCTTCGCTACGCAAAGCGTTCCGCGGTGGGAACTCAGCGCCCGGTCTGGACCCAGTATCCCGCGCCGTCCGTCACCAGCTCGATGTTGCCCTGTTGATCGGTCCGGTAGACGGGCAGACCATCCAGCTTCTCCAGAGTGACCTCGTCTGGATGGCCGAAGCGGTTGTCGGCCCGCGCGGAGTGGCGCAGCGACCAATGCGCAGCATCATCCCACGGTCAGCCCGTGTGGAACGAAGAGGCGGACCGCCAAGACCGATGAGCTGCTGGTGCTACTCTTGTGTAGAGCGCCTCGGTTGGCTAGATGTTCCGGTGGTACTCCACCGTCACGCCGTGGACTTGTATGTTGGTACCGCTGATCCACAGGGAGATGTAGGCCCTTTGGCTGGGCCACACGATCTGGTTGATGTTGGGGCTGGTGTAAGTCCTGACACCTCCGCTGGTGCCACTGGGGGACTTAGCATATTCCAGCGACACGTCAACCCCTGTGGGTGGATATGTGCGATGCAGCGTGGCTGAGGCGTGGGCGGTCGCGTGGTTATCGGCCACATGGAGCTTGATCCGCTCCACGGTGACCGAGGGCAAGCAAGGAAACACCACGGGAGCCGTGAAGCTGCAGCCGGCGGCTTGGCACTCCACCGATTCGCCGTTGTTATCCCAAAGGTGAGCGTAGAAGGCGGGATTGAAGTCAGCACCCGTGAGGGTGACCTTGCGGGTGATGTCCGCACCCTGCGGCCTATCATGGGGCCTGGCCCAGACCACACCGACCAGAGTACCCACCAGGAGTATGGCCGCCACCGCGGCCATCCAGGACTTGCTGACCCTTCTCATCGTTCTCTCCTTTCGATCTAGCAGTTATCGCGTATCGTTGACACTGACTGTCGTCGGTGTGTGTGTCCCACCTTTCCGTACGTCTTAGTGTGGAGTATGGTTCCAGTTCCGCAGAAAGAAAATGCGCCTTGCCTGAAGCTATTGAGCATCGGAAGGCGCGTCTCTACATGGGCAGTGCCTCCTTGGCGCTACCATCCGCAATCTTGGGTTGGACGGTGCGGGGAATGACGTCGCATCTCTGTTTTCGTGCGCTATGCGTTCAGGTTCTCATGATTCCGTTTCTCTCATTACGCTAGGTGATTGTACGAGAAGCGACCTGTGGCGTCAAGCGGGTCGTTGGGGAGGCGAAGGGAATAGCGCTGCGGGGGTGAGGCTGGATGACGGACCACAGTTACCTTTCGGATCCAAGCCAACCGACCCGGAAGCGCGCGGCGGAAGCTCAGCGGCCGGCCCGGATCCAGTATCTCGCGCCGTCCGTCACCAGCTCGATGTTGCCGTGCTGATCGGTCCGGTGGACGGGCAGGCCGTGCAGCTTCTCCAGAGTGACCTCGTCCGGATGTCCGAAGCGGTTGTCGGCCCCCACGGAGATGATAGCCAGCTCAGGGCCAATCGCCTCCAAGAAGGGCGTGGTCAGCGATGTGTCCCCGCCGTGGTGTGGCACTTTGAGCACCAGGCCGGCGAGGGGTTGTCCGGATGAGAGAAGCACCCTCTCTGCCTCCTCCATCACGTCCCCTGTCAGCAGAGCGGAGAACTGGCCGTACTGCAAGCGCAGCACCACCGAGTTGTTGTTGGTGTCCGATGACGTGCCACTCATCAGTGGGGCCGGTGGGTGGAGGATGTCTAGCAGTACGGCGCCACACACTGTGACCTGCATCCCCGCCTCCGCCTTGCGGTAGGGTATTCCCTTTTCCTCGATGAGCGCTCTCCAGCTCTCGCACGTCGCATTGGTGCACTCCTGCCCTGAATCCAGCACCAGACCCACCTGGTACCGCTCCAGCATGTCGACGAGGCCGCCAACGTGGTCCACCTCTGCGTGGGTCAGAATCACCAGGTCGAGGCTGCGATCCCAGAAGGGCATTCTTCTCCCCAGGTGCGAGAGGAGCATGGAAGGGGTGGGGCCGCCGTCAACCAGAATCTGCTGCCCATTGGGGCACTGGATGAAGATGGCGTCACCTTGACCTACGTCCAGGAAGTGGACGTGTAAGCGCCCGTCCGGCATCTGGGCAGCGGCTATCCAGGCCAGAATGACCGCAACCGCCAGCCCGCCCGCGAGAAGCTTGGTGCTGAACCCCTGGGTGAATCCCCCCCATATCTCTCGAAGACGATCCCTCTCTTGGCTCACTGCCAGGATTGAGGCGCCGACGACCCCATAGTACAGCCACATAGCTCCGGCGCTGAAGCCGCCCAGCTCGAAGCTGGCAAGGGGAATACGCGCCGTCAGTTCCACCACCCCGATGGTGTAGGCCACGAACACCCAGGCCACCCAGGCCACGGGTTGCCCCAGGAGAGGATGGATAGCTCCCAGCAGTGTGGCCAGACCGCCCACCAGCATCACCCCTGGCTGGGCGGGGATGATGAGGAAGTTGGTCACGGGGGATACCAGAGAGAGACGGCGAAAGTAATGGAGGGTGATGGGCCACACCGCCAGTTGTGCCGCCAAGGTGATCAGAAGAGGCCCGCTGAGGAGGCGCACCAGTCCTGTGGCTCGCTCTTCGGACGTCAGGCCGGAGAGCCAGTCCCGGAACCTCTCTTCCATGGGACCAACCAGGAGGACCAGCCCCAGGGTTGCTGCAAAGGAGAGCTGGAAGCCCACGTCCCAGAGTACCAAAGGGTTCCAAAGGGTCATCAACAAGGCTGCTGCCGCCAGGGAGGCCAGGGCGAAGGTCTGGCGTCCGGCGATGATGGCTATCAGGGAGATGGACCCCATAATAGCCGCGCGCACCACTGCATCGTCGGCGCCCACCAGTATCGTGTACAGCGTTATGGCCAGCAGGGAGACCACAGCCGCCCTGTAGATGCCCAGGAACCTCTTGGTCAACAGGCCGATGGCGCCCGCCACGATGGCGATGTTGAACCCGGAGATGGCGATGATGTGGGTGGCGCTGGTGGCGTTGAAGTCGTCCAGCAGCGAGCGAGGTATGCCCGTTTCTATGCCCAGGAGGATGCCCGACAGCAAGGAGGCGGAAGGCTCAGGGAAAAGGCGACCGATGGTCTCTTGAAAGTGCCCCTTGAGGGCGTAGATGGCGCGGTGAAAGGGATCTCCGTGACCCTGGCTGAGCAGGGTGATGCGCCCGAAGTCGACCATAGAGTGGATGCCCTGGCGGGCCAGGTAGTCCCGGTAGGAAAAGTCCTCCGACTCAGGGGGCGTCTCAAGGCGGCCCTCGATCTGTAGTTCGTCGCCATATGCGTAAGATGGATGCCGGCCGGTGCGGACCAGCGCCAAGCCCGTCACCTGCCTCTCCTCGGCCTCGATCTCCAAGTAACTGGCTGACACCTTGAGGTTCACGTAGCGGTCTCGAACGTCTGGCTCCTCGGCTAGCACCCCTACCAGTGAGACCTTTCCCAGCCCATTGTAGTATCCTAGCTTGCTGGAGTCGAAGGAGGGCATCGCTGCCTGGTAGCGGAGGGCGCCGAGGAGGAGTAGCAAAGCACAAGAGGTACCCAGCCGCACGCGCCATTCATTCCACCAGAGGAAGATGATGACCAGCGCCAGAGGGATTGCCAGCCAGAGGATCCAGGCCGGCAGGCTCAGCACCGACTGGAGGTAGATGCCGCTCAGCCAGGCGACGGCCAGATAGGGCAGAGTCATTCCTTCACGGCCCAGGGATGGTCACGGTCCAGTATGGACGAGGAGACTTCTCGGCCGCAGTGCTCCTTCACCAGGGAGACCAGCTCCTGCATGGCTGCCTCGACCGCTGCGCCCTCGATGTCATTCACGCCTTCGGCAGTGAGCAGGGCATTGCGCGTCTGAGGGGTAGACTTGGCCCGGTCTGACTGGCGCCAGGTCCAGCGGCGAGAGAGGGCGCCCTCATCGTCTGTGTAGATCACCTCCCCCGGCTTGGGATACTCGACCTCTTTCCCGTACAGGGGCAGGAATGGCTCGTTGCCTTCAGCGAAGCGGACCTCGATGGGCCCTGAGACATGGCTCAGATCGTAGGCCGCGACGGGGAGCACGTGTTTCATAGAGACGTAGTTGCAGATGTCCACGAGCTTGTTGATGTGGGGCACCGACCCCTTCTTGAGCACGTGACGCAGCATGGCCTCGACTGCACAGCGGTACTGGGTGGGCTTGACGCCGAAAGAGGAGAAGGCGGACCGCCACGAGGAGATATGGGGGTGGCTGGAGAGAGGTTCCGAGGCGAATTGGGCCTTGACCGTTTCCACCTGAGCCTTGAGGAGATCCTCGGCGGCCCTCTCGTTGGACTGGTTGTCTATGCCCAGTGCGAAGGCGGCTCCGGCCACGATGGTGGGGAACTGGGCCAGAAGGTCTGCGTGGTATCCGAAGCGGTACTGATCCATCGTCCTCCTCCTGACTGGTGACAGGGAAGCAGCAAGGCCGTTGATAGGTACTGGAGCCGTGCAATGCCATAGGTTCCGGCGAACCGACCGTTTTCGAGCGCTATCCCGGCTTCCGATAGGTAGTCTCGCTCCGCCTGGCCACCCGGGCCACGATGATCACTTCCTCATCATCCAGAACCAGATAGACTATCCGAAAGCCACCCACGCGCATGCGGTATGTGCCCCTGGGAGCCGCTCGTACGGGCACGCATCCCGCCGGTCTCGGATCTTCAGCCAAGGCATCGGTCGCAACTACCACCCGAACGCGGTCTCGCTTGGGGAGACGGCCAAGAGCCTTATGTGCCCGGCGCTCTATCTCAATCCGGTACGTCACCGGCGCCCTCGGCCAGTTCTGCCTTGACCTCTTCCCAGGGCGTAGTCTCTCCCGCCTCGTAAGCCTCCAGCGCCTCGTGGGCGGCCAGGGCGTCCTCTAGTTCCTCAAAGCGGCGCAAGTCCTCTATGCTGATCACGGCCGCCTTGGGCTTGCCTCGGCTGGCAACGATGATGCGCTCCTGTCCATATGCCGCGCGGTTCAGGTACTCTGACAGGCCGCTCTTCAGTTCGCTGATGCTGGTTGTGCTCATCGTGCTGCGCTCCTACCCTTTATGTCCTTTAAGGCTATTATACTCTCTGTGGCCTGATAGGTCAACCGAGCAATCGGTCTGCCTACAACGCATCAGCAGGCGTTGCACATGCGGCCAGAAGCGCTCCAACCCAAATGACTGAGGCAACGATCTCTTTCATCAAGGTCCTCCTCCTTCATGGCAGGCACCGGGGGGCGTTGTCCCCTGTCCACAGCGACCTTGAACGCCTGTCCCGTAGATCTCTATGCGGATCAAACCGGCAATCCCGGCCGGTGCCATCCTTGTCGATTTGAAACTGCAGGTGAGCCCCTCTCGTCAAGGCCCCAGGATCTGCCAACGGAGCCATGACCCGTACACGGCCAACCATCTCTCAATCCTCACAGCCGAATGTCAGATGCCTCGATTGAAGCAGGAAGGCGGTGCTCAGACGGGTGTGGATAGAATGGGAGGGGTCCACGTGATAGGTGATCATACTGTTTCCATCGTCCGACAAGCCGAGATTTCGATCCCGAGGGACTTCGGCCTAGCCATTCTACGCCTCCATGACGACTCTCTTCGCCTCCTCCCGCTCCGCCGTGCAATTTGGGCGCTCAGCATCCTTCCTACGACGTATGGCATTCTCTGTGCGTATTGTCTAGCGCCGAGTCAGATGTGGATCATCAATGGCGCTCTGACGCGTTCGAGTCTACAGATTCCTGAACAAGAGCATTAGAATGCAGATTGACATTGGAATAGTAGCTGCAAAGAGCAAGCGAATTGACCATCGGAATGCACGGTAGCGCATATTGTGTGCTATGGTAATCTGCAAGAGTTCACCCAAGGCGTACGTCACCATCTGTTCCTTGGTGGCCGCTCGGAAGTGCTGCCTGAAACGCCCAAACTCCTTGTCGTTGAAGGCCTTCATCGTATCACTAGGATGAAAGAAGAGCAGTGGCGGCAGATTGCTGATATTGACCGTAGTTCGTGTCTTCTTCCAGGCAAATGCAATCGCGTTGGCAGCTAGCACTACGGAAAGGGCAAGAAGGGTCAGATTGGCTCCAATGCCTACTGTGAAGACTACTCTCCCAAACTGATGATACTGGGTAACTGATGATAGGTATTTGTCTAACAGAAACACGGCCCCGGCAAAAAGAATAGCGTCTGCGCTTACCACGATGGCTGCCCTAGTTGCCGTCGACGCGCGGAGATGGTCATGTCTCTCGATGAGCCAGCAAGCCAATTCAAGCTGTTCATCGTCGCTCATAGCTACCAGCTGTCCATTGGCCATATTCCCCTCCGAGTTTACACAAGGATGCCCTGCTCAAACGCACGTCACTTCGTTCTCACCTCCTCAGCAATCATGGTATCATCTGGTCACCGAGCGCAGGCGAGGCGTCTCGCGAGAATGTGCCCTTCTTGTCCCCAATCGTTCCTCTACTTTGCGAATCGGCCTGTGTTTCTCCTTCCAGCGCCGGAGCGGTCACGGTGCGCCCGTCTGGGATTTCAGCGCTGATTCGGGGCCTTGGTGGTCGTCTGCACCTTCTTCCATCCGCTCCGACTACCTTGTCCACTCCATCGCCTCTCTAGCTGCATCGGCCGGGTGTCTTGCCTTGTGCTCCCTCATTGCCAACTTGGGGTGCGAGAGCGCACTTGGGTCACCGCTTGCGCACAGACGCCTGAGCCGGCGCCCCGCGCTCCGATTCGGTCTTATCTCGCACCGCCTCGGCGAGCGACTTCAGTACTGACTACCCAATACGACACGAGTTTTCCAGGCTGCTGTATAGAGCCTTCAGTGCTCCCTGCCTGGCACCTCATAGGCCGTTGCCAACCGTTGGATAAGGGGCATTGAGAGTACTCCTGGTTTCTGGATCCAGCAAGGCGGTGATGAGCTGAGCAACAGTCGGCAAGATATGTCTCTGGGGTGTTGTCCGGTCGGGCGACAAACAAGGTCGCTTGAAGTCTATCAAATAGCAGGCGTCGAACAGTCTGCTCTCGTAGCTGCCGTCGTGGATCCGGCGTGGTCCACCTTCCGCATCAGAGTGATCGGCAGGATGTTGCCGATCAAAGACCTGCATGAAATGCTGGAGTTCGCCCATGGCAGCGTATACACATGGCAACACCCGCTGAGCATTGATCCTGCCTTCCGAGATGTCCTGCAGCAATACCCAAGCCCGGATGTTGGACGGTACGGCCTCCCTTTCGGCAACTTGACGTGCAATGTGGGCAATGTCGATGAGCATCCCACTTCCTGTCCCGCCGCCCAAAGAGCACACAATGTGAATCTCCAAGGGCTCTTCGACTTGCGCAGCACTCTTCACATCCACGATAGCTTGCCGGATAGCCTTGGTCGCTTTCGGCCGCCCACTAGCGAGCCCAAGGAAGTCAGCCGTCCGCCAGAAAGGAGGGCTCTGTCCGGCCCCCTTGGCTAGTCTACTTTCATCGTCATCGATGGTGCCACCTGGGGAGATGAACTCCTTTGGTCCCAAGGTCACGTCACTTGCCTCGGCGTGCTCAGCCGCAGTTGCCCACTCAGGATGCTCGCCCCTGCTGCCGAAATCAAGCAGCCGTATGGTATCTGGTACTCTGCCATGAGTATCAGAAACATTCTCTTTCACGCAGGTCAGAACCTTCTGTCCGATGTGTTCCAAGCCGATGACAATCGCAGGACTAACCATCTTGGTCATGGTGGTCCTCCCACCCGTGCTCTTGCGCTATGGGGCAATGCACGCATTCCCAGTGCAACTCTTTCAACAACCCCTTGCTCCATCAACTAGTCTTCCATGTTGTTGATCAGCCCTTGCTGCTGTTCCCGATCCTGGCGCAACGTCCGCTCGGTGGCTATCGTAGCCCTTGATCAACGAGCTAAGCGGGGAGCGGCAGCGACCTCGGTTCACGCCAGTATTCAGACGCTTGACAACTCTGCCAATCTGCTGGTTGACGACCTGCTGACGGTTCTTTCCTTGCTCCGCAATCACCCCTCCAATATGCCACTGCAGTCAATCTCTATCTCGATCACCATCAATTGCAGGGGAAACGCCTGCTTGGCTATGGGAAAGCAGCACGGCCCCCGATGCCCATTGTACCAGAGCGAGGTCCGTGTGCGCAATCGGTGGTGGGACAGAGAGCAGCAGCGCTGCCAGGAGAGCTGACCTATGATATACTACCCTCCGGCCGCCGGAGGCCTCGCCACCGGGAGTAGTCAGGCCCCTGCGCTGCCCATCATGCGGCTAAGCTTTGGAGCGAGTGGGCTGGGGTCGGCGACGCCTGTGCCAGACGAGATTGAGCGATGAATCCTGCCGGTCCGCGTATGCCAGATGGCTGAGCCAATAGCCGGTAGCGGTCGAAGATCAGTGCTGGCCGTCTTGGCCAGACGGGTCCGTCGTCAATGTTTGGTTCCAGAGAAGCGAGACGGTGACACGTCCCGGGCAAAGCGATGGCTTGCGGGACACTTACGCCACAAAGGAGAGTTTCGATGAGCAAGATCGGCATCATCATCTGTGATAGGAATAGAACGTGCACCGGCGGCAAGTGCTTCATGGCTATTCAGGAGCGGTCAGGCGCCTTCAAGAAGTATCCGAAGGACGAACCTCTTGAGGTTGTCGGGTTCATCACGTGCGGAGGATGTCCCGGCGAACGCCTGGAGTTTGCCCCGGCTGAGCTGAAGAAGTATGGCGCGGAGGAGATCGTCCTGGCATCGGGGTTTCTGGCAGGATATCCACCCTGCCCCTATTTGGAGGATTTCATCCAATACATCGAGAATTATGTGGGACTTCCCGTGGTTGTAGGCAGTCATCCTATGCCGACCAATTACATCAACGCCCACCGTGCCGCTGGCGACTGGGACCGATGCGGCGTGCAGAAGTATCTGGGCCCTCTCACAGACGACCCGGAAGCTAGCGATCGCCATGATTCGACCCAACCTGGTTTCTTGAAGTGACCCATCGCTGCTAGGTCAGTCATAGACATCCGAAGATCGCTGCGATCTCGACGAGCGATCGTTGTGCTTTGACTTACCAGCCCGCAAGGGCGGGGCCCATGCTGGACGTGGACTGTCCTATCCCAGAGCAGGAGGTGTCGCTAGAGTCACATGCTGAGCATGAGTCCTGTGAGCTGGCTTCTTGCCTTGTCGCCAATCATCGCCGTGCTGGTGCTGATGGTTGGGCTGCGCTGGGGCGGCTCCAAGGCCGGGCCCATCGGTTGGCTGGTCGCGCTGGTGGTGGGCGTTCTGTTCTTCGGAGCCACTCCACAGGTGCTCTTCTACTCGCAGATCAGGGCGGTGTTGCTCAGCCTCTACGTCCTGTACATCATCTGGATGGCGCTGGTCTTGTACCACGTGGTCAACGAGGCGGGGGCCATCGGCGTCATCGGCGCGAGCATAGCGCGCTTGACCGGGGAGCGCACACTCCAGTTACTGATCCTCAGCTGGGCTTTCAGTTCGTTCCTCCAGGGCGTGGCCGGTTTCGGAGTGCCCATCGCGGTGGTGGCCCCTCTGCTCATCGGCATGGGTTTCAACCCCGTCATTTCTGTGGCGGCGGTGGCCATCGGCCACTCCTGGTCGGTCACCTTCGGTGACATCGCCTCCTCGTTCCAGGCCTTGATAGCCGCTTCCGGCATCGAGGGCTATGACCTGGCACACTGGTCCAGCGTGTTCCTGGGGTTGGCATGCTTCGGCTGTGGTCTGGCGGCTGTACACGCCTACGATGGTCTGAGGGGTCTGCGGCGGTCCATGGTGCCGATTCTGATCATGGGCGCGGCGATGAGCGTGACTCAATACCTTCTCGCCGTCAACGGCCTGTGGAGCGTGGCTGGCTTCCTCGCCGGACTGGCAGGCATGGTGGCCGGAGGGGTGATTGCCAGATCGCCCTTCTACCGTGGCAGAGAGCGGGAGGGGGTCGTGGTGCGAGAGAAGGTCCGCGGCGAGAAGCTCCCCGGACCTCTCCTGGCTATTTCAGCCTACCTCATCCTGGTGGTTCTCGTGACCGCTGCGGAACTCGTAGCCCCCCTCCATGATCTGCTGAATCGGGTGGTGATCAGAGTAGACTTCCCGGCGGTGAGCACGAATCTGGGCTGGGTCACGGACGCCGGGCCGGGCCGCACGATCAGTGTCTTCGGCCACGCAGGGGCCCTGCTGGGATACTCCTGCCTCATCGCCTTCCTCATCTATCGCGGCACCGGCCACTACAGGCCGGGCGTTCTAGGGCGAATCTGGCGAGGGACCCTCTCCAGCGCAGTGCCTTCGACCCTCGGCATCGCTTCCATGGTGGGGATGGCCATGATCATGGATCACTGCGGCATGGTCCATCTTCTCGCCCGGGGCCTGAGCGAGAGCGTGGGACCTGCCTTTCCTTTCTTCTCACCTCTGATCGGTATGCTGGGTGCGTTCATGACCGGCAGCAATACCAACTCCAACGTCATCTTCGCGCCACTTCAGCTGGCCACGGCAGAAATGATCGGGATCAGCGCGCTGGTGGTTCTCGGCGCCCAGACAGCCGGCGGGGCTCTGGGCAGCATGTTGGCCCCGGCGAAGATCATCGTCGGTTGCAGCACTGCGGGGCTGGCGGGCCGGGAGGGTGAGGTGATGAGAAAGACCCTTCCCTACGGGGTGTTGATTGCGGCGATCATCGGAGTGCTGTCCTGGCTAGTAGTCAACCTACGCTAGGACAGGGTGCCTCGACTACGTTCCGCGACTCTCATTGATACCGCAGGTCGCTCGACGTGGAGGTGGCGCAACCTCCGCGGGCTTTCCGTCTTGAACGCTGCGTTGCACCCTGGGCAGATTGGCCAGCCGGAGATGGCGGGATCGCTTCAGGTTGACCTCGGGGCACGGAGTGGATATAATACCGCCCAACCAAGAACCCCTCGGCAGGCTGCTCAGGTGGGCAGTTTGGCGAGACTGATGCCGCAACCGGTGGCTTGCTGGACCGCATCTGTGCCGATGGCGCGGAATGCGGTCCTTCTTAGAGGGGCCCAATTCAGTACCGGAGGAGGAGCCCTGCACGGTGGCAGATCAAGCGGTGAGAGTCCCCAAGTGCATGAGCACGCAGCATCCTGACAACGTCACCTCTCCCTTCTTCGCGGAGAACGCCGAACTCCAGGGCGATGACGAGATCCAGGAAGCGTACTATGCCTTCTCCCATTTGGGGTGCGACGAGCAGATGTGGGACTGCGAGGGCAAGGAGGTGGACGCCTTCGTGGTCAAGAAGTTGCTCACCAAGTACGAGGCCTTTTTCGCCGAGACCAGGCTGGGCAGAGACGCGTTCATCACGCTGAGGGTCCCCAATCCCACTGTCGAGAGAACGGAAGCAAAAGTCCTCCTGGAGACTTTGGAGGGTATCCCGCGGTCGTTCGATGCGGCCAAGCTCTTCTACGGCGACGACGTGCCCCCCGTCTTCGAAGTCATTCTGCCCATGGCGGATTCCGCGGTGAGCATCGATCGCATCTACACCTACTACCGCGATTTCGTCGTCGGCAAGCAGTCGAAACCTTTCAGAGACGGCGGCGCCACCATAGCTGAGTGGATCGGAGAATTCCATCCCTCCAAGATCAACGTGATACCCCTCTTCGAGACCATGGAGCACATGCTCGGGGCACATGACGTGGTGAGGGAATACCTCAAGGACAAGGACGTTGAATACCAGAGGGTCTTTCTGGCAAGGTCCGATCCTGCGATGAACTATGGTCAGGTCAGCGCGGTCCTGGTGAACAAGATCGCTCTTCAGAGACTGTACCGGTTGTCCCAGGAGATGGGTGTGAGGCTGTATCCTATCGTTGGCGTCGGCTCGGCTCCGTTCCGCGGGAACTTACGGCCTGACAACGTGGATGGTGTGATCCGGGAATATCCCAGCACCCACACCTTCACTATCCAGTCGGCATTCAAGTATGACAACCCGCCTGAGCAGGTGCGGGAGGCCGTCCGCAGGCTGCGTGATCGGGAGACAGGTATACCGCCGGAGGTGGACGAGGAGAGGTGCCTCCAGGTCATCGAGAAGTACTCGGCAGAGTATGCACGGCAGGTGGAGACCCTGGCGCCCCTCGTCAATCACCTGGCGCGCAGCGTCCCCAGCAGGAGGAAGAGGAAGCTGCACATTGGCCTCTTTGGGTACTCGCGGAGCATGGGAGCGACCACCTTGCCCCGCGCCATTAAGTTCACTGCTGCGCTCTATTCCATAGGCTTGCCACCGGAGTTGCTCGGGCTGAACGCTCTGACGAGGGAGGACATCCAGTTCGTCAACGAAGCATATGTGAACTTTGAGGACGACTTGCGCGATGCGGTCAGATACCTCAACCTAGACACGGGACTGGTGCCAGAGGAACTGTCGGGGAAAGTCAAGGAGTGTCCGGGCATTGTGCCAGTGGACGAAGAGCACAAGGAGCTAACGAGCCACGTAGCGGCTTCGGTGAAGCAGAACGGGATCGAGGATCTCAGCGAGTATGTACTGAGGGCTGCAAGTCTTAGACGATTCTTGGGCTGAGGACGGGCGAGCCGGACCGCTCCACGCTAGCAGTGAAACGCGGTGCAAGGCAGTCAGGTGAGCCTGCCAGGACCAGGTTGCTGAGGAGGGTCACGGATGTCTGGGGAGACAATGGAGGAATTCCAGCAGGAGCGGGAAAGGCTGAATGAGGTCGTGATGGGGTACGCTGGCCTGAGCATGAAGCGCTTCCATGGCCTTGATGGACAGGTGTATCGTGAGGGCGCGCTTTCTGCAAGGACCAAGGAGTTGCTGGGCCTGGTGGCCTCCTTCGTGTTGAGGTGTGACGACTGCGTCAAGTACCATCTAGTGCGCTGCCACGAAGAGGCGGTGACGAGCGAGGAACTGGAGGAGGCCCTGGCCGTGGGTCTGGTCGTGGGCGGATCGATCACCATTCCCCATCTCAGGAGGGCCTTTGAGGCCTGGAGCCAATTGTTGGGCAAGCACTCCGAGGATCAGAAGGGCACAGGGTGACGGGCGAGTCAGGCTCTTGCGATCAGCGCCTTTCCGGGGGGGTACACAGGCCCGTGATCGACCTGGTGGCGGGCGGGCGGTGAAGGCGGGGCCGTGACCGACGCAAGGTCTACCCTGATCGACTACGACCGTATTGCCCGGGAGTACGCTCTCCATCGCAAGATACACCCCGAGGTTTTGAAAGACCTGCTCGCTGAGAGTGGGATCCATGGCGGCTCCAGCGTGCTGGAAGTCGGCTGTGGCACCGGCAACTACATTGCCGCCGTGGAGTCCGCCATCGGCTGCTCGTGCTGGGGCACAGACCCCTCGAGTGAGATGCTGGCCGAGGCCAGCGAGAGACCGGGGAGTGTGACATTCCAGGCGGGCAGAGCGGCACGGCTAGAGTTCTCCGCAGGCGTCTTCGATCTGGTGTTCTCCGTGGACGTGATTCATCATCTGGAAAACATCACGGCCTACTTTTCGGAGGTCCGGCGGGTGCTGAATCCAGGCGGGCGGGTGTGCACTGTCACCGACTCTGAATGGATCATCCGGCATCGCACGCCGCTCGCAGCGTACTTCCCCGAGACGGTCGAGGTCGATCTCGAACGGTACCCGCGCTCGGATGAACTGTACCAGGCGATGCAGGCTGCGGGTCTCGACGATTTGGCAGAGCACCGGGTCGAGTTCCCCTATCAGCTGAGGGATGCTCAGGCCTACCGAGACAAGGCTTTCTCATCTCTGCACCTCATACAGGAAGAAGCCTGGCGGCGTGGGCTGGAACGGATGGAGGAAGACCTGCGGTCTGGACCCATCCCCTGTATCTCTCGCTACGTGCTGATCTGGGGGGCCAAGCAGGCTGCCTCGCGCTCTGGGTAGACGCTCTCCCTCGGCTCGCCGGGAGTGCGTGTGCGATCCGCTGGATTGGTGCCTCCACTTCCTGAGTGTGCTACCTGCCACTGGGGCCTGGGAGAGGATGAGCGTCGTGCAGTCGCAGAGAGCGATTCGAGCTGCTATAATGGTTGTAGATCTGGTTGTGGTGGGGTGGGGTAGGGCGGCGGCGACCGCACGCAGACCTTGGCCGCGCTGGCTGGCCTTGGTCACCTATGGCCTAGCGCTGGTGTTGCTGTTCGGCGTGGGGTTCACCACCTGGGTGACGATGATCCTTCCGGCGTGGGTGTTCCTGATCAGCGTGTTGATCTTGATCTCCGATTACCGCGGCCGGGATGACGGCACGGCAAGGCGGGATGGTGTGACTGCGGAGGAATGATACCTGGGCAGTCCACCTTGGATGACAAGATTGGAGGACCTTGGGACGGGGACGGGGACGGGGTGGGAGGTTGAATTGTGGTGACATCAATCTCCAATTGCACCATCAGTGGCCCGGAACTCGCGCGGATCTGCAGTGCGAGTCCGATTCCCAGGGCCGGACTGAGCACGCATCAGCAAGAAAGGAAGGCGGAAATGCCAGACGAGCAGCTCGAAGGGGATCCCCCGGGGGATCTGGAAGGCAGGGAGAGCGCGTCCACAGCGGCGGTTGAGCACGAGCCCGACGTCGAAGCGATGCAGACCGAGATTGGCCAGCTCCGGCGACAGGTGGACGAACATGAGGTTGCTGCCAGAGCACGGCAGCACCGGGGGCGCGGGTGGGCCGTCAACCTTCTGATCGCCCTGGGTCTGATCCTGATGACTGCAGGGAATGTTACTTTCTGGATCAGAGGAACAGTGCTCAACACGGACCGCTGGGTGGCAGCAGTCGGCCCGCTGACGCAGAACGAGACCGTAGCCAACGCCTTGAGCATCTATGTCGTCGAAGGCGTTTTCGACCTGATGGATGTGCAGGGGATCATTGGGGAGGCGCTGCCTGCCGAACACAGCTTCCTCAGCGGCGGCCTGACCCGTATGGTGCATGACTGGGTTCAGGGGACGGCGACCTCCCTGATCCAGAGCGATCAGTTCAACGCGGTCTGGGTCGGGATCAACCGGGCCGCGCACAGGGCTGTCATGGGCGTGCTGCGGGGCGATGGGGATCTGCTCTATCTCCAGGAGGGGCAGCTCACGCTCGACCTCAGCGACGCGTTCAGATTCGTGACGGATTCGCTGCAATTGGGAGACCTCGAGAGCTTGCAGGACGTTGAGACCCGTTTCGTTCTCTTGGAGAGCCAGCAGGTGGCGGCCGTGCAGCAAACCTTGGCGTTCATCGACCGCGTAGGCCTGGTGATCCCGTTGCTGGCTTTGGGATCGCTGTTCCTTGCCTGGCTGATCTCCTTGTGGCGGCGGCGAACCGTGATGTGGATCGGGATCGGCGTGGCGATCACGATGGCGCTCTCGCTCGGTGCCTTTGTCGTGACCCAGCCGCTGGTGCTGGCGTCCGTCGGCGACCCGTTTGTGCGGCTGCTGGCCGGCGAAATCTGGGATGTCGTCGTCCGGAGCCTGTACGTGCAGACGATCGTGATCCTGGCCGTTGGGCTGCTCGTCGTCGCTGGGGCGGCGCTGGCCGGTCCGAGCCCGCGGGCGGTAGCCATCCGCACGGGGGTCCGCGATAGGTGGAACGGGCTGCGCAAAGGGTAGGCCCGCTTCAGGTCATGGGCGGCTCTATAGGTTCCCTAGACTAGCAGGCGACTTTGCCAACTATGGCATCGACCAGAATCTCATCAAGTCCACGCGGGAAAGGGTCACTGAAGGTACGTTGGCGCTTTTCCTGACGACCAGCGACGCCGTGCCCCGCAGGAGCACAGAAGCCAATGGGCGTGCAGCTTTCTGGCGCTCTCCTACGGGCATGGGGTGCAGGGGCCTCGCCCCTGCAAGCTTGTTGCCTGCTACGTGCTTATCTGGGGGGCCAAGCAGGCTACCTCGCGATCCGCTGGAGTGGTGCATCGGCATCCTGAGCGCGCTGCCTACCACTGGGGCCTGGGAGAGGATGGCCGTCGTGCGGTCGCAGGATGCAATTCGAGCTGCTATAATGCTTGTAGATTTGTTTGTAGTGGAGTCGAGTAAGGCGGTAGCAACCACATGGAGGCTCGACAGACTGTTCTCGTAGCCATGAGCGGCGGGGTGGACAGCTCGGTGGCTGCGACACTGCTCCACGAGCAAGGCTACAACGTCATCGGCGGCATGATGAGCCTGTGGGCAGAGGAAGGCGGGCCCGCCAACCGCTGCTGCTCGCCCGAGGCTGAGGAGGGGGCTCGAGACCTGTGCCGGATGATCGGCGCTCCGTTTCTTCTTTTCGACTACGAGAGCGAGTTCAAAGAGTCAGTGGTGGATCGTTTTGTCGCCGAGTATGCCCGGGGCCGGACCCCCAACCCGTGTCTAGCCTGCAACCGGCACCTCAAGTTCGGCCTCTTGCTCCAGAAAGCGAAAGAGCTTGGTGCCGACTATCTGGCCACGGGACACTATGCGCGCGTGAGGAGGCTGAACGGCGAGTACCAGCTGCTCAAGGCAGTGGATCCCAACAAGGACCAGTCCTATGTTCTCTACATGCTGGGTCAGGAGGAACTGAAGCGCCTGTTGCTCCCACTAGGTGAGTTCACCAAGGAGCAGGTGCGCGCTATGGCTCGAGAGAGAGGGCTTGCGGTGGCCGACCGCGAAGAGAGCCAGGAGATCTGCTTCACCATGGGCGACTATCGGCCCTTCTTAAGCGCTCAGGCGGATGTAGTCTTTGAGCCTGGCCCCATCCTCGACGAGGAGGGCGAGGTACTTGGCCAGCACAAGGGCCTGCCAGCCTACACCATCGGTCAGCGGGAGGGACTGGGCATCTCCGCGCCATATCCTCTTTACGTGCTAGAGATCGACATAGACAGGAATGCCCTGGTGGTGGGGCCTCGAGAGCGGCTGCCCCGTTCTATGCTGAGGGCAGGGGCGGTGAGCCTCGTCTCTGGGCAGCCGCCAGACGGACCTGTGGAGGTCATGACCAAGATCCGCTACCGGGCTGAAGCGACCAAGGCCACTTTCACCTATCTGGGCGGGGGTGACGCGACGGTGCGATTCGTCGAAGCACAGCCGGCGATTACTCCGGGGCAGGGTGTGGTCTTCTATTGTGGAGAGGCCGTCATGGGTGGTGGGATTATCGAGGAGGTAGGGTAGCTGTGGATTTGCCGTTGTCTCCTTCGCTGGTGTTCTCTTTCTTGCTGGCTAGCCTGTACGGGGCGGTCTTTCACTTCATATGGGGCAAGAGGTGGCGTGACTTGGCGCTGTACTGGGTGGTGGCCGTCGTTGGCTTTGCCATAGGGCAGGCGCTGTTTGACTTCCTTGAAGTCTCCATCTACATGATCGGGCAGGTGCGGGTCGTTGGGAGCACCGTTATCTCCTGGGCCTGTCTGTTTGTTGCCAAGTGGCTCAATGTCTGATATAATGATTGATACACTCGGTCGTCGAGTCCTCAGAGGAGGTTACGCATGTCCGGCGTTGCGCTGATACGTGACATTGCTATCATATTACTCGCGGTGGAATCCTTGGTGATCGGCGCAATACTCATTGTTCTGGCGCTCCAGATTCGAGGGCTCACCAAGATGCTGGAGGAGGAAATCCAGCCGATCCTCGAGTCCACCAAGGAGACCGCAACCACGGTACGGGGAACCACTGTATTTCTGAGCAACACTTTCGTCAAACCTATGATCAATGCTGTTGGCTACGCGTCGGCTGCTAACAGAGTGATGAGCGTGCTGGCGCGTGGCAAGAGGCGCATAGGGAGATGATAGCGCAACAGGGGCTTGTTCCTCTGGTTGGACAGAGTCCCTGGTTTGGGAGAACGATGGAAAAGGAGAGAAGCGATGGATGACGGCAAGGGATTAGCAGGCATAGCAGGCATAGTGGGCATGGTAATTGGCTTTCTTCTGGGAAGCACCGCCGGACTGATAGTGGGCCTCCTGCTGGCGCCACAGTCTGGGGAGGAGACCAGAGAATACCTGAGGGATAAAGGAATCGAGCTCAAGAGCAGAGCTGAAGAGCTGTCAGAGGAAGGAAGGGTCCGATTCGAGGAAGCCATCGAAGAGGGCAAATCGGCAGCCGCGAAGAAGAAGCAAGACATGACCGAGGCTCTGGAAGCCGAGAAGGAAGCTCCGAAGAAGAAGGCCAGCGCCAAGAAAACCACCGCCTAGTACAGAGATCAGGCGAACTGACGTGTGCGCAAGGCAAGAGACTCTCTCTTGCCTTGCTTGGCACTTGTCCGGCTAATGTCCTGAGCGAAGTCGATTCAGCACTTGTGGCAGCAGCGGCAGCAGATCGCCGGCCACGGTTCCAGTGTTCCCCAAGGCCGCTGTCGCCATCTCTCCCGCCGCTCCGTGGGCATAGACTCCCAGTGTGGCTGCCTCGTAGAGCGGCAACCCTTGAGCCAGAAACCCCACGATCGATCCGGCCAGAACGTCCCCCGTCCCCGCGCTGGCCAGTCCTGGGTTGGCATGGGGGCTGACCGCCCCGCGGCCATCGGGGGCGGCGATCACCGAGTGTGCTCCCTTGAGAACCACCACCTGCTGCCACTTCTCAGCTGCCTGGCGAGCCGTAGTGACCCGGTCGGCTTCGACCTCCTCGATGGGGCAGTCCATCAGGCGGGACATCTCGCCGGGGTGGGGAGTCAAGATGCACTCGATCGAGAGGGCTTCCCACCAGCGAGGGACACCGGCGAGTGCGTTCAGGCCGTCGGCGTCTACCACCAGGGGCGGCAAACCCTTCGACTCGTTTTCCTCGCCTACTCCGTCAGTCATGGCCTTGACGAACCCTATCTGTCCCCTGCGGCTGTCAGCGGGCATTCTGAGGAGAAGGCGGACGAATTGCGCGGTTGACTCCTCGGCGCCCAGGCCAGGTCCCACCAGAAGGGCGTCGCAATCCGAGAGCCTTTCCTCGATCAGCCCGGTCGCCTCGGGAACGAGAGCGCCCAAGTCGTGAGGCAGTAGAAGGAAGGTCACTTCCGTGAGCTTGGAGGCCAGGATGGGATGAAGATTCTGGGCCAGACAGAGGGTCACCAATCCTGTGCCCACCCGGGTCGCCGCCGCGCTGGCCAGATAGGCGGCACCGGTGTAGTTGGGTGAGCCGGCGACGATCAACGCCTTGCCGAAGGTGCCCTTGTGCGCGTTGCGGGGCCGTTTCGGCAGCAGACCTCTTGCCAGATCGGAGTCCACCAACTCCAGCGCCAGATGAGACGTCAGGGATGGTGGGATACCGATGTCGGAAATCACCAGGTCGCCCAGGTAGTCGGACGCGGGGAAGGCATAGAAGCCGCTCTTGGGCAGCGCCAGGGTCACTGTCAGATCAGCGGCGACGGCGGCTGGGTCCGTGGCTCCCGAGTCGCAGTCCACTCCGGTCGGCACATCAACGGCCACGACGAGGGGCCCCGCACCTGAGGCGCCGGCTTTGTGAAGAGTGTTCAAGATGTCTTTGAGTGCGCCGTCGATGGGCCTTGCTACGCCAGTCCCGAGGAGGGCGTCCATCACCACATGGGCATCAGAGAGGAGGTCCTTCAGCCACTTGGATTCTGCGTCCTCGTCGGCACTCAGGTACGGTATGTCCCTCTCCTGTGTAAGCTGGAAGTGTTCATCGTCTTCGACGTCTCTTTTCCAGAGGTAGAGCTGCACGTCTGCTCCGCTGTCATGGAGATGTCGTGCTGCGACCAGCCCATCACCCCCGTTGTTGCCCGGTCCCACCAGCACGAGCACTCTCTTGCCCTCGATGTCCAGACGGTCTTGAATCTCTTGTGCCACCGCTCGCCCGGCGTTTTCCATCATGGTGGCATAGCTCAGGCCCTGGGCATCGGCCTCTCTCTCTATGCCTCTCATCTGCTCCGTGGTGGTGATCTTCATGACGATCCTCTCTGTGCGACAGTGGCTGCGTGCTGACGCGATTATATCATCCGCCTCTGGTAAGTCCAAGCAGTACCTTGAGACCATTGACATCAGCCCCTTGGCTCCTCTATAATGGGTTTGTTCTCGCCGTGGCGGATGAGACCTTTGAGTTTGCTCGGCGTACAGCCGAGCCGGTAGGCGACTGCTGGACGCCGAGCTCATGCGGCAGGTCTCCGCGGGTGGCGTTTGGCGGGTCGGAGAACCTGTGGGCGTTTCGGTAGGTCCCAAGCCGCGCCGGGAGGGGGCTTGGTGTCGACCGATGGTGAACAGCCGACGATGATGACGGTCCGGGAGGTAGCTGGCTATCTCAGGGTGCACGAGATGACTATCTACCGCGTGGCCAGACACGGCGAGGTTCCCGCCTGCAAGGTTGGGAACCGTGGGCGCTTCAACAGACATCGCACAGAGGAGTGGCTGAGCACCCGTGAGGCGGGGCAGGGAGCACAATAGGCTCATACTCGCAGAGTGTGATCTCTGTCTCGACTGAAGGGGAAGACCCGGCCAGGACACCGATGAAGCTCAATGTCTCTCTGGGGCAGATAGATGTCTCCGTGGGCCAGCCGGAGCGGAACCTGGACAAGGTTCGGGCTATGACGGCTGAGGCCCGCCGCAGAGGTTCAGAACTGGTCATCTTCCCTGAGTTGTGGTCTACTGGCTATGACCTGGAACGGGTTCAGGAGTACGCCACGCCGGTGGACCAAGGGCTGTTTGCCGAGACCGCGGATCTGGCAAGGGAGCATGAGATTCACATCCTCGGCTCCCTGCTGGAAGACACGGGTCAGGGCTACCGCAACACGGCCACCATCTTCTCTCCCGAGGGCCAGCTGCTGGGCCGGTATTCCAAAGTGCACTTGTTCAGGCCGATGGAGGAGGACGTATACCTCGTTGCCGGAGAGCAGGCCCCGTTGTTCAGTTTGCCCTGGGGGAAGAGTGCACTGGCCATCTGCTACGACCTGCGCTTCCCTGAGCTGTTCAGGAAGTACTCTCTGGGCGGCGCCAGGGTAGTGTTTCTCATGGCCGAGTGGCCGTGGCCGCGGCTCGTGCACTGGCAGACGTTGCTGAAGGCTCGCGCCATCGAGAATCAATGCTTCGTTGTGGCGTGCAACCGAGTGGGAGAATCGGGCGAGTGGAGCTTCTTCGGCCACTCCGGGATCTACGATCCATCAGGCGAACTGTTGGCTGGTGCAGCTGACGACGAGACCCTGGTGACGAGCAGCCTCGATTTGGACATGGTGGACGTGGTGCGCCAGTCGATGACCGTTTTCGAGGATCGGAAGGACGACGTCTACACTCGCAAGTGACGCGCTGGTCGGAGGCTGCCCCGGAGGAGTGATGAGCGAATGGTTTGAGGTCAGAGAGGTAGACGGCGATGTACTCGCCATCTCTGAGCCACGTCATTGGGAACAAGTCATCTCTTATCTGATCGTCGGGCGAGAGGCTGCTGTGCTCCTGGACACCGGGATGGGCATCGACGACATTCAACAGCTGACGAGTAGTCTCACTGACAAGCCCATCACCGTGGTCAACTCCCACTATCACTGGGATCACATCGGCGACAATCATCGCTTCGAGCACATAGCCATTCACGCGGACGAGGCTTCTCTCTTGGAACACGAACCCCCAGAGGGGATGCTGCTGGAGGCGATGCGCCCCGAGAACTTCTGGGGTGCCACGCCCGAGGGATTCGATCCGGCACAATACAGTATCCCACTGTCCACAGCAGATCGACTTCTAAAGGAAGGGGACGTGCTGGACCTGGGGGACCGGCGCCTCAAGGTCCTTCATACACCGGGTCACTCTCGGGGCAGCATCTGTCTGCTGAGCGAGGATGGGCTGCTCTTCACCGGTGATACGGCATATGCCGGGCCTCTGTATGCTCACTTTGAAGAATCGGAATCCCAGGTGTACCGTGAGACCATGAAGCGGATGAGCGCCTTGGCGGGTGAACTGAGATTGGTCCTTCCCAGCCACAACGAGACCCCGCTGGACCCACACATACTCGTGGAGATGGCGGACGGCTTCAAACAGATTGCGGGTGGGGCGGTAGGATGGCAGCGAGTCCAGTCGCAATGGGGCCCGCTGCGCAGGTATGACTTCGACCGGTTTGGCGTGCTCCTACCGCTGGGACGGTAGGCGGGGCTCCAGGCTGGCGAGATCCCATTGGCTACCGCCAGTGGGAAAGCGTGTGGACGAGAGGAATGAATCGTAGGAGGTCATAGTGGCCGAGAAGGGCGAGTACAAGATTGAACTGAAGGTCATCAAACAAGAGGGAAGTTGCGCTTTTGGGCACAAGGTGGGAGACGTGATCGTCTTTGATGAGAGGACGATAGATGGAGAGATCTGCTTCACCGCCCTGTACAGCGTGATACCCAAAGTCATGGCCATGCGATATGGTGCCGAGTTCCCCTGGGCCGAAGACAAGGATGTGGCCACCCATGCCTGCCCTGATGCCTACAATCCCCTGGTCTTCGAGGTGAGGCGAATCAGAGAAGAGGGCTAGGGTCCCGGATAGATCTCAAGCCGTTGTGCGAGTTCGTAGAGGGAGAGATCGACCTCTCTCGGTCTGGCGAGCACTTTCTCGAGGTCGGTGGCGACCACACGGGAACCGAGCAGTCCTGCCATAGTTCCGTGTCGCCCGTGGGCCAATTCCTCGACTGCTTTCACGCCCAGACGAGTGCCCAGCAGGCGATCAAAGGCCGTCGGGGAGCCGCCGCGCTGGATATATCCCAGTATGCTGACTCGTACCCCGAAGCCGAGCTCGTCCTCCCGCTCCTTGAGATACTGGTCGATGGTGTGGCAATCGGGGTTGGCTCCCTCGGCAATGACGGCGATGAAATGAGCTTTTCCCTTTCCATGAGCTTCCTTGATCATGGAAAGAATCGTCTCGCAGCTCGCGGGCACCTCGGGAATGATGATCGCTTCGGCTGCACTGGCCATGCCCACCATGAGAGCCAGGTAGCCGGAATCGCGGCCCATGGTTTCCACCAGGAAGGCGCGTCGATGTGAGGTGGCCGTGTCCTTGATCCGATCGATCGCCCCGACGGCGCTGTTCATGGCCGTGTCCACGCCAAGGGACATGTCCGTGAAGGCGACATCGTTATCTATCGTCGCAGGAACACCTACGACAGGGAATCCAGTCTCCTGCAGGCGCAGAGCACCCGTCAAGGATCCATCCCCCCCGATGATGACCAGGACGTCCACCCCGTGTCTCTTGAGGTTCTCCAGGGCCTGACGTTGTCCCTCTTCAGTCTTGAACCTCTCAGTGCGCGCGGTCTTGAGGATGGTGCCTCCCCGGTGAGCTATCCCTCCGACGAAGCGCCCGTGCAGGCTTTCGAATTCAGCCTCCATCAATCCGCGATAGCCGCGATGGATACCCACAACCTCGAAGTCGTGATAGATGGCTGTTCTCACCACCGCCCTGATACAGGCGTTCGTCCCCGGCGCATCGCCGCCACTAGTCAGCACGCCCAGCCTTTTCATCGGTACGGCCGTCCTTTCCCTTCAGGAAGCCTTCTCGGTTGGATGACCACGGTACTCAGGTTCATGGACCCTGAAGCGTCTCGACCCTCAGACATCCTTCTCCCAGCAAATCGGCAACGGCCTTCGCCAGAGTTGGAGAGTACGTTGTGGTCTCGTTGGGGAAGATGAGCTGCACCGACCGGTCAGCGCGCCGCACATAGAGATCGAAAACGTCCTCGCCGGGTTGGCTCGTCAACAGTGAATGAACCTCGCCCAAGAGCCTCACATCCTCTTCCTGGTCCCCGCTGCGGGAGATGCTGATGTGCAGCTGGCGGCGAACCCTGGCTGGCGCCTCGCTGTCCCCTAGCTCGTTTGATTCCTGTGCCCACGAGTGATAGTCCACAGCGGACTCGCAAATCACCTTGGCATCATCTTCCCTGACCTGGACCCTTCCGCGCACCAGAAGGATGTCATCGGGCTGCCACAGTTCGCGTGTCTTCTCGTAGACACCCGGGAAGACTACTACCTCCACGCTGCCGTGCAGGTCCTCGAGCTCTGCGAAGGCCATCAGTCTGTCGTTCTTTGTCGTGATGCGTCGTACGCTCGACACCATGCCGGCAATGATCACCGTCTGACCGGAAAGGCTCGCGGCTATCTCGCCACACAAGGCAGAGGTGTGCTTGTCCATGCTGGGAGCCATGCGCGCCAAAGGATGCTCCGATATGTATAGCCCCAACAACTCCTTTTCCCAGGCCAACTTGGTGCGGCGAGGCACATCCGGACCGTGGGACAGGTTCAGCGTCGCTGCCGCCTGCTGGCCGAGGTCGAACATGGTGAGCTGCCCGATTTCCTGCGCATGGTGGGCCTGCTGACTGATGCTCATCATGGTATCTATACCACTGAGCAGCTGGCCTCTGGTGCCGAAGTCGTCGAGGGCTCCACAGCGCATGAGGCTGTCCAAGGCCCGGCGGTTCACCTGGCGCAAGTCCACCCGACGGCAGAAGTCGCCGATGTCTCCGAAAGGGCGGTCCTGGCGGCCCTGGAGGATTACCTGTATCGGACCTTGGCCGACGTTCTTCACCGCTCCCAGGCCGAAGCGTATGGCTGAACCACCCTCTACGCCTTGTACGTCATCGGCGGTGTCTGAGATGCTCTTCTCAATGGTGAACTGAAGGTCACTGTGGTTGATGTTCGGCGGAAGGACCGGGATCTTCAGGCGACGACAGTCCGCCACCTCCATGGCGACTCGGTCGCTGTTGTCCTTGTCCACGGTAAGAAGAGCAGCCATGTACTCCACTGGGTGATGAGCCTTGAGGTATGCGGTCTGGCAGGTGATGACAGCGTAGGCTGCCGCGTGGGCCTTGTTGAACCCATAGCGGGCAAAGTACTCGATCATCTTGAAGATCTCTTCGGCGGTGTCCTCAGCGATACCATTGGCGACCAGCCCGCGAATGAACATCTCGCGCTGGGCCTCCAGCTCTGCCGCCTTCTTCTTACCGATGGCGTGGCGGAACATGTCCGCCTCGCTGGTACTGAAGCCGGCCAGCTCTCGCGCCATGCGAATGATCTGTTCCTGGTAGACGATCACGCCGTACGTCTCTTCCAGGATGGGCTCCAGTTCTGGGATCGTGTACTCTATCGCCATTTCGCCATGCTTGCGCTTGATGAACTCGGGGATGTACTCCATCGGACCGGGGCGGTACAGGGCGAGAGCAGCCATCACGTCGGCGAAGGAGGATGGCCGCAGCTCACGCAGCACGCGACGCATCCCCGCGCTTTCCACCTGAAAGATGCCCGTGACCTCGCCTCCGGAGAGCAGGCGATACGACTCCGGGTCGTCCAGGTCGATGTCTTCCAGACTGAGTTCCACACCGTGGGTTTCCGTGACTAGATCCAGGGTTCGCTGGATGACGGTCAGCGTTGACAGCCCGAGGAAATCCATCTTCAGCAGGCCGATGCTCTCCAGTTCACCCATGGCGTATTGGGTGATCAGGCCGTCGCCCTTGATGGCCCGTTGCAGGGGGACGTACTGGGTGAGAGGCTCATCGGTGATCACCACACCGGCAGCGTGGGTAGAGGCGTGTCTCACCGCACCTTCCAGATTCCTGGCTGCCTCCACCAGATCACGAATGTAGCTGTGCTCTTCGTAGAGTTGCTTCAATTCCGGCGCGGTGTTGAGGGCTTCCTCTATCGTATGCCCGAAGGGGATGAGCTTGGCTGTTCTGTCCACGTCGCCGGGGGGCAGATCCAGGGCACGCCCGGCATCGCGGATGGCTGCCCTGGCGGCCATGGTGCCAAAGGTGATGATTTGAGCCACATGGTCCTGCCCGTATTTCTCCACAGCATAGGCCATGACCTCGGCGCGCCGATCCTCGGGAAAGTCCATGTCTATGTCAGGCATAGTGCGGCGCCCGGGGTTCAGGAATCGCTCGAAGAAGAGACCGTGCTTGAGGGGGTCCAGGTCTGTGATGCCGAGACAATAGGATACTATACTGCCCGCGGCCGAACCCCTGCCGGGACCCACAAGGATTCCTCTCTCTTTGGAGAATCGGATGAGATCCCAGACTATGAGGAAGTAGCCCGCAAAGCCCATCTCGCCAACCAGCTTCTGCTCGTGTTCGAGGCGGTCTTTGACCTCGGTCGTGGGGTGGCCATACCGTTGCTGCAAGCCCTCTTGACACAACTGGGCAAGGTAGGTCTCATTGGTGTGGTCTGGCGGGACGCGGAAGGGAGGGAGGTGCAGGGTCTCGAAGTCGAAGGTGAGATCACAGCGCTCAGCGATCTTCAGCGTGTTGCTCAGCGCCTCTGGGATCTCAGAGAACAGAGCTGCCATCTCATCGAAGCTTCTCAAGTGGTAGCCGGCACCCTGCATCTTCATGCGGTTGGGATCGTTGACCGTGGCGTTGGTTTGAATGCACAGGAGGAGATCATGCGCCTGGATGTCTTCTCGGCGGACGTAGTGCACGTCATTGGTGGCCACCAGAGGGATTTCCAGGTCGTGAGAGATGGAGATAAGCTGCCGATTGATGTCCGCGAGATCAGGGATATCATGTTCCTGCAACTCGAGATAGAATCTGTCAGGGCCAAAGATGTCGCGGTACCAGGCCGCCGCGCGGCGGGCACCTTCAGCGTCGCCCTGGCCGAGCAGATAGGCTACCTCGCCCTTGGCACACGCCGAGAGGGCCACCAAGCCGTCACAATGCTGCGAGAGGAGCTCCTTGTCGATCCGGGGTTTGTAGTAGAAGCCGTCGAGATGCCCTTTGGTGGTCAATTGCAGCAGGTTCTGGTAGCCTTTCTGGTCTTCGGCGAGAAGAACCAGGTGGTAGGGCCTGCCATCCTGTCGAGGGCGACGGCTGTGCATGCTCTCGCGGGCCATATACATCTCGCACCCGATGATAGGCTTGATCCCGCCTTGCACAGCCTGTCGATAGAAATCCAGAGCGGCGTACATGACACCGTGATCCGTGATGGCAAGGGATTCCATATCCAGCTCTTTGGCTCGCTGAACGAGGTCTTCTATCCGGCTCAAGCCATCGAGTAGAGAGTACTCGCTGTGGACGTGGAGATGCACAAACTCAGCCATTGCGTTGAACTCTCCGAAGCTCGTACTTCTGGGGAATCACTCGGTCCTATTATAGCACAAAAGATCGGGCAGTGAGGACCAAGTTGGGTCCGAGTGTTCAGTTTTAAGATTGTTCCTTTTCTGCCGCCTCACGGTGCTGGTGGCAACTCAGGCGCTATGGTAGCATACGGTAGATCCATAGACTGAGGTGTGTGGCCCTTGAAGAGGGATAGGCTCTATGCGACAGCTTTGCTGGTTTCCTGCCTGCTTCCCGCTCTCTTCGGGTGCACAGTGGCGACTAGTCCACCACCGTCCCCTACACAATCGATAATCCCAGCCACCGCCACCCGTGGGGCTGGCACCACTTCAGCGGCCAGTCCGGAAGCAACCGTTCCGCCCCACCGCGATCCCGCCAAGTCACCAACTCCCTCGCCGGAGGCGGAGCCTACTTGGGCGCCACCGGCGCCACCAACGGTGACTTCCCAAGAGGTCCCCGTCGCGTCCGTCGAAGAGGTCGTGGTCCAAGAGACGACCATCTCTATCCCGGCCTATGCCTACGAGCCGTATCTCAGGCAAGCTCTCGACGAGCAACATGATGTGCCATACCTCTGGCTGGACCGGATGGCCTATGGCGAGCCCTCCGTCGGCTCCACGGCGTTGAGACCTTTCACCGCTGTTGTCTTGGAGAACCGGCATCTGCGGTTGACCATCTTACCGGAACTGGGTGGGCGCATCTACGAGTGCGTCTTCAAACCTACGGGACAGAACATCTTCTATCGCAACCGGGTCCTGAAGCCTACCCCGTGGGGCCCGCTCACCCGTGCCCAGAACTGGTGGCTCGCGGTGGGTGGCATGGAGTGGGCGTTCCCCGTCCACGAGCACGGCTACGAGTGGGGTGTGCCCTGGACCTACACCGTGGAGAGGACGGCTGGAGGAGCAACGGTCACGCTCAGGGATACCACCGAGGCGCGGCCCCGTGTGCGAGTGGAGATTTCCCTGGCTCCCAACACAGCGTACTTTGTCATACGTCCCCATGTCGAGAATCCCACCAGCTCTCCCGTCAGCTACCAGTACTGGACCAACGCCATGCTGACCCTGGGGGGGTCTACCGTGTCCCCTAATACAGAGTTCGTCTATCCCACGGATGACGTCGTTGTCCACAGCGCCGGTCCCGGCAGTGGACTCCCTGAGGAGCGGGCGTTGATGGACTGGCCAGTGTGGCAGGGGAGAGATCTCTCCTGGTACCACAACTGGGAGGATTGGCTGGGCTTCTTCATCCCCGACCCCGGTGAGGATTTCGTGGGAGCCTACAATCACGATGCCGAACTGGGCGTGGCCCGCGTCTTCTCAAGACAGGATGTACCAGGGGTCAAGCTCTTCGCCTGGGGGCAGCAGTCGCCGTATGCATACGAGTACACGGACGACGGCAGTCAGTACTTCGAGATGTGGGGCGGCCCCAACCGGACGTTCTGGCCTGAGGACGACATCAGCCTGGAGCCTGGAGGTAGCAAGAGCTGGCTGGAGTACTGGTACCCTTTCCAGGGTATCGGTGGACTGGACTACGCCAATCGGGAGCTGGCGCTAAGCCTCCGCCTACATGAGGACTCGCTGGACCTGGGCGTTGCGGCCACGTCCAATCAAGAGGTCACAATCCTACTGAGCCGGGGGGATGAAGAGTTCTACCGGGGCCAGGTGGTAGTCAGCCCGGAGAGCTCAGTTCTGGAGCAGCTGTCTCTGCCCTCAGGGCTACTTCCCGGTAGCCTTGTCTCCGTCACCGTCCTTGACCCCGAGGGCCGGCTCGTGGCTAGCTACGAGACGGGGCTGCGTTCCCCGTAGGATCAGCGGTCGTCTCAGAACGAGCGCTCTCACCCCGTTGCACGCTACTTGTCGTCTCCCTGCCTCGTCGTTTGCCCCCGATTGTACGGGTGCTGACAGGTTGAGGTCAGCCTATTCCACGTATATCTCGACGCGCTCTCCGTCCTCTATGTCTTCCACGTCTACGATCTTCCCCTCGGCACCTTCCTTGATGGCTCTTACGATACCCTCGATGTCCAGGTCAGCCGGGGCCCCGAACTTGGCACCAATCTTTGCACCGATGTCCAAGACCTTCATGGGCAGGTTGATGTTCACCTTGCTCTTGCCGGTGTTGATGTCGGTGACGCGGACGCGGAACCAGCGCGGGGAGCCTTCTCTCCTCTCACCGCGGGATGGCTGTTCCAGAGCATCGAGGAGCTTGGCGCCCTCCTCGGCAGTGACCTGCCCCCCCTGTATCATCTCCAGGATCTGTAGTCTCTCTTCCTCAGTTGCCATGAGCATTCCTCCTGTGTGTCCTACAAGCTTAGAGTCAGAAGGCCCAGTGTTTCCTCTTCCACGAAGCCGTACTGCTTGAATACGTCGCGGGCGAGCTCGTATGAGGGCTGAATCTTGGCCAGCAAGGTCCTCGAGCGGCGAGTCTCAAGGATGGCGAGCGCATGTGTCAGTAGCGTTTCCTCCACCTTGCTCCGGTGTGCGGGATGCACCATCAGGGTCAGCGAATGGGGGACCAGGAAGCCTCCCGTCCGCAGCTTCACGACACCAGCGAACTCGCTATGGCTGTGGGCTGCGATGCGATGTGTGGTTCGCCCGTTCAGTAGGTCTCCCATGCCTGAGACGAGCCGCCGGAGGAAGGATGGCGGGTAGTCCTCTTTTCGCAGGGGCCTGATCTCTCTGGCCTCCGGAGACAGGGCATCCTCGGCCAGTGGGAGGAGCTGCCCCCACTCGGATGGCTTCAGCATCTTGGTTTCGTACATCTCTGCGGGCACCGGCTTCGCAGCACGAAGGGGGTCCATCCTCATACTACTCACTGAGTCCACCTGAGTGAAGCCGAGGTCTTGATACAGCTTCAGCGCTGGGACGTTCTGTGCCCGCACTTCCAGGCTGATGCGTTGGGCTGCTTTCTGTCTCGCCAGCTCCATCCCTGCTGAGATGAGCTCCCGAGCGATTCCCTTTCCTCGGTGATTGGGATGTACGGCTAGATTGCTGATGAACCATCCCGCATTGCCTTTGTACCGACGATGCACCGTGACATTGCCCACGATGTCGCCTTCATCAACCCATACGTACCCACCAAAGGAGTCGGCCAGGGGCGAATGCAGAGCGTTGAACAGCCAGAATAGAGGTCCAAGCAGCCAGCCAAAGGTGCGCATCTCGTGTAACATCGCACGGCTTGCAGGATCCAGGTCTTCACCGAACGCGAGTTCTATGAGTTCGGAAGTTGGCCCGAAATCCACCAAAGGGTTGAAGGGACGCAGTCCACGGAGGTTGCTGTCCCCCTCGGCGAGGCTGGCAATCATGGGTCATACCTCCGCCAGCTGCTCTGCGGAGCGCTGGCCAATCTTCTCTGGAACGCGCAGCGAGCCGGTCACGGGCTCTTTCATCATCGTCAGGGCAGGTAGAATGGAGAGAGCGGTGACAACGCCTGCGCCGACGAAGACCGTGCGGATGCCAAAGGCATCGGCGAGAAAAGCAGCGCTGCCCATGGAGATCAGGTAACTCACAGTCAGGGTGGTATCGACGACACTTCCTACTCTGCCCAGTTTCTCGTCGGGGACCGTGACCTGCATCAGAGTACTCAGAGAGGCGTTGAGAGGGGCCAGGCTCAGGCCGGCGACGAACGTGGTCATGGGAATAAGCACGAAGTGGCTGGTCAATCCGCAGGCCACGATAGCGACGCCGAGCAAAACAATGGACCAGGCGATGATGCGCGTCAGCCGGAAGCGTGCTGCCAGATTGCCGATGATCACGCTTCCTACCAGCATGCCCAGACCCTGCGCGGTCTGCACGAAGCCCACGCCCTCTGCACCAGATCCGAACTCCCCCTGCAGGTACGGCACGAACAAGACTTCGATGGCCCCTACCCCTAAGAAAGCCACCAAGAGGGTGACCATGATGCCCAGGATGGTGCGGTTGTGCAGGGTGTACGAGAAGCCCTCTGCAAAGCGGTGCCAGACCATCGCTACGCCCATCCTCCCCTCGTCGGACGTCTTCCCACTGGTTCTTATGGTGACGATGGCGAGGGCTGAGACGAAATAGGTGAGTGAGTCCAGAACGAAGGCCACGGAGGCACCCAACCAGGCGATGGCGAAGCCGGCCAAGGCGGGTCCGATGAGCAGCGCCACTACTCGAACGGTCTGGGATAGGGCGTTGGCAGAGAGCAGCTTCTGATCGCCTTCGATGATGCGAGGGATCATGGCCGTCTTGGCGGGCAAGAAGAACACGCTCACCGAGGAGAGCAGGAAGCCGACGATGTAGTAGATGTAGACCTGTTCTGCGGTACGCACAGTGAGGAAGGCCAGTACGAGCACTCCTCGCAGGAGATCGGAGATGATCATCACTTGTTTCCGATCCACGCGATCGACGATGACGCCAGCCAGGAAGCTGAAGAGGAGTTGCGGCAGAGTGAGGGAGATCATCATTATCCCCATGGCCACAGTGGAGCCCGTCAGCCGGTTGACGGTGATCAGCAGCGCCAGGAAGGTGAAGCTATCTCCAATCTGAGAGATGATCTGCCCCAACCAAAGTGCCAGGAAGTCCCTATCACGCAGGACATCGATGAAAGATACACGCTCGCCGCTGTGCTCCTGCATCCCTATCTCTCTGCACCCTTCAATAGTTCCACCGCGTCCTCAGGGGCGATCTCGCCGGCCTGGACCTGCTCCAAGATCGCCTTTCGACGCTCAGCGCTCGCCGTGGCCTGGGCGGGGACCTCGTACCCCAGGGCGCGAATGACGTCATTGAGGCGGTTCCGTACTGTGGGATACGAAATCCCCAGTTCTTCCTCCACCCTGGTGATCTTGCCTTCGCATTTGATGAAGGTCTCCACGAAGTGCAACTGCTCCGGTGTGAGGCGGTAGAACTTGCCCAGGTTGAAGTGTCCCTCCAGGGCCGTGTCGCAATTGCGGCAGTGGAGCCTGCTGACAGTCAGCTCATCTCCGCATACTGGGCACTTTCCGATGACTTGATACATGCTCCATCTCCCTTCTCGAGCGTTGTCGACTATCTCATTGGCAGCAGGTAGCGGGTGCCAGAGGCCAGAATGTGCTGGGCCTTCGCGTCACTATGTGCTGCCGATGGCTGATCGAGGGGCGTCCTATCGGTCGACTTCCCCCGCCGTGATCTCCTCTTTCGTACACTGACGGTGAACTCGTACTCACGCCACGTCAACTCCATGTCTACCTCCTTGACAGTCCCTGTGCCCAGAGCCGCCCCTCAAAGGCTACACTCTGGTCGTCGTGGGCTTTCGCGACCGCTTGAAGAGGATCAGTCGGAACGCCCCTGGGTCCTACGGCGCGCAGCCGCTGCGTACTCGGTGCTACCGATGAAGATTTCATAGCCGAACCTTATAGAACTCAATGAGCACGTTGAAGATTATAACGCAGAAGTGAGACTTTATCAAGGTGCAAAGCCAGGATGTTGAGCAGGAGCGCATGAAGTTTAAGGTTGGGGTTGGAATTCTTATAAGAGAAAGGGGAGAGCGTACGCTCTCCCCCGAACGAGGTCGCTAAGTCAGCAGGACTCGAAGAGTCAGGCTACTCCAGGCTGATGATCCACACGCACAGACCCGCCAGGAGGACGGTGACCACCACCAGGGCCAGTATCTGTCCCGGCAGAAGGCCCACGTGGCGGACCGCGATGAGCAACATGATGACCATACCCAGACCCAGAGCTATCCAGGCGGCCAGATTGGGGTGTTGGTTTGCAAACTCCTTGAGCTGCGCCATCTGTCAGTAGCCTCCTTGTCTTCGCTAAGCCCGCCCCTGCCGGGCGCTACCCTCCAATTGGGGCCATGCTTGGCGTCTATCGCAACCTCTTGAGGAGCACTATCTCGCCGGTGCCCTGGTGTTCCTCGATCACGTCTCTCCACGCCCGAGCCACTTCCTCTGTCTT
This sequence comes from Chloroflexota bacterium, assembly GCA_030603665.1. Taxonomy (GTDB): domain Bacteria; phylum Chloroflexota; class Anaerolineae; order UBA7937; family B3-Chlor; genus JAUVXJ01. Next base: position 64,074 of record JAUVXJ010000003.1, on the reverse strand, counting down.
GGCGCGTTCATAGCCCAGACTTCGATAGAACTTGATGGCTCTCCAAGAGGAGCGCTGGTCCGCGATAAGCAGCGCTACCTCGCAGGCCAGCGCCTTGGCCTCCTCCTCCACTCTTTCCAACAGGGGAGCGCCCATACGTCTGCGCTGCGTTGGAGGGTAAACGTGCAGGTCCTTCAAGCAGGCAACGAAGTTGGTTGCCTGCCAGCGAACGACGCCCATGATCTTGCTGGTGGCCGACACGAAGTAGGCCCATTCGAACAGTCTTTCGAGGAGCGTTCCCTGGTCAAAGGCAGATCTTCCTCCCGAGCCTTTGCGCACGATCTCGGCGATAGACTCCAGATCCTGTCTTGATGCCCGGCGCACGATCACCGTTGATGGCATAGCTGCTCCTGGATCCGGTCCCATTCAGCCTTGACCTGCTCCCGGGTCTGCTCCGGCGTTCCTCCGTTGTCTATCACCACGTCCGCCCATAGTGCCTGTTCCTCCTCCGGCATCTGGGCCTCCAGTCGTTCCTCAACTTCTTCCGGGTCTTCCCCCCGCCCCTCCACAAGCCGGCGAAAGCGCTCCTCTGCCGGACAGGTCACCAGCCAGAGGGAACTCAGTGCGCGGTGAGCGCCGCTCTCGATCAGTTTCACCGCTTCCATGGCTATGACCGGCTCTTCGGCGTTCTGTACCAGGTCCAGGAATCTGTCATTGACCGCCGGATGGACTATCTCTTCGAGGCGCTTCAAGGCCTGGGGATCTTCAAAGACGAGAGCGCCCAGCTTCTTGCGATCGATACCACCGTGCTCGTCGAGGATGGCCTCACCAAAGGTATCCAAAACGGACTGCCACACCGGGGTGCCCTGCTCCATCACCTGGTGCACCAGTTCATCGGCGTCCACTATTCTGGCCCCCAGCTGGCCGAGCATCTCCAGCACAGTGCTCTTGCCACTGCCGATGTTGCCCGTCAGGCCGATGACGTACCTCATTGCCGGGCCATTATACCACAGGCAGGGCAAGTTATCAATTGCCAGCAGGTAGCGGATGCTCTATAATCGAGTGTCGTTCGTGGTGTAGAGGACTATGGCAAGTGGTCGGCGGTTGTGGGCCCTTTCGTTCGTGGTGTGCATATCCAGTTGGCTGGCTTTGGCCTACGTGGTCTGGAGTACTGACCCATCCGTAGCCACCAACCGCCTGGTGTTTCTCAGCCTGCTGTTCGTGGGTTTGCTGACTCTCTTGGCCCCGGTGGCGCACTTCCTGCACTTCCGGTTTACGCCTGCGAAGTCTTACCGGAGCGACGTCAGGAGGTCCTATCGAGAAGGGGCTCTGGCTGCGATCTTCGTGACGCTCTGTGCTTGGCTGCGCATGGGGCAGGCTCTTAACTGGATCAACACCCTACTCCTGCTGAGCGCCCTGGCGCTCGTGGAGGTTTTCATCTTGGTCAAAAGTTCTTAGCGAAGGAGAGGCACGGTGATCGATGGTGTCAAGGTCAGACGGCTGGGCTTCATACCTGACGAGCGGGGCTATCTGCTGGAAATACTCCGTTCCGATTGGGAGGAGTTCGAGAAGTTCGGTCAGGTGTATGTCACGGCAGCCTATCCAGGTGTGGTGAAGGGCTGGCACTACCATAAGATTCAGACCGATCACTTTGTGTGTATTCACGGGACGGCCAAGGTCGTGTTGTACGATCGTCGAGCGGATTCGCCCACTCACGGTGAAGTAACCGAGTTCTTCATCGGAGAGCAGAACCCGTCCCTGATCAAGATACCTTCGGGAGTGGTGCACGGGTTCAAAGGTGTCGGTCAGGATGTGGCGCTCATCGTCAACGTGCCCACCGAGCTATACAACTACGACGAGCCTGATGAGTACCGCCTGCCGTACGACACTGACGAGATACCGTACGACTGGTCTGTGAAGCACGGATAGGATTCGCGCTGGATAGCGTCGTCTGATCGGAAACGAAAAGAGCCCGCAGCGCGGGCTCTTTTCTCGTTTACTTGAGCAATCATCGGCGACGGAAGGTGATGTTCAAGAACTGCTCAGGACCGTCGACGCAGTCGAGCACTTGCCAAGTCAGGGGTTCCGACAATGGCGAGGGGTTGGACTCGCTCTCGACAATCTGGATCGTTGAGGTCTTGGTGCCGTGGTATATGGGCCCCTGAAAGATGAAGAACTTGAAGGTCCCTGGTTGCTCCACGGGGTCGCCCGTGACCCGGTGGTCCACATAGCCGTCCAATTGCCACCTGACAGTCACCTGGCCCGCTATGGGTTTGCCTGCCGCGTCGAGGATTACCCCCTGCACGCCCAATTCGCTACACCCCTTCTCTTGCTCCTGCATACTCCCGGGCACGTACTCGTACTGATACGTCTGTGTGGTGGGTGTTGGTGGGGGCTTGGTGGCTGTAGGGGCTGCTGGAGGTGGCGGCGTCGTGGCGGTCGGGGCTGCGCCGGTCTGGGTCGACGTGGGGCTTGGTGGCGGTGCAACGGAGCTTCCACCTGAAGGGATGGTGAGTTCCATTCCCACATTGATGATCGTACTGCTCATCCCGTTGGCGTCCATGATGGCCTGCGAAGTGACGCCGAAGCGGACCGCAATGCTGCTCAAGGTATCACCGGCCTGGACAACATAGGTGACGTAGGGCGGTGTAGGTGAGGCCGTGGGAGTGTACGTAGCTGTAGCGGGCGGAGGAGGCGTGTCGGTGGCCGCGGGCGGGTTGGTGGGAGTGGACGTCGGCGTATAGGTGGCCGTGGCCGTGAAGGTTGGAACGAGACTCTTGGTTGGCGTGGGTGTTGGTGCAGAAGCCCCGGTGATCAGGGACCCCAGCGAACACCCGAGGGTACCCAGCATGAGAAGAAAGATCACTGTCAGTGTTGCAGCAGTCTTGACGTTGATGATCTGGTCCTCCTCGTCCTAGTAGTTTCTCTTGAAGTCTATGATCACCCATTGGCGACCGTTCCCATCCGGGTCGCAGTCGCGGGTGTCTGTTTGGAAACTTACGCGTTCGGACAAAGCCCTACCCTGTTCATCTACCACAGCTACCCACCAAGTCCCGTCCCTCGGGCCCTCATAGCCCAGAATGGCTATGTAGTAGCCGCTTCCCTTGTTCGGATCCTGTCCCGTTCGCAGCGTGGCGCACCAGTATTCCCCCTCGACACAGACCTTCAACAACACACCGGGCACCTGGATGGTCGATTCCACGTCCCACACCGTGCCATCGAGACTGGTCATAGAGCAGTCGGGCAGGTACTCGATGGAGCTGTGCAGGGAGTACTCGTAGGAAATGGTCGGTGTCGCTGTGGGCGGCCGTGGCGTCGGCGTGGGCGGCAGACGCGTAGGTGTTGCCGTGGCTGGACGTCTGGTGGGCGTCGGCGGTACCTGAGTATGCGCAAGGGTGGGTGTGTCCACCGGAGTAGGTGTGTCGGGCGTAACCAGCGTCGCTGTGGGTGATGGTTCCGTCTCTGGAGTGAAGGTTGCTGTCCAGGTGGCGGTGCCCGATGGCTTGGGCGTCTTGGTGGGCGTAGGAGTCACTGTGGGGGAGCGGGCCACGAGAGAGAGCAGGGGGCAAGTGCAGTTGATGGTGGCCATCATCGCCACGAACAGTATGCCCAGGGCAGCCAGCCTACCCCTCATCAGCTGTACTCTTCTCTTTCTGCCTATGCGATGGGCACGGGAGTCTGTTGGCACGTCAATCACCTATTCTGGCTCGGCTTCTTCACGCGCGAATCGGGCGCCGAATACACCCTTCCACTAGCTATTGGCTACGAAAGTGATATTGATGAATTGCCCGGCCTGGCTGCAGTCAACCATGTTCACGTGTAGCTCCTCCGACAGCGGCACGGGGTTAGCACGGCTCTCTACTATGTCAAGAACAAAGGGCTGGTGTGCCCTGTTCTGGTCGGGAGAGAGCGGCGAAAACCCCCATTTGCCGGGGGAGTGACCTCCCGCCGTTCCGCTCAATTCGTACTCCACATTGTCCCACCACCGCAAGCGCACCGTTATCCCGTCCAACGGATCCCCACCCTGGTTTGTCACCTCACCCTCCAGGTACACCGATCCGCAATTGGGGTGCTGCTCCATGCTGCCTTCCAGGTACTCGTACGCCCAACTGGGCGTGGGCGACGGGCTAGGAGGCTTGTGCGTGGGAGTGGCCGTTGGCGGTCGTGCCGTAGACGTCGGCGGCACCATCGTATGTGTAGGCGTGTCCGCGGACTGAACCTGAACCGTCGGCGTCTCTGTAGGTGCAGACGTAGCCGCCGGGGTCGCCGTGTCCATCGGAGTCGCGGACGGAATGGGAGTGGGGCTGGCGGAAGGCTTCGCGGTCTTGGTTGGCGTAGGGCTGGCCTTGGGTTGCGGCGATGTAAGGGACAACAAGGGACAGCTACAGCTAATGGTGATCATCGCTGCCACCACTGCCATCACCAGCGCCGTCTTTCTGTTCCTATCCAAGTCCGATGTGCCTCTCCCCTTTGGGCCTCCTATCCGAGTGAGGCTTCAGGTCCTCCAAGTGGCTGACTCCGCGCCTCACATACTACCTGGCGTACTCGAAGACTATGTTCTCGAACTGACCCGCGACGTCACAACCTCGGAAGTCGATGGTCACCGTGTCCGACTGAGACTGTGGGTTGCTTTCGCTGGACACGATGTCGATCAGAAACGTGAATGGTGCGTGATACATATGGGGGGCTAACGGAGCGAACCCCCACCCGCCTGGAGACTCTCCCAGGCCGCTAGTCTTGTAGGCCACGTTGCCCGCGAACCTGATGCGTACTATTCTGCCGTCCACCGGCTCTCCGCCCATGCCTCTGATATGGCCCTTGAAGTAGACGGATCCGCAGTTGGGGAATGCCCTCAGGCTATTCGTCACGTATCTGAAGTCGTACGAAGGTCTGGGAGTTGGAGGCGGCGGCTGGGGCGTGGGTGGGGCAGCAGGCCGACTCGTTGCAGTTGGCGCCGCGGGCCGCCTGGTGGGTGTCGGCGGCACCGTGGTCGGTGTTGGGGTGTCCGTCACCTCGGGCGTGGGGGTCACGGTTGGTGTGTCTGTGGGAATAGGTGTTGGGCTCTCCACAGGTGTTGGGGAGTGGGTGGATGTCGGTGTGAAAGTGGGCTTGGGAGTCCGTGTTGACGTTGGCGTCGCCGTTGGAGACCCGACAAACGAAGTCAGGGAGCAACCCAGGAGGCTGACTGTAACAAGCAGGGCCACCAGCGCGACGGCGGTTGTTGGTGCGAGCTTTCTACCCATCATCATCAAATCTACTGATCTCCTTTCACCAAGGAAGCCTGGCAGCCGGCTGCAAAACAAGCCAAAGCGGGAGCTGGAAGACCTCCCGCCTTTGGAAAGAAGTCCGTTCGAGACGCGCATCGCCGACAGCGGCCCGAACGGACGATGAACCTGGCGCGCTAGAACTTGCGCCGGAAGCCTATTCCCCAGTGGTTCGATTTCCCTGGGGCCATGCCCAGTGAATAGGTTATCGAAAGGGGATGTGGATCGCCTGGACCCCTGACCACGGTCAGCGTGTAGTCGCCGAATGACTGGCCGTCCGGAGTCTCGAACTTGAACTGGCCGGGCTGCAGCAACCTGCTCTCGTCCCCGACAATGCAGTATGCCACGCCGAAAACCTGAGAGTCCAACTTGATCGTTGCCATATAACGGGGAAGAGGCTGCCCCTGGGCGTCAACAACTTCGCCACTGATGGCCGGGATACAGGTTCCGGGGTGGCAGAAGTCTCTGGTCGGAAGCTGGATCATTTCGTATTCAAATGAGGGTTCAGGCGTGTTTGTGGGCGGAGGCGGCTTCGGCGTCGCCGTAGGCGCCGGAGGGGGTGCCGTCGCCGTCATGGTTGGAGGCCCAACTGTGGGCGTCGGTGGCAAAGTCGGCGTCGGTGCCTCCGGTGGCGTCGTCGGCTCCGGAGTAGAGGTTGGCTCGGGTGTGTCCGTCGGATTGGCAACGACGGTCGGTGTTGCCGTGAAAGTAGGAACGAAGGTCTTGGTGGCTGTGGGCGTCGAACTCGGTGCCCCGAGTAGGCCTCCAAGGGAAGGCCCTAGGAGCACTGCAATCAACATGCCCAGAATACAGAACATAGCCGCCGCTAGAGCCAGAACTAAGTACGTCACGGGTTTGCTGCTCATAAGTGAATTCTCCCTTCTTTACGCGACTGATTATAGATGGATCCCAGCTAGAGTGCAAATCCGTTACAGTCACAACCGATGCGGGCGTAAGCAGTCAACTCCCGATAAGGTAGCGGGAATGGTTCAGGTGGGATCCACGCGTGAACGGATGGCTGACGCCCGTCAACCAGGACTCTTCGACCTGATGCAGAGCGATAGGAGGGTCGCAGCAAAGAGGAGCAAGGCACCTGCAACAAAGGGCGCGTACGGGTGTACTTGTTCCCAGAGCAAGCCCCCTATGATCGGTCCAATGGCCAGTCCGGCACCCTGCACCGTGGCCACGGCGCCCAGCAGTAGACCCCGACTCTCGGTGGGGATGCGGTCCATGGCCAGCGCGTTCCAGGCGGGGACCGCAAGCGCATAGCCCAGGCCTGCGCAGGTTGCCCCGGCGGTGACCACCAGCAGGTTAGTGGTTGTGGGGGCCCCCGCGTAGCACAATGTGAGCAGGGCCAAGCCAGCCACGATGGGGGGCTTGCGTCCCAGGCGATCGGCCAGATATCCTGCAGGTAGCAGCGCCAGAGCCGTGACGGTACCAGGAATGGCAAGCATCAGGCCCATGGTGACTTTGTCTACACGAAGAACTTCCGCCCCGTACAGGCTGATGATGGGAAGCAAGAAGGCCAGGCTCACGGTGAGCAGGAGGGCGATGGAGCCCAGCAAGACAAGCTCTCCAGTCAGGGAGCCAAGGTGGTCCCTATCCACGGTGGCCGCGTGCAGTTGTTCGGCTACCCTGGTCTCTCTCGCAAACACAAGCACGAGGATGAACACGAGGCAGACCAGCCCGATGCAGATCAGAAAAGTGGCGCGATACGAGGTCAGTCCCAGCAGTAGGTTGCCGCTGATGGGTCCCAGGGCCAAGCCGCCGAGCATCACCGTGCTCAGCAAGCCCATGATCAGACCACGTTCGCTGCGGCGGTAGGTGTCAGCCACGGTGGCATAGATGGCTGGCCAGATGCAGCCAGCCCCCAGTCCATTCAAGGCGTTGAGGAGCAGAAACGTGCTGGAGCTGCGTGCCCCCATCATCAGTACCAGAGGCGGAACGGATAGCGCAACACCCATCAAGAGAATGGTCTTCCTGCCCCATCGGTCGGCGAGCCACCCCGCCGGAGTCCGGGTCACTACGTCCACGATGAGATAGGCGGAGATCACAGCACCCACCACGGTCACGGAGGAACCCAGCACCTCCGTCAGGTACAGAGGAAACAGGGCCATGGCCTGGATGCCGTGCACTATCTCCATGAGCACGATGGCGAGCAGTATCACCGCCAGGTTGCGGTTGGCGGCCAATGTGGTGAGCATCCTTGTCATCACTGTTTGAATACCGTCCCCCGTTGATCTATATTCATTAGTATGGGCGTCCTCCATCTAGCCGTGTTCTTGCTCTCTGCTGCCGCCCTTGTCTTCGAGATAGCCTTGACCCGCGTGTTCTCCGTGGCTCAATGGTACCATTTCGCCTTCATGACTGTTTCTCTGGCTCTCCTGGGCCTGGGCGCCAGCGGTACGTTTCTCTCTTTGTTCCCGAGACTGCTGAGGCGTGATCTCGTCGCGCTGTTGGCCACTCTCTGCCTGCTCTTCTCACTGAGTGTGGTGGGCGGCTACCTGGTTAGCAATCACGTGCCCTTCGACTCTTACCAGATCGCCCATGACCGGCGTCAGATTGTGTATCTGGCGGTCTACTATCTCTCTCTCGCCATGCCATTCTTCTTCAGCGGGCTGGCTGTGGCCACGGTGTTGGCGGCCAGGCCCGAACAGGCGGGTCGGGCGTACTTCGCCAACCTCGTGGGGTCGGGGCTCGGTTGTCCGGCCGCACTCATTATGCTCAATTTGGCTGGCGGAGAGACGACGGTGGTCATGGCCGCTTTGTTGGGCGCCATCGCTGCGCTGGCTCTCTCCTGCCGCCGCCCCTCCGTGCGCCTTGCTTTGGCCTCAGCGCTTGTCGTGATCCTGGCTGCGTGTGCGGTGCGTCTGCCCTCAGGGTTCGAGATCGGGATTTCCCCCTACAAGGCGCTGAGCAACAGCCTGCGCTACCCGGGTGCGCTAACCGCCTACCGCGGCTGGAACGCCTTCTCTCGCATTGACGTTGTGGAGAGTGAGGGTATTCGGTCGGCCCCGGGCCTGAGCTACACCTACCCTGGTGGCCTCCCTCCCCAGAAGGGGGTCTTCACGGATGGGGAGGACATGAGTCCCCTGACCGCGGCCTCGCCTGGTAGTGATCTCGGTTTCCTGGAGTTCCTCCTGACGTCGCTTCCATACGAGTTGACTCCCCAGCCCCGCGTGCTGATTCTAGAGCCCGGCGCTGGGCTGGACGTGCTGGTGGGTGTGCACGGCGGCGCTTCTGAGATCGTGGCCGTGGACAGAAATCCTCTGATCATCGACATCGCCAGAGACCGGTACGGGGAGTACGCTGGCAATCTCTACTCGCGGGATGGCGTCACAGTCGTCGCTGAGGATGGCCGGAGCTATCTCCGTCGCAGCAGGGAGGAGTTCGACCTGATACAGGTGTCCCTGTCCGACAGCTTCAGACCCGTGGGCTCCGGGGCCTACAGTCTGTCGGAAAGCTATCTGTACACCACTGAGGCTTTCGTCGAGTATCTGGATCATCTCAAGCCGGGCGGCATGCTGGTGTTACATCGCTGGCTTCAGACCCCTCCCAGCGAGAGCGTGCGCACGCTGGGATTGGCTCTGACAGCGTTGGAGGGAACGGGGGTGGAGGACCCTGCTGGACATGTGGTTGCCCTGAGGGGCCTGTACACCGCGCTTCTGCTGGTCGGGAAACAGGAGTTCACCTCCGAGCAATTGGACATCGTGAAGAGGTTCTCGCAGGACAAACGCTTTGACCTGATCCGGTACCCGGGGATCAGCCAGGATGAGGCGAACCTCTATGGCGTACTCGATGATCCCATCTACTACGAGGCGTACTCCGCCGTGCTCGACGGCGAGGACAGAACGGCGTTCTACGCCAGCTATCCCTTCGATATCACTCCACCCTCAGATGATCGCCCTTTCTTCTTCCACTTCTTTCGCTGGTCCCAGACCCCGGAGATTCTGCAGGCCTGGGGCAAGACCTGGCAGCCATTCGGGGGCAGTGGCTATCTGGTGCTGCTGATGCTGCTCGCCCTGGCGTTGCTGGCTTCACTAACCCTGATCCTGTTGCCTCTGGCCTTCCTCAAGGACCGGGGGCAGAGCAGGCACGGGAGGCGTCTCTTCCTCTATTTCCTGTTCCTGGGCATCGGGTATCTCTTCGTGGAGATACCGCTGTTGCAGCGGTTCATCCTGTTCCTGAGCCATCCCGTCTACGCCTTTGCCACCGTGCTGTTTGGTCTGCTCACCTTCTCCGGCCTGGGCAGCCTGGTTTCGCCCCGGGTTTCCTTGAGAAAGGCGATGGTGGCGCTGATCGTCCTCCTGGTGTGCTACCCGCTGGTCTTGCCTCACCTTTTCGGATGGCTGCTGGGAGCGGGGCTACTCGTCCGGGTTGCCGCCTCGGTGATCGTACTGGCGCCTCTGGGATTCCTGATGGGCGTGCCTTTCCCTGCCGGGATCAGGCTGACGGGCAGGATTGCGCCTGCCCTTGTGCCCTGGGCGTGGGCTGTGAACGGATGCGCCTCGGTCCTGAGCTCGATTCTGGCGGTGATGATCGCCATCTCCTACGGCTTCTCTCGCGTGCTGATAGCCGGGGGGCTGGCCTATGCGCTGGCTCTGGTGGTGATCTACGCCGTCGTGGCTGCGAAGCCCACCATGGCTCAGGAGCCATGATCACCCAGACCTCGGATCCGCCAGCGATCAGGCGGAAACGGCCCCGCTCGGTCGGAAGCGCTTCGGAGCGGGAGAAACAAACCCTCGCGCGTTCGCTAACGCGCTACTCGAACTTGGCGATGAAGGCGTCTATGGGGATGGCGGGCAAGGTCTGGAGCCTTATGCTACCCCTCGATGACAGCTCCGCCGACACCCGAGCTATGGTCTCGTTGTCGGGAGCCTCGACGATGTTCACGAAGTCGTACTGCCCCAAGGTGGCGTACTGGTGCAAGACCTTGACACCCAAGGACTCGACCTCCAGATTGACCTCCTTGATGCGGTTGGGGTTCTCGGTGATCGTCCCCGCCCCTTCGTCCGTCAACGTGGTCAGCATGATGAAGGTTGCCATTTCGTCTCTCCTTTCGACATGCACCTGCTCGCTCGTCCAATCACAAGATTATGGAAGATCGGCCAACCGGCCAAGGGTACACCGTTTGTCCCTGGCCTGGTGGCAATGGGCGCAAACGAACCTCGAGTGCGTCAGAACTGTGGCGATCACAACGGCCAGGTAGAGCCCCAGGATGGCAAATCCCGGCAAGAGTGGGCCTGTGGCGAGAGAGATCAGCCCTGCCGCCGCCGGGAGGGCCAACATCAAGCCCACCAGCGTCCAGGCTACAGTCTGGGAGGGCGACCTGCCGAATTCATCCTGGTCACGCTGGCGGAAGACGATGGGGGCGATCTTTCCAAGACCCAGCCCGCAGACCCTGCCGTAGTACCCACATCTGGTGCATCCATACGCCAGGGACAGAATCAGTCCCAGGCACCCGATAGCCCCATAGAGAAGCACCGCCCACCAGCCGAGCTGAGCCATGAGGATCGCGCCAAGGACCAGCGCAGCCAGCAGTTCCACCAGGTTGAGAAGGAGGATGCGGACGGGGAAGTCGTCATAGCAGGTCATCTCTCATCTCCTGAAGAGCATCGTAGGGTGCCTTGCCCAGCAACTCGGAGATCTCCTCGGCAAGGCCCTTGACCCAGGCTTCGTCTTCGTAGAGGTGGGGATGACCGCCATATCTGCGGCGAGCGTTGGCGTATTTATCCTCGATGGGGACCAGTCCCGTGTCGCTGATCAAGGCGTCAGCGACGGCAGCTATCTTCTCCTCCAGCGAGGGATCTCCTGAGCGCCAACCGTCTTCCTCGAGTCGGACCTGTTCCTCTCCTGTCAGCATACCCAGGCTCACCGCATGATGCAGGGTGTGCCCCTTTAGGATGTGGACGAGGCAGATTCGTCCTTCTTCCTGGTAACCTGCGGCCTCAGCCAACAGGTACCCCTCGATGCCGTGGCGCAGGTTATGCCCCTGGCTCCGCCCCAAGTCGTGCAGCAGGCCCAGGACCTCCACTCGCTCCACATCAACGGGATGACCTCTCCGGGAGATGAGCTCGGCCAGGTGACGGGCCGCGACGCCAACCTGGAGACAGTGGGCGCGCCATGATGCGCCGGCAGTACTGTGCTTCTTGAGCAGGGCGATCGCTTCTTCTCGTTCCATCCTGTTTTCCGTTGTCCGTGATTCGCTCACGACCGGATATCCATCCGAGACAGACTTTGCCGTGAGGGGTGACCCAGAACGTGGAGTCGTGGTGCACCGCAGACGCGCTGGCTTACCGGCCCGATGTCGCGAAGATTATACCACAGGCCCTGGGTGGTCCCAAGGGCTACGAGCGTCTGGCCAGCACTACCAACACGGCGATGGCCGCCACGCCCATGCCCAGTAGGGCCAGGAGCTTGTGCATACCGGATCCGAGGATCAAGGCCAGAGCTCCGAAGGCGGCGCACAGGAGGCAGTAGATGAGCACCACCCGGCGTTGTGAGAACCCCAGGTCCAGCAACCTATGGTGAAGGTGACCGCGGTCGCCCAGGAACGGGGAACGACCCAGGCGCAGCCGGTTGATGATCTGCCAGGCCACGTCCAGGATGGGTATGCCCATCACCAGCAGGGCGGTGGCCATCTTGGCGCCGCCGATGATGGCCATGCTGCCCAGGGCGAAGCCCAGGAAGAGGGCTCCAGAGGTGCCCATGAAGACCCTGGCAGGAGAGAAGTTGAAGGGCAGGAAGCCCAGGACACATCCGGCCAGGGCCAGAGGCAGGAGGGAGACGCTGTACTGACCCAAGCTGTAGCTGTGGACGAACAGCAAGACAGAGGCGATGAGCGTCACTCCGCCAGCCAGGCCGTCCAGACCGTCCAGCCAGTTCACAGTGTTCATCATGCCCAGCAGCCAGAAGAGGGTGAAGGCCACGGCAACGGGCGCTGTGAAGGCGGCCACGCCTCCGAAGGGGTTGGCGATCTCGGCGATTGTGATGCCGCAGTAGACGGCGATTGCTGCCGCCACGAATTGCACGGCCAACTGGACGCGCGGTCCCAGTTCTCTCCTGTCATCCCAAACGCCAAGCCCGAAGACCACGGTGGAGCCGATGAGCAACCCTGTGATGCGGTGCAGTTCCAGCGGGTCCTTTCGCTCCACAGGGAGAAACAAGGTCAGCCCTACCGCAGCGACAAAGGGGACAAACAGGGCTACTCCGCCCAGCCGGGGAACTGGCACCCGGTGAACGTGTTTGGGTTCGCGGGGCACGTCGACGAAGCCGAACCGCTGGGCAAGGCGACCTACAAGCGGTGTGAGCAGCAGGGCGCCCAGGAACGCAACGGCGAAAGGGAGAAGGAAGATGATCATGGCAGGCTCATGCGCGAACCGTGGCGAGGTGCTGGCGGCGACCGGTCGATTACCAACTGACGCTGAGCAAGTGTGGGCGTCGTGAAGGACGGGTTGCCGCTCTCCAAGGAAGAGGGATAGTGGCTCTTACGGGCACGCAAGTAGGCAACGGTTCCTTCCGTGGGGGTAGCCATCGCAGGACAGGTATCCCTTCATCCTTCCGGGTCCATCTGTCATTCTTGCCGCATTGTAGGCCAGCAACCTGCCGCTGTCAAACGAGGATCTGCCCGGGGTGGTGAGTCAGTCAGCCTGGAGTTCGACCTGGCCTACCAAGAGGTGGTCCCCCATGGGTTGACCCTCCGCATCGAGGAGGGGCAGGCGGCCTCCCGTGCTGGCATCGTACATGCCCAGGGCGATGGAGTACAGCCCGGATGAGGCATCGGTGGCGATGGGGATCTCGTAGCCATCGGCGATGATCTCGCCTTCCACCCAGCTCGTGGTCGGCAGGGCACCGTCGCCGGGCACGCTGTCTCGCTGCCCTTGGATGCTCCCTTCACCATCCAGCAGGTGAACGAAAACCGTGTAGGAGGTATCCATCAGTCGCAGAGCCTGCCAGTAGAGGGTTAGAGACAGCTTCTCACCTGGGCGCAGCGCCATGGGCTGGAGATCATAACCAAGGAGCTTGACGGACTCGCCGAACTGCGCGTTGAGGACGTGTTCCATGGCCGGCACGTCGAAGGACCTCTCGCGTCCCTTGATCTCCAGGCGGCCGAGGTCGATTACGCTGCCGGTGGGCATTATGCCGAGGAGGCGGGGCAGGGCTTTCCCATCTTCCAGGACTTGCATCTTGAGGAGATATCGCCCGTCCTCGCTGTTGCCAGGGACCTGAAAGCGCTGCCAGTCTCGGACGATCTCCCCCTCCTGCCACGTGGCCGGCGGATAGCGGTCGCTCAGCGGCAGCTCGGCTTGGCCAGTCTTGACCCCTGCATCATCCTCCAACCACAGCAGCAGTGTGTACTGGCCATCTTGTACGTCCAGGCCCTGCCACAGCAAAGTGATGGGGGTGGTATCTCCAGGCTTGAACTCCTCGCCGATCACAGAGTACCCCAGGAGCTTGACTCGTCCGCCCAGGTTGTACTGGGCTTCTTGCTGCACATCCCAAGGGCCTGCCCCGTCCAGCCCGACGGTTGGTCCCAGAGAGACGCTTCCGAAGACTGACGTCGCCAAGGGATCCAGGGTGTTGGGATCGTACAGGGTGACCTGCATGGAGTAGTCGCCAGGGGGCAGACCGGCCAAGATAGGCAGATCGTGGGTGTCAACGATGACCCCTCCGGTCCTCCAAGCGTGGGTGCGATAGGCGTCGCGCACCGGGAAGGCATCGCGGACCGCCCCTAGGTGCCCTTTGTCGTCGAGGAGACGCAGGGAGACCTTGTAGTCTTGCTGGATCTCGGCGAGCGCCTCCCAATGGAGAGTCACCCGCAATTGCGGGCCACCGTGAGTGTCTCTCAGTTCAGCGTCGTAGCCTGCGAGCAGGATAGCCTCACCGAAGGGCACGGATAGAGCATGGCCGGGCTTTGTGGTGATGTCAGGAGGTCGCTCTCGCACACGGATCAGCGGTCCCTGGGATGAGAGGTGGTACAGCTCCTCGGCACCGCTCAAGGGGCGGGTCAGATAAACGGTCCGTCCCTCGTCCATCTGATCTCTCACCACCGCTAACCGTTCATCTTCCGTGTCCGCGGCGATGGCTACCAGGTCGGGACGTAGCCCCTCTGTCTCCTGGAAGTAGTTGAGCAGGGTCATTTCCCCCAGGATGCCCACGATCACCGCGTTCTCCTCCAGGGGCTGGGTCAGCACGTCCACTCCGTAGTCATAAACCTCCCACCGGCGGCTGAGATCGATCTGGTCTCCATGGGCCTGCCAAAGGTAGAGCGGCAGCAGCCCCCCGCCTATCAACAGGCAACAGTACAGGCTGTTGCGCAGCGGGGCGGATGCCTGCTTCCTCGCTCTGCGCAAGATGGCCAAGATCAACTCCCACAAGGCGGCGAAGCCCATCCCTATCCACATGGCGCAGACGAGGAACAGGGGGATGAGGAAGACCTCGATGTCGGGAACCCGATATCCCAGGGCGAAGAGCGCTGTGGTCACCGCATACAGCACGAGGAGCAGAGACACCCTCCGCCTGGTTAAGGAGTATAGGAGACCGATTCCCGCGAGGAGAATCCCTACCCAGGTGAACTGCTCCCGCAGCAGGGCGGCGTAGAAGCTCAGGCCCCTGCTCTGCGCCAGGGGGTTCTCCGTGAGAAAGATGCTGTACGACCCGCCTGAGACGTAGGTCAGGAAGCCCCTGAGGGTGTTCTCATAGACCCCGTTCAGGGAGGACATGGTCATACCCCTGAGGGGTAGGTACAGGTACAGGGCGAGAGGCGCGACCAGAAGCAGCGCCAGCTTGGCCATCAGCCGCCCCCTGGTGAAAATGCGGCGGTCCACCGTGACCAGGAAGACTAGGGCAGCGGGAGCTAGGAGGATCATGGTGCGGTGGTGGGTCAGGCTCAGGCCATAGACTAGGGCCAGGAGATATAGCAGGATCGTGGGCTCTTGCAGACGACCGCGTTGTCCCGCATGTTCATCCTCGCAGGAGCGGGCCCACAGCAGAAGCAGGAAGAGCATGGCCGCCACAAAGGTGGCGTTGAGGGTGTAGACCTCGGCGATGACTCCTTGAGACCAGAACACAGGGGAGACGGCGAAAGTGGCGGCCCCCAGCACCGCGGGGACCCGATGCTTGGCCAGCAGTCTCAATGTGGCGTAGAGGATGGCCACAGTGACGGAGGCGAAGAAGGCTGACATCAAGTTCACCTTGAAGGCGGCGTCGCCCACGGGCAGGTAGGTGAAGAGCTTGCCCAGGAGGGTGTAGAGGGGATAGCCGCTGGGGTGGGCGATGCCTGGGAGGTAGCAGACCAGCTGGAACTCTAGGCTGTCGTCGAAGATGGTGGCTACCGAGGGAGCCAGCGTGTCCAGGTAGACCAAGAATGACGCGGCGAAAAGGCCGGCGGCGATGAGCCAGTCCAGCACCTTGGGCCGGAGAAGAGTGTCGCGGTTTGTCACAGGAATCGCTCCAAGTCACTCGATTATAGATTCTGGATAGGCAAAAGGCAATACCTTTTCCCTCTGGCTAAGCAGCAACTGGAGGTTCAGGACCGTTGGGGTCGGCATCCCCGACAGGCTGAGACGCGAGGCACCGAGGAATCTCATGGGAGATTGTTCGCTTCGCTCAGAACGACAAGAAGGAATCAGACTGTTCCCGCGCGCCCCATGTGCGCTTATCGCGCGGTCTTCCGGCAAGTGCGCGTTCCTTGGGGGCATCTTTGAGGGCGGGGAGCTCGCTGGTGCCTGGGCCACGCTGAGCGTTGTTGGGGCAGACTCCCTCAGGTATAATGGGGCGAGGTTGCCATGCCTACGAAACCCGAGCGCGCAGTCCAGTCCAGCAGGTACAGAATCAGGAGCATCAGCGTGGGCTCCCTGAGCAAGTTCGGCTGCCTTCTGGGCGCTTTGGTCAGCTGCGTGCCCAGCCTCCTTCTGGCGTCTGCGGCCATGCTGACCGTAAGCGGGATGCGTCGTCTGCTGGAGAGCTGGCAGGGAGCGGAGATACGCATCCTGGGCCAGGCGATTCCCATCAACGTGCTCGCACTGCTGAACCTGGAGTCGCTGCTCCAAAGGGCGCAGATGATAGAAGGCCTCTCGTGGGCTCTGTTTTTCGCTCTGGTGGTTTTGGGATCCTGCCTGGGAGGGCTGGTCTTCCTGGTGGTGGGCGATCTGGCGGGGCTGATCTACAACTTCGTCGCCTCTATCAGCGGGGGGCTGGAGGTGGAGCTGACGGAAGCACGTCGCCCTCGCGGCACGGGAGAGGACAGCTAGGAGCCGGCGATCATCTGGCGAGGGACTAGATCAGAACCTCGCCGTCCACGTCCTCGGGTATGGGCACGCCCATCAACTGGAGAATGGTGGGCATCACGTCCACGATGGCCACTTCCTCTTTGCCGATCTCCTGCCCGCGGATGTACAGCATGGCATCATCGTAGGTGTGTGCCCCATTGATGGGGCCCCTGTCGGTCAGGACGTCCTTCTTGATGGAGCCTTTCAGATCGTAACCTCTGTGGGGCATAGCCACCAGGTCCGCCGCTTGGGCGTAGCATTCCCCGCTGTAGATCTCCTCTCTCCGGTAGACCCGCTCGATCATCGGCTCGCCGCTGTCGGGGTCTGAAAGGCGAGACAGGGATTCCACCAGCTCTGTCCTCACAGCCTCGTACTCTTTCCCGAGGTCTACGCTGCCCTGGGGCTGTCGGCCGCGCAGATTGACGAAGATGCGCCCGGGGTCCATGCTGTAGGCCCTGGAATCGGGGTGCATGTCTGCCAGCGACTGCGGCGGGGCCTGGGTAAAGGAGAGCCAGCCGTTGTCCTGAAGCCAGCGGTTGACATAGACCTCTTTCTTCATCAGGGTGAAGCCATGGTCGGACATCACCACCAGGGTGGTGTTGTCGTCTAAGCGGTCGTACAGCCTCCCCAGCAGGCCGTCCATCCTGTGGTACAGCTCCAGGAAGGCGGGCGCATACTTGGGATCGCCCTTCACCATCTCCTCCCACAGGAAGTGATGGAGGCGGTCGGTTTCCATGATCTGGAGCATGAAGAAGTCCCAGTCTTCAGTCTCCATGAAGTGGATCATCGCCTCTTCGCGCTTGTCCAGGGTGTAGTACAGGTCCTCGAGGAACTTGTCTTTGTCCTCTCTCGCCTGCCAGGGATCGACGTCCAGGCGGTACCCCATATTCTTCAACTGCTCACCGATGGAAGGCGGATAGGTCCCTTTCTCCAGTTTGGGGGCCAGGAATCCGGCCACCAGGATGCCGTTCACCTCTCGGGGAGGGAAGGTGACGGGCACATTCATCACCACCACGCGCTTGCCGTGCCTGCTGAGGATCTCCCACAGCGTCTCGGAGCGCATGGCCCTGGAGTTGGGGATGTAGGTGTCCAGGGAGTTGGGGCGATGATCCAGAAAGCCGTAGATGCCATGTTTGCCTGGATTCTTGCCGGTCATGAAGGAGGACCAGGCCACTGAGGAAACGGCCGGTATCGCGGAGGTCATGGGCCTCACGCTGCCGTCCTGGAAGAGACGGGCGAAGTTGGGCAGTTCTCCCTTCTCTATGAGACTCCTCACCAGGCTGAGAGGTGTGCCATCGGGACCGATAACGACGACTTTCCTGGCCTTGTCTTTCCGCCTATCGAACAGACCCACGTTTCAATAATCTCCGATCTACTGGAATAGATGCTTGTTGTCCACGACCCAGCGGTACAGCTTCTCTATGCCCTCGCCGACGGAGGTGCGGGCTTTCCAGTCAAGCTCCCTCTGGGCCTTGCTGGTGTCGCTGACGTACACCAACTGGTCTCCGGGACGCCATTCGTCGTAGCTGACCGGCACCTCGTGACCCAGCAGCTTATTGAGATGCTCGTGGAACTCGGTCCAGACCGACATGGTGTTCTCGGCCCCGCCGCCCATGTTGTACACCTGGCCTGCGCTGACGTCGATGCGCTCCACCGCCAGCTCCAGGGCCGCCACCAAATCGTCCACGTAGAGGATGTCTCGCACCTGCTTGCCGTCGCCGTAGATGGTGATGGGCCGGCCCAGGACGGAGGAGATGAGGAAATGGGCCACCCAGCCCTGATCCTCGACCCCGAACTGTCGCGGGCCATAGATGCAGGACATGCGGAAAACCACGGTCTTGAGGCCATAGATGCGCGCGTAGTCTCTGACGTACTGGTCGCCTGCGCCTTTCGAGCATCCATATGGGGAGTGGAAGTCCAGAGGCTGGGCCTCCGAGACGCCTCGGGGCAGGGAGGCGTAGGCGTGTCGCGTCTCCTGCTCCACGATCTCCACCTCTTCCATGCCACCGTACACCTTGTTGGTGGAGGTGAAGAGCACGATGGGCGGGGGATCGTTGGATCTGGCTGCCTCCAAGAGGTTGAGGGTGCCCAGGGCGTTGATCTCGAAGTCCTCTCTGGGATCGCTGACCGACCAGGTCACCGCAACTTGGGCGGCTAGGTGATAGACCACCTCACACCCTTGCACGGCCTCCTGAAGCGTGGGGTAATCTCTCACATCGGCCTCGATCAGAGAGAACCCTTGACCGTGGTTCTCCCGCAGCCAGGCGACGTTCTTCTTCGTTCCCTGCCTCTGGAGGTTGTCGTAGATGACTACTTCGTGACCCTGGGAGAGCAGACGATGGCTGACATTGCTGCCGATGAACCCAGCCCCCCCGGTCACCAGAACTTTGGACACTTGCTGCCTCCTGCCCTTGAGATGCGCAGACCTGACTATGATAGTCCAGCGAGAATGGGGTGTCAAACGGAGGGCCCCGAGGTATCACGATGAGGCTCCCAGGTGCCACACGCAGTGGCCTGGAGACTCCCCGCGCGGCATCCCCCATGTGATCGCACGGCACGCCCCGTGCGCGCACGAAGGAGGAATCGGCAGGCGGACACCCTGTGACGCAATTCTCCGTGACATGTGACATGCCAGTGGAGGTGAGGTACAATGGGCGATGAGTTCGCAGTTTGCCTCCATGCGCTTGTGGAAGGAACTCATCCCCGAGATCCGGGCGCTGATTGATGAAGCGACTCTAAAGGAGGTTCAGTTTCCGTGTCGACATCCAAGGCCCTGAAGCGAAACCTGCCGGCCATGAGCGTCGCGCTCCGCAACATCATCATCTTCATCGCAGTCTTGAGCATTCCCTTGGCCGCGGCGCAAGAGTTGGGCTTGTCTGCGGCCGAGACGAGCAGTTGGATCCTGGCGCTCTACGGCCTGCCTGGGCTCTTGAGCCTGGTCTTGGCTCTGCGCTATCGCCAGCCACTCCTTCTGACCGGAAACATCTTCTTTGTCATCTTCATCCGGGGGCTCGGCGGGCAGCTCAGCTTCCCGGAACTGATGGGTGCGTCCATGCTGGCCGGCGCGGGAGTTCTGCTTTTCGGACTCCTGGGTCTCACGAAGCGACTCGCAGCCTGGATCCCCGTGCCGATCATGTTCGGGCTGCTCGCTGGCGCGATTATGCCTTTCGTGGCGCGTGTCTTTTCGCTGTTGGGGGATGCACCAGCGGTGATCGGCGCCACCTTGTTGGCTTACCTGGTGAGCCGTAGTCTCCTGGGCAACCGTTTGCCGGCGATCTTGCCAGCACTGATAACGGGGGTCATTGTCGTGGCCGTCACCGGGCAGTTCGGGCAGGTGGACGAACCTCTGTCTCTGGTTCTTCCCCAGGTCACCCTCCCCGTGTTTTCATTGCCGGCCATTCTCACCGCCACGCCGGTGTTGGCCGCGCTGATCACGCTCCAGTCGAACCTGCCCTCGCTGCGTTTCCTGCAGAGCCAGAACTATGATCCCCCAGAGAGCGCGATTGATGTGGTCAGTGGGGTCGGAACGATGGTGGGATCGTTCCTGGGCCCTACTGGTGTCTCTCTTTCGCTGCCGGCGACGTCCCTGATCGCTGGGCCAGAGGCCGGTGACCAAGAGATCCGTCACCGTGTTGTCTACGTGATAGGTAGCGCAGCGTTGTTGGTCAGCGTGCTGGCTGGCATCGCCGCTGCCATCGCGCAGATTTTCCCTGCGGCGCTGTTGGCTGCGCTAGCAGGCTTGTCGCTGGTGGACGTTCTCGCCAACGCGGTCAAGCAGGTCACCAAGGGACCGCTGCTGCTGGGTCCACTCTTTGCCTTCGCCATCTCCCTCTCAGGGATATCCTTCCTAGGGTTCGGCCAATACTTCTGGTCGATGGTGATTGGGACAGCGGTTACCTTGTTTCTCGAGAGGGACGGATTGAGGGCGCTACGAAACAAGGAGACCTAGACCACCGCCGTCGCACCAGCCGTCTGCCGGCTCCACACGCAGTCTTTGACACCGTGCGTCTGCACCCCATCGAGGGATCGCCTCAAACTTAGCCCCCCACTGACTCTCGCCGGCTTCAGCCGGTTTTCCCCTTTGTAGCGCAGGACTTCAGTCCGGCGCTGACCATCGCGCCTCACCCGCAATTGCGACCGATCCCCACAGGTAGACATTGCTGGAGGGACGTGCTATCATTTTGCCAACCATTGATGCACTAGGTCCGTGCAGGCACGGCGCCGGCAGCGCAGGGACGTATTGGTGGATGAAGGAGTTGGGAGATGGGAAGAACCATCATCTGTTGTGTCCTGATCCTCGTTCTGAGTCTCGTGCTGGCTGCGTGTGCCCCGTCATCCACCCAGGGGCCGACCGCCTGGGTGGATCAACCGCTTGACGGGGCGAGGCTGCCTCTGGGGCCTCAGGAGATCACGGCTCATGGCTCCGACCTCGACGGCGTGGCCAGCCTTGAGTTCCACGTGGATGGCGCGCCTCTGGTGCGCGCTCCGACAGGTGGTGGCGTGCTGGAACACGCTACTGTGGGGTGGAACCCCAGCAGGCCCGGCGTTTACACGGTCAGCGTCACGGCGACGGACAGCCAGGGTAACGTCGGACCCGAGGCCCGTTCCGTGGTCACGGTGGGTGTGGTAGAGAGCCCCTCCCTGCCGACGCCTTCCGTGGGGCCCGCGTCCTCCCCCATGCCGCCTACCCAAACGCCCATGCCATCCGAGACGATGCCCCCGCCTCCCACAGGGACGCCAGTGCCTCCCACGGCGACGCTGGTACCACCTACCTCGACGCCGCCACCCCCCTCCTTCACGCCCACCACTCCGCCTCCTCCGATCATAGTCTCTTTCGAGGCCAATCCGGTGCAGGTCCCGGAGGGGGAATGCACCACCGTCAGTTGGCGCGTGGAGGGCGGCCCCACTGAGATATACTTCGACGATGAAGGTGTTACCTCTCCCGATTCCAGGGATAGGTGTCCCAGCGAGACCACGAGCTACACCTTGGTGGCCCGGGGCCCAGGAGGCGAGGTGAGCCAAAGTCTGACCGTCTCCGTGATCGTGGACGCCGAGGGGCCCAGCATCGGCAATGTCCAGCAGTCAGCCAATAGCGTCTATTGTTTGGAGAGCCCTTCGGAGATCACGATCAGTGCCCGGGTCAGCGATCCATCCGGCGTGAGGTCGGTGGACTTGTACTGCACCCTCGATGAGGGCGGTGAGGAATGGTGCGGAGGTTTCTCCGTGAGCGGGAACATCTGGAGCGTAACCTACATCCCGCAGGAGCACGCCATCTGCTACGGGACGATGGAGTACACCATCAGGGCCACGGACGATTCCGTCAGAGGGAATGTCTCCTGGTGGGGCACCGGTTCCTTCAATATCTACGAGTACTGAGTGTGGCGGTGCGGTGCGCACCATGAGCGTCGGGGACACTGCCCAGGGTGAGGGAAGATGGCTATGAACAAGCGTCGCAGTTACGTCATACCGATCGCCGTCGCGCTCTCTGTGCTCGGCGTCCTGGCCTGCGTGGTGCTGGGCGTGTTCGCTATCCCGTACGTCAGGCCGTGGCTGCTCGGGGCGCAAGCTCAGCCGCCGAGCGTGACCATCACCTACCCCACCTCCGGGACGTCAACCCTGGCGGATAGTTACCTCCCCGTTTCGGCCACCGCCTGTGGCAGCATTCCTATCACGCGCGTCGAACTGTGGGTGGATGGGGAGCTGATGGATACGAAGGAGAGCCGCGTTGGGGAGGGCATCTCCCCCTTCCACGTCTCCTTCGATCTTACCGTGTCCCAAGGTCTGCACACGCTTTTCGTGCGGGCGGTGGACGCTACGGGCGTCATTGGGGATAGCTGGCCGGTGAACGTCGGCGGGGTGGAAAGACCGGGCGCCGATGATCCTGCGCGGCTGGTGACTGCGGAGGAGGGCGAGACCCTGGCTGACATCGCGGCCGCCTATGACGTTGATCCAGAGACCGTGCACGAATTGAACCCCGGCCTGGGCGATGAGCAGCCGGCCGAAGGTAGCGAGGTGGTGCTGCCTCCTCCGCGGTCCCAAGCACCGCCCGAGGGTGCACCAGTTGGCCCGACAGTGCCCCCCGGTGGAGATCAGCCTCCGGGCAGCAAAGCCCTGCCACCGCCAACCGGGACCCGGCTTGGAGTGCTCAGCCCAGCGACGGCCATCTCCATCGGCCCTCTTCTGGACCTCTTGCGGGCCAGCTCACCGCCTGCCGCACCGACCGATCTCCAGGCGGAGGTGATAGGCTGCAACATACGGCTGCGCTGGAACGATAACGCCGACAACGAAGATCGGTACGAGGTGTGGTACGTGTGGGCCTTCAGTCACGATGCGCGTGTTTTCGCCGATTTGGAGCCAGCAGCGGGAGGACAAGCCTGGTTCGAGTTCCCCGCGCCGAGCGAGGGGGCTTTTATGTTCTGGGTGGAGGGGGTCAACTTCTGGGGGAGCCAGCCCAGCAACATCGTAGGGCCGGTGTTCGTTGAGGGGGGTTGCCCTCAGATGCTGGCCACGCACTTGCAGGTTGAGGCGCTGGATATGACCATGCCCGGCGGCTATGATGACGTCTACTGCTACCTGTCCTTTGAGGGTGCCCCTCACGTCCGCGTGCCCGACGAGAGCTTCTTCAACGACTTCGTACAGTCGGCGATCTGGGGAGACAACTTTCCCCTCTCGCCTGGCAGTGTTGGTGGGCTGGCGGTCCCCATCCCCGGGGACGAGTCGCTGGAGGCCAAGGGGGAATGCTGGGGATGGTCAGGGGGGAAGCTGAGCGAGATCGGGACCATGAGTGGCGTGTACCCGCGGCAGACGTGGGATGGAGCCAGGCTCACGCTGGCGGGGAGCGGCCTGGAGATCGGCCTGAGCATCAAGCCCTTGGAGGGGGCGCTGGATACTAGTGGCCAAATGACTACCTTCAGCTACGACGATCCAAGTATTCCTGTTCCTTATGAGGTGGCAGAGGGGAGGGTCCGTTCGTTCAATCCGGTTGATCCACTGGAGCGTTCGCTCAGTTGGAAGTGGGATGGAAATCCAAACGAGATCTCCGGCTTCCAGATTCTGCTGAACGGGGTGCCGTACAACGCGGGTGGTTGGTCGCTGGTTGGTCCTACGGGCAGGTCGGCCTTCGTGAGGTTGCCCAGGGAATGTGGCGGGCGCATCAGCTGGCAGGTTCGCGCCGTGGCGGGGCAAGCACAGTCCAACCCGAGCGCTCTTACTCCGGACAACGACTACGATCTGCCGCAGTGCCCTCAGTATGCCATGGTCACGTTCGATGGAATCTGGTTCAATGAGGACTGCGATTTCTACCCTGCCTGGTTCTTCGAAGTAAACGGAGAAGTCAAGGAGTTCTATGGGAGTTGCGATGCAGGGTCTTTCACCGGCTGCCTGCTCAAAGGGCTTAACCTTGGCGGTGACTGCGGCCCCCATTCCTTTGCGTCCTGGGGTGAGGGCATGGACCCCCATCCCGACACCATTGTGGTGCCCCTTACCCCGGGCGAGATTGATATCGAGACCAAGGTTGCACTGTGGGACAGGTCGAGTGGAGACATGGTTACTGCCCACTGGCAGCCGTGGCACTTCGCCTCGCTCGAGGAAGCTCAGGAGAAAGTGGGCTGCCAAAGGGAGGTCATCGACTGGGTGTTTGGGCCCAGGCTCTACTACACCCTCTACGTCTTCCCGCAGGCCGAGGGTATGGATTGCCCCGTGTCCAATCCTGCGTACCTTCCGTAGTGGCTGAGCGGCGTCCCTTCGTGCGGACGCGGGATCTATCCTGTGTCTCGGTAGAGACTCCTCTCGCAGTGCCGCCTAGTAGTTCTTCACACCCAGGGGCAGGAAGACCGGGTAGCAGTGTGCCTCTACCTCTTCTGAGAACTCCGAGGTGTTGCCGCTGGTATCGGTGGCCGTAGCGGTGACGTACGTGTCGAGTTTGAAGGGACCGACGACATCCCAATCGCCGTTGCCGTCCGCCTCGGTGGTGGCCAGGTATCTCTTTCCCTCGTCATCAGGACCGGTGAACACCTCTACCGTGTCGCCGGCGCTTGCGGTCCCCGATACGTTGACGAAGCAGCCATCCACGGAGCCGGCGGTGGGTGCCACGGGCCGCTCGGCTCTGGTGAGGCTACCGCAGGAATGTGGGAGCCGCGTCAGCTGGCAGGTTCGAGCGGTCGCGGGCGAGGCGCAGTCCAGCTTAAGCGCTCTAACGCCGGACAACGACTACGATCTGCCGGTGTGCCCTGAGTATGCTATGGTCACGTTCCATTCGATCGAGTTCGAAGAGGATTGCGATTTTCATCCAGCCTGGCTCTTGGGGCTGAACGGACGAACCAAACAGTTCCACGATAGTTGCGATGCCGGGCCTTTCACCAGCTGCATGATCAGGGGAGGGCGCGTTGCGG
Organism: Chloroflexota bacterium; assembly: GCA_030603665.1. Lineage (GTDB taxonomy): Bacteria > Chloroflexota > Anaerolineae > UBA7937 > B3-Chlor > JAUVXJ01. The sequence goes on along the minus strand of JAUVXJ010000003.1, from coordinate 39,171 downwards.
ACTGCGGCCCTCATTCCTTTGTGTCCTGGGGTGAGGGCATGGACCCCCAGCCCGACACCATAGTGGTCCCCGTTCCCCTCGGCGAGATCAACGTGGAGGTCAAGGTTGTGGTGTGGGACAGGTTGACTGGCGACAATGTTGCTGCCCACTGGATCCCGTGGGAGTTCTCCTCGCTTGCGGAAGCTCAACAGAAAGTGGGCTGCGGAAAGGAGGTCCGCAACCTGGGGAATTGGTCTGCGCTCTGGTACACCCTCTACATCTTCCCGCAGGCCGAGGGTTTGGATTGCCCCGTGTCGAACCCCGCGTACATCCCTTAGCGGCTGCGCGGCGTTATCCCGAGCAGGGCCAGGTGCATCCTCTGCCTAGGTAGGGGCTCCTGTCGTGGTGCCGCCTAGTAGTTCTTGACGCCCAGGGGCACGTAGGTCAGGTAGCAGTGTGACTCTTCCTGTGTTGAGAACTCCGAGGTGTTGCCGCTGCCATCGGTGGTCGTAGCGGTGACGTACGTGTCGAGTCTGAAGGGACCCACGACCTCCCAATCGCCAGAGACATCGGCCGCGTCGGTGGCCAGGTATCTCTTTCCCTCGTCATCAGGACCGGTGAATACCTCTACCGTGTCGCCGGCACCTGCGGTCCCCGATACAACAGCGAAGCAGCCATCCACGGGGCTGACGGTGGGTGCCGGGATGTCGTTGTTGCCGCCGCCGGCGAGGTCAATGCCCAGGTAAGAGCCGCCGCCGTTGCTGTGGATGCTGTTTTCAGTGATGGTGTTGCCCGTTGTGCCGGAATCATCCACATGGACGCCACGCATGTCGTTGTGGGCGATGAGGTTGTTTGGCCCAACAGTGTTGTCCTGAGCGCCGCCGTCTATCAAGACGCCGTCGAAGCTGTTGCCGAGATCCTGGGTGCCTCCCACATCGGTGCCGATGTAGTTCCCGGACACCACGTTGCCATCCGCTCCACTTCCGCCGATGTACACCCCTTGCCAGTTGTTTCCAGAGATGACGTTCCTCTCTCCCGCGGTCTGGCCCCCGACAGTGTTGTTCTGAGCCCCTCCGATGATTCGAACGCCTGAAAACGTATTGCCCACGTCCGACGAGCCGGCCACGTCGGTGCCGATGTAGTTCCCGGAGACGGTGTTGCTCATCGTGCCGCTGCTGACGATGTTCACGCCCATCCTATTCGCAGAAATCACATTTCTCTCGCCTTCGGTGTCGCCGCCTACCGTGTTGTTCTGAGCGCCCGCTGAGATGTTGACGCCATCACCGGAATTGCCAAGAGCTTGAGTGCCGCTGACCACGGTGCCGATGTAGTTGCCGGACACGGTGTTGGTCGTGGTGCCGCTTTCTGAGATCGATACTCCCCTTCCGTCGTTGCCGGAGATGATGTTCCTCTCCCCTTCGGTGTCGCCGCCTACCGTGTTGTTCTGAGGGCCGTAAGCGATGACTACGCCTGCCTCGGCGTTGCCCAGGGCCTGGGTGCCCGTTGCATCTGTGCCGATGTAGTTTCCGGACACGGTGTTCCGGTGTGCGCCAGCGTTGAGGATATACACCCCGTACTGGGTATTCCCCGAGATCACGTTTCTCTCCTCGGGGCTGTCCCCGCCGACCACGTTGCCCTGGGCCCCGTCGCCGACCACGACACCGGTCTTATTGCCTAAAACCGAAGAACCTGAGGCGTTTGTGCCGATGTAGTTGCCGGACACCGTGTTGGTGTTGGTGCCGGTCCCCAGGATGACCACGCCGCCTAACGGACACCGGTTGATGACCAGTCCGTGAACGACGTTGCTGGACGATAGGATGAACAGGCAATGGGCGCCGCTCAGGCTTGCGCCGCTGATCTCTATCTCCGGGCCGTCGGTGTTCAGGTTGCCCTGATTGGCGGCCTGGGTGGTCCCGCTGATGATCGTTGCATCGTCAGTCAGGGTAGGCAGGGAACTGGTGAGGGAGATGGTCCAGGTGCCGGTGATCCCACTGACCTGATAGCCTGTGTCGCTGACGGGGATGTCGAACTCGATGGTGTCGGTGCCAGCATCGCTGTTGGCGGCTTCGATCGCCTCCCGCAAGGAGATAACCAGGTCGGAACCTGGACTCGCGATGAGAGCGCTGATGGAAGAGGTGGTCCCATCGCTCACATCCGTGGTCGAGTCCACCGTCACCGTGCCCGGCGAACCGCTGGCGGTCCCCAGTGCCGCCAGGAGACACAACAGAACCAGGCCCACGATGGCCAGTACGTACTTCCTCATCTCTCCCTCCGTCGGTTTCGCTATGCTATCTCCCGTGACCGCAATGCCGCCCCCACAGCCCAGCGCTTGGCAAATGGGGCCGCTTGATCTCAGTAGGACGTGAGGCTGCTGGCCGTCGCTCAAAGACGAAAGACCCAGACAGGTCTGAAGGCTATTGTCGACCAAGGTCATTGTCATATCATAACCACTGCTAATAGTCAAGCATTATCCAGGTGATGGTGTAGATAGACGGCTCCCGAATGGCGAATCGCGGCGTCCCGCAGAGGAGCGCGATCCTGCAGGGACTCTGTGACCCTGGCGCTGGACGCAGCCTGAGCCGCGTCCTGAGCAAGGTCGAGGTAGGTCAGTCCGGCGCTCATTGGCGTGCCCCATCACGTGCGGTGTGGTACAATACCTGGCCGCGGGCCTTGTCGCCCTCGCTCGGACCGCTGGGGGACGGACGCCGCGACAACCTTCAAACAGTAGAATGCCGAAAAGGGGAGAAACATGATCGCACGCCACTACACCGATGTGAAACTTGAGAAGACCACCGAGGCTGAAGGTGTGAGCCTTCGCGTCGTCATCGGGGAGAAGGAGCAGGCCCCGAACTTCGTGATGCGCGTCTTCGACGTGGAGCCGGGAGCTTCCTCGCCCCGGCACACCCACGATTGGGAGCACGAGGTCTTCATTCTGTCCGGGGAGGGGAGGGTGTACGGAGGCGGCAGGGAGGTCTCCCTGAGCCCGGGCTACACCGTCTTCGTGCCGTCCATGGAGGAACACCAGTTCACCAACACCGGCGACGAGGTGCTGCGCTTCGTGTGCCTGATCCCCTTGTCGGGGCAGTGCTAGGCTGCTCAACCGGTGCAAGGAGTGGCAACGGCCGGCACTCTGTACAACGGAGGAGAGGGAGATGAAGCGGGCCCGTGGCCCACTCACGATACGCTATCTGAGCGTGGCCCTTCTGAGCACGCTCCTTCTGGGCTGCGATCTCACGGCGCTAGCTCCTGCCGAGCAAGTGATTCCCACCCCTGAGCCCAGCGCCTCGATCGTTGGACACCCTGAACGAGGGGCAGAGAACGCGGACTCTCCTGGAGAGCCTGTATCGTCCGCCGGCCTCCCTTCCTTGGCCGACGTCTCCCACTGGCTGTACCTGATCGACGTTGATCTGGACCTGGGCACTGTGGACCAGATCGCTGCCTCTGATTACGACATGGTGGTGCTGGACTTCATCCCCTCCGAAGAGAACAACACCGACTACCCCATGGCCGAGGTTGTCGGACGACTGCATGGTGCGCCACATCCGAAGGTGGTGCTCGCCTACATCGACTTCGGCCAGGCTGAGGAGTATCGCACGTACTGGCAGGATGGTTGGGGGATCGGCAATCCCGAGTGGATCGCTGGCGAGGATCCCGACGGATGGGAGGGCAACTTTCCCGTAGCCTTCTGGTACGACGAGTGGCGGGAGATCTGGCTGGGTGAGGATGGCATCCTGCAACAGATCCTCGTTTGCGGGTTCGATGGCGTATACCTGGATTGGGTTGAGGCCTACTCAGACGAGAATGTGATTGCCATCGCGGCAACGGAGGATGTGGATCCGGTCCAGGAGATGATTTGGTGGGTGTGGGATATCAGCGACTTCATCAAGGGCCGGTGCGATGAGTGTCTGGTCATCGCGCAGAATGCGGCGGAGCTGGCCGAGTACGACGAATACCTCGAGGCTATCGACGCCATCGCTCAGGAACAGGTGTGGTTCGACGGTGGGGCTGACAACGATCCTCCGGGAGACTGCCCTCTGCCCCGCACCGACGCGGAGGTGGATACCGATGCCTACCGCGCCTCACTATCGGAGCCTTGCCGTCGGTATTTCGACAGCGAGCCCGACAGCCCTCTGCACGTCAGCACCGGGGAGTACTTGAGCTACCTGACACTGGCGAAGGGCAAGGGCATGCCCATCTTCACCGTGGACTACGCCTTGAATCCGGAGAACGTGGCCTGGGTCTACCAGGCATCGCGAGACCTGGGGTTTGTGCCCTTCGTCGGCAACCGCGCTTTGGATCGCTATGTTGAGCCTGTGCTATGAGCATGGGCGCGACGCACCCGCAGCACCAAGGGACGCTCATTCGGTCAACTGGCTCAACTGTGCGGCTCACCATAGGCCCGCAATGACGTGCGAGAAAGGACTCGGTAACATGACCACGAGATTCAGCATTCTAGTGATCCTGGCCGCCGTGGCAAGCCTGGGTTGCAGCGTATGTGGCCTCCCATTGCAGACCGGCGGAACGCCAGAGCCCAGTGAGGCCGCGGCTGCCACGGAGGCCCCCGCGCCACCTGCCAGCAGCAGCCCCTCCGTCGTCACACCGCCGTCCCTGCCCAGCGGGCCCCTCTGCGCGGACCCACAGCCGCCCTTGATTACAGATCTAGAAGTGCGCCAGGCCCCGACCGATGTGGAACCATCTGCCCGCGTTCCTTTCCGCGACCCGGTTTTCGGGACCTGCGTGGTGCGCGTCTCCGATCGAACGACCGACCTATCGCCTGACGACGAGTCACCGGGCCTGAAGAACGAGTACTCGCGCGTGCAGTCGTTCAATGCGGACGGTAGCCTGGTTCTGGTGCGCGGCGTGGAAGCGACGTGGTACCTGTATGATGCACAGACTCTCCTGCCGCTGGCAGAACTACCTCTCGAAGTGGAGCCCCGCTGGGACCCGGCCGACCCCGACCTGCTCTACTATCTCGATGAGACGCGACTGATGGCATACGACGTCGAGGTAGGAGAGGAGAGGCTGGTGCACGAATTCGCCAACGACTTCCCTGGCCAGACGCTTGCCGCGGTATGGACCCGGCACGAAGGCAGACCCTCGGCCGATGGCCGCTACTGGGGCCTGATGGCCGTCGATGAGGAGTGGGAGGCGGTCGCCTTTCTGGTCTACGATCTCAACACGGACCGCCTGATAGCCCATCGCGACCTCCGAGGCGTGCCCGGTGTAGAGGATGGAATCGACCACGTGGCCATCAGCCCGCTGGGGAACTACTTCCTGGCCTCGTTCGACCGGTACTGCGAGCACGGCGAGTTGGGAAGCGACGCGCAGCCGTGTGGTCTGATGGTATATGATCGAGACCTCGCTAATGGCCGGAGTCTGCTGCGCATCATCGGGCACTACGACCCGGCCCTGGACGCCGACAGTCGCGAGGTGATCATCTTCCAGGACGTCGATGAGGACAGCATCTCCATGCTTGATCTCGCCATCGGCGCGGTGACCCCTCTGTGGCCCATCGACTTCAGCCACGGATCGATCGGCTTTCATTTCTCCGGATGCTCCTTCTCGCGGCCCGGCTGGGCTCTGGTTTCCACCTACGGCGGCGATCCGGCGTCCAACACCTGGATGGACCATCAGGTCTTCGCTGTCGAGTTGAGGCCCGAGGGGCGTGTGGTGCGCTTGGCGCATACCAACTCCCTCGTTGACGAGGAGCAGGAGCACGACTACTGGGCCGAGCCGCAGGCCAGCGTCAACGCTGATTTCACGCGAGTCGTGTTCACTACGAATTGGGGTCGATCCGGCACGGGCGAGGTGGAGATGTTCCTCATCGAGTTGCCAGCGGATTGGACCCAGCGGTTGCCGTGACACAACCTGTCAGCGGCCCCGGTGGTCCCATGGGTCCGGAGATCGACGGAAGCCTGGTTCACAAGGCAAAAAGAGACGAGGTTGGACGAACATGAATGGGGAGGCCGACTGGGGCAACCCACTCTATATCATCGTAAACGTGATAGCCTTATCCCTGGTCCCTTTGACCATCACTTACATCGCAGCACGTGTGGGCAAGGTGCCCATTCGACGTCTGCTCGACAGGCACTGCGAGCTGATGGTTTCGGGGCTGCTCCTTTTCGTCGCCTGGCTCGTCTACTCCAGCACGGGGCCTTCCTGGGGTCCCATCCTCATTGTCGGCCTGGCAACAATTGTGCTCCTGGTGCGATACGAATATACAGTGACCAAGTTCAGTGGGCAGACGGGAGGGTTCTCCGGCAATCGTGATGGTCCCTATGATGACCCAACCGAATGCGAACCACCATACCATGCGTGGAAACCCATAGAGGGGGCAAAATGGATCTGGAACAAGAAGAAACCAAGCGACCAGGAGGCCCAGCGAGGGCAAACCCTCTGGCATCGCTTGGACTTCTGGCTTCTTCGGTCCAGCCACGGCGTGACCAATGCGACCTTGACCCTGATGGTCGATGATTCCGTCAACGTGTATGTCAACGGACAGCTTGTGGCGGAGAACATCCGCTTCTCTCACGTTCCGACCACGGTGTACTTTGCGCCTTTTCTGCGGAGATGGAACAACGTGATACATATGGAGATCACCAATGACCCGGGTAAGGAAGGCGCATCTGGCGAGGACAATCCAGCAGGAATTGTCTATGCTCTGAGGGTTGCTTGAGCGGATTCATGCGGGTTCCTGGTTTCAGTGTAGGGTACGCTTACAGGTCAGATGAATGTTCTGGGTTGGCTGGCTGTGGCAGTCTATCTTGTACTGGTCACTGGATTTGGATATATCCAATTCTCAAAGCCAGGTACGTGATTCTTGTGAAAGGCTCTAAGCTCGAATGGTCGTTCTAGAAACAAGCTCCATACATTGTCCAGGGATTGGCAGCCTAACCATTCGCTGCAGCCGACCGCGCTGCGCGTGCGCAAGTGGACGGCCACACCCGGATTGAAGTTGGTTCTGTGGTGACCTTGAGCATCACGCACCAGCGCGGCGGCTGACGTTCGTCGTCGTGTGGAATGCTTCTAGGGCATTCGCCGCTCCGTTATGCCAACTTGGTCCAGGGGAGGCGACATGGTTGAACAGAAGAATGTCCAAACACTGAGGGCCGTTCTGCAAGCCTTCAACTCCAACGACATGGAGGCTCTGACCAAGGGTCTGCACCCTGATGTCAAGTACGTCATCAGGGGACGCTCTCAGGTGAGCGGAACTTTCACCGGCCTGGAGGAGATGGCCAAGGCGCTACAGCGAGTAAGGGATCTGACTGGGGATACCATGAGAGTGGAGCCCGAAGTCCTCTTATCCGGCGGCGACCATGTCATTCTGTACGCCCGCCTCACCGCCAGTCGCCCCGACGGTCGTCAGTTTGATAGCTACGAGGCCGTCGTCTTCCGGTTCCGGGGTGGAAAGCTCGCGGAAGGGGACTCCATCCCCGCGGATCAGTACGCTTTTGACGAGTTCTATGAAGACTAGGATTGGCGTCGCAACTGGCTGCGGCAGAACCTGGGGGCGAGGGGGCCGGGTCGACCGATTCTTCCAGGCAGATCGGTGATGACGGTTGAATGTAGCGGTACGGACCGCTGAGCTGGCAACCGGTAGACTGCGCAAGATCGATTCGGCGTTCGAAGGTGTATTTGCGCATCAATCTGGGAGGGCAGTATGCGCCATATTGACAAACAGACTTGGCCACGACGCAAACACTTCGAGTTCTTCAGCGCCCTCGACCATCCACACAGCGGTCTATGCGCAGATGTAGACCTGATCACGTTCTATCCAGCCGTGAAGCAGCGTGGCCATTCAATCACCCTCGCCATCGTATACGTGCTCTCACGAGCAGCAAACGCGATTCCTGAGTTCCGGTATCGCATTCGAGAGGGAAGCGTGGTCGAGCACGAGATCGTACACCCATCCACGACGATTCTGGCGGCTGAGGATCTGTTCAGCTTCTGTACGTTTGACTATGCTGAGGACTTCGCGGAGTTTGTTGCCAGAGCTGCGGAGAAGATCGCTTATGTGCAAGAGAATCCCACGCTGGAGGACGAACCAGGACAAGACGACTTACTGTACATGACGGCGGTACCCTGGGTGTCGTTCACCAGCGTTCAACATGCCATGCATTTGGATCCAGCGGATTCGGTGCCGCGGTTGGCGTGGGGGAAGTTCTTCGAAGAGGGCAACTTCCTGAAGATGCCGTTGAGCGTGCATAAACACCATGCACTGATTGATGGAATCCACGTGGGGAGATTCTATACAGAAGTGCAAGACTACCTGGATCATCCTAATTCCATCCTTGGGAAGGCTTGAGGGCGCAGCCAAACAACTTTCTGGAGCGGACCCCACGCGGGACGAGAAAGGGAATCGAGGTAGTGCTGCGGGGCCGCTCAGCTCGAGGTTGTTAGGCGGCGATTCCCCGGTGCAGCAATTCATTAGCAGTCACGTGCTAGACCAACGAACACAAAGGGAGTGCGCAAGATGAACGATTCGGAACGCAAGAAAACAATCCGGTACATCGTGATCTTTTCAGTTCTCGTAAATGTGGTGGCGTGGATCGGCCCGTTGTTGGGAGGTGATCCAACTTCACCGGGCCTCGGATTCCTGATTTGGGGGACTGCTCCAATACTCGTGTCGGTGCTGATGCGCGCAGTGACCAGAGATTGGTCTGACCTAGGGGCCAAGCCAACAATCAGAAAGAATGTCCGCTGGTACTTAGTCAGTTTGCTGGCCTACCCCGTCGCGATTGCGCTTGCGCTACTTGTTGGCTCTTTGATTTCGGCCTCCTCAGTCTCCGAGTTCTCGATGGGGCTATATATCCAGGCCGCGCTGCCAGCGACGGTGATCTTCTTCTTTTTCGCGCTCTTTGAAGAAGTCGGATGGCGCGGATACCTTGCTCCGAAGATGTATTCACTGGGAATCAATGTATACGTCGCACACGCTCTCGTTGCGGTCGTGTGGGCTTCATGGCATCTGCCCTATATTCGTGAACTCTCATCCTACTCCACGGAAGGCCTGACAACGTACATTCCCAGACTCTTTCTCGGCGCGTTTGCCTTTTCGATAGTCTATGGCGGGATCAGGATACTTACGGCTACCTTCTGGCCAGCTGTGCTCATGCACTGGGTTGGCAATTCGATCGCGAATCCACTGGTCGCAGGATTTGTCTCGTTCTCAGCAGGTAAGGAGTATCTCGGCTCAGTCGGTGTGGATGGCCTCTTCATGATCGCGTTCTTTGGCCTCTTGGGAGTAGTCATAAACCGATGGCGGTCGAGGGAGAATACAGCACCAAAATCGCCAGTCTAACCACTCGCTGGAGCGGACCGGGGATTGAGCGGCAAGCGCAAGAGGGAATCGAGATCCCTGCAGCAAGACAAGGATGTGAGATGGTGAACCCCGGCCGCTCAGCTCAGAGCCTTTAGGCTTCCCAGCAAGGAGCGCCGGAGAGTGAAACGAAGCCGTCTCTTCGCAGGCATAGTCCTGCTGGTCCTAGCCGCATTGACGATCCTGTTCTTACACACAAGCTTCTCAGCATGGCTCGCCGCCAGTCTTGCGCTGACCGGCATCGCGCTTCTATCCGTGAGCACCAGGAGGTGACGGGTGCCAGCTGCGACGTGACCACTATCTTGAGAGAGGCCCTGGAGGAGCACCTGGCAGTCCGCTGCCCCGTATCGGTGACGGTAGAGGGGAGAATCCACTCTCTATGAGACGTTTCGCCCTGCCCGGGGGATTCAGTCCCATCTTCTATCTGGCCTTCCTCGCCAGCATGCTCTTCTTCGCCAGCTCGCAGCTGCTCATCGTCCCCATGCCGTTGTACATCGAGACCATCGGAGGGGGCCCTGCCCAGGTGGGACTGGCGGGAATCGCCTACTCCACATCTGCCCTCGCCAGCCGGCCCTTCTTGGGGCGTCTCACCGACCGGCGTGGGCGCAAGATCAACATGGTCATCGGCACGCTTGTCTTTGCCCTGGCTCCTCTGTGGTACATGATGTCCACCTCCGTCCCCATGCTCCTCGCCGGCCGTATGCTCCACGGCATCGGCATCGCCGCCTTCACCACGGCTTATTACGCGCTCCTGGCTGACATCACAGTCCCCTCTCACTGGGGGCGAGTGCTGGGTCTGGGGGGCATTGCTGCCCCGCTGGCGACGATGGTGGCTTCACCCCTGGGCGCGGCCATGGTCGTAGCCGTCAGCTACCAGACGATTTTTCTCACATCGTCCGCGTCTGCTCTGGCCGGCCTGAGCATTACCCTCCTCATGAGAGAGCCGAGGAGGCAGAAGGAGGCCGTAGTGGGGCCGGGGTCGGCGCCGAACAGTTTCCTCCAGGTGATACGTTTGAGGGGCGTCCTGGCCCCCTCTCTGGTCAGCCTCACCACGGGCCTGAGTTGGGGGGCGATGTATCTGTTCCTGCCTCTCTTCGCTCGCGACCGCGGCCTGGGCAACGTGGGCTTCTTCTTCACCGCGTGGAGCGTTGTCCTGGTGTTCTCTCGCTTCCTGACGGGCCGCCTTGTGGACAGAGTGGGCCGGCTGCCCGTCATCCTCCCCCTGCTCGGGGCCCTGGGGGTGGGCCTGGTGGGATTGAACTGGACCTATAGCTTCGTATGGCTGATGGCCATGGCCTTGCTCCTGGGCGCAGGATTCGGCGGCGCGCGAGTGGGGCTGGACACGACCGTCGTGGACAGCGCCCCCGCGTCCCTGAGGGGCACCGCCCTCAGCCTGAATTATCTCTGCTTCGATGCGGGGGTCGGTCTTAGCGGCATGTTGATGGGGGTCCTGGCGGGTCCGGCTGGCTACGGATCGGTGTATGCGCTCATCGGCGTCGTGTGCCTGTTGACGATGATCACCTATGGACTGGTGATGCGCAAACCCGAAGAGGGGGGATCATAGCCCTCGGAGTGAGCGGCAGCTGCCTGCCTCCAGGGGAACCTGAAGCAGTCTCTGGGCAGTGATCTACCAGGCGAAGAGGGACAGACCCCAGCGGCAACCTACCGGCCACCAGCGAACCTCCCTTCGTGCCCCGCGACCAACCTCCTTGTCGAAGTATGCTCTGAGCCAGCCTCTCCTTCCTCGATCTCGTCGCGGCCCCTCTGTTACGTGATATGGCACAATCCTGAGTCCAGCTTACACTGGCCAGGTATTCCCCGGCGCTGATTGCGAATAGTACCGTCCCATGCTAGAATCGGCTCAGGGAGCCGATGTCCTGTCGACGGCGCTTGGGGTGCCAGGAGTGCACGCCTCGAGGCTAGGCCGTATTCAACAGGAGGTGCAGCGTGTCAAGGAAAGCGTTGGCGAAGACCATCGTGCTCGTTCTCCTTCTTCTACCTGCTGGAGCGTTCTTCGGGATGGCCTGCCAGAACATCAATCAACAGCATGAGCTGCTTCTCGCCCTGGATAAGGACATGGTGCGCGGTCTGGCGGAGCTGCTGCTCGCCGTGGCCGTCGTGGCTGTGGTCGGTGGACTGGCGGCGGCCCTGGTCCGGCCTATATGGATATGCTTCGTGGGCTTTGCGTTCTCTGCCCTCGCCGCGTTTTTCGCCTGGGAGCTGAGCCTGGCCAGCGGCATACCGGCATTGATCTACTTCGTGGTCGGCGCGCTGTACTGTAGAGGCGTGGCTGAGGCTCTGGACAACCGCCTCAAGTTCTCTGTGGAGGCGATGTCAGGGAGCCAGTCCACGCTGCTGGCAGGGCTGGCCATCGCCGCCTCCGTGAGCCTGTACTTCGGCTACGCAGCCAAGATCGAGGAGCAGGGCTTCGAGCTCCCGCCGGCGATTGGAGACATGATCACGGAGTTCAGCATGGTGCCCATGACGGCGCAGATCGAGGCCCGTGCGGATCTCACCGCAGAGGAAGAAGAAGCTCTGGCGGCTCAGATGAGCGTGGGCTTTGACCAGTGGATGACATCGATGGAAGAGATGATAGAGCCGTACGAGAGGTTCGTACCCGTCGCGGTGGCTTTCATGCTCTTTCAGTTCCTGGCGGTGATTAACGCCCTCTTCTTCTGGGTGCCCATCGTTATCCTGGCCGTGCTCTTCCCCATTCTGACCGCCCTTGGCGTGGCGAAGGAGACGACGGAAACGAGGGAAGCCGTCCGGCTGAGCCTGGGCTAGCTCCAGCCGCCACGCACCCTGAGTATGCCGCAGGCCGTATCGAAGGACCAGCCGGTCTGAAGTTCCACGTTGCGAGGGGGGGAAGACCGGCGTCGGCCGGTTCAACGAAGGGCCCGAGGCGGTCACGCTGGGCCTGGTGCTCACCGAACCACGAGCACGCGCCGCTGGGTTGGCGGGCGGGCTTTGCCTCTCTGGCACACAGCAGGTAGAATCAGGAAGAACTGGCTTGGACGGGTGCGACGTCGAAAGGGGACGCGACAGATGAGTGCGAAAGCGACCACTGAGGACTTGAATGTTAAGGTTCTCCTGGGGGCTATCTATCAGCGACTCAACCTGCTGGCGCAGGACATAGGGCTCATGAGGTTGGCGATCTTGGAAGGCGGCGCTCCCGCGCCCGCCCCGGGGACTTTCAGTGCCCTGGGCGGGGCATGGAGGGGCATCGAGATCTCTGAGGGGGACATCGAACAGGCGCGGATCTCGCTGCCCGGGGACCTATGAGCAGCTACATAGTAGACACCCACGCCCTCGTCTGGTACCTGGTCGATGACCCTTGCTTGGGAGAGAAAGCCAGGGAGATCCTCCAGTCGAGCGACAACCGCCTGATTGTGCCGGCGATCGTGTTGGCTTAAGCCAGGCACATCGCGGACGCCAAACGCGTGCCCATCTCTTTCCAGGACGTCCTGACAGCAATCACGCGAGACCCTTCTTGTGTCGTGGCTCCCGTGGATATTCTGACGGTATCCTACATGCCTGAGGGTCTGGATATCCATGATAGCTTGATTGTAGCTACCGCCCTCTTGTACCGGGACCTGGTCGGGGGAGACGTCCACATCCTAACCAGGGATGAGCAAATCCGGGAGCTGCATTCTGTGCCAACTGTGTGGTGAGCAGAAGTCCCTCATCGGCCTCGCGTTGACGCTCCAGTCGAGGGGGCCCACCACGTCGGTGCGCGCGCAGTTCCTGGCGGTGATCAACGCCCTCTTCTTCTGGGTGCCCATCGTTCTCCTGGCCGTGCTCTTCCCCATTCTGACCGCCCTGGGTGTAGCGAAGGAGACGACGGAAACGAGGGAGGCAGTGAGGCTGAGCCTGCCCTGAGCGGAGGGGGCATAGGCGGCTGATTGGAGCCTTCTGATGTAGGGTGAGGATCTAGATGCCCAGGCGGGCGCGCAGTTCCACTAGGCCGCTCTCAATATCGGTGATCGCCACGATGCGATAGCCCGTCGCCTTCTGCCCCTATAGCGCCTCCGAGGGGACAGCAACATACTCTGCAGAGGAATGGGGCACTGGGACCGGCAAGTTGTCTTGAAGCAACCCACGAACGTGCATTTCGATGGCCTCGTGCATGTTCCGCGCGACCTGATCGCGGCTGTCGCCCGTAGCCACGCATCCCGGCAAATCCGGTGAATACGCGGAGTAGTTGCCGTTCGCTTTTTCGATAACGATCAGAAAGCGATACATCTTTTCTACCTGCCCTTTCACTCCCCTGGCCTCTGCAACTGCGCCTGCTTGAAGATGCTGTTCAGCGTCCCAGGAGCCAAATCGTGACCGGCATGACCGGCGATCGTGACACGGCCTGTTTTGGATCGGTGCTTGTATTGAAAGCATACCACCGCCAAGACGCACCTGCAAAGAGGATTCTTCGTAGGCGTGATTCGGCTTACCCCCATACGTGTGGCGAATAGGCGGCCCGGCCCTGCCATCGGCAACCTAGCTTGCCTTCTCGCTCCACATGTGATATAACCCACTGACTTCGCCTCTACTTCGATCGTCGCTGGAGACGCACACCTCGTCCTGGTAGTCATCAAAGGCTGTCCACGCCCAAGAGGAGGGGGACTTGAGCGCCGAAGGAGACCAGCCGGAGCTAGCCGCGCCGGAATCGGCTCGACGAGAGATCGAGGGCCTGGTGGAGCGCTTCGCTCGCAACCTCGACGTCTACACGCGCTCCGACTACAAAGAGACCCAGGTCCGAGTGGAGTTCATCAACCCCTTCTTCGAGGCCCTGGGCTGGGACGTGCGCAACGTCCAGGGGTACGCGGAACAGTACAAGGGCGTGGTCCACGAGGACGCGATCAAGATCAGCGGCGCCACCCAGGCGCCCGACTACTGCTTCCGCGTAGGTGGGGTGCGGAAGTTCTTCCTGGAAGCCAAGAGGCCCTCCACGGCGGTCAAGGGAGACGTAGGCCCGGCCTACCAACTGCGGCGGTACGCCTGGAGCGCCAAGCTGCCCCTCAGCATCCTCACCGACTTTGAAGAGCTCGCCGTCTACGACTGTCGACGTCGCCCCAAGCCCGCAGACAAAGCAGGTGTGGCCCGGATTCTGTACCTCACCTTCGACGAGTATCTGCACCGCCTGGATGAGATCTACGGTATCTTCGCCAGGGACTCAGTCCTCAAAGGCTCCTTCGACCGCTATGTCCACGACACCAGACGCAAACGAGGCACCAGCGAGGTGGACGTGGAGTTCCTCAAGGAGATCGAGTCCTGGCGCGAGACCCTGGCCCGCAACATCGCCCTGCGCAACCTTGACCTCTCTGTGCACGAGCTGAACTTCGCCGTGCAGCGCACCATCGACCGTCTGATCTTCCTGCGCATGTGCGAGGACCGGGGCATCGAGGATTACGGCCGCCTCCTGGCCCTGAGCGGCGACCCCAACATCTACGAGCGCATGGGGGAGCTGTACCGGCAGGCCGACGAGAAGTACAACTCCGACCTATTCGACTTCCAGGAAGACACGCTGACCAAGTCTCTCAACATCGACGACAAGACCCTCAAGCCCATCCTGGCTGGCCTGTACTACCCCGATTGTCCCTACGAGTTCTCGGTGCTCCCTCCGGAGATCCTGGGCCAGGTGTACGAGCAGTTCCTGGGCAAGGTCATCCGCTTGACACCGGGCCACCGGGCCAAGGTGGAGGAGAAGCCGGAGGTCAAGAAGGCAGGGGGCGTCTACTACACCCCCTCCTACATCGTGGAGTACATCGTGGAGCAGACCGTGGGACGCCTGATCGAGGGCAAGACGCCCAAGCAGATCTCCAATCTGCGTATTCTGGACCCCGCGTGCGGGTCCGGTTCCTTCCTCTTGGGCGCCTACCAGCGGCTGCTGGACTACCACCGCCAGTGGTACGAGGAGCACGACCCCCAGAAACAGGCCAAACGCAAGCGTCCTACCATCTACCAGGGCCGGGGCGGGGAGTGGCGGCTGACCACGGGGGAGAAGAAGCGTATCCTGCTGAACAACATCTACGGGGTGGACATCGACCGCCAGGCCGTGGAGGTGACCAAGCTCAGCCTGTTACTCAGGGTGCTGGAGGGGGAGAACCAGGAGACCCTGGTGCAGCAGCTCAAGTTCTGGCGGGAGCGGGCCTTGCCCGACCTGGGGGAGAACATCAAGTGCGGCAACTCCTTGATCGGGCCGGACTACTTCCAGGGGCAGCTGATCCCCGACGAGGAGGAGATGCGACGGGTGAACCCCTTCGACTGGGACAAGGAGTTCCCGGAGATTATGCGAGCGGGTGGATTCGATGCGGTGATTGGTAATCCTCCGTACATCAGGATACAGAGAATCGAGCACAGCGTGGCGGATTACCTCTTCCACTCCTATCGGGCTCCGACGAGCAAGACTGACCTCTCCCTGGTGTTTATTGAGCGGGCTCTCGCCCTGGCAAGGGACAGCGGACTTGTCGGCCTCATATGCACATCTCAGTGGCTGTCGACAGACTATGGACGGAACATGCGGGCCATGCTGTCCGATGGACGACTGCACCAACTAGTCGACTTCGGCTCGCTGCCAGTCTTTCAGAAGGCCCATACGTACCCTGCGATTCTCATCGTGAGCCCAACCCGATCCGACTCCCTTGCGCTTAAGCGCATCCGGCGAAGCGAGCAGCTGAACCTGCCGGGCATCGAAGCTGCCGAGGTGGTCACGATCAATCTGGATGGGCTATCGGACGGCCCCTGGAACCTTGGGCGCTTGGATATACCAACGTTCCTCAGCGAGCGCCGGATCGAATGGAGACCGCTCAGCGCATACGCAAACGCATACATCGGAGTGCTCACCGGCATGGACAGGGCCTTTGTCCTCAAGCGGGAGACTGCCGAGGAGCTCCATTTGGAGACGGACCTGCTCCTGCCGTATGCATACCGAGGGGCCGAGGTCCAGCGATACGCTGAGGTGGAACCTGGCGCGCTGGTAATCTACCCATACCGTGAAGGGCCAGAAGGCGTCCCGAGGCTTATCCTCGAACCAGAACTCAGGCGGTGGTGCCCCAATATCCACCAGCATCTCGTAGGTCACAAGGATGCTCTGCGTGAGCGAAAAGACAGCCGGAGATTCTACGCGAAGGGATCAGACTGGTATCGTCATTTGCGGGCGGGCTCCTTCGACTATATTCATCCCCGCAAGCTGCTGGTCAAGGGTATCGGCACCCGCACAGCCGTAGGCCTGTTGACCGGTGCGACAGCATTCAATGGGGCCAACTGCCCTGGCATAATCATCGAAGAGCCAGAACAACTCTCGCCTCTCTACATCCTGGGGATCCTCAATTCCGGTGTGATGTCCTATCACCTTCGGATGATCTGCCCGGCAAAGCTCAGCGGCTATACTAGATTCAATGCTCGCAGCATCAACAGTGCACCCATCCGCACCCTTAGTCACGCAGACCGGGCCGAGAAAGCCCAGCATGACAAGATGGTCGCGTTGGTGGAGCGCATGCTGGACCTGCACAGGAAGCTGGCCGGGGCCGCCATCCCCGGCGATAAGAAGCTCTACCAGCGCCAGATCGAAGCTACGGATGAGGAGATCGACGCGCTGGTGTACGAGTTGTACGGGTTGACGGAGGAGGAGATCGCGATTGTGGAGGGCGAGGCCGAGGCTAGATAGGAGTGAAATGAGCTGTGCCGCGTAACACTTCAAACCTTCTATGGAATCTCGTCGCCGGGGCCATTTCGGGAGGGCTGGCGTATTTGCTCTCGCTCATGCGCCCGGATATCGGCTACGAAGCGAGGCTGCTGTTTTCCACGGTGGGAGCCCTGTTCGGCCTTCTGGTCTGGAACTTTGTCATTCAACGAAGGTGGGCCCGTTTCTGGAGTTGGGTGGCGGGAGTGGGGGCGGCATTGCTGCGACCCCCCAGGCGCGCGCTTCGACTCGCGAAGACCGAGGCCCGACGGCTTCGCGCTTACCACTCAGGTCAACTCGAGAGGTACCGTGCAGAGCTGGATATGGAGAGAGACAAGTATGCAAGCGAAAAGGCCAAAGTAGACAAGTTGACCTTCGCACTAGCGACCCTGAGCGACCACGCACTCAGGCTCTTCGATGATAGGGTGGAAAGACCTGACGAGCTGGAATGGGGATCGGCAGTGGCGGCGAGCGAGCGGGCCCTCAAGTGCGCCACGGCGGCCCTATCGCACCACGTGACGAAGATTGTCTACTACGACCGCGACTACCCCGGATCCTGGGTCAAAGGAGAGAATGCGAGCCAAGCACGGGAGTACTTCTCGCGAAGGTTCTTTGCAGAGAAGAACGCTGAGCAATTGGCCCATTGGATTCGCGGGGTACTTCAGAGGCACTTGGCGCACAGGTCCCTTATCGTGTTCGCACAGGACATAGTGCCCGACACCGTTGCGGAAGTGCGGAACGACACGTGCTTGATCAGAAAGTACCTTGACGCCGGGGGGCGGGTCGTGTGGAGAGGGGACATCCCCTTCTGGTACCAAGGCAAGGCCGGTGGTGCACAGGACAATTGGCACGTGACTGATCCGTTCGAGTGCGGTCCCTGGAAGATCTTAGGCGTCTACTACTACAACTACGAGTTCAAGTGGAGCGCTCCGCGAGAGGGCGTGGCAACGCTGTGGGGAGCGGATCTGCCAGTGCACATTACCGCTGCAGGCAAGGACATCGGCTTGGCTTACCCCCACCGAGGGCTTGACATACGACCAGCGCCGTGCGAGGATATCCACGTGAGCTATGTCTCACTGCGACAGGAGACCTTTGGAGTATTCGGGTCCCACCACGGAAGTGCTGGTGAGTTCGCCCTCTGCTGGAAGAAGAACTTCAACGAGCGCTATCCCCATAGCGGATTCATGCAATACGTGCCCGGCGACTTCGTGTGGAGAGACGTCAACGATGACTTCTTCCGGTTCGCTGTCTCGGGGTGGCCTCTCCTCTTTGACGAATAGGGTGATGCAATGTCGGCCACCATCCCGGCCGGCCAGGAGCTCTGCGAGCGCCAGATCGAGGCCACCGACCAGGAGATCGACGCGCTGGTGTATGAGTTGTATGGGTTGACGGAGGAAGAGATCGCTATCGTCGAAGGAGAATCACAGCCGGCACATCAGAAAGGAGCCTAGGATGCCTAATCTGTTCTGGCGTTCCGCCGACGGTCGGACGACCAACCTCGCTGAGAGGCCTTTCACCAGCGAAGATGAGTTTGAGCGCTACGTGTACGATGTTAGGGAAATCCTCAGCGAGATCTTCATCCTCTCCCGGCAAGTCAGGACCCCTTCACGCAAAGATGTGCCGGACATCGTAGGCGTGGACGAGGAGAGCAACGTGGTTATCATCGAGTTCAAGAACCGAGCTATCGATGAGGAGATCATTCCGCAGGTGCTGCGCTACGCAATTTGGGCTGAAACGAATCCCGATAGCATCCGCGCTCTGTGGCTTGAGGCGGAAGATGTGCCGGACGACGTGAGCATCGATTGGGACAATCTGACAGTGCGCATCATCATCATGGCTCCTGCCATTCCGGTGGCCGTTCTGCGTCTGGTGAACAAGATCAACTACGAGGTGGACCTACTGGAGGTGCAGCGGTTTGCCGTCGACGAAGACGAATTCATACTGGTCAACAAGCGAGAGCCGGAAGCACCCACGACGCGCAGGATCACCAAGGGGACGCCCGTGTATGACAAGGAGTTCTACAAGCAACATCGGAACAACCAAAGCGTGGACATGTTCTTTGCCGTGTCTGAACGGATAGACAGGTTCCTCTCTGATCGGAGCTGGCCTCTCGAAAAGAAGTTTAACAAGGGATACATCGGCTACAAGCACGGCTTCTACAACGTGTTCGGGCTCTCCTGGCTAGGCAGCAAGTCGTTCGCGCTTTTCTTCAAAGTACCTAGGGAAGTTGCGGAGCAACACCAGCCGTCTGACTGGGAACCTCACCGCTATGAAGATGAGTGGAAACAGGTACTCTATAGGGTAGACAAGGTTGACGCACCCCTTGACGCCTTGGGTCCGCTCTTCGAAGCTGCGTACAATAACATCGTTGGCTAGCCCGCAGGGGGGGATTACCGCGCATGGTGAAGATGCTACTGCTGCCACCGGTAGATCGAGGCCACCGATGAGGAGATCGACGCGTTGGTGTACGAGTTGTATGGGTTGACCGAGGAAGAGATCGCTATCGTGGAGGGGCGGGATCATTGAACCCAGTGATGAGACTGAGAGATGTTCAGTGCCCACAGTGGTCCGACAGCGAGCCCTTCCGGCCTCGCTGATGGGCGTTCCGATCTACCTTGGTGCTAGGGCAAACGTCGGCCTGGTGTGCCGGACGGGGTGATTAGGCCGCGCGATGTCCGCATAATCATTAGCTGGCCGGCGCTACCCATTGTCAGAGCGGCTCGCAGAGCACAGAGAGTAGGCTGGCACATGATCCAGGCTTGGTGCGATCCCATACCTTACGACCTATCCCGCACGCGGCGCAGGGCAAGTGTCCCGAGGGAGTTCAGCAAGAGCGTGCCGGAAACTCCAGGTACGTACGTGATCTATCGCGTCGGTCAAGCAAATACATGTGACGCCGTCATTGATGTTGGAGAAGCCGGCCTGCGCCCCAATTCCACCCCAAAGGGCCTCCGAGGGAGGCTGGCAACAGCAGTTGCCCACACAGCCTCGCAGAAGATGGCCACTGACATAAGGGGCGGCACACTCCCGAACAAACTGTGCGTGGTGTGGGTTGAGAGGGCGTCGAAGGAAGACGCTAAGGAGCTACAGGACGCCCTTATCACCCTATTCCGCGAGCAGTGTGGACGCCAGCCGCGATACAACACAAAGCTGGAGCAGCACCCGCAGCCTCTGGCTTTCGTGCACGTTTACGCCGCCCTGAAGATGCACCTTGGCCGCCTCTTGCACGGCCCTACAACTCGCGGCAGCGGGCGGCGCAATAACACGCGCGGGCGCTGACCTCACTCGTTAGGCGCAGAAGCTCGCACACTTGAGGAATGGCAGGGAATAAATGGCTGACTATCGCGCTCTAATCGCCAACTGTATAGTCGGTGGAGAGCTTTGCACCTACGATGGTGGACGTCGTGTTCGCAACCTAGTCCGGCTGCAACTTGATGAGCTTGATATTGAGATTCTCCAAAGACCCGACATCATAACGGGCACTTTTGAAGAATTCCAGCACAAAACCATATACACCACTGATCTCGTGATACGTAATCTGCTGCCTGAGAGTTTTGATCGTGCTCAATTACTTGCGCGTGATATCTCAGAGCTGCTGTCGCTTGCTACGAGTTCAGAGGTTGCCGTTTTCGGCTATGAATACCCCGATGTTAGTCCCATCGCTGCTTGCCATGCCATTATCGGACAGGTACAACACTTCCTTCCACTGCTTCCTATCAGAAGAGGAGAAGTGATCAGATCGTTCCTAGAGCAAACTTGGCCCACCTTTCGACGACTTCGAGAGACTCGCCAACTGAATATCGCGTTCGACTACTACACGCTTAGTGAGAAAGAGAAACCCATCGAGATAAAGCTGATCGCAACCTTCGTGTTGTTTGAAAATCTCAAGCACACTTTCGCACTTGAGAAGGGATACCCGTATATTGGAGGATACTTCCGTGATTCCGGTGGGGCTGGGACCAGACCAGGGCCACGCAAGACATTTGAGGACCTGCTAAACGGGATGTTAACGTCAGTTGGTATGAATCTGGACATGTCAAAAGTCGTTCATCTCCGAAACGAACTGATACATTCAGGTATTGCTAACCTGAATCTTGATGACAAGCTGAGAATGTACCAACACTGTCAAGATATTCTTAGGGAGTATTTCTTGCGAGTACTGAATTACAGGGGTGAGTACCAGCGATACTCAGGGGATAGTGTGATTACTTGAACATTCAAGCGCGGGAATTTGACCTTCCCCTTTGTCTTTAGAGTAACCGGTAGGTATCGGGCAGAATCCTAAAGGTCATTCTCTCTTGGCCTTCCTTATCGGTGTGCTCTGAGATGTCCAGCTTTCCCGCCATAGACCTCGGAGGTTTCCAAAACCTCCGAGGTCTGACTCAGCCCTGCAAACGTGGGCACACCCTTCCGCAACGCCACTTGCCCCATCCCTCCACTTCTCCCATAACTCAAAGCAACTCACCCTTGCTCAGATCGAGGTCCCTAATCGGACGAGGAGATAGAAATCGTGGAGGCGTCGACGGAATGATCGGGGCGCTGCGAACAGCACCCGACGTGAGGTGTGGCAGCACGAAGCTTTGGACTTCACCACGTGGCTTGAACGCAATGTAGATGTCTTCAACGACGCACTGGACATCACGCTCTCTGGGGCGGGGCCTGAGCACTCAGCGGGGGCGTCATTCTCCGCCTAAGAGAGATTTGACGAAGAACTGGTGGCTAGTATCACCTTGTGATAGGCAGACTCTTGGAGGATAATTCGCGGGGTTCACATACGGCATAGTTATTGGGACAAACGTCGGCCTAGCGTCGCAAACGCGGTGATCAGGTGGAAAGATCGCGGCCTATTGATAAGTTAGGCAGCAATCACCTTTGTGAGGTTGAACTGGCGCGATTCAGAAAGGGGGTTCCCCAAATGTGTCCGTCAACCATCCTGGGATACGCCACGAGAGCGGTAGGACAACCGCTCGAGCCGTTTACGTACGACCCGCCGAAATTCGGGGAATATGATGTCCGGGTTTCTATCAGTCACTGCGGCGTCTGCCACACTGACATCCACGCCATCGACGACTACTACGGAATAACCAACTATCCCTTTGTGCCCGGTCACGAGATCGTGGGATATGTATCGGCTCTTGGCCCCGAGGCGTCCGAACTGAAGGAAGGGGACAGGGTTGGCATAGGGTGGCAGGGTCGTTGTTGCATGCAGTGCGAGTGGTGCTTGAAGGGAGAAGAGCAGCTTTGTATGGACATCGTCCAAACGGCAACCTGGCTCCCGTACGGCGGGTTCTCCTCCTTGGTCACTGTGGATAGCCGCTTCGCCTACCCGCCCCCTGACGGCATGCCCCCGGAGATAGCCGCGGTGCTCATGTGCGCCGGCATCACGGTTTACTCTCCCCTCCGTTCGTTCGCCGCGCCAGCGTCGCAGAAACTCGGCGTCATCGGTGTGGGAGGGTTGGGCCATCTCGCGATACAGTTTGCGCACGCCCTCGGATACGAGGTAACCGCACTTTCCTCCTCCCCAGAGAAGAAGGAGCAGGCGCTTGCCTTCGGCGCAGACCATTTCATCGTTTCGGACCCATCCAGCCTGCGCGAGCTCGCGTTCGCCTTCGACCTGCTGCTATGCACTGCTCCCGGCAAGTTCAAGTGGGAGCCGCTGCTGAGCGCATTGAAGAAGAAGGGGAAGCTGGTTCTCGTTGGCTTCCCTGACCTGGAACTCAATTCAACTGACCTCGTGGCGCACCAGTTGTCGATCACCACGTCCTTCTTGGGCAACCGGGCAACAATGCGGGAGATGCTCTCGTTCGCGCACGCGCATGGCATTACACCCGCGGTCGAACTGATGCCCATGTCACAGGTGAACGAGGCAATTCAGAGATTGAGGGAGAACAAAGCACGTTACCGGATCGTGCTGGTTAATGACATGAATGGCACGAGGGCTTAGGCAGAGTGAGCAGCCTTTCTGAGGTTCCTGCTCCTGGCTCTGACCAGAACTTAGTCACGCGGCCCTTGTGAATCAGAGCAGATACTCAGGGTGTACGGCTACTAGGTCCCTGGCATTGCTCAGCAGGCACAGGGCCTTCGTTGCAGGCCCTGCTACGAGTGTCGTCGACGGCGCACCTTCTGGAGTCGCGGGATCGCCGCGAAAACACCGAGGCCAGCCTTGCAGTGCTGTGTACGGCAAGCTATTGCCGACTCGTAGAGGAGTGATAGCCACTCGCCTCGGTCAACCCGGCGAGATGCCGGCGAACTACAGGCTACCGCCCTCCCCGCCGACAAGAAGCTCTACCAACGCCAGATCGAAGCCGCCGGCGCGGAGATCGACGCGGTGGCGTATGAGTTGCATCGGTTGACCGAGGAGGAGATCACTATTGTGGAGTGGCGGCACTCCCCTGAAACACCGAGGCCAGGCTCGTAGGGGCGAGTCTGGGGCCCGCCCCCACAGACCGTCCGAGCGGGCGCCACTGACCGGCGCTTGGACATAGCACGACATTGGGGGGCAAAGGTGAGCCTGGTGCCCCCCACCGGGTGATTGGGCGGCGAGAGGTCCGCACAATCAGTAGTTAGGTGGATTGTGTATCCCCTGCCGTGAAATGGAGGCAGCAAGATGCCAGGAGAATATGAACGCGAGAATCGCACCTCTCGCAAGAGGTATGTCCAACTGACGCTGCTTGTGTGGGTCGCTATGATTGGAGTCGATTTCTTTCTTCATGGCGGCATACTTGCAGCGACATATGTTCAGGATAGTCCGTTTCTCCTTTCGGCTATGGACGCCTTTCTCAGGATACCCTTTGGCTATTTGGCGCTCCTTGCCACGGCAGGACTTCTCGTATGGATCATTGACCAAGCTTCGGCAAGGGGTTGGCGCAAAGGCCTCGTCATGGGCCTGTCCTTGGGCGCAGTGATGGGTGCCTCTTTCACTCTTGGGCTCTACTCGATCAGTACCGCAAGCCCACAGCTCCTAGCTGCCTGGTTCGCTGGTCAAGTACTTCAGATGGGCATAGCAGGAGTGGTTATTGGGCAAGGTTTAGCGACCGACACATTACGAAGTTTGACCCTTGCCGTGATCTTTGGAGTCGTCTTCCTATTCATCGCAACCATAGTGCTGCAAAGTGTCGGATTGTCTCCTTCAATTGTTATTCCCTAGGAATCAATCTGCCTAGCCGCTCAGCTCGGGGCCGTTGCGCGGCCGTACCAAGCTTGCTTTCGATCACCACTGTTCCCAAAGGCAGTAGGCATAAGGAAAGATTCGTTCCAGGAGGCAAAGTCATGGAAGCAAAAGCTCGAAACAATTCCAGCGACACTCCTCAGGCTCTTGGGACTTGCGCGGATGACCGAGTAATGATGAATCAAGCTGCTAATGCCGAAACCGCTGACTCCGCCTACAAGGGCCTCTACATACTCGGCGGCGCGGCCGCGTTCGTCGTGGTAATCCTGACCCTGGGCGAGGTTGTAGCTCACACCCTCTACCCGCAACCCAGCACCGTGAGTGGCTGGTTCATGCTGTTCCAAAGCGATAGGATCATTGGACTCCTCGACTTCTGGGGGTTGGAAGTTCCTATGTACGTGATGTTTGCCCTGGTATTCCTCGCCCTCTACCTCGTGCTCAGAAAAGCCAATGAAGGCCTGATGGTCATCGCTGTGATCTTGGTCCTCCTGGGGGCTGGGATCTTCCTGGCCACCAACAACCCCTTTGCCATGCTTTCCCTCAGCAATCAGTATGCTGCGGCGACGACAGAGGCTCAGAGATCAACGTTCTTGGCGGCAGGGCAGGCCATACTTGCCAATACGAACCAACGCGCCGTTGGTGGTTTCAACTTGGCCCTCTTCCTGGTGTCCGTTGGTGGTCTGATAACCTCATCGGTCATGCTCCAGAGCAAGTCCTTCAGCAGGTTAACCGCCTATGTAGGAATTCTGGCCTATGGACTGTCATTAGCCGATTATGTCAGACAAGCTCTGACGCCATCGGCAATCATCGCCCTTCTCGTGATTCTTCCGAATGCCTTGTTCCTGGTCATATGGTATGCCCTAGTCGGCCGAAGGCTGTACCAGCTAGGGCGTCTCGAGAGGAAGATGCTCCCCAAACAATCGTAATCAGAAGCGTTCGAGTGGACGTGGCGCTGAAAGGCGACCGCCACGTCATCTTTGGTTCTTGTAGGATACGCAACACGTTGGGGCTCAACGCAGGAAGTCGCCGAGGCCATCGCGGCGACGCTGCGCGAATGTGGGCTTGCGGTAGATATTCGGCCCGTACGGGAAGTGCGTACCCTCGAAGGGTGCAGCGCGGTCGTGCTGGGGGCCACTCGCGTCCTGTTGGGGAAGTTCCGTCCCGATATGAGTGATTCCGAGAGATCGACGCGCCGGTGTGCAAGTTGCATGGATTGACCGAGGAAGAGATCGCTATCGTGGAAGCGCGGGACCATTGAACCCACTGACCGGCTACACCCAAAAAGGGTTCACTGGCCTCAGTGGTCCGGCAGCAACCCGTTCCGGCCCTACTGAGCGGCGCTCGGGTATAATATGGTTGTGTGGACAAACGCCGGCCTGGTGTGCCAGATGGGGTGACTAGGTGCAAAGATGTCCGCATAATCATTAGTTCGCTGGCGCTTTTTTGAAGTTCACAGCCAATGAGCATAAGCTCTCCGAGCGCCCTAACAAGCGGGAGTGTAACTGGAGCGATACGCGGTGGCTACGTGACCATGCACCAGAAGCGGCACTTGATAATGCCTGGACTATGTCCTCTCCGGGCGATCACAATGATCCGGGACCTCAGAAGGAGAGGAGCTGACGTGGCTGGGGAAGCGAGGGACAGGCCTCCGGCGGGAGGGCCCAGCGGCGGCGCCCTTGGCTTTCTCCACTTCGCCGGGTTTCGCTACTGGACTGCTTCCCTGCTTCCCGCGCTCGTGGGCACCACGCTTCCGTTCTGGCTGCGCCCACCGGGCTTCTCGTTCAAGTGGCTCGGCGCCATCGAGTTTCTCATCGCGACGATTCTGCTCCACGCCGGATTCTCTTTTCTGCAGGCTCGAGTCGAGGACAGGTCCACGGCCGATTGGCCTGGGTCCCGGCTCCTCGGGGCTGCGAGCGTGTGCATCGTCGCGGCGGGCCTCATGGGTCTGCACCTAAGCAAGTTCGTTCCCGGGAGCATCTTCATTGTCTACGGGCTCTCGACGATCTTCACGGGTGTGCTCTACGTGGCACCGCCGTTCAGCTTCTGGCGGCGGGTGGGCGGCGAGCAAGTCATCTGCGCAGGCCTTGGCTTGCTGCCTGTTCTCGGTGCGTACCTCGTCCAGACCGGCGACCTCACACGCACGGTCTACCTGGCTTCGCTGCCGCTCGTCGTCGTAACCGCTCTGTGGGTCTGGACGGATGAGCTCATTACCAGGGTGGACGACGAGCAGGCGGGGCGCCGGACGACGGTCATTCTCTTCGGCGCTCGCTTCTCAGGGCGATTCGTCGTGCTCGCGCTGTCGATACTGTTCTACGCCACGCTCTTCCTGGCCGTCTTCACTGCTTCGATAATCCCGCTGTCGCTGGTCGCGGTCCTTTCATTCGGACTCGTGCGGACGGTCGTGGCCGTGTCTTGGATGGGGTACGCCAGCCCGATGCGGATGCTCGAGGCACGCAGGAACGCGTTCACGCTGCACTTTGCCACCTGCATCATCATTGCCGCGTCATCTCTTGCAGCGCTTCGCGGTTAATGCCAAGGGCGCACCTGAGTTTCGTAAGAGGTAGGGCGGCGCTGTTTGTGGGGGCAACTGTTCTGGCGTGCCTGTAGGCATGGATTTCATGGTGTGTTCTTGCCGTGGCGTAGGGCAAAGCGGAGGTGCGATTGATCTTCTCAGCCTTCGCCTATCCGAAAGCTTGTCTTGTTTGACCTTCGGGTTTTGTTTATGGCGTGGGATCTCCGTGACTGGTCTGGTAGCCGAACCCGCCGGTTGTTGGCAACGCTCATTGAGGATCGAACGGATGCTGGGAAGCCCAGCGAACCAGGCGCTGCACCTGAGCGGGGCCGCCATACCGGTGTGTGAGTCGCATGGGTTGACCGAGGAAGAGATCGCCATTGTGGAGCGGCGGGATCACTGAGCGCAATCGACCTTCACACCCTGTTGAACCTGGTGGGGGCATTGGATGATAGTGATGATCCGAACGCCGCCCGTCTGCGGTTCAGAACCTATCCTCGCGATAACATCGACAGCGCTGCAGGCCTGTAGCTTGTGCTAGGCCGTAAGTGAGGAAAGCATGCCGCATCGAATCAAGACCATTGGTCTATCGTTACCTTTTCGACTGGGTAGCGTAAACTGCTACCTCATAGAAACCGACGACGGGTTTGTCCTGATCGACACGGGGGGTTCGAACAAGCGCGCCGACCTCCTTAGAGAGCTAAAAGGCGCGGGCTGCAAGCCAGGCAATCTAAACCTTATCGTCTTGACCCATGGGGATTTCGACCACATCGGCAACTGCGCATTCCTCCGTGAGAAGTTCGGCACAAGGGCGGCGATGCACATCGACGATGGGGGAATGGTCGAACGCGGAGACATGTTCTACAACAGAGAATCGGGAAACGCGCTCCTCAGAAGAATGGCCCCTATCCTCTTCAGGTTCGCCAAATCGGACAGATTCAAGCCCGATCAATACCTTGAGGAAGGCGACGATCTCTCTGGATATGGACTCGACGCTAGAGTTCTTCATCTTGCAGGGCACTCCAAGGGTTCGATAGGAATCCTGACAGCCGGTGGAGACCTGTTTTGCGGCGATCTGCTCGAGAACAGGGACAAGCCAGGTCTCGGTTCGATCATGGACGACTTGGCGGCAGCGATGGCCAGTGTCGAGAAACTGAGAGGCTCAGACATTCATACCGTCTACCCCGGGCACGGCAGCTCATTCGCGTGGGAACTGTTCATGAGAAACCACCAGGAAAGCGATCCGTAGGTATCATCCTCGCGCTCATTTCTGTCCTCTCGCTCTTGTGATATGGAACATCGTGATCGCGCGAAGGCTCCTCCAGCTTGGATCGGGCCTCTCGAGAGAAGAGGTCAGTCGGGCTTGAAGTGGGAGATCAGCGCGACAAGGGCGGTCGCCCCGAGACTCGGCGTTTGCTGCCAATCGTTGTACGCTACATCGGAGGTGAACGATGAAGACGCTCGTTATCTACGACTCGCGCTACGGTAATACGGAGAGGATCGCCAAAGCCATCGGTGAAGCGGTCGGCGGCGAGGTCACAGTGTTGTCTGTGGGAGAAGCGGATGCTTCCGAATTGAAGAGCTTCGAGCTTCTCTTCGTCGGCTCTCCGACCCACGGAGGCAGGGCGTCGGAGCCGATGCGGGACCTGCTCAAACAGGTCGAGGCGCCTGCCTTGGAAGGCATCAAGGTGGCCGCCTTCGACACCCGACTCTCGACGAGATGGGTCGGAATCTTCGGCTTTGCCGCGGGAAGGATCGCCAAGAGCCTGAAGAAGAAGAGCGGGACCCTCATCGGATCGCCGGAGGCCTTCTACGTCGAAGGCGGCAAAGGTCCCTTGAAAGAGGGTGAATTGGAGCGGGCCGCCGCCTGGGCGAAAGAGATCGTTCAGAGCGCAACCTAGTCCAAGAACACCGTCGCAGGGGCGGGTCTCAGACCCGCCCTAACACACCGACCGGGACCTCCCTGGCTGCGACGGGGATTTGGAGGTTGTCATCAGGGGCGAACAGACTCTCTTTTCCAGTTCAGCCTTCTTCCAGGGCCTCCAGCAACCGCTCGGCCAGCCACAGGTCGTAGAGCCACATGTTCTGCCTTCTGCCGGGGGTGCGCTCCACCACTATGCCCTCCGGCCCGGCCTGTAGCTCCATGTCCACCCAGCGCTTGGCCTTGCGCAACTCCCTCAAGCTCTCTTTCACGGCCTGGGGTGCGTCCTCGCCAGGGACCAGCTTGCCCTCCCTGCTCTCCACGGTGAAAGGTGGGAGGTGCGCATCAACCATGGTGTAGTTCCGCGGGCCTTCAACCACCACCTGCACCGACCTGCCGTGGCGGAAACCCGCCAATAGGCTAGCTCCGCCGCTGACCAGGCCCCAAGGCCCTTGCACGACCATCATCGGGATCCTCTTGAGGTCCAGCGTGGGGTGCTCCACCAGCGCCAACCCCAGCGGCCTGAGGTAGGCGTACTCTCCCGCCCCGATGCTCGCCCCGAGGAGGAAGTAGGTTCTCACCATAATGAAGATAATCAGCCCGATGAGTCCCATCACAAAGTAGCGCTGCGTTTGCGGGGTGATGATGTCCAGGACGATCAGCCAGGCGCCGCCCAGACAGTAGAAGGTGAGGACGTTCGTCCAGCCGTACCACTCCAGAACGGGGCGCCGGGCAGCCTTCTCCAGCTTCTCTAGCTCCTCCACGTCGCCGCCAAGGACGGTCATGGCCTCCGACAGTTTGGACCAGCTTCTGAGGGCCTTGACGGCTGGGGTGTCGTCCCCTTCTTCCTCGACCCAACGCTCTGGCTCGGTGTAGCCCGTGAAGAGCAGTTTCACCCACCAGTAGCCCAGGATACCAGCCATGTACACGGTAACGGATCCAAACACCAGAGGTATCCAAAAGGGCCCCTCTCCCGCTGGATCGAGCAAGCCCACAAGCAGGGCGATGGCGACAATCACAAAGATGCCGCCGATGATGTAGGCCCTATAGAGAATGGAATCCCAACCTGCTCCCGTACCTGGCATGGCGATTGGCTCCTTTGTCTGCTCCGTTGGTCCCAGCGGCCGGATGACGATCGCTGGCCGCTTCCTCCCTTGTGCTGATTGTACCGCGCCTTTTCGTCCTTGTCAATGGATGCTTTGCTGGCGAGTTGCGCAGCAGAACCGAGAGGAGCGGCAATGGTGTGGCCTCGCGATCCATCTGCCGCCAGGGCCACCCTCCCATCCCCGAGTGATGCGCACTCAAGTGCATACAGCCTCCCTGAGGTTCTCGCAGAACCGGAGTTGAAAGAGCACTCCGGGGACGCGAGAGCCAGAGGACAAGATTGTCGACGATTGCGGACGCATGGTAGTGAAGGCGACGTGACGCCGGTCTGGGTCTTCTCGTTTTGGCGCTGGGCCACAATCCCGTCCCGGGTCACGAGACCTTCTCGTTGACGTACGTGCTGTATGAGATAGCGTGGAGCATTACCAGTTGGAGCGCGGTCGCGTTCATGCTCAGCATGGTAGCAAAGTGCCTGAGCTCCAACCACAAGGTGCTGGCCTACGCCAATGAGGCGGTGCTTCCCTTATACCTCTTTCATCAAACGGTAAACCTTGTCATCGGCTTCTTCGTCATCCGTTGGCACATGGGCATCGTGCCCAAGCTGGTGGTTGTCACAGGGATCTCCTTCGCTTTGATCCTAGTCTTGTACGAACTGCTGGTCAGGAGCTTCAGAGCCGTGCGATTCTTCTTTGGCATGAGGCCCAGTGGGAAGCCCGCAACTGGGCTGCCATTCGGTCCGGCTGGCACTGCCACCTGACCGTTAGGCGCCAGCCACCCCATCTCCAGTCCTTGCTTGACAGGCAGCGCACCTTTGTTGTATAGTATATTAGGATTCGCGAATATAAGAATAGGATGAAACAACCATGGAGGAACAAGGATACAGGTTGCAGGCCCGGATGGTGAAGGCCCTGGCTCACCCGACCAGGCTCCAGATGCTGGCGCCCCAGAATCGAGCGGCCCTCCGGGCCTGATCTGGAAGGAGAAAAGAGCCCGTGAAGGTGAAGCCCATACTCACCGTCGTCCTTGTTCTGTTCGTCTGTGCCAGCCTCGCGTACCTGGCGGTGAACAGTCTGCTGCAGAAGCCAATCAGTCCAGAGCAGGATGAACCGATTGTCTCCCAGGTAACAGCAACGCCTCCCCTGGAGGAAGATCCGGAGGAGGCTGAACATACTGTGGTGGCCTACTACTTCCACGGCGCCAGCCGCTGCCAGACGTGCCTCCGGATCGAGCAATACTCGCGAGAGGCCCTGGAGGCGGGGTTCCGTGAGGAGATTCAATCGGGGGCGCTGGAGTGGTACGCCGTCAATGTGGAGGAGCCGCCGAACGAGCACTTCATTGCGGATTACGAGCTGACCACACGATCTCTGGTCCTGGTGGATATGGAGGGCGGAGCAGAGACCCGGTGGAAGAACCTGAGCCGGGTCTGGGAACTCGTGGGTGATAGAGAGGCCTTCGTAGGGTACGTGTTGCAGGAGACCCAAGCCTACCTGGAAGGAGACCAATGAGTCTTTGGCTGGTTGGTGCGGCGTCCGCGCTGTGGCTGGGGGTTCTGACCTCCATCAGCCCCTGCCCGCTGGCGACGAACGTCGCTGCCATCTCCTTCGTCGGAAAACGTCTGGCCAATCCGCGTCACGTCTTTCTCGCTGGCCTGGCGTACACCCTCGGCCGGTCGTTGACCTATGTGGGCCTGGGGGTCCTGCTGGTCGGGAGTTTGTTATCAGCGCCGTACGTGTCGTTTGTCCTGCAGAAGTACGCCAACCAGCTCCTGGGGCCGATCCTGATCATTGTGGGTATGTTACTGCTGGAGATGCTGCAGCTCCCCCTCCCCAATTGGGGCGTGAGTGATAAGATGGAGCATTGGGTCGAGAATTGGGGAATCTGGGGTGCTGGGCTACTGGGAATGGGCTTTGCGCTTTCCTTTTGCCCCGTTTCGGCGGTGCTCTTCTTTGGCAGCCTGATCCCTCTGGCCGTGAGACATGGATCCCCGGTGCTGCTGCCGTCGCTGTACGGCGTAGGGACCAGTCTGCCAGTCTTTGTTTTTGCTTTGTTGATGACGCTGGGCGCGCGCTCGATCGGCGTGACCTTTGGCTGGCTGACGCGCCTGGAGCGCTGGGCGCGTGGGCTGACCGGGGTCGTATTCGTCGGGGTCGGAATCTACTACTGCCTGGTTTACATCTTCGGCGTGTTTTCCTAGGGAAAAGAAGCTTGGCGGGCGTGGGCCTGCCTTTCGTAGCGCGGCAGGAACCAGGACGTGTCTATCTGTGTCTGCCTCCAATCTTGGCGGGACACGACTGGGTGGATACTCGCGCTGTTTGTGCCAGACATTGCCTGCTTGACAGGGTAGTCTTCTTCGTAGTATAATATATTAGGATTCGCGAATATAGCGATAAGGTGAAATAAGATGGAAGAAGAGGGATACAGGTTGCAGGCGCGGATGGTCAAGGCCCTGGCCCACTCCACGAGGTTGCAGATGCTGGCTCTTCTCCAGAAGGGCGAGCTCTGCGCGTGTGAGTTCGGGCCGCTCCTTGGCCTGCGACAGTCGAACGTGTCGCAGCACCTGGCCGTGTTGCGGAAGGCCAATCTGGTGAACACTCGCCGCGATGGGGTGCGGGTGATGTACACTCTGGCCGACGAGCGGACGGGTGAGGTATTGGACACGCTAGGACACATAGCACGCGACCAGTTCGCGGAGGCGGCGGCCGCCCTTCGAGAAGTGGCGACTGGCTAAGGCGTCCGACTCCGGGAGGCAGACGTGAGACCGCGCGTGAGTAGTCTCACCTGCCGCGACCCGCGAGTCTTAAGCCGGCCCGCGGTCGGGGCAAGAGTTGAAAGGGGAGGGGCTTGATGGAAGAGGCGAAAATGTGTGGCTGCGTGACAGACCCTTTCGCCACTCTGCCGCCTGGTTTGCAGCCTAAATCGCAGAAGACGGGCTCGCTTCGTAGGGCGGAGTGCCCCGTTTGCGGCAAGGAGTACTGGACCAATCGCGCAACGCGCCTGTGCATAGACTGCGAGGGGGATCCAGCCCGCGACCAGGTATCGGTAGAGTCGATGTGAACAAGGAGAAGGCATAGAAGCGTCCCGTTCGGTCTCGAGGAGTGCCTTTGTGCCTCGCTCGAACTGGCCGACGCACCGCGAAGGGGGTATTGTGGTTGATCCCGTGTGGGAGGATGGAAC
Organism: Chloroflexota bacterium; assembly: GCA_030603665.1. Classification (GTDB taxonomy): domain Bacteria; phylum Chloroflexota; class Anaerolineae; order UBA7937; family B3-Chlor; genus JAUVXJ01. Next base: position 6,322 of record JAUVXJ010000003.1, on the reverse strand, counting down.
AGAATGAATGCGGAAGAGTATCTACAGGCCACGGTTGACAAGTTCGTCTTCACAGCCAAGAAGGAGTATCTGTATGATGGGGAGGGCCTTTGGGTGTCCATCGAGGATGGACTGGCAAGAGTGGGAGTTACCGACTACCTCCAGCAGTCGAGCGGCGATGTGGCCTTCGTGAATTCACCGGAACCTGAGACAGAAGTGAAACGCGGGCAAGAATTGGGGAGCATTGAGACCATCAAGGCGGATGTGGCCATCAAGTCCCCCGTCTCGGGGATCGTTGAGGAGAGGAATGAGGAACTGGACGTGAGCCCCGAACTGGTGAACGAAGATCCCTACGGCGAGGGCTGGCTCCTTCTCATACGGATGACGGACTTCGAAAGTGATCGGAGGACGCTGCTGACGGCGGAGGATTACCTGCCGGTCATGCAATCTCAGGCCGAAGAGGAGACGAAGAAGAGATGAGTAGCGCGGATGACGACAAGGTGCTGATCATCCCCTGCAGCGGGATCGGAAAGGCCTTCGGCTCGGTGGGGCGTGAGGCCACATATGTGGTCGTAGACGACATGCGGCCGGGCGAGACGGACACCCTTTGTCTTTCTCTGCTCACCTTGGGCGACGAGGAGGCGAAGGAACGTGTCCGCGGGCATCCGGTGATCACCATAGATGGCTGTCCCAAGGCGTGTGCTGAGGTCAACGTGAAGAGCGCCGGCGGTCGCAGCGCGGCCAATCTCAAGGTGGTGGACACCTACCGGGAACACCCCGACCTGAAAGTCCAGGCAGTGCTCGATCTGGGAGAGCCAGGGCGCAAGCTGGCCGCTTTCCTGGCCGAGAAGGTGGTGGCCGAAGTGGATGCCCTCAAAGACAAGGAGGATGAGGCAGATGGTTGATTTGCCGCAGAAGAAGGTGGGGATCATCGCCTGCTCTGGTGAAGAGATCCCAGAGGGGACCATCTCCCGTGTGGCGGCGCGCAAAGTCCTGGATTGTCTGATGCCTGGAGAGACCGTGACCCTTTGTCTTCCCCTGTTCCTGGCCGGAGACGAAAAGGAGCGAGCCTTCGCCAAATCGTATCCGACCATCGCCGTCGATGGCTGCGGTAAGCTGTGCGCCAAGAGAGCTACTGAGAAGTACAGCGGGGCGGTATCTGGTAGCATAGTAGTGGACAAGTTCCTTGAGGAGCGAGATCTGTCGCCTGGGAGCAGCAGGCGGGCACTGGATGAAGAGGGCCAACAAGCGGTCACTGTCGTGGCCGAAGAGATCGCCCAGCAGGTGGCCCACCTGCTGGGGAGCAGGAGCGACACTCAGCGGGCGCCACAGCCGAGCGATGCCACCGCGGGGGGCGCAACGTGCTGCGGTGGACCGACTATCCCCATCACCCGTGTCAAGATCGGCGGAGCCTCGGTGGGCCTGTTAGCCCTGGAGCCTGTCTTCGAGCAGATGTACCAGCAAGGTCACCGGGATGGTGCTGGAGTTGACGAAGAGATCCTGAAGGCGGTCAGAGTCTACAATTTCGTCCCCACGAGTGTGGAACAGTCATATAAGGAGACCCTCCTGAAACAGTATCAGAAGTTCTGCCGTGACAGGGAGGGATAGATGGCTGCCTACACCTACGAGACGACGGTGACCTGGAAGGGGGAGCACTGGGGCCATCTCAAGTGTGGCAATGGGCCGGAGATGGACTTCTCTGCTCCTCCGGACGCACATGGCCATGCGGGGGTCATGACCCCCGAGGAGGCCTTCGTGGCGGCGGTCAACACCTGCGTGATGTTGATGTTTCTCTGGGCAGCAGAGAGATTCAAGATCGATCTGCTGTCCTACGAGTGCAGGGCCGAGGGCGAGAAGAAGATCGAGCTGGATCGCACAGAGATCTTCACCAAGGTCACCCTGTGGCCCAAAATCAAGATTCGAAACAGCGACGAGAAGCGAGTAGGACGGGCTCTGGAATCGGCCACCAAGTACAGCCTGGTCGCCAACTCCATCAAGGGCGAGGTGGTTGTGGAGCCCGAGATTACGATCGTTTGATTCTCAGGGTTGAGCTATCATGCGACTCGCTTAGGAGGAGTAGCGGTGAACGTCAAGATCCTGGGGCCGGGCTGTGTCAACTGCTCTCTGATGCGCCAGGTCGCCATAGATGCGTTGGAGATGCTTGAGGTAGAAGCTACAATCCAGCACATCATTGACCAAGCTGAGATGAAGAAATACCCGCTCATGTACACGCCTGGCCTGGTGATCGACGAACAGCTTGTGTGCGCGGGGCGTATACCTTCGATGAAGGAAGTCGTCTCCGGGGTGGAGGGTGCCTTGGACGAAGGGGCGCCAGGCGAGGGCGCTACCTAGACCGGAATCTTTTCGTCCTTCACCTCTTCGCGGGGCTCTAGAAGAGGGGAGCCGGTTTCGGTTCAGCCATCACCTCTCTACTTGTCGGGGCGGCAGTGAACAGCCTAGCACTGACCTACCTTGGTGCACCTGGGGCTGGTGGTGATTCTGACCACCTTCGCTGGATGGATACTCGGATTGGGCCTGGCCATGCTGAGCCGGGCAAGGAGAAGAAATGAAGCTCAAGATATTGGGTCCTGGTTGTGCCAATTGTCAGAAGCTGGAGCAGCTGGCGCGATCAGCAGTGCTCGACCTGGGAGCGCAGGCAGACCTCGAGAAGGTAACCGAACTCGACAAGATCATGGAGTACCCCATCATGGCCACACCCGGCCTCGTGATCAATGAACAGCTGGTATGTGCCGGGCGCCTACCCTCTCCAGAGGAGGTGACCGCCTGGATCAGGCAAGCACTGGCGCAGGATGAGGGGTAGGGGGCTCGGGCAGAGACTCGGGCCTGCATTGGATTTAAGCACGGAGCGGCTGGAGGGCATTTTCGTACGAAGGAAGGCATATGCAGATGGAGAGATCAACAGCAACGGATGCAACAGCAGGGGGAGGAGAGGTGGTTGAACACCTCTCCTCCCTGAATCTCTTTGCCTTCCAGTCGATGGTTGTCGGCATCACATATCTTCCAGATCGCACGAGTGCAGGAGGTCTGCAAGGAATGCCAGTGTCATGCCGTGGATCCTGTGGTCGGCGTTCACAGTGTTATGGGTTCGGAGATGGGCCGGATGCACGTCGCCAGAGGCGATAGGCTTCAGCCCATGGTCCGCTGTGGTTCTCTCCAGATACTGACGCGGAGAGAAGACCTTCGATGCACGCTAGTCCAGGGGGCATCGAATCCGATGATCTTGTGAAGAAGGGAGAACACAAGATGAATGATAGTGCAACGGCACCTACCCGCGAGCAGGCGGGTCTCGGCGTGGTGGGCAGACTACTGCCGGTATGGATCATCCTGGCCATGGCGGTAGGGTTGCTTCTGGGCAAGTTCTGGCCACAGGTAGGGAAGGCCCTGGAGCCGGGGATCCCGCTCGGCCTTTTTGTGATGATCTATCCAGCGATGACCAAGTTGGAGCTTGGACAGGTCCGCAGCGCTGCCCGTGACTGGAAGGCAGCCGCCATCGTGATCTTTTTCAACTATGCCTTCAACCCCTTCCTGCTCTACCTCTTTGGCTGGATCTTTCTGCGGGACCATCCGGATCTGTGGACGGGCCTCGTTCTGCTGGGCGTGGCGCCCTGCATCGCCATGGTGCTGGTCTGGACCGACCTGGCGAAGGGTAATGGTCCGCTGGGCATCGTCTTGATGGCCTGGAACTCCCTGATCCAGATGGCTACGACCCCCTTCTTCATCTGGTTGATCCTTGGGACAAGGGTCTCTGTGAATATTAGACTCGTGGCCCAGAGCGTGGTGTTGTACCTGGGGCTGCCTTTGTGGGCCGGGGCGCTGTCGCGTCGGTGGATGTTGCGCGCCAAAGGTCAGGCCTGGTTTGAGACCAAGGCGCTCCCGATACTGGATGATATCCAGCTCACTGCTTTGATGTTGACGCTGGTCGTCATGTTTGCGCTCCAGGGCGATGTGATCCTGCAGCGTCCTGAGTTGATCTGGCTGATGGCAACGCCCCTGGTTCTCTTCTTCTTCGTGCTATTTTTCGGCGTCCTGCTGGTCAGCCGGAAGGTGGGGTTCTGCTACGCTGACTCGGCCACGACCTCTTTCCACTGCACGGGCCGGAACTTCGAGCTGGCCATCGCCATCGCCTTGACCGCCTTTGCGTCTCGGCCGATGGTTGTCGTGTCGACCGTGATTGGCCCGCTGATCGAGGTGCCCCTGATGCTGACCATTGTCTATCTGGCCAAGAAGCTGGAGTGGAGGCTGTTTGGCACCAATACGGCGGGCGCGTGCAGTATTCAGGAGGAGCGGGCTCGCGGGTAGGCATTTCTTGCCGGCTCCGCTACCCCCGGTCCGCCTCAGGTGGAGGCCAGGGCAACTGATATCACCGTGGCCGTCAGGCTGCTGAGGTCAGATTCTGAACGCCCGGCAATGGTTCTCGTCGATTTGCGATCGGTGCTAGTTGCCGTGGCCGTTGAAGGACGCTTCCCGCCCTATCGGCGAGCAGTGTCTCTGTGGGGCCCGAGCGCGGCCTGGAGCGAGCGTGGCACTCTCGGACCATCTGCCACATGTAGGGCGCCATTCCAGCTGCCCTCGCCGCTGGATCGCTCCTTCGATACGTGCTTCGATACGCCGCTTCGCGGCTACTCAGCACTACTCAGGATGCGTCCTGCGGCGGATCGCACGTCGTTTTTCCACGCCCTGTGAGCGAGGGTTGACACGGCATCGGTGGGTATGCCACTAGACAGATAGAGAGGAGCAATATGACAAAGGGCACAGGAATAGTCATCGTAGGTGCTGCCCGCACCGCCATCGGGCGCCTTGGCGGAACGATTTCTCGCATCCCCGCAGTGGAATTGGGCGCGGTAGCCATCGCTGCCGCGGTGGAACGGGCTGGCATAGAACCTGACGCCATTGACGAAGTGCTCATGGGGCAGGTCATCCAGGCTGGCTGCGGCCAGGCGCCGGCCCGCCAAGCAGCCCTCAAGGCGGGGCTACCTCACACTGTTGGAGCCACGACCGTGAACAAGATTTGTGGCTCCGGATTGAAGACGGTGGCTATGGGGGCCAACGCCATCGTGGCTGGCGAGGCGGAGATCATCGTGGCGGGAGGCATGGAGAGCATGGACATGGGACCCCACATCATGGCCAACGCCAGGATCGGCTATCGTTTGGGGAATGCCGAACTCATTGATGCCACCGTACACGATGCTCTGTGGTGCATGACCGAGAACTGGCACATGGGTAACGCAGCCGAGCTCATCGCTGACGCAATGAGTATCACCCGTCAAGAGATGGACGAGTTCGCCTTGGGTAGTCATCAAAAGGCGGTGCGGGCCATCAATGAAGGGAAGTTCAAGGCGGAAGTCGTCTCTATGGCGGTACCGCAGCGCAAGGGCGAACCCATCATCTTCGACACAGATGAGAGCCCTCGTGCCGATACCAGCATGGAAGCGCTGGCCAAGCTCCGACCCGCTTTCAAGAAAGACGGCAAGTGCACCGCTGGGAATTCCCCTGGCATCACCGATGGCGCGGGGGCGGTGGTGATTACCAGCGCGCAGAAAGCGAAAGACCTGGGCGTCGAGCCTCTGGCTCGCATCACCGGCTTTGCACAGGCAGCGGTGGAGCCAAAGTGGATCTTCTTTGCGCCCGTCCACGCGGTAGAAAAGCTGATGAAGAAGACGGGCTACAAGATAGATGACTTTGACTTGTTGGAGATGAACGAGGCCTTCGCTTCCCAGAGCATCGCTGATGGCAAGAAGCTGGACCTGAACTGGGGCAAGCTCAATGTCAACGGCGGAGCCATTGCTCTGGGACACCCCGTCGGTTGCAGTGGTACCCGCCTACTGGTGACCCTCACCTACGCCATGAGGGATCGGGGCGCCAATCTAGGCCTGGCTGCTCTCTGCCTGGGTGGAGGAGAAGCCGTGGCCATGAGCATTGAGATGTAGGCAGGCAAGACAATCTGATCGTAGGTGCCGAGCTTGGAGAGATTACAGGCCCAGAATCACAGCCTGAGACCTACCTGACTATCGAACAGTGCGGGTGATGGGATTCGAACCGACGACATTCTGCTTGGGAAGCAGACACTCTGCCAACTGAGTTACACCCGCTTGCAAACCACGCGCATCTTGGCCCAAGACTGGGGAAAGGTCAACTTCTACACGGGCAGAACAATCCCTAGGGTGCTGCCCTGGCCAGGAGCGCTCTCCATGTCAAAATTGCCTCCCATGAGGTAGGTGGGCTCTTGTATTCCCAAGAGGCCAAAACGCTTCTCCAACTGAGCCCTATCCAGGGCCTCCTGTAGATTGAAACCCCGGCCATCGTCCACGATGCTCAACTCCAA
>JAUVXJ010000001.1 GCA_030603665.1 Chloroflexota bacterium | reverse complement strand
AGGAAGATGATGCCCAGCAAGGGCAAGAACCATCTGCCGCCCATGGCAGTAGTGAACAGTACAGGCCGAGCCAACCAGATGAACAGCACGGCCAGGCGTGGGAACAGCCCCCCGAAGATAGCGAACAAGCAACCCATCATACCCTCCTAGGTATTTGTATGGGGACTGGCGATCCTTGGAGGGCCGCCAATCCAATGCTAGTTTCCTACTGTCGCGCCAAGATGGCCCGCATCTCAGCTTCTTCGTCCTTGATCACGTCGCCGCTGACGTCGAAGGTCACGCTGTGAACAGTGCCGGTGAACTCGAAGGGCGAGTCGTAGAACGGCGCGACAGGTGCTCCCGGGTCGGCGCCCACTGTGAGGCCGCCGGTCAGGCCCAGGCTAAGCGGAGTGGTGACCGGGAAGTCGGCCTGACCCACCAGCTTGCCGTCGATGTACAGTTGGGCCCTTCCCGGTGAACCCTTGCCCTTGGAGAAGTCGGGCTTCCCGGTGACCTCGAACTCGTACCGCAACTGGTGTCTCCCGGCGGTAATGGGTTCCGTCGATGCTAGTTGCAGGTAGTCACGGGAAACGTAGTTGTGCACGTACTGGAGCTTGCCGTCTTTCACGTAGAGGGCGTATCCACCATCGTTGCCGCCAAAGGAGACCAAAGCCCCCTCCGCCCCACCTTCCGGGATCTCCGCGTCGGCCGTGATGGAGTGCGTGCGGTTCAGCAAGGGTGGTCCTGCATTCGGGGGCACGGCCTGGGTATGTGGATAGTAGGTGTAGCTGGTTCGGCCGACGGCGATCTGCGGGCGCTCTTCGGCGAGGCGCTGGACGCCGCGCCCATCCACCGGCATCACGTTGTATTTTCCAGCCTCCACGTACCACTGGGCGATCATCTCGATCAACTGGGCCCTGTTCTCCGCGGCCACGTCGTGGTTCTCAGCGAAGTCCTCCGCCACGTGATACAGCTCCCAGCTTGTGGCATCTAGTTCGGTCAACTTCTCCGCGGGGATAGGGACGCCGAAAAACGCGCCCGCTTCAGTGAACGACGGTCCGGGCCAGGGGCAGACCGCCCGCCAGCCATCGTGGTAGATGGAACGGTGCCCCATCATCTCGAAGTACTGGGTGTGACGCTTGCTCGCCGCCTTTGGCTTGTCAAATGCATGGGCAAAGCTGATGCCCTCGATGGGCGACTGGGTAACGCCCTTGATGGACGTGGGTGCCTCGATCCCCAGCGCGTCCAGCACCGTCGGCACCATGTCGATGGCGTGGGTGTACTGGGTGCGCATCTCGCCCTTGGCCTTGATCCCCTGGGGCCAGTGCACGATGAAGGGGTCGCTGATGCCTCCTCGGTAGGTCTCTCGCTTCCAGCGGCGGAAGGGAGTATTGCCGGCCCAGGTCCAGCCCCAGGCGTAGTGATTGAAGTACTTGGGTCCGCCCAGGTCCTCCAGGGCCGCCAGGTTCTCCTCCAGCGAAGCCTGCACGTTGTTGAAGAATAGGTTCTCATTGACCATGCCAGTGGGACCACCCTCTGAGCTGGCGCCGTTGTCCGAGATGACCATGATCAGCGTGTTTTCGAACTGGCCGATGGTTTTCAGGAAGTCCAGGAGTCGCCCGATGTGGTGGTCGGTGTGCTCCAGGAATCCGGCGTAGACCTCCATCATGCGAGCGTACAGTTTCTTCTCTTCCGCCGAGAGCGTGTCCCACTTGGGCACATCGGGGTCGTGCCTGGAGAGTTCGGCATCCTTCGGGACGACGCCCAGTTCCTTCTGGCGGGCGAAGACCTTCTCCCGATAGGCCTCCCAGCCGTCGTCAAACTGTCCCTCGTACTTGTCGGCCCACTCCTTGCGCACGTGGTGCGGCGCGTGCATGGCGCCCGTGCAGAAGTACATGAAGAAAGGTTTGTTGGGCGCCACCTGCTTGGCGTCGGCGATGAAGCCGACGGCCTTGTCCACCAGGTCCTCGGTTACGTGGTACCCCTCCTCGGGCGTCTTCGGCGGCTCCACCTGGTGGTTGTCGTAGACTAGCTCCGGGTAGTACTGGTGGGTCTCGCCGCCCAGGAAACCATAGAAGCGCTCGAAGCCACGGCCCGTCGGCCAGCGTTCGTAGGGCCCCGCCGCCGAGATTTGATCTGCCGGGGTCAGGTGCCACTTGCCGATGCCGTAGGTGTTGTAGCCCTGCTGAAGCAGCATCTCCGAGAGGAAGCCGTTCTCGAAGGGGATGTTGGCGTTGCCGCCTGGGTACCCGGTAGAGCCCTCGGTGATACTGCACATGGCGTTGGAGTGGTGGTTACGCCCGGTGAGGATGCAGGAGCGGGTGGGCGAGCAGAGCGCCGTGGTGTGCATGTTGTTATACAGCAGGCCGTTCTCGGCCAGCTTGTCCAGGTTGGGCGTCTTCATGGGACTGCCGTAGCAGCCAAGCTGCCCAAAGCCGGTGTCGTCCAGAACGATGAACAGCACGTTGGGCGCGCCCTCTCTGGCCCGCAGCGGCTCGGGCCACGCGGGTTCCGATTGATCCACCGTGCGTCCGATGACGCCGGCGAATGCTGTTCCGGGTTTGTATTCCTTGAGAGCCATGATTCATACCTCCTTAGATGTTGTCTGTCTTGCCTACTCGAACCTCATATTGCTCCGCGATGGTTTGTGAGCGACCTCTTGCTTCTTCCATGATACACGTCAACTGCGTCGCACCGGACCTCACTCCCTTTCGCGACGCTCGTCACTCTGGCTAAGAACGCAACTCGACGCGATACGCCATCCAAGACCTGCCTCTCCATCATATCGGGTTATCCCTTCCGGCGCATCAGGCGTTCGTTCAGTCTTCATACTAGACGTTTGTACAGTTCCCGAGCTGTACGAATGTCTAGCGCCTTGCCTCACCACCCTTCGATCGCGCGCTCACGGGCTCTCTAATCCAATTAGCAGGGGTCGCGCCAAGAGTGTCGTTCAGTGTGGCATATGTTCCTGCTAGCTCTATCATTGGACGCCGTCTGCAATACCCGCAGCCTCTCCTTCAGTTGATCCGTCCGACCCTTGCGAAGGACTGTCCTGAGCCTGTCGAAGGATCAAGCCCCCGCAAGGGCAAGATCATCGCCACCGCGCCAGCAGATCATGGCCGGTGAAGAACGACCAGCCGTGGAAGAAGATGCTGACTTGGGACACAGCGAGCCAGAACAAAAGCAGCGTGATCGCTATTGATGACACGTCTATCCAGAGCGGGATTCTGGCTTTCAGTGTTGCCAGCCTTCCCTGAAGTTCAGTGATCTGTGCCTGGTAGCCGTCCACTTCTGCCTGTATCTCATCCAGAAACGCGCTGATCTCCGAGGTTCTGCCAGTTATCCGGCTGACCAGCTCCTCAGCGGTCTCGGATCTCCTCTCTTGAACGCTGGAATCCAGCTCTCCGACGGTCGTTGACAGATCTGAAACCCGTGTGGCCATCCTGGCGATTCTGGTCGCTTCGAGTTGGCCATCGTCAAGAGAGATGAAGGGAAGCGCGTCGGCGATCTCCAGGCCGTTTTGGATGGTGGTCGCGGCCGCCTCAGCCGTACGGACGACATCCCCGGTAGTTTCCACCAGTGGTCCCAGCTCCTCCCCCAGCGCCTTGGAGATCAGGTTGAGGATGAGGCGGTTCTCCTCCACGCTATCGCCCAACGTCTCGGCAATAGCGTCAATGGTGTCCACCACTCCTCGAGATCTTTCCAGCCCCGTGCTGATCCGATCGAGGAGATCGGCGGTCAGGTCCAGTGTCTGCTCAACAGGCGTCAGGACATTGAGAATGGTGTTGGTCACAGGCTCGTTTGCCACCCAGACACCGATGATGCCAGCCACGTTCAGCACCAGGACTATGATGCTGAGGATGACGATGACCAGCCCGCCGATCCGCGTCAGCCTCCTAGGCTTACGTTCTACCTTCTCTTGTTCTTCCATGTCTACTCCTCTCTACAACCTTCAACCTTACGAAGGCCTGTCCTGAGCCTGTCGAAGGGTTCCAAACCTTCGCAAGGTTCACAGGCCTTCGCAAGGATAAGGCTCATTGCCCCGCTTTCGGGACGAGGTCCAGCGGCGCACCCGCTGGAATGAGTTGTTCGCGCTTGACGCTGTCCTGGAACTCCTTGATCAGCCGGCCAAAGTGGGCCATCGTCCATGTGTGGTAGTAGACCGGGTGATACGGTTCGCGCTCCTTCGGATCCGTGACCAGGTTGACGATATGGGGGAAGCCCAGCGGTAGGGCCGGATCGGTGAAGTACTTCTGCTGAACCAACACCAGCTTGAAGTTCCGCCACTTGACCCCATACATCCGTTCACCGTTCCAGTAGATGAAGCCGTCGCGGTTTGACTCCTCCTGTTGGCCATACAGGAACGGTGACTGGTCTTTGCCGTCGATCTCTCGATCATCCGGCACCTGCAGGCCAGCCATCGTCAACAGCGTGGTGAACCAGTCGGTGACGTGCATGATCTCGTTGCTCACCTGTTCGGGTGAGATCTTACCTGGCCAGCGCGCCAGGCAGGGAGTACGCAGTGACCCCTCCATTCCAGTGAAGTACGAGCCTTCCCAGTACCCGGCGGTGCCACGGTGCAAGAGCATCTCCTCGTTGCCGTTGTCGCCCGCGAACACAACGATGGTGTTTTCCCTCAGGCCAAGCTCGTCGAGCTTATCGAGCAGATCGCCAAAGTCGCCATCGAGCTGGAGCAAGCAGTCGGCCCAATCACCGTTGCCGCTCTTTCCTCGATATTCATCGCGCGGCACAACGGGGATGTGCATCAACGTGGGGTTGTAATACAGGAAGAAGGGGCGCTCGGCTCTTGCATTCTCTTCGATGAAGCGGAAGTTGCGGCGCTGGTATTCGACATCGACATTTCGCTTGAGTTCGTAGGTGAGTTTTTCTTTCTCCATGACTCTCTCACCTTTTCGCCCCTCCAGCATATGCGCCTCAGGATCACGTCCAGGGACGTACCACGGATCGGTCTCCCACAAGGCTTCATCATACGAGTGGGGCGGGCCATACCATTCGTCGAAACCGTGGTCGGTTGGCCATCGTCCGTCGGCGTCGCCTATGTGCCACTTCCCCGTGCACAGTGTGGCGTACCCAGCTTCGGACAAGATATCGCCCAGCGTGCGCTCCCAGGCCACCAAACCGCTGCCTTCAGAGCCGCTAAGGGCCACGGTGTGGGTGCCTGAACGGATGGCATGCCGCCCCGTCATTAGGGCTGAGCGGCAGGGGGTGCACTGGGCTTCAGGTGCATAATTGAGCAGCTGAAAGCCTTCTTTGGCGAACTGGTCGATACGCTGGGTGTCGGCTCCGCGCAGAGTACCGCCGCCATAGCATCCCAATTCGCCGAAACCCAAGTTGTCAACGTGGAAGAAGACGATGTTTGGTTGCGCTGTCACTTCACTACTCCCTTCTTGTCGTCAGCCGTCGTCACTCCTATCTGTCTCGGCCGTGGCAATGCTTGAACTTCCTTCCACTGCCGCAAGGGCAGGGATCGTTCCGCCCCGCCTCTGCAAACGCCTTCTGCTCCCCCGCTTCCAGTATCTGCATGATCTCCGCGGGTGCGCGGTCGCGCCGCAGCAGGTCGGCCATGATCCGCATCGGCTGGTCGATGTAATGGAAGAAGGCCTTGTAACCAACACAGAGGTAGTTCAGCCCCGGCTGGCCATCGGGCGTCTCCACGAACCGGTTCTTGGGGCAGCCTCCATGGCAGGCGAAGCACACTTCGCACTCCTGGCAGTAGCTGGGCAGCCCGTCCAGCTTGTCCCGCCCAAACTTCTGCTGCTCATCGGAGGCCACCAATTCCGTCATCTGCGTCTCTGCGATGTTACCTAAGAGGTAGTTCGGCTCCACGAAATGGTCGCACGAGTAGAGGTCGCCGTTGTGCTCCAGGGCCAGGGCGGTGCCGCAGGTTGGCGAGAACACGCAGAGGCTGGGAGGCGCTCCCACCCAGTTCCCCAGGGCCACGTCGAACAGCTGGACATAGGTCTTGCCCACGTCGCGACGCACCCATTCGTCGAAAACGCCCATCAAGAAGTTGCCCCACTGCTCCGGCTTCACGGAGCGCTCGGTGACCTCGTTTCCCTCTTGAAAGCCGGTCTCGTTGTCCCGCTCCACGATAGCAATGAGCTGGATGAACTCCGCCTCCAACTCGTCGCGGAAGAAGCGATACACCTCCACAGGGTAGTCGCCGTTGGCCGCGTGGACCGTGCACAACACGTTGAAGTCCACCTCGTGCTTCTTCATGAGATCCAGGCCGCGCATGACGCGATCGAAGGACGGGTTGCCCCCCTTGTCCACCCGGTAGGCGTTGTGCAATTCCGCCGGCCCATCGATGCTGATCCCAATCAGGAAGTTGTGTTCCTTGAAGAACTCACACCATTCGTCGTCGAGCAGCGTGGCGTTGGTCTGCATCGTGTGCTGGACGGTCATCTCCGGCTTCTTGTGTTTCTCCACCAGCTCCACGGACCGGCGGAAGAAGTCCAGGCCCATCATGGTGGGTTCGCCGCCCTGCCAGGCGATAGTCGCTTCCGGGACGCTCTGCGCTTCAAGGTACTGGCGGATGTACTCCTCCAGTACCTCGTCCGTCATGCGGAAGGGGCTGTCAGGATACAGCTCCTCCTTGGACAGGAAGAAGCAGTACTCGCAGGCCAGGTTGCACACTGCCCCCGTGGGTTTGGCCAGGAGATGAAAGGCTGGAGGACTGCCAGTCCTAATTGGTTCAGAGTCGATCATTTGTAATCAACGGTTCGATAACACCCTCATCTAGCAGAGCCACGTGCGCCGCCTCAAAGCTGGCCCGACCGTCGAACCAGCCCAAAACATCCAGACGGCGGATGTGTGATACCTTGTCCGACAGCATCGCCCTGTACGGGGAGTATGGCCAGTCGTGGAAATCATCAACCAGGCCGTGTTTCTGAGGGTTGCGATGAATGTAGACCACAAGGTACGTGAAATAGCGGTCACTGTCTACCCGCTTGCGCCGGAAGGGCCTCTCAAACAGGCTGCCGGTGCGCTGATACGCCTTATTGAGCGCTTTGGTGTAGGTACTGAACAGGGTGGCGAAGGCGCGACTTGTCGGCCTGGTGGGAGAGGACTGCCAGTCTTCCGAGGACTGGCAGTCCTTGTCCTTGATGCGTACCAAGAGGTGAAGATGGTTGCTCATCAGGCAATAGGTGTAGGTTTCGGCAACGGGTTGGATGTACTTGTCGTACAGACTGACGGAATACGTGTAGTCCCGCCGTTCGCGGAAGAGAGTTTCACCATTGTTGCCGCGGTTATAGATGTGATAGTACTGCCCGCATTGAAGCGGTTCTGGTCTGACTATGAATACTCCACGTAGGATTGTAGGACTGGCAGGCGTGCGGCATCAACGCGTCAAGTGCCCTCAAAGGGGAAAACCATTCTGAAGTCATCCTTCATGCTGACGACCGTCCAGCCGCGTTCCTCGGAGAGTTGGAGGGCTCTCTCCGCTCCCTTGTCGTAAGCGTATTCGCGCCCTGCGTCGTCGTGGTGCAGCAGCAGGTTCAGGAACGGCTTGCCGCTGGCCTCGGCGAATTCCAGCATCTCGATGTCGCCGTTGGAGTTGCCCGCGGCAACGATGGGTGGACGGCCGATGTGCAGCTCGATGTTGACCGGCTTGCCCGGCCCGTCGTCGATAGGTTCCACCAGTCCCCGCTTGCGCAGCAGGACCAGCTTGCCTTCCTGCCGTGCGGCCTCGAAGGTGATGTTGCTGCCGATAACGTTCTCCCTCGGGAGCTCATAGATCTCCTCCGACACCGTGCGCATGAAGCTCATCCCACCGCCCGAGGTGATGAACACCTTGAAGCCGTGGGCACGCAGGTACTCCATCAGCTCCACCATCGGCTGGTAGACACATTCCTTGAAGGGCGCGTCAAAACGGGGGTGGCGGGCATGGGCCAGAAAGTCGCTGGCCAACTGCTCGAAGTCGCGTTGGGGCATCCCGGCGTGGGTGTCGTACACGATCTCCAGCAGTGCGGGAATGTCACTTGCCAGGCCGGCAAAGTAGCCCATGTCCCCCGCTGCTGCTGCCTTGAACGCGGGCTTCTCCAGGAGTTTGGCATCAGCCTCAGCCATCTGCTTGAGGCGCTCGATGGCGAAGAGAAGCTGGATGTAGGCCGGCTTCTCGCACCACAACGTGCCGTCGTTGTCAAAGGTGGCGACCCGGTCCACTGACGGAACGTACGTGGGGCTGGACTCGTCGCTGACAGCCCCCACGAAGTCCAAGATGGCCTTCTGGGTGGGTGTATCATTCCAAGATGGAAGCTCGGCTGTCATTCGGTCCTCCCTACCGTGTTGTGAGGACGGGCAGTCCTTGAAGGACTGCCCGTCAAGTCTATTGGTCCATTGCCTCATAGGCCTCAACTGCTTGTCGCAGGTCGTCGAACGTACGCTCGTCGCCCAAGGTCGCCCCCAGCGGCGAGCGGCGTATGACCTCCTCCACCGTCGGGTTCAGGCCTGCCAGCCATAGACTGATCCCGCGCTCCCGGAGCTTCTCCTCGCCATCGGCCAGCATGGTCAGGGCCGTGTACTCAATGTCAGGCACTGCGCTGAGCTCCAGGATCAGGACCCTCGGTTGGGCTTCATCGATCAAGCGCCAGAAGGTGTCGGCCGTGCGGGGCGCGCTGGCGAAGTGCAGGCGACCCTCGGTGCGCACGATGAGCAGGCCGGGGATCGTCTCGTCGTCCGGATGCTGCTCCAGCGACTGAAACACGTCGGCGCCCGGCTTGCGCCCCACCGCGTATACCGGAGGGTGATTGGCATGATACAGCAAAGTCAGGAGGGATACACCCACCGCCACCAGGATGCCCTCCAGCGTGCCCAATAGCACCACGCCGACCAGGGCCACAATGGCCCACACCAGCTCCTCGCGGCGAATGCGTCCGATGGCCCGGAAATCATCGGGCTTGATCAGACCCGCTGCCGCCACCAGCACCAGGGCTCCCAACGTCGCCTGCGGCATCAGACTGACCAGCGGCGACAGGAACAGCAGAGTCAAGGCCACCACGCAAGCTGTGGCGATTCCGGACAACTGAGTCTTGGCGCCGGCTTTGCGGTTGACGGCGGTCTGGGACGTGCCACCGGCCGCTGGGTAGGCTCGGAAGAAGCTCCCAGCAACGTTGGCAGCGCCCAGCGCCAACAACTCCTGGTTGGCGTCCACCTGTGGTTCCCCGTGCTCCACGAAGGCGCGCCCTGCGGCGATGGACTCGGTGAAGCACATCAAAGCGATGGCGAGCGCACCTGGCCAGAGCTGGCTGACCAACGATGCGTCTGGAAGGGCGAGGAATGGCAAGCCGGGTGGGATGAATCCCACCAGCGTCACGCCTGCGTTGCCCAAGGTGAGCAGCGCCGACGCTCCGATGCCTACCACCACCGCCACCAAAGGTGCCGGCACCCGTGGCACCAGCCGCGGCAGAATGATCAGAATCGCCAACGTGACGAGAGCCACAAGGAAGGTAGCCCAGTGCACTGCGTTTAGCCCCTGGACTACGGCGATGATCGTCTGGAGGAAGGGACCTTTGCTCACGGAGATACCCAGCACCTTGCCTAGCTGCCCGACGATGACGACCATGCCGATGCCGGCCTTGAAACCGGTCAGGACCGGAAGGGAGATGAAGTTGGCGATGAAGCCCAGACGCAGGACTCCGGCCAGCAGCAGAAAGCCGCCCACCAGCAAGGCCAGCGTCGCGGCGGCGGCCATGAGGTCCGCGGGGTCGCCGCTCTGGACCACGAGGGCGAGTTGCGTTGCGGTCAACATGGAGATGGTGGAAGTGACGCTGACGCTCAGAGGCCGCGAGGTGCCCAGCAGGGCATAGGCCAGCATCGCCACCAAGGCCGTGTACAGTCCCGCCTCGACGGGCAGACCCGCGATGGTGGCGTAGGCCATGGACTGCGGGATGACCACCGCGGCCGTGGTCAGGCCGGCCACCAGGTCAGATCGAAGCCACCCGGATGAGTAGTTGGGCAGCCAGTACAGGATGGGGAGGTACCTGGTCAGCCCAGTTGGCACTTTCGCTGTGTCCATGCTCATTTCACGCCCTCACTCACTGTATAGGTATCAGGACTGGCAGTCCTTCGAGGACTGCCAGTCCTCTCCCTCCGCAGATCCGTGGGCCTTGGAGCCCTGCGCATCTGCGGGGATCAGCTCCGCTCGATATCGTCGCCTATCGCGGTTATGCGCTCGTGATTCCCTGTGTGAGCTTCTCCATAACCTGATCCACGGTGAAGCTGGCCGCCTTCATGCGCGGGGGAAACTCCTGGAACGTGGCCAGGAACTGTCCCACAATGGCCTGTGCAGGCACCATCAGATAGACGTGGTCCATTAGCCAATCATAGTAGGTGTTCGAGGTGATGTCGGCACGCTCAAAGGGATCCGTGCGCAGGTTGAAGATCTTTGGAGCCCGCAACGGCACGAATGGGTTTGCCCAGATCTCAAGCGTGCCCTGCACCGTCTGCTCCATGAAGACCAGCTTCCAGTTGTCGTAACGGAGGGCCACCAGGTCGCCATCGTCAGAGAAGTAGAAGAACCCTGGCCGCGGGCCCTTCTCCTCGTCACCACTCAGGTAGGGCAGCAAGTCATAGCCGTCGATGTGCACCTTGAAGGTCTTCTCGCCGACCTGGTGCCCCTTCTTGAGCTTCTCAACGATATCCGGCTCGCCCGCAGCCGCCAGGAAGGTGGGCAACCAGTCGTGGTGGCTGATGATCTCGTTGGACACCGTGCCGGGCTCGATCACGCCGGGCCAGCGCACCATGGCTGGAACCCGGAAGGCCCCTTCCCAGTTGGAGTTCTTCTCGTTCCGGAACGGAGTCATGGCTCCGTCGGGCCAGGTGTTCATGTGCGGTCCGTTGTCGCTGCTGTAGAAGACGATGGTGTCGTCGGCGATGCCCAGCTCGTCCAGCTTGTCCAGCAACGCTCCCACGTGCTTGTCGTGGTCGATCATCACGTCGTGGTACTCCGATTGCCACCTCCCAGACTGGCCGCGGCTCTCCGGCTTGACATGGGTGCGGAAGTGCATGTGCGTGGTGTTGAACCACAGGAAGAACGGCTTGTCGGCCTCCTGCTGCCGGTCGATGAAGCCGAGCGCAGCCTCGAGGAACTCCTCGTCGCACGTCTCCATGCGCTTCTTCGTCAGCGGGCCGGTGTCCTCGATCCGACCGTCGGCGTAGCTGTGGATCACGCCCCGGGGGCCAAAGTTCTTCCTGAAGTCGGGAAAGTCCTCCGGCTGGGGATAGTCGGGAAGCTCCGGCTCCTCCTCGGCGTTCAAGTGGTACAGGTTGCCGAAGAACTCGTCGAACCCGTGGTTGGTGGGCAGGTGCTCGTCCCTATCGCCCAGGTGGTTCTTGCCGAACTGGCCTGTGGCGTACCCCAGCGGCTTCAGCAGCTCGGCGATGGTGGGGTCCTCAGGCATTAATCCCATTTCGGCCCCCGGCATTCCCACCTTGCTCAATCCCGTGCGGAAGACACTCTGGCCGGTGATGAAAGACGAACGACCGGCAGTGCAACTTTGCTCCGCGTAGTGATCGGTGAACAGCATGCCCTCTTGGGCCACACGGTCGATGTTCGGCGTCTGGTAGCCCATCATGCCCTTGGAGTAGACGCTGAGGTTCCAGTAGCCGACATCATCTCCCCAGATGACTAGGATGTTGGGTTTCTTTGCCACGATTCTATTCTCCTTTTCGTACCACTCATGCAACGGGTTTCTTGGGCAGCGTGCTTGGTCCCTCCGCCCGACTATTCAAACACCGCGGCCACGCTCGCCCGTGGCTGAGCCCGGCGGGTGGGTAGTCTGCGCGGTCTGCGGCGATCGGCAGCCCCTTCGCTGGCCAAGTTACACATGGCGCCGGCAGGCCTGGTCTACACATGGACACGGTGTGGTGACTTGTGATTGCTCAGAGATTCCCTCCTTTCCTGATCGTGACAGATCAGTCATCCCCCATCATCGGTGGTAGCCTCCCCCGCCTCATCTCCACGCGCCTCCTGTAGGAGCTCATGAAGGTGCTCTTCTTCGGCAGCGACGACGCGTTGGAAGACCCAAACTACCAGGGCCAGCGCAGCGAGGACGGCCGCGACAGCCACGCCATACTCGAGAATGCCATCGCCTTCGGCCAGATCGCCTGCTGCCTTACCGAGGAAGAGTACCGCCAACATGACGACGATGACCACCAGCAGGTTGAACTTGAGCTGCTCCAGATCGGTCACCACTAGCCATTCCGGCAGATCCATGTTGGGCTCGATGAAGAGCTGGTAGAGGCCGACGGATGTAATCAGCAGAATGGTGCCCAGCAGGAAAAGATCGACCATTTCGATGAACTCTACGCTAAGCATGCGGGCGCCTTCGGCATTGTACTCGCCATGCTGAAATGACTCGATGATGATCTGGACGGTAGCGATGCTGGCGAAGACAAAGACTGCCGCTGCGGCCAAGAGGAGACCGACGACCGCAATCAGGACCAGGTAACGCGAGAGGCTGAACACTCTTCTCATGCGCTGTTGTTGCCTTTCTTTGGTACCCCAGTCACTTGATAACTGTTTGTCCTTATGCCTCTCGCATCTCTGCTGTGAGTCCGCGGACCCGCGAGGCGAAGGTGTCGACTGCCTCCCGGTCGCGTTCCGTCAGGTTCAGCCCCTCGAGGACGCGAGCGAAGCGCTGCAGCGCCTTGATGACCGCGGGATCTCCGCCGCTGTATAGAACGATCTGCGCCGTGGCCATCTCGACGTAGTCGCCGAGCGTCGAGGCGCGGACGACGACTCGCTGTCTCCCCTCTGCGTCGGTCTGGCCGTAGGGACCCATCCCAACTTGAGCGAGTAGCGGAAAGAGGAGTGTCATCTCTTCGATGACCTGCACGGCAGTGTTGGGATCGTTTACGCCGGGGGACAGCGCCATGATCGCGATGTCGACCAGCACGACGATTCCGTACCCGACGGACCGATCCAGCTCCCGCTCCTCATTGATACCGATCGTTTCCGCTACGCGGTCGGGCGGCGGCAGCCTGTCGGATGCGCTCTTCCCTGCCGCGATCCAACCTATGGGCTCGCCGCGGACGACGCTGCGCCCTATTCCGTGGTCGATCACAAACTCGGCATCGTACCGCGCGGCAAGGTCGAGTAGCTCTTGCGTGTCGACATCCGTGAGATACCCCGAGCGGTGGGCGAGCACCGAAATCGCATCCGGGGGCCGCTCCAGGGACCCTTCCCCTGCCGGGGAGTCCTCGCGCTGCGCTCTTTCCGCAGAGCGGGCGGCCCCGAGGGTGATCCTCGCGATGCGTCGCGCAGTGAGGTCGACCCGGAACCAACTGGTGAGGGCGACGATGTACCAGACAATCATCGCTCCGCTGAAAAATAGCAGCAGCACGCCCATTATGACGCCACCTACCGGCGCAAGCGCCTCGGAGGGTAGTGCACTGAGCTGGAACCACTCTGCCAGGATGAAGGTGGCTGCCATGGCGAAAACGGCGACGACGGCCTTGTCCCTAGGATTCCTCAGGTAGATTCGTAGCATGCGCAGCGAGAAGCGCCCCACAACATTCTGGATAGTGACCGAGCCCAGGGCGAGCACGATACTGAGCCCGGCGAAGAGAATGGAGAGAGCGCTTAGCACAGAATTCCTCGCCTCCTCCACTGTGATGGACCAAGCGTCGGGGTCCGGGTCCCCCCCAGCGCGGCCCAGCACGAGCGCCAGGAGCACCCCGATTAGGGAGCCCACCACCGGGAGCAGCCACTGGTTCTCGCTCACAGCCTCGGTCACAGAGCGCCGGGCTCTGTGGAGCCGCCGTTGGTACGCCCTTTCATCTCGAGAGTCATCGGCGAACTCTGGGCGTCCGCTGCCCATGGTTAAGAACTCCATTTCTTCTTGATCGCCCGGTCGTTCCTCACTCGTCCCTACCCATCTGCTCTGAATGGTCTTCCCTATCCTGATGACTAAGCTGGTTCGAAAGGGGCGGAGCTCCTATCTTGCATCTTCAAAAGGTAGAACACATCTTCCGCTCAGACGAGCCCGCTATCGCGCGTGGAAGACCTCCCCGAGCTTCTCCAGCAAGGGGTGGTCCTTCTTGTCGTCGTCCGCCTCGTGGGGCTCGTAGTCAGCCGGGGACCCAAAAGGTATGGAATCCGCCGCCAATGACTGCATGAGCTCACGGGTCTTGGGCCCATATATGTCGTACAAGAGCCACGAAGAAACGACTGAAAAGTAGACAGGCTGGTCTTCGTCCGGGTTCACGGTAAGATTCAAGATGTGGGGAGTGGCAAGCTTCTGAATTGGCGAAAAGCCATCCTCAATCTTGTGGGTGAGTACCTTGAAGTTCCTCCACCTCATACCCACATGCAGTTTGTCGAAGAACATGTGGAAGTACTCTCGGTTCGACTCTTCCTGTTCACCTCGTATGAACGCTGATTGGTCGATACCGTCGAGCACACGATCCGTCGGGATCCCTTCTTCGTGGCCGACCAGGTTCATCAAGGTTGGGAACCAGTCGGTCACATGCATCATCCCATCAGATTTGCCCGGTTCGATCTTCCCTGGCCAGCGTGTGACGCACACGGTGCGGTTGTTGCCCTCATACGTTGAGAAGTATCCGCCCCGGAAGTTGCCTGAGGCACCCCGATTGCCTTTTGCATGGAACGAAGTATCACGACCATTGTCGGCCGCGAAGACCACGATCGTGTTGTCTTTGATCCCGAGCTCGTCGATCTTGTCGAGCAGCTGTTGGAAGTCTCCGTCGATCATCTGGATACAGTCCGCAAGTGAGTCCCCATTGGAGCTGTGGATGTATTCTTCTCTCGGCAAGGTGGGCATATGGACATTCGAGTGGTTGAAGTAGAGGAAGAACGGCTCGTCCTTGGCGACAGAGTCCTGCATCCACTGCTTGCCCTTCTCCAGGAACGTCAGGTCGATGTTTTGCCGGACATCCAAATCGAGCACTTCGAGCTCCTCAAAATGACCGGGTCCGGTTGATTCCTGTACATGATGGGGCTCGAGACCTGATTTTTGGAACCACGGGTCGGTCGGCCACAAGGCTTCGTCCCAGGTTCCGCCGATGCCGTACCAGTAGTCGAATCCGAAGTCGGTCGGGTAGCGACCGGGTTCATTTCCACAGTGCCACTTGCCGAGGATGGCGTTGTTGTAGCCCAGCTCCTTCAGCTGACTGGCGATCGTTCGTTCCCAGGTCACGATTCCCGAGCCGCGCACGACCGAAATGCACCCGGTGCGCACAGAGTGCCTCCCTGTCATCAACGCCGAACGAGTAGGCGTGCACTGCGCTTCGACGTTGTAGTTCGTCAAGACCTTGCTCTCTTCGGCAAAACGATCAACGTTGGGTGTCTCGGCGCCGATCGGAAAGGCGCCCCCGAGGAACCCGAAGTCGCCGTGGCTCACGTTGTCCATGTGAAAGAACAAGATGTTTGGCTTGTCAGTCATTGCTAACTCCTTTTCGATTAATTTGATCCGATATCCAATGTGAGATCGGTTGACGAAGAAGTGATGTTTTGTGACTTGGATGATGGGCTGGGTCTTTAGTTATTATGCATTCTCTTCTCTTCGTCTATTTGGAGCAGGTTGGACGAAACCACACCCAACCTGCTCCGGTGGAAATACACATTCTTACAACAAGTCAATCGCGTTTCATCATGCCAAGGGCCTCCAATTCGAGGTCCACATAATGCTCACCACTGACGTCTATGATCACTTCGCTGATTGTGCCGCCGGTGAATTCGAACGGCGCCGGGTAGGCTGTTGCGCTCACGGGTGAACCCGGATCTTTACCGATGTTCAACCCTTCACCTCCCAACATGAACTTGCCGGGTTGGGTCTTGATCTTTGCCTCATCCACTTTCTGATCATTGATATAGAGTGACAGCGTACCCACGGCACTATGCTGGTCGTCATTGCCCGTCTTTTCAAACGAGACACCTAGCACACAGTCGCCCGACGGAATTTCCACGTCGGAGACGACCTCCTGCTCTGTCTCACCCAACCAGTTATAGACATAGTGCAGCTTTCGGTCTTTGATGAAGAGACTATGTCCGCCAAAGAGACTGCCGTGTGAAAAGATTACACCTTCGGTCTTGACCCCATTGGAGCTGACGTTGACATTGGCCGCAATCTTGTACGAGCGATTGCGCACGTTGACGGCCGCGCTCTCCGGCACTTCGGACGTGCCGGGGAAGTAGATGTAACGATCACGCGGGGGCGATAGCTGCGGACGCGGCGTGGTTAACACTTCCACCGGGCTGCGGTCATCCAAGGGGAAGCCTTGATACTTGCCGGCCTCGTGGTACCAGAGTCGAATCATCGCCTCCAGCTTCTCCGGGTGCTTCTCAGATAACTCTTTTACCTCGCTGCGATCCTCATCCACGTGGTACAACTCCCATTTATCCTTGTCGAAGTTGCTCCAGTTGGCGATGGTGGGGTGGACCGTGTTTGCTTTCCAGCCCTTGTGCCAAATGCCTCGGCTGCCCAACATAGTGAAATATTGGGTCTCTTTCTGGGTCGGCGCGTCCGCCTCATCGAAGCTGTAAGTCAGGCTGGCGCCTTCCATCGGCCATTGGGTGTAGCCCTTAACTTCGGCCGGCGGTTCCAGGCCCAACATGTCGTAAACAGTGGGCGTCAGGTCGGTAACGTGGCAGTATTGGTGGCGGATTTCGCCTTGGGCCTTAATGCCTTTCGGCCAGGAGATGATAAGGGGATCGCAGATACCACCGTTCCAGGCATAGCGCTTCCACATCTTGAAGGGTGTGTTGAAGGCCATGGCCCAGCCGGTGCAGTAGTGGTTGTAGGTTTCCGGCCCACCCAGCACGTCCAGGTATTTCAGGTTCTCTTCCATCGAGTCGGGGATACTGTTGAAGAATTTGTTCTCGTTGACCGAGCCATTGGGACCACCCTCACCGCTGGCCCCGTTGTCGGAGATGGCCACGATGATGGTGTTGTCTAACTGACCTGATTGCTCCAGGTAGTCCAGAATGCGCCCCATCTCATAGTCGGTGTGGCTGACCGCGCCGGCATAAACCTCGGCCATGCGGACAAAGAGCTTCTTCTCATCATCGTTAAGCGAGTCCCAGGGGAGCACAACGTCTAACGGTGCCCAGGGTGCGCCTTCTGCGCTTGTTTCATCAACCAGCGGGTTCATAGGTGACAGTTCCGTATCCGCCGGCACAATGCCCATCTTCTTCTGGCGGGCCAGGGTCTCCTCGCGCAGCTTCTCATAGCCCTGGTCAAACTTACCTTTGTACTTATCGGCCCACTCCTTAGACACATGATGCGGGGCATGACCTATACCGGGGCTGTAATAGATAAAGAAGGGTTTGTCGGGCGCAATTTGCTTGGCATCAGCAATAAAGCCGATGGCCCGGTCTGCAATGTCGGTGCTAAAGTGGTAGCCCTCTTCCGGTAAATAAGGCTGTTCCACCGGGTGGTTGTCATAGATCAGGTCCGGGTTCCACTGGCTGGTCTCGCCGCCCAGGAAGCCGTAATATCGCTCAAAACCGCGGCCCGTGGGCCAATTTCGCTTGGTTGAGGCCAGATTCATTTCGTCCTCTGGGCAGAGGTGCCACTTACCCAACATGTACGTGTTAAAGCCCTGCTCCACCAGGACCTCGGCGATGGTGGCTGTCTCGAAGGGGATATGCCCGTTGGCGTTGGGGAAGCCCTGGGTGGCCTCGCCGATGCAGGCCATGCCCACCGTGGTGTGGTTGCGCCCGGTCAACATCGCTGCCCGCGTTGGCGAGCAGAGGGCGGTAGTGTGGAATTGGGTATAACGCAATCCCTTTTCAGCGATGCGGTTCATCGTCGGGGTTTCGATTGGACCACCGAAAGTCTCGAATCCGGAAAATCCTACGTCATCCCACACAATATAGAGCACATTGGGTGTACCCTCTGGTGCTTTTGGCTGGTCATAGGGGCCCCAATCAGGTACTGAGTCACGAATATCCTCATTGACTACGCCATTGAATTCTTCAACCATTTTATTTCTCCTTCTGATTTGATCGTCTGTTACTCAATCGATCAGGTACTCGGTCTAGCCCTAGTCGACTCCAATTTGGTCAGGATTGATTTCGATAACAGGCCTCCTTTCTCGACAAAGCACTGTCCAACAAGATAGGCTGTTATGTGCGTCGGTCTTGTGTCTACTAGCCAGTAACCAACCATCCAGCCTACTCAGACACCGCTGCCGTCAATTCATCTCACGTCATCTCTCCCGCTATTCCCTCACGACTTTCCGAGAGATCTCAGAGACCCTGTTTCGCTTCATCGCCGGTTCCGAGCCGTCTGTAGACCCAATCCGCAATCGCGCGGGTGGTGCTGGCGTCGAGGTCGGAGACCGGCGGCGGATAAGGATGCCGGTCGTAGAAGAGCCGGACCTCTTCGTCGGCATCAGCTACGGTCACAACGTGTGTCTCGTCGTGATACTCCGCATCATCAACGGCGGCGTGGACCACCGCATCACGAGGGTGTTCCCCTTTGCTGTTCCCTACGAATTCGGCTTTAAGCTCCAGATGAAGCCCCAGATGAAGCTCCAGAAGATGCCCAGGATACCCTGCACGACCAGCAGCACGGCCACGACCCAGACCAGATCCTGACCACCCACCAGTGGATTGAAGAAAAGCAGCAACCCGAGGAATAGGCTGATGGCGCCAAAGGTACCAGCACCCAACCGCTCGCCCGGGAAAGCGGCGACCAGCGCTGAAATACCGAGCAGCACGCCACAGACCCCCAGCAGAATGATCACGACCTCCGGCACCACTGCCGTACTGCCCACGGGACTCCCGAATGCCAGCACGCCGGCCGTTATGCCAATGACCCCGCCGAAGAGCTTCCAGCCCCATCGGGACCTGTCGAAGAAGACGGAGAGGATGGAGAACAACCCCAGGATGAACCACACCAGGCTGACCGGCAGCATGATGATGGCCAGCGAAGCGGTAGTTTGGGTGAACAACAGAATCCCCAAGACCAGCGAAGTGATCCCGCCAAATAGCAGCACGTATGGGAAGTTTGGTGGATGCGTTTCAGTCATCGTATTCCTGCTCCTTCTCCTCTTTCATTTCCTCGGAGACGTCCACCATCACCTCCGCGGCGCCCTCTGTACACTCAGGATCTGATCCTGGAAACTCGGAGTGAAAGCCATGACGGGCTGTTTAGCTACTGTATCTATCATATGAGAGATTCCTCGCCAGTACATCAGCCATTCGTTCAGTCTTCATACTAGACGTTTGTACAGTCCCCGAGCTGTACGACTGTCCAGCGCCTTGCCTCACATCCCTTCGATCACACCCTCACGGGCTCTGTGATCCAATTGGTGGAGGTCGCGCCAGGAGTGTCGTTCAGTGCGGCATTTCTTCCTGCCAGGCCTATCAATGGTCGCCGTTTGCTGTCCTTCGTCGGATCCATTCATTGGCCGCTGCGACCGCCTCATAGGTCGAGGCTTCAAGCTCAGAAGCCCGCGATCACCACTCCTGGTCTGCTATCTGAGTGACGGATCATTGGACCCACCCCTCATTCTCGAGGCTACTCGGCTGTCTCTTCTTCCACGGTTGCCTCGCCTTCCTGCGCTTCGCCCTCGGCTATGGTCCAGTACGGTGCGCGGACGTCCGACGATGCTTCCCGCCACGGTCAGAACCCTTCTGACCATGGCAGTGTTTGAATTTCGATCCGCTCCCGCAAGGACAGGGGTCGTTGCGCCCTGTCTTGGCGAAGGCTCCCTCCAACGCCGCCTCTTCCTCTCCAGCCAATGCCGCCATCACCTCCTCGGCGGGTCGGCCCGCGCGCATCAGCGAGGCCATGATCTTCATCGGATGGTCGACGTGGTGGAAGAAGGCCTTGAAGCCCGCACACAGGTAATTCAGGCCCGGCCTACCATCCGGGGTGGTGAGGAAGCGGTTCTTGGGGCACTCTCCGTGGCAGGCGAATAGCACGTCGCACTCCCGGCAGGCGCGCGGCAGGGCGTCGCGCTTGTCCCGCCCGAAATCCCGCTGCTTTTCGCCAGCGACAAGCTCCCCAATCTTCGTATCTTGGATATTGCCCAACAGGTACTCGGGCTCCACGAAGTGGTCGCACGAGTAAAGATCGCCGTTATGCTCCAGGGCCAGCCCCAGGCCACAGGTCTCCTCGAAGACGCACATTCCCGATGAGGGCAGACCCATCCAGTTGCGCAGGCTGGCCTCGAAGGTCTGCACGAAGATCTTGCCGACGTCGTTGCGCACCCACTCGTCGAATGTGGCGCCTAGAAAAGCACCGAACTGTTCCGGCAGCACCGAGCGCTCCGATACCGATGTGCCCTGCTGGTAGAGACGCCGTCCGTCCTCGTCGATGCGCTCCACCACGGGAATGAACTGCATCCAGCTTGTGCCTGCCTCGTCCCGCAGGAACTCGTACACCTCCAGCGGGCGGTCAGCGTTGGTGCGGTTGACGGCCACCAGGACGTTGTATTCCACCTCATGCTTCTGCAAGAGGCGCAGCCCCTTCATCACCCTATCGAAGGTCGGTTTGCCGCCCTTGTCCACCCGGTAGGTGTCGTGCAGCTCCCTCGGTCCATCGATGCTGATCCCCACCAGGAAATCGTTCTCTTTCAAGAACTCGCACCACTCGTCGTCGAGGAGGGTGCCGTTGGTCTGCATCGTGTTCTCGAAGGTCATGCCCGGCCGGGCATACCGCTTCTGAAGCTCGATGGCTCGCCGGTAGAAGTCGACGCCCATGAGAGTGGGCTCGCCGCCCTGCCATGCGACCGTGACCTGGGGAGTGCCATGCGCTTCGACGAGTTGCCGGATATAGGTCTCGAGGATCTCATCGGACATGCGGAAGCGGCTGCCCGGATAAAGGAGTTCCTTGTCCAAGAAGAAGCAGTACTGGCAGGCCAGGTTGCAGGCCGCGCCGGTGGGCTTGGCCAAGACGTGGATGCGCGGCGGTGCCGACGAGTTCTTCACCTGGCCACCTCGTCCAAAATGCGTTGAGAGGGCGGGAGCCCTCTCAACGAACGGTCTCTGTCTGCGCTTGATCTATCTCCAGTCTACTGACCCGACAGGAGCGTAGTTAATGCTTGGCCCACGTACGGGCCCATCGACCATACGCCCACCAGGGACCCGGGGACGCTGATCGCCAGAAGCAGCCACAGGAGGACCCAGACCCAGCGCCTCTCGCCTTCCGCGGGTGCCAACTCGACGTCATCAACCGAGTCGAATCGGTCCTCCACGTACACCACGTAGGTGCCAGCAAGCTTGTCGTGCCACCCCTGACGTTTCCCGTCGAAGACGATCCACAGGAAGCCGATGGAGAAGACTATGATGTTCACCATGTAGCCGATGTATCGCAGGATCGCCGCCCCCCACGAAGGAGGGTTCCCGTCTGCCCCCACCACTTTGACGCCTATGGTCATCTTGCCGATGGTCTGGCCGGTCTTCGCCCAGGAGCCAATGTAGTAGACGACGGAGAAGATGAGCCCTGAAGCGACGATCAGCAGGTTCAGCGCCATTGGCCGGTCAGGGGTGAACATGCCCACCAGCAGTCCGGCTACGCCCACCGCGGTGCCAAGTAGTAGGCCAAACACCCATACGAACATCATGTCGATGAGGTTCGCCGCTAGCCGGCGGCCAAAGCCCATCACCGTGACCGTCTTCACATCCTTGTTTGCCATGCTATCCTCCCTCTATGTCTTTGATAGTTTTGCCTGTGTCGTTCTCCTCGACTCGCCCAAGATGCAGAATGATTTGTGGACCATAGGTGCCGCCCGTCGGTGGCACCCATTTGCAGGTGCTACTGTCGGAGTCCTTGCCGACGTTCCACCGGAACAGACTGGCCACCCTTCACGCATTGACTTATCCAAGTCTCACCCTTGCGAAGGCCTGTCCTGAGCCTGTCGAAGGATCTAATCCTTCGCAAGGGTCCAACGTGTCCGCCTCAATGACTCTCCATCAAGTTGAGGGTGGTCACGGCGCCATTGACATCCACGCTGTATTGGCCCGCCGATAGACCGCTGACGTCAAGCCGGATCCTTTCCCTGAAGGGCACCAGCACGGGAGCACAGAAGGCGTCGTCCGATTGCCTGGTGTAGAGAGTGACCATGATGGTCCTCATGGCCACCCGCTGTTGTGTGCGGCCCAGACTGGTACACGCGTCGGGGAGATGGCCGTGTGCGATGGCGAAGTAGGTTGGTGGACTGCCCGCCATGGACTGAGTGTCCACCCTATCCACGTCGGCTTTGTCCCCGCCCAAGACGTCGCCGCAAGCCGCCAGGAGCAGGGCGGCGACGACGACCAGTAGAACGGCCGTCCACCGGAGGGACTTCATCCTGAACACGCTGTTGCGCTGTTTCATAGACATCCTCCTCTATCGCGATTCTGCCTGGCATAGTAGCCTTGGCCACAGTAGTCCGCGTTGGCCACCACCTTGCGACGTGGTGGCCAACGTGTTAGTCGCAGCGATCTGCTATACCCTAGTCTCTCTTCTCGGCGATCTCTCTGGTGTGGTCGGCGATTCTGAAGAGAACGACGAAGATCTCCAGCCACACTCGGGCCAGCAGCACTACCACGACGAAGCCGACCGCCGCCATCGCGGCGCTGAAGATGCCCATCAGGATGCCGTAGTTGAAGAAGGCTCCCACGGCCGAGGCGACCGCTGCAAGCGCCGCGAGGATGATGGCCAGCACGTACAGGACCCTCACCAGTTCGACAGTGACGAATTTCGAGAAAGAGAAGTCAAACAGCGCCTCCCAGAAACCATAGTCTTGATCTTCCATGTCTTATCGCTCCTTTCTTGTCAATACTGTGCCAAGCTGTTGATTGAGATATGTCCGGACCTAGCGGTGAGAGTGACGCAGCCAGCGATCGAGTCTTGACCTCGCGCGGTTCGCTGCCTGACTGACCTGAATGGGTGGTCTGGCTGCCTCACATAAACTCGGTGTCATAGCCGTTCCTACCAACTTAGATCTGTTGGGATCCGGCGCAGCTAGGCTCAGCGGAACCTACCTACGCCGTTGCCCCTTGTGTGGCCAGCCCGCGCACGCGGAACGAGACCACAATCAGGGTGATGCCGCCGATTATCCCGAAGATGCCGAGTATGATCGGGAGCGAGATAGCGGCAACGTACGTGTTCGCCAGTAGTACCAGGCCGAAGAGGATGTAGAGAACGCCCAGGACCACTGACCCCCATCCTCCGCCCCTGAAACCATGGATGAGGTGTAGAATGCCCGCGATTAGACCCTGGATGCCCAGGAGGATGATCACGAACGTGACGACCAGGACGCTGGCCCACAGCGGATGGCGCAGCACATAAATGCCGGCCAAGATGCCCAGGATACCGAGGGCCAGCTTCAGCCCCCAGGCCGTGCGGTCAACGAACATCGAGATCAAGGAGAAGATGCCGTCGACCAACCAGTAGGCACCGATGAAGGTGATCAGCACCACCGTGGTCATCGCGGGAGAGGCGAGGAGGAAGATCCCCACCAGGAGCGCCGCGATGCCGCGCAGCAGGACCAGCCACCACAGGCTCGCCGCCTCTTTTTGTGAAACCTCTGCTACTGCCATGTTGCCTCCTTGTTTCTTCTTTGAGGTTGCTCAACTATCAGTCTGCGATAGGCGGGCAACCGTGGTCGCCCGTTTAGTCACCAGTCTTCTGCTCTTGATCGTTCACCCCCTTTCCCGACTTCTGCGTCAATCGCCGGAATGCCGATAGCAACGCTTCCGGCGGGTCTCCTTTGCTTACGAAGGCATCGGCGCCCGCGGCGAGGACTGCCTCCTCCGATTCTGGCCGGGCGCTGAAGACGATGATCATAGGCCTGTAGTCGATCGTTGTCTGAGCAACAAGTATAGCCGCTGCTGGTCTTCCTGGCAACTCCCAGTCCAGTAGAACCAGGTCCGGCACTAGCTCTGCGACCTGGGCCATCAGGCTCGGCAGGTCTGAGCTCTCACCAACCACAACCAGCCCCGGTTCCTCCTGAAGCAGGATCCTCAGGGCCGAGCGAACTCGTTGATCTGCGTCTGCAACGATTATCCGTGTCTTGGTGTCCTGATTCACTGATGAACCTCCGTTGCAGAGTGTGCCGGCGCGCTCTCTGCGGTCACGATCCCACCCTGGTAGCTTGAAGTGGACGCCATGATCCACATCTTGACTGTTCATCTACTGTATCCATGATACAAGGAAACCGACGCCCGCACATCAGGCATTCGTTCAGTCTACGACCTGTACGAATGTCTAGGTTCTCGTTGGGACATTCATGCAGGTAGAGGCCTTCGGGAGGTATGTGGCGAGGATGAAGCGCTCCTCTTCTGGGTGAATCACGAGTGGGTCCGCTCTAGGCGGTTGGTGAGGTTGAGGGGGTCAGTCTCTGACGGGGGCAGATCAAGGTTGGACCGGTTTGAGGGGACAGGGGCCGAGAGGAAGACCCGGGCTGGCCGCTCTCCGTCAGTCCAGCAGATGGTGTTTGACGGCCAGGGCTGCGGCCTCAGCGCGATTGGCCGCATTCAGCTTGGAGAGGATGGTGCTGACGTGGAATCTGACGGTGTGGTGACTGATGTTCAATACTTCTGCGATCTCGGAATTGCCTTTCCCCTCGACCAGTAGGGCCAGCACCTCCCGCTCTCGCTTGGTCAGGTCTTGCCCAAGCTCGGGGGGCTCAATGGCAGCCTTGGCCAGCGCCCTCGCGGCCTCAGGGGACAGAGTGGCGCGACCAGCGTGAGCGGCGCGGATGGCACGTACCAGCTCATCGGCGCCCACGTCCTTCAGCAGGTATCCGATGGCTCCTGCTTGCAGGGCCTCCTGGACCCGCGTTCCCTCCTCGAAACTGGTCAAGGCGATAACCTTCATTTCTGGATGGTTGCGCAGAAGAGCCTCCGTTGCCTCAGCGCCGCCCATTCTGGGCATCATCATATCCATGAGGACGACGTCGGGCTGAACCTCGCTACATACCCGAAGAGCCTCCTCACCGTCGGCAGCCTCACCAACTAACTCCAGATCATCGAAGGCCATGAGTGAGAAGCGCAGACCGGAGCGCACAACCTCATGGTCATCTACAGCCACAATGCGGATCCTCTTGGGCTCACTCATTGGATCGCCTCCTGGCAGTCTCCTCCCAGTCGACCCTGACCTGGGTACCTTGACCGGGGTCGCTACTGATCTCCAGTGTGGCGCCGATTGTCTCTGCTCGCTCCCTCATAATGCGCAGGCCCAACTGGTCTGGCAAGGCCTCGCTGGCATCGAAGCCGCGCCCATCGTCCTCAATGCTGAGCAATACCCGCCCTGGCTCGCAGTTGAGGCGCACCGACACCTCGGTCGCCGCAGCGTGCTTGGCGACGTTGTTGAGGGCTTCCTGAGCGATGCGGTAGAGTGCGACTTGTATCTCTGCTGGTAGGGAGCTGTCCCCCTCTACCATCAATGTCACAGGTGTGCGGGATCGGCTGGTCACGGCTTGCGTCAAGTGGCCCAGTATTTCCGCCAGTGGCTTGTCCGTCAGGGATGCCGGTCGCAACTCCAATAGAAGGGTGCGCATCTCGGCCAACGCGCCTTGGGTCAGCTTGCGAAGTTCCTCGAGTCCCTCCTCGGCCCTCTCTGGACTGCGTTCCCATATCCGCGGCAGCGTTTCGGCGATCAGGCTTGCCGAGAACAAGGTCTGTGTGACCGCATCGTGCAGGTCGCGGGCAAGCCGCTCCCGCTCAGCGATCGCGGCTGCCTCTCGGACCTGATCCCTCAACCGGGCGTTCTCGATGGCCAGGCCAATCTGATCGGCAAAGACGGTCGCTAGTTCAGTCTCCTCCTGGGTGAAGTCTCGGGGATCCGAATAGTAGAGGGCAATCCCCCCGTAGGGTTCGTCTCCCGAGGTGATAGGCGCTGCAAGTATCGACTCATACAGATCAGCCGACGTTGTGGCGAGTGGCTCACTCTCCGCATCCCGAGGTGGCTTGCCTTCGCCGGAGGCGTGACCGCCAAGGTTGGACCCGACGATGGCTTTGCCGGAGGCAATGGCTTGCTCCAAGGCTTGGCGTCCAATGGGAGCCTGCTGATCAAGGGTGTACGTGAGCGGGAGACCTTGGGCCGCCCGGATGGACAGCCTTCCTTCGTCTTCAACCCTATATATGGCCACCGCGTCGTTGTCGAGCAACCGTCCCGCCTGCGAGGTGATGTAGTCCAGCACTTCACTCAAGGGTTGGTTGGAGTTCAGGACAGTCATGATGTCGGCCAGGCTCTCAGCTGCTCTGCGCCGCCGTTCCGCCTCCTGCCGCCGCTCATCTGCCGCACGTTGGGCCTTTTCGGCAGCTTCCTTGGCCTCGACTAGCCTCTCCTCCGCCCGCTTACCCTCGATGATGCGCCCCAGACGTTCCGCGATAGCATCGAGCAGACGCCGCTCTTCCTGGAGGAAAGGGCCCTCATGCAGTTCCGGCCTTTCCTCCAAGTAGCAGACCTGAACCGTTCCGGTCTGCACACCGCTTACCGCGATCTCCGTGGTTTGCCGCCAGGCGGTCTCCTCATAGTTGTCTGTTCTGTACTCCTGATCTTCAACGGACAAGCGTGCGCAGGCTATCTCCGGATTCCTCCAGGCGGGAGGGATCAGTTCCACCACTCCTTGAAGTGTCTCCTCCAGAGTCAACCCAGGCTTCTCAACCAGGGCGGAGATGCCATAGAGGCAATCCAGTTCTTTGACCCGCTCTGTCACCTCCTCCGCATACCGCCCCAGTTCTTCCTCCGCCCACTTGCGCTCGGTGATGTCCGACAGCACACCCCGCAACCCGATAACTTGATCTTCGGCGAAGATAGGCCGGCTGGAAGTGCGTATCCAGCGAACCTCTCCAGACTTGGCCAGGACCCGATACTGACTGGGACCGACGAACTCGCCAGAGAGGATCCTCTGGATGACGTGAGTAGTGGCTTGGATGTCCTCCGACAGCATGGATTCAAGGAAAGGACGACCAACCACCTCTTGTGGAGTGTATCCGATGAGCGACTCGACGGCCGGGCTAATGTAGGTCACCACTCCGTTCTTGTTTATGGTGTAGATAACGTCGTCCAGGTTTTCAACGAGCTCGCGATACCTGTGCTCACTCTCCTGCAGCGCCTCCCCCTCCCGCTTCAAGTCCCTGAACAGAAGGTCGTAAGGCTTGACCAGTGCTGTCTCCACCACAGCCTTGTAGACCAGGTAGAAGGAGACGATCTTGAGGAGGTGCCCCATCATGTTGGCCACAGCGTAGGCATGCGCGTATTGCGTGAACGCCAGCCCGGAAGCGACGGCCAGTATAATGGATACTGTCAGCAGTCGCAGCACGCTTGTTTCGAACTCCCTGCGCTGCCGGTAAAGCAAAGCCAGAGACGCCAGAAGAATAAGAGAGATGACGTACTCGCTGACGACCTTGAATGGGGTCAGTCCCACCCCTTCCACAAAGCAGACAGGAAAAATGTCCCAGTAGAAGATGGCGCCGAGCAGGAGCCCCACCCCCATGGTGTAGGCTGCAAGGGCCAAATCGGCCCTCAGCTTCCTCCGGATGAAGAGAGGCGCGAGAAGCAGAGATATGCTCTGGACATAACGGGCGGCGATCCAGAGTTGAGTCGCCAGGTTGGTGTCTGATCCCGGGAACACGCCCATGCCGGTATAGGCTAGTGTGTGGAAGAGGTCCAGGATTCCCACGGAGAGGTAGGCGATGCCCACGAACAGGAAGTAGCTGTTGTCCACAAATCGCCGCGCATTCCAGAAGATGACGAAGATGCCAAAGGCCACGACGATGCTGAATATCTCGGCGAGGCTGTGGAAGAGAAGGTAGCTGTAAGAACTGGTGAGGTATAGCCCGAAGAGGGCCAGCCCCCCGAGCAACACACCGGCAGCTCGGTTTAAGCGGAAGCTATCCATCTCCATCATCACTCGCCTCTGGTCTTTGTTACAGCCAGCACGTCAGATGAACCGAGGACTTGCTGACCGAACGTAGCGGTCGCGGCGGTCTGCTGCGCAACTGTCCCCTTTGAAGAGTCGCTTGGTGCTCCCATCACCCTAACGGTGATGCGCGCCCGCGGTCCTCCCGAGCTCACGCGCGGGGGAAGGGGGATTCACATGGCAAGGCCCTCTCCAAGAATGTTCTTGGCTGTTCCCTAGTCTATCATGCCGTGAGGCCGCAGGCAAGCCCACGCTCCGCATCGTCAATAGGGGTTGAGGTACGATCAGTCCCTGGCAAGGGTGGCGCCACCAGCACGAATCCGGACCCACATAGGACCCTCAGGCGCTGGAGCGTGGGCTAGCAAGGGTGACAACCGGACGAACTGTGCAATGCAGAACTAGACGATTGTACAGGTCGAAAACTGAACGAATGACTGATGCGCCCGGAGAGGATATGCGATACAATGGTTATGGGGCGAGTGTCTCACCACTCGCGGCCACTCCTGCGTCATGGGTGGACGATCACATAGCCCGGTTTCTGCACTCTCTTGACTCGTCTGCTCAGACGTGCTATAACTGGAGGACGTTGAACAGCTTCGCGCTGAGGAGGTGCTCGAGCGTGGAGGCCGGAATGATGAACGAAGTGAATAGAGTGAATAGGAGGTTGGAACAATGGACTTACTGACGAGTCTCACTCAGCCCATCCTGAGTGCCGCAGGGACGTTGATCGCGGCGGGATTGGTGCTGTTCGTGGGGTGGCTGATCGCCTGGATCGTGGCTGCGATTGTACGCAGGCTACTGCACCGGACCACCCTGGACAACCGGCTCGCAGCCTATGTCGCCGGGGACGAAGAGGAAGGCGCAGCCATTCCCATAGAGAGGTGGATCGGCAGAGCGGCGTTCTGGCTGATCTTCCTCTTCGTGCTGGTCGCGTTCTTCGAGGTGCTGGGTCTCACGCTCATCACTGCGCCCCTCAACCAGCTCCTGTCGGCGGTGACGGCGTACATACCACGAATCATCGGCGCTGCGGTGCTGATCCTGATCGCCTGGGTCATAGCCAGCATCCTCCGCTTTTTCGTCGTGCGTGTGCTGAAGGCGGCTGAGCTGGGCGATCGACTGGGCGACGTGGCTGGCGTGGAGCAAGAGGACCGCACCCGCTTGGCCAAAGCGCTGGGCGACGTTGTGTACTGGCTGGTCTTCCTTTTGTTCCTGCCAGCGGTGCTTGGCGCCCTTGCTGTGGAAGGACTGCTGATTCCGGTTGAGGGCATGGTCGCCATCGTCCTCGCCTACCTGCCCAACCTCTTCGCGGCGGGGGTCATCCTGGGCATCGGCTGGTTCGCGGCACGCATCGTGCAGCGTGTCGTCACCAACCTGCTGGTAGCCATAGGTCTCGACAAGCTGGGCGAGAAGGCCGGGCTGGATGCGGCGATGGGCAAGCAGAAACTGTCCGGGGTGATCGGCTTGATCTGCTACGTGCTGGTGCTGATCCCGGTCCTCATCGCCGCCCTCAACGCGCTGGGGCTGGACGCCATCACCGCGCCGGCGAGCCAGATGCTGGGCATTGTCCTCCTGGCTCTGCCCCGCATCTTTGCGGCGATCCTGGTACTGGCCATCTCCTACGTGGTGGGGCGGCTCCTGTCTCAGTTGGTGGCCAAAGTGCTGGCGGGGGTTGGTTTCGACGCCATCCTCACGCGTCTGGGCCTGAACGCCGAGGCGACCAAGTGGGAGCGCTCACCGTCTCAGATCGCCGGATACTTGGTGCTGGTGGGGACTATGCTCCTGGCCGGCATGGAGGCGGCAGAGCTGATAGGCTTCACTTCACTGGCGGTCATAATCTCCGGATTCACGGTCTTCCTGATGCAGGTGATCCTGGGATTGATAGTCTTCGGCCTTGGGCTTTGGCTGGCGAATTTCGCGGCGGAGACGGTGCAGGCAAGCGGGGCAGCGCAGGCTGGTCTGCTGGCCATGGCTGCGCGCGTCAGCATCCTGGCACTGGCCGCTGCTATAGCCCTGACGCAGATGGGCCTGGCCGACCAGATCGTGACCCTGGCCTTCGGTCTGACCCTAGCGGCTATTGCCCTGGCAGCAGCCCTGGCCTTTGGGCTGGGTGGACGGGAAATCGCGGGCAAGCAGTTAGAGGAATGGAAGAAATCGCTGGGGTCCAAGAAGTAAACCAAAATGCTCGAGCACCATTCTCCCGTGCGCCGGACCCTCACCCGAGGGATTCCGACGTCTTGGCAGCGCAAGCCTCGGCATCCAGGTAGTTGGCTCAGTCGAGGAAGCTGCGGAGGAACTCAGTTTCAACCACAGGACTGAATACATGTGTTGAGGTCCAGGACATCATCGCCCTTCCGCTCGACAATCCTGGAAAGGCGAAATGCACAACGAAGGACTGTTCGCGCGCCTTAGGGCGCGCGAACCTCTTTGTGGACAGGGATTTGATCCACCGAGGTACGGCGAAGGGGCAGGAGATCCCGGGAGGCATGGGGGCTCTGTCTATTCGCCAGTCGCGAGAAGGAGGACACAATGGACCGTCTCGACCAGGCGCTTGAGCGCTGGAAGCTACGATTCTCCCGGATCAGACAGCGATTGCCAGGGACATGGATGCGTCTGGACGCGCGGAGCGGGGGCTGGCTGGGGGTGGGCGAGCGTGCCTACAAAGGCTTTGCCGAGCACCAGGGTAATCTCAGTGCTGCCGCCATAGGCTACTACACGTTGTTCTCCATATTCCCGCTAGCTTTGGGCTTGGTATCCCTGGGGAGTCTGGTGCTGGATTCGGCTGAAGCCCAGGAAGCCGTCTTGGAGCTAGTCGCTGCCTATTCTCCTGCCATAGTGGACCTCGTGGAACAGACGATCCAACAGGTGATGCAGGCGCGAGGTGCCTTCGGCCTCATCGCGGTACTTGGATTTCTTTGGTCCTCCGTCGGGGTGTTCGGTGCGCTCAACCGAGCTATCAACACCGCCTGGGAAGTAGAGCGGCCGAGAGCGGCCTGGAAGGAGCGGGCCCTTGCGCTGGGCATGGTCCTGTCCGTGGTCCTGCTCTTCTTCCTGTCGGTGTTCTCTACGGCGTTCTTTGAAATCAGGGGTCGCCTGCCTGGTATCCTGTTGGGAGAGCCGGCGGCCTCTGCGGGTCTGCCGTCAAGACTTGCGGCTGCGATCGTCCCCTACGTTTTCACGGCGCTGCTATTCTGGGTCTTGTACCGCGTCTTGCCCCATGCCCAGGTCGCCTGGTCCGACGTGCTGCCGGCAGCTCTGCTGGCCAGTCTCGTATGGGAAGTGGCCAAGCACGGCTTCGCCTTCTACGTTGCCGAATTCGCGTTGTACAGCCTGGTATACGGCTCGCTGGCGGCAGTCGTGGTTTTCCTGGTGTGGTCCTACCTCAGTGGGATGATCATCTTGCTGGGGGCGGAATTCAGTGTCCAGTATGCCAGGCGCAGACGGCCCGAGCGAGGGTAGGCTCCAATACTAGCTCAAAGCCTCTATGCCAGTGGCTGGAGTGTGCTGCGCTGCATGGCGAATCGCGGCGGGGGCTCGAGTATGCGCGCCCTCATTATCGCGCTATCGGTAGAATGACGAAGCCGGCTGCCACACCGGCCTTGCCGCCTCAGTTCAATCTCATCGCGGATCAACGAGACCTCTAGATAGGTACTCCCCGCGGGGCTCGAATCCGCGTCGCGAAGCAGGGTATGGTTGGCCCGTTGAGACTGTGTGAATACACGGTACAGAGTCAAGGCAAGGCGAACTCCAGTTCAATAGTATATGTAGGAAGTACTCCCCCGGGGGTACTTCGCAGGTGTGGTGGCTGGTCGCAGCCGGGGCACGTAGAGGGAACGTTTGGTGGAGCGTTCCCTTTCTCTTTCTGTGCTCCGCCTGGCCAGCGAACTGGCGACGCTGTGGCCCCCGATTGCCGGCGCTTCTTGGTCAGGTCGCTCGTATCCGCTGCCAGCCGAAACCGTAGCCGGACGCAGAGTTGTGAAGGCAGGCGGCGTGGCGGAGAGGAGTCGGCCGGTGTGTGGACGACGCGAGCGCGAGTGACTCCGGGTAGTCCGCAAGCTCTTGGGTGTTGTGATCAGAGCCTGCCCAATGAGCGGGTGGCAGGCCTAGCCTTGCTGCAAGCAGCTGGGCAAAGAGCACGATGTAGGCGCACCCTATCGCGGAGAGGACGCTGAAGAGTACAATAGCCAAGAGGAACTCCATCCGGGGAGCCCCGCCCAGCGCTCGCATCCATTTGCTGGCCTTCAGGGGAGCACTCATCAGAGGCGATTCGAAGGCGAGCAGAGCCATAGCCGGGCAATGTGTACTCTTCGACCGGTCGTTTCCGAGTCGGAAGAGTTTCGTGCGCATACTTGACATTTAGGAAGGTTCCTGCTATGATGTGTGTACGTGCGGAACTGCGGAGGGGAGCCGGGAATAAGGCCCAGAGTGGACGCCGTGGATCGAGCGATCCCGAAACTCCTGTAAGATCATGGCCGGGTGCCCCGCCTGGAGATTGCTCGACTGCTCGGTCGTATCTCGGTGCGGACTGTCCTCAACAAGCCAAGACAGCTTGTCACGAGGCAGATTGTTGCCCTGGGCAGAACCTTATTATGATGGTGAGGAGGTAGGGACCTATGATTCGACCGAAGCTGGAACCTCTGTCGAAAGAGACAGTCGATCGTGCCCTTGACGAAGCCTACGACTTGTTGATGGATCCTGGCGTGCTCATCCACTATGACGAAGCGCTCCAATTGCTCGGCGACGCCGGTGCTGAGGTGGATATGGAATCCCGCTTAGCCAGGATTCCCCGGACCCTGGCTGAGAAGGCCGTGGAGACTGCGCCCAGTTCGTTTCATCTATATGACTACGATGGGAAGCCGGTGGTACACTATGGCGGGGACGATGTGCATTTCGATCCCGGCTCGGCGGCCATCGAGATCGCCGACTATGGGGCAGATCAGTCGCGCGTTCCAGTCACTGTAGACTGCGAGAACTATGTGCGGGTGGCGGAGATGCTGCCTCAGATCGACGCAGTGGCCACCTCCATCGTCTGTGGCGATGTGCCTCAGGTGATGGGCGACTGGTATCGACTCTATTTGCTGCTTCGGTATGCCCGCAAGCCGATCGTTACCGGGACGTTCTCTATCGAGAGCTTCGCCATAATGCATGAACTGCTGGTGGCGGTGGCTGGGGGCGAGGAGGCCCTGGCGGCCAAGCCCCGCGCCGTTTTCGACGCTTGTCCCTCACCGCCTCTGATGTGGAGCGATGTCACCTGTGCCAACTTGATAGACGCGGCGCGCGCTCGCGTCCCTGCCGAGCTGATCCCCATGCCCCTCATGGGTGCCACAGGACCGGCCACGATCATCGGGTCGGCGGTGCAGCACGCCGCTGAGGCGCTGAGCGGCATCACCATCCACCAGTTGGCCAACCCGGGCAGCCCTATTGTGTGGGGTGGGTCCCCGTCATACTTCGACATGCGCACCGGCGCGCCGCCCATGGGAGCCATGGCCACCATGATGCTGGACTGCACCTACGCTCAGATCGGCAAGTCGATCAAGCCGGGAGGCTTTCCCACCCACGCCTATCTGGGGATGAGCGACACCAAGATCGTCGACGCCCAGACCGGCCTGGAGTCTGCCTCCGGGGCCATACTGGGTGCATTGGCAGGGATCAACATGATCTCGGGTCCTGGCATGATGAATTTCGAGAGTTGCTTCAGCTTGGAGAAGCTGGTCATCGACTCGGAGATCGTGGGTATGGCCAAGCGTCTGGTGCGCGGTGTGGACGACTCCGAGGAGCCTTTGGCCCTGGATGTGATGCGTGAGGTAGGTCACACGGGCAACTTCCTGGGCACCAAGCATACCGTGCGCCACTACCGGACTGAGGACTACATGCCCTCGGAGGTCATAGACCGCGACTATCGGGAGACCTGGTTCAACAAGGGGGCGCTGGACATCAATGCTCGCGCCCATCGGCGAGTGGAGGAACTCATCGCAGCCTACGAGCCGTTGTCTCTCGAGACTGACGTGCTACGGGACCTAGAGGGAATCGCTAGTCGGCATGCCAAGGATGCAGGGCTGGATCACCTGCCTGAGCTGAGCAGCTCGTAGGTTTGTGGGCCCGCGGGCCGGAAGAAGCAAGAGGTCGGTGGGGAGGAGATTCGCTCGCGACCGATTGTGCAATTCTCCTCCGCATCGTGAATCCGGTTCCTCAACGCTGCGGTCAAGCGACCAACTCTGGCTACGCTTGGACGTTTAGCTTCTTCACTGTGCTGAAACCGACGCCCGACCAAGATGTGCAGGGGTATGCCGGGGGTCTGACCTTTCGTTCGCTGTTGTACCGCCCGATCCCACGCTCTGGAGCGCTATGGAGAGTGCTTCTGGTCGAAGGACTAACCGACCTGCCCAAAGGTGGGGTGCGCGGGATCCCATCTCGAGCGATGGTCTGCAACTGTCCGACCTGATGCTACTGGCAAGGTGAGTTTCTCCTACAGAGCCTGGCTGGGAACTCTACCCAAGATCACCACATCGAAATGCGATTGAACCCAAGGAAGGCATGATGGATATGTTGGCCATCGATGTGCACAAATGCACGGCTTGCAGGGCGTGTGAGCTGGCCTGTTCCTTCACTCACGAAGGGGTGTTTGCACCACATCTATCACGCATTCGGGCCGTACGCTTCATGGACCAGGGGCTGAACGCTCCGGTTGTCTGCATGAGCAACTCCATTCAGAAGGGCGAAGGTAAGCGAACGATGTCGCGGTTCTCAGAAGGCACGCGCGTCTCACGTTGACTAAGGTATTGGCCCCCGATCCCCGCGCGCTCGATGACTTCAGCCTGTAGGTGCGCCTCGTCAACTGGGATCGCACCGACCATGGTCTCGATGCGATGGGTCAGGTGGTTGTCGAGTACCATCTTCTCTAAAGACAGAGTCTGAGCATTGTCCAGTAGTCCCATGCTGTAGATCTCGTCGGCACCGGCAAGAATCGCCAGCAGTCCTGCGGCTGTAGCCTCGTGGCCGTACTGCGCATCGAGACTGTCTGATGCGGTGGAAAGGCCAGACAGGTTCACGGGCAAGTTGTAGAAACGAGCGAGGTCGCAAAGCGCCAGCATAGGGCCATACCCATCCGCGCCGCCCCCAAAGCCGCCGGTATTCATGTCCAACTGCGACGCGCCCGTGCCGTAGATGATGGGCGTACCGGGAGTGGCCGCCTGGTACAACACCAGCCCGCTAAGGAATTCGACGTTGTGTTGCAGGATGGTGCCGCCCAAGGTCACGGGAGAGGTAGCGCCCGCCAGCGGCATCGGATAGACCAGAATCGGCACCTGCAACCTGGCTAGCTCTATGCAAGCCTCCGTCATGCGCCCGTCGTGCATCAATGGAGAGACCAGACCGTCCACGACTGAGAAAACCGGACCGAATCGGTCGCTCCCCGCCGCAGCCCTAGCCATCTCCACGACAAAGGGCACCTCTTCGGCATGTAGGATCGAGGCCCGCACGTGCTTGCTGGTCTGGGTGAAGGCCAAAGCACAGTGTTTGATGGTGCGCACGTGGGCTGGCACATCGGTGGCGGCGACGGTCGTGTTCACTATCTCTATCATATCCAAGGCATCAGCAAAGAGCAGTGCGCGCCTCAAATCCTCCGCTGTGGAATCACGGAGGCCTCCAGTCTCTAGATCGATGGCCCTGATACCTTCATTGGAGCTAGTGTGGTGAGGACGGCGCCCGTCCAGCACAACGTCGCGGGACGGATCGCGCGCATACAGGTGTGCAACCCTCGGCGCTTGTTGCAGGGCCCACTCGACCACGTCTCGCGGCAGGCTAGCCCAGGTACGATCGTAGTCTACCGGGCAGCCCGCCTCCTCCAGGATCTCCAACGCGCGCGGTGTCTGGTAGTCAATGCCGACGCGCTCCAGCAGGTCCACGCTGTGTTCATGGATGCGCTGGACATCGTGGCGGGCCAGAGCGGGCATCAGTGAAAGGGGCATAACAACCTCCGGCTTCTGCTAGGGCTACCCGGTCTTCTTGAACACCTTGTGAGGGTCGAAGGCGTCCCTCAAACCATCGCCGATGTAGTTGACTGAGATGATGGTCAGGTAAATCATCAGCCCAGGGAAGATGGCCAGCCAAGGATGCTTGGTCCTTCGATCAGGCCCAGCTTCACGGCCTGGCTGACTCCTACGTCGTGCAGAGTCCCGGCGTCACGGATGGTGGTGAATCCAGCGCTGAGCGTACGCTTCATTATCTCAGCAGTCTAGAATAGCTGAACCGTCCTGGGGGTGAACAGCTTCTTCCCGATGTTCCAGATCGTGATCGAGATGTGGCAATGGCAATCAATCATCCCCGGCATGACTGTCAGGTCGCAAACGTCGATGATTCTCGAATCGGGAGGGATCTTCACCTCGTCTTTCTTCCCTGTCTCCCGGATGACAGGTCCGTCTAGTATCACGACCGAGTCTTCCAAACGGTCCGTCCCGGTGTCATCGATCAGCCTGCCCCCAACCAATGCCACAACGCGGCTTGCCCCCTCTTGGCTTCTGTCGGCTATAGCTGTACTCTCCCGCTTTGCTACGGTCATTTTCCAGAGTGAAGTGGATCTGCGCGCTTGCTCTTGGCTACCCTCTCCAGTTTGATACTGGGCAAGATGATACTCCCCGGCTCTACCGATGGGTTCAGGTTGTGACTACTCTGGTGCGTCAATGAGCCTGAGCGCGAGATCGACCGCGGACATGGCGTCCTCTGCGTAGCCGTCAGCCCCGATCTCGTCCGCCCAACTCTGACTGACGGGGGATCCGCCGACCAACACCTTGACCTGATCGCGGAGGCCAGCTTCCTGGAGCGCCTCGATGATACTTCTCTGCTCTAGCATGGTGGTTGTCATGAGCGCCGAGGCGCCGAC
Organism: Chloroflexota bacterium; assembly: GCA_030603665.1. Taxonomy (GTDB): domain Bacteria; phylum Chloroflexota; class Anaerolineae; order UBA7937; family B3-Chlor; genus JAUVXJ01. The sequence continues at coordinate 463,414 of JAUVXJ010000001.1, read as the reverse complement.
CAGCGTGGCCTGATTCTCCTGGACCGCAGCGACGAACTCAGCGGCGGTCTTGTCAGCCCCTATGTCGGTAACCCAAAAGCCGTTGGCTGTGAGCATGGTGCCTACCAACGTCTTGCCGATCTCGTGGACGTCGCCCTCTACGGTCCCGAGCACCACCCGCCCCAGAATCGTGTTCTGCGCCCGATCTCCGGCTAGGACCGGCTCCAGGACCCTGAAGGCCTCTTTCATGGCATCGCCTGCTATGACCAGATTCGGTATGAAATAGTCCCCATTGGTAAATAGCTCGCCGACACGATTGATGCCGGGGGTTAGGGCCTCATCGATGAGGACCAGAGGATCGAGGCCTTGATCCAGCCCCTGTCTGGCCAGCTCCCTTGCATCCTCTGCTTCACCATCTATGATTGCCTGCTTGAGTTTGCGTAAGATCTCCTCCGACATGATTCTCTCCTTGCGATCGTGTTCAGTGCTTCTCACGGTAGCGTGTGCTGTTCGCTCGCGTGTGCAACCAAGGCAGATGTGGGCTGATCACGCCGTCCAGGACTCAGCCGTGCGAAGGAAGGCCCTCACGTTCTCCTCTGGCACGTTAGGCGGAATATCGCAGCCAGGCATCAGAATGAAGCCCCCGCCACTCGCTGCCTTGTCAAGGCAATCTCGACTGGCGGCCTCGACGTCAGCCGGAGTTCCCCGAAGGAGTACATCAATGGGATGCACGTTACCGGCCAAGCACGTCTTGCCTCGGAAGAGGTCCTTAGCCTTGCCGAGATCGATCTTGTGATCAATACTTACGCAATCAGCTCCGGTCTCGGCCAGCAGATCCAGCTTGTCACTGGTATCGCCGCAGACGTGCAGAAGTGTGTATGCTCCCTTGCTCTTGGTGTCAGCGATGAGACCCTGAAGAGACGGCAAGGCGAGCTCTGCGAAATGCCGGCGGGAGATCAGATCACCGGACGATGACATATCAGCGATACTGATCATGGAGATCACCTTCTCCTCCAGGAGAGGCTCGTAGAAACGCGTGGCTAACCGTGTTGCGAATTCAACCACCTTCCTGGCATCCTCGGGCCGCTTGATGACGCTGCGCATCATGTTCTCCACGCCGTAGATCTGCGCCGCGAGGGTGAAGGGGCCCCACGCCGTAGCCGCAACCACGATTTCATCTCCCAGCTCCGAAGCCACTGTGCGAGTGGCCTCCCACACGGTCTGGACGAGTTCATCCCTGGCCAGATCATCGATGTCCAGTTCCTCCAGCTCGTCGGCGTGGGCGATTAACGGCTCCTCCAGGTCAGGTGCGCCCGCGCCCCTGAATCTCATCTTCGCGCCCAGCGCCGCGATGTGGGAGTTCTTATAGCCGGAACCCATGTAGATGATGGGCAACCCCATCCTTCTGTTGGTCTCTATGTTGACTCTGGCCATCTCCCGCGGATGACCGATCAAGCTCTCGAAATCCGTGCCCGATGTGAACAGCGTCCACATGCCACCGCCGAAGAGACTGGCCGGCACCTTGTCCGGCTCGCCGAGCCGAAATGCCTCGAAGACCTTTTCCTTCTCGTTCATCCAATACCCCAGTCTGAAAGACGCCTGCCTTTGCGGTGTCAGCTTGCTCCCTGGTCAAAGGGCGGAGGCTGATGTTGCTCCCAGCTGTAGCCGGTTTGATGGACCCAGGGCGATTGGCGGCCAACACTTCCAAATGAAGCGCGGCAGAGATACGCTCTATGCCGCGCGAGCACTGCTGAACATCAAGACTGATCCGCCTTTGAAACGGCGAGCCCTAGGCCATCTTGACAGCGCGCCTAGGGGGTCGTAGGCACAGCGTTGATCACCAGTTGCCTACTTGCTGGGTGAGCTCCTCAGGGATTGGCCAGTCGTAGCTTCGTTTCAACATCCGCGTGAGAAGATACACTCTGGTCTTGCGAACACCTGGGATGGAGTGAAATTTCTCGGTGATGAGTGTCTGGAGTGAGTCTACATCGGTGGCAACGACCGCTGCGGAGATGTCGGATTCGCCAGTGACGAGAGCGGCGTAGTGAACCTCAGGCAGCTTGCATAGGGCGTCTGCTACCTGAGTCACCTTGCCGGCTTCCACATCGATGTAGATGTCGGCCGCAATCACGAAACCCAGCGACTCAGGGACGGCGCCGGCGCTGAGAGCGATTATCTGCTTGTCGATGAGCCTCGATAATCTGTTCCGAACGGTCCGGGCCGAGACGTAACCAAGCCGTCGAGCCATCTCCGAGCAGGGCATGCGTGCATCCTCTTGCAGGAGTTTCAGGATCGCTCGATCCACCTCGTCCACTTTGAGCTTCATTCCCGGCTCCTCTCGGTAGTTCCACACCTGCACACATCATAGCAGAACCCTTCCCAAATGTCAAGTCCTAGCGCCAAAGTGTTCCGACTCGGAAATAGATGACCGAAGAAGCCACAGTACGAGGATGCGGGTCGGATGCCGAGACGAGGATTGGTGGTATGATCTTGGGGCGCGGTGGTTGGCAGAGCGTCGTTATTGGAGGGCACTCGACATGACAGGCCGGTCCAGGTTGTGATCGACGGTAGGAAGTACTACGCGATGGTGAGCGCGCGCGTCCCACGCTTCATTGTAGAGAGCAGTGAGGGGAAGCTCGTTGCAGCGGAAGGCGCCCCCAAAGCCGTTACAGAGAGTTTGAAGGAGTTGCGCAAAGCCAAGCATTGGGTGGGCATGGAGCTGCAGGCCGGGCCGGAGGGGATGGTGGTTGACCGCACCACTGGCAGAAAGCAGAATATGTGGCTCTACGATTTGTGGTTGGCCGGGCGGTTGCTAGAGTCGTTAGGGGAAGGGTAACGCGGACAAGATGCTCTGACCTCCGAGGCTCGATATCGAGCCAATTCGATATCGCGGTACAGCGGGGTCGTCAATCGAGGCTCTCCGTTGGGCTCGAATCTGCGTCAGTGTGTGTCAGGATGTTCGCACGGGCCGCCCGGTGTGGTCCTTCCTGTGACGAACCGCGCCTGGGGTGTTACGTGCAGCAGCCTGGATCCTACACAACGTGTAGCGCGTCTTTGTCGCTACTGCCTTCTCCCGTCAGAAATCCGCGGTTCTTGTCCTGAGCGTGGACACTGCCCATGGTCAAAGGCGATGACTGCGCTAGCCCCACTATCCATTCCGCAGGTGGACACGGAGCTGGGCGGAGTGTCTGGCACTCCGGCCTGGAGCCCAACATGTGCTTGCTGGCCCCTGTACAAACCACCCAATGGGAGAACCATTCCCTCGTGCAGCCGTCAGTGGGGCATGTGAGCCTCGGTTCTCGGATCGGGGCCCTCGAGAAAGCGGTTCGCCAGGCCAAGGCATTGACTCGCCGTCACGAGGGTTCTTGTCTCTCGGACGCAAACGGAGCTCAGCGCCGACCTGTGCCTGTCTTATCCGCCGTGACGTGCTATACTTGGCTGGTCGGGGGGGTGGGCGCCGTCCCTCAGAATTGCTGATTATCGCGAAGTTGTAGTCTGCATAACAAGGAGGACGACATGAGTTCAAGCCTGTACTGGACCGAATTTGCCGACAAGGTGATCACAAGCCTGGTGCGGCCAGAGCCCGGTGATCCCTTGCTGATCATTGTGGACACGAGCAACGACATGGACCTGGCGCAAGCATGTCTGGCGGCTGGGTTACGAGCCGGCGCTGACACACAATTGATGATCAAGCAGCGGCTTCCGCACGGCGTAGCCAGCACTCCTGGGCCGATCCTGTCGGATGCGATCCGCGCCAGCAGGCTGATACTGGCGCTGTGTGGGGGTATCACTCGCGCTCCGGCGACCGTCGAGGCCATGAAGACGGGAACGCGGATCCTGGCCTCGCCAGGCATAAACGAGAAAGGCATAGAAGAGTATGTGATTCGTGCTTTGATGGATGTTGACGTCGAGGCCATGAATCGGAATGGGGAGCTGGTGGTAAGGTTATGGGACCAGACTGATGTCTGCCGCATCACCTCACCTGAGGGAACCGACGTGAGCTTTCGGATCGCGCCGCTGAAGAGCCTGCTCGACAATGGCGTGCTGGCTGAGGACGGTCAGATGGACTTCTTTCCTGGCACACAGGTCACTCTTCTCTCCATGGAAGACACGGTCAACGGCACGATCGTGGTAGATGCCAGCGACAGTGTGCAGGGGCTTGTACATACACCGTACTCGCTCACCATCGAGAATGGCGTGATCACCTCCGTTGACGGGGGTATGGAAGCCGATGTTTTGCGAGAATGGCTTGCTACTCGCAACGACGACAGGGTCTACAAGATGTGGCACGTCAGCATAGGCGTCAACCCTCAGGCAGGCATCTCCGGGAACATGATCGAGGATGAGCGGAAGGTGGCCGCCATTGACTTTGGCTTTGGCGATTATGAAGTGTGCCCCTATCACATGGACGTCATGCTGGCGACGCCGACGGTGTATCTCGACGGAAAGCCCATGAGTGGTGGTGGCCAGCTCAACCCTGAGCTAGGCTTCGAAGACATGGGCAGGTAGCTTCCCCTCTCGCCAGGGTTGGCGGCCGATGGCACAACTGAGGAGGCGGGAGATGAGAATCGCCCTCATCCAAATGAGCATGGAGGAGAGTCCCGAGGCGAACCTGGACAAATCCCTCGGTAGAATGAGAGAGGCCGCGAACAACGGTGCGGAGCTCGTCTGTTTCCCCGAGATTCAGTTCAGCCCCTTCTTCCCTCAGGGCCTTGGTAGTGACGCGTCGAGGTACGCCATGAAGATCGACCATGCGGTGATGAGGGCCATGCAGCAGGCCTGCCGAGACCTGGGCCTGGTCGCGGTACCCAATCTGTATCTGGAACAGGATGGGAGCAGAGACGATGCGTCTCCGGTCGTTGATGCCGATGGCAGCATCTTGGGGATCTCCAAGATGGTCCACATCGTGCAGGCCCCCTGCTTCTATGAACAAGACTACTACACGCCATCAGATTCCGGATTCCAGGTCTACCACACGTCGGCAGGACGCGTCGGTGTGGTCATCTGTTTCGATCGACACTACCCTGAGAGTTTGCGGTCCTGTGCCTTGCAGGGCGCCCAGCTCATTGTCATTCCAACGGCGAATGTGAAGGGCGAGCCCCTCGAGCTCTTCGAATGGGAGCTGAGAGTGGCTGCCATGCAAAGCGGCCTGTTCATTGCGATGTGTAATCGCGTGGGGCTCGAGCAAGAGATGGACTTCTACGGGCAGTCTGTGGTCGTCGATCCAAACGGGGACGTGGTGGGCAGAGCCGATGATACTGAACAGATCCTGTACGCCGAGGTCGACTACAAGCTCATACAGGAGAGGAGGGAGGCAAGACCATACCTGAAGCTCAGAAGGTCGGAATTCTGCACTCTGGGTTCGACTGATATCGGAGTGTGAATAGCAAGGCGCTATGCGCTCTTCCATGGAGGGAGGACATGACTCAAGTCCCGATCTTCGACGGACACAACGATACGCTGACGGATCTATATGCGCCGGAGGAAGGGGGAGACAGATCATTCCTGGAAAGAACTGAGAAGGGCCATCTTGACCTGCCACGAGCGGGGGAGGGCGGTCTGATCGGCGGCATCTTCGCCGTTTTCACGCCGCCGCCGGAAGGCTCACCGGAGCGGGATCGCCATTACGGGCTGACGGAGACCGACGATGGGTATGAGCTCCAGGAGCGCAGCCGTGTCGCCCACGAGTACTCAGAGAAGTTCACCGGGGAGGTGATCGATTTCCTGTATCATCTCGAAGAGCAGGCTGACGGGAAGATGTCCGTCGTTCGCGCTTATCAGGACTTGGATCGCAACCTGCAGGATGGTGTCTTCAGCGTCATCCTGCACTTCGAAGGCGCGGCGCCGATCACTGAAGATCTCAGTAATCTGGAGGCCTACCACGAGAGAGGTCTGCGGTCCTTGGGTTTCGTTTGGAGCCGGCCCAACGTCTTCGGCCACGGGGTGCCCTTCCGCTTTCCACACTCTCCAGATACGGGTCCTGGGCTGACCGAGGTAGGGAAACGGCTGGTTCAAGAGTGCAACCGGTTGGGGATCATGATCGACCTGGCTCACATGAACGAGAGGGGTTTCTGGGATGTGGCGGAGCTATCCGATGCCCCCCTTGTGGTCAGCCATGCCGGGGTACATGCCATCTGTGCGTCAACGCGGAACCTCACGGATGACCAGATCGATGCGGTTGGTGAGTCAAACGGGTTGTTCGGCATCATCTTCGCCCCCGGGATGACCAGACCCGACGGGGAGCGAGAGGGCGACATTCCGCTCAGCGGGCTGGTGCGTCACATCGACTATGTGGCCAAGAGAATCGGTGTGGATCACGTAGCTCTCGGATCCGATTTCGATGGAGCGACAATGCCCCGTGAGTTGGCTGACGCAGCCCAGCTGCCCAAGCTGATCCAAGCTCTGCAGGAGGGGGGATACGACGACAATTCCCTGGAGAAGATCGCCTACCGGAACTGGTTTCGGGTCCTGCGGGATAGCTGGGAGCCCTCGTAGCGAACCGCGCCAAAGGCCACACATTCATCCGCCTAGTCTTCAGCGGAGTCCCGGTTCGAAGGTTGAGTCCCTCATGCTTCTCCTGGGTTCTACTCCAGGATGGACATGAGCTCTTCATACTGCTCGTCAGAGATGGTGAAGCAATGTTTGGGCTCTGGGAATGCTCCCCCTCGCACTTCATCCGCATACCGCTTGAGACCTTGGACTATCACCTCACCAAGGTCCGCGTACTGCTTGGCGAACTTAGGGGTGAAAGCTGGGTAGAGCCCAAACATGTCGTGGAAGATCAGGACCTGACCGTCGCAGTCTGGCCCGGCACCGATGCTAATGATGGGTATCTCCGCCCTCTCCGTGACCAGTTTGCTGACCTTGGAGGGAACCGCCTCCAGAAGAATGGAGAAGGCTCCCGCCTCCTCTAACACCTTGGCGTCGTCCACGATCTTCTTGGCCATTTGGGCGTCCTTACCCTGGGCCTTGAAGCCGCCCAACATGGACATGCTCTGGGGGGTAAGCCCCAGGTGACCCATGACCGGGATGCCCGCATTGACAATGGCCTGCACCCTATCGGCCATGGGCACCCCTCCCTCTAGCTTGATGCCATCGCATCCGCCCTCGCTCATGAATCGCCCTGCGTTCTGGACCGCTAGCTCAACCGAAGGTTGGTAGGACATGTAGGGCATGTCCCCCAGGACGAAGGAGGTGTCGTTGCCCCTCATCACCGCCTGGCTGTGGGCGATCATCTCCTCCATGGTGGCCGGCAGAGTGGTCGAGTGCCCCAGCACGGTCATGGCCATGGAGTCGCCCACCAGGAGGATGTCGATAGCCGCCCTCTCGGCCCAAACTCCGGTAGGGTAGTCGTAGGCGGTGATCATCGATATCTTCTGGCCGCTCTTCTTCATCTCCCATAGTTGAGGTACAGTCACCTTCGTTCTCTCGCTCATCTGCTGTTCTTCCTCTCTAGTCTCCATCCTAATACCGAACTCAGGCGCCGTGGCTGAGGCTAGTCGGCTGCCGGCGCCACTCCCTCTCTCCGAGCAGCTGGTCCTGGCAACGGCTGGGTCTTTCACCATGATACCACTCGGTGGGACTGGGGGCAAGTCCACTTGCCCAGATGCGGCACGGAAGCTAGCTTTGAGCAGGGGAGTGTGCCGTGAGGACGGTAGAAGAATGGTCGTTGCCACCTCCGCCTTGGAGTGACTTGGGAATCGTTGAGAACGGTCGGTGAATCCGCAGGAGACTCCCAGCTGGAGTTGTCAGGCAGCCCGCGCTGTGCTAGAATGTGTCATGCCGTTGCCAAGATGGTTGACCATAGCACGCTGGCGAAAGGGGGCGGAGAATGAGGCTGAGATGGCTCTTACTGATGGTGAGTGTGGTTTGCCTGATGGTGCTGGCCCCCGCGCCGGACACTCCCGCTCTGGTGCTGGCGCCAAGGTTTCCTGCAAGTAGAGCTGCCAGAGTACTTCTCGCACGAAGCGGGCTATGTGTAGAGGCACGCCGAAGTCGGTGGGATGCGAGGGGTCCTGGGGTTGAGGTCAGTCAGAGGGGAACAGCCCGGTCCTGGCGGGATGATGTCTGCATCTACAAGCTTGTCACAGATCTCCTGAAGAAGCCGTGCGGCGCGGAAGGGACCGTGCTTGCCTGCCTTCGCATGCTTCGCTAAGACGTCAGAAGTCTTGCCTCGCGGAGTGCTCCGGGACCGTTACGCCCGAGAATCGGTCGTCGCTCATACCGGCCTTTCGATCTCTTGTCTGAAGCCTGCTTGCGGCTCAGCTGACTCGCCGGCCACAACTTTGAGAAGGAGATCAAACATGGAATTCGTATATCGTCGCTCGTATAGGGGACGGGTCAAGCTTGTGATCCTTGACTGGGCTGGTACGACTTTGGACTATGGATGCTACGCACCGGCAGTGGTCTTTGTAGAGGTTTACAAACGGCAGGGTGTAGAGATCACCATGGAGCAGGCAAGGCGCCCGATGGGCTTGCACAAGCGCGATCATATCAAGGCTATCTCCCAGTTCGACGATGTGGCCCCCTTGTGGCAGAAGGCGCATGGCCGAGCGGCTAGCGAAGGGGATGTAGATGCCATGTTCGCCGACTTTCAGCCCCTGCAGTTGCAGTGCCTGGCTGACTATGCGGACTTGATCCCCGGCACGCTTCAGGCCGTCGCCGCGCTGCGTGAGGGGGGCATCCTCGTCGGCTCTAGCACCGGATACTTTGCCGAGGCGATGGAACTCCTCAAGGTAGAGGCGGCCAAGCGAGGTTATGTGCCGGACAGCAGTGTTTGCGCCACAGAGGTGCCCGCCGGGCGTCCTGAGCCCTGGATGGTGGTGCAGAACATGATGAATACCCGCGTGTATCCGCCGGAGGCTGTGGTCAAGGTGGATGATACCAAACCCGGCATCGGTGAGGGGCTCAACGCCGGCACGTGGACCGTCGGCCTGGCCATGACTGGCAACGAGGTCGGCCTGAATCTGGAAGAGATTGAGGCACTAGATTCAGGGGATTTGGACAGGCGACTGGCCAAGGCCCGGGATGGTCTGGCCAAGAGCGGCGCTCACTATGTGGTGGATGGCATTTCCGAAGTTCCGTCCGTGATCGAGGACATCAACGCGCGCCTGGCGTGCGGCGAGCGCCCATAACTGGCCACGGTTGGTCGGCCATAAATGACGAACCCGGGCGGGGCGACCCGCAGGGGGAGCGAGGTGAGTATGGGTACTGATGGGGCCGGTTCAGCCTACCAATTGTCCGAAGGGGATATCAATCTCTCGCGGCGGCGCAGCGAATGGCAGGCAACGCAACTGGATGACAAAACGCGTGCACTCCTTGAGGAAGACTCGCGGCATTTTGTGCACCAGTCGTTGTCCACACCTTGCCTTAACGTCCTTCGAGCATGCCAGGGCATCTATATTGAGGACGTGCAAGGGCGGCGCTACATGGATTTTCACGGCAACAACGTCCACCAGGTCGGCTTTGGAAACCCGGAGGTCATCGTGGCTGTCAAAGCCCAGCTGGATGCTCTCTCGTTCTGCACCCGGCGCTACACCAACCGGGTCGCTGTGGACCTGGCCAGGAAGCTGGTCGAGATCGCTCCCGGCAACCTGAACAAAGTGCTGCTGTGCCCTGGAGGGACTGACGCGGTGAGCATGGCGCTCAAGTTGGCGCGGGTGGCCACCGGCCGACACAAGACGATCTCTATGTGGGACTCTTTCCACGGCGCGTCGCTGGATGCCATTTCGATCGGTGGGGAGGCGCTCTTCCGGCATCGCATCGGTCCTCTACTTCCCGGCACAGAGCATGCTCCCCCACCTGACGAGTACCGCTGCCTGTGGGATTGCGGGGAGCGCGGTGGATGCGACCTCAAGTGTGCGCGGTATGTGGAATATGTTCTCGAAAAGGAAGGAGACGTTGCCGCCGTCATCGCCGAGCCGGTCCGCAGCACGCCGCATGTGCCGCGCGCTGAATACTGGCGTCGAATCCGGCGCGCCTGCGATCGGCATGGCACCCTTCTAGTCTTTGACGAAATCCCCCACGCGCTGGGTCGCACCGGCACGATGTTCACTTGTGATAATTTCGGCGTGGTGCCTGACATTCTGGTCCTGGGCAAGGGTCTGGGTGGAGGTATTGTCCCGCTGGCGGCCGTCGTCGCCAGTGAGGATCTCGAATTCGCGGGTGACAGCGCGCTGGGCCACTACACCCATGAAAAGAACCCGGTTGCCTGCGCGGCAGCTTTGGCGACCATCGACTATGTCGAGCGGCACGGGTTGGCGGAGCACGCTCGGCAGATGGGCGAGTTCGCACTCGGGCGCATGGAAGATATGAAACGACGACATCCCCTGATTGGGGACGTGCGCGGACTCGGCCTATTGCTAGGAATAGAGTTGGTGACTGATCGCAAGACGAAGCAACGGGCGACCGATGAGGCAGAGCAAGTCATGTATTGCGCCCTTAGCAAAGGACTGAGTTTCAAGGTAACCATGGGAAACATCCTCACCCTGACGCCACCGCTGATAATCACGCAAGAAGAGATGGAGCGCGCCCTGATCATCATTGACGAGTGTCTGACGGAAGTCGAAAGGGAACGGTAGCCCCGTGGCCAGGTTCGCAGACCCGCGATTCTGGCAGTGGATGCCTAGGCGCGAGACGCCGAACTCCAGGCAGCGCCGGCGCGCGGCGAGCGCCCATAACTGGCCACGGTTGGTCGGCCATAAAGGAGGTTTGCCGAGAAGCAGACTGTTACCTCTCTGACAGGCTGAAGACAACGAGCAGGTAGGGACCCGTGATTCGACCGAAGCTCGAACCTCTGCCGGCGAGGCAGTTCAGCGTGCCCTTGACGAGGCCTACGGACTACTGATGGATCCTGGCGTGCTCATCAACTACGATGAGACACTCCGGTTGCTTGGGGGCGCAGGTCGGTTTGAGTCCCTATGTGGGTCCCGGCAACACTGAGGTGGAGGGCTGGCTGCGCCTGATGAACGATGAGACTAAGCTCTATGTAGCCACGGAGGTCTTTCTCGAGGGCGGCGTCGCGTTGGATCCGAATCATTGGGACAGCGTGATGGAGATGGTGTTCACCGACGAGCCGAACCGCCTGGACGATGAATGGGCCGCCGACACATGCGCCCCGCGTCCAGGAGAGGGCATCTTCATGACCCACGAGTGGACAGACCTCAACTACTTCAGCTTCCTGGGGGCATCCTTGTTCAGACCCTACTATGAGCACGGAGGCCTCCAGGGCTTCTGCACAGAGCAACCCCTTGTCGGGGTGGAGCGTGACGCAGCCCTGTCGTCAGGCAGGGCGCTCATCTGGGAATGGGCCCTCGATCTCACGGCCTCCGAGCTGGACAAGGTGGGGGCTGGCGACTGCTTCCGCCTTGGCGTGGAGCCGGCTGCGAACGCATGCCGTCAGGGCACCGATTGCAGCGACAATGACAACTGGTTGCTTGGTTGGGGTATCTGGCCAGCGCGCCTGCTCGACTACCAACAGTATCCGGACGGTCTCGGTACGATCTGCCTCAACCCCTGTGAGGCAGAGGAAGAGTTCATTCCCGAACCTGGAACGATGCTGCTCCTGGGCAGCGGTTTCTTGGGCCTGGCTGGATACGCCGGGATGCGTCTGAGAACGAGGCGGTAGGGGCAATTGGAGCCTGGCATCGAAGCAGCAAGATTGGCACATCCAGAGAAGTGCCTCCAATTTCGGCAGGCTACTGAGAGCAAACTCCTCTGAGCGCATTCGCGGCTTTGGAGATCTCTCTAGCCAATCGGCTAGTATTTGCCTCTGTCTGTGTATCTGTCGCACCGCTGGAGTCTAGGCGAGCTCGCGGCAGTATGCAGTGAATGCGAGGGCCCGATGGAGGCCCCGCAAAGGAGTCGGACATGAACCTTGATCACTGGCGAGACTTGATCAGCCCTGAGGATTTGGATGCGTTTCGCAAGAAAGGCATGCCACGTCGAATGGGGTACGGCGAATCCCTAGGGATGCTTGTTGTAGACATGACCTACCTCTTTATAGACTCCAAGTACGGGCCCAGTGCCTGGGGAACGACGGGGTGGGAGGCAGTGGACGCCTGGGCGAAGCTGCTGGAGGTGGCCCGTGCCAAGGGCACGCCAATCTTCTACTCGCGTCGGAGTAAGCGAACATCCCCAGTTGACCGCGGCGTCTGCGACCTGAAATGGGGCGGGGTGCGCGATCCACAGTACTTGAACGATCCCCGCGCCGACGAGTGGCCACCGCAGATTGCTCCTGCTGAAGGGGACATCATTATCGAAAAGGCGAAGCCCAGCGCTCTCTTCGAAACTCCGCTACGGAGCATGCTCAACTTCCTCGCCATCGACACACTCATCATCGGCGGAATAGCCACAAGCGCTTGCGTTCGCTGCACCGTAACCGACGCCTTCTCCTGTAACTTCCGGGTGATCGTACCAGAAGAGTGCTGCGCTGATACCTCGCTTTTCGCTCATCGCAGCAACCTGCTCGACATAGGATTGAAGTTCGCTGACGTGGAGCCGCTGGCGAACGTTCTCTCCCATATGTCAGCATTGCCGGTGGCCCCAGCCAAGCGCCAGTCTCTGACACGAGCGACGGAACCGGGACCGAGGTAGCGGGCGTTTTGTTGGCATGCTTGTCGGAGCGTTGTGGTCCATCCGGTAGGATCCAGGGCAGAGCTGGGACTGACAACCTCGGAGAGCCTGGGTCGGCAGCGGGTCTCCGCATGCGCGCAGAGAGATGCCAGCTGTGACCTGGTCGCTGGATTGGCTCTCCATGTCGTCCGGGCGACACGACTGTTGGGGTTTTGCCGCCGACTGTGGTCACCTCATGCAGGCTGTGGTGTACCCACGATCCGGTTTGAGCCCGCGGAGGCCAGCAGGGCTCATCGGGCGCCGGATGTACCGGGTGTCTATTCAGTTGAGCTCTGGACAGTGACGCCGAAGCCCATGGCTCGCGCACTCTGCAATCAGCGCTTGGATGCCCGCCTTCCCGTGGCCGCCAGCCCCGCATGCTGGAAGGGTCTCTTGAAGCCCACGTCAGCCACCAGATGGTGGATCGCTTGAGGCGACAATTGGTCCATACTGTGCATGTTCTTTCTCCCGCCACAGCCTTCGTATTTCCGTCTGCGTCCGACTTGGGCGGTCGTGACTGCGGACAGCCGAACGATGGCGCGCCCGCCATTCCGCGCGTGAGAGAGCGGGCCGAGCTCCAGCTGGGGATACGCCTGCCCATCGACACAGCCCTGACATCGACTCCTCGCGGCGGTGTGCGATTGCTTCGCGTGCCTAACGAGCGACAGGATACAGGCTTTTCTCCCGCGCACTTCGGCCATCAGCGGGGTTTCGACACTAGCCAGGTGGCCAATCTTGTCCTTCACAGGCGGCCCAATCGAATACCGCATCCGCGCTATCTGTGTGCTTCGCTGGGCAGGTCGCACAGCTGCAGCCCCTCCGTCTTCCCCCGCGAGAAGGAAACTCCCGCGGCACTGCCTGAATTCTGTGGTCTACCTACGATTGCGCCTAGGCGGCGAGTTCCGGCGAACTGAGCGGTTGCATCCTGTGCCTAGCGCTCGCTAAGCTGCCTGGGCTTGCGGCCCGAGATGTAACTATATTACGAAATGGAAGCAGGGGTGGCAAGTTTACGACAAGCCATTGGCCATATCTTGACACAGTCTAGAAGATCTGCTATACTGGTGGCAATTATGTGACAGCCTCGGCCTTGATGAAACGTGGCACCCCGGCAACAGGCAGACGCTATGAAGTGGGCCCGATGAAAATCGACGAGACTGATGCTGCGATCATGGAGCTACTGCAAGAAGACGGCCGCATGTCGGCGGTCGAAATTGCCGGCCATCTGGAAGGGGTGACACCGCGGATGGTGCGCCACCGGATCAAGAAACTGGTGCGTGAAGGTGTGATCTCCGTTATCGCTGTTGTACATGCCCCAGCGATGGGATACGGGATAAGGGCGGACATCTTCGTGGAAGCCGAGCAAGCTGCTATTTCCGATACGGCGCGCCGGTTGGCGGAGCTGGATCTAGTGACGTACGTAGCGTTTGCGACGGGAGAAACCGACATAAGAAGCGCGGTTGTGGCCAAGTCCGTGGAAGACCTGCACGAAATGGTGCAGGGGCTTGTTCATGATATCCCCTCTATCACGCGGACACGGACATTCGTGCTGGGCCCTCAGCTCAAGTTCACCCATAACTGGAGAGTGCCCAAGGAGGTCTATGCTCCGAAGGAGCCGGATTCCGTTTCTCAGCACGACGAAGACGAAGCTGGATCTCACTAGGGTTCTCGAAGCCGTCAGCCGTGTAGGCTCAGCCAGGCTGATAGATGTATGCGAACTAGGCGCCGTGCCTGGTATTGACCTGCGATACCGTGAGCCACATAATGCTGCTCGGTCTGGGTTGCGAGTTTCTTGGCCCTAGATTCATGGGTCTCGATGGGGGCGCCAGTCCGCTGTGCCACTGCGGTCGTTGTGTAGGATATGGAATGAGAGTGACGGTGGAGTTTTTCGGAGTGGCGCGGCACTGGGCCGGGGTGGAGGAGTGCCAGTTGGAGTTCGAAGAGGGGGCGGAGTTACACGATGTAGTGATGGAACTGGGGCGCAGCTTCCCGCGCTTGGTGGAAGAGAAGCTCATTGAGAACCAGCGAGAGTTAGCGGCTTCTTTCGCGCTGAGCATAAACGGGAGAATGGTGACACAGAATCTCGACGTGCGATTAGCGGACAACGATCGTCTCTTACTGATTTCGGCTGTATGGGGAGGATAGCTATGGATGCTTACACGGGCAGGGTATTGCACGTCGATTTGGGCCGCCGTAAGAGCCAGGTGGAGGTACTAGAGCCTGCTTTTCTCCAGAAATACCTCGGAGGTGTGGGTCTGGCCACGCGTCTGCTGATCGACAACGGTGAGCCGGGGTGCGATCCCCTTGGCGAGGAGAACGCTGTAGCCATCGCTGTCGGGGCACTTGCGGGGACCATGGTGCCGTGTGGCGGCAAGCATGCGATGGCTGCCAAGTCGCCTCTGACGGGATTCATCGGTGATTCCCTCAGTGGGAGCTACTGGTCCAACGCTCTCCGACGAGCTGGCTACGACGCCATGGTGATCAAGGGGAAGGCAGCGAATCCCACCTACGTGTTCGTGGACAATGAATATACTCTGTTTCGAGATGCCGAAGCCCTTTGGGGCCAGGAGAGCTTTGCGACTGAAGAGGCCATTCGTGCAGAGATCGGCGACAGCAGAGTGCGGGTATCCTGCATCGGCGTGGCGGGAGAGAAGCTGGTGCCTTACGCCTGCGTGAGCAATGACCGGGGGCGGCAGGCGGGCAGGACCGGTATGGGGGCTGTGTGGGGGTCCAAGAACCTGAAGGCCATCGCGGTGAGGGGCACCCAACCTGTCTCCGTGGCCGAGCTGGAGGAACTGAACAAACTCTCGCTCGACCTGGGTGAGAGGGCCCAGGGACTGGCTACCGCGAAGTACCGCGTCACAGGGACGGTGGGCAACGTGCTGACCCTGAACCGGCTTGGCCTTCTGCCCACACGCAACTTCCAGAACTCAGTCCTGGAGTCGGCCGAGCAGGTCAGCGGGGAGTACCTGCAGTCCCACTTCAAGGAGAAAGCGGTGGCTTGCTCTGGTTGTCCCATCGCTTGCGAGCAGGTCGTTCGGGTGAGAGAAGGATCGTACGAGGGAGCGCGGGTCTCGGTGGACTACGAGACTCTGTACGCTTTGGGACCTTGCTGCGGGATCGATTCCTTGCCCGGCATCATCAAGGCTGCGGAGTTATGTGATCGATACGGCCTGGATACGATCAGCACGGGGGTGACCATAGCCTGGGCCATGGAGTGCTACGAGAAGGGCATTCTCACGGAGTCTGATACCGATGGATTGGAGCTCAACTTCGGCAATCATGAAGCATCCGTCGCTCTCATCGAGCGGATCGCACTGCGGGAGGGCATTGGGGACCTGCTGGCGCAGGGCACTAAGCGAGCGTCGGAGAAAGTCGGGCAGGGCTCCGAGAAGTTCGCCATGCAATCCAAGGGGCTCGAGCTGCCAGGTTACGAGCCGCGTGGTCTGAAGACCTACGCATTGGGGCTGGCCGTCGGGACACGAGGGGCTTGTCATAACCGCTCTCTGGCGTACGAGCCAGACATGAAGGGGCAGGTAGATCGGTTGAAGGCTGAGAAGGGACGCGGGCAGATCGCAGCGGAGAGTGAGGATCTGGCGGCCACCCTGGATTCCATGATGTTCTGCAAGTTCATCAGGGGGTGCTTCGAAGACTACCACGAGGAGGCCACGGAGTTCTATCGGCTGGCCACTGGGCTTGACCTTTCGGCCGAGGGACTGAAGGAGGCAGGAGAGCGGATCTGCAACCTCAAGAAGCACTTCAACGTGCGTGAGGGATGGGAGAAGAAGGACGACTGGCTGCCAGCACGTATTCTGGAGGAGCCTCTGCCGGACGGATCGGGGCAGGGGACCACCTTGGTGGCAGAGGAACTGCGGTTGATGATCGACGACTACTACGAAGCACGAGGCTGGACGGAAGACGGCCTGATTCCGGCTGAGCAGCTTGCCAAGTTGGGCCTGGAAGATCTGAGCTAGAAAGCGAGGCAATGAAGTGACGAAAGAATTCATCGTCTGCGATCCCAATAAGTGCGTTGGCTGCGAGCTGTGTGAGCTGGCCTGTGCCATCGAGAAGGCGGAGCTCCTAGACATCACGCGCACGCGGATCTTCAGCATCCGCGTTGAGCCGAGCCTGATGATGTCAGTGACTTGCCGCATGTGTGAGTCTCCGACATGCGTGGCCAGTTGTCCAAGGGATGCGCTGTCGCAGGATGAGGAGACCGGGGTCATCCATGTGGACGAAGACGAATGTGTAGGGTGCGGTTGGTGTGTAGAGGCATGCGAGTTTGGGGTGATCATCGAGGATGCGGGGAAGGCCACGGTGGAGATCTGTGATCTCTGCGCTGGGCGGAAGGTCCCTGCATGTGTGGAGTACTGCCCGAAAGATGCGCTGACTTTGAGTACTCCTGTGCAGATAGGCCAGCAGACAAGAAAAGAGGTGTTGGGCGAGCTGCTGGCGGAGCTCATTGAGGCCTAGCGTCTGACATCTCCAGAGAGGTAGACTATTGAGCAACAAGGGTGGCTACAGAGTCTACACCACCGACGTGTTGGTCATCGGAGTGGAGGCTGCGGGGGGATTTGCTGCCATCAAGGCGAGCGAAGATGAGGAAGTCGACGTCATCGCCATCACCAAGGGCAGTGACATAGGACGTGCGGGCGCCACAGTGACCGCCCAAAGCTCCAGCTTCGCCATCGAGTGCCAAGGGCTCCACGACCTGCTTGGTGCCCCGGCGGACACCCGTGACAGTCCTGAGGTCTTCTTCGAGGACGTAGTCAGAGAGGGCAAGAACGTCAACGACCAGACGCTGGTGGAGAGCCTGGTCCGCGAGTGTGCTCCTCGGGCCAAAGAGATGGAGGATTGGGGCTTCGAATGGGACAAGACCTGGTTCTACGCCTCTCCCGGCCACACGTACCAGCGAGAGATCTATCCTGTGCGCGCAAAGGACGTCGGTACCGGTGTCCTGATGTGCAGGGTGATGAAGCGCGTCCTGGAGAGCCGGCCCAACAGTCAGATCTTGGGAAGCATGCTGGCGCTGGATCTCCTGACCACGGGCGGTGAGATCGCTGGTGCGGTGGCCCTGGACTTGGTGACGGGTGAGCTGGTGGTGTTCCACGCCCAGTGTGTCGTCATCGCTACGGGTGGAGCCCAATGTCTCTACCCGTACGTTTCCACGGGAAAGGAGATGACGGGGGATGGGCACGCCATGGCCTACAGGGCCGGGGCCGAATTCCAGGACATGGAGTACATCCAGTTCATCCCTGGTCAGATGATATGGCCTCCTGGATGGCACGTGGGTGTCATGCCCTGGGTGGGGTTAATGCATTGCACCTGGTGGTACAATGGGTTGGGCGATCGCTTCATGCGGCGATGGGACCCAGTTCTGATAGAGGATGTCACGCGTGATATGTGGAGCGTCGCTGTAGCCACCGAGGTGCTGGAGGGCCGGGCAAGCGAGCACGGAGGGATGTACATCTCGCTGGCGCATCTGCCAGGGGACGTGGTTGACTACGTGGGCAAGTCCTCCCCGGTAGGCTGGCTCAACTACTCTGATTTCGACTACAAGCCTCTCATCGAGATGATGAAGGAGGGCCTAGCCCTTGAGATGGCCAACTACTGCCATTTCTGGATGGGTGGGATCAAGATCAACGTGGATGGGGAGACCAATATCCCGGGACTTTACGCGGGTGGGGAGTGTGCCGGGGGCTTGAATGGCGCCAATCGGATCTCTGGTGTGGCGTTGACACAGTGCATCGTGCAGGGAGCGCGGGCTGGAATCTCGGCAGCCGCGCGTGCCAAGAAGAGCCCGAGGCGGGAGGTCGACTGGGGGCAGGTGGAGGCGTGCAGGGCCTGGGTGTACCGACCTCTGGAGCGAGAAGAGGGCACCAACCCTATGGAGCTGCGGGACCAAGTGACGGAGTTCGCCATGGCGAAGACGGGTCCCGTACGAGACCAGGTGATGCTGGAGGAAGCCATCGCCGAGGCGGAGAGGTTGAAGAAAGTGGAGCTGCCCCATCTATACTGCAAGGCCAAGAACCCGGCCTACAACCTGGAGTGGGTGCAGGCCATCCAGACCATGAATATCGTCCAGGTACTGGAACTGGTGGCTAACTCGGCTCTGCCGGTAGAGAACAGCCGGGGTGCGCACTACAGGCGGGACTATCCAGATACGGACAACGACAACTTCATCAAGAACGTGGTGGCCAAGCAGGTGGATGGTCGATGCGAGGTGAGGTTCGAGCCGGTGAAGATCACATCCATCACCCCGCCCAATGGGATAAGGCCATACCCAGGATGAGCGAAGAGAAAGCTGGGTGTGAACACACCAGTCCAGATCGGCCGGCGAACTCGCCCAGAAAGGGAGACTCGTGAAGAACAAGGGGGGCTACAGGGTCTACACCACCGACGTGTTGGTCATCGGGGTGGAGGCTGCGGGGGGATTCGCTGCCATTGAGGCGAGTGAGGATGCGGAGGTCGACGTCATCGCCATCACCAAGGGCAGCGACATAGGGCGCGCGGGCGCCACAATCACCGCTCAACATTCCAGCTTCGCTGTCGAATGTCAGGGGCTGCGCGACCTGCTTGGCATGGCTGCCGATACCCGGGATAGCCCCGAGGTCTTCTTCGAGGACGTTGTCAGAGAGGGCAAGTACGTCAACGACCAGACGCTGGTGGAGAGCCTGGTCCACGAATGTGCCCCCCGGGCCAAAGAGATGGAGGATTGGGGCTTCGAATGGGACCAGAACTGGTTCTGGGCCTCCCCGGGCCACTCTTACCAGCGCGAGATCTATCCTGTGCGCGCCAAGGACCTAGGTACCGGTGTCGAGATGTGCAGGGTGATGAAGCGCGTCATAGAGAGCCGGCCCAACTGTCACATCTTGGGCAACATGCTCGCGCTGGATCTCCTGACCACGGGCGGTGAGATCGCTGGGGCGGTGGCCCTGGACTTGGCGACGGGTGAGCTGGTTGTATTCCAGGCCCAGTCTGTCATCATCGCCACCGGTGGAGCACAGGCCATATACCCCTACTCCTCCACGGGCAGGGAGATGACGGGTGATGGGCACGCCATGGCCTACCGGGCTGGGGCGGAGTTCCACGATATGGAGTACATCCAGTTCCTCCCTGGTGAGTTGATATGGCCTCCTGGATGGCAGGTGGGTGTGATGCCTTGGGTGGGCATAATGCATTTCGCCTGGTGGTATAACGGGCTGGGGGATCGCTTCATGCGGCGATGGGACCCAGTTCTGATAGAGGAAGTCACACGTGATAAGTGGAGCATCGGTGCGGCCACCGAGGTGATAGAGGGACGGGCGAGTGAGCACGGGGGATTCTACGCCTCGATCGCTCATCTGCCGAGGGACGTGGTTGACTACGTGGGGAAGGTCACCCGTGGAGGCTGGGTCAGCTATACCGTTGACTTCAACCCTCTATTCGAGGCGATGAAAGAGGGGTTGGCTCTGGAGTTCGCCAACCACTGCCATTTCTGGATGGGTGGGATCAAGATCAATGTGGATGGGGAAACGAACATCCCGGGACTGTACGCTGGTGGGGAGTGCGCTGGCGGCCTGAATGGCGCCAACCGGATATCGGGCGTCGCCCTGACGCAGTGTATCGTGCAGGGAGCGCGGGCGGGAATCTCGGCGGCAGCGCGAGCCAAGGAGAGCCCGAAGCGGGAGGTGGACTGGGAGCAGGTAGAGGCGTGCAGGGAATGGGTGCTCCGGCCTCTTGAGCGAGAAGAAGGCACGAACCCCATGGAGCTGCGGGACCACGTGACGGAGTTCGCCATGGCTAAGACGGGCCCGTTGAGAGATCAGGGGATGCTGGAGGAAGCCATCGACGAGTCCGAGAGGTTGAAGAAGGTGGAGCTGCCCCATCTATACTGCAAGGCCAAGAACCCGGTCTACAACCTGGAGTGGCTGCATGCGATCCAGACCATGAACATCGTCCAGGTGCTGGAACTGGTGGCCAGCTCGGCTCTGCCGGTGAAGAACAGCCGGGGTGCGCACTATCGGCGGGACTATCCGGATACGGATAACGACAACTTCATCAAGAGTGTGGTGGCCAAACAGGTGGATGGTCGCTGTGAGGTCCGGTTCGAGCCTGTGAAAGTCACGTCCATCACACCGCCCAAAGGGAAGAGGCCATACCCGGGGTGAGCGAAGCGAAAGCTGTCTGCAAGCATGCCAGTTCAGTTCGGCCAACGAACTCGGCAAGACGTGCTGAGCCAGTTTCTGACAGAGGTTGTCGAGGCCTAGCGTCTGAAATGTCGAGACAGGGAGTACCGTGAACAACGGGGACGGCTACGGAATCTACAGCACCGACGTCTTGATCATCGGGGTCGAGGCTGCCGGGGCATATGCTGCCATCAAGGCGAGCGAGGATGAGGGAATCGACGTCATCGCCATCACCAAGGGCAGCGACGTAGCACGGGCGGGCGCTACAGTGACCGCTGCGCATTCCCACTTCGCCATCGAATGCCAGGGATTACATGACTTGCTGGATGCCCCCGCCGACACGCGCGATAGCCCAGAGGCGTTCTTCGAGGACATGGTCAGGGAGGGCAAGTACGTCAACGACCAGACGCTGGTAGAGAGCCTGGCCCGTGAGGGTGCCCCCCGCGCCAAAGAAATGGAGAGTTGGGGGTTCGAATGGGACAAGACCGCATTCAAAGCCGCTCCCGGTCACACCTATCAACGAGAGATCCACGGGCTGGATACTACTGGTCCGCAGATGTGCAGAGTGATGAAGCGGGTCCTGGATAGCCGGCCCAACTGTCAGATCATGGGGAACATGCTGGCGCTGGATCTGCTGACCTCTGGAGGTGAGATCGCAGGGGCGGTGGCCCTGGACCTGTTGACCGGCGAGCTGGTTGTCTTCCTTACGCAATGTGTCATCATGGCCACGGGGGGCGCTCAATGCCTCTACCCCTACGTCTCGACTGGCAAGGAGATGACGGGCGACGGGCATGCCATGGCCTATCGCGCGGGAGCGGAATTCCATGATATGCAGTACATCCAGTTCATCCCTGGCGAGTTGGTGTGGCCCCCGGGATGGATGGTGGGTGTGCAGCCCTTCGTCATGTTTATGGGGCTCTACTGGTGGTATAACGGGCTGGGCGATCGTTTCATGCGACGATGGGACCCCATGAAGATAGAGGATGTGACGCGAGACCTCAGGAGCATCGGTGTGGCAACCGAGGTGCTGGAGGGCAGAGGGAGCGAACACGGCGGCATCTATGCCTCGTTTGCGCATCTGCCATCAGACGTCATTGATTACGTGGGTAGGTCAAACGCCACGGGAAAGAACTGGATCTCTTCGTCGGGCATCGACTACAACCCCCTCGTGGAGATGATGAAAGAGGGAACGGCCATAGAGCTCGCCAACTACTGCCACTTTTGGATGGGTGGGATCAAGATCAACGTGGATGGGGAGACCAGCATCCCCGGCTTGTATGCGGGCGGGGAGTGTTGTGGCGGGGTGCACGGTGCGAACAGGCTTTCGGGTGGTGCACTGACGCAGTGCATGGTGCAGGGCGCGCGGGCAGGCATCGCCGCATCCGCGTATGCCAAGAAGACGCCCAAACCGGAGGTGGATTGGGAGCAGGTGGAGGCATGTAGGGCCTGGGTGTACCGACCTCTGGAGCGAGAAGGCGGCATCAATCCCATGGAACTGCGGGACAAAGTAACGGGATTTGCCGATTCGCACACGGGGCCTGTACGAGACCATGAGATGCTGGAGGAAGCCATTGCCGAGGCGGACAGGCTGAAGAAGATCGAATTGCCTAATCTGTACTGCAAGAGCAAGAGCCGCGCGTACAATCTGGAATGGGTGCAGGCTATCCAGACTATGAACACCGTGCAGGTGATGGAACTAGTGGCTCATTCCGCGCTCCCGGTGACCAATAGCCGGGGGGCGCATTACCGGCGCGACTATCCCGACACCGATAACGACAACTTCATCAAGAGTGTGGTGGCCAAGCAAGTGGATGGTCGTTGCGAGGTCTGGTTCGAGCCTGTGAAGATCACATCCATGACACCGCCCAAGGGAAAGAGGCCATACCCAGGGTGAGGGAGACCAGAGTTGGCTCTGACCACGCCGCCGCAGATGGGTCGCCGAACCAAGAACGAGGTGCTGGGCGAGCTGCTGACAGAGCTGGTTGAAGCCTGGAGTCTGACATCTCAGGAGAGGAAGTAGTGTGAACAACAAGGGTGGCTACAGCATCTGCACCACCGATGTGTTGGTCATCGGGGTAGAGGCCGCCGGGGCTTATGCCGCGGTCAAGGCGAGCGAGGATGAAGACGTCGACGTCATCGCCATCACCAAGGGCAGTGACATTGCGCGGGCGGGTGCCACAGTGACCGCTTCCCATTCCACCTTTGCCGTTGAGTGCCAGGGGCTGCACGACCTGCTTGGTGCCCCGACGGACACCCGGGACAGTCCTGAGGCCTTCTTCGAGGACATGGTCAAAGAGGGCAAATACGTCAACGATCAGATGCTGGTAGAGAGCCTGGTCCGCGAGTGTGCCCCCCGGGCCAAAGAGATGGAGAGCTGGGGCTTCCAATGGGACAAGACCCAGTTCTACGCCTCTCCAGGCCACACCTATCAACGAGAGATCTTTGGACTGGATACTTCCGGTCCACAGATGTGCAGAGTGATGAAGCGCATCCTGGAGAGCCGGCCCAATAGTCAGATCATGGGAAACATGTTGGCGCTGGATCTCCTGACGTCCGGCGATGAGATCGCTGGGGCGGTGGCCCTCGACTTGTTGACCGGCGAACTCGTCGTCTTCGAGGCCCAGTGTGTCATCATCGCGACGGGTGGAGCTCAGGCTCTATACCCATACGTCTCGACTGGCAGGGAGATGACGGGGGATGGGCATGCCATGGCCTACCGGGCCGGGGCCGAGTTTCACGACATGGAGTACATCCAGTTCATCCCCGGCGAATTGATATGGCCCCCTGGATGGATGGTGGGCGTTCAGCCTTTCGTGATGTTCGACGGGCTCTACTGGTGGTACAACGGGCTGGGGGATCGTTTCATGCGGCGATGGGACCCCATGAGGATTGAAGATGTGACCAGAGACATCAGGAGCATCGGTGTGGCCACCGAGGTGCTGGAGGGTCGAGCGAGCGAGCACGGGGGCATCTACGCCTCGTTCGCACATCTGCCATCAGACGTCGTAGACAATGTGGGAAGGACCAGGCGCAGGGGATGGATCTCCTCATCCGGTTTCGACTACAACCCCCTCGTGGAGATGATGAAAGAGGGAACGGCCATAGAGCTCGCCAACTACTGCCACTTTTGGATGGGCGGGATCAAAATCAACGTGGATGGGGAGACCAACATCCCCGGTCTGTACGCAAGCGGGGAGTGTTGTGGCGGGGTGCACGGCGCGAATCGGCTTTCTGGCGGTGCACTGACACAGTGCATCGTGCAGGGAGCGCGCGCAGGCATCGCCGCATCCGCTCATGCGAAGAAGACCTCCAGGCCAGAAGTGGACTCAGAGCAGGTGGAAGCGTGCAGGGCCTGGGTGTACCGGCCATTGGAGCGAGAAGGTGGCACCAATCCTATGGAACTGCGGGACAAGGTGACAGAATTTGCCGATTCCCACACGGGACCTGTGCGAGATCATGAGATGCTCGAGGAAGCCATCGCCGAGGCGGAGAGGTTGAAGAAGGTAGAACTGCCCCACCTGTACTGCAAGACCAAGAATCCGGCCTACAACCTGGAGTGGGTGCATGCCATCCAGACCGCGAACATCGTACAGGTGATGGAAATCGTGGCTCATTCCGCGCTCCCGGTGAGGAACAGCCGAGGGGCGCACTACCGGAGAGATTATCCGGATACGGACAACGATAACTTCATCAAGAGTGTGGTGGCCAAGCAGGTGGAGGGTCGCTGTGAGGTCAGATTCGAGCCTGTGAAGATCACATCCATCACACCGCCCAAGGGAAGGAGGCCATACCCAGGATGAGCGAAGGGGAAGAAGAGAGGGACGTAATCATCGCCAAGGTTCTGCGCTTTGATCCCACCATTGACGAGGAACCCCACTTCGAGACCTATGAAGTTCCCAAGTACAAGGTGGGAAGACAGACGTTGGCCAAGGTGTTGGAGTATATCTTCGAGAGTATCGATCCCAGCCTGGCATACTACGTGACCTGCAACCGCGCACTCTGCAACGGCTGCGTGGCCATGATCAATGGCAAGGCGGGACTGCTATGTATGACAGAGACCACGGATGAGGTGACCATCGAGCCTGCCGCCAACCACAGAGTCATCAAGGACCTAATGGTGGTGCCTGAAGAAGAAGACCGGGTGCAGCAACAGGTGTTGAAGCGCAGCGGCAAGTCCAAGTATCTTTAGGAGGGTCAACCGGGTGAACGAGAGCTACGATTTCCACGATTTTCCCGAGGCAGAATACCAAAGCCGTTATCGCCGGGCGCGAACGCTCATGGCGGAGTCGGGTCTGGATGCCCTATTGGTCAGCGAGGCCAACAACTATCGTTACTTCACCGGACACCTGCCTCCTACGAAGAACAGGCCCACTCTTCTTGTTCTCCCCATGGATGGGTCTCCTTTCATCGTCGCGGCCACCTATGGATCGGCATCTGCCAAGCAGATGTCTTGGGTGCAGGAGATCCTGGCGTACGAAGTGCCCTTGGGGGCGGACGACCTCCGAGAGACTTTGGCCGGGGCGGGCCTGAGTGGCAAGACGATAGGCACTGAAGCTCATGACCGGTTCTTTGGCGCCGCGGGAATGGGGGTCTCGCACGGCGAGTACCAGCGCCTCCAACAGCAGATGCCGGGGACCACATTCCAGGATGCCTCCGAACTGCTCTGGAGACTGCGGATGATCAAGTCCGCCTCGGAGCAAGAATGCCTGGCCAGGGCGTGCGAGATCACCGGACGGGCGTATCAGGGCACGTTTGGCGAAGCGCGAGCTGGTATGACCGAGCGCCAGGTGGGGCGCGCTATGATCGCGGCCATGATGGAGGAGGGTGCCGATCTCCCCTCCCAAGGGAGACGCGGTCCTTGTGCCTTCCTGATCATGGACGCCAGCAGGCCTTTGGGGGATCTTCATGCGCCCACGGACAAGCCTCTGAGGCGTGGCGATCTGCTTCACATAGATGCCGGCGCGATCTATAACGGCTATTGTGCCGATTTCGCCCGGCTGGCGACGGTGGGTCCGGCGAGCGATGCCCAGGAGGCCCATTGGCAGGAGGTTCGCCGGCGAATAGACGACGCACTGAGCGTCGTGGGCGCGGGCAACCGGCTGGGAGATATCAGCGTTCACTGGCACGGGGTGGGGTTGGATGGCGTCGAGCCGCCATTTGTCGGCAACCACGACGATCTGTTGATGGAGCCCGGCATGGTACTGGCTGTGGAAGAGATCATGTACTCCGAGAGTGGTGAGACGTATCACCTGGAAGAGAACGCGATCGTGACCGAGACGGGGTACGAGCTATTGACCAAGATCGATTCGGGACTGTACCTGATCGCCGATGACTAGCCGATCAAGATCTCGCCCGGAGCGCTACCCCGGTCGCCGGGGAATACGCCAGGACGAGCAGACGACCCCGCGAGAGGGCGTGGGTGCCATCCCGATACTGTGCAGGAGGTCTCAGTGCCTCAGTCTGGTTTTCTTAGAAACGAGTTTCCGACGCTCAGCAACTTAACCTTTCTCAACACGGCGTTCTGTTCGCCAGTGGCTACGTCTGTGTATGAAGCAAGCCAGTTGTTCTTGGACGAGAGAATGGCGACGCCCGACGCCATGAGGTGCTGGGACGAGACCACTGAGGAAACCAGAGAGCTTGTCGCCCGGCTGATTGGGGCTGACGCCAGTGAGATCGCCTTCGCTACGTCCGCGGCCATGGGCACTAACATCGTGGCCGAGGGTTTGTCTCTGGGCCCGGGTGACAACGTTGTGCTTGACAACCTGGCCTATCCGACGGACACTGTCCTGTGGCTCCGCAGGGCAGATGAACGGGGATTTGAGGTCAGGACGGTAGGCAACGTGGGTGGGCTGGTGACCCTCGATGCTGTGGCGAACGCGGTGGACGACAACACAAAGCTCATCAGTGTCAGTGAGGTGTCATACATCAACGGCTTCCGATATCAGTTGCGGCAGTTGGCGGAACTGGCCCATGCGCACGGCGCGTATCTTCTGTCAGACTCTACCCAGTCTGTCGGCGCCGTTCGACTAAAGGTCAGGGATGTGGACGTGGACTTCGTGACCTGCGGGGCCTACAAGTGGCTACTGGGTCCCGTTGGACTGGCCTTCTTCTACATCAAGAGAGAGCTACAGGGACGGTTCCCTCCGCTCGGCTTCGGGTGGAAGCAGATCAGCAAGTATGCGTACTCCGATGACCGAACCAAGGCACCTGATGTGGAGCGGTGCAGCTTCTTCGACGATGCACGACAGTACGAGTTCGCTTCCCTCAATACTCAAGGGGTGTATGCGCTGCGCGCAGCCCTGGAGCTGGTGGAGCGGATCGGTCTGGAATGGATTGAGCAACGCACGATCAGTTTGAACAGAAGGCTCAGAGCTCAGCTGAGCGAGCAGGGATTCGAGCTGTTCACCCCCTCTGAGACCAAGAGTGGCATCACAACCTTTTTCGTCGAGCAGGAGGCCAGTCTCTTGGAGTATCTGAAGGGTCGGAACGTCGCTGTCACTGCCAGAACGGACAGTGAGCAGGTCAGGGTTTCGCCCCACTTTTACAACACCGAGGATGAGGTGGATCTATTCGTCCATCACCTGCTCGACTGGAGTCAGTCACGAATATCCAGTGAGGCTTGATCGGCACATCCGAGGGACCCATCTCCACGCGGGTGCCTCAATTCGAGAAGCCCACTTAGGGGAAGGGAGGTGATAGTAGACCGTTACGGCTATGCTTCAGTAGAGTTGTCCGAATGTAAGTTTATCGACTCAAGGAGGGACTAGATGTCTGGAAAGAAGAACCTTTTCAACGGACTCTCACTGCTCATCATACTGGCCATGAGTGTGATGATGATCCTCCCCGGTTGTGCGCCTGCGGCAGCACCAGAGCCGGAGCCTGAGCCAACCAAAGCGCCGGAGGCTGCGCCTACAACGCCGCCCGAAGCCACCACGCCACCCGAGCCGGCCGACGCTGAGCGCTACGGTGGCAGGTTGCATCACACGATGAGATCGTACATGGAACCCTTCTATCCCCCCGTACAATCGTCCGAGAACGTAATGTGGCGGACAAACCAGGTGTTCGGAAGTCTGGTGAACTGGGTTGTGGGGTCGGCGGTTGGAGACGTCTATCCTGACCTGGCTGAGAGCTGGGACATCTCGGATGATGAGCTGGAGTACACCTTCCACCTGCGTCAGGGGGCGAAGTTTCACAACGGGGACGAGATCACCGCTGAGGACGCCGTCTTCTCCCTCCAGGCGTATTACGCTGACGATGCTCTGCCCTACGCGAGCAAGTTCGTCCTGGTGGACAAGATAGAAGCGCCAGACAAGTACACAGTTGTGATAACCTTGACGTCGCCCAACCCCTATTTCCTACAGGATCTCGCGGGCGTCCGTGGCAGCGCCGTGATGCCCAAGGCGGTCGTGGAGGAGTACGGCGACGAGTTTGGAACCAGCCCCGAGACGACCGTGGGATCGGGCCCCTTCATATTGACGGAGTGGAGCGATACCCAGCTTGTGTACGAGGCCTTTGAGGATTTCTATGGCGGCAGGCCGTACCTCGATGGCATAGTGCAGAAGACCGTCCCGGAGAGAACCACAGGCGCGCTGGAGTTCGCAGCTGAGAACTCGGACATGGAATACCTGTACGCCCCGACCAGCAATGAGTACATGGAAGACCCCGATAAGAGGTCGCTGGTCAAGGTAGGCAAGGGTCAGCGTACCTGGTGGTGGGGATTCAACGTGCAGATGCCACCCTTCGATGACGTCCGGGTGCGTCAAGCGGTCAATTATGGGATAGACCAGGCTGAGGTGCTCGAGATCGCTCGGGGCGGCTTGTCCACACCGGCGAACCAGTTCATCCAGACTGACCTGCTGGGTCACGACGAATCGATCCAGTACTACGACCGCGATCCCGATATGGTCAAGTCCCTATTGACGGAGGCTGGGTATCCCGACGGCATGGATATCACCGTGAACGTGTGGAACATCCCAGACTCCGTCGCCGAGGCTCAGGTAGTGGCCGCTAACCTTACGGATGCAGGCTTCAACGCTGAGGTGGTCCCCACCGACTTTGGGACCTACATCGCGGAGATGGAGAAGGGGAGCTACGGCTTCTTCTTGACGGGCGAAGGGCTGAACCCCAATACGGCCTCGGACATGTACAATTTCTGGCATAGCGAGCGAGGCCAGGCCTATAGCGGCTACGCGAATCCCGACCTGGATGCGCTGCTCGAAGAGGCCCTCGTCGAGCTGGACCTGACGAAGCGAGGCGAGTTGCTCGTTGCGGCAGAGCGGATTCTCGCTGAGGATGCGGTCTTCGTGCCGTACCTGTATCCTGGGATATTCATCGCTGTCCAACCGTGGGTACATGGCTGGGAGGGTATCGAGATCTCCAATGGCCCCGCCGCCCACTACGGAACCCGGTTTGACGTGGTGTGGCTGGACCCGGACAAGATGGACCGCTAGTGGGCAGTGTGGCTGCTGACAAACGGGCTGGCACCTATTGCCTAGGTGAGTGACCTGTCCCGGTAGCCCGAGGGGGCCCGGATCGAACGTACCGGGCCCCCTTGTTGCAGCATAGCTTCACATTACCAAACATGACCTCGTTGGGGAGGGCAAACCGTATGTCTCACAGAAGAGTTTGAGCAGTACCGACTACCAGTGTCAGACCATGAGCTTGGACACGGAGGACAACTGCGGCTAGATCCTCGAGGCCGCAGCCAAGGAGGGCACGAGCAACCATTCAAAACTGGTCCGTTCTGGACATATATCATTGGGACATCAGTCTCTGTCGGCATCACTAGCACCGGGGCGAGTTGGACGGCGCCAGTAGCTATAGTGTGTGGAACCCGGGTCCCCTGATACGTCGAGGCGCAATGGGGAATCTCTGGATGCTCGACAGAGGACAGCGGCTGTGGTGTGGACGGCGAATGTGATGTTCTATGGAAGCGCCAGTAAGCAATCAGAGAGTGAGTGATCTCAGATGACCAGTAAGGCGAAGAAGCGGAGCGTTTTGGCATCACACCCATCGGAATCAGACGTACTGGACTATCTCGAAAGACGGCGGGGCGAATTGGTCCAGTTGCTCTCCGAGTTGATTGCGATACCAACCCCCAACCCTCCCGGGGAAAACTACGGGGCGTTTTGCGACTTCGTGGCCAGTTGGCTTGCGGAAGCAGGGTTGGAGGTCGAGGTAGACACGCCCCCTGCGGATGCTCTTCCGGAACTCCTACCTCCGGAGTCAGAGGGACAACGATATGCAGTGCTCGGCCGTCTGAAGGGGGCGGAGGATCATCCAGATTTCTGCCTACAGGGCCACTATGATACCGTGCGTCCCAGCAGCGGCTGGGAGTCTGATCCATATGCCCCCCGGTTGGTGGGTGACAAGCTGTATGGGCTAGGGTCCACTGATATGAAAGGCGGCCTGGCTGCGATGATGATGGCGGCCAAGGCCCTGGCTCAGAGTCAGGCTGCTATGCGGGGCACTCTGCATTTCCTGGCCACCCCGGACGAAGAGTTCTCCAGCCGCGCAGGTTTGGCCTACTTCCTCGAGCAAGGTATCATAGACCCAGACTATGTGGTCGTTGGAGAGGGCTCGGGGGTACGCAATATACACATTGGGATGAAAGGCGGCATATGGGGAGATGTGACTGTTCACGGCCGGGCATGCCACGGAAGCCAGCCCTTTGCTGGGCTCAACGCCTTCGACAAGATGATTGACGTTGCGAATGCCGTGCGGGCTGACCTGGTCCCCCGGCTGGACCAACGCGTCAGCGAGCACGAGTTTCACCCTCGCGAAGGCAACCGGCCGACTCTGTTCTTGGGCGGGTTGGTGGGGGGTACGAATGCCGCCCGCTCGACGGTGCCGGACAGATGCACCGTCTCGTTTGACAGGAGGATAATCCCTGAGGAGACTCTTGAGGAGGCTGAAGCGGAGTTGGTCTCTTTCTTCGACGACTTGCAGCGGCAAGATGACTCTCTCTCGCTCGAGCTCAAGGTCACGTTCAAGGCGCCGCCCATGGTTGTGCCAACGGATGCCCATATCTGCCGCGTACTGTCCGATGCCGTCACTCAGATGGCAGGTGCAGCGCCGACCTTCACCGTGTCCTGTGGTGGATTCGAGACGGTGCTGTTTGTCGATCGCGGGGTGCAGGCCGTGACCTACGGACCGGGCGTGGAGGGTTGCGCTCATGCCGCAGGCGAGTATACCCTTGTCAACGATCTGGCCGTCGCGGCCCGAGTGTACGCCTTGACCGCCTTGCGGCTCCTGGCGTAGGCATCCAGGTAGTCGCCTCGGACTGAGCACTCATAGCTGAGGATGCTTGAAAGGATGAACTAGATGACGCTCATATTGGGGCGGCAGGACGTGGAGCAGCTCTTGACTATGGAGCTGACCCTGGAAGCTGTGGAGGAGGCGTTCCTGGAACATGGACAGGGCACAACGCTGGTGCCGGACCGCATAGGTTTGTTCCTCGATGAGTACCATGGAGTAATCGGGGTCATGCCGGGATACATGGAGGGCATGAAGGCAGCTGGAGTGAAACTGATCTGCCACCACGAGGAGAATCCAAAGAAACACAATCTGCCCGCCAGTGCAGGTCTCGTCGTGTACCACGATCCCGCCACAGGGATGCCGTTGGCCATTATGGACTGTGCTTACATCACAATGATGCGGACCGGCGCAGCTACGGGAGTAAGCGTCAAGTATCTGGCCAGAGCCGATGCACAGGCGGTGGGTATCGTGGGCGCGGGGGCGCAAGCCAGCTCTCAGATCGCAGCCATCAGCCGGGTCCGTGATTTGAAGAAGGTGAAGGCATTCGACATAGATTCCGCCGCGACAGCCAGGCTTCTGGAAGAGATAGCAGACCTGGGGCTGGAAACGGAGGCGGTTGACAGTCCGCGAGAAGCGTGTGTTGGCGTTGACATCCTGGTGACCTGTACCCCTGCTCGGACCCCCTTCATCCGAGGGGAGTGGATCGAAGAGGGCATGCACATAGCGGCTGTGGGGGCTGACATGCCTCACAAGAGCGAGCTGTTTCCTGGGGTCTATGCCAGGGGAGACAAGTGGGTAACCGACTTGATCAATCAAGCACTCGTCACCGGCGAGATCGCAGGGGCTATGGCCGAGGGTGCTATCGGTGAGCATGCCCTGTACGCAACGTTGGGCGAGATCGTCGCCGGCGAGAAGCCTGGGCGCGAGAACGAAACGGAGATCACCATTTTCAAGTCAACCGGGATGGCCATCCAGGATGTGGCAGTGGCGAAGAGAGTACATGGGTTGGCTCGAGAAAAGGGCGCCGGCCTGGAAGTATCCATCACCCCCTAGGTTGATGAAGAGGACTCGGTAGAGAGGGCATCTCGCATGAACATGATGGACTATGTGGTGAGCCGCGTTTTACAGGGCATTCCACTGCTTTTCGGCATAACCATCGTCATTTTTGTGGTGCTGATGGTCCTTCCCGGAGACCCGGCCAGGCTGATTCAGGGCGAGCATGCCACTCCCGAGATGACGGCCTATCTGACGGAGAAATGGGGTCTTGATCAGCCCCTTCATATTCGATATGTCCGCTGGCTGTCGGGAGTGCTCCGCCTGGACTTCGGGCGCTCCCTCTGGACGAACCGGCCCATTCTACCCACAGTCATATCTCACTTGGCCAACTCGCTGTTGCTGGGCATCCCCGCCATCATCGGCGGCGCCCTCCTGGCGATCCCTATCGGGGTGATCTCAGCCATCAAGCCCAACTCGAAGACCGACAGCCTTTCCAGGCTTGCTGCCCTTGTTGGGCTCAGTATACCGATCTTCTGGACCGGTTTGCTGATGCAGCTGTTCTTCAGCGTCCGGCTGGGGGTTTTGCCCGTTTCCGGCATGGCAGGGACACTCTTCAGCGTGGAGAGGATCCAGTCTCTGATTCTTCCCGTAGTTGCCGTGGTCATCGTAGGTGCTGCCATGGACGGTCGCGTTCTACGGTCGAGCATGCTGGAGGTGATCAACAAGGAGTTCATCTTGACAGCCCGAGCCAAGGGTTTGAGTATGAGAGAGGTCTTGCGCACCCACGCCTTGCCCAACGCCATCCTTCCCTTCTTCACCATGATGGGTCTTCATATGCGAATGGTGCTGGGCGGCCTGGTGGTGGTTGAGGCCGTTTTCGCCTGGCCTGGCATTGGCCTTTTGTTCTGGCAGTCTGTCTCCAACCGTGATTACCCCACCGTCCAGGCCTGCGCCCTGGTCGTTGCCACGGGGGTCTTCTTGGTGAACCTGCTCGTTGACATAACCTATGCGTATCTGGATCCCCGCATTCGGTTTGCGGGTACAGAAGGGCGGTGACAATCAGTGGTGGCACGACTCAAGAGCCGACTTGATCAATTAGTGCAATCCTATCGGACGTTCGCCACGAGCAGGATAGCTTTGTTGGGGCTGGTCTTCATTGTGTTCCTGAGCTTAGTAGGAATCTTTGCCCCGATCCTTGCTCCCTACGACCCCACGAAACTGGTGGACACCCGTTTGTTGCCACCGAGCAGGGAGTATCTGTTCGGGACGGACCACATAGGCCGTGATGTTTTCAGCAGAATCGTCTATGGGGCCAGGGTGTCGCTGATAGCCGGATTTGGGGCACAACTCCTGAGTCTCGCTATTGGCATGCCCTTGGGCCTGATCGCGGGATTCTTTGGAGGTCGGGTGGATCATCTCGTCATGCGGACCGTGGACGTTTTCATGTCCTTTCCCTACATACTCCTGGCTCTGCTCCTCGCTTCCATCCTGGGGCCTGGCCTGCGCAACGTGATCCTGGCGCTGGGCATCACTGGGTGGACCAGCATGTGCCGGATCGCTCGCGTGCAGGCCCTCTCGGTACGAGAGGCGGCGTTCGTCGAGTCTTGCCGGGCCATCGGAGCCAGCGACGTTCGCATCATCGCCCGCCATATCCTGCCCAACTCCCTCGCCCCCATCACGGTCGTTGCCACCCTGGGTATTGCGTCGGCTATCACCGGTGAAGCCGCCTTGAGCTTCCTGGGTATGGGTATTAAGCCCCCTGAGCCCAGCTGGGGCAGCATGCTCTCGGAGGCAAAGCTCTATCTGTACGCATCCGTAACTTTGGGCATCTTCCCCGGAATAGCCATCATGATGGCGGTGCTGGGGTTCAATCTCGTCGGCGATGGTTTGAGAGATGCGTTGGACCCGCGCCTCAGGAGGCGCGCCCTGGGATAGGCTGTTACGATGCTGAAGTCACGAGGAAGGCGCTGATGGGTTTGACAGGGGGCGATGGCGTGAGAGACGGGGACCTCCAAGAGTCGATACTGGGCTTGGAGAATCTTCGTACCTGCTTCTACACCCAAGGTGCTGTCGTTAGGGCTGTGGACGGCATCAGTCTTGAGATTCGGAGTGGAGAGATCTTTGGACTGGTTGGGGAGTCGGGCTCCGGCAAGAGCGTAACCGCTTTGTCAATCATGCGCTTGATCAGCTCGCCTGGGGAGATCACGGAGGGGAGAATCATCTTCAGGGGGGTCGATCTCGTGGAGTTGAGCGAGGAGGAAATGAGAAGGGTCCGCGGTGACAAGATCTCTATGATCTTTCAGGATCCTACTGCTTTTCTTAATCCTATTATGAAGGTGGGGAAGCAAATCGCGGAACCTTTGACTCTGCATCGTGGCCTTGGCGGGTCTGCCGCGCGAAGCACAGTCTTGGAGCTGATGGGTCTGGTGGGAATCCCCGATCCCGAACAGCGGATAGACGATTACCCTCACCAGTTGAGTGGAGGGATGCGGCAGCGCATCTTGATTGCCAGCGCACTGGCGTGCCAGCCTGACATTCTCATTGCAGACGAGCCCACGACCGCTCTGGATGTGACCATCCAAGCGCAGATTCTGGATCTCTTGCGGGAATTGCAGCGCGAGCTCGGTTCATCCATCCTGCTCATCACCCATGATTTGGGTGTTATCGCCGAGATGTGTGATCGGGTCGCTGTCATGTACGGTGGTCACATCATGGAGGTTGCGGAGACGGAGTCGGTGCTCGGCGCCCCGCAGCACCCCTACACAGCAGCATTGCTGGAGTCCCTGCCGCAACTGAGCCAGAGCAAAGAACGTCTTCAAGTCATCCCGGGGAACGTCCCCAGCGCGGTCACCCCTCCCCCAGGGTGCAGATTTCACCCGCGGTGCTCGTATACGGAGGCGGTATGCATTGAGAAGATGCCCAGTTTGGTCCAATTGGCAGATGGACGTCAGGTAGCCTGTCATCGATGTATCTAGACAGAGAACGGGTACTGAGACTCGTTCACTTGTGCAGAGATATGGGAAGTGGGCATGGACAAGCCTCTGGTTGAAGTAGACAACCTGGTCAAGCACTACCCAATCTTCAAGGGGGTCGTGCGACGGAAGCAGATCGGGGCGGTACGCGCTGTGGATGGGATATCGTTCTCGGTGAGTACCGGTGAGACGGTGGGCCTCGTGGGGGAGAGCGGTTGCGGCAAGACCACTGCTGGCCGGCTTGTGCTGAGATTGATCACCCCAACCGAGGGCAGCATCCGGTTTCAGGGCGTCGATGTTCACCAACTTGGCCGTCGCGACCTGAAGAGGACCAGGCGTGACATGCAGATGATCTTCCAGGATCCCTACTCTTCACTGAGCCCCAGGTTTACGGTCGGCGAGCTTCTCAAAGAGCCTCTCGTCGTCCACGGTATCGGGGACAGTTCTGAGCGCGAGGACCTGGCCTTCCAGACGATGGACGCGGTGGGCTTGGAGAGAGATCATATCGACCGGCATCCACATGAGTTCAGCGGTGGGCAACGCCAGCGAATTGCCATCGGCAGAGCTCTCATACTCAGGCCGAAGTTCATCGTGGCCGATGAACCGGTCTCGGCTCTGGACGCGTCCGTCCAGTCCCAGATACTCAATCTCCTCCAGGATCTGCAACAGGATCTGGGGCTGACCTATCTCTTCATCGCCCACGATCTGGGGGTGGTCGAGCATATCAGTGACCGCGTCATGGTCATGTACCTGGGCCAAATAGTTGAGTCGGCGACGGTTGACGAGGTATTTCAGAATCCTCTGCACGGCTACACTCAGGCGCTGCTCTCGGCGGTCCCCCGCATAGATGCCAGCCGACGCGGTCGCCGCATGGTTTTGAGGGGCTCTGTGCCAAGCGCGGCGCGTCCCCCCAGTGGCTGCCGCTTTCACCCGCGATGCCCCAAGGCAGTGGCGGGAGACTGCAGCGAGGTGCAGCCCGAGTTGAAGGATTTCGGGGGAGGGCATTTGGTGGCCTGCCACTCAGTGGAATGACCATCGCCGTCGTGGACGCTCCATGGGAGCCGTGGCGATGACCACCGGCGACGCGCTCAATCGCCAATGGCTGCCGCCTCTTCTTGGGCGCGTCCATCACGTATCCTACGTATACTGCTGTCGTTGTCCCTCGAATCATGAATCGCCTGAGACCTGCAGTTGACAGAAGCGAGTTGCCACGCGGCGGGTCGATCACTAGCAGCCTGACAAGGAGCCCGACAGGAAAGGCTGTGTCTGGAGAAGAGGGACCCTGTCGAAGAGAGGAGGCTATAGGTGTCTGCAAAGAGCGAATCCCAGAAGATAATCGAATTGAACCGTCGCCACACTTTCTTCTCCTGGTCGGTTCAGTCCACGGTGGCGCCGCTGGCTGTGGTCGAGGCCAAGGGCTGCTATTTCTGGGATGCTGATGGCAAGAGATACTTGGATTTCTCGTCGCAGTTGATGAACGTCAACACGGGTCATCAGCACCCCAAAGTGGTGGCCGCCATCAAGGAACAGGCAGAGAAGCTCTGCTATGCCTACCCCGGTCTGGCCACCCGGCCTCGTGGTGAGTTAGGCAAACTGCTGGCTGAAGTGACGCCCGGCGATCTGACCAAGACCTTCTTCACGTTGGGAGGCGCGGAAGCGGTGGGCAACGCCATCAAGCTGTCGCGGCTCTACACGGGTCGGCAGAAGATAGTAACCCGTTACCGGTCCTATCATGGAGCCACCTATGGAGCCATCAGCGCCACGGGCGATCCCCGCCGACTGCCAGTAGAACCGGGAATACCGGGAATCGTACGGGTCTTTGACCCCTACTGCTACCGGTGTGTCTTCGGTCAGGAGCGAGCGACCTGCAGCAGGGAGTGTATCACTCACATCGAGGAGGTCATCAAGTTCGAGGGACCGGACAGGATTGCGGCTGTGCTCGTGGAGGGCGTGACGGGTACCAGCGGCATCTTCGTTCCTCCGGATGACTATTGGCCTCGTCTGCGAGAGATGTGTGACAAGTATAGCATCCTACTTGTGGCCGATGAAGTGATGAGCGGCTTTGGTCGCACAGGCGAGTGGTTTGGAGTGGACAACTGGCACGTGGTCCCGGATGTGATGATCTTGGCCAAGGGACTGACCGCCGGCCATGTACCCATGGGCGCGGTCATCGTGTCTCAGGCCATCGCCGATCATTTCGAGGAGCGATACCTACCTCTGGGGCTCACCTACAGCGCTCATACCTTGGCCGCCGCCGCTGGGGTGGCCACCGTCGAGGCGTATCAAGAGGATGGACTCATCGAGAACGCCAAGAGGATGGGCAGGATTCTTGGGGAGGGCCTGGAGGCTCTCAAGGAGAAGCACGCATCCGTGGGCGACGTGCGTTACATCGGCCTCTTCTCCGTCATTGAGTTGGTGAAGGACAAGGCGACAAAGGAGCCTCTTGCTCCGTGGAATGCAAAGCCTGAAGAGTTGGGTGTGATGGCTGAAGTGCTCCCGGCCCTGCGAAAGCGGGGGCTGAGCGCCTTCGTTAAGTGGAACTGGATCTTCGTGATACCACCACTATCTATCACCGAGAAGGAATTGACGGAGGGGCTGGCCATCATCGACGAAGTGCTGGAGATCACAGACCGAGAGGCGCACTCGTAGGATCGCGAAGGCGAGCAGATCGATCAACAAGGAGATTTTGAATGAAAGTTGTTAAGAACTACATCGACGGGCAGTGGGTCGAGTCGAAGTCTACCGAGACGCTGGAGGTTGTGAACCCGGCAACCACCGAGGTGCTGGCGCATGTCCCTCTTTCCACTCCTAGCGAGGTGGAGACAGCAATACAGGCGGCCAGTGACGCTTTCTCGGAATGGAGGGAGACTCCTCCCCTCACCAGAGCAAGGTACATGTTCAGGTTGAAAGACCTGATGGAAGAGAATTTCGAGGACCTCTCGAGGATCATTGTCGAGGAAGAGGGAAAGTGCATCGATGAAGCTCGCGGCGAGGTGAGACGCGGCATCGAGCAGGTGGAGGTCGCCGCCGGCATCCCTTCTCTGATGATGGGATACAACCTGGAGGACATTGCGGTCGGCATAGATGAGTACGTGATTAGGCAGCCTCTCGGCGTCTTCTGCGCGATCGTCCCCTTCAACTTTCCCCTCATGGTTTCTCTCTGGTTCTGGCCGTATGCCGTGGCCTGCGGCAACACCTACGTGGTGAAGCCATCGGAGCGAGTACCTCTTAGCCAAGAGAAGCTCTTCGAATTGGTAGATGAGGCGGACTTCCCCGAGGGAGTGGTCAACATGGTCAACGGCGCCAAGGGCGTGGCGGACACACTCTTGGAAAGCCCGGATGTGCAAGGGGTCTCGTTCGTGGGTTCGACGCCTGTGGGCAAACTTA
Organism: Chloroflexota bacterium; assembly: GCA_030603665.1. Taxonomy (GTDB): domain Bacteria; phylum Chloroflexota; class Anaerolineae; order UBA7937; family B3-Chlor; genus JAUVXJ01. The sequence goes on along the minus strand of JAUVXJ010000001.1, from coordinate 425,046 downwards.
TCTACCAGAAGGCCGCAGAGAACGGTAAGAGGGCTCAATGCCAGGCTGGAGCTAAGAACTTCATCGTGGTGATGCCGGACGCCGACCTGGATAGGACGATACCTGCGCTGGTCACCTCTTTCTATGGTTGCGCCGGAGAGCGGTGTTTATCAGGAGCGGTGCTCCTCGCCGTCGGCGACGTGTACGAACCCCTGCGAGAGAGGTTCGTTGACGCCGCCTCCAAACTCAAGGTTGGCTACGGTCTCGACGAGACGGTTCAGATGGGGCCCGTCATCTCCAAGGCACACAAAGAACGGGTCTTGGGATACATCGAAAAAGGACTGGGGGAGGGGGCGGAACTCATCCTGGACGGGAGAGGTGTGCAGGTGGAGGAGTATCCCGATGGATACTTCATCGGTCCCACCATCTTTGACGAAGTGACCGCTGAGATGACCATCGCCAACGAGGAGATCTTCGGACCGGTGGCCAGCATCATCAAGGTAGGGGATCTCGACGAGGCTATGGCCATCATTGACGCCAATCCGCATGGCAACGCGTCCTCTATCTTCACCTCGAGCGGCAAATCGGCTCGGGAATTCAGGTATAAGGTGCAGGCTGGCAACATCGGCGTCAATATCGGCGTCGTCGCGGCCATGGCCTTCTTCCCCTTTTCGGGAAGCAGAGACTCCTTCTTCGGAGACCTGCACGGCCAAGGCAGGGATGCTATCGACTTCTTCACCGAGAAGAAGGTCGTAATCGAGAGATGGTTCTGAACCGGTACCGGGGCAGATGCCGGGAGACCGAGGCTTGCCTTTGACCTACCCTCCAGTTGGTAGGAAGGCATCCGCGCCTCGTTGGGAGATTGGCAGATGGAGTTGGTTACAGTAGGCGCTGTTCTGACATACGCCATTAGGCTGGAAGGTCACAGTGCGGCCTTCTATGAGCAGGCGGCTTCATTGACCGGAGACCGACCAACTCGGGAGGTCTTCCTGTCCTTGTTCGAAGAGAAGGGGAAGCGGCAGAAGGTCGTGGAAAGAAGCCGTCGAGAATTCGTCAACGAGATGCTTCTGGAGCCCATCGAAGGCTTGGAAGGAAGCGATAGCCTGCTCGAAACAGGGCAGTCGCTGGGCCAGGACCGATCTGCTGCGCTGCGGTTGGCCAAAGGGCTGGAGGAGCGTAGCCAGGAGCAGTACCGCGACGCGGCCGCAAAGATCAGCCATCTGCCCCAACTGGCCAGAGTATTCAGGAAACTGGGTGAAGGGAACGCTGCGTATAGGTCTAGTCTAGACGCCCTTGGCGAGTAGCAGGTATCGCTGCGGGGCGGGAATGGGTGGCTCCGAGCCACGGCCCTGCGATCTTGTCATGCCTTGGATGTAGCGGAGATTGCCAAGACACGCGACAAGCGGCCGGAGCATCACCGTCGTGACACGGCCGGTGGCTAACTGTACCGATGGTCAACAAGACAGTAGTCGCCACTCTCATGGCCTGTCATCGACGACGGCCATGATGTTGTTTTGAGCGACATGGTACCCATACTGGACAGGAAAGGTGCGATGACAGAGACCAGGTCCAATCCCACGGAATCCTCCCGGGAGCTGATCAGCCGGGACCATGCCAAGGTGGGCGGTGCTATCTATCGGTACACGGATATCGCCTTCGAGCGCGGTGAGGGAGCATACCTGTACGATTTCGAAGGAGAGAAGTATCTGGACTTCGTGGCCGGCATCGCGACCATGAACGTGGGGCACTGTCACCCCAAGGTGGTGGAGGCGATCTGTGGCCAGGCTCGAACCTTGATCCATGGCGCTTCTCACGTCGGCTACATGCGGCCCTATGTGGATCTCTTGGATGCTGTCCTCTCCGTTGCGCCGGGTGAGCTTGCGGATGGCAAGGGCATATTCATGAACAGCGGGTCGGAGGCTGTAGAGACCGGCATCAAGCTGGCCCGCTACGTGACGAACCGTTCGATGATCATCGCTTTCACGGACGCCTTCCATGGGCGCTCCATGGGAGCCCTGGCCATGACCTCCAGCGATGAGCTCTATCGCCGCCGTCTGACGCCCCTTCTTGGTGGCGTGCATCACGTTCCTTATCCCTACTGCTATCGCTGTCCCTTGAAGCATGATTCGCCTGAAACTTGCGGTCTTGCGTGCCTCAACCTGGTGGAGAAGGCGCTACAGACGGTGGTGCCACCGGAGGAGTTGGCGGGCATCTTGGTGGAGCCCATCGCCGGCGAGGGTGGCTACATCGTGCCACCCGACGGCTTCCTCCAGGGGCTCCGGGCAATCTGCGACCGCCACGGTGCACTGCTGATCACGGACGAAGTGCAGACTGGGCTGGGCCGCACGGGCAAGATGTTCGCGGTGGAGCACTGGGGTGTCGTGCCCGACGTCACCTGCCTGGCCAAGCCATTGGGAGGCGGTCTACCACTGGGAGCGATGCTGGCGAAGTGCGAACTCGTGGACGCCTGGCCGCCCGCCGCTCAGGGCAGCACCTTTGGCGGCAATCCCGTCGCCTGCCGGGCTGGTCTTGCCACGCTGCGCATCGTGCAGGACGAAGACCTGATGTCGCACGCGGTGCAGGTGGGCGACTACATCCAGGATCGATTCCGAGAAGTGCAGAAGGAGTTGCCCATCATTGGTGATGTGCGGGGGAAGGGTCTAATGGTGGCCGTTGAGCTGGTGAACTCCGATGGTAGTCCCGCTCGCGATGTCATCAAGAGCCTAATCAAGGAGATGGGAGCAAGAGGCCTGGTCCTCACCAAGTGCGGTGCCAGCTCGATCCGCATCGCCCCCCCGCTGATTATCACCAGGGAGCAGGCAGATTTCGGGGTGGATGTGATCACCGAGGTGCTGCGCCGCCATCAGTGGTAGCCGAGCATCTCCTCCTGCCGGTACCTATGACGCGAAGGTACATCGCAACCTGATCGCCCTATCCTCCACAGCAAACTCAGTGCACTCCATCTATCCCCAGTAGGCACCCGAGAGCCGCCAGACAGAACAGTCATCAGAGAGATTCCACCATTGGCCAGTTAGCTAGTCTCGTCCTCAGCCAATGAATGCGCTGTGAGCAGAGCGCACGCTGCAGCCCTTGGAGAGTGGGGGAACAGTCAATGCTGTGGACTAGAGTAGGCTTCACCTCCCCGTGATTGTGTTCGTGAAACTGGTCCTGTGAAGCTGTTTGGTTGGGGGAGGACAGGGTCCGCGTAGGGTTCTCTCTATGGCAGCGGTGACTGAAGCGGATCCGGTGCGCGGTAACCAGTTGACATTAACAGGCAGATAGCGGACAATCTTGCGGGGCATCACCTGGTAACGCCGTTGGGGCAGAGTTCGGCCTCGTGCGCCGCGTGGTGCGATCGGATGTCACCTTGCCGGAGGCGAGCATCACCTTGACGGCTCCCCAGGCGCAGGGCTTCCTGCCGTCGGCGGAGCAGCGAAAGCCTGGGGCGCAGGTGCCCGACTTGAGGTAGCGCACGGGGTGCGTCCTTCTCCTGGGTGGGGGCGATGCCCTCGCCGGTGACAGCTTTCGCCACCCACTCCATGGCCCGGCGGACATCACGACTGACGGCCCTCCACAATCTCCGGATCGTCATAGTTGCAGACTCAGGCTACTCATGCAGAGGAGTTCTGTAGAGGTATAGGTTGGGCGGCAAGAGCAAGAGAGGATATACCGAAGTGCGAACTACAATAGCAAACCTGAGAATCGGCCTACTGCACAAGAAACGAGGACATTTTGCAATTCAAGAAAAGGTCATCGGTGCCGACAACGTCGTCGACGAGACAGATGACGAGGTAGAACACCACGAACAATCGTTGACTGAAGCCGGCTATAGCGTCTACCAGATTCATTGGGCACCCAATTTCATCAACGATCTACAGGCTTTGCAAGTTGACCTTGTCTTCAACGTTTCCAGCCTGGTAGAAGCCGCGATCCTTGAAGAACTCGAGATACCCTACGTCGGATCCGATACATTCACCATAGCCATCGCCACCGACAAATCACTGGCGAAAAGGCTCTGGCAGCAAGTGGGCCTGCCGACATCGCCTTTCTGTTTGGCCAGATCAGAGAAAGACTGCAATGTGTTTCGGGACGACCCGCCTTTCGAATATCCGCTCTTCATCAAACCGGTAGCCGGCCGGGGTAGCGCAGGGATCAACGACGCGTCCGTTGTCCACAACTACGACCAACTGATCAATGGAGTTGTGGAGAGGCTCGAGACTGTCGGTCAACCAGTCCTCATAGAAAAGTTCCTGCGAGGAAGAGAAATTACCCTGGGTGTCTTGGGCAATGAAGATGCAAGAGCTCTTCCTGCCTTGGAGATTGTATATCGTAAAGGAGATACCACACTGACTTTTGAGAAAAAGGCGTTAGATGACGATTCCTTCCTCTGTCCTGCTCCGCTGACTGCTGAAGAGACCCAGATGATGCAGCGATTGGCGCTCCGGGCCTACCGCGTGTTGGGTTTCAAGGACTTTGGTCGAATTGACACGATATTGACCGAGGAAGGGCCGTTCTTGTTGGAGGGGAACACGTTCGCGGGGCTGATGTGCACGCCCAAGGAAAGACCTCACAGCTATATAGGCTTCATGGCTCGCGCGGAAGGAAGGGACGGCAAGGGTCTGCTGGATGAGATCATTCAGAGCGCTATCAAGAGACTCAGTTTGAGGACTGGAGAATGAGATGCCAGCACCGCGGATAGAGATAGAACTTGACAAACTGGCGCATAATGCCCGCAAACTGACGGCGTTATACGGCTCCAAGGGGGTCTGCGTCACCGCTGTCACAAAGGGGTCTGTGGCTCCCCCAGGATTGCGAGCGCTTTGCTCAACAGTGGTATTCGCTCCTTTGGTGATTCACGCATTGCCAATATCCAAAACATGCGAGAGGCCGGGTTAGACGCGCAATTCATCCTCATACGCTCCCCTATGCCCAGCGAGGTCGAGCGAGTGGTCGAGTTTGCCGACCTGAGCCTCAATACCGAAATCTCCGTTATCCGACTTCTTGCCAGGCACGCGTCCAAACGCGACAAGATCCATCAAGTTCTTCTGATGATCGAACTGGGCGACCTGCGGGAAGGCATATTGCCCTCCGACGTCGAGCCGATGGTGGCGGAAGTGATGGGGCTGCGAGGCGTCAAACTGATAGGGGTAGGAACGAACCTGGCCTGTTTCGGGGGCGTCAGGCCAACCGAGGCAAGTATGCAAGAGTTGTCCGCGATGGCTGGACACCTTCAACAGCGGTATGGCATCAACTTTGAGCTCGTCTCCGGGGGGAACTCGGCAAACTACCAGTGGTTCGTTTCAACGCCGGACGTCGGCCTTGTCAACCACTTGCGCATCGGAGAGGCGCTATTGTTGGGTTGCGACACGTTAACCCGAGAGCGGATTCCCGGTCTGTATCCGGACGCCTTCACGCTGGTCGCTGAGGTGATCGAACTCAAGACAAAGCTCTCGCAGCCCTACGGCGAGATTGCCCAGGATGCGTTTGGTCGCGTTCCCGTATTCGAGGGGAAAGGAAATATGCAAAGGGCGATCCCCGCCCTCGGAAGGCAGGGCGTCGACGGGTCGGCAATCGAGCCTAGGATAGAGGCGGATGTCCTGGGGGCAAGCAGCGATCATCTGATTCTGGACGTCAGTGGCCTGGGCCTGTAGGTCGGAGCAGAAGTGCGGTTCGACGTCGGGTACAGCGCGTTGCTCCGGGCGATGACCTCGCCCTACGTGGAAAAGGTGTATCTGTCCCGACCGGGCCGGACAGGAAGATAGCTAAGACCACCGAGACCAGGGCCACTTGCACGGTGGCCGGCAGACGGTCGAGCACCAATTCCCGTGCAGGGCGGACGAAACGAATGGATGTGCCCAGATCCCCGGCGGCTAGCCGCGTCAGAAATCGAATGTACTGGATGTACAGAGGATTCGTTGAACCATACGCTGCTCTGAAGCGCTGGGCTCAGCCGGCTTGACCAGAGGTCACCCAAAGTAAGCAATGTCGGTGCTGGGATAAACAGCGACCGCCGCCCCATCCCCGTGCGCCTCCTGTAGCGCCTCCACGACGTCGTCCCACCTGGTCATCAGCGCAAGTCTGGGGGAATCATCGAAGAACAGCATATCAGCGGCGACAGGGTACTCGCTGTAGACTATGAAACGATCTAGGTGCTCGGGAATGGCTCGTCGCCCCCCTCCCATTCTCCAAAGCCTCCCCCCAATGGTTGTTCCCCAGGCTAGTGCCAGGTAATGCACGACCAGCCCATCAGGCGCATTGGCGATGAGGACGAAGTCACCGCCGCTATCTTTGACTGATCCGGCTACTTGCAGGGCTGATGGCCACTCATCCGCCTTGGCATAGGTGTTGGCGACAGCGATGTCTTTGTCCTCTGCCCTGGGGGTGACATAGTGACTCCTTGCCTCTCGAACGCTGGCCTCATGGGTTGGCTTCAAGGCCCCGGCAAACAGGGCGACTGTATCACCCCACTGGTTCACGATGCACTCAATAGCGACGTCCAACTTGGCGAGGGTTGCCGCCTCTTCCATGTCGCTATATGTGGGATTGTCACTGGTTGCACCCCCATCTGCGCCAAACCCCAGTGCGCGTGTTTCCAACGAGTGGTTAGCAATGATGGTGCCTATGGAGGCTACGCCGGGGACGATCATCTTGGCCCCGCCGCTGAACCCGACCCGGTGATGGGGACAGGTAACATTGATGGCGATCTTGAAGTCGCAATGCATGACCTCAGCATTGACAGAGACTTCCGTGCCGCGACTCGTAGTGCCCACATAGGTACAGTTCTCATAGATGTTGTGATTGTAGACGGGGAATCGGGACACAACCGCCTCCCCCAGTTTCTTCACCAGGTCCACCCTGTTCATCGGGCCGTGGCCGCCGATAGCCGCCATGAATCGGATCCTGTCGTCGGGGATGCCGGCCAACGCCATCTCCTCCAGCACAAACGGTACGATCTTGGCCGCCCTGGTCGGGCGAGCCAGATCGTCGAAAAGGATGACGACTTCCTTCTTCCCCCTGACCAACTCACGGATGGGCGGTGTGCCTATGGGGGTCGCTATCGCGGCCCGGATCTGATCGTCGGTCATCGCGGGCCGGTCATAGCCAGCCATGTTGCACACATCAACCTGCCACTCGTCGGGCAAGGACAGCTCGAGCGGCCTCGCCCCGTGCCAAGGCAACTGGGGCACTTCAAGCGTTGTTGTCATCTGCGCCTCCCTGACCGCCACCCACTTACTCCACGTCTATCCTGATCTCTCTGATCTCCACTTTGTCATCCTGCAGAACTGCGCGCAGAAAGTAGCTCAGCGCTGCTGGCGGGCACCTCGATGCCTACCCAGAACATCTCACCGAAGGCTACGCCTTCTGCGTTCTCCATCTGCCAGAATCCTCGGTGTACTCCGGGCGTGAGAGGCGCGACGAGATCGACGTGAAGATCGTAGTTGTCGTTGGATGACACGTCACGGGTGATGGGCACCGGTGCCCCTTCCATGTGGGCTTCCGAGGTATTGCCATGGGCGTACACCAGACGGTAGGAGCTGTTCCATGTGCACGTACCGGTGTTTAGCACCCGCCAGCCTTTCGTGAATGCCTCTCCTGGCGGTATCTGGGGAGGAGCCAGCATCCCCTTGTCGTCGTGGCTCAGGTGCTCTACCAGTGCCATGCCATCGACGCACGCAGGCGGTGGAACCGCCGTCCCGGCTACCACTGGTGTTGCTGTGGGTGCGGGCGGCAGTTGAGCAGCGGGCATCCCAAGATAGCTTTCAGCCAATTGGGCGACCCTGCCCTCGTTGTTCAGTTCTGTCAGAGCGCGGTCGATCTCGGCCTTCAGCGCACCCGCACCTTTTCTCATCGCGATGCCGTAACGCTGCTGATTCAGGCCCTGCCCAACGACCTTGACGCCTCCTTCGGCGACGAACGCCTGGGCCGGCAACGCGTCCATGACCACCAGGCTGAGCCGGTCGGCCCTAAGCTCTGCGACCGCCTCCTCGGGCTTCACGAAGGATAAGAGATCTGTTGAAGGCATCTTCCCCGTATCAATCAGATTGGTCTGCAGCCAGCTTTCATGTACACTGCCGCTCTGCACTCCAACGGGGCGACCCACTATCTCGTCCACGGAACCGATGGAGGTGATCGTCGAATCCTGGTGGGCCAGGATGGCGTCCTCGCTGACGAAGTAGATGTGGGAGAAGTCGACCAAGGCTTCCCGATCTGGCGTGACCGATATGGCCGCTATCGCCGCGTCGATCTGGTCCAGTTCCAGGGCACCGCCCAAGCCGTCGAAGGCGAAATCGCCAAACTCCACCTCGACGCCCAGGCGCTGGCCGATCTCACGCATCAGCGCAACATCGAAACCGTCTATCTCAAACTCCCCGGTGTAGTACTCGAAGGGTGGGTAGTCCGCCGATGTGCCAACGCGGATCTTGCCCGCTGCCTGCACCCGCGACCATGACTCGTCTGCTGCCGGCGGAGGGGTGGGCCCGGCCTGTGGAGACAACACGAGGGACCAGACAGCAATGCTCCCCAAGAAGCACGCCGCCACCAAGACCAGAGCCACCAGGACAATCACGACCTTCGTTGCGGTTGAGCTTTCACTCCAGAAGTCCATTTACAGATTCCTCCCTGTCTTCCTCATTCTTGAGATTACTGCGATGCCAATATCGAAAGGATCAAGAGGCCGGGCCTGCATTATCGAAGAACAGGTCACCGCCATCGGCCATCATGTTCAGCACTAGTTGGTCGCCCTCGGCGACATAAGTCCGCACCCACCCGAGGTTCTCTAGGTACTGGTCATACAGAGACCCGGGTTCGCACTCGGCCAACGTCGTCGGCCCCAACTCGATTGTGAGACCGCCGGCGCCATCCATGGTGTAGCTGCCGCTCACCATGTTGCAGTCGGCCTGGACGCGTGCCTGGCCGTCTGTCAGCAACTCCAGTGTGTACTTCTCCGGCTCCTCAACGATGATCGTGGTGCCGTCTCCACCCAGGAACGTGACCCACTCCCAAACCACGCCCACCATCTCCGGACCGGCAGCTGCGGGAGGTGTCTCTTTGTCGAAGAACAAGTCCCCGCCGTCGGCCATCATGTTCAGCACCAGTTGGTCGCCCTCCATGACGTACGTGCGTACCCAACCCAGCATCTCCAGATACTTGTCGTACAGGGAGCCCGGTTCGCACTCAGCCAACGTCGTCGGCCCCAACTCCAGTGTCAGACCGCCCGTGGGATCCAGGGTGTAGGTACCACTCGCCATGTTGCAGTCCGCCTGGATGCGTACCTGGCCATCTGGCAGCAACTCCAGGGTATACTTGTCAGGGGCATCAGCGATGAGCGTAGTGTCATCCCCGCCCAGGAACTTGACCCACTTCCAGACCACACCGACGATCTCAGGCCCCGACGCCGCACTGATCACCTCCTCGGAGGTCTGCACCAGCTCTCCATCGCGCAGCTCGTAGGTCTGCACGATCTGCTGCGTGGGGCAACACATGGGATCATCTGGGCCGTGGGTGATCATGTCCACGACGATTTCTTTCTCTTCAATGGACAGGGAGTTGACCTGAACCCGATCGCCCAGGGGGGTCGTGGCCATGTTCTGGGGGGTGCCGTTCCGGTTGAGCACGGCGGCCAAGTAGATGAAGGTGCCGCTGCCGCCAGAGTTCTCCGCCAACAGTGCCGCGGCGTCCTCTACGCCATCGCCGTCCAGGTCGCCAAAGGCGTAAGGGTCTATGAAGGTGACAGTGGGTCGTGAAGCTCCGCCTTCCACAAACGGTTTGCCCTCGTATCGCCCATCGGTCAGTTGAACAGTCTCCTCATAGATCCCGAGGTATTCGGCGTTCTTGAGGGTATCCTCCGCCAGGCCGGGGCCCTTCTCAGGCGCGACAACGTACGAGACGGAGCGCCCACCCTCCGCGTCCAGCAGCTCCAGCCGAACCCCCTCGATAGTGTAGCTCGCCGCCGACTCCAGAGCTGCCAGATAGGCGGCTTCCTGCTCCATGATGCCTTCTGGCTGGGCGCACATCATGCGGGTCGTGGCCGCTGGGCCCACGGTGAGCCTGTCGTCATTGATCTCATACGAGGCGGTGTAGTTGTTGCAGCCCGCAGAACCCGTAAGGTTCCCATCCTCACCGAATACGGCAGTGATCTCGGTCCCGAGTAGAGACGACACCATCGCCTCCCGGCCGTTGTTGTACCGCATCATCTGCCAGGTGGTACCCGTCAAGGGCATCGGCTCAAGGACTCCGAACACCAGGATGGTCTCGCCTGAGGAGCCGGCGATCTCCAGTTTGTCGCCCTCGATCGTGTAGGCTGCGGCACTGTGCAACGCGGCCAAGTATGCGCCTTCCTGCTCCATGATCGGTTCCGGGCACAGCATCTGGGTTGCCCCCAGCAGGCCAATCGTCATCTGATTGCCATCGATTTCGTAGGGTCCGAAATAGCTGTTACATCCGGCGCTGCCCCTGACCTCTCCAGACTCGAAGGTCACTGTGATCTCAGTATCAGGCAACACACCGACCAGCTCACCCTCCTTGTTGACGTATGCAACCAAAGACCACGGCGTGCTCTCAAGGGGCGTAGCCGCTCTCGTCTTGCTTACAACCTCGACCAGCGTCCACTTGATGGCGGAGGCGTCGGCTGGTGTATCCTGGACCTTCTCTTCCCGGATGCGCAGTTCGTGCTCGTACCCCTCTTCATGGTCGAAACCCTCGATATGGTCGTAGAAGAGTGTGTACTCATCATCCGGGCTCTCTTTGACGAGCAAGCATTGCTGCGGACCGGCACCCTCGCAGTCTACCAGGGTGGGCCCGACAAACACGGTCTTTTCCACCGCCGCTGGAACCGTGCTGCAAGCCGTCAAGACGAGGGCGCCAGACACGATCACCGTCATCAAGAGACAGAGTTGCTCTTTCATTCCCGTTCTCCTACGTTTCCTCCCGGATCAGCTCCGCCAGCATCTGGGCGTCAGCATCTACGGCACCAATTCACTCAGTCTCGCGTGTCCAGAGTCACCGTAACGGTCATCTCCGTGCCATCTCGAACGATTGTCAGGTCTACCTCCTCGCCCGGATCGAAGCGCATCAACACGGTTACGAAGCCGTTTTCTGCATCGATCGGCTGACCATCAATGGCGGTGATGAGATCCCCTGGTTGCAGACCGGCATCCTCGGCGGGCGTGCCGGGCTCCACCTCCTGTACGTAGGCGCCAAACTCAGCGGGCAGCTCATATGCGGACGCCACGGTGGGATCGACGGGGGCCCACCTCACGCCCAGGTAAGGTCGTCGAACCTTTCCGTACTCGATGATCTGCTGGCTGACCTCCTTGACCGTGTTGCTGGCGATGGAGAAACCCAATCCTTCCGCCACAGCGCCGGTCCCGCTACCCCGGACCACGATGGTATTGATCCCTATGACCTCTCCTGCCGCGTTGATCAGAGGTCCTCCGCTGTTCCCCTGATTGATGGCGGCATCGGTCTGGATCAAACCCTCCATCCACAACCCCTGCGCCACCTCGATACGGCGATCCACGGCGCTGACCACACCGACGGTTACCGTGCCCTTGAAGACGCCCAGAGGGCTCCCTATCGCGATCGCGGGCTCACCTGGCTTCAGCGCTGATGAGTCCCCAAGCTGCGCCACGGCGGGAACATCGCCTTCGACCTGTACGACTGCCAGGTCCGAGAACGAGTCAGCGCCGATGAGGGTGGCTGGAACCTTCGTGTCATCGGCGTAGATCACCTCCAGGATCTGCGCGTTCTCCACCACATGGTTATTGGTGACGATGTACCCATCCTCACTGATGATCACTCCCGACCCAGAAGCCTTGGGCTCTGTGACCTCCCCAAACATGTCTCTCTGAGGGGGCAAGGTGTTGATCACGGTTACCACGGCCGGTTTCACGTCGGCCACCGCGTCCACGATGGCCGAGTCCTCGGTGATGGTCACCTGAGTGATCTCTGTAGTGGTGACAGGTTCTCGCGTAGCAGTTGGTTGCTCCACCGGCGCAGCGGTCTGGCTGCGGGCGGTCACCAGCCAACCGAGTACCACACCGCCGCCGGTTCCCAACAAGAGAGCGATTACCACTGCCACCGCGAGGAGTGCGTAACCAATGCCACGTTTGTGCTCTTCAGTTTCCATTTCGCTTTCCCCTTCGTCCACGTTCTGATCTGCCAAGCAGTCTCAGGCTCGGCATCCATGTGGATGCCAGTTCATCGGCCCTGAGGTGTTTCCAGTCCAGCCTGAACCACGATTCCGGCACTGGTTGGTGCTGGCTCAGGTTGGGGTGCCCCGCTGGCGACGGCCATCAACGTCGCCCGGAGCAAGAGGATCGTCCGTAGGAAGATCATCCTCTTGGGCATGCAGCATCTTAGAATGACAATATTGTCGGGTCACCTGTCTTGCCAATACACACGCGGCGTGCCTTCACTTCTCCTCTCATCGTTCGGCATCCAGGAGTCTGCAGCCACGCCATGGATAGATCTCTGTGTCATTAGTATACCGAAGATTCCCTCGCAACACATCAGTCATTCATACGGTTCTGAACCTGTACGAATGTACAGTCCCCAGTTGGGACAATCGGATGTGTAGCCGCCTCGGGCCACAGCTTCGAGGATGATGCGTTCCGCGTTGAGTGCGGTGGTGTACCTGGGGTCCTAGGCGTGCGGAGCCTCGACGATCTCCACACCGACATCTCCAGGGTTTTGCGTACCTCCTAGTCCAACTCGCTGTGGCGTACCAGCGGGTGATGCGAGCAGCGGAAGGAGCCACCCCACATGTAGACGACGTCATACACCAGCGTAACGACCTCCTGACCATGCTTGGTCAACGCCTCCGCCACCCGTTCGTGTTCGGCAGCACACACGTAGGTCTTGTCGTCAAGAACCAGCCCGCTGCACTCCAGTCGTATGGTGTCTTCTACCGACACCTCTACCAGATCCCACCCGTCGAGAAAGTCGGGCAGGCCCTCCACAAGAGCGTCGCCGCACACAATCGCCAGCCCGGGACGCGGTAGGCTCAACACGACATCGAGATGCAAGAATCCGCGGTTCAGCCTGATCCGATGCACCCAGTACTCAGGCCCAAGAACGCGTTGCAGCCACTGGATCCCGGCCAGGTTGGAGGCATGCCCCGAGCAGCCGGTGTGAATCACGCGCCAACCAATCGCAGCATTCACGGACACCAGTCTGTGGGCTTGTCGGACCGAGGGATATGAACCGGAGTGAGGCAGGTCACTGGGGCGCGGCAAAGCCCGGGCTAGGGGAATAGCGGCCAGAACAGCGGCAGGAAGATCATGGAGACGATCAGCAGAGCCACGGTAAGCAACGTGCCCACCCGCGCGTAGTCGAAGAAACGATAGCCCCCGGGACCAAAGACCAACACGTTGGCTTTGTGGCCAACGGGTGACAAGAAGCTGGTAGCCGCACCAATCACCACGGCCATCGTGAAAGTGAGGTGATTGGCCCCCAAGGCCAGCGCCGTATCTACTGCGATGGGGACGATAAGGACTATGGCGGCCGCATTGGACATGGCTTGCGTGATTAGCGCCGCCAGAAGATACATCCCGGCGAGCAAGGCGGTCGGTCCAAGATCGCCTAGAGCACCGAGCATGAAGTTCGCCAAGTACCGCGCCGTGCCCGTGGCCTCCATGGCCATCCCCAGGGGCAGCATGCCCGCCACGAGGAACACTGTCCTCCAATCGATGCTCTCGTGCGCCTCCTCGATAGATAGGCAGCCGGTGAGGATGATAACCACCGCGGCGATCACCATCGCCAGGGAGATGTGAACGTCCGCAAACACAACCAAAAGGATGGCCAACACCAACGCAGCAATGGCGATCGGGGCCTTGTGACGCCGCAGTTGCTCCAACTCAAGTGGCTCCAGGACGAGGAAATCGGGGCCTTCCTGAAGCTCCCTCACCCGGTGCTGGGAGCCCTGGAGCAGCAGGGCATCCCCAAACCGCAGTGGTACGTCCCGGAGCTTCTGAGTGATGGCCTCTCCGTGTCGCCAAATCGCCAATGCAGTGAAGCCGTATCGATCACGGAAGCGCACTCCCCGCAGGGTGCGGCCTACCAAGCCGGAGCGCGGGGCGAGTGTAGCCTCAATCAGTTGAACATTGCCTGGTTCCAACCGCTCGAGGTCCAGCTTCCGCTCGGCCTCAATAGTAAGCCCAAGGGCTTCCCGGGCTGCCATGAGATCATCCGCAGAGCCCTCGACCGTGAGAAGATCACCTGCCTGAACACGAGTGTCCCGCCCAATCCTTGTTCGGCCGATGCCGTTGCGCTCGATGGCTAACACCGTCAAGTCATAGTCCCGGCCAAGGTGGGACTCCAACAGCGTCTCGCCGGCGAGCGGACTCGTGGGCGAAACCCTTACCTCCGTGACATACTCCCGAAGGCGATAGACATCCCGCCGGCCCTGCGTCCCCTCGCGAACAGGTAGCAGGTGGCGGCCAATCAGAACCATGTAAAGGACGCCTGTCGTCAGGACAACAATACCCATTGGGGTGAAGTCAAAGAAACCAAGCGTCGAGAGACCGCGGTCGGCCAGGATGCCCATGGCCAGAATGTTGGCCGGCGTGCCGATCAGGGTCATCTTGCCTCCCAGCAGCGACGAGAATGAGAGGGGGATGAGCAACTTGGAGACAGCGATCTTGGTCCGGCGCGAGATGCCGACCATGGCTGGCATGAGCATGGCGGTGGCGCCCACGTTGTTCATGAAAGCCGAGATCACGCCACAGGTCACCATGATCGTCGCGATGAGCCTGGGTTCCCCGTGCCCCGCCAACCGAAGAATGCCTCGGCCCGTAGCGTCTGCAACCCCTGTCTTGAACAGCCCGCCTGACACCATATAGACCGCCCAAACGGTGATCACGGCCGGGTTCGCAAAGCCATCGAAAATTTCCTTGGGGTTGATGAGGCGGAGCAGGGCAACGGACAACAGAACAAGTAGCGCGACCAGGTCCACCCGGAGTTTCTCGGTGGCAAAGAGCGCCAGCGCGGCCACAATGATGGTAAGCGTAAGAGCAATCTCTGTTGTCATTCGCGCACCAGACGGACAGTAGTTGACAAATGCATGTCATCACCTGCGGTTGGAACGACCAGTGAAATCGATCCTGACGCAGTCAGGTGTGATTCTCGCGAGAACGCCACCACTACGAACGTCAGCCTTGTGCTTGTGTCTGTTGAACCTTAGCCTCGGTCACGCCTACTACCGAATCGTCTGATCCATAGTAGTTCTCGGCGAAATCGTCGGCGTGCCAGTCGTTGAGCCATTCTTTGTCATCCACCATGTAGCGAAAGCAATGGCGCCGGCCAGTTTCCAGTTCGACGATCACTTTCCAATTGGCATCAGCCCGCTCGCGAGTGATGGGTGTTGACATGGTATCCCAGTCAGTGAACTCCCCCACCAGGTTGACCCGCTCGGCCAACACGGTAGAAGGTAGCTCGAAAGAAATACGCACCAGACCTCTTTCCTTGATCATCGCTTCCTCCCCCGGTTGTTCGTCAAAGCCCCCGGCCATGATGGTAGTTCCATTCTCCCGCTCTTACAAGTGTTTCTGCTGTTCATCCAACCTCACCGGGGTAACGAACCCATCAGGCTTGACCGTCAGCACGGAACAATCCACCTGGTGGAGGATCCTTTCGGCGGTGTTGCCAATGAGTAATCCGGCCACCCCAGTGCGGCTCACCGTACCCATGACGATGAGTTCCACCTCCTTCGCTGTTGCCAGCTCGGGAATCAAGTGCCCCGCCTCCCCCTCCAACATGTACACTCGATGCTTCAGGTCCTGCAAAGCGTACGGCTGCAAGAGCTCGGCAAGCCAGCGCTTGTGCTGGTCTCGAGTTTCACGGACCCACCTGTCCAGCTCGCTTGACGCCACGAGGTTTCTCAGGTGCTGCTCAGCGGCCGAGGTCCAGGTGTGGACGACAACCAGTTCGCACTGCTGCCGCCGCGCCAGTTGTGTCCCTGTGCGTCGCCAAAGCTCTGGTGGCGACATGAAGCAAAGCATCGGTCAGGTGGAGTGCTCTGTTGGGCAACTACTCCGCTATCGTTTCTCCTCCTTATACTACATACTACAAGAAGGCGCGCCGCTGCACATCAGACATTCGTGCAGTTCTCGACCTGTACGAATGTCTAGTCTGCGCTGGGACATCTTTGCAGGCAGCGGGGCGAATGTGGAGAAGCTTCGCGCCGTAGATCGAACATTGAGACTGTGCTTCTCCGTGCGTAGCGGAGGGCCCGACCGGCATCGTTGCCTGGGATGGCCCGTCTGCTAGGGGGAACCCCCTTCAGGTGCGTACTCTTCGGTAGTATGATTTCGACAGGTAGAGGGCAGCCAGAGGGTTATGACCAAGCAGCCGGTCCTTTGCCGCGAGAACCGTGCATAACGCGTCACTGTGCCTCAGGAACAGCGAATCATGTCCCACACAAAGACACAATAGTATGTTGAAATCGGTGCGGGAATCGTTCAGTATCTGGGCCTGCGCTATGGGATGGCACATGGCCTCGAAGTCATTCTCCGCGGTGATCTGATCCTGGCGCTCAAGACCCAGCTCCTCCTTGCTCACCATGCCGCACTTGCAGCAGACTGACACGACCTCGAACCCCCTGTTCTTGAGGATAGACGCGAGCATCTCCGCCTCGTCCTTGACGCCGACACAGAAGGCCACGCCCAATCGACGGAAGCCCATTCTCTCCGAGAACTCCATGGTCTCTTCCAGCCTGCTCTTGATAGCCGAAGGAGCGCCGGGGGCGTGGGCGAGCGTCGCGTATCCAACGGCCTCCTGCCTCGACGCCTCGCGCGCGAAGTTCACGAGATCCGAGCCGAGACAGGTCTCTGTGGCCCTGTCTAGCACATCTTGCTTGAGCGTGGTAGGGCAATTGGCTGGCGCCTTGTCAGCCCGTCCAGATCGGCATACCACGGTGGTGCACTCGGCACAATTCACTACAGTCTCCGACTCCATGTCCATCTCCTCTCCACTAGGAACCAGGCTTCGTTTCCTCGAACTACACAGCCTACCGCCACTCTTCTCCAAGGTCCACGGCTGGAGCGCTAGCCTTCGAGCGCTCGGCGTGCCGGTCGGCGGAGATGACCATACCACGTCTCGCCGTGATGGTCAAGTCGAGGTAGCGAGATCATCTGGCTCCTAAGCACAGACTCGACCGCGGATTGCCGACCTTGGGTGCCCCGTGGACTATCGAGGCTGCGACCGGCAGCAGTTGCGATCTGGCGTGGACACGCCTTGCCTTGATGACGATTGACTTGAGGTACTTGCTGCTCTACAATAGCGCAGCGATGTTCTGCGCTGCTTCCGGGTTCCTCGACAATGTCTCGCTGTGGGCTGCCAGTGGGAAGGCCTATCTAAGGAAGACGCGCAAAGAAGATGATCAGTGAGCTGAGCTTTGCTCACCATCATCGGTCAGAGTTGGTGATGGTTAAGACAGGCAAGAGGTTGGGACTCATCGTCAATCCCGTCGCCGGCATAGGCGGGCGCGTTGGGTTCAAGGGAAGCGATGGCCTCGAGATTCAGCAGAGGGCTCTGGAGCTGGGTGCGGTGCCGCAATCGGAGATCCGCACCATACAGGCCCTCGAGCGGCTCAAACCCTTGAAAGAGGAGCTGGAGATCATCGCCTATCCAGGAGAGATGGGCGGGCATGCGGCCGCGGAGAGCGGATTCCAGACCAGGGTGATCGGTGCGATTGACGCAGGTAACACGACGGCGGCCGACACGCGGAATGCCGCCCAGGAGATGCAGCGGCTAGGCGTGGACCTGTTGCTCTTCGCCGGAGGAGACGGCACGGGAAGGGATATCTACGATGCTGTGGGCGACGCAATCCCCGTTCTCGGGATCCCAGCGGGAGTGAAGATCCACTCCGCGGTCTACGCAACCAGCCCCCGCGCGGCAGGGGACCTGGCCGCATCGTACCTCTCCGCCGGCATGTCGAGCCTTCGCGAGGCCGAGGTGATGGATGTAGACGAGGATGCTTTCAGGGAGGGCATCGTCTCCGCAAGACTCTATGGATACCTGAGAATTCCCTTCCATCGCCGTATGATTCAGGGAGCGAAGGCAGCCAGCAGCCTCACGGAATCGGCATCCATGAGGGCGATCGCCTCCGACGTGGTGGAGAGGATGGAGGAAGACTGTCTCTACATTCTCGGCCCTGGAACCACGACGCGGGCTATCGCTGCCGAGCTGGGAATACACAAGACCTTGGTCGGTGTGGATGTCCTGCTTCGGGGCAAGCTCATGGCCGCAGATGTCAATGAAGCTCAGCTTCTCCATCTCCTCGAGGGACGGAAGGCCAAGATAGTCATCACCCCCATCGGCGGCCAGGGGTACCTCTTCGGGCGAGGGAACCAGCAGCTGAGCCACGAGGTGATCAGCAGAGTAGGCGAGGGCAACATAATCGTGGTGAGCACCGTGGGCAAGATCAACTCGCTGCGAGGTCGATCATTCCTGGTGGACACCGGCGACCAGGCCGTGGATGAGATGCTGTGTGGTCACGTCAGAGTGGTGACAGGGTACCATGAGGAGTTGGTCTATCGCGTGACGTGCTAACCGCGCTGGTTGCCGCACGTCTTGCTCGCAGACTCATCGTGTGTCGAGCGGGCACCACAGCGCACCGTCTTCGCATGCCTCACCGGCCCGGCGGCACGAGTGCTCCACCCAGGACGCATACTGAACCGATGGATTCTCTATCGTGCAGAAGGCCTCTAGTTCGTTAGATGTTCCGGTGGTACTCCACGGTGACCCCGTAGACGTCGATGAACTGCCCTTCGATCTCCAGCCAGATGAAGACCTTCTGGCTCGGCCACACCACCTTGTTGATGGTGCCGCTGGTGTAGGTCTGGAGCCCACCGGTGGTCCCAAGGGGGGACCTAACCTCTCCCAGCGGCACGAGAGCCCCCGTGGAGGGATGTGCACGGCGAAGTGTGGCTTTGGCGCGGTAGCCATTGTTGTTATCGTACACGTGCAGCTTGATCCGCTCCACGGTGACCGACGGGAGGCAGGGAAAGACCACGGGAGCCGCGAGCTCACAGCTTCCTGTGAAACAGACTACGACGCTCCCGGTGTTGAACCAGTCATCGGTGTTCCTGTGTGGAAAGAAGTCGCTGCTCGTCAGAGTGACCTTGCGGGTGATGTCCGTGCCCTGAGGCCTATCGTTGGGCCTGGCCCAGACGACCCCCACCAACGCGCCTAGCAGCAACGCCGCACCTACTCCCACCATCCAAGACTTGCTTGCCTTGCTCATCCTCCCCTCCTTTCTGCTACTGAGTCTGCCAGGATGATCGATGCACACTGTCTTTGCTTCTGGTGGTTCGCGTACTTGTCGTACATGCAGTATCGAGCCCTGCTCCATTGATCCGCCGGAACAAGAAGACGCGCCTCGGCTGAAGCTGAGTCAGCTTTGCAGGGCGCGTCTTATCAATGTCCACATCTCCTTGCTCTGGAGCTCCCGCAGCCGTTCCGACGGCGCGGCGGCGGACAACGCGGTGTTTGTGGTGGTGGCAAATCGACAACTGGTAGCTCATAGTCCCATCTCTAGTGTACGTTCGATCCTGTTGTACCATGCGTTGTCGGCTGAGTCAAGCGCCTCGCCGCGGGTGCAGGGTATCAGCGATCGAGCCCGTGGCGTCGCCCAGACTCATCGTAGGATGGGATGCACATGCAGGCACGACCCTGCGACCTCGAGCCCGCTCGATAGGAGTAGGGCACCCTCCTGGAGGGGGCAACTGGCCTCAAGCCTGAGGTGCGGTGCGGCTAGCTCGCTGGATATTCCTGTGGTACTGCCCTGCGTTGGTGGTACAGATTACCTATTGCTCGCTCGACATCTGTTCGGTATACTGGAGTAATCTTCGCCAGTCTGTGCTATTCCTGGCGCAGTACACCGAGACCTTGCCTCGGGGAAACGACGTGAATGCGAAGCTCCCGGCAGTATCCATGAACTCGATGAAGCGCGTGGCTCGGCTGTTGGTTCAAGCGGTCCTCGCAGCTCTGATCCTGACGCTGGCGACGCCGTCCAGCTCTCGTCTGGCCGTCGAACAGCCTCACGTGGGGCTGGGCGCCTTCCTGGCGGAGCGCGATCACGTCTATCTGGTGGACAACATGAAGTTCGACTGGGCGGTGTGGCAACTCCAGTGGAGCCTGGCCGAACCCTCCAAAGGGAATTACCAGTGGCTCGGACTGGACGAACTCCTGGCCTACGCACAAAGCGAGGGGGTCATGGTCGTCCTGCGTGTCGACTCCGCTCCGGCGTGGGCAAGGAGCGGCCCTGAGGGGGCTCCGCCCGACGATATGGACGACTTCGGCGACTTCATGTGCGCGGTGGCGTCTCGTGCAGCGGGCCACGTTGCGGGCTACGTGATCTGGAACGAGCCGAACCTACCTATGAACTGGGGTGGCAGTCCCAACGCGGGTCAGTACGTGCAGATGCTCCAGGCGGTCTACCCCAGGATCAAGGCCGCCGATTCGGACGCTGCGGTGGTCACCTCTGGCATGGCTACCACGGGTGGGCCTGGAGGTGCGCTCTGCGCCCTGGGGGGGGAGCTGGCCGGGATTCAGTTGGCGGCTTACACCGAGCAACTCTACGCTGCCGGCGTGGTCAACGATCTGGATTTCATCTGCGGGATCTATCGCAGCGGGGGCAAGCCATACTTCGATGTCCTAGGTTCGCACCCTTACGGCTTCGCCCATGAGCCGGAGCAGGCTCCGGCACCGGTCAGCGGGTTGACCTTCCGCCGCGTTGAGCAACAGAGGGCGTTGATGGAGATTCGCAACGACGCGGACACGCAGATCTGGGCCATAGAGTTTGGTTGGATACTGGACCCGGGTGCATCGTGCCACAACTGGGGCGACTGGTCCACCCGAACATGGCAGATCGTCGCCCGGCAGCAGCAGGCAGACTATCTAAGGGATGCCTACTTGTATGCGATGAGCCACTATCCCTGGATGGGTGTGATGAGCTTCTTCAACATGGATTTCGCCACCGTCTACTGGTACCACCGCTGCGAGCCTGCGCGCTGGTATTCCGTGGCGTATCGGCAGAATCACACAGACCCTCTGAATAGCCCCATTGTCTATCGCCCGGCCTATTATTCACTCCGCGGCATGGCCAGCGCTCTCGCAGGGGGGCGGAAGGCCTTCGTGCCGCTGATCGTGCAGGGCCAGGGGTAGTCTTCAGCGCCAGGGGAACTACGGCGCCTCGAACGTGAACACACCCTTGACTGCCGCATGCCTGGCCTTGGAGTGCATGGCCAGAAAGGCATCGCGGTACTGCTCCAGTCGAATTGTGGAGAGGCAAGAGTCGGCCTAGGATCTGGTGGAGTAAACGAACCTGGATACGGAATCTCCGCGCTCCATGAGCAGAGGGATGCTCATCTCCAAGGCTGGATTGTAGGCCTGGGCCTGGGCGGGCAGCGCCTCCTCGAACAAGGGAAGGGCGAAGCGTCCTGTGGCCAGCTTGTCGAACCACTCGCTGTAGGCGGACTCCGTGATGTCTTTGCTGTGCTCGGTGGGCGTCAGCGTGACGTTCTCCGCCACCCAGGCGTCGCCTGCCGCGGGGTCATCCAAGTAGGTGATGAAAGACTCCAAGTTGAGGGGCCAGCCCCGTCTCTGGTGGTCCTCACGCATCTCCTGGCCGCGCCAGCTTCCCCACTTGCGCATCGCTCGCCGCAGGATGTCGTCGGTCGTGTCCTCGCCTACGGTGCGCAGCAACTGGTCGGCAGCATAGTGGTAGAAGACCACATGGAGGCGAGCTATGGCGCTGTACGACCTGGCGGCGTCAGGCTTCTGGGGTCCTCGCTCACCAGCTAGTGGCTGGCCGGCCTTCTTGGCGGCCTTGGTGGCGTGGTGAGCCCGCTTGGCCGCTCTCTCGGCCTCCTTGTCGGGCATCTCCCATCTGAAAATGCACCTGGCCTGACCGCGGGAGAGCAGCGCCGGGTACCAGACGTCCATCGCCGGGTTGTACTCCTTGGCCACGGCCACGTGGATCTCCTCACACATGGCGACGGCCAGAGGCTGGGGGCACAAGCCCTCCATCTGGTCCCAGAAGCCGCAGCCCGGCACCTCGTGGGCGTAGTACTGGGGCTCTCGATCGTACTCCGCCAAGTCCACCGCCTCGTCGGTGGCGTAGTCCCAGTAGTCCAACAGATGGGGCACATCCAGGGGCAGACCTCGCTTCTCCACGTTCCTTCGGATCTCGTTGCCGCGATATCGACCGGCGCGGCGCACGATCTCTCGGATGATAGGCTCTGCCCCCTCCAGTCCGTATACCTGGGCGATCTCAGCGGCCAGAAACGACCAACAGGATGCCTGGAGTCTGACCAGCGCCAGGCTCGCTTCCGTGGGGGTTGCTTCCAGGTGCCCCCCTTGCCCCGGCTTCGCTCCGCGGGCAAGCATCTGGTCCAGGTTGTTGCTGTAGGTGGCGGGTACGTATTCAGATGTCATGTCGCTTCCATCTCCGTCAGTGTCATTGGGCGCCGCTTCATTACGTTCGCACGTAACTCATCGTATTGGCGGTCATGCGCAGACCTGTTGTTCTCACCAGATAGTCACAATGGGCAGATCTCTCATCGTTACCAGGCCCGGAGCGGCCTCTTTCACGCGACGTATAGCGTTCACCGCGATAGCCACCGTGGCGATGTCGCCGTTTGTGCCCTGGAGCGTGACCTTCAGGTCCGGCGATCCAGCGATCTCGATGGTGTCGGCTTCGTCTCCAGCTCCAAGCGCGGCGATGAAGGTCAGGGTCATGAACTCGCCTTCATATGTGTACCCGCGCGCCACTTGCTTCAATCCCCTCACCTTCCCTGGCGGGACATCGAAGTAGTCTGTCTTGATCCGCTCCTCCGCCACCACCGGCTCGACGCCAGATTCATAGCGGGTCAGTGCCTTGCCGAGCGTGTGGAAGACCATGCCCACGGACTCAGGAAGGCCCACGTGGCCCATGAGGCCGGCATCCATCTTGGTTTTGAAGTCCTCCACCGTCATGCCGGAGCCGATCTTGGCCTGGAATGGACCTCTGCGGGTGGAAGCGTTGATGACCCGCGTTACATCGATGCGATCCACTCGCTGGCAGATAGCTGTCAGGTTGAGGGGAAGCGAGTCCATTAGAAATCCGGGATTGACGCCGGTTCCCAGGACGGTCTTCCCCGTGCGCTTCGCGACCTTGTCAACCTCCGACGCCTCGTCGGGATGGGCGAGCCAGGGGAAAGATAGTTCCTCCGAGGTGGAGACCACGTCCAGCCCTGCCTCGAGTGTCTCCACGATCTGGTCTTGGAAGGTGTTGAAGTAGGAGCTGGTGGTATGCAGGACGACGTCGGCCTCCGACTGGTCCAATGCGTCGGAAAGCCTCTCCACCACGGCGAACCCCATGGAGCGGCCGAGGCCGATTGCATCCCCCACGTCCTTGCCCACTTTGGCGGGGTCGATGTCTATGCCCGCCACCAGGTCCAACCCCGCGCGCTCGATCACGTGACGAGCCATCGCACCACCAATGGGACCCAGTCCATACTGTATTACACGCGTGCTATTTGACATGTCGACTAGAGCCTCCTCTGTCTTACGGCTATGATGAAGCTATTACTTGGTCTCTTTGGCACAGCGTCCGATCCTGTCAATCGATCGACCGGTCTGGATCAGGTCTCCAGTTCGTCTATCTTACAGGTGCTTCTTGAAAAGACGCGCTACTCGCTTGTACGCCTCTGCCAGGAAATCGAGGTCTTCCTCCGTGTGCGCAGTGCTGACAGCACCGAGACCATGCATCGTATAGACGTCGCTGACCAGCAGAGCCAACTGCAACACCTTTTCGCCCAGCTCCACGTCACAGATCTCAGGGTTGCGAACGTCGTCAGGGCTCCGGACCTCTTTTGCTTCTTGGTGGGGGAAAGTCAGCAGGCTCAACGAGCCTCCGGGCCACTCGTCGCGGGCGCCTCCTGTGCTCCGAACGTAGATACCCTGTTCGGCAAAAGCGGTCTCGGCGATGCTGCGTGCCCTCTCCCCGAGGTCCTCCAGTCGGGGGTAGATCTCGTTCTCGTGGGCGACAAGATACTCCATGAATGTCTTGGCGGCCAGCATCGATGCGGGATGACCGGAGTAGGTCCCGCCGGAGAACCTCACCTTACTGCCTCCCTCGCGTCCGATGAGCTTCATGATCTGCTCACGGCCCGCCAGGGCTGCCACCGGCATGCCCCCACCTATGGCCTTGCCAAAGGTGGCCAGGTCCGGCTGTATGCCGTAGAGGTTCCCCAGATCACCGGCGCGGAAACGGAATCCAGCTATGACTTCATCGAAGATGAGGACAGCGCCATGCTGCTCCGTCAGCTCGCGCGCGGCCTGCAGGTATTCCGTTGTGGCAGGCATGCATCCCCCTGCGCCGATGAAGGGTTCCACTATGAAGCAGGCGAGTTGGTCCCCGTGCTGCGCGAAATCGTCACGTAGCCTATCGGGGTCATTATAGTCTGTGATGAGAACCTCGTCGGTCACCGCAGACGGTAGCCCTCGTCCCTCCACGAAGTGGAAGCCGGCATCCGGCCCTTCCTGGAAGGAGACGCCCTTCAGCCCCCACGGATGCCCTCCGTGCCAACCGGCCCCTGCCTTCATTACCGCGTCACGACCCGTGAAGGCGAGGCTCAGTATGATGGAGTACATCGTAGATAAGGTCCCACTGGTGGTGAAGCGCACTCGGTCGTTTCCGGTCTGCCGGCAAAGCACCTCGGCTGCCTCGACCTGAAGACGATCCTCGAAGCCAGTCTGCAACCCAAAGCCATCCTCAAAGGCTCTCGCCAGCGCGGAGGTTACAACCTCCGGGTTGTGGCCGAGGATGTTGGCGAAGTGTCCTTGCCAGAAATCCAGGACACTGTTGTCGTCTTCGTCCGTTATCCAGGCCCCGCGGGCGGAAGTCATGCGGGGTGGGAAGGGCTGCGTGAGGCGCATCGCATGGCTCCCACCGTCGAGCAGGTGTCTCTTGGCTCGCTCGTTGAGCGAGGCGCACTTTGGTGCGTGCTGGGCATACGTTTCGCTGAGCTCTGCTACTAAACGACTGTGATCTCTCGTCTTCAATGACCCAATCTCCTCTCAAGATGCTAGAAACTGATAGCCACTCTTCCTTTTTGCCACATTCGTGATGCCTCCAGCATTGTACCGCACTAGCTCTCGTTCGTCCAGCAGTCTGGTATCCGTTTCACCTGGTGCAGAACGGTCTCATCTGCTCCGCTTTCCGTCCTTGCGACCGGTAGTGAGCTTGTTGGTCACCTCGCGGACGACGTGGCGCGCCAGGACCTCCTCGTTCGCCTCCAGGTAGGCCAGCACCGTGTCGGAGTGCCTGGTGCCCAGGGTGCGCAGGGTCCAGGACACCGCCTTGGTGATCATGGGATGCCGATCCTCTTTCACCTGGTCGACCATCTCCAGTACCAGGGTCGCGGATTCCACGGTCTGGAGCGCCCGATTCAACCCTATTCCCCCCACCACTCCCAGCCGCCGGCTCCAGACATCTTGGTCAGCGATGAGATCCCAGAGGTGCCATGCCCTGTGCTCCTGTTCAGCGGCCACCCAAACACCCAGGACTCCCAGCCCCAGAACGTCGGTCAGCTCCCAGCTGTCCAGGTCCCGCCGCCAGCGGTCGAAGTGCTCCCAGGTTAGCTGCGGGATGGAGTCCGGATAGTGCTGCAGCAGCTCCAGCGCCACCAGCCGCTCTTCCCGCGAGGGTCCGGCCCAGAGCGCTTCAACCAGAGCAAGCAGGTCATCCAGGTCAATGTCTTTGTGCTGGCTCCGCCAGGACCGTACGATCTTGCGGATCTCGAAGACGCGCAGGCCGTGGACTTCCAGTGAGGAGGGGATGGACCGTTGAATTACCGCCTCGTACTGAGGATCGGCCAGGGCCTCAATCTCTTGCAGCAGGCTAGTTTTCTCAACCTGTACGTCCATCGTCCGAGGAACCGCCTGTCCCGTGATGCCGGCAAGTATGATCGGGTCCCATTGTAGCCGCACCGGCGCGCCCGGACAAGGCCGCTGACTGGCTGGTCCGACGCCGTCTTCAGTCACGCAGTAGTGCTCTTGACAACGAGACTTAGCCGCGGTACAATGGCAGAACCAGCGCCCAGTCGTCTGCTAGGCGTCCCGTGACCGTCGACCAGGACCCAGGAGGTCAGCTTGTTGGTGCGTGATGTTCTCCGCAGGTATTGTTATCTTCTGTGCGGTTTCCTGGCCGTGGCTCTTGCCGTCATAGCCCAGTGGTGCCTGCGTCGCGGCAGCCCTCTGGAAGCGGGCCTGCTGTTCGCCGTGGCGGTCTCCTTGGCCATCTATGGTCTTCGCAGGCAGCCGGGCCCCGTTGCGCCCCCCAGCTTCGTGGAGCATCTCCGCCGCCGGCGAATCGTCATATACGTGGGACTGGTCTCGGTCAGCCTGGCCGTCGTGTTAGGCCTCATCTCCCTCCAGAGTTTCGCCTCGACGGACGGTTCCGCGGTCGCTTGGTGGCTGCACCTGGGAAGCGTGTTGGCGCTCTTGGTGGGTGCCTGTCTGCTGGACGTGAGAAGGGGACGTGCTCCTGGGGAGCGACCCTGGACCCGGGTCCAAGTCGGCCTGCTGCTAGGGATCCTGGCCCTGGCGGCTGTCGTGCGGTTCTGGGACCTGGGTGGGCTGCCCTACGGGACCTGGTACGACGAGGCGGAGGACGGCCTCGTGGCCCTGCGCATCCTGGAGGAGCCTGGCTATCTGCCGGTCTACGAGCCACGCGTCAACTCCGCAGGGCACTATCTCTTGATGTTGGCCGGGTCGCTGCGCCTCCTGGGCAGCTCAACGGAGGCTGTCAGGGCGGTGAGCGCACTGATGGGGACGACCGCCGTGGCGGTAGCCTATCTCGTCGGCCGTGAGCTATTCGGCCGTCGGTTGGGCCTGGTCGCCGCTTTCCTCCTGGCGGTGTCCCGGTGGAGCATCAACTTCAGCCGCATCGGGATGCATAACGTGGCGACGCCCCTCTTCGCGCTTTTGGCAGTGGGCTTCCTCCTGCGGGGGCTGCGCCGCCGGCGCTACCTGGACTTTGCCCTTGCAGGCATCGGGCTGGGTCTAGGCATGGTGACCTACGTGGGCTTCCTGCCCTTTCCCCTGGTTCTGGCTGCCTTCCTCGTTCACACGGCGCTGGCTGAGAGGCACATCTTGCGCCGGAACTGGCGCGGGCTGGTAGTTCTGGCTCTGGCACTGCTGCTGACCATCGGCCCGGTGGCGCAGTACGCCCTGCGGGAGGGCGAGCATTTCTGGGAGCGCACGGGGAAAGCCTCGGTGTTCAAGGGCAAGACGCAGGATGAGGCACTGGATGCCGTTGCTGAAAGCACGGTCAAGCACCTCTCCATGTTCAACTACCGGGGCGACCGGTACGGGCGTCACAACCTCTCAGGAGCGCCCATGCTGGATCCCATCAGCGGTGCCCTTTTGGTGCTGGGCATCGGTCTCTGCCTCTGGCGCTGGCGGCGACCCCGCTCGCTGCTCTTGCCGCTGTGGCTGCTGGCCATGCTCGCTCCAGGGATCCTCTCTCTGGAGTGGGAAGCGCCCCACGCCGTGCGGACCATCGGCAGCCTCCCGGCGGCCTACCTGCTGGCCGTGGTGCCCATCCACAGTCTATGGGGGGACTGGCGCGTGGTCTTCGAGAAACGGCGCGCCGCGTGGTTCTTCCTCTTCGTCGCCCTCCTGTTGGCCCTCATAGGGCACTTCAACCTGCACACATACTTCTTCGTGCAGGCCAGGGACTTCGACACCTGGCGTGACTTCTCCACAGCGGAGACCATCGCCGCTCGCGTGATGGCTGAGCTGGGCGAAACTGTGGACCTCTACGTCATCTCCTACTACCACGATCACCCCGTGGTGCGCTTCCTGGCGCCCGGGGTCACCGGCTACCAGCGCATCGAGACTCACGACGATCTGCCGCTGCCCCAGTGGTCGGGCAGGGAAGCGGTGATGATCCTTGACGGGGCCAGCACCCACCTTTTCGAAGAGGCGCGGACGTATTACCCGCTTGGAAGCTTCACGGAACGCGCCTCGCCGTTCGGGGGATCACCGGTGGTGTACGTCATCCGGCTATCGCCAGAGGACATCTCAAGCATACAAGGGTTGATGGGCTACTACCGACGGGGGGAAGACTGGTCCCATCCGCCCTCGCTCGTCAGGCAGGAGCGTCAGCTCTCTTTCGACTGGAGCGACGGGGTTCCTCTCGGTGTGCCGTTCCTGGCGGAGTGGAGGGGGGTGCTACGAGCGCCCGAGTATGGGGAGTACCGCCTGGTTCTTCGTTCTCCGGGCCACGTGGAACTGTTTCTTGATGGCGCTCTGCTGATGCAGGGAGAGGGTGGGGCACACGCAGAGGTGAGTCTGGCCCAGGGCAACCACGACCTTCAGATCAGGGCAGCCGGTGGCGATGGCCACTTCGAGCTGGCCTGGCAGCCGCCCGGAGGAGAGGAACAGATTGTGCCTCCCTGGGCGTTGTATATACCTCCGGTGACAGCCAACGGCCTGCTGGGCAGCTACTTCCCCAACGGGGACTGGCAGGGTCCTCTAACCTTCGCTCGCATCGATCGACGTCTGGGGGTGTACTACCACATCGCCCCTCTGCCCATGCCGCACACGGTGGAGTGGGAGGGGCAGATCCTCATCCCGGAGAGCGGCGACTACCTCTTCGCCATCCAATCCATCGACGACTCGGTGCTGTACATCGACGGCGAGGAGGTGGTGGCCAGCCTGCGGCGCAACGAGTTTGACCAGACTGCCCTCCCTCTGGAAGCCGGTCTGCACCACCTGCGGGTGCGGCACGCGGCCAGGACGGATCACATGTACATCAGTCTCTACTGGACCCCTCCGGGGGGCAGGCGAGAGATCATCCCGCCCGAGGTGCTGATCCCTCCTCAGGATAGCTGGCAACTCCTGGCCTCCGAAGCCGGCGCGGAGTGATGGAGCAGGGGGATGGGGGAGGGGTTGCTAAGAGGCTCTGTTGGTGCTACACTAAGGATAGGATCTCAGCCTTCCTCGGCTTCTGGCGAGGCGCGCGCCCGTAGCTCAGTGGATAGAGCCGCAGACTTCGAATCTGTGAGAGCGGGGGTTCGAATCCCTCCGGGCGCGCCTTTTCCTCAAGACTAGTCCACCTATTCCCCGCTGCCCTGACTTTGTCTCCCACGTATTCGCGAGATTCGAAACCTGAGGGTGGCAATTGGGGCAACGCCCGTTCGACCGGTGCTTCTCAGACCGTCCAGAGCGGTGTCCCTCCGCGTCTTGGTAGACCTCGTATTGCCAGCCCTTCTCTTCGCAAACCTTCACACAGTTCGCAAGCTGTCGCTCGGGACTCGCCCGGTCCTCATCGTACCGGACTATTGAGCGCCTCACGAAGATCAACGCCATACTACTCACTCAAGCCACTCCCCTTTGGAACCAACGGCCTCCTCGCCTTCCGCACCAAGGTGCTCCCAAGAAGGCTCTCACCACGCCCCGCACTCCTTTAGATACCTATTTATCGCGGACATCAAACCCCGCGCCACGGTCCTATGTTGTACGCGTTGATCAAGCAGGACCCGCATATCCACGCCCTCGTCCGCGGGAACCCAGTCATACTCTGTGACGAAGCGAGCGTCCTTCAGATCATCCAACGCTCGGCAGATATCCTCCACGCTCGCGTCCATTTGAGCCGCCAGCAGCTCGACGTCCCCTCCACACTGCGTGCACCCGATCTCCTGAGTACCGCTCGTGGAAGTACAGAATCCTATGAAGCAGCCAGGAGGCTACTATGCTCAGCTGCGCCACCTCCTTCGTCCAGACCGCTTCCTCGCTCGACCATTGGTCCCTATCCACTACCGGTGTCGCTTCCTGCATCCTCTCGAGAATGCTCCGTCTCACCATCTCCAACCGGGCCTCCACACCGAGACGCTGGACCCAATAGGGCTTCCCGGTTGGCAACAACACCCACATTCCGAAGCCCCCGCGCGGGCGATCTAGTGTCTCCCCGTATCCCGTGATCCAGGCACCAGCAAGGAGTTCTTCCCCCGCCTCCGTGAACCTCTCTTTGGCCCTAGGTCTTCCCGCCTCAGGCGGGTGAAGGTGGACTCCTTCAGGGTAGTGCACGACTACTTCCCGATCCCCTCTCTCCGTCCTACTCAAAGCCTCGGCGAGCACAGCTAGGCCATCGTTGCTCAGGCCCCGCATACCACCTCGCCGGAACCGCTCCGCCAAGTCCGCGTCCAGGTCAAACGCTTGACGTGTCGCCTCAACCCCGAAGTGGTCCCTCGCCGGCCGCACAATCACTCTCCATAACACCCGCCGATATAGTACACGAATCCCCGAACACAACTCGCGCCAAAACCACACCACCAGAAAGACGAACAGGCCAATCAACCCGATCAGCCGCAGCTCTGGCCAGCGCCACATTACGTAATCCATCGACGCCGAGAACCCTATTGCCAGCACCACTCGCTGATGACGCCGCAACCACCGTATAGGGCCCAACATTCTGCCCACGACATGGGGACGCTCGTCCAGAAACTCGATACCCTTCATAAGCAACATCAATCCGCCGAAAACACAACTCAGCAGGACCATGATGGGAACCCAGTCCTCTATCCTCTCGATCACTCCCACGGCCACACCCCCAACGCCTCCAGCACAAACCGCACCACCAGCCCGCCACCCACCAGGAGCATCAGCCAGCGAAACGGCACAAGACTACCAGCAGTGCTCCTCCAAGTACGCCCATGATCACCCACTGATTCCTCGAGAAGTCGGTCTTCTCTGCCAGGAGTTGTGGAGTACACGTTCGGCATGCCAGCACGTCGACGAAGTAGGGGAATCGAGGTCAATGGATTGTATCACAGTAGAGAGCACAGCACAACACAAGTCCTTGCGAACGTCAAGAGCCCCCGCTGTTTTGGAGGGGGATGTATCAGGGCGTGAGCCAGCCCCTGACAATCGTCCTTACGCGGCCCTCAGGGATTGTAGCATTCACAGCCATTATCGGCAATCCGCTTCAAGAGTATCCCCTAGGGGTTGACACGGATTCAGAACAGTGCTATACTGTGGACGAGATCCGACGATGTAGCTTCGACAACAAGGAGGTAGGGGAGATGAAAATGAGATGGCTGCTGCTGGCGGTAAGTCTGGTTTGTCTGCTGGTACTGACCCCAGCGGCAGTGCTGTCGCAGCGACAACAGCTAGACTTGGGCTGTGGCACCGCAACGATAGATGGCAATGTCCGTCCTGGCGAGTGGGCCAATGCCGCAACGGTACCTATCTACGGAGAAACCGCAAACGAAGTCTCTTCCTCCCAGGTGGAGCTGGGTACCGCCTACTTCATGAACGACGACCAGAGTCTGTTCGTAGGAGTGGTATTTGACGACTCCGGTGACCACGTGCCCGACGATCTTGTGTACGCGGAAATCGCGCTGGCGGTTGGCTTCGAGGATGAGCCCGCCGGGAAGCCTGCCGCATGGGTCGATTGCACCTGGGAGGCAGCATCGTGCAACGCACCGGAGGACGAGGGTGTGTTGTTTGGGAACTCGGACGGGGCTCCTGGGTCCTTGGTTGACTCGCAGTATTTCGGTCACTTCGCTGCGCCCCACGAGAGCTGCGATGACTCTCCGGCGTTCCAAGGGGTGGCCTATAGGGGCCGTCCTCGTGGCGGCGGAGCGCACGCGGAGATGAGTGTGAGCCTGGAGACCTCGCCGTTGAACAACCCTGATCCGGAGCTGGGCGACTGCTTTGACCTCAGGTGGGTGAGCTTTGGGATTGAGGGTCAAGATGCCGCAGGTGCTGGGTATGGAGCCCATGCGGGCTGGCCGTTTGAGCCCGTAGATTGGGAACCCTACACGGGGGACTGCACGATTCTCTGCCTGAACCCCTGCCAGGTGGAGGAGGAGTTCGTGCCTGAACCAGGAACGATAATGCTCCTGGGCAGCGGCCTGGCTGGTCTGGCGGGTTACGCCACCCTTCGATGGAGGACGAGAGAGTAACCGACTGAGTACAGTTTGGCTATTGGGAGGGCCATCCGGCAAAAGGATGGCCCTCTTCTTATGCGGCAACTCCAAAGCAGAGTGTCGACGGGCTAGCGCATCCGGTGCGTCCTCTCTAGCATTCTGCAGCGGGAGCAAAATGCCGAAGCAAGACGGCCAGCGACCCGCTACGCTTGCCCAGCGGCGTACTACCCTCCGATGGGGCGCTTGAACCAGAAGACGCCGCTGTCGGCGTTGACCATCTCCCATCCGTGCAGGCCCAACTGAGCGAAGGTGCGATTGAAAGCATCATTGTCGCTGCTGTGGCCCTGGCTCTCGTCGCGCCTTACCTTCTCTACATGGCGCCCACTCGGCAACATCGTGTGCAACTCGCGTGAGTCAGTCGCTAATACGCAATACTCCCACTTCTGCATTCCTCGTTCTCCTCTCCATGCAACTTCCTGAGACCTATCCAATGCTAGGTTATGCGATGGCGCAAATCATACGACTGGGACTTCTCCTTCGCCTTGCAAGTCGTTCACCGCGGTTCTGTGCACGTTCTCATGACGTGAGAGATTACGATTCTGCCGGAGGGTTCTCCTCGGATTTGTCCTCACTGTTCTTGGCGACGAGAAAGATGCCCGTTATGGGAGCGAAGAACCATCCCAGGAAGAACCACAACCAGGCGTTGCGGTTTGTGGTCTGAGCCCAGTAGGCTCAGAAGATGCCAAACAGGAATTGGACCAGAGCGACTGTAGCGTACTGTTCCTCCATGTGGGTGCTTGCTTTCTACATAGAGTGCTTGCGGCCTCGCCTCGTTGGGTCGAACCCCTCTTGGGTATTCTACCGCAATTGCTGGGCAATGTCAACGACTCCGACGAGGTCGTCCGTGTCTCGGCCGATGGCGAGAAGGCTTCCCCGTAGGACTTCGCCCGCGGGGCCCGGGACGGCGAGCGCGTACTGGTGCCCCGGGAGCTTCTTCTGCTCGCGCACTGTGGGTCGCGGGACCAGTTCAGTTTTAAGGTTGCGGAGTTCCAAAGTGCTTGCTATGGCGGGGGATGTATGATAACCTCATGATGTCCCTACACAACATGTTGTGGTGTGGAGAATCCCGCGTCGCACATGTAGCATGTGAACGGATTGTGCGCAAACCTTTTCAGGGTTTGCTTTCGAGAAAGGGGGTGGATGCAGAGAGACGAGAACTTGATTCACTGAGAACCCACCGACTGCAAGTTCAACTATAGAATGGGAGGAAAGAATGGTTAGGAAAGTCGGATTCCTCGTTGTGGTGGCCATCAGTCTCGGACTAGTCTTGGCGGCGTGTGGTACGCCGGCGCCGGCGCCCGAGCCTGAACCCGAAGAGGAAGTAATGAAAGCGGCGTTCGTCTATGTGGGCCCTGTAGGTGACCACGGATGGACTTTCGCCCACGATGAGGGCCGCCAGTACCTGGAGGCTAACGTCGACGACGTGGAGACCACCTACCTGGAGAGCGTCAGCGATGTGGATGCTGAGGCCAGGATTCGCGACCTTGCGGAGCAGGGATACGACGTCATCTTCACTACCAGCGCAAGTTTCCGAGATGCGACCGCTGCGGTGGCGCCCGAGTATCCCGACGTCATCTTTGAGAACTGCTCGGGCTTCTTGACCGATGAGAACATGGGTTCCTACTTCGGCCGCATGTACCAGGCCAAGTATCTGGCGGGAATCGTGGCAGGAATGACCACTGAGAATGACAAGGTCGGCTACGTGGCTCCCATCCAGATACCTGAGATCATACGGCTGATCAACGGTGCTACGCTTGGAGCTCGATCGGTGAACCCTGACGTGGAGATGGAAGTCGTCTGGATCGACAACTGGTTCGACCCACCGGCGGAGACGGCCGCCGTCAACTCCATGGTTGATGCCGGCGTGGACGTCATCTTCACGGGTACCGATACCACCGTGCCTGTTTCCACCGCTGATGAGAGAGGCGTGTGGTCCATCGGCTACGACAGCTGCGAGAGCTGCGATGCAGCTCCTGACTTGTGTCTGACCACCCCCTGCTGGAATTGGGGTCCCATATATGCGGACATCGTTGAGGCGGTGCGCGACGGCACCTGGAAGCGCGACACGATCTATCGCCCGATGTCAGAAGGAACGGTCGTCTTGACTGAGGTCGGCCCTGCGGCTGCAGAGGGCGCTCAGGCGGCTGTCGATGCCGGTTGGCCGGGCGATGATGTCTTCTGCGGGCCCATCCATGACAACCATGGAGAGCTTCGGGTCGCGGAGGGCGAGTGCATGACCGACATGGAGCTGATCTGCTTCGACTGGTACGTGGAGGGCGTGAACTCCGAAGTGCCAGAGGGTGTCGGCTGCCAGTAGTAGCGATTGGAACTGGGTAGCCCTGGGAACCCCCCAGGGCTACCTGTCTATTGGGAGGAACGCGTCCCTGTGGAGGATACCAGCAGCTTCGCCATTCGTATGGAGGGGATCACCAAGCGCTTCCCGGGCGTGGTGGCGAACAACTCTATCGACTTTGCCGTTCGCCAGGGCGAGATCCACGCCTTGCTGGGCGAGAACGGGGCGGGCAAGACGACCTTGATGAAGATCCTGGCCGGGCTATACCAGCCCGATGAAGGCCAGATCTGGATAGACGGTCGGGCGGCAAGTGTGCATTCCCCTCGCGATGCCATCGACCTGGGCATCGGCATGATCCACCAACACTTCATGCTGGTCGAGTCGCACACGGTGGCGGAAAACATCATCCTCGGTCTCGATGTCCCGCGGTTTGTCCTCAATCTTGAGAAGGTGGAGAGAGAGATAGCCAAGTTGGCGGATCAGTACCACTTGCTGGTCGATCCCGGGGCGAGGATTTGGCAACTGTCCGTTGGCGAGCAGCAGAGGATCGAGATTCTGAAGGCGCTATACCGGGGAGCTCGTATCCTGGTGATGGATGAGCCCACAGCGGTCTTGACTCCCCAGGAAGCAAAGCAGCTATTCAATACCCTGCGGAGCATGGTGGCTGAGGGGCACACGGTTGTCTTCATTAGCCACAAGCTTGGCGAAGTGATGTCCGTTGCCGATCGGATCACGGTCCTTCGTCGAGGTGAGGTGGAGGCCACGGTGCAGGCCAGCGAGACCAGTCGGCAGGACCTGGCCAGGATGATGGTGGGGCGCGAGGTCCTCTTCCGGGTGGGCAAGAGGGAGTCCGAACCAGGTGACGTCGTCTTGGAAATAGATGGTCTTGGTGCACTGAATGACAAGGGACTGGAGGCGCTGCGGGATGTGTCCCTGACCGTGCGGCACGGAGAGATCCTAGGCGTGGCCGGTGTGGCGGGCAACGGGCAGCGAGAATTGGCAGAGGCGATCGTCGGGCTTCGACCGGTGACCAGGGGCCAGATTCGCGTAGACGGCGAGGGTGTGACGAACAGGACGCCCCGAGAGGTGATGGACAGGGGCGTGGCCTACATCCCGGCGGACAGGATCGGGTCCGGGCTCGTGGTCAATCTGAGCGTGGCCGAAAACCTGATCTTGAAGTGCTATCGAGACCCGCCCATCTGCAATTGGTTCTTCCTCGATGGAGACGCCATCTCGGGACATGCGCAGGAGCTGGTGCGAGCCTACGACGTGATGACGCCGGGAATCGAGACCCGAACCAGGCTGCTTTCCGGCGGGAACCTGCAGAAGCTGATCCTGGCGCGAGAGATATCGTCCAAGCCAGCTCTCATGGTCTCGGTCTATCCTACGCGGGGGCTGGATGTCGGTGCCACGGAGGCGGTGCGGCGCCTGCTATTGGAGCAGCGTGACGCTGGGGGGGGCATTCTCCTGATCTCTGAGGATCTGGATGAACTGCTGAGCATGAGCGACCGCATCGCGGTCCTATACGAAGGTCGCATCATGGGTATTGTGGAATCTCAGGAAGCTCGGGTGGAGGCGCTGGGCCTGATGATGGCTGGCACAGCGCCGGAGGAAGATGGTGGAGAGTAGCAGAGGTCGAGCTCTGCCAAGACTCAGGGGTTTTTCTATCAGACTGGAGCCCCGACTCGACGTGCCGCGTTGGCTGCCCTACGCGGTACCCGTGGCCAGCCTGATCGTAGCGTTGATCTTGGGCATGATACCGATGATGATGCAGGGCATCAACCCTCTTACCGGGTATCGTGACATGTTCCTGCTGGCCTTTGGCAGTGCGTATGGTATCTCCGAGACCATCATGAAGGCTATACCCCTGATGCTGACCGGCCTGGGTGTCGCACTGGCTTTCCGCATGCTGGTGTGGAATATTGGCGCAGAAGGGCAGCTGTACATGGGTGCGTTCGGCGCCTGCTTGGTGGCCTACACGTGGCCGGATACGCCAGGGTGGGTGCTCCTTCCTCTGATGATAGTCGGAGGCTTCATTGGCGGAGCGCTATGGGGAGCGATACCAGGCGCTCTATTGGCCTTCTTGGGGGTCAGTGAGATCATCACCAGCCTGATGCTTAACTACATCGCCATCCAATGGATAAGCTTTCTGGTCATAGGGCCGTGGCAGGATCCTACAAGCCTGGGCTTTCCCCGCACGACTCGGCTCAGCGGCGGAGCAACGCTCCCTCCGATCACCGAAGCCTGGTACTTGCCGACCGTGGTTTTCTTGGCCATAGCTGGGGTGGTTCTGCTCTACTGGATCGTTCGTCGGACAAGCGACAGCAGAGAGAAGATCAAACTGATTGTGGGCTATGCGGTCTTGGCAATCCTCTCTGTTGGAAGCATCTGGTTCTTGAGCGGTCTAAGGGTTCACTTAGGTTTGGTGCTCAGCCTGGCAGCTGCAGCTGTGCTGTCGGTGCTCCTGTCGCGCACTCGTTGGGGATACGAAGTTCGGGTCATCGGCGAGAACGCGCGTGCTGCAAGGTATGCGGGTATGAGTCTGAAGCGAAACATCATCCTGGTGATGATGATCAGTGGCGGGCTTGCCGGTCTGGCCGGGATGAGTGAGATAGCCGGGAATCTGCATCTGATCAAGAGAGTGTTCTCGCCTGGATATGGATACACCGCGATCATAGTGGCATGGCTGGCGAGGCTGAACCCTTGGGGGGTGATTCTGGTGTCATTGCTTCTGGGTGGGCTTTATCGTGGGAGTGATGCTATTCCCGGAGCGCCGAAGGCTCTGGGCATGATGTTGCAGGCCGTCATCTTCTTCGTCTTGATCGGAGGCGAGGTCTTGGTGCGCTATCGCGTGCGGCTGGACCGCGGAACCTAGTGTGAGGCAGAGAGGCCACTAGTCACATGGCTGACTTCTCATTCTTGGTGATCATAGTGTTGAGCGCCGGCATCGCAGCCGGCACCCCGATTCTGTATGCAGCACTGGGAGAGATATTCACCGAGCGTTCAGGCATTCTGAATCTTGGTGTAGAGGGGATGATGCTCATCGGTGCTCTCGCCGGCATTGTGGCATCGCTGGCCACAGATAGCGTCTGGATCGGCGCGCTGGCTGCCATGGCGGCGGGTGGTCTGCTGAGCCTGATCCATGCATTCATCTCCATTACCCTTCGTGGCGACCAGGTTGTGAGTGGATTGGCCCTCACCATTTTCGGCGCCGGTTTGAGTGCCTTCTTGGGCTTCCCCTACGTGAATGTACCGGCTCCCAAGTTTGCCACACTACCCGTCCCTCTCCTGGAACGCATCCCCATCATCGGCCCCATCTTCTTCCAGCATGATGTCACGGTCTATGTGGCTTTCATGCTGTTACCAGCTGCCTGGTTCTGGATCAATAGGACCCGCCCTGGTCTGCACCTCCGGGCGGTGGGGGAGAATCCGGCAGCGGCCGACGCGCTGGGTGTCAACGTGGTGTTGACCCGCTACACCTACACCGTGGTGGGTGGGGCTCTCTGCGGCCTCGGTGGCGCGGCCCTCAGCCTGGCCTACACTCCTGGATGGATAGAGAACATGACGACAGGCTGGGGATGGATCGCAGTGGGCCTGGTCATCTTTGCGGCTTGGAACCCTTGGAGGGCGGCGTTCGGAGCGTACCTGTTTGGCGCCATCAGCCGAGTAGTCTTCGATGTGCAGATGTTGCCCACAGCCGGCCTTCCCCAAATCATGAAGATCCTCCTATCGCCCGAGTTCCTGCGAATGATGCCCTACGCCGCGGTTATCGTAATCCTCATCTTCGCCTCAAGGGAAGCTGTACGCCAGCGAGTTGGTGCCCCGGCCGCTTTGGGGCAGCCGTACACTCGGGAAGAGGCAGAGGCCTAGCCCGGCTGGATTTGACACCTGGCACAGTTCGGTGTATAATAATCTTTTAGGTGGTCGATGCAACCTGCCTGGGCGCCGGGCTATCGAGATACCAGCTCTATGCAAGTGCTACTTGGTCTACCTAGAAGGACCTTGTCAATGGGAGTGGCGTAACCAACGTAGCTGAAGTCTTAGTACTCCTGAGGCATACTGTAGGTATTGAGGCTGGCCATATCGAGAACTCGGTTGCTCGCCGCGCCGTAGCTGGGGGTAGGGTGACCGAGCTTTTTGCGTTTGTAGGGCGGCACTGCCAGGACGTTGGCACCGTCTGGGGGTGACCCGAATCTACACGACCATTGGACGTCAAACGTAGGAGGGGACGTTGGACATCAAGGATTTCAGCGCCTTGCGCGTGAGCCTGGCTTCACCCGAGCAGATACTATCCTGGTCTCATGGGGAGATCACGAAACCAGAGACGATCAACTACCGGCGGCTGAGGCCGGAAAGGGACGGCCTCTTCTGCGAGGCCATCTTCGGTCCCACAAAGGATTGGCAATGCTACTGCGGCAAGTACAAGAAGATACGTCACAAGGGTATCGTCTGTGAGAAGTGCGGCGTCGAGGTCACGCGTTCGCGGGTCAGGCGTGAACGCATGGGGCACATCACGCTTGCTTCCCCCGTAGCTCACGTCTGGTACACA
Source organism: Chloroflexota bacterium (assembly GCA_030603665.1). Lineage (GTDB taxonomy): Bacteria > Chloroflexota > Anaerolineae > UBA7937 > B3-Chlor > JAUVXJ01. The sequence goes on along the minus strand of JAUVXJ010000001.1, from coordinate 386,243 downwards.
CAGCGCGTGCCGAGCTACCTCGGCTTGCTGCTCGACATCTCGAGGCGCGACTTGGATCGTGTGCTCTACTATGCCCAGTACATGATCACCGAGATCGACGAGGATGCTCGGGCAAAGGTGCTTCGAAGATCAGACGAGAAGCTAGCTGCAGAGATGAACGAGTTACGGAGCGCCCTGAAGGAGCGTTCTGATGCTATCAAGTCGGAGATCGGCGCCAGGATTGAGAAGCTCGAAGCCAAAGCAGAGCGGATCAGGAAGAAGTACGAAGAGCGACTTGGCGACGAGACCGATCGCATCATGCAGGAGGCCAGCGCCGTACAAACCAGATTAGGCCGGGCGATGGGCAAGGTCATCCGCAAGGACATCGTCTTCGAACCTTCGGACGAGGTGCTGGTGTCCTCCGGGAACTTGGTGAAGCGTGAGGACTTGACCTCTCTCAATCGGGCAGTGCAGGGCCTTATCGAAGAAGTCGAGGGGGCAATAAGGAACGAGCAGCAAGACGAGTTGGTGCTCATAGAGGCCGAGATCGACCAACTGCGCGAGCTAATGGAGAGCAAGGTCCGCGAACTTGATGAAGGCGTCGAAGCCGAGATAGCGGAGCTGGAAGCGGCAGCCGAAGAACAGCGCAAAGAGATCAGAGGAATCAAGGTAAAGCAGTTCCTCAACGAAACCCAGTATCGAGAACTGGAGGGCAAATGGGGCCGCTTTTTCAGTGCTGACATGGGTGGAGGGGCGCTCCACAAGGTTTGCACTGGACTTGACCTCGACCGGATGGCTGAGGAACTGCGCCGAGAGGCGAACGACAGTCGCTCGAAGCAGCGGCGCAAGAAGGCGACGAAGCGCTTGCGCGTGGTTGAGGCTCTCCGCAAGTCCGGAAACCGGCCTCAGTGGATGATTATCACAACTCTGCCAGTGATTCCGCCGGATCTGCGGCCTATGGTACAACTGGATGGAGGTCGTTTCGCGACGAGCGACCTCAATGATCTGTATCGTCGGGTGATCAACCGCAACAATCGCCTAAAGAAGCTGATGGAGTTGGGAGCGCCCGAAGTCATCGTGCGCAACGAGAAGCGGATGTTGCAGGAGGCTGTCGATTCCTTGATCGACAACAGCCGCCGGGGAAAGGCGATCTCATCCAGGGGCAGGAGAAAGCTCAAGTCCCTCTCCGACATGCTGAAGGGTAAGCAGGGGCGGTTCAGGCGTAACCTCCTGGGCAAGCGTGTGGACTACTCCGGTCGTTCAGTAATAGTCGTAGGTCCTCACCTTAAGCTCCACCAGTGTGGATTGCCCAAGAGCATGGCTCTGGAGCTGTTCAAGCCCTTTGTGATGCAGAAACTGGTGGAACATAGCTATGCGCACAATGTCAAGGGGACCAGGCGGATTATCGAGCAGATGCGTCCTGAGGTGTGGGAGGTATTGGAGGAAGTGGTGGCGGAGCACGTTGTGCTCCTCAACCGCGCCCCCACTTTGCACAGGCTGGGTATCCAGGCCTTCGAACCGGTCCTGGTAGAGGGGAAGGCGATACAGATTCACCCTCTGGTATGCAGCGCTTTCAATGCCGACTTCGATGGTGACCAGATGGCTGTCCACGTGCCTCTGTCAGAGGCTGCGCAGCGGGAAGCCAGGGAGTTGATGCTATCGAGTAGGAACCTGCTATTGCCCGCCAGCGGTGAGCCCACAGTCAGTCCCACCAAGGACATGGTCTTGGGCTGCTACTACCTCACCGTAGAGAAGGACGGCCGCAAGGGCGAAGCCAAAGCCTTTTCCGACATAGATGAGGTCAGCCTGGCGTACGAACTGGGTCAGGTGGATTTGCACGCTAAGATCAAGCTGCGCGCCAAAGTCCTGGTCACGAAGAGAAGGTTCACGAAGCTCATAGATACCACTGTGGGGCGTGCCATCTTCAACTCCGCGTTGCCCGAGGAGTTGAGATTCCGAAATGAGGAGATGGAAAAGGACAATCTGAGGCAACTGGTTGCCGAGTGCTATCACAAGCTGGGTTCTGAGGCCACGGCAACTATGGTCGATAAGATTAAAGATCTAGGCTTCAAGTACGCGACTCAATCGGGGCTAACCATCGCTGTAAGCGACATCACCATTCCGGAGGACAAGGAGCGCATCCTCCGGGAGGCATCGGCGGAGGCCGAGGACATCGAACGCCAGTATCGTCGTGGGCTGATTACCGAGAACGAGCAGTATGTCAAGAAGGTGGAACTTTGGACGGAAGCCATGGATAAGGTCACTGAGGCGGTAGCGCAGGCCTTGGATCCTATGGGTTCTATTTGGCTTATGGCCGCGTCGGGTGCCACCAAGGGTGGGTTCCTGCCGATCCGACAGTTGGCCGGCATGCGTGGTCTCATGGCTGACCCTTCTGGTCGCATCATTGAGCTGCCTATCCGATCCAATTTCCGCGAAGGGCTTTCGGCGCTGGAGTACTTCATCTCCACTCACGGAGCGCGTAAGGGTTTGGCGGACACCGCGTTGAGGACGGCGGACGCGGGCTATCTGACTCGGCGTCTCGTAGACGTGGCCCAGGACTCGATTGTGAATGCCGAGGATTGCGGCACAGAGAACGGCATGTGGATCAGAGTGGAGCGCTCGAAGGAGATCGGCGAGACCCTTGAACAGCGTATCTGGGGGAGGCTGGCTGCCAAGGATATCGTCAAGCCCGGGACGCGAGAGGTCATCGTGGCGAAGAGCGAGATGATCAGCCGCGCAGACCTTGTGGCCATAGTAGAAGCGGACGTTCAGGAGGTGTATGCTCGCTCGCCGCTGATGTGCGAGCTGAGATATGGCGTCTGTAGGAAGTGCTACGGGAGAGACCTGGCCAGAGATGGCCTGGTGGGATTGGGCGAAGCTGTAGGCACCGTGGCTGCACAGTCGATAGGCGAGCCGGGTACCCAGCTCACTCTTCGGACCTTCCATACTGGAGGCGTGGTCGAAAGCGAGCACAGGGACATTACCCACGGTCTGCCTAGGGTCCAGGAGTTGTTTGAGGCCAGAAATCCGAAGGGACAAGCTATCATCGCAGATATGGATGGGACTGTACAGATACTTCGTGAGGATGGCATGCGCAAGATTGTGCTTACGGCGACAGACGTCTTCCGGGAGGAGCACGATATAGGGCGGGGGTACAGAATCCTGGCTGAGGATGGCGACGAGATCGGACGAGGCGCGGTGATAGCACAACGCGGTAGCGAGGGGAGCCCGCGTTACGATCAGGTCGTGGCGCAGTCTGATGGCAGGGTGATCAGGGATGACAGCAAGATCACCATCTACCGCGAGGAGCAGGTGAGTACAGACTATGAGGTGACCCCCAATGCGCGCCTTGAAGTCGACAATCTTCAGAAGGTTGCTGCCGGGGAACAGCTAACCGAGGGCCCTTTGAACCCGCACGAGGTGCTAAGAATCCAGGGCCGAGATGAGGTGCAAATCTACCTCTTGGAGGAGATTCAGAGCGTCTACCGGTCGCAGGGCGTCAACATCAATGACAAGCACATCGAGATGATCGTGAGGCAGATGCTCAGCAAGGTCTCCATAACCGCACCGGGCGACACAGAGTTCCTGCTCGGCGAAACGGTGGACCGCCTGGCATTTGAGGAAGACAACCGACAAGTTGTAGAGGAGGGAGGCACTCCCGCGACCGCCCGCCAGGTGCTTCTGGGAATCACCAAGGCGGCGCTCCAGACAGAAAGCTTTCTCTCTGCGTCTTCGTTCCAACACACCATAAACGTCTTGGCCCAGGCCGCGATAGAGGGTAAGAGCGACGAGTTGCGTGGCCTGAAGGAGAACGTGATCATCGGTAAGCTGATCCCCGCAGGAACAGGTTTCCGCGCGGAGGATAAGGAAGAGGAGGTAGGGGCTGAAGATGAGGACGAAGAAGGGGAGGTAGCGATTCTGTCGGAGTCGACCGTCGCGGTCTGAAGGCGCAACCAGGCATCGCTTGCACCTCGGATTGTGGCCGTTGATCGGGTAGCGGCAGACTGCCGATCTAGGCAGGCTGCGGTTCCCCGGCAACCAAGAAGCCTAAGTTGAAGGGGGATATCTGGATTACCATGGTAGATACGGTGATGGGCGAAGAGGAATCAAACAACGATGAAGCTTCTGCATCGCCCATGTGGAAGTTCCTCAATTCAGAGTACGACTACAAGAGACCCAAGCGCGGTGACATCATGTACGCCGAGGTACTCAGGATTGACGACGACGAGATAATCGTCGATATCGGCGGCAAGAGTGAAGGCGTGGTGCCCAGCGCCGATCTGGAACGGATGGGGGAGGAAGCCCTTGCGGGCATAGAGGTGGGCGACAAAGTGCCGGTCTACGTGCTGCGGCCAGAGAGTGCGGATGGGGACGTCATCGTGTCACTCAACATGGCACGCACGATGGAGGACTGGCGCAAGGCCGAGAAGCTCTTCGAAGAAGGAGGGGTATTCGAGGGCCCGGTCGCAGGACATAACAAAGGCGGGCTCCTGGTCTATTATGGCCGGATCAGGGGCTTTATACCAGCGTCGCAGCTCAGTGGGCTCAGTCGCCGGAGCAGTCACGACGAGCGCATGACGATGCTATCCAAGATGGAAGGCCAGAAACTCTTGCTCAAGGTCATTGAGGTCGATCGCGAGAGGCGCCGCTTGATCTTCTCGGAGCGGGCCGCATCGCGCGAGTGGCGCGAGCAGCGGAAGGAGGAACTCCTGGACGAACTCCAGGAGGGCGACATTCGTGCTGGCACGGTGAGGAATCTATGTGAGTTTGGCGCCTTCGTGGATCTTGGGGGAGCCGATGGATTGATTCACATCTCGGAGCTGTCGTGGCAACGGGTCAAGCACGCCCGCGAGGTACTCGGGGTCGGAGATGAGGTGGAGGTCTATGTCCTCCGTGTTGACCGGGACAGGAAAAGAATCGGCCTGAGTCTCAAACGTCTGCAGGCCGATCCGTGGCACATCGCCGAGGAAACCTACGAACCGGGGCAGGTCGTCAAGGGCGAGGTCACCAACATCGTTGATTTCGGGGCTTTCGCACGCATTGAAGATGGGATAGAGGGCCTGATCCACGTCTCCGAGCTATCGGACGGCGACTTCGCGCCTCGAGATCTGGTGAGGGAAGGCGAGGTGTTGTATCTCAAGATCCTGAGCATAGACGCGGACCGGCAGCGCATGGGTCTCAGCCTCAAGCAGGCGCCAAGTCGCGAAGAGATCGCGGGCGACCCGGCGTATGCTGAGCTGCTTGAGGAGGCGGAAGAGGAACTCGAGGCGGCCACCGAGCTTGAGGTGTCTATCTCTGACGTCGCGGAAGCTGAGGTCGAGATAGAGGTCGAGCCCGAGGAACCGGAAGACGTCGTCGTCGTGGACGAAGCCGACACGGAGGAAGAGGCTGCGGCTGACTTGGAAGAGGAACTGGAGGCGGTCACCGAGCTTGAGGAACCTGTAGCTGACGTCGCGGAGGCTGAGGTCGAGATAGAGGTCGAACCCGAGGAAGTGGAGGACGTCGTCGCCGAGGACGAAGCCGACCTTGAAGAGGAGGCGGCTGAGGCAGAAGAGGAACTCGAGGCCGTGGTTGAGGTTGAGGAAACTGTACCTGACATCGCGGAAGCTGAAGCCGAGGTAGAGGTCGAACCCGAGGAACCGGAGGAAGTCGTCGCCGCGGACGAAACCGGCACGGAGGAAGAGGCCGAGGCTCAGGCAGAAGAGGAGTTGGAGGAGTCGCCGGCACCCGAAGAGCCTGAGGAGTCCTCTGCTGAGCCCATTGGTGAGCAAGAAGAGAGCACCGATGACGATCTCGACGAGACGGAGCAAGACGAGGACGGCTGATAGAGGTCGTACATTCGCACATTGTGAGATGCTTCTCGACAGGTAGGTAGGGAGGAGGGCGAGATGTTTGTATTGAAGAGGCTGGCGTTCGGCATGGGCATGGTGCTGGGCCTGGCCGCATTTGTACTGGTCGCTGGCAACGTGCTCTTATACCTGCTGACCGGCAAGCTTCCCTCGGTCGAGGTCAGCGGAGAGGGAGGACCAGTCTTTGGTCTGATCACGCCCCAGGAGGTAGTGAACCTCGTCAAGGAGCAAATGGAGAAAGAGAGAGGCACACGTCTGAGCGCGGCGGAGCCAGAATCTGGCGAGCCGCAACCGCAATAGGAGGAGGGCTGGCATCATGGCGAGAGGTAGGTTGAGAATGAGAGCATCGCCTCCGGGGTTATTCGGCTATGCGGTCGACTTGATGGCTGTTCCTCGCCATTTCGTTGCTGGCTGGCTCGTCGGCATTCTGGTGCCTGCGGCCGGCCTGGCTGGGATCGTGGCCGGCATCTATATGTTCACCAGGAGGATACCTCTCATCACCCAGATCGAAGAGGAGGAGACTGGCGAGAGGCGACTGATCCTGAAACTTGTGGAACCGGACGAGGCTCGCGACCTGGCCCAGAGGGGCAAGGAAGCCGCCAAGGCCTTCGGCGACGAGATCAGGAGCGAGTTCGAGGGCGAGGAGCTCTAGCGCCAGCTGGGTAGGCGGTGAAGCACACTACCGAAAGTCACGCCACGACCGGCGCACCTCTTGGTTCAGGGCCAGAGCCAGAGGACGTGGCTCTCCATGGACCCTGACCTCCTTAGGAGAGGATGAAGATAGAAGGTCCGCAACGACAGCGGACAGCCGCCGCGCGTGCTTGAAGACGTGGTCAAGGGCGATAGCAACCACTCTCTGGCCTCCCCATACTCACCCAAGAACGACGACCCCCGGATCTCCAAAGGCACGGCGACTGCATAGCGAGTTGCCGCGACTCCGCAGCAGTGGACCCTCCAAGGGGCAGCTGGCCAACAAACGAGGCAACAAGACCCCCGACCCCCACGCCAATCAACTGACCACCCTGCGCAGGATAGGCTTCTTCTTGTGGTTCAGGAGAGCGCTGCTCTTCTCCCTATGGTCAGCGGGAACGTGCGGACTCGCGTCGAGAGATTGCGTCGGTGCCGTGAACTGCCGTCGATACTTCGTGGTGATTCCTAGCGTGCTAAGGAAGTCCGACCTTCTGCTTCACTTCGGCTATGGTCTCTTGAGCTATCAGTGAGGCTCTGGCCGCGCCATCTCTCAGGATCTCCCACACCAGGTCAGGATCGCGGGCCATCTCCGCGCGTTTCTCCCTGAAGGGCGCCAGGCTCTGCGCGAGGTTGCGAGCCAAGGCTCGCTTGCAATCTACGCAGCCCACGAGGGCGCCCTTGCATTCGCTCTCTATCGCTTCGACCTCTTTTGGGGAGAAGAAGCCATGGAACGCGAAGACATTGCACACCTCTGGGCGGCCGGGATCTGTCCGATATCGTCGCTGTGGGTCGGTGACCATGGTCATCACCCGACGTTCGATCTCCTCCGGACTCGAGGCCAGCTCGATGTGGTTGTCCAGGGACTTGCTCATCTTGTTCACGCCGTCAAGACCCATGACGCGCGGGAAGGGCGTCAGTTTCATCTGGGGCTCCACCAGGACTGGCCCAAAGTGGAAGTTGAAGCGGCGCACGATCTCCCGGGTGAACTCGAGGTGTGGTGCCTGGTCTTCTCCTACGGGTACCGAATCCGCCTTGTAGAGGGTGATGTCTGCGGCCATGAGCACCGGGTACCCTAACAGGCCGTAATTCACATTGTCGGGCTGTATGCGGATCTTCTCCTTGAAAGTGGGCAGTCTGGTCAGCCAGCCCATAGGGGTGACCATGGACAGGATGGTGTGCAGTTCAGTTACCTGAGGAACGTGCGATTGCACGAAGATGATGCTCTTCTGGGGGTCCATCCCCGCCGCCAGCCAGTCGAGAGCCATCTCCTCAGTGTTTGCTCTCAGCTTGTCCGTGTCGGTCAACGTGGTCAGCGCGTGGAGGTCGACCACGCAGTACACACACTCGTACTCCTCCTGGAGCGCGACGTAGTTTTGAATCGCTCCGAGGTAGTTGCCGATGTGTTGCCTACCAGTGGGTCGAGCACCTGAGAAAACCCTGCCCTTCTTCATTGTGGATCTCCTGAGTGTCACTGGGCGATAGCCAGTGCCCGCCAAGCCAGCGTATTGCTCGCTGGCGCTCTGTTGCGTTCTTTGAACTAGTCTATCACAACGCACATGCCTGAGCAAGAGTGCTCATTGCCGGTGGTTCGCAGTTCAGATATAGTAGCATAGGAGGCCGAGCGATGGGCGATGTTGACAGAGTGACGGTCATAGTTCTGGACGGCGTCGGGGTTGGGGCGTTGCCCGATGCGGCCACCTATGGCGATGAGGGCAGCGATTCCGTGGGCAACACCTCACGAGCGGTGGGCGGCCTGTCTCTACCCAACCTGGGACGGCTGGGGCTGGGCAATCTCACTGACATCGTGGGTGTTCCGCCCGAAAGGAACGCTCTGGGCGCCTATGGGCGAATGGCCGAGGTGTCGGCCGGCAAGGACAGCACGACGGGCCACTGGGAGTTGACAGGGGTCGTCTCGTGGAACCCTTTGCCCACTTATCCGGACGGGTTCCCGAAGGAGCTCATCGAGGAGTACGAACGCCGTATTGGGCGCGAGACGCTGGGCAACGTGGCCATCTCGGGCACCGTGATCATCGACCAGTTGGGCGGGGAGCACGTGCGCACCGGTTCGCCCATCGTCTACACCTCGGCGGACAGCGTGTTTCAGGTTGCGGCCCACGAGGAGATCATCCCCCTCGACGAGCTTTATCGCATATGCACTATCGCTCGCGAGATGCTGACGGGTGAGCACGCCGTGGGACGAGTGATCGCGCGACCTTTCGTGGGCCAGCCGGGGAGTTTCACGCGCACTGAGAATCGCAGGGATTTCTCCCTTCTGCCGCCCGAGCCGACGCTCTTGGATGGGTTGGTGGAGGCTGGCCACGAGGTAATCGGGGTGGGCAAGGTGGATGACCTCTTCGCCAAGCAAGGGCTGACCGTATGCCATCACACGGTGGACAACATGGTGGCGGCCGCAAAGGTGATCGATCTGCTAGGTGGTGACCAGAAGGGTATGATTCTGGCCAATCTCATCGAGTTCGACATGCTCTTTGGGCATCGCAATAACCCGCAAGGTTACGCCGCTGCCCTCGAAGCCTTTGACGCCCGGCTGCCTGGAATCATGGATGCCATGGGCCCCGGAGATGTGCTCATCATCGTGGCCGACCACGGCAACGACCCCACAACGCCTAGCACCGATCACTCCCGGGAGCACGTACCCCTGCTGGTCTATGGGCACAGTGTGCGAGGAGGAGTCAACCTGGGAACCCGCCAGTCCTTCGCGGATGTTGGAGCCACCATCGCCGAACTGCTGCGCATCGAGCCCTTGCGGCACGGAGCTTCCTTCGCCGGTGAGATCTTGAAGACCTTGTAGTCTACGGCGGTGAGGGTCGCGAGCACCATCCTGCTCCAGCATCCCTGATGCCCTCTGCTGGAGCGCCTCCAGACGGCCGGTCAATCCGCGTGATGGCCTCGCCCCCTGCTGGCGTGCTCAAGGCACGGACTGGCAAATCCCTCGCCATACCGGCTTCGCGCGAACACATCTCCTGGAGGTCACGCGTCAGTTGACCTTCTCAAAGAGCTTGTTGTACGCGGGGGGAAACCTGGGCTCGAAACTCTGGTACACGGGGATCGGATATGCCATCCCGGCCTTGCGCCCTGATATCCGCAGCCCTTCAATCAGCTCGTCCATGAGGTGCACTGGCGCAGCAAAGGCAAGCTCATCGTCCGCGGTCATGGCGAAGATGCGGTCGCCCCCACAAGGGAGCACTACCTGGTACCGTTGGGTTTGAAAGGTGCGGATGACCCCCTCTGCACAGGACGCGGCCTTGCCCCCAAAGGAAGAGGTAACGGGATTGCCTTCGTGGTACGTGGCTGCTTGAACGAGGCGCATCATCTGGCCGGGACTGGCGTAGATCATCACCAAGTCTGGCCTCCATGTTGTGAGCTCCAGCGGCGACAGGATCAGGCCTGAGCAGGCTCCCCTCGAGAGTCTGGGAATGGCCTCGATCTGTCTGCGAGCGGACTCAGAATCCTCTGCGTACTCGGCGGCGAGCATCAGGTCTGCCACCTCTTCCGGAGAGGGTTCCTGTCGCACCCAGCCATAGGCGATCAACGCAGCGGCACAGCAGACATCATCCTTGAGAAGACCTATCCTCCAGCCATACCGTCTGGCCATGGTGATCCCTTGGCAGATGGTGATCCTATGCCTGAGCAGCCTGGTTGGGCGGTGCACTCGTTTGGGAAACTCCTCGCCTGGAGATAGGAGCTTCACTGCTACAGGATGCGTCTGCAGCCGTAGCAACTCCATGAGGGCCTTGCTGTGATCTGCTCCGTCGTACATGCGTTTGCACCTCCTGGTGGTGGGGGATGGCCAACGGCACAGTTATAGCATCGTCGGCAGAGGACGGGCAAGCGTATGTCGTGCGAGAGTGTTGCCATCATAGGTGAGCTGTGATACCATGTGATGCGCGCGGTACTTGACAGGCTGCGGGGGGCGTGCGTTCAAACAATGGTCCCTGGCTCTCTGCGCTTGGTGTTTCAAGGTGAGGCATACTTCCTGTGCATGCAGGCCGCGTACATGCAGGGCGTGACCTTCCCGCCACCTTGTGGCGCGCGAGTGATCGGCCACAGGCAGGGTTGTTCGGTGGTTCTACGGCGGTCACCACGGATCTATGTGTGAGTGACCATTGGTCTTGGCGCACCCGCCCCTCAGGAAGCTATGGAGGTGGTGGTAAGGGTTTCGTCCCCGGTCCGGTACACCTTGTGTTGCCGCACTTTGCACATGGCTCTCATTTGTGATACATTTGGTACAATCTGTGATGCAAGAGGGCTCTGTCTTGACATATGGTAGACTCAGGAGGAGAGGATGTATCAGAAGGTGACCATCGTTGGGAATCTCGGCAGCGACCCTGAGATGCGCTACACGGCCAGTGGGGTGCCGGTGACACGGTTCAGTGTGGCCACCAACCGACGCTGGACAGCGGCCGATGGCAGCCCCGGTGAAGAAACGGTCTGGTTCCGGGTGTCGGCGTGGAGGAAGCTGGCCGAGACCTGCAATCAGTACCTCAGCAAGGGAAGACAGGTCTTCGTGGAGGGACGACTGGTGCCAGACAAGGAGAGCGGGGGTCCCAGGGTCTGGACCGGCAACGACGGCGTGGCTCGGTCTTCATTTGAGCTCTCCGCGCTGGACGTGAGATTCCTCGGTGGCAAAGGAGAGGCTGAGGGAGCACTGCCTCCGGAGGCGCCTGAGGAGCCTGGAGGAGGAGAGGAAGAGATTCCTTTCTAGGCCCCAGCACCGCAATGCCCGACAATCCCAGGCGGCTTGGGCATACGACTGTCAGGGAATCTGGAGTCGCCTGGGTAGGCTCACTGGAACAACTGGATAGGACAAACCTCATCAGCTGTGAAAGTGGGATTGCCGTATCCGTAGTCCGCGAGGACTTCCGCTGCCTCTGGGTGGGAGGCGGCGAATCGTCCGACTTGCTCACAGGCTGCCCGTAGGTTTGTCTCTCTCTGGTAGGCGTCCCAAAGCACCGCTACGACCTGCGCGTAGATGCTGTTTGGTTGTGCGCTGAGCAGTTCATCACGTGTGGCCTCAGCCAATTCGACCTCACCCGTGATCAGACAGACCAATGACAGCCGGTATTGAGAGAAAGCGACAATCTCCTCTCGTTCGCTCTCCTCCAGCCACACGTTCAGTCCAGGGTTATCGACAGCCTCCCTGTAGAGTGTGGCGGCCATATCGTAATCCCCGTCCATGAGGGCCTGGTTGGCGTCCAGGACCTTGAAGTACAGGTAGTTGGAGTAGTCGTACACCGTCTCCTCAAGGACATAGACCGCTCCGTCCCATTTGTAGACCTCTGTTCTCTCCCGCTGGGGACCCGCTCCCACAGAGCCTATGGTGCCCCCGTGCATGATCAGCTCTGGTACCCCGTCGCCGTCCCAGTCGCTGAAGTACGGGTCCACGTACGACATGTTGATTCCGTCGCCGGTGAGGCTTTCGTACATCCCGGTGCCTGAAGTGACGATGTGGACTGTGGTGACGCAGGTGTGGGCGCCGCATTCCGTGGAGGAGAAGGCCATCTCCGTATGTCCGTCACGGTTGAGGTCATCCACCTCGATGAGGGCGGGGTCCAGCATGATGGTGTCCCCAGCTGCGTGGTAGGCCAGTTTGTAGCCCTCATCATCCGAGTCCACTACGAGCACGTCGCCGCGAAGGTTGATCCCGTAGTCCATCGATTGCTCGACAAGCACCATCAACAATTCTCCGCTGCCATCGTCGTCCGTGTCCACCCTGAGGAGGTCCGTCACGTGGCGCAGGGCATTCCAGCTGCCAAGCATGTCCCGCAGTCCGTCTTCATCGCCCCCGCTATCATTCAGATACCGCAGGATGGTATCCGGGTACTGTTCGAAATCGTCTGGGCGCGGCGGTAGGGGAACGGGTGTTGGCGTCTCAGGGGGCGGCGACGTCGGCTCAGGAGTAGGGGTTCTGAGTACGGCCGCTTCCAGGGTTGCTGTCGCGGTGGACGTGGGTGGGATCAGCTGCGGGATGTCGATCCCGCAGCCTGGCATAGAGCCGGCGAGGAGCAGCAGCACGACGAGGTAGAGCGTCCTTCTTGACTTCATCTGTCCCCTGGAATCCAGCCTTCACAGAAGAGTGAGGTACTGATCGATCTCCCAGCGGGTGACTTGGGTGCGGTACCGATCCCACTCAGTCTTCTTGGCCCTCAGGAAGGCTTCGTAAACGTGTTCACCCAGCGTCTCGCGGAGTACCTCGTCCCGCTCAAGCTCGCCAAGAGCCTCCATCAGGCTGCCAGGCAGTGACTCAATGGAGAGCTCATGGAGCTTCTCATCGCTGAAGTCGTAGACGTTCTCTTCGACGGGAGGGGGTGGCATCAGCTTCTGGCGGACGCCCTCCAGGCCGGTTTTCAGCATTGTGGCATATGCCAGATAGGGGTTGCAGCTGGGGTCGGGGCAGCGGAGCTCTAGACGTGTCCGTTCGTCGCGCCCGTTGGAGTACCTGGGGATGCGGATCAGGGCTGACCTGTTTACCTGCCCCCAGCAGATGTATACCGGCGCTTCGTATCCTGGAACCAGCCGCTTGTAGGAGTTGACGGTGGGAGCGACGATGGCGGACAGAGAGCGCGCGTGTTTCATTTGACCGGCTATGAAGTGATATGCCAGCTTAGACAGGCGATACTGATCATGGGCATCGAAGAAAGTGTTTCTGCCCTCCTTGTCGAAGAAACTCTGGTGGGTGTGCATGCCCGAGCCGTTCATGCCATAGATAGGCTTGGGCATGAAGGTGGCGTGCAGGCCGTGGTCCTGAGCGACGGCCTTGACCACGTACTTGAAGATCATGCAGTTGTCGGCGCTGGTGAGGGCGTCGGCGTACCGGAAGTTGATCTCGTGCTGGCCCGAGGCGACTTCGTGATGGGCCCTCTCTACCTTGATGCCCATGGCCTCCAGCGCCAGGACGATGTCCTGGCGGACATCGGAGGCCAGGTCCCGCGGTGAGAAGTCGAAGTAGCTGCCGAAATCGTGAGGGACCGGCGCCCGGCTGGGGCGGTCATCCCGCATGCTGAAAAGGAAGAACTCGATCTCGGAGCTAACGTGATAGGTATGGCCCAATTCCTGAGACTGGGCAATGGTCGATCTGAGGACGAACCGTGGATCCCCGGGGAAAGGGTCTCCATCTGGCTGCAAGACGTCGCAGATCAGCCGGGCGGTCTTCTGCTCTGCCGGCAACCAGGGCAGAAGCTGATACGTATTGGTGTCGGGCATGAGATACATGTCGCTCTCGCAGATGCGGGTGAAGCCCTCGACGGTGGACCCATCGAACCAGATACCGTTGTCCAGGGCCTCCTCCAGTTGTGAGACGGGGATGGTCACGTTCTTGATGGTGCCCATCACGTCGGTGAACTGCAGGCTGACGAACTTGACGTCTTCCTGCTCGGCGCGGCCGATTACCTCTGCCTTGTCCTTAGCCACGAGTCGTACCTCCCTGGGCCAATTTCGCCGATTCTAGCACACGTGCCAGGTGGAGTCAATCTGACCTTCGCTGTCTTGCTTGCTGAACTCCCTGACCGTTATAATACCCGAAGCCCGGGTGGAGATACGCACTGTCGGGTCTTTGAGTAGTTGGCATGAGCAAAGTGCGCCCTGCTGTGATGTGGACGGTGTGCGTGCTCACGGTGATCACCGTGGGAGGCGCCGTCTACGCTTTCGTCCGTCACGCATACGCGGTCACCCTGTTTCCGTACGAGCTGGCTGCCGGTGAGGAGCTTCTGCTGCGCGATGCGGTGCAGATCTTCAGGGGTCAGCCTGTGTACACAGACATCAACGACTTCCCCTTCATCGTAGCCAACTATCCACCCCTCTTTCCTGCTATGTCTTCCCTGATCCTTCCCTTCGTAGGCGCGTCCCTCAGGGCGACGCGCAGCGTGGCTGTGCTTTCCACGCTGCTATGCGCCGCTCTCGTCGGGGCGATTGTCTATCGTGGGAGCCGCAGGATCGTGTCCAGCATCATCTGCGGAGCTGCCTTTCTTGGGTCCATCTTCGTCTATCAGTGGGGCGCCTGGGGCCGGGTTGATCCCACGGCTGTCCTCTTCTCGCTGCTGGCGATCCTGGTGGTCCAGCGGTGGACGGGCTGGTGGGGTGCCACTCTGGCAGCTCTATTCTGTCTGCTCTCCGTGTACACCAAACAGACGCAGTGGGCCGCGCCCCTGGCTATCGTGGTCTGGCTGCTCTGGCGAGGGCGGTGGCGGTTGGCACTAGGGTTCGCTGCCGTTCTGGGGGGCCTGGGAGGGCTTCTCTTCCTGGTGTGGAATGCAACCACGGCAGGTGAGTTCCTGCGCCACCTGGTGGTCTACAACGCCCTGCCGTACTCCCTGGGGGCCTTTCTCGGCTATTGGCGGGCTTTCGCGGTGACCCACGGAGCAGTCCTGGCGATGGCCATGATCTACGCCGCGTTCTGTGTGTGGAAACGGCGCCCGTCGCTCCCCGTTCTGTACTTCGCCTCCTTGGCCTTGCTCACTCTGGCCGTGGGGCGCGCTGGAGCGAGCAGCAACTACTTCCTGGAGACCATAGCCGCCTCGCTCATCCTCTGCGGCCTCGCGTGGGGGGAACTGTCCAAGCGGGGGGGGTATGGGTCGGTGATCGTGCCTGCGGCGCTGCTGGCACAATTGTTGTGGTTCAGAACCTTCCCCTTCACCCCGCTAAGCGTATACTACGATGCTCTGCCCTCCTTCGGGTACACTCCCCAGAGGGCGGATGTGCAGTCGTGCCAGGAGATTGACCGGTACGTGATGGGGGCGGAGGGGGAGATTCTCACCGAGGGAGGCGGCTTCGCCCTAAGGAACGGCAAGGAGCTGTACGGCAGTCCGTGGCTGCTCAGCGCCCTGGAGCCGACGGGCCTGGCGGACGAAGGGCTCCTCAAGCTGGAGGGCGCCCTGGAGCAGCAGCGCTTCTCCTTAGTGATCCTCACCTGGCAGTCCTACCCGCCGAGGATCCTGGACGCGGTGTGGGCCAACTACCAGCGGGCTGACACGGTAGACTGTGTCTTCAAGTATGAGGTCTTCCTACCCAGTGATCCGGGCTAACTGACCTTCTCCGCAGTGTGGGACAAGGCCTGCTCCAGATCGGCGATGAGGTCCTCGGTGTCCTCGATGCCCACGGAGTAGCGGACCAGGCTCTCCGGGATGCCCAACGCCTCGCGCTCCTCTGCCGTGCACTCCACGTGGCTCGTCGTGGCAGGGGGGCCCGCGATAGTGTCCACAGCTCCCAGATTGGCGGCCAGGTGGGCGTATCGCAGCCGGGGCAGCGAAGCTCGCACGGCGTCGAAACCGCCCTTGAGTGTGAAGCTGAGGACGCCTCCAAAGCCGCGCATCTGGCGCTTGGCGATGCCGTGGTTCTCGTGGGAATCGAGGCCGGGATAGAAGACCTGCTCCACGAAGGGATGCCCTTCCAGGTAGCGGGCAATCTCCAGTGCGCTCTCGTTCTGGTGCCGGATGCGCAGGTGAAGGGTCTTCATACCCCTCAGGAGGAGATACGCTGCCATCGGATCCAGCGAGGCGCCGTTGATCTCGCGAAAATGGAATATGCGCTGCACGAGCTCGCGCGACCCGCAGACGATCCCTCCCAGGGCGTCGGCGTGACCCCCTAGGCACTTGGTGGCGCTGTGGATCACCAGGTGGGCGCCCAGCTCCAGTGGGCTCTGGTTGATGGGGGTGGCGAAGGTGTTGTCCACCACCACCGTGGCGCCCGCGTTCCGACCTGATTCCGCCAGCCGGTCCAGGTCGATGACCTTGAGCGTGGGGTTGGTGGGGCTCTCCAGATAGAGGACCTGGCAACCCTCTCTCACCGCCGCCTCGATGGCCTCGTGGTCGGTGGTGTCGCAGAGGGTCACCTCCACCCCAAAGCGCGGCAGGAACTCCAGGAAGATCTTGCTGGTGCCCCCGTATGTGTCCTTGAGGGACACCACGCGGTCTCGCGGGGAGAGCAGGGTGAAGAGGGTGTTGCTGATGGCGGCCATGCCGGTGGAGAAACTGGTAGCCGCCTCTGCCGCCTCGAGCAGACGCACCTTCTCCTCGAAGGCATCGACGGTGGGGTTGGTGTTGCGGCTGTAGATGTGACCCTGCTTCTTCTGGAGGGCGACTTCCAGCCACTGGTCCACGTCCTCATAGTCGAAAGAGACGCTGTGGACTACCGGCACCGCCGATGGTTTCTGCGGTGCTTCTTCCTCTTCACCGGCCCACACCGACAGGGTTCCCAAGCCTGGTTTGCTGATTGCTGTCATCCTCTGCCCCTGCTCCTTTCTTCATGAGTGGGAGTGTCTGCGTCAAGGTTGACGTTTTCTGACAGTGGCACTACCCCTGCGTATTGTAGCTCGGTCCGCCCACAAAGGGCAGGACAGGCCCGGCAACACATTCACCGCCACTGCGCCTTTGTGGCGACGTTCTTGTCCCGATGCACAGTTGGCGGTACAATAGCTGGCACGTAGTGTTGAAGGAGGGGAGATGAACATCACGCACTTCAAGGCGCAGCATTTCAGGTGCTTGTACCAGACCGATTGGATTCCGATACACGATCTGACTGTCTTGATCGGTGAGAACGATGGAGGGAAGACGGCAACAATTGATGCCCTTGAAATCCTTCTGGGGGACAAGGAGCCCGACCGCGAGGATTTCTCCTTCATACTAGGTTCGCACGATCGGCGCGAGGAGGAGATGGTTCTTGAGGCCAAACTGGCTCTAGATTCGCATGATTTGTCGGAGTTGGAGGAGATCTGCGGATACTCACTTGACTCTATGGTTCTACTTCGCGAACTCAAGGTAGACTCCGCCAGCCCGCTGAAGTATAGGACGATGGTCCACCCTGACGATAGGCTGCAGGCCGATCTCAACAGCTATACACTCGAAACACTACGCACGATCGCCGAGGAGCACGAGATAGATCTGAGCGGTACCCATCTCAAGGCTGAGGTAATCGACGCTTTCGAATCCTGGCTGGCTTCCCAGTCGTTGGTGGAGGGGACGCGCGAACTACCGAGAGACGCGACACGGTTGCTTCCTCAAATCCAAGTGTTCAGCTCTGCCGACGCTCTTGACCCCCAAAGAGAAGTGGAGGTTGTGCTTAGAGCGGCTTTCTCGGCGGAAATCGTGAGTGAGACATACGCTGGAACTCTGGGAGAGATCACGTCCAAGATGGAGGGTACTCTAAACGAACGTGTTGCCAGGCTAGCGCCGGTTATTAGGAAGTACCTGCCCGAGATATCTGAAGTGCGGGTGGATCCTCGCTTCGACTTCTCGCGCGGACTTGCGACATCGCGGCTCCAGTTGATTGGAGAGGATAGCAGACCGATAAGTCTTGACAAGAGGGGTGACGGTGTGAAGCGACAGGTTACCCTTGCGGTATACGAGTGGAATTCCGAACTCTTGTCTGAGCGTGGGGGCGAAAACGCACGGCCGCTCCTTCTCGCTTTCGACGAGCCGGATAGCCACCTTGACTACTACTCTCAGCGGAAGATCTTCGGAATCATACGCAGCATGGTGAGACCCGGTGTTCAAGTCCTGTTGTGCACACACTCGCTGAATCTCATCAATCGAGTGCCGATAACACGAATCAATCACTACTGCTTGGGCGGTGATCGTTGCACGCGCGTTGTGTCGCTGACGAGCGAGGATCAGGAAACGCTTGAGTACTTCGTAGATGAGATCGGGCGGAACATGGGGCTTGAAAACAGCATGATGTTTCACGAGCGTTGTTTCATGGTTGTCGAGGGACCAAGCGAGATGAACGCGATACCTCGTCTCTTTCGCATCTGGCACGAGGACGACATTGGCCTGTTGGACGCGGGAATACGGCTGCTAAATGGGGAGAACAACGCAGGGGCGAGGCATTTCGCGAAGTTTCTGAACGACAATGGTCGAAGCGTTGTGTTCCTTCTAGACTCGGATTCACGTACTAACCCGGCGAACCGCCTATTCACGGAGGAGAATCTGCGACGGTCCGGCTTCGACGTTGAGCATCAGGTGTTTTTCGTGGGCAACCTGGAGTTCGAGGATTCCTTCAGCAACGAACTATGGGCGCTGGTGGGTAATACCTGGAGGCCCCCGAATGACGGTGACAACTGGGTGCCTAGCGATTTCGCCGGACTGCGTTGCACCGGCAAGAAGTTCTCTGATGAGCTTTGTGCTCTCTATCGAGCATCGAAGCCCGACATCGCTTACCGACTGGCAAGGTGTGTCTCTGAGGGATCAGACATCCCAGCTGAGATACAAAGGTGCTTTGAGCATGCGGTTTCGCTCGCGTGCTCGCGGGAGGAGGCATGAGAAGGCCGGAAGTAGTGGAGGAAATCAGACGCGCGGGACGACAGCGCAGGGTTCTGTGGATACGCGCTCGGGAGGCTGATGGAACCATCGAGCCAAGAGAGGTTGAGCCCTACAGTTTCCGACCAGCTGGGACAACCGAGAGGTTCTTCTGTCATTGCCTGCTTCACGACGGGACCAGGAGCTTCCGGGTCGACGACCTCATTGAGGTCAGTTGCACAGATCGCCACTTCGATCCACGCTGGCCCGTAGAATTGTAGCATGTTGCCCAAACGCAACCCGGGGCACGGCGCCTCTTCAATTCGAGTGGTGTGAGTCGACATTACAGCGCAAAACTGGCGGCGGCTGCTGCGGAGCGCCTTCGAGCCGGGATTGCGGTCTGGTTGCCAGGACGGCGCCAATCTGTTTGTGGCCGTGATTCTGCGTGGAGCGAAGAATCTGTTCTCAGATTCCGCGGCCCTGTGGGTCTCAGAACCGAATGGTAACGACCCCATCGCTGTCGCTACGCAGCCTCTCGTGCTCGACCGCGGATGCGCCGGCTTGCGTGCCTTGGAGCTGTACGCCAACGCACAGGGGTACCGAGAAGCACAGGACTGGGGACGCAACGCTGCGGGGCTGATCATCGGCGAAGCACAACGGCGGCCAGCTCGCCAGTCACAGAATCGGCCAGGTGGCTGATACGGGGAGGAGGGTTCCCTGCCATACTTGAGGTGGACTCAGCTATCGGTTCAGTGACCCAGCGCCTTAGACCTGGAGGAGACGGTTGAAAGCAACAATCCAGAGCCGCCGCAAGCAGGTGGTGGTCGTTTGTATCGTGGTTCCCGTCGCCCTGCTCCGTCTTTCACCGGCAGCGCGTACCATGGTCCGTGGCCAGAGCTGGTCAACGGATACCTGTTGGACGTGCTGGTTCCCTTGGCCTTCTACCTATTGCTGGCTCTCCCGGAGATCCCTCAGCTACAGCCCTGGCCCGTGAAGGCCATCTTGGTATTCGGAGCCGCTGCCTCTGTGGAGATCGCGCAGTTCTTTGGGATGTCCATCCTGGGCCGGACCTTCGATCCCCTGGACTTCGCGATGTACGGATTGGGTGTGGCTCTGGCGGTTCTCCTGGATACCGTGGTGTTGCCGCGCATGCTCCCATTTTGGGCAGCCGAACCGACTGCAGTTACATAAGGAGCCCCCAATCCCCCTCCCCCCTCGCCTCCCCTCCTGGACGCTAGATAGCCCGAAGGTGCCATTGACAGGGCGCTGCCAACTGGGTATACTGGACGCAGCACGTATCAATGCGTCTTGACATGAGACGTACCTGATCACATCGGCTCGCGTCTGGCCAGGCCGATTGGGGAGGGCGGAGTTGAAAAAGCAACGACTGCTGGGGGTTGTGATCGTTCTGTGCGTGGTGGCGCTGGTCACCGGTGGAGCGTCCTCCTCTGCGCCTGCTATGTCCCGGCACCCCGCAGCAGCGTACGCCCGTGATGGAGACGCGGCAACACTGGCTCTGGCAGCCCCTCTCCAAGCTCAAGGGCCCATGATCATCGACCACACCTGCACCGACCTCAGCCAGGTCCCGGACTACTGGATAGACCAGGCCAAGGCGCTCCTCAAGGTTTCCTACGGACACACCTCTCACGGTAGCCAGCCCATCAGCGGCATGGGGGTGCTGGAGGCCAACACGCCCAGCGGGCTGTATGACTTCAACACCAACGGGGCAGTGACGTCCGGCGTGCTGTCCATCGCCGACCGAGTCCCGGATGGCGACCTTGGCAACCCGGACCGCACGACTTGGGAAGCGAGAACTCGAACCTACCTGGATGGGACGGGCAGCGACCGGAACGTCGTGGTCTGGTCCTGGTGCGGCCAAGTGAGCGGCGCCACGGCGGCCAACATCCAGACCTATCTCAACTTGATGAACGGCCTGGAGCAGGATTACCCCAACGTCACCTTCGTGTATATGACCGGTCACCTGGATGGCGGCGGCGTCGGAGGCAACCTGCACCTGCGCAATGAGCAGATCCGCCAGTATTGCAGGAACAACAACAAGATCCTGTTCGATTTCGCGGACATCGAGAGCTACGACCCGGATGGCGCCGAGTTTCTGAGCTTGGGCGCCCTGGATACCTGCTACTACACATGCGGTTCTTCGACATGCAACTGGGCCGATCAATGGTGCGCGGCCAACGGGAGCGACCCCTTGTGCGATTCTTGTTCGTGTGCCCATTCTGAGCCGTTGAACTGCAATCTCAAGGCCCGGGCCTTCTGGTGGATGATGGCCAGGATTGTTGGCTGGCCGGGGCCCGGCGAAGCCCCTCCTCAGAAGTCCCCGTCGACCTCGGTTGCCCACCAGGGAGAGGTCGTGACCTACACCGTGGAGGTGCGCGACCTGACCGCGCCCCCAGGGACCACGGTCTATTTGACTGACGTCGTTCCCTCCGGCGTGGAGTATGTGCCCGATTCTCTCAGCGCCTCGTCAGGCGCGGTGAACGACGGTGGTGCCCCGACCCTGAGCTGGTCCGGAACTCTGGACCCCCCACCCGTGGTTCTGGTCACCTACGCGGTTACGGTGACGGCCAGCGGTCCCCTCGCCGCTATCAACACGGCGACCCTCGATGCGCCTGGCTACGATACGACGCAGCACTCGGCCACGCTGCTCCTCAACCCTCTGGCTGTGTACTTCCCTCTGCCAGCCCGATACCAGTAGGGCTGGACCGCCATGGCTTCCGCTCGCCCGTGGCAAATCGTCTGAGGGGACGAGGCAGGAGTTCGCGGATGCACCGCCATGGAAGCAAGCCAGGGAGTTGTCGGAAGACGCAGTCCAACAACCCTTGCCCTGGACTGTCTTCTAGTGTAGAATCCGATTGGCAGGGGCATTCGGATGCAAGGACATATCTCGCAACTGCACGACAGGCGCTGGGCAGACCATCATGGCCAGGGGAGCGTCTTGGGCCAGGGGTCCATTCCTGCCTCTCTCTTGTCCTTCACTGATTGCTGGTTGGCCGAACTTGGTTTGTTGGGCAAGAGATGCCTGCTGGTCGAAGACGGTGAAGCGCTGCCGTTTCCCTTCTCTGGTTCCATGAGGTTGTTTAGGGACGACGGGACCTGGCTGGAACTGGATACCGTGGCCAAGCCTCTGGACCCCAACAATCCGTACGTCAGAGAGGTGCGGGTGGGCAACTACGACCTCATCGTGATCTCCATCGCGGAATGGTGCTTGCGCGAGGGGGTCGACGGGCCGTGTCCCGGATGCGCCATTGCGAGCCATACCGTGTTGCAGCATACTGTGCTGCATGAACTGGTTCACGTAGCCTTTCCCGAGTATTCGGCACACAACGAGTGGACGGACAACAAAGTACGCGAGCTGCTGGAGCGGGCCTCTTAGAGAGACCAGGACCGGTCGAATCTGCGTGGTTCTCAGCTAGTCGCCCTTCGCTGCCCCGGCCCGGCTCCTCAGACCCGTGTGGCTACCTGCGTTTCGAAAGGGGAGTAGGGCTTTGTTTTTCTTCGGGTCGCGACCAGGCCAGCTTTTCCTCTTCACGTACGGAGGGTGACATGCTTGAACCCCACCGCCTGTTTCCCCATCTCCACCTGAGACCCCTGAAGCTGTCCCTGGGCGCCATGCTGGGAGGCCTGCTGCTGGTTTGCGTGCAGTTGGTGCTCTTGCAGGCGGGGTTGGTGCGTGCGCAAGGGACGCTGGACGTGTGGTACGGGCCTAGATGTGCTGAGGCGCCCGAGACAGTGATGGGTGAGGCGGTGCGCAGCCCCATCCTGAGGTACGAGTTGATGTACCCGCTGATGATGAAAGAGCGCCTCTGGGGGTAGAGGCGATCTCGAAGGGAGCTGGGAATGAGAGTCAGGACCGTCTTGCTGCTGGGGATCATCGTTGCCCTCCTTGGCGTGACAGGTTGTTCTATCACATGTCCTGAGTGCCCGCAGGCGGTGTTGTGTCCCGAGTGCCCCCCGGAACCAGCATGCCTGGAGTGCCCTCCGGAACTGACATGCCCTGAGGTCAAGTGTCCCGAGGTTCCAGGCCCAGTCACGGACGAACCCAGTTTTGCCATGAGCTACCCCAGGGTGGATGGCTCGACCTCGGCGCATCCACTCGCTGTCCTCATCGCCTGTGAGTTGCTGGACGTCCCCTACCGCTGGGAGGTCGACCCCTTTGAAGGCATAAAGAGATTGGTGCCCGACATCTCTGAGACGGGAAAGGAGCACGTCGCGGAGCACATCGTGCGGTCGGTGGTGCACCAGGGCACCCACGGCTCATACGTCAATCTGATCGAGAACCGGGCCGACCTCATATTGGTGGCGCGGCTGCCGTCCGCTGACGAATTGGAGTGGGCTGAGGATTGGGGCGTGGAGCTCGACATAAAAGCCGTTGCACTGGATGCCTTCGTGTTCCTTTTCAACAGGCACAATCCCGTGAGTGGACTCACTGTGGAGGAGATCCAGGACATCTATACTGGCAAGATCAACAACTGGGATCAGGTGGGAGGGGACGACGCGGAGATACATGCCTATCAGAGGGACGAGAATTCGGGCAGCCAGGAGCTGATGAAGACTCTGGTCATGAAGGGTTTGGAGATGACGGAGCCCGGCGAGCCGATGATCTTGCTGGGGATGATGGGTCCCATCAATCGCCTGAGCGAGGACAGAGATGGGATAGGTTACTCCGTCTACTTCTTCGAGGAGTTTATGGCTCCCAATGAAGAGATCAAGTTGGTGGAGGTTGACGGGATCCTTCCCTCGTACGAGACCATCGCAGCGAGGAAGTATCCCTTCACCACCGAGGTCTATGCCGTCGTAAGAAAGGACTTGGACGAAACCAGCGGTGCGTACCAGCTCAGGGACTGGCTCCTCTCGGCGGAGGGTCAGAAGGCTGTGGCGAAGAGTGGTTACGTGCCCATCGACTAACGAGTGCTGAGTAGAGGAGTGGGAATGGACCACATCCTGGTGCTGGATGACGAACTAGCCATTGTCACGGTGCCCTGACCATCTCTGGAGACGGCGACCAAACCTCTGGGCGCTGACCATCCACACGTCCAGGTGGTGCGAGCGGGTCCGACATCATTGTGATCTCCATCGCGGAATGGTGTCTGCGGGAGGGGACTGACAAACCGTGTCCCAGATGTGCCCTTGCGAACCTTCCCGTGTTGCAGCACACTGTGCTGCATGAATTGGTTCACGTGGCCTTTCCGGAGTATTCGGCTCACAACGAGTGGACCGACAACAAGGGACGCGAGTTGCTGGAGCGGGCTTCTCGCTGAGGTCCGTAGCGAAACCAGTCGAGGACTGCTACAATTGGGGGGCGGGTGCACACCCGCCCTTCTTGCTTCTCTGGGCCATCGATCGGAGGAAACAGGTCACAGATGACCACCCCCATGCGCAAGCAGTATCTGGAGATCAAGAGACGGCATCCCGATGCCATTGTCCTCTTCCGCCTGGGAGACTTCTACGAGACCTTCGACGAGGACGCCAAGGTGGTGGCCCAGGTGTGCGACATCGTCCTCACTTCCCGGCCGGTGACCAAGCAGCAGCGGGTACCCTTGGCCGGCGTCCCTCACCACTCTGTGGACGGCTACATCGCCAAACTGATCAACGCCGGATACAAAGTGGCCATCGCCGAGCAGATGGGCAGCGAGCCGGTGAACGGTCTGATGGCTCGAGAGGTGACCAGGGTCATCACCCCGGGGACGATTGTCGAGCCCGGGCTGCTGGAGGAGAAGCGCAACAACTACCTGGCTGCTCTGATCGTGGAGGGCACGAAGGCGGGGCTGGCGTACGTTGACATAACCACCGGAGAGTTCGCCACCACTCAGTTGGAGGGAGCGGATGCGAGCCAGCTGGCGGTGGAGGAGCTGACCCGGCTCCAGGCGGCGGAATGTCTCTTGCCCGAGGGGTCGATTGCCGACGAGGCAGGCGAATGGGCAGGGGAGTCCGTTACGCATTTCACTCCCTATGACGGTTGGAGATGGGAGCTCGGAAACGCGCGCCGTTCGCTGTTGGAGCACTTCGGCGTGGCTACGCTGCAAGGGTTTGGCTGCGAAGGACTGCCCGTGGCTACCAGCGCTGCGGGGGCCATCGTTCAGTACCTGGGGGAGACGCAGCGGGCTGCTCTTGGGCAGCTTAAGAGCCTCCACACCTATTCCACCTCCGAGTTTATGACCCTGGACACGGCCACGCGGCGGAATCTGGAGCTCACCCAGACTATCCGGGGCAGAAAGGCCGAGGGATCCCTGCTGGGAGTCCTGGACCTTACAGTAACCTCCATGGGCGGCCGTCTTCTCCACCGTTGGCTGAACCAGCCTCTGCTGGATGTGGAGGCGCTGAACCGTCGCCTGGACGCGGTGGAAGCTCTTCACGAGCGTGGTGAGATGCGGGCGGAGCTGAGAGAGCTCCTGAAGGGGGTGCGCGATCTGGAGAGGCTGAGCAATCGCGTGGTGCAGGGAGTGTCCGGCCCTCGAGAGTTGCTGGCCTTGAGGGACAGCCTGCGGATAGTGCCGGGTGTAGCGAAGGTATTGGAGGCCCTCTCTGAGGGGGAGGTGGTCTGGACGGAGCTGCGCGGGCAGCTCGACCCCTGTGAAGAGGTAGTCGACCTGATCCAACAGGCCATCGACGAGGAGTCCCCGGCCACGCTGGGCAGCGGAGGGGTCATCGCCGCAGGATTCTCCTCTGAGCTGGACGCCATCAACAACTCAGCCAGGGACGCCAGGGAATGGGTCGCGGGACTCCAGGTTAGCGAAAGGGAGCGCACCGGGATCAAGTCCCTCAAGGTGGGGTTCAACAAGGTCTTCGGCTACTACCTGGAGGTCACCAAACCGCACCTTGACAAGGTTCCAGAAGAGTATACCCGCAAGCAAACGCTGGTCAACAGCGAGCGATATATCACACCCGAGCTCAAGGAGTATGAGGCGCTGATACTCAGCGCTGAGGAGCGGACCGCAGATCTGGAGGCTACCATATACCGGCAGGTGTGCGAGCAGATCGCGGAGCGATGTGCCTCTGTACAGAGCACGGGGCGCGCTCTGGCGCACGTCGATGTCTACCTGGCGCTGGCTGAGGTGGCGGCCAGAAACCGGTACGTTCGCCCGCTGCTGAGCGAGGACGATGAGCTGGCCATCATCGCGGGACGCCATCCCGTGGTCGAGTTGACCCGGCGGGAAGAGCCCTTTGTCCCCAATGACCTCCATTTGTCGAGCGAAGCGGGTCAGATCATGGTTCTCACGGGGCCGAACATGTCTGGCAAATCCACCTACCTCCGCCAGGTAGCTCTCATCGTCTTGATGGCCCAGATGGGCTCCTTCGTGCCGGCTGACGAGGCCAGGATATGCGTGGTTGACCGCATCTTCACCCGCATCGGGGCGCAGGACGAGATCAGCGCGGGGCAGAGCACGTTCATGGTGGAGATGGTGGAGACGGCCAACATCCTGCATCACGCCACCGACAGGAGCCTTCTGATCCTGGACGAGATAGGTAGGGGCACCAGCACCTACGATGGCATCTCTATCGCCTGGGCGGTAGTGGAGTACCTTCACAACCATCCCCGGCTACGAGCCAAGACGCTGTTCGCCACGCACTATCACGAGATGACAGAACTCGCGGACACTCTGCCCAGGGTTCGGAACTACAACGTGGCTGTGGCTGAAGAGGGAGACGGCGTGGTATTCCTGCGGAGGATTGAGCCTGGGGGGGCTGACCGGAGCTACGGCATCCACGTGGCCCAATTGGCTGGATTGCCCAAGGCGGTGGTCAGGCGCGCGGAGGAGATACTGGAAGCCCTGGAACGCGGGGCTTCTCGGGCCCCAGTGGGGGCGACCACAGACGTCGATCTGCGCCAGCTACCCCTTTTCGATGTGGGGTCACACCCCGTTCTGGAGCGACTCAAGGAGCTGGACGTGACGGCGATGTCTCCGTTGGAGGCGCTGAACAGGCTGTACGAGATCCAAGGGGAGCTGCAGCGCGATGACGATCAGCCGTAGGTCCCATGGAAACTGCGGATACAATAGTCCTTTGCCGGGCACGAAACCGGTGTGCTATAATGCGCGTGATTGACTGAGTGGTAACGGCACATTAGAAGTGAGGAGACGGTAGGATGACGAGGATGAACCTAGGTAGCAGAGTAGCGGTCCTGTTTGTCGTCCTCTTGCTCACTGGTGGGGCTCTGGCCTGCCAGGTGGGCTCGGGGGCCGCTCCGACGGCGGAGATCACTTTCCCACCCACAGGCCGGCAGGTGCAGGTGGGCGCGGTGGTGCCCATCCACTCCGTGTCTCGTGACGACCGAGGCTTGTCCCGAGTAGAGCTGTGGAGTGGGGGACAGGTGGTAGAGACCACCACTGCCACAGGCACGACCTTCGTTGGAGTCCAATACTGGTCTGCCAGCGAGGTCGGGGTATTCAACGTAGGGGTGAGGGCCGTCGATTCCGAGGGTCAGGCCTCAGAGCCAGCCGTGATCTCCATCCAGGTGGTGGGCAGCGCTGCGGAGGTCAGCCAGCCCCTACCACAAGCACCAGAGGCTCCGGCTCAACCGCCAAGCGCGCCGGCGCAGGACACTCCGGCGCCGGGTGAGCCAACCGCAGAGCCCCAAGGCCCTGCTCCCGAGCCGGGAGACCCGCCTGACCTGGAGCTGTCCAATCTGACCCTGAGCAACGTGAATCCAGCGCCCGGTGAGGAGATCGTGGTGGGCGTCACCATCTTCAACCGCGGCGGAAGCCCAGCCGAGAACTTCCACTGGGGCTGGGACCCCGACACCGGAGAAGACCCCATACACAGTGACCCCATTGGCTCCTTGGTCCCCGGGGACGACGTCGTGCTGGAGATACGGTATACCTACCAGCAGGCTGGTCAATACTCCGCCTACGCGTGGGCAGATTCCCGAGACGCGTACGACGAACCGGATGAGACAAACAACTTCGCCTACGAGGACGTGAACGTGGCAGCAGTCGCGGAGGACCGCGCGAGCGCCACAGTTTCGTTCCACGACTATCAGGGCGATGGATGGGCGACCTTCAGCGTGAACAACAACGGCACAGTGGCTCTGGAGTCCGTGGGCGTGGTTGTGAACTGCGGCGAGGGAGCCTTCGCCCTGCACACCGAGGCTCAACAGAGCCGGCCCTTCCTGGGTGGATGGAGCGGCAGGCCTCCTGGTGATGAGAGCCTGGCGCCCGGCCAAGGAGCTGCCATGGCCGTCGAGATTGGGGAACTGAGTGGCAGCGTGCCGTGTGAGGCTGAGTTCACCTTCTTCAGCCAGAATGGCGGCGGGGGGATGTCCACCGGTGCCATCTCGGTGCAGTTCACCGTTGAGGGAGCTGAGGAACAGGTCCAGCAGATGGGTGCATCGGTGAGCTTCCACGACTACCAGAGCGATGGATGGGCGACCTTCAGCGTGAACAACAACGGCGCCGTCGCCTTGGAGTCCATGCGAGCGATCATAAACTGTGGCGAGGGAGCCTTTGCCCTGCACACCGAGGCTCAGCAGAACCTGCCCTTCCACGGCGGATGGAGCGGTAGGCCTCCCGGCGATCAAAGCCTGCCGGCTGGTCAAGGGGCTGCCGTGGCCGTCGAGATAGGCGAAATCACTGGCAGCGTCCCGTGCACAGGTGAGTTCACCTTCTTCAGCGAGAACAACGGAGGAGGACTGGCCACGGATACGATTCACGTCGAGTTCGTGGTGGAATAGGCTTTCTCCTTCGGGTGGAGCGGTTATCAGTAAGCATGGGGGTGTGCACCGCGGCGGCGTGTAAGGGATACGCCAAGCTCGACCGTCGACCGTTCGTCAGAGATGCTAAGTCCAGGGAGGGGGGCTGCTAGAATGAGATTCTCCAGATTTCCGCGCGCGCTCTGGCTGGTGATCCTGTTCGTCTTGGCAGGCATGCTCCTGGCCTGTGACTTGGGGAGCTTGCTCGGCGGTGGTGGGGAAGTGCCTGGCGTGGTCATAGAGCGCCCGCCCAGCGGGGTCGAGGTCAGGCTGGGGGAGACCATACCCATCAACGCCACCGCCACGGATTCCACGGGCGTGACCAGGATGGAGTTGTGGGTGGATGATGCCCTTCTGGCCACCGAGACGAGTCCGGTTGCCGAGGGACAAAGCCCCTTCTCTGCGATCTTGCGCTGGAGGGCAGATGCCAGGGGTTCCCGAAGCGTGGTGGTCAAGGCCTACAACGCGGGCGGGAACGTCGGTGAATCGGGACCGATCATCATCGTGGTGGTGGAGAGAGGTGCGCCTCCTGAAGTCACACCCACGGGTCCTCAACCCACCTCATCGGGCCCGCCGCCCGCTTCGCCCGAACCTCAGTCCACTGAACCAGGGCCGCAACCCACCCAGCCAGGCCCGCCGCCCGCCACTGCGACGCTCCCTCCGCCGCAACCGACTCAGACGGCGCCGCCGGCTGCGCCTACCAACACGGCTCCGTCGGGGCCTTGCCTCCCCACATCAGTCACGACCGTGAACGTGGGAGGCCGCCCCAAGGGGGTCGCCGTCCATGGGCATAGGGTATACGTCGGCATGCACAATGCACCGGTGGTGGCGGTGATAGATGCCGCCAGCAACACTGTTGACGGGACCCTGGACACTGGTGTGCCTGGCACCCAACAGGCCAACGGCGTTGTCTACCACGCCGGGTCCGGGCTGGTATACGTGGCCAACAAGACGGACGGCACGGTGTCCGCCATAGATCCCAGCGGTGCTGCAAGCCCGGTCATTGTCACAACCAACGCAGAACCCTTCGGCCTGGCGGCGGTGGGTCAATACGTGTACGTGGGCAACTTCGGAGCAGACCGCGTGGGCAGGATCGACGTCAATACGTACACCTTCCAGAGCTTGATGAGCACGTTCAACAAGCCTGCCTTGCTCTGCGCACTCGGTTCAGACGTCTTCGTGCCCACCAATGGGGCTGGACCCATCTATAGGCTTCCTCCAGCGGCGAGCCCCATCGCCATCGGGCAAAACAAGTCGGGGTACTTCGCCGCGGCGGCCAACCCTACGAGCAACCGGGTTTTCGTCACTGATCGGGACGGTGGTGATGTGATCAAGATCGATGGCAACACCAACTCGGTGGAGGGCACGCTGCACATGCCCAACCACAGACCGTACGGCGTTGCCGTCAACTCCTCAAAGGGACGCGTGTACGTGGTCGCAGCCGAGGCCAACCTGCTGTATGTCATCGATGGCCCAACCCTTCAGATCGTTGGGTCTGTTCCGGTGGGGGGCCAGGGGGCAGCTGAGGGCGGTCAGGGCATCGCATTATGGGGCGACATGATCTATGTTAGCAATTTCCAGGACGGCACGGTCACGGTCCTGGATGACACGGCTTGCCCGTAGGGACGCGCCTCGACAAGAGGGCGATCATGCTCTTGTACGAAACAGCGCAACTGCGGCGGGAGAACACTCCCCGCCGCAGTTACTGTTTGCAGTTGAGGGTCTGCTACGGACTGACGTAGAGGTATTGTACGGTGAAGCGGCGCTCAATCCCCAGCAGGTCGTCGACGCTGAGCGAGGCCGGGAATGGGCTGATCCCGCTGAGAAGCATTTCGATCAGGCTGGGTGCCTGCTGGTACTCGATCAGCCGGGGCTCACCCTCGATTCCGCCCAGGTCCGCTGCCAGATCGATGGCGTCGGGCAAATTGCCCAGTTGATCCACAAGTCCCAGCTCAAGGGCTTGTCGTCCTGTGTAGACCCGTCCGTCAGCCAGTTCCCTCGCCTCCTCCAGGTCCAGATCTCTCCCTTCGGCCACTACTCCGAGAAACTGCTCATAGGCTTCGTCGGTGATCCCCTGCCAGTGTGCGATCTCCTCTTCGGTAGGCTGGCGATACGGACTCAACTCGTCCTTCATGGGCCCGCTCTTGATCACCAGTATCTGTATTCCAATCTTATCCAGCAGTTCCTCGTAGTTGGGCACCGTGGAGATGACGCCGATGCTCCCGGTGAGGGTGACCGGATTGGCGACTATCTTGCGGGCCGCGCAAGAGACGTAGTACCCTCCCGATGCGGCCATCTCCCCCATGGAGACAACGATCGGCTTCTCAATCTCGCTCAAGACTGTGTACACTTCATCGGTGGCGACAATTCCACCGCCGGGGCTGTTGACGCGCAGTACTATGGCCTTGACAGAGGGGTCCTCCGCAGCCTGTCTCAGCTGCTGAATGATGGACTCGGAATAGGCGTTGCTTGACGTTGTGAGGGGGAAATCGGGTTCTCCTCCCGACACGATGACGCCCTCGATTCGCACCACGGCCACCGCGTCTTCCCACATCCTACCCGCGCTGGTTCCTCCAGTGAGGGAGAGCATTCCTATCCCCAGGCAGATCAGAGGTAAGATCACGCAGAGAAGGCTGCCCAGCCCTATGCCGATCCAGATCCACTTGCGGTTATTCATGAGGCGCCCCCTTCTAGAGTTGTCTCCGATCGGTCAAGCCCGCGAGATCATGGTTTGGTTCAACGGTTGCCGATTGGGAAGCTCCGCCACGTCGATTGTAGCACATGGGGGACATGCAAGCCACAGGCGCTGGATGTGTTGCAGCAGTGTGCGCTTTGTGCTAGCATAGTATGGCGTTTGCCACGGAGGGGAGAAGATGATTACGCAGGGGAAGAGTCAGCGGCGCTTGGCACTACAGCTTGCTATTCCGACGCTCGTCGTGCTGCTTTTCCTGAGCGGGTGCGATAGCGCTAAGCGGATTGCCGTGGAAGTCGATGGCTCAAGACGCATCGTGGATACTTCAGAGGATACTGTGCGCGAGGCACTGCAGGCGGAGGGAATCGCCCTCGGGGCACTGGACAGAACGCAGCCTGCCTTGTGGGACCCGGTGACCGATGGCATGACGATCATCGTCACTCGGGTACGAGAGGATACCGAGGTGGAAACGAAGGTGCTACCCTTCTCGCGACAGGTCCTGAGAGATGAAGCTCTTCGAGAGGGCGAGACTCGTCTCATGCAGCTGGGTGCCAACGGCGAGGAGGAGGTTACATACCTCATTACCTTCGAGAATGACCTGGAAGTGAACCGCATCCCCAGTGCGCGGAGGGTGATCAAGGAGCCCGTAGATGAGATCGTGGTCATTGGGGTCAGTGATACCTTGCCTTCAGTACACATCAGCGGCACCATAACCTACTTGTCCAATGGAAACGCATGGATGATGAGAGGTGCCAGTGGTGGCAAGCGGCCTCTCACCTTCACCGGCGACCTGGATCAGCGAGTGCTCGCCCTGTCGCCGGATGGGACCGAGCTCCTGTTCACCCGCAAGACTGAGGCGGAGGAGGGCGAAGCCGAATCGGCGAGTCTGAACAGTCTCTGGGTGGTGGGGTCCGTGGTGGTGGGCGATGAGCCCCACTCCTTGGATATAGAAGGTGTCAGGAGCGCTCAGTGGTCGCCGGACGGGACTCGCATCGCCTATTCCACCGCTGAGAAGATCGGGGGGCGCCCCGGATGGAGGGCCAACAATGATCTGTGGATCGCATCAGCGGATGGACTGGACAAGGCCCAGATCCTGAGTGAATCATCAGGGGGGATATACGGCTGGTGGGGGAGTGAGTTCGCCTGGTCTCCGGACGGCCGCATCTTCGCCTATGCCGATGCTGACGAGATAGGGGTACTGGACCTTTCCACAGGTGAAAGACAGACCTTGCTGGATTTTCCAGCCTATCTTACTTACGCCGACTGGGTGTGGCTTCCGTCCGTATCATGGTCCCCTGACAGTCGCTTCGTGGCCTGCACCGCCCACGCCACCTCCGTGGCGGAGACCGAAATCGCCGCAGAGAGCCCGATATTCGACATCTGGGTGCTGAGTGTGGACGGACACCTCAAGATACCCTTGGCAGAGGAATCGGGCATGTGGGCGTCTCCTATGTGGTCGCCCGCAGATCCCATGTCGGCTGATGAGCAGACAAGCCGCATCGCCTATGGCGTGGCTCAGAACCCTCTGGACTCCCAAGCCAGCAGATACGATCTCAGTGTGGTGGACCGGGACGGGAGCAATGCGGCTACACTCTTTCCTCTACACGGGGAGGAGGGTCTAGAGACTCCTCAGCTGGCATGGTCGCCCTGGGGAGATGAGCTGATCATGATTCGGGATGGGAATGTCTATCTTCTGAACCTGGCCAGCGGTGCCTTGCGGCAGCTCACGGCGGATGGGGGAAGCACTCACCCACAATGGGCCAAATAGGCCGCGGAATAGAAGATGATCCTTGCACGGCGCTGGACCAAGAATCCAGCGCTCTGTTCAATGGCAGGCAACGGACTGTGGTGGCAAAGGATGGTAGAGCACTGTCGGGTGGAATGGCGGTTGGAGCTTGAGCTCAGGTGAGGAAGTCGCACGGAACTGGAGTCCCGTTCCAGTGCGGTTGATTGTGCAGGGAGTGTTGCGCCGGACTGAAGTCCCGCGCTACGCATGGGAAACCGGCTGAAGCCGGTTGTCGTGGCTTTGCCAAGTAGTCTGGATAGCTCAGATCCAGGAACCGCTGAGAGCTGCAGCCCGAAGATCGGGGAACGTTCGTATCATAGCATGTCGAAAGCATATTCGGAACTTGTCTACCATTTCGTTTGGGCGACCAGAAACCGACAGCCTCTCATCACCGGGGAGGTCGAGGCGCTTCTGGTGACGTACGTTGAGGAGAAGTGTCGCCAATTGGGCTATCATCTGCACGCCGTAGGCTGTGTCGAGGATCACGTCCACCTCCTGGTGACGGTCAGGCCGACGGATAAGGTATCAGACGTGGTGAAGCGGCTGAAGGGCTCGTCATCCCGTTTCATCAATAGTCAATCGGGTCTTGATGAGGTCCTCTATTGGCAGAGAGGGTATGGTGCTCTGAGCTTGCGCAAGAAGGACATCCCTGTTGTCAGGGAGTACCTCATTCGACAGAAGGAGCATCATGGCGTTGTTGGCCGAGTGATTTCCAAGCTGGAGCGTGTCGCTCCGCCAGAGCATGGATCGTGACGCTGAGCGTAGGAGCAAAACATGGTTCAGTGTGTTTGTCACTTGGTAGCGTGGGATTTCAATCCCACGCTAGGGTGTTCCGATCTGGATGCAGCGCCGGACTGAAGTCTCGCTCCAGTATGGCCAGTCGAGGAGCTTGTGTGGCGCCGGACTGAAGTCCCGCGCTACGGGTGTGAAACCGGCTGAAGCCGGTTCGGCTCAGTGGGATAGATTGCTCTCGGAGTATGCAGGGAGCAGACGGAGTCGGGCCAATCGCGGTTCTTGGGGAAGACGGCAGAACATGCTTCAGCATGTTTGGTGGTTTGTAGTGTGGGATTTCAATCCAACGCGAGAGCCGAACCTGTTCACTGATGCACAGAGTGTGTGATCGGATCTCTATGATGTTGAATACGGCGAAATCAGCATTCGGAGGAAGAGGGGCCGCCCTTGTCGTCCTCGGGGTGCTCCTCTACGTGCTCTGCCTGGGCCTTCTGGCCGTGATGGGCTGGCAGATACTAGCGTATCACTCTTACCAGAACCGGGGCGTGTCGTACGGCACTCCGCCCGACATTCCCCAGGCGGCAGTCAATCCCTTCGGGGTCAATGCGTCACTGGAGAGGTACGAGGGTGAGGAGCTGGACCGGGCTCTGACCATGATCTCCGATGGCGGATACCGTTGGATACGACAGCGCTTTCCCTGGTCCGAGATAGAGCAGGAGCAAGGTCGCTATGACTGGGAAGTCTGGGATAGGATCGTCGAGGCTGCCGGGAGACACGATCTGGATGTCATCGCGGTGCTTGAGTCCTCCCCGGTCTGGGCCAGAGCGCCAATGGATGCCGATGTCTCCGAGGCGCCCCCTCGCGATTTCGCCGACTATAAGCACTACGTGACGACGTTCGCCACTCGATACAGAGGCCAGATCGACTACTTCCAGATCTGGGATGAGCCCAATCTGTATCCTCATTGGGGAGAGAGGTACATCGATCCTGCCGCGTACACGCATCTCCTCCAGGGCGCGTACAAGGCGGTGAAGGACGCTAATCCAGAGGCCCTGGTGTTGACCGCGGGCCTGGCCCCGAATGTGGAGGAAGGCGGCCGCTACATGAGCGATGTCCGTTTCCTTCAGAAGATGTACGAGGCCGGAGCCAAGGGGTACTTCGACATCCTGGCAGTCAAGCCGTATGGAATGTGGTATGAGCCTTCCGACCGACGAGTTTCGCCCCAGGAGACCAACTTCTCGCGCCCTATCCTGCTGCGAAATGTCATGCTGAGCCATGGTGACGGCGGCAGGGCGATCTGGGCCGTGGAGTTCGGGTGGTGTGCGCTGCCGCCTTCGTGGAGCGGGCATCCCGCGCCCTGGAGCAGCGACACGGAGGAGGTGCAGTCGCGGCGCACGGTAGAGGCCATCGAGCGGGCGCGGGATGAGTGGCCCTGGATGGGCGTATTGGCGCTTCAGCATTTCCATCCTATGGCCGACGCGGATGATCCCATCAGGGGGTTCTCTCTCATCACCGACGATTTCGAGCCGCGCATGACGTATCTGCTGGTACAGGAGCTCGCCAAGACGACTTCCATTGCCTATCCGGGATGGTATCCTGCCCACACCTGGGGCGCTGACTATGTGGGCGCGTGGCAGCAGCAGGAGGGGCTCGTCACCGGGGCGAGGGAGAGCGACCAGATTCTTTTGCCCTTCAAGGGCACGCGGCTGGAGCTCGTCGCCGAGCCGCCCCTGTACTTGAGTGAGGTGAGAATCGATGATCGGCCTGCGCCAGAGCTCTCAGAGGGTGCGCTGCGCCTGGAGGCTGGATCGGGGGCGCGGAGAGTCAATCTGGCCAAGGGTCTGGAATACGGGGAACACCTGGCAAGCCTCACTGTGGAAACCGGAATCACAGAGGGCGGCGGCATAGGCGGCTTCGTGGTCACGCGCGAGGCCAGTTTCGGGCGGTACTACCTGTCTCTGTTGCTGCTCGGGGGAGCTGGGCTGGTGGTGGGCTGGCGCCTGGCAAGGTTGTTGCTGCTGCCGAGGCCGCTGGGGTGGTGGAGGACACTTTCTGCATACTATCTCGGTCGGCCAATGTGGCAGCAAACGGCGGCGATGGCCCTCGCGCTGGGCGTCTACTCCTTTTCGCCCTGGCTGGCCCTGAGTCTCGTCGGTCTGGCCGTGCTCGTTCCTCTCGTGTATTTGAGGGTCGATCTGGGCATGGCCTTCGCTGCTCTGTCCATCCCCTTCTTCCTCAGGCCAAGGATCTTGCTTGGCCAGTCGCTGTCTCTGGTGGAGCTGCTCACCATCCTCTGCTTCGTCTGCTGGCTTCTGAAGGAGGTTCTCACCCGAGGAACGGCGACGGAAGCGGGCGGTGCGGGGCCGCTCTCACTCTTCCCCAGGCATCCTGTGGCCAGCCTGAGGGACATGGCTAGCGGTCTGTGGAGGCTGATCCTGCATCTGCTGCACGCATCTTCATCGCTGGACTGGGCGGTGCTCTTCCTGCTGGTGGTGAGTGTCTTCTCGCTCACGGTATCGGAGAACTCCGGGGTCAGCTTCTACGAGTTGCGCACCGTCGTGGTAGGGCCGATCCTCTTCTATTTGCTGCTCCGAGAGGCGCCTCTGGACGAGAACGGCCTGCTGAGGGTGGTGGATGCCCTCGTGCTGGGCGCGCTTCTCATATCCCTCTTTGGGCTGTATCAGTACTTCGCAGGCGGAGATGTGATCACCGCGGAAGGGGTGCGGCGCATCCGGGGGTTGTACGGCTCTCCCAACAACCTGGGTCTGTACCTGGGACGCCTGGTGCCCGTCACCGTCGCCTTCATCTTCTTCGGGAGCGACAAGCGCCGTCGGTGGGGCTACCTGCTGGCTACCGTGCCCGTAGTCCTCTGCCTCTATCTCACCCATTCTCGCGGGGCATGGCTCCTGGGGGTCCCCGTGGCATTGCTGTTCATGGGCCTGCTGCAAGGGAGACGTGCTCTGCTCGCCGCGGTCGGTGCAACGGTCTTAGCCCTGGTGGCCCTTGTTCCCTTCGCCGGGGCGGAGCGAATCAGGTCTCTCCTGGATCTCGGCAGTGGGACCGCCTCTCAGCGGCTGAAGCTATGGGAAGCCACGATAGCCATGATTCGAGATCATCCCCTGTTCGGGGTCGGTCTGGACAACTTCCTGTACAAGTATCCACGGTACATGCTGCCGGAGGCCTGGCAGGAGCCTGATCTCTCGCACCCTCACAACATCCTGCTCGATTGGTGGACGCGGCTGGGAGTGCTGGGCGTCGGGGCGCTGATCTGGCTGGAGGTGGCTTTCTACAGGCTGGGCATGCGCCTCTATCGCTCTCTTGGCCGAGGCGAGATCCAAGCCCTGGTCCTGGGTCTCATGGCCAGCATGGTGGACTTCCTGGCGCACGGGCTGATTGACAACTCCTACTTCCTGGTGGATCTGGCGTTTATTTTTTTCCTGACGCTGGGCATCGTTCGACGCCTATCTCTGAAAGAAACATAGAGATAGTTGCTCCGGGTATTGGCTGGTCCGTGGACCACCGGGGCTCATCCTGAGCCGGGGTCTCAGCCTGACGAATGGATAACACCCGCGGCGGTTTGGATGTCGTTGCTTTCGACCTAGACTCTTGCTATTGCGGAGCGAGGCCGGGTAGAGTAACATGTCACAGGGATTGCGAAGAGAGGTTGCTAAGCCGCTATGAGGATCCTGATTACCGGCGGGGCTGGGTTTCTAGGTTCACATCTGTGCGACAGGTTTCTGTCGGAGGGGCATCAGGTTGTGGTCATGGACAATCTGATCACCGGCAGCACGGCCAACATCGAGCATCTGGCGGGCAGCGAGAAGTTTCGGTTCGTCAAGCAGGACGTGACGGAATACCTGTACGTGGAGGGCGACCTGGATGCGATCCTGCACTTCGCTTCGCCTGCCAGTCCCATCGACTATCTGGATCTCCCCATCCAGACGCTCAAGGTGGGTGCCCTGGGCACACACAAGACCCTGGGATTGGCGCGCGAGAAGAAGGCGCTCTACCTACTAGCGTCGACCTCGGAGGTGTATGGTGATCCGCTGGAGCATCCCCAGACGGAGGAGTACTGGGGCAACGTCAACCCCATAGGCCCACGGGGCGTTTATGATGAGGCCAAGAGGTTCGCTGAGGCGATGACCATGGCCTATCACCGCTATCACGGGTTGGATACACGCATCGCCAGGATCTTCAACACCTATGGGCCTCGCATGCGCCTGGAAGACGGGAGAGTGGTGCCCAACTTCATCGCTCAAGCGCTGCGCGGAGAGCCACTGACCGTCTACGGAGACGGCTCCCAGACGCGCTCCTTCTGCTATGTGTCGGACATGATCGAAGGCATCTACCGGTTGCTTGGCTCGGATGAAGTAGAACCGGTAAACGTGGGCAACCCCCGAGAGATGAGTATCACCGAGTTCGCCAGGTTGGTCAACGAAATCACAGAGAACCCCGCTGGTGTGGTCCACCAGTCTTTGCCGGAGGATGATCCCAAGGTCAGGCAGCCAGACATCGCCAAGGCACGCGATGTGCTGGGCTGGGAACCGGTAGTGCCGTTGGAGGAAGGCCTGCGCAAGACCATCTCTTGGTTTCAGGACCGTCTGGGGCGAGCAGGGCCCCCCTGAGTCCGCGCGGAACTGAGACCTGCAGCCTTCTCCTGCTGGGCTGCTTTCGGCCCGTCGCTACTGTCTCTCAGAGCTTGTCGAAAGGAGAACAGATATGGGGTGGCTTCGTGAGTTGGAGGTGACGAGCGGCCAGATCTGGTTCAAGCCCGACGAAGGAGAGGACCTCCACACCGTCGAAGGGATACTGGAGCTGGCGGAACCCTTCTGGGTCTGGTTCCAGGACATCGATTGCTCCGTCCCCTTCGCTGTCCCCGACCCCTCGAGCAAGTACGAGATTGCTAAAGGACGCATCGCGCTCGAGTCGCGGCTCGATCCTGGTATTCCCCAGCCCCAGGACCTGGTCGAGCTTTGCCAGCGTTTGCTGAGTCCAAACGCAGAAGAAGGCCAGGAAAGCTATGGATACGTGTTCTCCGCGCACCTGCCTCTCGAAATGGGTGAGACCCTGTCCGTTCGCTTCAAAGACACAACCTTCTGGGGCCGGGATGGCACCTTCGTGGAGTTCGTTCGCCACGAACCCCCGTTCGTCCTGGTAGCTCATGAGAGGACCAGCGTGGTGGCCAACAAGCCCGAAGAGTTCGAGCTGATGCTCAGGCTGAAGAGCCGCTGGCCTCTGGACCAGGATTAGCGGCAGATACTGGGCTGATGGAGTGGGGGGCGATTAATGGGGAGGACGTAGAGAGATAGGGAGCTGGACGCCATATCTGCGGTAGCCCTCCTTTCACAGAATCGTCACCGACCAACTATGCCATCCCAATCGACTGGAAGAACCGCTGTGACCCTGGGGATTCTTGCGGGTCAGGTCTTCCCATCCTAGTCTACAACAGCACCGTACAGGCATCTGCACCAACCTGGCTGCCCCGTGCCTGCAAAGTCGAAGGTGCAGTCTTTGCACGGTATTGGCATGTGTTCCAAGGCTTCGTCAACCGTGAAAACCTTGCCATCCAGCTTCTGGCACGCTTCACAGGAGGCATCGCGTGTAGTGATTACGTATACCTTGTCGAAGATGCCATCTCGCTTGTACGCCGTTAGCTCCATCTTTCGGGACTGCTCAAGAAGATGGAAGAAGTCCCGTCCATCTTCGTACAGGTAGTGCGCCATAAGGAAGTAGAGGAATGGGGACGGGGCCGCGCCGGATGACATTGAGTCGTGGGCCAGGCGATTGTACAGTGACCAGAGCACGTCTCCAGAAGCGGGTTGCTTGCCAAATCTCTGGGTCAGCTTCTCTCCCTCCTGGAAGAAATCGTCTCGGTCTACGCCGAAAGTGCCTGCGCCCTGCAGTGTGTGGAAATGGTCTACTACTCTGGCGTCCTGCTCAGTAAGAAGAGTCGCCGGGAATAGCTCCTGCGCAGATCGCACAAAGATGTACTCACCGCAATGAGGGCACTTCTTCTTCCGTTTAGGTCTCTTGTCCAGAGTTTGATTGCAGTGGGGACACCCAGGCTCTGCCAGCACTCACCCCCTTTCATAGGATAGTCACCGGCCAGTCATGTCATGTGGTCAAACTGCTATCCACTGAGTCAGCTTTGCGAGTAAATACGCCGAATGGATGATTCCATCGCAGGTAGCAGATCTCTCCCACCTTTGTCAAAGGGTGCAAGGGCTGGTTCCATGTCTGCGTATACGCGCTTGGTCACGACTTGGTGTCTGACGAGAAGTCGGCCTGCACCTGGACGTTCCACTTCGTACTTGTGGATCAGATTGAGCGTTCCAGCACGTCCGCCTACCTCCTGGTCCAGTGCGCTATCCTGTGCACAAAGTAGCGCCAAGTCATCGAAGAACTTGAACGCTCCCACTGTCACCTCCGCAACGTGGGACTCTAGGTTCA
The DNA here is from genome assembly GCA_030603665.1 of Chloroflexota bacterium. GTDB lineage: Bacteria > Chloroflexota > Anaerolineae > UBA7937 > B3-Chlor > JAUVXJ01. The sequence goes on along the minus strand of JAUVXJ010000001.1, from coordinate 346,114 downwards.
AGAGGTAGCTGTTTGGCACAGGCTGATGCCAATGATCCTGCGGTTGGTTGTGCACATAGGTGAACCCTTGCACACCGCACTTCCTCATTGCGTCTGCGTATCCGTACGTGTGGACAAGGCCACACCTCAGCGCATACAGCACGTCTGGGCGGCAATTCCCATTCAGCGGCACGATCCAGTCCTCCACCCACTTCTTGAAGTTCTCACGTGACCGTTCCTTGGGTAGTGGGTTCCGGATATACGCCATAGCATCAATGGCACACATGCTCAAAGTGAATGCGCCCATGAGGCTGCGCCCACGAATCGCGCGGATGATGTCGGCGATTGCCATGTCAAAGAAGCGGTACTTCACACTAGACACGTCCGTGGCCATTCGACTCTCGCTCCAATGTTGGTGAGATAGATCATAGGATCGCCAGAGCGCGTTGGCTCTGTCGTCCTACTTTGTGTTTAACCAATCCTCCACATCCCTGATCAGCCTGTCCTTGTCCTCCCTGTCCTCTCTCAACCTCTCCTCAATCACCCGTTCAAACCCATGAGGAGGATCGGAGCAGTCAGGACGGAGTAGAAGTTCTCCAGGTACCACTTGGCTTTCTCGTAGTTGACCATGTCCCGCCAGTTAGGGGAGACTTCCTTCGCAAAGGTCCTCGTCGGACAGATGTATACTCCGACTTTGATGATGTTTTTCACTTCGGCGGCAGCTTGAAGCCTCAGCAAGTCTCCTCCAACAGACGACCTATGAATGAAGGCAACGTCCACCCCGACGCTTCTCTTCCAGAAGTCTATCGTGAGGTCGTTGTCTGGATCGTTGAAGACGTTCTTCTCAAGTTCCCAGCCCATGTTTCGAAACTCTTCTTTGAACATTGTGTTGATTGCTGACTGTTTGCCCACGTTCAGCTTCTTACCCTCTTCCTCCTTCCGCAGGTTCTCTTCTTCGAACCTGGTCTGGACAACCTCGAACTCTATAGCTTGAACAACACCCTCAAGCTCCAATCTCAGTTCATGGTCAGAATTGAGGATCACGTCTGCGAATCTATGGGCATAGGACTCGTAGATCATGCGCTCACACTATCCCTCCACTCACGGCTCACCCAGCGCACAGCGCCACGTATGACCTCAGCACCAATCTCTTGTGCAATGAGGGCTAGTTCTTCTGCGTTGGATTTCAGTGCCATGGTTTGCCTAATCACCCCAAGCGTGTCTCTGACGTCGCTCGTCAATGCGGAACGGACAACTGACTTCTCCAGCGTTCCACGACTTCGGACTGTTCGTTGTCCGAGAGCACTTCCTTGAAGGTCTGCCAGAACTCATCAACTGTGAGTGACAGGACCGCCCTGCCCATACCAGATTGTGTCCATCCCGTGAATCGCATTGGCTCAGCTTCGTCTCCCCACACCTCTCGCAGATCTTGCTCCATTGGCTCCAATAGGCTCTTCGCCTTCTGGTAGCGGTCGAGGAAGTCGCTCATGTTCACCCCATGTTGAACCATATCGTCGAGCAAGTATGCGGTTCCAGCGCGAGATCGCTCACGGTCTGGCATGTAGAAATCGAGCCAGGCTTGGAGCGTGTCTACGTTGAGCTCTTGGTCGGGATCGAATTCGCCGCTGCGTCGCGCCTCTTCAGAGACTTCCCTAGTGTACTGTCCCTTTTCTCGGCGCAACTCATCGAACTGGCCATCGAGATTGTCAAGCATGGCGTTTAGCTGATAGAGCCTTTTGTGAAACTGCTTGGGAGCGTACTCCTCCTTCTTGTAGTCGAGCTCGTGCGATAGGTCAGCCCAGGCGTGCTGTAGAATTGTCCGTACCTGTATCTCGGCCTTGAGATCGTTAAGGCCTCGATAGCTCACGGTATTCAGCATGTCCTTGTTGGGAGTCACTGTGATGTGGAGTGAACGGTATCCGAACACTTCAGGTTCCAGCAGGTCGGCTTTATCCACCAACTCGACCACGTCAAACTCACGCTGAATCAGTTCAGACACTCGACCCACGTCAGAGGGATAGTAACAGATGACCCTGAGACCGCAGACATCGTGAATCTCTTGCAGAGGATTGTCGTAGTGCTTTCGGCGCACCTTGTCACAGAGAGAGTCGAACTCTTTAAGCCTGGACTCGACTTTGAGCACGCTGATTTCAGCATCTCTTAACGAGGCCTCCAAGTCTCGCTTGAGACTATTCTCCAGTTTCTGGTACCTCGGGCGCAGTTCGTCATAGTCTGTTCGCAGGCCCTCTTTGTCCAAGCGTTTCTCGCTCATCGGTTCCTCCATAATTGGCTCAAGAGCCAGTCAGAAACTGGGGGAAATGGGCAGCAGGCCGACGAAGTAGGGGAATCGAAGTCACTGGATTGTATCACAGATAGGAAGATAGTGCAACGCCAGTTTCAGATGATGTCAAGAGGCCCCGCTGTTGAGGACGAGAATGCGCCAGAGCGTTACCAAACCCTTGACAATCATCTCAGCGGGGCCTCAAAGTGATTGTAGCATTGACGACCCGTCGTCGGCAATAGACGTGCACAGGTCACGCCCCCGTCTGCTGCATTTGGTTGTCCTGGACGCCTCTTGCCGCTAGATGTTCCGGTGGTACTCCACCGTTACCCCATACACCCAGATGCTTGGGCCATCGATGGTGAGCCAGATGACCGCCTTCTGGCTGGGCCACACCACCTCGTTGACGGGGTTGCTCGTGTACGTCTGGAGGCCCACTATGCCCGTAGGGGATTCTGCGTTGCCCAGCAAGACGTTACCCGCCGTCGCGGGATACGTGCGATAAAGGCCAACAGATGCCTTGCCGCCAACGTTGTTGTCCCGCAGATGTAGTTTGATCCGCTCAACGGTCACCGACGGCAAGCAGGGAAACACTACCGGAGCGACGAAGTAGCAGGAAACAGTGTCGCAGCGTAGATAGGTCCCATCGTTGTACCCGCTGCTACCCTCCTTGGCTCTAACGAAGTCTGCGCCGGTTAGTGTCACCTTGCGGGTGATATCCTGCGCCTGAGGACGGTCGTGGGGTCTGGCCCAGACAACCCCCGCCACGGTGCCTACCAGCAGCGCAGCCATCACCACCGCCATCCAAGACTTCCTAACCTTCGCCATCTCCCTCTCCTTTCTATGCGTGTCTCAACGACTCAGGGACGGGGATCGGCAATCGACTCCCTCTCGATACGCTTGACCTCTCGCTGAAACAAGAGTGCCGACGCTGTACGAGTGGCTTGGTGTTCCGGGTTCAACTGTAGCACCGCTTGTGGAAAGAGCCACTTTTCCTCAACGTCGTCGGTCTCTGCTGCCAGCCACAGCCAGGCGTGGATCACAAGGGGACGAGGACGGGCGAGGTGTTCAACGACGAGCTTGGCTAGAAGAGTGCGCAATCTGTCAACCATCAGCAAGTCACCAGGGCCTCGGAAGGAGTGTAGCATTCACAGCCATTATCTGCAATCCACCTCAAGAGCATCCCCTACGGGTTGACACGGATTCAAAATAGTGCTATAATGTGGACGTACTTCGACTGAGTGGCGTAGAGACAAGGGAGGTCGTAGGATGTAGCTGTCATGACGAGGGCTAATGGTCGATGACACCGCTTTCACGAAGAGGAGAAAGGAGTCGAAGAATCATGAAGAACCTCTATCTCAAGCGGGTCTTGGCGTTGCTGCTGGCGAGTCTGCTGCTGGTTGTGGTAGTCCAACCGGTTGCTGCGGATGATACCACAGAAGTACTCACGACGCGCTGGTCGGGCACTGGCAGATACGGCATTGTGGCCCAGGGAGTGGGGATGGACGGGGTTTCCTCAGAGGATATCCTCGGGCTAGACGTTCCGGGAACGGTCATCGCAGCGTACCTGTATTGGTCAGGCTATGACACTACGGCCGGGGACAACGTTGTTAGTCTCAGCGTAGATGGGGGCCTCGCCGTGGTCTTGACGGCCGACGGCAGTATCGGCCCGCTCTGGTGGTTCACCGGGGGGGCAGGCACCTTCGACCGGTATGCCTACTGGGAAGACGTCACCTCTTATGTATTGTCGGGGAGCCACAACTACGAGGTGTCCAACTTGTCTATGGATAACCACGACGGTGCGGGCTTGATAGTGGTCTATGAGAACGCGGCGATGCCCGTGGCCTACGTGGAGATCCAGGACGGCCTCGATCGGGGGTATCGCGGTTGGACTGGAGACCGGGGTGAGTCGGCGGTGAACTGCTTCGCCTTCGATGCCCTGGCCACGCCTCGACCATTGGACCTTACGGCCTTCGTGGGTGGCATCGAGCCTATGCCCGACGCGACATATGGGGACCGCCCGAACTCGATATGGTACAGAACGGGGACAGGCACCACTCCGACCGACATGGTGAACTTCGGCGTGAATTGGAACCGTGACCCGCTGGCCATGCTGCTGGACAAGGTGCCGGCTGCGGCTGGAGACTTCGCCCTGACGGCCAATGATGGCGCCGAGTGGGATACGTACACCAATAGCATCGTCATCAATCCCGGCGAAACCTGGGCCTGCTTCCAGTTGGAGTCAAGTGAACTCCCAGAGCCAGCCGGCACTTGCGCGAGCCCGGACCCCGTGCTCGGCTGCTGTTCACAGTCCGCTGTGGGCACCACTGAGAAATGCCGCCCGGCCAGTATGGCGGGACTAGCTCTTGCGGGGGTCGTTGAGCTTGAGCAGCCAATACCACCAGAACCAATACCACCAGAACCAATACCACCAGTAGTGGAGGAAGAGTTCGTCCCCGAACCAGGCTCGATGCTGCTCCTGGGCAGCGGTCTTGCTGGTCTGGCAGGATATGCCACGCTACGCTGGAGGACGAGAGAGTAAACCTCCCACAATCCAGTTACTGAAAGGGCTGTCCTTTTGAGGGATGGCCCTTTTTCTTCATGGGCGGCAAACCTACAACAGATTGTCAACGGGGCTGTGTAGCTTGTGCGCCCTCTCTATGTCCTCACCTGCCAGAGCCAGGTACCTCTGCAAGACCGTGAGGGAACTGTGACCCATCAACAGTCGCAAGCTGTGCAAGTCCATGCCGTCTCTCAGGCACCACAGAGCGAATGTCCTGCGGAACTCATGCGGGTGACACGGCCTGACACCAGACTTCTCTCCAAGGTTGCGGCACACGATCTCCAGGCCCCTTAACGTAAGGCTCCCTCTTTCTGTCCCACCCTTGCGATAGGTAACCCACAACGCACTGCCTGGTGTAAGCTCCGGCCTAGTCGCTAAGTATCGGAGCAGAGCCTTTCTGGTTTGAGCACCGAAGCGGACTGTCCGTTGCTTGTGTCCCTTACTGATCACCGTCACAAGCCCCGTGCGCAAGTCCACGCTCTTGACTCGAAGGCTAACGAGCTCACTCGCTCTAAGCCCGCTGTCCAGCAATGCCAAGGTCATGGCTTTGTCTCTCAAGCCCTTTGGGGCCTTAGTGTTGCAGGCCGCTAATAATGCCTTGATGTCCTCTGGAGAGAAGGGCGGCGGTATCCTCTTGTCCAATCTTGGCATGGACACCCTGCGCATAGGCGAGTCCTCCAAGTCTCCCTCATCGACTAGCCAGCGGAGCCAGGTCTTGATGCCTCTGGCGTGGGCATGTTGGTTTGTATCCCTGAGTCCTCGGTGTTGGAGACCTACAAGGTACTCTGTTACGCGGTTGGGGCTTATCTCCTGTGGAGACTGAAGTCCTCTCCTTTGCAGCCAAGTCAGGAAGCTACCTAGCGTGTACCTGTAGTGGTCCAGGGTCTTCGCTGTGCACCTTGGGGCTTCACGGTCCAAGAGGAATGCTTGATAGTTGACGTAGAGGGGGGTAAGATGTTGTGGTTCTTGCAGCGTAAGTCGCACCAATCCCACAGCACAAGACCTCCTTGGTAGTCTTGGCTACAGAAGTGGTGCCTCGCTCTGTGCTTGACAACCTGTTGGGGCTTTCGTAGAATTGGCAACAAGCGCCTGTAGCTCAGTGGATTAGAGCAACTGCCTTCTAAGCAGTGGGTCGGGGGTTCGAGTCCCTCCAGGCGCGTCTGGTCTCTGCTCTTCGGGTGCACTAGTCTTCTGCACACCTGCGCCGAGAACGCGCCCGCGGTCGCTCCAACGTTTGAGAGTACGTCCGCGGCAGCCTCGACCTCATGTCCACCGAGGCCCACACCCCAGGCAAACCCCACCCAACTTGGGCGGCGCGCCCTGCCGGCCACGCGGCGCGCGTTCACTTCGCTCACCCTGCGCCTCTTGGTCACACAACCCTAAGCCCGACAAAAACCCCCTTGCACGAAGAAGCCGCCGATCTCAACCGGCGGCGCTCCGCTCCCCACGTGAGTCGCAATGTCTACAGGGCAGCCCGCGCGATTTGGTGCGCCCCGCTTTTCAAGTGGCAGACCGCGAAACAGTTAACAGCGAGTCAGGCCCCTTCCGAGCAGTCGAAGAAGAATGGCAACCTCTCGATGCCCAAGTCCTGTCCAGGCACGTCGTCCGGCGTTCGAGCCTGCGCCCGACCTATGCTCCCTAGGTACAGCAACACGTCGCGCGTGGTTTCTATGCCTCGCTTGGCACGCTCGTACGGGATGTCCCTGCTATCGTGTATCGCGTCATTCCTGTCCCTGTTGACTTTCTCTAGGTTTTCCCATACAGCAGGCCTGTCCTTCTGGAGCGAATGCCCGGTCAGGCTCTTGAGTACGGGGCCCAGAAAAGTAGCCATTCTGCGCTCGCGAACCAGACGCGAGAACACACTCGGCTTACGAATTCCCTTGGCCGTCAGAAGTTCTTCGATCGCTTGCTGGAGGTAGCTGTCCAGCAAAGCAAACGCGACCAACAGCGCCTCAGTGTGATACCCGCCGTTCAGAAGCTCAACTGCCCTTAGGATCTTGATCCTCTCTGGCGGAATGTCAGCCATGGTGGAGAAACTCACGCTGGACACAATACCTACGCTTCTCTCGGCAAACTTGGAGTAGAGAGCCAGGTTTGCCAGTGACATGCCCTGCCCGACTCGATTGCCTTCACTATCTACCGGGAAGCTGTCCAACGACACGAAGTCCCTGATACCCACACGCCGTATGTGCGGGAACGGATTCTCCGCACTCTCCTCAAAAGTCCCCTGTACCAGGTCGATCAAGTGGTTCACGAGGCCGGCCACGCACCTGGCAGTGTCGCCGTACACGATCGCTTGAGCCGCTAGACCACCGGCGCCGCCACCCCCGCGCCCGATGCCGTGCTTCTCCGTGAAGTCGTGGTCGAAGACGATGACCGTCAGGTTCTCCTCAACTCGAACAGAATAGGCGGGATAGCGAAAGTCAACTCGATAACGAACAACAACAGAGTCGTCCGTCGGATCCGGGAACTGACCATTGAACGCGGCCACGGGCCATCTTTCCCCAATCACGCACACGCTCCTCAAGCCGCTCCGACCAGACGACGGCATTTGAACCTCCTCACCACCGAGCTCCCCCTGCTATCCCACCGCGCACCTCTCGCCCGAGCGGTGCCGCTCTTCTGCCTCTTAGTGTACTATGCAGCCAGTCCAGGCATCTTTTCGATTGCCTTCCGTAGTCATGCCTGTCGTCCAGCTCAGGCTCAGGCTTGAGGACGCATGACTCGGCGAGATCCTCGTGGCGTCTTGCCGTTGGCTAGAGAAGATGACGCTTGGAGCGGGGTGGCACACCAGCGTCTGTTCATCCGTGCCGTGAGTCAGGGCAACCATTTGCGCCCCTCGCCCATCAGCTTATTGGAGCTTCTCCATAATCGCCGCCGCTTCTTCCGCCGTGAACGCTCTTTGAGTGGTCGTCCTGACGTTCCCTTGAGCGCTTAGTCCCGCCAGAAAGGCCATCGCCACTTCGTCACTGGGGGCTTCTGCGATGCCCACCATGTCGTACTCACCCATGAGATAGTAGAAGCCAATCAGCTTCCCGCCCATCTCCTCAAGGGCCTTGATCGCTTCTGCAGTCCGCTGGGGTGCCTCCCCGATGCTCTCGGTGCCCTTGGCTGTCCATTTCATCAGACTAACGTAGGTCGGCATGACTTCCTTCTCCTTTCCGATCGCTAATGTAGCTGGTGCACCACCCCATGTTCCCAACACTGATGAAAGCAAGACCGAAACGTAGTGCAGGTAGACGACGTGATGATGTATCGGTCGCCATTGGACCCAGGTGGGCGTCGCTGTGTGGTGGCCTCGGTGCCAGTTCCTGTCTAGGGTGAGGTACTCGAGGTTAGTGAGCCGACAAGTTGGAGAGAATCCTCAGTGGACTGTACCACAATAGCGAAGAGCGCGCAACACAAGTTCTTGCCAATGTCAAGAGGCCCCACTGTTCAAGGCGGGTGAGTACCGAGGTGTGACCCAAGCCCTGATAATCGTCTGGGGGGTACCGCAAAGGGATTGCGGCGTTAGCGCGGGAGCCATTGGCCATGTACCTCTCAGGTGCCTGAAGGGGATAGCCCATCCCGCCAGTTGTGCGGCGTCGCAGGCAAACAGATGGCACTTTCTCGTGCTGCGGAATCGCTAGACGCCCTCCCTAGCCCCCGGCTTCCAGGCCGCTGTTGACCCGGCTGAAGACGTTGCCGATCTGGGGGCCAGCGATGAGCAAAGTGACACAGATCACGCAGGGTATCAGCACTACGCAGACCAGCACCCCCAAGACCAGGCCCAACCACACCTTAGCGCGTCCTTCCTCTTCGTGCAAAGACAGCATTGTTCCTTTCCTTCCCTCCACCAGTGAACAGAGCCTCAGCGGGCAACAGCGCGGCGCTCCTGCCGCAGTTGCGCCTCACGGGGATTGTAGCATCAGAGTAGACCATGAGCAATGTGCCATACGTGAGGTCGTCCTAGCGTTGACACGGGTTCCAACATCTGGTTCACTGGTGGCGCGGTAGGGTGGCTCGATGGGGGGCTAGAATGGTGGCGATGCCCTTTTGGAGCGGGAGATGCGCTTCGGTGGGAGACTGGGTGATAGCTGAAGCGGTTCACCTCTCCATGGTCCTGCGGAGCCCGGGTCGTTGGCGCTGTCTCAAACCCTCATTTTACAGACATTGGTTTAGCTTAAGTATAGCTGGCCCGGGGCAGCTGAGTAGACAGCCAGAAAGCGATCTAGCTCGTGATAGGGTTTTCGCTGGAGGATGAGAGAGCGGTCGGCTGGCTGATGAGCGGCAAATGAAGGGGCTGTCACTGAGAGGGACGGCCCCTTTTCATGTTTGCGGGCAATTGAGCAGGCCTGTACTCAGTGGATCCTGGAACTACCCCGCAAGCAAGAGTGAGGGTGTCGAACCGATCTGAGCAAGGGGTGCTGTCACGAGCCGCAAGCGGCAAGCGCTTCCTGGTGCCGGGCGTTCTCGGCGTCGATGTCGACAGCCTTCATGTTCTCGGTCATCTCGATTTCCACCTGCAAATCCTGTATGCGCACCTCGTCCTGGTCTCGCTGCGCCTGCTCCAATTCGTCCGCGAGCCAACTCAGCATCGGTTCATACTGTGTCTCTATCTCGGCCAGCGCCTGTTGATGGTGCGCGTTCTCGGTGTCCGCGCAGCTCGTGTCGGCGGTGGGCGATGGAGCGGGTGCGGGAGGTGTGGGAGACGCAGGGCTGGGTTGAGTGGTTGAGGTCGCCTGTGGAGGAGGAGTGGGACCAGGCTCATCCTTATGAGTTGGAGTCGGTGTATCGCCGGCGGGGAGAGCATCAGGGGGTGAAGAGGATGGCGTCGCGGTGGGGGGCAGAACTGCTGGGCTAACGAGCGGGATGACCCTGGTGTTCGCGGGGGCGGGTGAACCTGATGCCAGCGGGGTAAGAGCTGGCGCAGGCGAGCCAGCTGGGAACAGGGTTGGTGAGGCGGGCAGCGAGGGTGTATCAGCCACCTGCACTGGGCCTGCCGTCTGAATGCGCACTGGCTTGGTGAGGCGGATAAGGGCGTAGGCACCGAGAAAGCCATAAACCAAGACTATGCCTAGTCCCAGGACTGCCAGGATTGTCTGCTGATTTCGTGACATCATGCCTCTCTTCAGGTCGGGCACCTAGGCGATGATGGCCAAACCGGATGGCAGCACACGCTGGATCAGGGCTCAGTCAGCCAGGGAGATGAAGCATCGAGAGTCAGACTCTTTGGGCTGCCTCCCTTGCAGAACTGGAGGCGCCGTCTTGTCGTGCGCATCGATCGGAAGTGCGGCCGCCGACCGTCTACCTGTTGGCCAGTGCGCTTTGGGAGAGCACGCCGCTGACGTCTACTGAATAACACAGGCAATCTCTTTCTATGGCGGTCAAGAGCCAAGCGGCGGACGCCCAACATCCAACTTGGCGTGCCGCCGCTGCTGTCACTTTGCGCCCCTCCCAGAGAGGCGCGACTCCCACTATGCGAACGATTTACTCACAAACCTGAGCCATGATGGCGCTTGCGCTGTCGATCAAATCGGCCCCTAGGTCAGCGGGAATGCTTCCCGGCTTCATGGCAGCCTCCACCTGGTTGACAAAGGCTCTTAGTTGGCCACAAGCTGGGCGTGTCTTCCCTTCGTCGAGATTGCTGGCGGCATTGTCCAACTTCTGGGTCAGCCCGTTGGCGGTGCCGGCCTTCAGTACCCCGTCATCTGCGAGGGCCGATATCGTGCCGATCATGCTACGGGCTTGCTCAGCAGGCGTCAGCAATATCGTCCAGAGCACTGCGCCTCGCTCGCCGGTGGAGGTGTCGCTCCACCCCACAACCTGCCCGTGCTCGTTGATGTCGACGGCGTCGCTTCTCTGCCCTCCAGGCAGCGTGCCGAGATCCAGCATGCCTGTGAACGGAGTCCAGACGAACGCGCGACTTTCTCCCGTGGCAAGCCAACCCGTGCCGACAACCTGGCCGTTGTTATTGACGCGAGTCGCCCGGCTTCTAGTGCTGCCGAGGGTGCCAAGGTCCCGCATGCCGCCATCCGGTGTCCACAGGAAGGCGTGTCGCTCCGCGTCTCCCGGGATGCTGCTCCAGCCAACAACCTGCCCCGCCTCGTTGATGTCGTAGGCTGCGCTATAGCTCCCACCCAGGGTGCCGAGGTCGGTCATGCCGCCTTTTGCGGTCCACAGGAATGCATGATCTGTTCCCGCAGCCGTGCTGCTCCCGCCGATGACCTGCCCCAGACCATTGATGTCATATGCCCTACTGTAGCTCCCACCGAGGGTGCCTAAGTCTCTCATCCCGCCGGAGGGAGTCCAAAGAAAGGCATGGTTGTTGGCACCCGCGGTGCGGCTGTCACCGACTACCCAGCCAGAATTGTTCATGGCTACAGCCTTGGACTGGGTTCCGCCGAGAGTGCCGAGGTCCTGCATGGCGGCCCCCGGCGTCCAGAGGAAGGCATGACACTCTCCCTGCACGGTGGTGCTGTCCCCTGCCACCTGCCCTACCTCGTTGAAGGCGCGAGGCACCGCGAATTCCCCGCCGAGATGCCCCAGTGGAGTTACCTGACCGTTTTCCCAAAGAGTTGGCATGACGCTCCCTGCGCCAACATACTCATTCGCCGCTACATGTCCGAGGTCGTTGACGTAGACATACGACAGGCCACTTCCCGGTAGATCCAGCCACCCATTCTCAGGGGTCCAGAGGAAGTGTACGGCACCGACGACCCCAGGTGGCTCGTGCCAGCCTACCACCTGCCCGTGGTTATTGACATCAGCAGTCCTTCCGTAGGAGCCCAACGACCCCAGGTTCGTGATAGTGATGTCGTCTTGTGAAGAAACCGGCACAGCCATCAGCAGTAGCGCAACTGCTGCGCTCAAGAGGGCGAGTTTGCCAAACGTTGTCCGCTTCATCCCAGTGACCTCCTTTCGTGTCTCTCTCACTCCCAATAAACGGATAACGATGAGTGCCAGAGGAATCGAGCCGCTCTTCTCTTCTAGGACCACCTCCTCCCAAAGGTGTGGACGGTGACTCCGTTGCGCCCGGTGAACTCCTGTGGTACTATGCAAGAGCGCAACGGGTGGCAACGTCCCCCGTGGTGCACGGTCTCGGTTGGCCATCACCCAGCCGAGACCACCTCATGTCTAGACCAGACTGGGAACCCGGCAAACACCTGCTCCCAGTTTCGCCAGCGAGTCGCCGAGCAGCGGGCGACTGCCCCCAACGATCTCAGTGGCTCGCCGGTCAGGTCCTTCTCGCTCCTATCCAGCAAACGCACCGCTGCAAATGATCTCCCGGGGACAAACCAGGCAAGCGCTGCTCAGCCAGCCATGGTCTCCCCCATTCCATTCTAGCGTAGAGTGGCGCATAAGTATATGGTACTTTCTTACTATGCGGTGAACGCTCTTGGAACTGCAGCACGAGCCTAGCTTTCTCCTCCCGAGCGGTGGGCAGCCGCTGCTTGGCCCTCCTCGCAGCTGCCATATCTGTGGTGCAATTGCTGAACTCGTGCTGTGCATTGGGGAACAAGCGCGGTGCGGGAATCAACAGGGCCTCCTCCGAACGCCGTAGCGGCGCGACGAGCAGCATAGGCCATCGATCTCTCAGCACACACAGATAGCCTCAGCTGCCCCTACCGCTGGTTTCCGTGCCTCCTCTCCATCCTGGACTGCGTAGGCGCAACGGCTGACCTCAGCGTCAGTCTCTTGGCCGGCGAGTTGAGTACATCGGTGTTTGCATAGGACGGTGCGACCTCCACTACGCCGTGCTCAGAGATGCCGACTTGGCCGGTGCCAATCTGCTCGGCGCGAACTTGAGAGGCGCCGTGCTGGCCAGGGCCAGTCTCAGGGGTGCAAACCTTGAGGGCGCCGATCTGTCCCTTGCCGATGTATCCGAGACCGATCTCCGGTGGGTGAAGATGAATGACCGGACCGCGATGCCAGAGGGATGGGAGGACGTGGTGGCCCACGGTCCAGGGCTGCGCGCCACGCTGCCCTCCACGATGCCGGACAGGGTCTCGGCGGAGGAATGGCTTCGCGCAGAGGAGGACCAGCAAGAGTGCCAGATGATTACGTGATCGCCTTCTCCGCTGCCTCGGACAAAGCCGCGCTGGCACGAACGGTTGGAGTTGGAGCGGTAGGTCGTCCAGACAGCCGGGATGGTGAGCTAGATGGCTAGGTGGTCAGTATCTGCGACAGGAAGAGCATCGTTCGCGGCTCCTTGCACTCGGTGAAGAACCTATCGGGCGGCGCTTCCTCAACGATGTCCCCCTCGTCGAAGAAGATGATCCGGTTCGAAACCTCCCTGGCGAACCCCATTTCATGCGTGACCACGATCATGGTCATGCCGCCCTTGGCCAGCTCGATCATTACGTCAAGGACCTCTTTGATCATCTCGGGGTCCAACGCTGAGGTTGGCTCGTCGAAGAACATGATCTTGGGCTGCATGGCCAGGGCGCGGGCGATCGCCACTCGCTGCTGTTGTCCGCCAGACAACTGGCCCGGGAACTTGTCGGCCTGCTCGGGGATTCCTACCCTTTGCAGGAGTTGGCGCGCCACCTCCTCCGCCTTGTCCTTGGACCAGCGACGAACGTAGACCGGTGCCAAGGTCACGTTCTGCAGCGCGGTCAGATGTGGAAATAGATTGAAGTGCTGAAAGACCATCCCGATCTCTTTGCGAATGGCGTGCACATTGCGGATATCGTGGGTCAGTTCAATGCCGTCTACGATGATATCGCCCTTTTGATGCTCCTCCAGGCGATTGATTGTGCGGATGAGAGTCGACTTGCCCGACCCTGAGGGGCCACAGATGACCACGACCTCGCCTTTCGTCAGGGTGAGGTTCACCCCTCTCAGCACGTGGAAGTCGCCGAACCACTTGTGCACGTCTCGGCAGATGATCATCTCTCGTGTCTCAGATGCCTCGCTTCTCTCGTTCTCCACTTCCTTGCCTCCAGAATCAGATGCTATATCGCTCGGGCTTTCTGTTTGTTCGGCGCCAGCCCGAGCATCGGAGGGCGCGAAAGGCGAGGGGAGTCCCCTCGCGCTCCCCGGGTCTTCACTGCGCAACTCCTATCGTTCCCCGACGCCCAGCTGTTTCTCGAGTCGGCGGCTCGCATAGGACAAAGCAGAACAGGTGACAAAGAAGATCACTCCGGCAAAGGCGAATACCTCTTTCTGGGTGCCGATCCACTCCCGCTGGCCGGTCACCGCCTTGGCTACGCCCAGAATATCGAGGAGCCCAACGATGACGACCAGCGACGTATCCTTGTACAGGCTGATGAACTGGCCAACGATCGCCGGAATCATGGCCCGCAGCGCCTGCGGCAGTACGATCAAAACCATCACCAGGCCTTCGTTCAACCCCACAGCCCTTCCGGCCTCGTACTGCCCTTCAGGAATAGCCTGCAGGCCTCCGCGTACGTTCTCCGCAACATAGGCCGCACTGAAGAGAGTCATTGCGACCATGGCCCTCAGGACATTGTCGAGCCTTATGGAGGGGGGCAAGAAGAGGGGTATCATCAACATGGACATGAAGAGGACACTGATGAGTGGTACTCCCCTGATGCCCTCGATGTACGTGGTGCAAAACACCTTGATCACCGGGAGGCTGCTGCGACGGCCCAGGGCGAGGAGGACACCCATGGGGAAGGAAGCTACGATGCCCACGATGCCCAGGGCCAACGTGAGCATCAACCCGCTCCAGATGTTGATCGGGACGGAAGGGATGAGGGGGAGATCTCCGAAGCCCTTGAGCAACACTATGGTCAGGAGAAGCACGATGACCCAGGCGATCGTCACCCCGCGCCTCGCCTTTGTAACGTTACGTTTCCAGACCACGAGGGACACTAGTGCCATCACCAGGAACAGACCCACGCTGGTCCAGATGCGCCACACCTCCGAGTAGGGATATCTTCCGACCATGAAGACCTTGATGTTGGTCGTCACCACGCCCCATTTGGCGGTGTTCAAAGCCCAGTTGAAGACCCCGTATAACACTACGCAGATGAAGGCCACGGAGCCGACGGTGAGGAGCGCATCGTACCAGGTGCCAAAGAGGTTCTTCCTGAGCCAACCCAATGCCCCCACCTCCGTACGTGGGGGCTTCATGACTTCCACGTCAACGGTCATTCTATCTCTCCACCATAGCTAGTCTACGGTTCGCCACATTCATAATCAAAGAAATGGTCAGGCTCATGGATAGATAGGCGGCCATGACCATTATGAACACCTCGACGATGCGACCAGACTGGTTCAACATGGTGTTGGAGACGGCGTACAGGTCAAGGAAGCCAATAGCGATAGCAAGACTGGAGTTCTTGGTCAAGTTCAGGTACTGGCTGATCAATGGGGGAATGATGATACGTATGGCCTGGGGCAGAACGATCAGTCGCAGAATCTGCATCTCTGTGAACCCCTGAGCTCGGGCCGCTTCGGTCTGCCCCCGTGGCACGGCCATGATCCCGGCACGAACGACCTCGGCGATGAACGCGCCGGTATAGATCACCAGCCCGAAGAGTATGGCAGCGAACTCCGGGGACACACTGGTACCACCGACGACCTTGAGGCCCTCCACTGCGGGTTTGTCGGCATAGAGGGGATTGCCTGGTACGAGGAGCCAACCGATCAGAGGAATAACGAGCGCCAGGAACGCCCACGGAAGCCGGGAGACAGGTCGTCTCCTGCGCCCTTCGAGTCGGACGCGCCAAAGATAGATGCCAACGGCCGCCACAAGGGCCACGATCCAGAAGGGCACCCACCAGGTGAATGAGGCGGTGGGGCGCCACCAGACAAGGTGGATGCCACGGTTGCTGAGGAAAATGGGACCGGGCAGCACAAGACGGTCGCGAAGTTCCGGCAGTTTCAGTGCGACCGCAAAATAGATGAAGAAAAGCTGGACCAACAGCGGGGTATTGCGGATGATCTCGATATAGACGCTGGCGATGTTGCTGATCAGCCAGTTAGTGGACAACCGGGCCACACCGGTTATTGTGCCCAGGATTGTGGCCAGAATGATGCCGAGGATCGCTACCTTGATCGTGTTCACGAGCCCTACGATGAAAGCCTTCCAGTAAGGGTCTATGGGGCTGAAGGCCATCCCCTCGGCCAGGTCAAAACTAGCCTCGTCCTGAAGGAACGCAAACGAGAAAGACAATCCTCGTGCTCTGTAGTTCCCCAGGCACCACAAGGCGAAAAGCACCACCGCAGCAGCAAAGGCGATCTGGCCCACGATCCTGAGGAAGCGTTCATCGCGGAAGGTGCTCATGACTCGCCGGCGAGATATTGTCATCTGGACATACGTTCTGACCTGTTGGGGAAGTGCAGCCCGGCGGGGAGCCGGGCTGCACTCTGTGACATAGCAGAAAGGTTCTACCGGAAGGCCATGGCGTACAGGAGTCCACCGTTGGTCCAGAGCTCGTTGGGGCCGCGGGGAATGTTGAGGCCGTCGGGACCCAGCCAGCGGTTGTAGACCTCACCGTAGTTTCCAACCTGCTTGACGATCTGGACTACGAAGTCGTTGGGGATACCCAGGGAGCTCCCCATTTCTCCCTCGACGCCCAGCAGGCGCTTGACGGTCGGATCGTCGCTGCTGAGCATCTGGTCCACGTTGGCGGAGCTGACTCCAGACTCCTCAGCCTGCATCATGCCCCACACAACCCATCTCACGACGTCATTCCACTTGTTGTCGCCGTGGGCGGTCAGCGGTCCCAGAGGCTCCTTCGACATGGTCACGTCGAGGATGACGTGATCCGCAGGGTTCTCCATCGCGGAGCGCAGGGCTGCCAACTGTGACTTGTCGGAGGTCTGGCCGTCGCAGCGCCCTTCCTCGTAGGCCGTCGCGGTGTCTTGCGTCTTCTCAAAGAGAAGCGGGGTGTAATCGAGCCCTCGAGAGCGGAAAGCGTCGGCCAGGTTCATCTCCGTGGTCGTGCCCGTGGTGGAGCACACGGTCGCGCCTTCCATGTCGTCCAGCGATGTCCACCCAGTGGCCACCGGCACCATCATGCCCTGGCCATCGTAGAACGTCACCGCTGCCCAGTCCACCTCGTTCACTGCGTCGCGAGTGAGCGTCCAGGTGGTGTTGCGAATCAGGACGTCAATCTCGCCGGTCTGAAGTGCAGGCAGGCGCTCGGCAGCGGTCAGCGGTCGGTACTCGACCGCAGTGGCGTCGCCAAAGACTGCAGCCGCAATGGCTTTGCAGAAATCAACGTCAAACCCCTCGAAGTCCCCAGCGGGGTTGAGATAGCCAAAACCGGGGAGTTCGGCGTTGCAGCCGCAGATGACCTTGCCGCGGTCGAGGATTGTCTGGATGCGCGCGCCTGTCACTGATGGGGCAGCCTCTCCCTCCTCCGGCGGTGCTGGTGCCGCGCAGGCTGCAAGTAGCACCCCCAGGACCAGAAGGCTGACAACAATCCAACTTATCGCTTTCACGGTCTTCCTCCTTACTTCAGCGTCTATGCGAGTTCCCTCAATGACAATCAGTGAAAAATCGCTCCCTACTCTTGTCCTCACCTCCTTTCCAACCACTGCAACAGGGACTCATCCGATCCAATGAAACGCGATGCCACCCTCGATACGGCCCCTCGTTGGGCTTGGATCATAACACGGTTTAGCCTGGTGCGCAAGGAGCGCCGTGCTCTAGATTGCCGGCTTCGTCGCGCCAAGGTCGCCATGTCTAGATGCCGTTGCACATGTAGCAACCGTGCACAGGCAGCACGGACACAGGGTGGAAAGGCTAGCTCGCGGCTGAGCTGTGCAGAGTCCCCGTGAAGAACGGGACCCCCGGGTTCAGAAGACGCAGTCGCCCGCAGAAACCACGAAGTGAAGGCAGCGTGGAGAAGTAGACGAGGTGCGTTTCACAGCGGCAATCTGATGAACCAAACCCGTGGACCAATACCTCCGCGCCAGGCATGCCCAGCAAGGTGTGCGCGCAGAGACACTCCAGTCTCTCGATCGAGTGTACTGTCCACACTTCTGTCACCGTGGCTTGTGGGAGGAGATAGTCTACGTGCCAGTGGGGCTTCTTACGGTGGCGCAGATGCCGCGCCAGGCGGGCCTTGAGGCCCCCGGGTCCCCTGGCGCTGCCGACATAGCAGTAGTACGCAGCGGCGAACCCAAACGTGCCTAAATGCCCCACGGTGATCTCGGCCTCACGGTCCAAGTGCATGAACAGTAGGTAGGTACCCGCTTCAGGCATGTTGCCCCTAGTCTCCCTGATACGAGCGCGGATCCATAGCCGAGTGTGCGGCATTATAGCACATCGGAGGATGATTGAGAACGTTCGTCATGGCGCCCCCGGCTGCATGGCAGGTCGTGCCACTGCCCGCGTTTCTTCCCGTTCCGCAGCTGACTGAATTGACAAGGCATGCCAACTCCTTTACAATACTCCCAAAGATGTCGCTGCGCTAGCGCGGAGGGTTGTCATAGTGAAGGAGTACAAAGTTGAGCAATTGAGAAACGTCGTTCTCTTATCCCACGGTGGTGCGGGCAAGACATCTCTGACGGAGGCCATGCTTTATGACAGCGGTGGGGTGTCCCGGCTGGGCAGGGTTGAGGACGGGACTACCGTTTCAGATTATGACGCTGAGGAGATCCGCCGTAAGTTCTCAGTCAACACCTCCGTTGTCCCCTGTGAATGGGAAGGACACAAGATAAACGTGCTTGACACACCAGGGTACGCCGATTTTGTGGGCGAGGTCAAGGGAGCGCTGAGAGCGGCGGACTCTGCTGTGGTTCTGCTCGACGCTGTATCGGCGGTGGAGGTCGGCACCGAACAGGTCTGGGAGTATGCGGACGAGATCGGATTGCCGCGCATGCTGTTCATCAACAAGATGGACAGGGAAAACGCCGACTTCGGGCGTGCTCTGAGCCAGGCTCAAGGAAGCCTACCTGGCAACATCGTGCCCTTGCAGCTGCCCATTGGTGCCCAGGCGTCCTTCCAAGGCGTGGTCGACCTGGTGCGAAAGAAGGCCTACCTTGGCAAGGAGGCCAAAGAAGGCGATATCCCCGAGGGCATGCAAGATGAGGTTGAGACGTATCACCTACTGTTGCTGGAGGCCGCAGCAGAGCAGGATGACGAGTTGCTGGAGAAGTATTTCGAAGAAGAGACCCTGACGGAAGAAGAGTTGGTGAGGGGTCTGGCTGCGGGATTGAAGAAGTCCGCTTTGGTGCTAGCCTTGTGCGGGTCCGGCCTCAACGACATCGGGGCAAGACGCTTGCTGGACGCGATCGTTCAGTACTCGCCGTCGCCTATAGATGCCACAGAGCTCAAAGGGACCAACCCGGCGACCGGTGAGGATGAGCTCATCGAACCCGTCGTACACGGCCCGCTAGTGACTCTGGTGTTCAAGACGCTGGCCGACCCGTACGTGGGCAAACTGACCTACTTCCGCGTTTTCTCCGGAGCTATGGAGTCAGATTCGCGGGTCTTCAACGCAAATCGGGGGGAAGAGGAACGCCTGGGTCAGCTCTACTTCCTCGCTGGCAAGGAACAGGAGCCAGTGAACAGCGTGCCCGCCGGGGACATTGGCGCGGTGGCGAAGCTTCAGGAAACGGTGACAGGGGATACTCTCTGCGACAAGGGACACCCTCTCACCTTGCCATCCATCAGTTTTCCTCATCCTGTATTCTCGGCCGCCATTACGCCGAAGACAAAGGCTGACTTGGACAAGCTTGGAACTGCCCTGGCTCGTTTGACGGAGGAAGATCCCACCTTCCGTGTGGAGAGGGAGGCAACCACAGCCGAGACCGTGCTCTCCGGCATGGGAGAGTCCCACATCGATATCGCCGCGCGCCGGCTGCAATCCAAGTTCGGTGTGGAGATAGTGACCACAGTGCCCAAGGTGCCGTATAAGGAAACGATAGGCAAGGTGGCCAAGTCGCAGTATCGGCATAAGAAACAGACCGGCGGAGCAGGACAGTTTGCTGAGGTCTGGCTGAGGGTCGAACCCCTGCCGCGGGGAACTGGATTCGAGTACGACACTGAGGTGAGAGAGGGTCACATCTCGAGGAGCTTCATCCCCTCTATCGAGAAGGGCATCAGGCAGGTGCTGCCACAAGGTGTGATCGCAGGCTATCCGGTTGTTGACGTCAAGAGCGTGGTGTACGATGGTAAGGAGCACCCCGTGGATTCCAAGGATATCGCCTTCCAGATAGCCGGCCGGGAGGCCTTCAAGGAGGCTGTCCGGGATGCTGCGCCCGTGCTCCTGGAGCCCATAATGACCTTCGCCATCACGGTGCCCGACGCCAGCATGGGCGACGTCCTTGGCGACCTTAACACCAAGCGGGCTCGAGTGCTGGGTACCGAACAGAAGGGCGAGAAGACCATCATTACTGTACAGGCGCCGCTAGCTGAGATGCAGGCGTACGCCACGGACATGCGATCAATCACCCAAGGGCGAGGGATGTTCAGCATGGAGTTCTCGCACTACGAGGAGGTCCCCAGGCATCAGGCGGATGAGATTATCGCCAGGGCCCAGGCAGAAGAGGACGCGGAGTAGAGCTACGTCGAACTTGGCCCGCTGCTGCCGCCAGCCGGTTGGGCTTCGAGGCGAGGGGTGTCGCTCACTAGGCGCGAGAGAGCATGCTGAAGGGTATTTGAAGCAACCAACGGAGCGTTCGTTCTTTCAGCCCAGGTGGATCGACGCAGGCCAGGCTGAGGTCGTAGAAGTGCAGGGCCTCCAGCCACCTTAGCTGTCCAAGACGGATGCGGCTTATCAGGGCCAGCGTGGCAGCTTCCTTCTCCCGGTCACCTACCTCGTGAAGGAGATCGATGGCTCGCTTGAGGTGTTCCACGGCCGTGTCGTTGTCGCCCTGGTATCGATACATGGTCCCCAGGTTCCCCAGGGTCTGAGCCAGGCCGTTGTTGTCTTCGAGCGACTCGAACACTGATCTTGCTTCTTCAAACGCCTCAGCCGCCGCATCGTACCGCTCCTCTTGAGTGCGGACAGCTCCCAGGTTGTTGAGCATCTCCGCCTGGCCTTTCTGGTCGCCCAGTTCCTGGTAGATTGAATGGGCCTCTTGGAACAGGTCGGCGGCTTCCTCGTATTCACCAAAGCGGAACAGCTTGGTCCCCTCTTCTTTGAGTGAGGCAACCTTCGCTGTTTTGTCGTCCTGGGTCATGTCGGCCTCCTCGTCAAGATCGTTCTCTGTCTGCGCGGGCGTTCAACGCCTCAGCCAGCTGCTTTGGGTCGACCAATGCATGTGCTCCCGTGTGGCGCTCACGGCTCGGGCGCTCGGTTGCCGCGGGGGACTCTCAGCGCGATACTCGTGCCCTGACCCGGCCTTGAGTGGATGTCGAACTGCGCCTCGATGAGGTCGGCTCTCTCCTGCATGCTGACCAGGCCTAGATGGCCGCCGCGCCTGGCGTTCTCGCGAGCTGTCTCCAGGTCGAAGCCGCGACCGTCGTCCTCTACCGTGATTAGCAGGGATCCCTCCTCGGGCGTGAGGTTCAGCCGAACGTTGTCCGCAGACGCGTGCTTCCTCGCGTTGTTCACAGCCTCCTGCACTACTATGAACGCCGCCGCCTCCACTTCGGGAGACAACCTTTCATTGAAACCGTCATTGAGGAAATGATAGACCGGAGGCCCTTCTCCTCGTAGCTGATCAACATACGTTTCCAGCGCCCCCACGAGCCCCTGCGCCTCCAGTGCTATAGGGCGCAGTTCGAAGAGAAGAACGCGAGCTTCCCTGGAGGCATGACGAACCAACTCGTGCAGTCTGCCCAGTTCCTCGGCGGCGGCTTCAGGTTGGTGCTTGAGTAGTTGGTTGACGTAATCCATTCCCATGCTGATCGATGACAGGCTTTGCAGAGTGCTGTCGTGGAGGTCGCGAGCAAGAGCCCGGCGGGCCTCCTCTTGAACCCGGATGATCTTGTCTCTCTCCTCGCGCAGACTGCGGTACAGATTGGCGTTCTCGATTGCGCTCGCGGCCTGAGCGGCCAGAGTGCTCAGGAGTCGCAGGTCGTCATCATTGAAGCCTTCGCTCGATATCTTGTTCAAGGCTTCCAGGACCCCGATTGTGCGATTCTTGATTTGTAGCGGAACGCAGATCACTGACTGGGTCAAGAATCCAGTGCGGGCATCCGTCCCTCTGCTGAAGCGTTCATCGGTGGCAGCATCGTTGACGATGGCAGGTTCACCCTGTCTGGCAACCCATCCTGCTATGCCTTCGTCCATAGACATGCGGTAGCTGCGCAACAGTTCCCGTTTCTCGCCATAGGGTATGTCGAAGACCAGTTCGTTTGTCTCACCATCGATGAGCATCAGGGTGGAAGCGTGGGCATTGAGTATCTTGGTGGCCAGTTCCATGGTGTTGTCCAAGACTTGACGGAGGTCCAGCGTCGAGGTCAGCGCTTGGCTCGTCTGGTGCAGGAAGGTGAGCTGCTCCAAACTGTGCTGGGTCAAGGTCAATTGCTCGATGATATCAGCCAGATTCCCTATCGTAGTGGCACAGGAGGTGAGCACCTGGCGTCGGGGCAGAGAGAGCGTATCCCCGGGTGCCAAGACGACGGTGAGGGAGCCGGTGACACTGTCGTCTCTAAGGAGGGGTGTGTTGACTAGCAGGTGCTCCGTGCCCTTGACCACATGAGTGTAGACGGGAGGGCTCTCGTCTGCCGCTATGCGCCACGAGCTCGAAAGAAGGCGCTCCTCTAGGGTCTGCTCCCAGAGTGAGATCTGCTCCACACTCTCGGGTGACATCTCGCCCTCTCTCACGCGTCGCGTGCTGCCAGTGACGAGGAGTAGGGATCCAGCCTGGCAATGTGCCGCCTGGACAGCCTCGTGCAAGGCGGCGGAGAGGAATGGCTCCGTGTGGCGATAGCTGGTGAGCCTGGCCAGAGTGTCGAGGAAGGGAGATGCCTGTTGTCCGGAAGTGGGGGTGGCGGATGGGGTCATTGCGATGATCTTCCGCCCGAGTCTTCGGCAGATAGCACAGCCTCGGCGACGCGCCTGAGGGACTCCCTAGGCAGCTCGTACAGTCTTACCGCCATCTGGAGGAATGGCAGACTGTCGGGGGAGCGGATGAAATCCCTGACCTCCCAGGGTAGATTGGCCCACGCCTCCTCCACAGGCAGCAACGAGGAATCGTACGCGGTGCCAGAGGCCTCGCTGGCATGCAGTTCTCGGTCCAGAAAGTCGGACACGGATACGTCCAGGAAGTCGGCCAGGATCTCTAGGTGTGTGATGGGCATCGCCTTGGAGCCATGCTCGTACTTGGACACAGTCTCCGGGGAGACAGCAAGGAGGCGAGCGCACTGCTTCTGTGTCTTGCCAGCTCTGGATCTCGCCTGTCTGAGCAAGACACCGATTTCCTTGTGGCGCAGCCTAAGCAACTTGTCAACGGGGGGCATCTCGGCCGGCGGTTCGAGATCGGCTGTGTCTTCATCCCATAGTTGACTAACCGGCACACGAAACAGCTGCGCCAGGAGCTCCAGCTCTGGCAAGCTGATCGCACGGCGGCCGTACTCATACTGGGACATGATATGCGGGGAGCAGCCCAGCCACTGAGCACACTCCTTGACTGTCTTGCCAGCCTTGAGCCGAGCAGCCCGAAGCAGCACTCCGATCATTTTCGAGCGAATATCAAGCACCTGTGCTCCAGCAGCCATGGGGACCCTCCATGCGCGTGAGATGCTGCTGTCATTATACCACTACTTCGTCTTGGGGGCAACGTAGCCAGTTGACACATGGGAGTGTCTGTGCGATAATGCGCGGCGAGTCGGGGCCACTGGCAGGCCCGCCGGATATCCCAGCGGAGGATGATAGGTGAGTCTCAGCAGCGGCGTGGTGAAGGTGCTGTACATAGAGGACAACGAAGATATCGCAAGGGTGTTCGCAGCGCTCATGAGGCTCATGGTAGAGGTCAAGACCGAGGTTCTGCTGGCCGCGGATGGTCAGGAGGGCGTGGAGGTGGCGCTCAGGGAGAAGCCAGACATCATCTTCATGGACGAAGAACTGCCGGTCTTGGATGGTATTGAGGCCACTCGGCGTATCAGGGCTTGCGAGAGCCTGTCTAAGGTGCCGGTGGTCATGGTCTCGGCTCACCTCTCTCAGAGAGATAGAACAAGACGGGCGCAGGAGGCGGGAATCACGCACTGGGTAGAGAAGCCCTTTGAGCCGGAGGATCTTGAGAACGCGTTGCGGCGCGCCCTGGGGCCACAGCGCTCGATGCAGGGCAGGTTCGTAAGACCGATTAGATGTGGTGCCGGCTTCTGTCTGGACGCTCCAGCAGCGCCGAGGCTCTCTTCGCGGGCAGGTCGCGGCGTCGAGCGGTTGACGCCTCCGCGTGCGGTTCTCCTGTCGCCAGGCCCTCAACGGACCGCTGGGATGTAACTATGCGCACGTTCAGAGCCGTTTGTGCGCAACTAGTCTGCGTCCGCAGCTTACAGGAGTGGTCGCCGCTGGCTTCGCTGCCATGTATCTTGGCGTGAATCCGTTCTCAGCCGCTCGGGCAATCTTCGAATGATCAAGGCAGACCTTCATGTACACACCTCCTATTCCGTAGATGGGTGCATGTCCCCCGAAGAGATCGTGGAACTCTCGCGAGCCAGGGGCATAGGTGCGCTGGCCATCACTGACCACAACACCATTGGTGGGGCACACGCGGTGCGAACCGCAGCTTCCTTTCCCATCATAGTCGGCCAGGAGGTATCGACGGACCAGGGGGAGCTACTGGGGCTGTTCCTGGAGGAGGAGGTGCCGAGAGGCCTCTCGGCGCGCGAGACAGCTAGACTGATCAAGGAGCAGGGTGGGTTGGTTGGCGTGCCCCACCCGTTCGACAAGCTGCGCGTAGAGAGCCTGGACGGGAGTGTGCTCTCGGACATTGCTGACCAACTGGACTTCATTGAGGGGCTCAACAGCCGCACCACATTCGCCGGGGACAACCTTCGGGCCCAGGAGTTCGCCGGTCTCAACGGACTGCCTTGTACGGCGGGCAGCGATGCCCACAGTGCTCACGAACTCGGGCGGGCGTACGTGGAGCTGCCTGCTCTGGGCGACAGGGACCAATTCCTGGAACAGCTTCGCGAGGGGCATATCGGAGGTGGCCTGAGCCCTTTCTGGGTGCACTTCTTCAGCATCTATGCGAGGGCGCGAAACAGACTGCGTAGAGAATAGCCCATGCAGGTCCTGCCGTCTCTGGTTCTTGCCATTCTAACTATTCTGGCCTCAGTGGCCCCTGCGGTTCTCTACAGCCTGGTCGTATGGTGGTTGGACAGGTACGAGAAGGAACCATGGGGTCTGCTCGCTGCCACGTTCGTGTGGGGAGCCATCCCCGCCATACTCCTGTCCCTCGTGGCTGAGTTCGTTCTGGGGATCCCCTTCGCCGGGCTCTTCGACGAAGCGGCCGCGCAACTCATAGCGGGTAGTGTGGTGGCACCAATAGTCGAAGAGACAGCCAAGGCTGTGGCCATTGGGTTGGTCTTCATCGTTTTTCGGCCAGAGATCGACGGAGTGCTCGACGGCATCGTCTACGGGGCTCTGGTTGGTTTTGGATTTGCCATGACGGAGAACGCCCTGTACTTCTTGGGCGCGTTGATGGAGGGAGGCGTACGTACCTGGCTGATCGTCGTTTTCACGCGTACAATGGTCTTCGGGTTGAATCATGGCCTGTTCAGTGGTATCGTGGGTATGGGATTTGGGTATGCGGCCATCACCCGAAGCAGGTGGAAGCGGTGGGCGGCACCGATTGCGGCCTTGGCTGCTGCTATCTTGGTCCATGCGGTGCACAATCTCTCGGTCAGTCTCGCGGCGGAGATGTGTTGGCCAATCCTGATCAGCCTGGCCAACGACTGGGGTGGCGCGATAATCCTACTGATCATGATTCTCCTCTCCTGGGATAGGGAAAAGGGATGGATCACGCAGGAACTGAGCGACGAAGTGAGTGCGGGTACGCTATCCCAGGATGACTACGATACCGCCGCTTTGTATGGGCGTCGGGTCGCTGCTCAGTGGAGAGCCCTGTACTTCTATGGACTGGGGGAGGCTCGCAGGGTGAGGAGATATCACCAAGTGGCTACGGAGCTGGCCTTTGCGAAACGACGCCTACGGGACGCGCCGGGCGACAAGGCGGGAGAGAGGATAGTATCTCGCCTCCGAGCCGAAATCAGGGTGCTGAAGGACCAGATCGCTGAGCAATGAATGGCAAAGGGAAGCACGAGATGGAGAGGAACGGAGAGCGCTGTCCGGCTTGCGAAGCCCGGAGCGCTGCTGGAGCAAACTTCTGCGCCAACTGTGGTCAGGTCTTGTCGGAGCAGGAATGCGCTAATCGCGCGCGCAGAAGGGTAGTCGTAACCGGAATGGGCGCGGTCACTCCGTTGGGGCTCAGCGTGGAAGAGACCTGGCAGTCGCTGCTCAACGGGCGCTCCGGAGTGAGTCTTCTCACTGAAATCAATGTGGAGCCATACCCCACCAAGATGGGGGGCATCATACGGGGGTTTGAGCCTAGTCAGTACATGGACCGCAAAGAGGCGCGCCGGATGCGCCGGTACTGCCAGTTGGGGGTCGCGGCTGCAGGAATGGCTTTGGAGGACGCTGGGCTATCGTCGGGCAACTATGACCGGGACTCATTTGGCGTATTGATTGGCACCAGCGGCGGTGGGGCCATCGACGTATGTGACAAGGCGATGCGCATCTTGTTGACCAAGGGGGGGATGCGCATCTCGCCATTCTTTCCAGTAACCGTGAGTCTCAACGTGGCTGCGCATCACATCAGCTACACATATGGACTCGACGGCTACAGCAGCACAGTGGTGACCGCTTGCGCCTCCGGGACTCAGGCCATCGGTGAAGCAACCGAGGTCATCCGAAGGGGAGCTGCGGAGATCATGGTTGCGGGCGGTACCGAATCCGGCCTCTGTGAATTGAACATCGCTGCCTTTTCCTCGGC
Organism: Chloroflexota bacterium; assembly: GCA_030603665.1. Classification (GTDB taxonomy): domain Bacteria; phylum Chloroflexota; class Anaerolineae; order UBA7937; family B3-Chlor; genus JAUVXJ01. The sequence continues at coordinate 319,439 of JAUVXJ010000001.1, read as the reverse complement.
GCGAGGGTACTCTCGCCGCAGCGATGAGCCAGAAAAGGCCTCTCGGCCTTTTGACATCGACCGTGATGGCTTCGTCCCAGCCGAGGGAGCAGGTATCCTCGTCTTGGAGGAGTTGACGGGTGCCCTCAAACGCGGTGCTCACATCTATGCTGAGGTGCTGGGTTTCGCGGGCACTGTTGACAACTATCACCTGATTGCACCAGATCCGGAAGGGAAGGCAGCGGCGAGAGCGATGCTTGGCGCAGTGAAGGACGCCCGGCTCACGCCTGAGGACATCGGCTACATCAATGCCCACGCGACATCCACACCCCTCGGAGACACCGCGGAGACGGCGTCCATCAAGAGAGCCTTTGGGGAGCGGGCGTATAAGGTGCCAATCAGTGCCACCAAGTCGATGACGGGACATTTGGCCGGGGCGGCAGGAGGTGTAGAGGCGATAGCATCGATCCTAACTATTCGGGACAACGCCATACACCCTACGATCAATCTTGACAATCCTGATCCCGAGTGTGACTTGGACTACGTACCCCACGTTGCACGCTACACGGAAGTAAACGTTGCTCTGTCCAACTCCTTCGGTCTGGGAGGACAGAACGCGTGCTTGGTGTTGGGACGATACCGTGACTGAGGGTCACGGTATCGGGAGTGGGCTTGACATCTCCATCGGTATGCGGCATACTATGCACATAGTTGCACAGGCTACGACGGAAACGAGTAGGCGACCAGTCGTCGTGCAGAGAGTCCGGGTTGGGTGCGAGCCGGACACGAGGACCCCGCCGAAAATCCTTCCTGAGCCGCCAACCGAAATGGCTGCCGACGCGGCGCCAGAGTAGACTTGGCCGGGAGCGTCGCCCGTTATCAATGGCGCGGGTATGAACACGTACCCTTGATGAGCGAGCGGAGTACCGCTAAGTAGGGTGGTACCGCGGGAGTGCGCTGGCGTTGACTCTCGTCCCTATGTGGGGCGGGAGTTTTCTGTTCTGAGGATCAAGTGACCATCATCCGGGTGGCCAAGCGGGAGGACCTGAAGGAGATCGTCAGCTTGCACAAGCAAGCCGGCGAATCCCAGGGTCAGCTTGATCCCCGCCTTGCCCCTGCAGCCAGCGATTCGGTCAGATTCGGCAGGGTACTGGAGGCCATGAGCGGCCGGCGATGGTGCCGCGTTCTGGTGGCTGAAGGGGACACGGAGCTGGTTGGCTATGCCGTTGGCTCGCGAGTGGACAACGAACCATTCACGACTTCTCGATTTGGACTAGTAGGCGGCTTGTACGTGGAGCAGGGGCAGCGCGGCCGAGGGACAGAGGACGCCTTGCTCGAGGCGCTTAATGGCTGGTTCATGGAACAAGGATTGGCGGCGACCCACGTTGATGTGTCATGCAGCGATCCCGCTGCTCAACGCTTCTGGGAGGACCGCGGGTTTGACCGCTTCTTGGATCAACTCTGGTGGGACGGTAGTTCGGAGAGCTACGAGCCCGGGGACTCACCCCTCGTGGTGCGCCCGGCTCGTTCCGGCGACCGGGAGGCTGTGCTTCTGCTGTGGAAAGAGATGATGGACGTCCACTCCGCAATTGATCCACGACTGAGCATAGCGCCAGACTGGAGACAAAAGGTGGCTCGCTCGGTGAGACGGTGGCTGCGAGACGGCGATAGTAGGTTTGTCGTAGCTGAGGCGGCTGATGGTGTGATCGGTTTCGCGCTGGGAGGTCTGGTGGACGTTACGCTTGGTCTCAAGCCTTCGATGCATGGCCAGGTAGCGCACCTGTGTGTTGGCGCTAACTGGAGGAGGTGCGGTATCGGTCGACGACTCTTCTGGGCACTGAGGGATTGGCTTGTTGAGCGCAGTGTGCCGTCGATTCACCTGTACGTCTCGCCCGTCAACCCGGTTTCCCAGCACTTTTGGCGGGCGTTGGGCTTTGAGGATTACATAAGTCGGCTCTGGTGCGACCTGGTCTGATGGGAGGCTGAAATGACGGAATTGCTATATCTCACCGACAGCTATGTTCGAGAATTCACAGCCACAGTTGTCGAACGAACTGACGAAGGGGTCGTCCTGGACAGATCGGCCTTCTACCCTCAGGGTGGAGGCCAGCCCAGCGACAAGGGCATCTTGCTGGACGACGAGGGGCGGCAGTATGTGGTTGGGAAGGTGCAGCGGGCCAAGGGCAAGGTGCTGCACAAGATCGAAGGAGACGCACCTGAGGCGGGCGAGAGTTTGAAGGGCGTGGTCGACTGGGACCGCAGGTATGAGCTGATGCGCACTCATACTGCTTTGCACATTCTCTGTGGGGTGATCTGGCGGGACTACGGCGCTTCGGTGACGGGTGGAAACATGGGCATGTTGAAAGCACGCATGGACTTCGAGCTGGAAAGCATGAGCGCGGCCTTCTCCGACGAAGTGGACGCCAAGATCAACGCTGAGGTCGCAGCCGCGCGTCCCGTGTGCATAGACATTCTGCCGAGGGAGGAGGCTTTTCAGATTCCGGATCTCATTCGCACCAAGATCAATCTGTTGCCCCAGGGCATTCAGCAGGTTCGCGTGGTAGAGATAGAGGGCTTGGACTTGCAGGCCGACGGCGGCACGCATGTGGCCAACACCAGGGAAGTGGGCCGCATCAGAGTTACAGGCCATGAGAGCAAGGGGCGCATCAACAAGCGTCTACGGATCGAGATCGAGGACTAGCAGGAGGTTGGGTTCATGTTCCTAGATGTTCCGAGCAAGGTGGACTTCCCTGCGCTGGAGAGGCGGATCCTGCGATGGTGGGACGAGATCGACGCATTCCAGAAGTTGGTGGAGAAGAACAAGGGCAAGAAGCACTGGTCGTTCATAGACGGGCCCATAACCGCCAACAACCCGATGGGTGTTCACCATGCTTGGGGACGCACGTACAAGGATCTGTACCACCGCTACAAGGCGATGCAGGGGCACGAGATACGCTATCAGAACGGCTTCGATGGGCAGGGTCTGTGGATCGAAGTCGAAGTGGAACGCGAGCTAGGGTTCACGTCCAAGCGTGATATCGAGAAGTACGGCATTGGCGAGTTCGTGGAGCAGTGCAAGGAGCGGGTTAGGAAGTTTGCAGACATCCAGTCGCAGCAGTCGATTCGTTTGGGATACTGGATGGATTGGGACAACTCCTACCACACCATGTCCGACGAGAACAACTACACCATATGGCTGTTCCTCAAGACTTGTCACGACAGAGGGTGGATCTACAAAGGTCGCGACGTGCTGCCGTGGTGTCCTCGCTGTAGCACCGCCATCTCGGAGCATGAGATCGTAACCGAGGGATACCAGGAACTGACTCACGCTAGCGTCACGCTGCGTTTCCCTCTTCTAGGGCGAGAAGGGGAAGCCCTGCTGGTGTGGACCACCACCCCCTGGACCCTCAGCTCCAACGTAGCAGCGGCCGTGCATCCGGACGTGCAATACGCAAAGGTCAGACAGAATGGGGAGTACTTCTATCTTGCACGTGAGGCGATGTCGATGCTGGACGGGCCATACGAGCTGGTGGAGGAGATCCAAGGTGCTGACATGGAGGGTTGGATCTATCAAGGGCCGTTTGACGAACTACCTCCCCAGCAAGGTGTCGAGCACAGGGTAATCGTCTGGGATGAGGTCAGCGAGACCGAGGGTACGGGTATCGTGCACATCGCGCCGGGATGCGGCAAGGAGGACTTCGAGCTTGGTGAGGAGCATGGTTTGCCCGTGATAGCTCCCTTGGACGAGTTCGGGGTGTTTGTGGAAGGTTTCGACTGGCTCACTGGCCTCAACGTCGCCGATTCGGCAGAGGCGATCTTTCAGGACCTGCGAAAGAAAGGCCTCTTGTACGTGGTAGAAGATTATACACATCGGTATCCGGTATGCTGGCGGTGTCAGAGCGAACTGGTCTTCAGACTTGTCGATGAGTGGTACATCTGCATGGACGAGCTTCGGAACCAGATCATGGACGTGGTGCGCCAGATTCGATGGATACCCGAGTTTGGAATGGACCGGGAACTTGACTGGCTCCGCAATATGGACGACTGGATGATCTCCAAGAAGCGGTATTGGGGACTTGCGCTGCCCATCTACGACTGCCAATGTGGGCACTTCGAGGTCATCGGCAGCGAAGATGAGCTGAAGGAGAGAGCGGTCGAGGGCTGGGATGAGTTCGAGGGCAACTCACCGCATCGCCCGTGGATTGACGCAGTGAAGATACGCTGTCCTAAGTGCAAGAGCGTGGTGTCCCGGATCGCTGACGTGGGCAATCCGTGGCTGGACGCTGGTATTGTGGCCCTATCAACCCTCAACTACAGACATGATCGAGCGTACTGGGAAGCTTGGTATCCGGCTGATTTCATCACGGAGTGTTTCCCTGGCCAGTTCAGGAACTGGTTCTACGCTCTGCTGGCCGAGAGTACGGCGATGGAGAACAGGCCGCCCTTCCTGACAGTGTTTGGCTATGCTCTGGTCAAGGACGAGCATGGCGGAGAGATGCACAAGAGCAGTGGAAACGTGATCTGGTTCGATGACGCTGCGGAGAAGATGGGCGTGGATGTGATGAGGTGGATGTACTGTTCTCACAATCCTCTCGTCCACCTGAACTTCGGATACGGAGCAGCAGATGAGGTGAGGCGTCGATTCCTCATTCCCCTGTGGAACATCTACTCCTTCTTCGCCACCTATGCCAGAATCGATGGTTGGCTCCCAGAGAGAATGGCGCGAGCGGGTGCGTCAGTGCAGGCATCCAACCTGCTGGACCGTTGGATCCTGTCCAGGTTGCAGGTGGTGGTTCGAGAGGTGACTGATCGACTCGACGATTTCGACGCCGCGGCTACTACACGGACCGTGGAGGCCTTTGTGGACGATTTGTCCAACTGGTACGTGCGCCGGAGTCGACGCCGGTTCTGGAAGAGCGAGCAGGATGAAGACAAAGACATGGCCTACTGGACACTGTATGAGTGCCTGGTGACCCTGGTCAAACTGCTGGCTCCTTTGATCCCCTTCGTAACAGAGGAGATCTATCAGAACCTGGTTCGGTCGGTTGATCCCAACGCACCCGAGAGCGTTCATCACTGCGAGTTCCCCATAGCTAACGAGGCGCTGGTGGACGAGAAGCTGATGGCTGACATGGCGCTTGTCATCAAGATCGCTGGACTTGGGCGATCCGCTCGCAGCCAGGCTGGATTGAAGCTGCGCCAGCCTCTAGCGCGTGCCGTCGTCGCGGGGCCTTTCGGCGGGGGGCAAGACCCGCTTGGCGACCTGTCAGAACTCATCCTCGAGGAGCTGAACGTCAAAGAGATCCGTTTCACTGAGGATGCTAGCGAACTTGTGGAGTATGCTCTCAAGCCGGATGGGCGGCTCCTGGGCCCCAAATACGGGGCTCAGCTGCCGCGGGTACTGGCCGCGATTGTGGATTTCAATGCGGAGGAGTGGACCCCAAGGTTGGAGGGTGGTGAGCCACTGACCTTGACCGTTGATGGCGCGACTGTCCAACTGGAGACAGACGAGGTGAGTATTGAGACCAACGCTCGCGAGGGGTACAGAGTCTCGGGGGAAGGGGACCTGCTGGTGGGTGTGGATGTTTCGCTCACGGACGAACTGGTTCAGGAGGGCCTGGCGCGGGAGCTTGTGCGCCGAATCCAGAACCTACGCAAGGATGCGGATTTCCAGATCGAGGACAAAATCACAACTTACTACGAGGGCCACCCTGAATTGACCGAGGTCTTGCAGGCGTTTGCGGAGTACGTCAGGCAGGAGACACTTTCTCTTGAGCTCATAGAAGGAAAGGGACCCGAGGCAAGCCACACCGGGGAGTTCGAGATTGATGGGAAAGGTATCACTTTCCACCTCCTGACCATGCCGAGAGACGCCAAGAGGGATGAGACGAGCTGACTTGTATCCGCACCTGGTTTGGGCTAGAATGTCGGTGTTGTCTCTAAAGTGGACATAACTATGTCCATTCTAGTGAATGCAGAACGATAGCAGCCAGCATAGCGCGATGGGCATTGAAGACGGCGGTTGATGCGCAAGGAGGTGAGCGGTGCCCAGGGCTTATGGTGAGTTGAAGACTAAACTCGTAGCTGAGCGCGCACGTCTCGTCGAGGAGATACAGCAACCGGGTTCAGGCGGGGAAGAGCGGCCGGGCTACGGAAATCACATGGCGGATGACGCCACGGGCGTTTTCGAACAGATGCGGAACCTGTCACTGCGGGACGGTTCAGAGGACAGTCTAAGATTGGTGGATAGTGCTCTGGCAAGATTCGAGGCCGGGACATACGGCACGTGCGAAGATTGCGGACAGAATATCGAGTGGGGGCGACTCAAGACGCTGCCCTATACGAGCTTGTGTGTAGAATGCGTACGACGTCACGAGAGGGTATCATAGAACCGCGGTCGGTGCTGGGCGGCGATAGGGCAGAGTGGGCGCTTTTCTTGGGAGTAGCCGCCCTGGTTCTTCTGCTGGACCGGATCACCAAACACTTGGTGGTGGAGAACCTGGCTGTTGGAGAGATGTGGAATCCGGTCGCCTTCCTCAGGCCGTTCGTCACCATCACTCACGTGTCGAACACTGGGGCTGCTTTCGGCCTGTTTCGGGACTACGGAACTCTGTTTGCGATAGTCGCCATCTTGGTGGTGGTGGGGATTCTGGTGTTCTATCGCTATCTGCCCGCGGGTCAGCTCTGGATTAGAGTAAGCCTTGGTTTGCAGCTAGGAGGGGCGCTGGGCAATCTGTTCGATAGGGTGCTCCTGGGTAGCGTGGTGGATTTCATAGATATCAAGTTTTGGCCCGTCTGGAATGTGGCGGACATGGCCATAGTCGCAGGGGTCGCCTTGCTGGCCTTCCATCTACTGTTCGTCGAGAGGGAAGATGAGCAAACTGCGGAGGCAGGCGACTAAGAGCGCGCGCCGCCAAGGTTCAGCATGCACCGAGCGCATTGGGTAGCTCGGTGTTCTTGTTCATGTGGTGAGTAGATGGAGAAGACACATCGCCTGACTGCGGCCCGGGATGGTGAGCGCGTGGACAAGTACGCGGCGCAACAGGTGCCCTCCCTATCCCGGTCGCGGATCAGACACCTCATCGATGCTGGGCTGCTCACAGTCAATGGGCGAGTCGTGAGGCCCAGTCAGCGACTGCGGGAGGGCGACGAGCTAGTGCTGCGTGTACCACCGGCTGAAGAGGTAGAGCTGATACCGCAGCCCATGCCGCTCAGAGTGGTCTACGAGGACGACGACCTGGTCGTGGTGGACAAGCCCGGTGATTTGGTGGTTCATCCGGCGCCCGGACACGAGAGTGGTACTCTGGCCAACGCACTGTTGGCTCGCTACCCTGATCTTCCTATCGATGAGGACGGGCGCCCAGGTATAGTGCACCGGTTGGACAAGGACACCTCGGGTCTGATCATCGTTGCCAAGGACGATGCATCGCGCCGCAATCTCCAGGGGCAATTCAAAGAGGGCCAGGTGGACAAGATCTACCTGGCGCTGGTCGAGGGAACGGTCAAGCCCGAGAGGGGTATCGTCGATGCTCCAATTGGCCGGGATCCCAAGAACCGCAAACGTATGGCAGTGGTGCGCACGGGCGGCCGCCAGGCCGTGACCGAGTATCGCATCTTGGAGCACCTGGGAGGATTCACGCTACTCGAGGTGCGGCCCCGAACCGGGCGTACACATCAGGTTCGTGTTCATCTAGCTTTCGTCCACCATCCCGTTGTCGGCGATAGGGTATATGGCCGCCGAAAGCAGAGGCTGGCTGTGGAAAGACAGTTTCTTCATGCCCATCGATTGAGCTTTCTGCTGCCGACTTCGGGACAGGCGGTGGAGTTGGAGTCAGAGCTGCCAGTCGAACTGGCAAGTGTGCTACAGGACTTGCGAAAGCCGACTGTCATTGATGCTGAGGAGTGGGAGCGGCTTGGGTCGGAGGATTGAGTTTCTGCTGCATCGCGGCTGGCGACAGTATGCCAGCTCTGTTGCTTGGAGGAGCCCTTAGGCGATGGAGACCAACAGGCATCGCGGACCAGAGAGGATCGCAGTGCTGGGCTCCGGGCCGGCGCTAGCTAGTGAAGACCGGGATAATACATACTTTCTCTTTGAGAGCGTAGCGGGCAGCCTGTTCATCGATTGCGCAGGTAGCCCGTTCCACAAGCTCCTCAAGGTGGGTGCAGATCCCAACGAGCTGGCTGGGGTCATGCTGACACACTCGCATCCCGATCACCTCTACGGGTTGCCCTCGTTGGTTCACGAACTGTGGCTACACGGCAGGAGGGAGACTCTTCACGTCTTCGCCAACGAGTCTACCCACAGAGTCTCCCGGGACCTGTTGGACGTGTTCCAGCTACGAAGCAAACCGCTTCCGCTGGAATGGCACGTGATACCCAATGATGAGGAGTATCCTCTGCTGGAGACCGATCGCTATCTGGTGCAGACCACCCCCGTGAGGCACGAGGTGCCCACGTGCGGTGTGAGGATCACCTCGTTCGAGACGGGCAAGGTTGCAGCATTCTCCGCTGATACCAGTCCCTGTCCAGAGTTGATCTCCCTGGCGAGGGGGGCAGATCTGCTATTCCACGAGTGTAGCGTCGATGAACCTCATCCCTTCCACAGTACCCCAGAGGGCGTTGGCGAGGTTGCTGCGGAAGCCGACGTGGGGCAGGTCATACTCGTGCACTGCCACCACAATTTAGTCAAGGAGCCCTACTTGTCGATAGCCAAGATCTCCAAGCGTTATCACGGGGAGATCAGGTTCGCGGAGGATTTCGACGTCTACGGATTGTGAACCGCGTGTGGGAAGGCAGAGGGCGGTCTTGTCCTTCCTCTCAGTTGCCCGCTTCGCCGCATAGTTGGTCCAGGTCCGAGTTGACCAGTATCGCTGCCACCAGGTAGGCGGGCACCTGTACCCCGGTCGGGAATGGGTTCCTCTGCACGAGGGGAGAGAGCGCGACTCCTAGGGCTGTTATCAGCGCGTCCTTGCCCTGGATCTCGGGGTCATCTTTCTTGGCCTGGTAGTTCCACTCGTCACAGACGAAGGCCTGGAGCTTGGGCAATAGCTCAGTGAACCAGACTCGCCCTCTTCCACGGAAGCGATACGAGGCTCTCTGGCCGCCCGGCGAGGAGGCGCCGTAGTAGCGATCCAGTTCCCGGAACAGCTTCTTGTCATCCCACTTGAGGTATCTGTGGATTTCCTGCTTTTCGAAGTCGGAGATGTCTGCCATTGTTCAGTCCGTCCCTGGGGCGCATTCTAACATCACTGGGACTATAACACAGGGGGTGCAGGTCGTCAAGCGTGCTGGCAATTGAGTCGGGGTGGCTTTGAGACTGGCGAAGCAACATTGCCAGCTCCTCTCAGGACGGTGACAGCAGGAGGTTGATGTGAAAGGAGAACTGGTTCGCGTGTGGACGGAGGATGAACTGCAGCTACAGGGCCTGTACTGCGCACCCCTCCGCAGCAGCGATCTGCCAGCCGTGCTTCACATTCACGGAGCTTCCACCAACTTCTACCGCAGTCAGTTCCTGGATCGACTGGCGGATGTGCTGACGGATCGCGGCTTCGCTTTCCTAACCGGGAATACGCGGGGCCACGACATCATGAACAAAGTCTACTCCAAGGATCCCACTGCCACCAGATACATAGGCGTCGCGTATGAGGTTCCCGAGGAGTGCGTGCTGGACGTGGCGGCGTGGATAGCCTTCCTCCGGGAACGAGAACACAAAGAGGTAGTGCTTCTTGGACATAGCTTCGGGGCTCATAAGGCGGCTTTCTACCAGAGCGAGGCCGCTGATGAGCGCGTGAAGGGATTGATCTTCATGTCGCCGGCCGATCACGGCCTCTGGATCGATGCGTTGGGCTCTGAAGCAGAGCGCACGCTGTCTTGGGCCAGCGAGAAGGTGTCAGCCAAGCGGGGAGAGTCCCTTCTCGATGCTGGTTTCGCTCCATATCCCATGTCGGCCCGTACCATCTATAGCCTACTGGTCGAGGCCAAGCTTGACATCTTCAAGTTTGGCAGGCCGGATGAGCCTTGGGAGGTAGTATCCGGATTGCGTTGTCCCATCCTGGCCACGATGGGTACGGTGGCCGAGTTCATCAGCACCAGCCCCCAGGATGCCTTGGCTACTCTCAGAGACAAGGCGGTGTCGAGCCCTCGCTGTGACACCGTGGTCATGGAGGGCGCGCCTCACAATTACCGCGGATTTGAAGTCCAGGTCGCGCAGGTGATACTGGATTGGATGACGGACGCCTTCGCCAGATAGGGGCGATGACTCAAGCCCTTAAGCCCGTGGATCCCTCGATGGCTCGTTGCAGTGACGAGGGCCCAGCAGTGCGAACGGGGCCGCGAAGGTGTATCGGGCGGCATCTGCCAACTGCTGGCGAAGGGCGCGAGCACAGTGGGCCGCCCATGGAGAGAATCCGAGTCGCCTCTTGATGAATTTGAAATCCATGGCAGGCCGTATCCCATTCCGCGCTGGCTCGTTATTCATGGTGTAGATTGTGCAGGACTTCGCTCCCGAGTGACTGGTCGTCGCGGCCTGCTTTGCGTTGGACGTGACAGAATAGCCCGAAAGTACTATGTTCTTGTCCTCGATCGTGTGATAAAATAGAATGGAAGTATGAATTTCGTCGCGGGGCACTCGATGTCGGACCAGTCGTCCGGCGGAAGGAAGGATAGCGAGATGAAGGAGAGAGCAGGCAACAGCAGGGTTCTCATTGCTCTCATCATCGTGGGCAGCGTCTTCTTGCTGATGGCAGGCGCGGCTGTCGCCGCGGGTTCTGCGAGCGAGCAGCCGTCGCAGAACGTGGAGATAACGTCTGGGGACAAGAGCGTTTCCACCCTGCCCACGACCAATAGCGTCTCTGGCACCCAGCATATGACAGGTGGCCAGATGATCGCCGGGTGCATCGCTACGGTGTTCGATGTACCTATCAGTGATGTGGTCACAATTCGCAGCGACGGGTATGGCTTCGGAGAGATCGTGAAGGCCTACTTCCTCGCGCAGGACGGCGGCCTCACGGTGGCCGAGATTCTTGATCTCAGAGACCTGGACATGGGATGGGGAGAGATCGCGAAGTATCTCGGACTTCCGCCCAGTAATCGAGATCGCAACCTTGGCCAGATCATCTCCGGTCGAGCGACCGTTTCGGGGACGGTTCCTGTTGCCGCCCAGCGTCTGGCTGAACGACTGGGCGCGACCCCCGAGGAAGTGGCCGCCCTGCTGGACGAGGGGGCCAGCTACGGCACGATAGTTGTGGCATACAAGCTGGCTGGCAAGCTCGAAGGCGTCACGCCAGAGGAGCTGGTGACCCAGCGGTTGGCTGGTTCCAGTTGGGGGCAGATACGGCGAGAGTTGACCTCATCGGTGGCGTCCGGCCAGGAATCAACGAACGGCCCGCCGGAAGACAAGGGTCAGCCCGATCACGCCGGTCCGCCCGACCATGCAGGGCCAAAGGATCCAAAGGACCATTCGGGGCCGCCGGATCATGCTGGGCCCAAGGACAAGAAGAAGTAGAAGTGAGGTGTGCGACAGCTAGCGCGCGCGAGCGCACGTAGCACAGCGCCGATTGTTTCGCTGTCGAGAGAGAGAAGTCGAGCCGGGGGTTCCCAGCCCCCGGCTTTCTCGTTGGGCTGCGGAGCGTAGGATTGAGTCGCACCATGGACACGTAGCCCGGAAATGTTATCCCCACCTGAGCTACCCCCGTTCGCGCCACCGATGAGCAACTGCATCACCTCAGCGGGTGCTCCCTCAGCGGTGTTCTTGGCACGGTGCAGCTTGAGGATCTCGAAATGTCGCCGATTGACTTCCGCGGACGCTGAGGCTATCATATTCTTATTCCTGGGTTGCCCGATTTCCTGCTATCAGCGCCTAGGTAGCCCAATTAGCCTGCGTTGTAGGCACCTCAGCCAAAGCGGGGCACCAATGTCAGGATCCACTGACGACGCCACACTCGTCGCTCGAGCGCAGCAAGGCGACCGGGCCGCAGTCGCCGAAATCTACGAGCGCCATCACCCAGCCATCTATCGCTACATCTTCTACCGGGTCGGTGACAGTCCCACGGCCGAGGACCTCACGGGGACGGTCTTCGTGCGAGTAGTGGAGAACATCGACCGTTTTGTGTACCGAGGCAAACCACTCCTGACCTGGCTGTACACGATCGCACGCAACGTTGTAGTTGACCATCATCGGCGCACGGGGGGGGCAGCGGCGGTACCCCTTGACGAGCGCCTGGTGACTGGGGAAGGCGACGTCGAGCGCGCCGCTGAGCTCGCTTTGACGCAGCAGCGTCTGGCCGCCGCGCTAAGTCACCTCACAGATGATCAGCGTCAGGTAATCTTGCTCAAGTTCATAGAGGAAATGAGCAACGAAGAGGTGGCTGAGACGCTAGGCAAGACCATCGGTGCCGTGAAGTCATTGCAGCACAGGGCCTTGGCTGCGCTACAACGTGTCCTCTCAGACGGCGGGGGCCGGTAATCGCGAGACCGGCCCAACCCCTTGCTGTATGTACCCGTATCCTTTTGCGGCTTTGCCTCGTTATGCAGTGTGCGAGGAGAGGTCTCGCCATGAAGCATCAACTGGATGACATTTTCGACAACTGTCTAGCAGATCTGCTCTCCGGCAAAGTGTCGCTTGAAGAGTGCCTGGCACGGTACCCGGAGGAGGCGAGCAGTCTGCGTCCGCTCCTGGAGCTCGCCCTGCAGGCCCACGGCCTGAGCCTGCCGGAGATGGAATCCGCGGCGTCCGGGGCAGCGAAACGGCGTATGATGGCGGCCCTGGATGAGAAGCAGCATCGCGAGCTGAGGATCCCTCTAGCGCTGCGTGGGTTTCTGGCTCGAGTTGGTGCGTCTCTGAGCGGACCCGGGCGGCGCGGAGCACCTCTTAGAGGGACTGTGTTCGTCACGGCCGCCATAGCCCTCGCTGTCGTGCTCTTCACCATACTGCCAGGCGGCTTGCTCGAGGTGGGACGCTACGACGTGGTCGCTCGAACCGCTGTGCTGGCGGGTGTGTCTGGAGTCGTGGAGGTTCAGCGGAGTACTGGTGGCGACTGGCGACTGGCCACTCCTGGAATCGCTCTCAACAGTGGCTACCACGTTCGGACCGGAAGCGTCTCCTCGGTTACTCTCAGGTTCTTCGATGGCAGCAGAACGGTTCTGTCACCTGGGACGGAAGTCAGCCTCACCGAGTTGAGTTCCCGCCGCGATGGCGCAGCGAGGACGGTGATCCTCAACCAGTTGGTGGGCCAGACTGATAACCAGGTCGCTGAGATGGTGGATGCAGCCTCGCGGTTTGAAATCCGCACGCCAACCACTGTGGCGGTGGTGCACGGGACTGAGTTCTCGGTGAATGTTGCGCAGGATGGCACGACCAGCGTTAGCGTCAGAGAGGGTACGGTCGGCGTGACCATCGACGGCACAACCGAAGTCGTTGGCGCTGGCCAGTTCGCCAGCGTCGGGCCACCGACCACAGCGCCCGAGCCGCCGCCGACCGCCACCTGGGTTGCGAGCGAGACTCCGGAAGAACTTGACAAGGCTGACCTAGCGCAGATACCGAGACCAAGAGAGACGGCCACCAGTACAGCGGAGCCTGGGCAGCCAGATGGACCAACCGTGTCCGCGGCGAGTCCCAGCGGGACACCGCAACCCACCCCCACATCGGATGAGGTTGCTGCTGACCCTGATGGCCCTCCGGATAAGGAACATCCCGAGCATCCACCGCAGCCAACGCATCCTGGGCTCCCAGATCAAGCAGAGCCAGACGTGCCACCTGGGAGGGACAAGGAGCCACCTTGGCGGGACAAGGACAAGAATAAGTAGGATGCTGCACGGGTACGAGAAGGGAAGGCGCACATGAAGTGTCAGTCTTGTGGTTCCGAAGTGACCCACCTTCAGGGTGCTACGGGTCGTGTGATGATCTGTTCTCGCTGCGGCTGGGGTAGGGTGGAGTTGGCGGACGGCGGCAGAAGCTTGGGATTCGCACCCCGGACCGTCCGTCCGTCATTCTCTCGACCGATGGCCGTGGGCCGCAGAATGTAGCTGGTGTGGCGACGCTCCGGGCGATGTCGCGGTGAGGGTCTTCGTAGTGTGGACCGGGCGCACTCCTGTGCAAGGAGGACGGCGTAAGCTGTGATCGGGGGCGACATGATGAACGGTGTAGACATGAAAGACGGGCGCGGGCACGAAAGGATACTCATATTCGACCACGAGCCGCTGATCCTGGAGTTCTTGGCCACTGTGCTGAGACGAGAAGGGTACTGCGTGACAGCTACCGCGTGTGACGAGAAGGTCTTGGACTTGCTGTCCAGCGACGGCTTTGACCTGGCGATAGCTGACCTCGGGTTGAGTAGATGGAACGGCCAGCACTTGGTGCGCAACATCAGGCAGATGACTCCTGATACCCCCATCGTGGCGATGAGTGCCTATCCAGCGAAGGAGGTCATCCGCTTCGCCGAGCAACATGCAGAGGTCTTTCTTACCAAGCCGTTTTGCATGGTCGAGTTGTTGGCAGCCGTCCGCCGCGCGATGAAACGTCGGGTTGTACCTGAGGCGGGCGAGGGGCATGCCTTCGTTTCCCGTGAAAGGGCGGCGGTCGCCGTGGGCAGTGGCTAGCTGGCTATCGTAGAGCCGGAATCACGCCCAAGGCTATCTAGGAGGTGTCAACCCCGAACACGTGCATCAGAGATGATTCAGCTTGCCACTACAGCCAGCCCCTGCGCACTTGAGGACAGGGGCGGCTTTCTTTCCTAGGTCCCCAGTTGTTGCATGGCTAGCTCGTATCCTTTCCCCATGGCCATGACGCTCGTCTTCGCGCGCTCCTTGGGTCCTCGGGAAAGGACCTTCTCCAGGGCATCCTTGGGCACTAGTTCCGAAGCCGCGGCCACCGCGCCGAGCATCGCCATGTTGGCTGCTTTCGGATTGCCAGCGTTCGCAGCAACCTCCATTGCAGCGATTGGATACTGCTTGGCTGCTGAAGGCTCGCTTGCCGACGGAGTCACTGAGGCAGAATCGTAGAAGACGGCTGTGTCGCCTGTCAGAGCAGGCAAGAAGTAGTCGTAAGCCTCCTGCGAGAACCCCACAAAGATGTCTGGCTCCAGTACTCCAGGATAGATGATCTCTTCGTCTGAGATAACCAACTCCGCGCGGATCAGGGTACCTCTGGCCTCAGCTCCGTAGGAAGGCAACACCGAGACTCGTCTCCCCGCCAGGGTGCACGCCTCCGCGAGGATGTCGCTTGCCAGCTGCACCCCCTGGCCACCCAGTCCTGCGAGCAGCACTTCAGCTTTCTGCATACCACTCTCCGATCGGAATCTTGCCTTCTGGATTCTCGGAATCGAGCTTCTCACGAGGTGCGACGGTGCCCTTCTGGTGCTCTAGCATGCTCCAGATCATGCTGGGGCCTTCGTATCCGCGTTTGGCCCTGTTGGCTCTTCCGTACTGCGTAGGACAGAGGGACAGAACATCCATGAAGGCGAACTGGTCAAAACTGAGGGCGTTGATGATGCCCCTCTTCAGTTTCCGTGGCTGAGAGACCGGGAACCGGGCCACGTATGGCGCTCCGGCTCCGCGCGCTAGGTCTACAAGATCGAATGGCCTTTCGGGATTGCCCTGGCGAGTAGTGCTTGTGATGTCTCCCTGCGGCGTGGTAGCGGAGACCTGTCCTCCCGTCATGCCGTATAGGAAGTTGTTGAGGCAGAACACCTTGAGAGGCAAGTTGCGACGCGCGGCGTGAATGAGGTGATTGCCGCCGATGGTCGCGATGTCGCCGTCGCCGCCGATGACGATCACGTTGAGGTCCGGGTTGGCGGTCTTGACTCCGGTGGCGAATGCGACGGCGCGCCCGTGGGTGACGTGGAGCGTGTCAGCTTGGAAGTGAGGGCTGGGTACCCAGGCACCGCATCCTATACCAGAGACGAAGACCGTCTTATCGAAATCTAGCCCCAACTCGTCCACCGCGTGAAGGAACGCATTCAAGAAGATGCCGTGGCCGCAGCCAGGACAGAAAGGAGTAGGCTGTCTTGTGTACTTCTCTCTCAGCACTCGGCCCATCTATGACTTACCTTCTTTCAGACAACTTGTGTGCAAGCTATGGTCAAGCAGCGGAGCGGCGGTGCTCTCCAGAAGGGATCCAGCTACGAAGCCAACTTCGTGCGTCCGTCCAGCAAGAAATCGGTCACTCGTCGCGGATCCATGATCTCGCCGTTGGTCTGGGACACCAGGCTCACCGGTGTGGTGGCATGCTGCTGCACCAGTTGTGACACCTGCCCGAGGTTCGTCTCTGGCACAATCAACTCCTGGCATGCATCACCCCACTGCCTGATCACCTCTCCAGGGAAGGGCCAGATGCTCTTGAGGCGAAGCATGCCCACCTTCTCCCCGTGGTCGCGGGCCCTCTTGACCGCCCAGAGAGCGCTGCGAGCCGTCGACCCGTACGCTATCACCATGCGCTGAGCATCATCTTCATAGTAGAGTTCGTAGTCAGTGATCTCGTCCAGGTGAGCGACGATCTTCCTGGACAGCCGTCTCACCAGTCTCTGCTGGACCTCGGGATCCGCGGTCTTGCGAATGCCAAACTCATTGTGGGTCGAGCCGGTGATCAAGAGGCGCTCGCCCTGGCCAAATGCCGGCATGGGCGGCACCCCAGCCTCTTCCTCCGTGCCGAAGGGCGGGGCTCCCGGCACTTTGGCCCGATCGAATAGCTCGACTGTTTCTTCCACGTGGAAGCTTTCCCGAAGGTGGCCCACGATGGCGTCACCGAGCAGGATGACGGGTACCCGGAAGCGCTCTGAGAGATTGAACGCCCTGATCGTTAGGTCGTACATCTCCTGGACAGACCATGGGACGAGGGCGATGATCTCCACTCCCCCGTGGGTGCCCCACTTGGCCTGCATTATATCGCCGCTGGCGGGCCGACTGGCTTGCCCCGTGCTGGGTCCTGCCCGCTGGATGTCGACGACCACGCAGGGCGTCTCTGTCATACAAGCGTAGCCGATGTTCTCCATCATGAGGCTGAAACCAGGGCCCGCCGTGGCGGTCATGCCCTTCAAGCCAGACCAGGAGGCACCTATCACGGCCGCCATGCTGGCTATCTCGTCTTCCATCTGCACAAACACGCCACCGGTCTCTGGGAGACGGGTGGCCATCCGAAGCATGATCTCTGAGGCAGGGGTTATGGGATATCCCGCGTAGAAAGCGCACCCGGCTGCGATAGCTCCTTCCGCGCAGGCGTCATCGCCCATCATATAATGGGGGCCCGGCTTGAGTGCACCTGGTGACGTGGTCCAGCCTCCGCTGGATGGACTGGCGGGTTGTCTCCGACCGACGGCCGGAACCGTAGTCGCCGCCTGTGATGTGTCGCTGATCGTGATGGCCAGATCCGGGCACAGGGTCTCGCAGATCCTGCATCCTGTACAGGCATCCGGGTCCTTGACCTGCGCGGGGCGGAGTCCTTTTGAAGTTATCCTCTCGCCCTCGGCCAGCACACCTTTGGGACACGCGTTCACGCAGATGTAGCAGTCGCTACCTTTGCAGAGGTCTTGGTCGAGGGTTACGGCAAACGTTTTATTGCGGGGCATGACTATTCCTTATGCTACTGGTTTGTCGCAGGATCAGTATACTCCAATATCTGGGGACTTGCCTGCCGAGGATTCTAAGGTCGTGCCTATAGGGTGGACCTGAATGTCACGAGATCCCCGAGGGTAAGGCCGAGTTCGAGGCCAGTCTTGCGTTCTCGGGCGTGAAGTAGAATGTTCATGTGATTGGGGAAATGGGTGTGATCAAAGCCTACCACCTCTCCCAGTTCCACGTCTCCCGATATCACTCTGTCCCCCACGAGCACGATGCCACCTTCCTCAACGCTGAAGAAGGCGAGATAGGCCACCGTGTCTACGGTGTTTCTGGGCCCAGCCTGAGGATCGTCGGTGATCGCTATCTCGTGGATCTCTCCCTGGCAGAGGGCTCGCGAGGGATGGATCAAGAGTTCCATACCTCTCTCCTCTGAACGGGCATCCAGGATGCAGACCAGTCTGCCTACGACGTCGCTCTTGGCCGCGTAAGGATGCTTGTCCAAGATTCCACTGCCGTGCGGCTCCTTTGACATGATCGAACCTCCGAGTTGCGTGTGTCGAAAAAGATGGGCCGTCGAACCTTGCCACACCGGTTGGTGCCGTAGTCACTCTTCATCCAGGCAACTGCGCGGTGGCTCGGTCCCCGGCACGAAGATTCCGACCATCACGGCAATGATGGCCGTGATGGTTACCAGGAAAAAGTCTGTGCGGAAGGCGGCGGGTGTTGATGCTGGGCCCGAGGCCAGCAGCACGAGCGCGAAGACAACCGGGCCCAGTGTACCCCCCAGGAAGCGCAAGAGGTTGAACAGACCCATGGCTATTCCGAGCCTGTGAGGCTGAACCGCAAGACTGATAGCGGCAGGAGCAGGTGCCTGGACCATACCCATGGCGACACCGGCCAGTGACAGGCTGGCCACGGTGTACCAGGAAGGAGTGGCCGGACCGAGGGTGCTCAAGGCCATCCCTGCTACGGCGAGGAGCGCCATGCCCGAGAGGCAGAGCAATCGACAGCCATACCGGTCGGCCAGTCGTCCTGCGAGGGGAGCGGCAATAGCCATGGTGATCGGAAGAGAGGATAGGATCAGGCCGGTCTGCGCTGCTTTGTACCCCTGAATGTTGATGAGGAAGAGGGGCACTAGGAAGAGCAGACCAAACTGACTGAAAGTCTGGATGAAGGCGATTGTTGAAGCTGCCGTGAAAGGCTTGTTCCTGAAGAGATCAAGATCCACAAACGGCTGGGGGACCCTCCTCTCTGTGACCAGGAAGGCGGCCACCAAGAGAACGCAAACAGCCCAGAGTGCGATACTGACGGGGCTCGTCCATCCCAGGGATGCACCCTGGCGTAGGTTGAACATCAGCATCAGTGTTGCTGCCGTAAGCGTGACAGCGCCGATGACATCGAAAGGTTGGCGCTGGTATTTCCTGTCATCAGGCATCAGTCGCCAGACCAGAACGAGGGCCACGACGCACAGCGGGACATAGGAAAAGAAGATGGACTGCCAGCCAAAGTACTGAGTCAAGAAGCCGCCAATGGGAGGGCCAAGAGCGTGGAAAGCACTGTTCACAAGTGCCCAGGCTCCCATCGCGCGTCCTCTCTCGCCTGGAGGGAAGAGGGTGCCCACCACAGCCATGATAGCGGGCAGAATGGGTCCGTTGCCGACCCCTTGTATGGCTCGAAGAACAATCAGGGAGGGGAAGGTCTGTGCAAAGGGAGCGAGCAGGGAAGCGGCGGCGAAGACACTCATGCCTATCAGGTAGGCGCGCTTGTAGCCGTACATGTCGCCCAGGCGCCCGAAGAGCGGCATGGTCACCGCGAAGAGCAAGATGTAGATGCTCACCGCCCAGATGGCGGTCCCCACACCAACCGCGAAGTGATCCATGATCGCGGGGAGGGCGATGTTGACCAGGCTGTTGCCCAGAGTGCCGGTGGCGGTGCCGATGAGGAGCGCCCCAAGGATGACCCATCGCAAGCGATGGGCTTCGTTGTTGTCCGGGGCCATGAGCTAGGTTCTTCTCTCCGCCTGCCGGTACTTGTCCAGCACTCCCAGCCGGTCCATCAGCGGACTGAGGTCCTGCGCCTGGCTTTCGTCCATGTCCAGGAGAGGACGGCGCACGTGTCCAGCAGGGAGGCCCAGGAGGCGGAGAGCGGCTTTCACTACGATGGGATTCGGCAGGCTATACAGTGCTGCCATGAGAGGATGGTATTGGAACAGCAATCGTCGTGTTCGCTCCACGTCTTCCCAGGAGCGCCAGGGTTTCGACATCTCCATCATCTCCCCAGGAATGATGTTGCCGGAGATGTTCGCGGTTCCGTGCCCGCCCAGCGCGAGGGTGGGGACGATGAGGCTGAAGCCTGGAGCATCGCAACATAGCAAGTTGAGACTATCCCCAGCCTGCCTGCGAATCTGGACCAGTTGACCGATGTTGGGCATGGCTTCCTTGTCTGCGACGAGGTTGGGAAGCTCAGCGAGGGCGACCACCGTCGCGGGCTCAATGTTGACCGCCACCCGCCCCGGATTGTTGTAGATGGCGACGGCAATGTCCACCGATTCGGCCACCGCCTTGAAGTGCTCGTAGACGCCATCCTGGGTAGGTCTCAGATAGGGTGGCACCACCAGAAGGAGGCCGCCGGCGCCTGCACGTTGAGCGTACTGGCTCAACTGAATCGTCTGCTTGGTGTTTCCGCAGGTTGTGCCAGCCAGCACGGGTAGCTTCTCCTTGGCGTACGCCAACACCTTGTCCAGTATCTCTTGTCGTTCGTCGACAGTGAGGGAGGAGGATTCCCCTGTGGAACCCATCAGCAACAGCCCATCAGTTCCGTGTTCTGCCTGGAAGTCCACAAGTTTCTCAAAGCCGTCGAAATCGATTCTGTCATCTTCGGTGAAGGGGGTGGGGATCGCAACCCATGAACCTTCTGGTCTGATCATGATCGATGAGTTCCTCTCAGTTCGTAGTTTGGCCCCGGGCCCAGGGGCGGGGGTGGGCTTCGTTCTTCACACTGTCCCCGCTTTCGGCTTCTGGGGTCGTATGATCAAGACGGGAGTCTCAGCGCCCCGCAATACCTTGTCCGTGACACTACCGAACACCCAGCGCCCGATTCCGCTTCTACCGTGACTGCACATGACGATGAGGTCGGCATCCTGCTCCTTTGCGTACTCAATGATCTCGTCGGCGGGGCGTCCCAGGAGTACCTCCGCGCGCGCGCTTATTCCCTTTTCGTGCAGCATTGCCTCTGCCCGGGCAACCGAGTGTCGCGCATCGGCTTCAGCGCTGGCGATCTCCTGGTCCTTGAAAATGGGATGGCGTGCGACGCGGGCGTCTTCTGGCGTTTCGGGCAACGAAATGGGCATTTCGGGTGCGGCGGCCCTGAAAGCTGTGCTGGACCTTCCGGCGGGAACAGGTACTACGCGGACAATGATGACCTCGGCACCCGTCGCCTTGGCCAGCTCCTCTACGTGAGGGAAGACGGAATCGTGAGCCAGCTCGGAGCCATCGCATGGCACAATGATCTTCTTGAACACCTCTGCCCTCCTTTCCGCATCGCCGCCGGCCCGCCCACGGCCACGTGGTGGTGGGCGTTCAGATTTCAGTGACCCAAGTGAGGCCTGGGTATGCTAAGTGAAGTTCTGCCCGCTGTCAATTGGCTTCACCGCGCATTGGCCCTATCCACTCCCTGTACCGGCCGGCGCTGCTTTCACTCTCTGTTCAGGGTCTGCCACCGTCCGCAACCAGTTGGCCACCGTCATCACACCGAAGACCGTGAGAGCGATAGACAGACCGGGAAAGGTCACGAGCCACGAGGCAATGGTGATGTAGTCACGTCCGTCGGCTATCATCAGGCCCCAGCTTGACTGCGGAGGCTGGATGCCCAGCCCCAGGAAGCTGAGGCTTGCCTCGGCGAGGATGATGCGCGCCAATTCAAGTGTGAGGATGGTGAGGGTGGGAGATATCAGGTTGGGAAAGGCGTGGCGAAATATGATCCGGAAATCGTTGGCACCGATCAGACGCGCAGCATCGATGTAGTCTTTCTCCCTAATGGTGAGCATGATACCACGGGTGATGCGGGCGAAGACCATCCATCCGTTTATGGAGAGGACGATGATGATATTCCGCGCGCTGGGCCCGATCATGGTGATGATGACCAGCGCGAGCAGCAGTCCCGGAAAGGCGGTCTGGGTGTCTACGATGCGCATGATGAGGTCATCCACGCGACCACCGTAGTATCCCGATATCAGGCCAGCCGCCGTACCGACCGTGCCTGCAATCGCGATGACTCCTACGCCAACCATCAGTGAGACTCGCGCACCGTAGATCAAGCGACTCAGGACGTCTCTGCCTTGCTGATCCGTTCCCAGGATGTAACGCTCCCCCTTTTCGTTGACGAAACCGGGAGCCTCCAGTCTCTGGCCTATGTGCCCGCTGGTGGGGTCGTATGGAGATATGACGGGTGCCAGGAGAGCGGAGACGACAACAGTGAGGACGATAAGTGCACCGACGAGTGCCACCTTGTCCCTCAGCAGGTCCCTTCCCAGCCGGATCAATCCGCGCCAGCGCCAGAGGGGATCTTCTACATAGGCAACAGCCCGTTCGTCGAGGGCGAGTTGTCCTTCGGCCATTATCACCCCTTTCTCCCTAGCTCACTCAGTCCTGGGGTCGATCCCTATTCCAGCCTGACCCGAGGGTCAATCGTCGCATAGATGAAGTCGATGGCGATGTTCATCGCCACCACGATCAAGGCGACGACGAACACGTTCGCCTGAATGAGAGTCAAATCACGCTCCACTATGGCGTGCATGGCCAGCTGCCCAAAACCGGGCCAGGCGAACACGGTCTCCACCACGATGGTGTATCCGGCCAGCATGCGGGTCAGCTCCCAGGCAGCAAGCGTGACGATGGGGATACTGGCGTTCTTGAGGGCATGAGTGATGAGCACCCTCTGTTCGCTGAGCCCCTTGGCGCGGGCGGTCATCATGTACGTGCGATGCATTTCGTCCATCATGCTGCTGCGGACGATCTGCGTGATACGGCCCCAAGGACGGGCTGCCAAGGTGATCGCCGGCAAGATGAGGTGTCTAGGGGTACCATAGCCGGAAGTGAAGAAGAGGTGAATGCTGACCGCGAACAACAGAATGAGCATCAGTCCCAGCCAGAAGTCCGGTATGCAGACGCCAAGCAGCGAGATACTGGTGGTAAGCTTGTCGAGCCAAGACCTTGGCCTCAGGGCGGCGAGAATGCCCAGCGGGATGGATGCACCAAGAGCCAGAATGATGGCGGTGAAGCAGAGTTGTAGCGTCGCCGGCACTCTCTCGAGGACCAGACCCAGCGCCGGCTCCCGTTGCCAGAGCGAATCGCCGAAGTCGCCTCTTACGGCCTTCTTGGCCCAGTTCCAGAACTGCACGGGAAGAGGATCGCGGAAGCCCATTCGCTGGGCATAAGCCTCGACTTGCTCATCCGTAGCCTGAAGTGGCATGCTCATGCGTGCTGGGTCTCCTATGGCACGCGTTATCACGAAGACCACGATGGAGACCCCCACGATTACGAGGATGGACTGTAACAACCTGCGGATGAAGTAGGCGCTAATCCTGACCACCCCCTTGTATGGATGCTGGGCGGGGCGATGTCCGGCCCCGCCCAGATACTTGCGCGTCGCCTAGTCGCTGAGGACCATGTCCTTGACGAAGATGCGACCATCCAAACGCGGTGTCCACTCCAGATTCGGATTCAGCCCGTAGATGTTATCCAGGTTGACCAGGAAAATGCAGGCTGCCTCTTCCCGAATGGTCTCCACGGCCTCGTGGTACATCTGCTCGCGCAATTCGACGTCCGTCTCACTCCTGCCGTCCAGCACCAGTTGGTCTACATCTGGATTGCCGTAGGCCGCCTGGTTGCCCTCGGTGGTGAACAGGCCCGACAGAGTACGGTCGGCGTCCAGCAGCACGTTGTCGTGAGCGGAGTACTGAAGATCGGGAGCCGCTTCCGCGCCAGCGAAGAGCAGATCCAGCCAGTCAGACCACTCGACGATGTTCACGTCGATGTCTAGGCCAACTGCCTCCAATTGTGCGGCAACGGCCTCGACGAGCTCCTTGTCCTTCAGCCAGCGCCCAGACTCGCCGATGAGCTCAAGAGTTGCACCACTGGCGCCAGCTTCCTCCAGCAGGTCGCGGGCCATGTCGGGATCGTAGGGGTAGGCTACCACACTCGGGTTGTAGCCAAAGTGGCCCGGGGTAAGCATCTGACCCTCCGCCACTGACGCATAACCACTGTAAAGAGCTTCCGCAAGCGCCTCCTTGTCCACGGCGTAGTTCAGGGCCTGACGCACGCGGACGTCGTTCAGTGGCTCGATATTGGTGTTGATCCTGATCCAGGGGAACTCAAGGCCATGGACGGACACAGACTTCTCCACCTGTGCCAGGTACTCCGGGATCAGGTCGGTCACCACGTCGACCTCATCTGCCTGAAGGGCCGCCAGCCTGGTGGCTGCTTCCTCGATGGGCCGGAAGGTCACCTCCCCGATGTCGGGTGCACCGCCCCAGTAGTCCACGTTGGCCTCCAGGGTCACGTGGCTGCCTCTCACCCACTCCACGAACTTGTACGGACCGGTGCCCACTGGCGCTTGCTCGAACTGATCGATATCCTCGCTCGAGTACACAGGTGGCACGATCTTGAGCCAGGTCATGCGCGCCGGCAGGGTGGGGTCAGGCCCGTCGGTGAGGATGTCAACAGTATACTCGTCAACGACCTCGCCTCCCGTGATGGATGCCACGAACGAGATCTGCTCCGAATTGAAATCGGGGTCGATGATGCGCTCGGCGCTGTAGACTACCGCTTCGGCATTCAGAGGTTCTCCGTTGTGGAACATGATGCCCTCAACTAGTTTGAAGCGCCACGTCGTATCGTCGACCTGCTCCCAGGACTCGGCCAGTTCGGCCAGTATCTCGCCGGTTTGCGGGTCCCGGGTGAGCAGATGCTCGTAGACGTTGTCGTTGATCTTGTGCTCGTTCCCATCATCTTTGGCCTGGGGATCGAGAGTTGCAGGGTCATTGCCGATCACGATCACAATGGACCCGGTCGGCCCCGCGGGAGGAGGCTCTGGAGGTGTAGTGGCCTCGGGCGGGGTCGTAGCCTCCGGTGGGGTCGTAGCCTCGGGCGGAGGCGGGGGTGCGGGTGTCCCGCATGCGCTGATAAGCAGCGCCAGGAGCAGCACCGCGGTCAATAGTGTGACAAGCTTCGTTTTCACGTCGATTTCCTCCCTCTTGGTGATCTATTGTGGTTTTTCGCGAGCCTGTGTAGGGTGATGCTTCAAGAGTACTTGCCCCGCTTGATCACCTCCTTTCCTCCGCACTCATAGGAGAGCCGGACTACCCACCGATTTGGCCCGAGAGCGTCAACTGACCTTCTGGGCGAAGAGCCCGCTGTGACCTGCATCGGCCACGCGAGCGCCGATCGCCTCTATGTCGGTAGTGTAGAGGCCGAGTTCATTCATGCGATCGAAGTACACGGAACCAGAGAAGGTGTACTTCTTGAACATGCCTTCTCCGGCTTCCATGTCTTCCTTAACATAGGCTATGATGTCGCCCACCGCAAGGCTGCGGGATATCTCAACCAGATCCCTACCCACGGCGTACCGGGCAGCGTTGTGCCCTGCCAGCGCACCCGTGCAAATGGCTTCTGTGATCCCTACTAGAATGCCGGCCTTCTCGCCGCCGCAGAATAGGTTGCCGATTCCATCCACCTGCAAGTGATTGTTGCGGGGAGACATGGCAAGGAAGCGCATGGAGTTGCCCATGCCGCCGGCGTAGGGATCTTCAAACCGTGCGTTCTCCAGGCCGGGTAGCTTGCGCAGCTCTATGAGGGGATAGAAGGGTGCCATCAGTTTCGCGTGGCCCGTGTCCAAGAGGATCGCATTCTCTGCAAAGGCTGGTAGGGCATATTGCGCGCAGCTCTTGATGGCCAGCAGCTCCTTCTTGTGCTCCGCGACATCCTTGGGAAGAGGGATAACCGCTACGCCCGTCTGCTCGAGCTCTCGGACCAACCCCTTGGCCAGTGAATCCTTGTTGAGCTTGCAGGAGCCGCTCATCGAGCCGAGGGAACCGTCCGGCTTCTTCGCCTTCATCTCCTTGACACCAAGGCGCTCGGCGATGCTGACCCTGCCGCCGAAAGTGGGGCAGCGAGTGATGCACATCGCACACCCATTGCCATACTTGCGGCAGTTGCCTTGCGGGCCCATGGTCCCGGTGGTCTCCAGAAAAGCATCTCCCTCAAAGGTCTGGCCCGTCTCCAGCTGGACAGCCTGTATCTTGTTCTCGCTGGACACAACCTTGGTGACTCTGCTGACAGTCCAGATCTCCACTTGCTTCTCTTGCAGGTAGCGTCGCACCGCAGGTTCCATCAACGAGACATCATAGAGGCTGGCGTGCTTGTGGCCGGGAAACTCCATATTCACGTGTCGAGAGGTGGCGTCGCATAACTCGAAGAGATCTCCGCCACCCATGGCGATCATCTCTTCAGCAGCGGTGAACCGGCCGTTGTTGCGCATAATGCCGCCCACTTGACCCGCCCCCAGCAGAGAATCGGCCCTCTCCAGCAAAATGACGTCCGCACCGGCATTCTTGGCAGCGAGCGCGCCTGCGCACCCTGCCCAACCTCCTCCAATCACTACGATCCTTGGCATGACTACTCTCCTTTCTCGCGCTCGTGTGCTCTGCACATCGACGTGAGGTGTATGCTAATGTCCTGTGTGAGTAGTTGATATTTGGTTGTGGGTGAAACCGATTCTACAGTTCATCCGCCGGCGCTTCTGCTTCTATGCTCCATACCAGATAGGATCTTGTCCGGCGTGGCCGGGAGATCGTGGATGCGTACGCCAACAGCATCGTGGATGGCGTTGAGGATCGCCGGCGTGAGTGGGACGGTGGCAACCTCCGATATCCCCTTGGCACCCAAAGGACCAGTGGAATCTGGCTTTTCCACGATCAGAGTCCTCACTGGTGGGGCATCCATGATGGTCGGGACGTGTAGATCGCGGTACGTGCGTGCTTTTGGCATGCCCTGCTCCACAGGGTACTCTTCTGAGAGGGCATAGCCCTGGGCCATGTGACAGCTTCCTTCTATTTGTCCCTCGATCTTCTGCGGATTGATGGCCCGCCCCACGTCATGGGCGGCGAGCACCTTGAGCAACCGCACCTCGCCTGTCTTTGGATCGACCTCCACCGCCGCTACCTGGGTGGTGTAGGCGTACGCAGGGTAGTTGCGGTACTCTTCCGGCGGGATGCGCTTCCGACCTTCAACGTCAGCAAGAGCCAAGGTCGTGGGAGCGACGTATACGAATTCGGCTACCACTTCCTCGCCTCGCTCCCGCACCGCCCGTTCTAGCTCCTCCCATGACAGATGGTTTTCGGTTCTCAGGTGAACCACGCCTGTGGGCAGAACCTCTAGCTCTTCCGTGGGTGCATCGAGGACCGTCGTGGCAGCCTGCAGAAGCTCAGTCCTGAATCTCTTCGCCGCCTCCAACACTGCGTTTCCGCTAATCAGCGTCTGCCGCTCTGCGACGGCGCCGCCATGTTTGGGGGTGAGGGCTGTGTCGCCGGTGATCAGTTCCAGATTGTCCTCGGGCAGAGGCAGAACCTGCCGGGCGATCTGAACCAGTGTCGTGCGGATACCCTGTCCCATGTCCACTGCGGAAGCCCTCAGTTGGACCTTCCCGCCGGGCAGTAGAGTGAAGATTGCGCCGGCGTCGTCAACCTTACCCTTGCCAGCCCCTACATTCTTGAAGCCCGCCGCCACTCCGATTCCCAGTCTCTTGCCAGGAGTAGCCATCTTCTTGATGTGGGGTAGTTCCTCTTCCAAGGCATCACGAGCCGCAGTGATCGTTTCCTTTATGGCCACGCTGCGTCTCAGGATCTCACCTGCCGCGGTGGTGCTTCCCTCTTTCAAGGCGTTGTTGAACCGTAGTTCAAAGGGGTCGAGATCTAGACTGTGCG
Organism: Chloroflexota bacterium; assembly: GCA_030603665.1. Lineage (GTDB taxonomy): Bacteria > Chloroflexota > Anaerolineae > UBA7937 > B3-Chlor > JAUVXJ01. Next base: position 291,931 of record JAUVXJ010000001.1, on the reverse strand, counting down.
CCGCTTCGTCAAGCAGGGATTCAATAGCGATGGCGGCTTGGTTGATGCCAAAACCGCGGAATGCACTGGCGTTGACGTTATTCGTATGGACAGCCCACCCTTCAACGCGCAGGTTCGGGACTTCGTAGGGTCCGCAAGAGAAGATGCAGGCCTGGTCGATCACTCGGGGTCCAAGATTAGTATAGGCACCGGTGTCAGACAATAGCCTGGCGTCCACCGCTATGAGTTTGCCATCTCTGGCCAAGCCTACACGGTAGTCCATTGAATATGGGTGTCGCTTGACGCTCCGTCTCAGGGATTCCTCCCTGGTCAGAGTCAGCTTGACCACTCTACGGGTGATGTAGGCTCCGAGCGCAATCAGCGGTTCCACGATGGCGTCGATCTTGCTGCCGAAGGACCCGCCAAGCGGCGTGGTCTGCACGCGAACGGTCTCCTCTGGCACACCCAAGACCTTCGCTAGCTGAGTCTTCAACTCAAAGGGAAACTGCGTTGGCACCATTAGATTTAGGACATCGCCATCCCAATAGGCGACGCCCGACTCTGGTTCCAGATAGGCGTGCTCGACAAATGGGGTCTCGAAATGGCCTTCCACCACCAGATGGGATTGGGCAAGACCCTCGTCCACATCGCCCACTGTGTGCAAGAGATGTTTGCACACATTGCCAGCGCTGTGCACCTTCGGGGCATCCGCCGCAAGGGCGTCTTGGGGAGAGAATACTCCGGCCAGAGGCTCGTATACCACCTTTATCAAGTCACGGGCTGCGGCCGCTGCCGCCGCGGTTTCCGCCAGCACCAGGGCCACCGCGTCACCGACGAAGCGTACCCTCTCACCACAGAGGACGGGCTGATCCTGCGCCAGTGGCCCGAAGCCGTTACATCCCGGGACGTCAGCCGCCGTGAGTATGCGCACGACACCAGGCACATCCTCGGCGATGGTGGTATCCAGGCCCTCGATCAACGCATGGGGATGGGCGCTCCACAGAACCTTGGCATGAAGCATTTCTGAAAGGTAGAGGTCATCGGCAAAGCGAAGACTACCCTGCACCTTGGCCACACCGTCCAGGTCGATCACCGATTCTCCGTAGCTACCAACGAGGGCGATCTCCATCTCCTCCGGATGCTCCGACCAACGGGTAGCCAGCTTGACAGCGTCTATGATCTTCACGTAGCCGGTGCAGCGGCAGATGTTGCCTTTGAGTCCCTGGCGGATTTCCGCTTCGGTGAGACCTGGCTTGGCATCGAGCAGTGCCTTGGTAGCGATGATCATGCCCGGAGTGCAGAACCCGCACTGCACGGCCCCAGCTGCTAAAAAGGCAGCCTGGATGGGATGCAGGGGGCCGGGTTCAGATAGTCCCTCGATGGTCACGATCTCGGCATCGCGCAGTTTGCCGACCTTGAGGAGACACGACTTGGTGGCTTTGCCGTTGACCAGCACCATGCAGGCACCGCAGTGATTGGTGCCGCAGCCGTTCTTGGGTCCCGTCAGCCTGAGATCGTCTCTCAAGAATCTGAGCAAGGTCATCTCAGGCGGCACGGTGGTCTCGATCCTCTTGCCGTTGACGGTGAGTGGGATGATCGCCATTTCTAATCCTAGCAGAGCCTCCAGCAGACTCCACTGTCAGGGAAACGGACCTCAACAAATCCCCACGCGTCGGGCTACGGGGCGAACTCAGCTAGCTGCCCGCGCCTCGGTCTTGGACGGTCTGCTGCCACTTGTGGACAGGGGGAAGTTCTGACTCTTCCGATTCGGTTACCACGTCCAGGAAGGTCGCTTCGCTGCTACGGACGGCTGCTTGGATGGCGGGTCCAAGGTCTTCTGGTTGCTCGACTCGCACCCCGCGTAACCCAAACCCTCTGGCTATGGCTGCGTGGTCGGTGTCCGCAGAGAAATCCACAGACACGTATCGAGCATCATAGTACAGGCTCTGGAGCGTCTTGATCCATCCAAAGCAGGAGTTGTTGAACTGGAGAATCGTTACCGGGAGCCGCAGACGGGAGATGGTCTCCAGCTCCCCAGCTGACATGCCGAAGCTCCCGTCACCGATCAAGCCCACGACGGTGGCTTCTGGCCTCGCCAGCTTGGCGCCTACCACTCCAGGCAGAGCATAGCCGAGGCCGCCGTAACCTCGAGGGATGATCACGTTCCTGCCGGCGGGAGATTTGTAGAAGGCAGAGGTGAAAGGAGTTGCAGTGCCCGCGTCTGCGACGATGACGCTATCCCGCGGCAGTACGTCTATGAGTTCCTTCATCACTCGCTGTGGTTTGATGGGGACGCTGTCGCTCTGCATCTTGGGTTTGGCTTGATTCCACCAATTGGCGGTCTCGCCTGAGATCTCGTCAAGACGAGCCTTGACCGGAGATAGCCGTTTGTGTTCTGCCGGTAGTGCCTCGAGCAGATCGGCCAACGCCAGCTTGGCGTCCCCTGCCACGCCGGCGGCCGTGGGATAGTTGTTCCCGATTTCCTTGGGATCCACGTCGACGTGGAGGATGGTAATGCCCGCTGAGGGAGAGGGGAGGGTCCAGTTGTTGGTGGTTACGGAATCCGTCTTGCAGCCGACGAAGAATATCAGATCAGCCGCTTCCACAATACGGTTGGCGTAGGGGCGGGCCCCGTTTCCTCCGACGATGCCGATGCTGAGAGGGTGATCCTCCGAGATGCTACCCTTCCCATTGATGGAGGTGCCGACGGGCATGGTCAGCGACTCCGCGAGGTCGGTAATCTCATTCCACGCCTGGGAGATCACAGCTCCGCCGCCGGCAACCATCACCGGCCGCTGAGCCTCCATCAGCAGGTCTGCTGCCCGCTGCACGGCGGTTGGATCAGGTCGTGTCCTGTGAGCGGGGTAGGTCTTGCATTCCTCATCTGCGTACAGGGCGAAGGAGCCAAGCTCCTCGTTCAATACGTCATGCGGGAGAGTGATCTGAACCGCTCCTGGGCGCCCGCTCGTGGCGATGCGAAAAGCTCTGGCTACGGTCTCTAGGGTCTTGTCCCCTCTCTTGAGTCGCGTGCACCACTTGGTCACAGGGGCAAAGAGCGCCTCCTGATCCAGCTCGGTGAGGACACCCTTGCCGTCAGCGGAGAGGGGAGTATCACTGGTGAGGGCGATGACAGGTATTGAGGTAGCGTGTGCCTCGGCGACCCCAGGCACAATATAGGTGGCGCCTGCTCCGCTGGGTCCCTCGCAGATTCCAGGCTTGTAGCTCAATCTGGCATAGACGTCGGCCATGAAGGAGGCTGACCTCTCATCTCTGGCCAAGACGTGCTTGATGCTGCCAGGAGCATCATACAAGGCATCATAGAAGGGCATGCTAGTGTCGCCTGGAACTCCGAAGATGTACTCAACACCGTACGCCTCCAGAAGACGCACGATAGCCTCACCGACTTTCACGGGGTTGCTCCTCTCCAGGGGGATTCGTGTCCATGGATTGCTCCGCTGAGAGCTCGTCCAAGACACTGCGCAGATGTTGCCTGACTCTCTGCTCGGCCAATTGTGGATCCCGGGCCTCGAGCGCTTCCACGATGGCCTTGTGCTGGCCCAGGGACTTCTCCAAACGTCCAGAGATCTGGTCGGAGAGCAGTCGAAAGCGCTGGGTGTGGTCGTCCAGGTTGCGGACGATGAGCAGCAGACGTTGGTTGTCTGCCTTCCGCCGGATGAGGTCATGGAACTGTGCGCCATATTGGGAGGCGAGTGCTCTATCGCCCGTTTCCAGGGCGGTCTCCGCGGCACTGAGAAGCTCCCTCGCCTGAGCAAAATCGCTCTCGTCTAGCGCCGGTACCGATAGCCGCGCGGCAAAGCCTTCTAGCACCGCTCGCAGTTGGAAGACCTCCCTGATGTCGCGGCTGGTGATGTCTGTGACGTAGGTTCCTTTGTAGAGAACCTTGGTCACAAGGCCGTCGCGCTCAAGTTCGTGCAGTGCCGTTCTGACCGGGGTCTTGCTGATCCCCAGTTGCTCTGCCAGCTCACTTTCCACCAGAGGGTGACCAGGCTCCAGGTCCAGGGAGAGAATGGCGGCCTTGATGGCAAGGTAGGCTTGGTCCTTGAGGGAGACAGGGGCGCTGACTCTGTCCAGGTGTAGGGGGGTTACAGTTCTGAGCTTGCGGTTCGGAGTAACCAAATCGCCGCCCTTCGTGGTGTATATGATATATGATATACACAACACAGTATATCACATTGGCGAACGTTTGTCAAGTGCCGGTTTGTGCGGCTTGCGGCTCCGGGGCGGGAGGGACAGGGAGAGGTGAGAGACCTGGGATACAAGGGACGCGAGTATTGGATGTGTCCAGAGGGGATCACACAGGACATAGGCTCCGCTCGCGGAGCCGACCTGGACTCCTTGCGCGGCTCTGGTGGGGCCGTGAAGCGTGGTTGACAGGCCAGGTATCGGGTCCGGTTCATGGTCGAGAGGGCGAACACGGACGCCAGGGGACCCAAGAACCCATGCCACGATATGCGATTGCTTCTTTTGGGGCCGCAGAACGCCCCAGGCTCTACAGGTTATCGCAGACCAACGCCAGCAAATCGCCGACCTGGACCGCCGCGTCCAGGACTTGGAGAACGGCCCCCGTTGGCTCCGCTCGCTCGGACGTTGACGCTATGCTATACTCTCAGGGGACGTTGGCGCTTCTGCGGTCCGAGACAAGGTCTCGGAGCCCCTAGAGGGGAAACGAAGTCACCCGCGACAACCGCCCGCGTCCCCTCTTTGGCCCCAATAGGGACCTATTGACAAGAGCCGTGCCGACATAGTCATAAACAGCATAGTGCGAAGATGACCGATTTGGTCCCCTTTTGTTTCCGTGGCCCCCCTCGGGACAAGTCCCGTTTTTGCCAGTGCCAGGGGACTTGACACCACAACGCACCACAAAACGCGACCCCGCACAAAAACCCGATTAGAGGCGATTAGAGGCGCTTAGAGACGATTAGAGCCCTTGGGGGCCAAAGGCGGGGGTTTTGGACCCTTGGGCCGTGGACGGGCCAGAACTTGACCAATTATGGATTTGGCCCCGAGGCCAGGGAACGGAACCCGTGCGGGGACCAGGGGACCCCCAGGAACCAGACAGGCCAGGCGACCAGGGACCCCCCAACCTCAGACTTATACAACGGCCCCAACCAATATTCAGTTGGCCTACCTGCACCCCCAACCCCCCCACAAGATAACCTATTGACACTAGCCCCTTCTCAGACTTCACTCGCCCCTCTTGCGCCCGTGTCATCAGCTCAACAGAGTATCAATCCTGTTCAGCAGAGCTTTCACGACGACGCCGGCTGCTACTCTCTCAAGGATGCTCTTCATGCTACGAAGACTCTCGCCAATGATTGTGGGGCTTGGCTTCGATGACCGTAGTTGTGCCTCGACTGTCTTCACCTCCGCCAAGAGGTCGCGCTGTTGCTCACTCTGTGCGGCAAGCTCCTCTCTGTGGTCCCTTATGGACTGAGTCAGGTCCAGCAGCGCTTGCTTGTTGCCCTCGATGTAGACCATCTGGGCAGCACCAGGGCTGGCTTGCAGAATCTGTGAATCAGTCATGCGCTCAACCATGATTATGTTGAACGGCGGAAAGTTCTGGGTAGGTTGGTCCGGCTGAGTGCGAGCTCTCTCGACCTCATCAATGCCTCGGGTAGTCATCTGAGCGATTGTTCCACTCGCGCCATGCACCTTGAGCAAGCCTTTGGCGTCTAGGTATCGCACTATACGCTTAGTGTCATCGCCGCCCAGATTCAGTTCTTCACCAATCACAAGGGTCTTGAGAATCCCCTGCACGCTGGCTTTGCTCTTATCATAACAGCTCTCTAGAAACTGGAAGCGTCTCCTTTACGTTTCTCGTGTCTGTTCTGCGGTAGTCATCTGGTGCCTCCGAGTGGTGCTCATGGCGCTGCATGACCTCAAGGTTCTGAGACCATCTAAGTGGCAGTGGCCTTCGCCTGTGACCGTTAGGACTCGCCGCCACCTCAGCAGCCGGTTGCGTACACCGCAAACCTCAAAGAAGGCGACGCTGCCTACAGCATTCTCAAAAGGGCTTCAATCTTCTCGACCAGTTGCTGTGCCAGCAGACTTCCCGCCATCGCTACTGAGGCCCCTCTGATGAGCGTCACTATTGAACCAAGGCACTGCTTCACGATTGCAGTTCTCGGGCTAGAGGCTTGCATCTGCGCCTCCAGTGTCTTGATGTGGGCCACCAAGTCACTCTTCTCTTCTTGGGCCAGTGACAGTTCGAGAGCGAGTTGGTCCACGGACTCCACCAGTGTCTGGACCACTTCCTGCACTTGGCCACGGGCATGTGCGGCACTAATCACTTGAGTGGCCGAAGGGCTAGCCTGCTGAATCTGGGAGTCAACCATCTGGTCGACCTGTATGATGTTGACAGCGGGAGGGAAGTGCTCGGTCGGCTTTTCGGGAGAAGTCAGCGCCTCCTCTAGCTCAATCAACCCAAGGTGTGTAATCGTGATGTTCCCGAACGTCCATCCTACGACCAAACCCTCTTGCATGAGGTATTGCTCAATCTCTTCACTTAGCTGCCTACTGAATCCGAGTTTGTGGCCCACCAGGCCGAGCTGAACGGCGTTCTCCGTCCCGCCGCCTGCCAGCTCGTAGAGCTTCTGAAGATACTCGAAGCGCTGAGCTTTCTTCTCCCGTATCTTGTCGGTGAGATTCACTGTCGTCCTCCATTGCGCCACAGCGAGAACCGCTTGCGGTCAGCCTCCCAACAGCCCTTTGAATAGCTCCAACAGCACAGCGGCAATCGCGGTAGTCGCTGCCACTTCGAGAATTCCTATGATAGACTGGACGCACCGTGTCAGAATATCGCGACTGGGCTCCGGTTCGGCAATCTGTGCTTCTATCGTCTGCATTTCTGCTAGAAGGTCAGACTTCTCCTGACTCCCGACGCCCAGATTGTCAATGGAGTCTCCTAGCGATTGGACCAGCTCTGTCAGTTTATCATACTTGCCCTCGCTCGAGAGTATCTGCGCGGCTGCTGGACTGGCCTGCTGAATCTGGGAGTCAACCATGGGGTCGACCTGTATTATGTTGATAGCGGGAGGGAAGTGTTGGATTGGCTTTTCAGGAGAAGTCAGCGCCTCCTCAACAGCGTCAATGCCGTCAGGAGTCAGTGAGATGAGGTGGCTTTCGAACTTCTCCCAGATGCCCGCAGGGGGGGCCTGAGGGTCAACGCGGGTCCTGGAGAGGGGTGAGGGAACGGGACCTGCGGAGGCCTGGACCGTGGGAAGAAAAGAGGATAACTTTGGTCACCTTCGCACTATACCTCTTCGGTAAACGACTTATGCAGACTCAAGCAGGTCGAGGAGCAGCGCCACGGCTGTTCCTACTGTTGCTGAGCCTGCACGGCTTCCACCAGGGACTCAGTCTCCATGGCTTTCCATAGATTGGCCGTTGTGGCGAGGACCTTCAAATCACCGTCGTCAACGGGCCGAGCCCCTTTCCCGTCTATGACCCACATCTGCACGGGGCCCCCAAGTCCAAATGCGGACACGTCAATGGCTGTGTCTATCGTTCGGAACGCCAGCACCTGTGCTTCTCGCATCCCCAATTCCTGCACCGCCCGGTGCCGCATGGAGCCGCAAGCGTAGTGCGCATATGGCCCTCCGCTGCCCAGCGCACAAAACCCGCGTTGCTCATGTTGTTCGTCCCCAGCATTCCGGTTGACCTCAAGCAGCCACGCCTCTCCGTCCGTGTAGCCTGCAATCAGAGTATCACAGACGGGCGGCCCCACCGCCTTGTCAATCGGAACGTAGTTCTGTTCGGCAAGCTTGAGTACCTGGGATATCGTTGTCCTGAACTTGCTCCGCGAGTTGCTGATTGGCTTGGTGTATGTAGCTTTCTTCATCCCAAGCAGTGCAGTCCCTATGTTTTGAGCCACGCCCACCGCGCCAGCGCAGCCGACCACCACGGGCGCAGTGTTCAATCGGTATAGCTTGGTCTCTTCTGTTCGCATCGCTGCACCCACGGTCACAGTCGTACCTTGGCTGTCCGCCGCGACAACGACCCCGTCCTTGCAAACCAGCGCTAGAATCAGCGTCATGGGATAGCTACACCTTTCCTATGACGGAGTTGACGGCGTACTCTGGGTATTTGCCATAGACGTGCCGAAGGAGTGCACGAAACGAGAGGGACGACACCGTGTCCTTGGCCTTGTCGATTTGCTCCACGACACCCTCAGGCAAGTCGGCTCGGAGCTCCTCTGAGCAGTTGGTGCCTCTGAAAGAGAGTTGGTGCTTGTTCCAGGAATACCCAGGTACAGCTAGTTGCTCTACTAGTCCCTCCTCCACCAACTCGGCGAGGTCATCGTAGATTTGCATGCTAACTGGCCCATAGTGATACGGCTCGAACTCGTACCCTGGGGGGTCTTCCAGGTTGCCCTCCTGAATCAAGAGGAACAGGCCTTTCATGATGCGAACGGGGTCAAGTGGGGGAGTTTCGCCTTCGGCAGTGGGCGCTCCAAGTAGTAGCAGAATCCAGTTTGACCGTTCCATAATCCTCCTCCCGTCTTTTCGGAACCGTCCAGGGACCGCGCTGCTTCCAGGAGAATGATGTGGGCGTCAGCCTATCAACGGGAAAACTGTGGCTCTGTTGCACTGCGCCGCTGGGCTTGCGGATATCGAAACCGATATCACTATAGCATGCAGTGAGACTGTTGTCAAGCACGCTCCCGTGAGACGCCGGGACCTTGCGTTTGGAGCCGTCGAACGTGTCAAACGACATCAGGACGTCCTGAGTGACGGCGGGGCTACAGGAGCCAGCGCATGGTCTGCCGATGAAGCGCGCTGACTGACCTCTATACTTCCTCAATCTCACAGGACTCTGCAAGCTCAGAAAGGAATTCCGGTTTGAGATAGCGCACCAATGAAGCCTCTTTCGGCACGCGGTCTTGCAGCGCGGAGAATGGCACGAAGCTGCATACCTGACTCAGTCGAGGCCGAAGTCGAGAAAAGGTTGGACGGTTAACCTCATTCATCACCTTCTGCCGTCGGTCAGCAGGGGCAACAAGATAGAGGGGAATCGTGAGGTTGGGCTGCATTGCGACCAAGTCGGACATCCGCAGCAAGCCAGAATAGATTGACGTCGTATGCTCAATCTCGAAGGCCGCGACGATTTCGGTCTCTCGGAGCCAGAGAACATCTATGAGTTCGATTATCCGCTGAGTGACCTCGTCGAATTGCCGAGGCAGCCGACTTCTCATCCTGGGCAGGTCGGCAAGACGCTCGCCGTCAACGATGCGATTTCGGTCGTTGCGCGCTACCCACACATCGAGCCCCATGTCACTGCCCAGCCTGAGGAGCAAACTCTGCATCCTATCATGGAGTGTTGCCTCCGAGACGCCTTCGGTCTCCTGCTCTGCGTCCTCCGCCTCTGGCATCGTAACGACACCGACCTTCTTCACCCTCCACGCCTTCGGTTGGTATTTCAGCTTCTCTTCATTCACTGCCCGCTTCACGGGATTCCTCTCGGCTTCCACGATGGCATTGAGGACAGCTTCGCCGTCGGCCGCCTTGAACTTCCGAGGAGAGCCTCGGAAGAAGACCCCCCAGGCATTAGGGAACTTGAGATTCTGAAAGAAGGAAAGCTGATCGCTAAGCTCTTTCACCGGGACGGCAGTCTCAGGGGTGAGGGCGGCAATAGTCTTGACCCTTAGCCGACACGGAAAGACCGCGTCCTTCCATATGGTCGCTTCATCCCAAAAGGCGTCTGAGGTCGCCTCTAGAACGCCAATCCAGCGAGAGACTCCTGTGAGATAGCACAGCAGATAGTCACCTGGCTTGACCCTCTGAACCGTCTTCCAGCGCCTCTCCCGGAAACCGGTCACGTCCCCCCCGGCTTCCAAGAATTCCTGCCAAGTGGTCCAGCTGAAGAGATTCAGCCAATAGCTGCGAGTGCTCATCTTTCACACCTCGGCAACAACCGCTCCCGTACACTTCTCCATCGGACTGCGGCATCGGAACTATGACTCTATGGTCAGGAGGCGGCACGTTGTGTCAGCGTATGGGCGAAGCGTGAACGCACGCCAACTGGATTGTATCACTATGGAGAAGGGGGCGCAACCCAGTTTACAGCGAGCGTCAAGAGGTCGCGCTGTTCCGCAGGGGCGTGCAATCGACCCCTCCTCCATCTTGTCCAACGCAGCAGCCAAGTCATCGAAGCCGCTGGCGTGGACATACCGCTTGGTGGTCTTGATGTCGGAATGGCCCAAGAGCCGCATGAGCACAAACGGGCTTACCCCGTTCCGGACCGCCTTGGTGGCGAAGGAATGGCGCAGGACACGCACCGGAGCGGGGAGCAGTCGTGACTGGCCGCGTCTCTCAAGAAACACCGGAACGTAGGCAGCAGTTTGATGAAGACGGGTGCCTTCGGCCGAGGTAGATCACGCGGGGCAAGGCGATGCCACCGCGCGCCATGGTGGGAAGTGGAGCTGAGCACCCTTGGTGCACCTGTGATCGGAGAATAGAAAAGGCCCCGATGATTGTCATCAGGGCCTTCTTGGTGCCGGCGACCGGACTTGAACCAGTGACCAAGGGCTTATGAGTCCCCTGCTCTACCAACTGAGCTACGCCGGCAATACACCGCGGCCGATGACCAGTGACGGTCATCGGCCTGTGAAGATGGTAGCGGGGGTTGGATTCGAACCAACGACCTCCGGGTTATGAGCCCGACGAGCTTCCACTGCTCTACCCCGCAACGTCACTATGGACTATTATAGCCTACTCTATTCCAGAAGTCAAGTTGACCGCCGCTGCTACTCGCTTCCCAGCAGAAGGTTTGCCCATTGCTGCCAGTATGGCAGAGCTCCCTCCTCCCGGATCCCCGCGGCAGGGGAGTCACTGGAGGCCGACGGCGCCTCCGCGTCCTGCGGCACCACAACCACGGCCACCTCTCCAGGCTGGACCAGCTTGAGCCTCTCACGGGCTATTTGCTCCACGTAGGCGTCGCTGCTCACGTAGTCAAGCTCCTCCTGGAGCGAGTCGTTGGTTTGCTGCTCGCTGGCCGTCCGCTCCCTGAGCCACTCCACCTGGCGCTGAATCTGGTAGTTGTCCAGGGCCTTCCGACCGAAGTCAACCATCAGAACCGCGACCAGAGTGAAGGTGACGACAGCTACCAGCTTGGGCAGCGAGATGATGCCTTGGCGCTTCTTCCTGGTCACTCAATACCTCTGGGCGTGATCAAGGGCTCCGGAATCTTCCTATTCTTCAGTTGTAGTGGAGATGGCGGGAATCGAACCCGCGTCCAGAGAATTAGGGCGAGAACTTCTACAAGCTTAGTCGGCGTTTTGAGCGAGTCATCCCCCAGGTCCTCCTACCGACTGAGTACCTGGGCGACTAGCCGATGCCGGGTTACCCCCTTTGCCAGACCTTATCGGCTTCGGGACTGGCGCACTCCAGCGTTATGGCGCTCGGTCCCGGCCCGCTAGAGTGAGGCCGGGTGAGCGTGGCTGCTTACGCAGCCAGTGCGAGTTTTTGCTCGCCGTTTATGTTGGTTTGCCCCTGTTTAACGAGGCGGAGCACCTCGGCTTGCCACCCCCGACCAGCCTTCCCTGTCGAAACCTTTCATCCCCGTGAGAGCGTGGACAATGGGCGAGCAGGTGTACCCCCGATTCTGTTTGCACCGTCATCTGTCTCAGGGCCTGTGGCCCTGGTGATGGCTACCGCCAGGGGTGTTGCCCCTCTTGGTGCCATCACTGCGGCAGGAGCAGATTCGCTGTGCGAACCCGCCCCACCTGCCTTGCTCCCAGTCAGACATTCACCTAGCCGCCGCCGTCACCGACGACGCTGGTGGTCTCTTACACCACCTTTGCACCCATCACCCACGGGCTGTAGCCGCGAGGCCGCCACCAGTGGGCAGGTCTATTCTCTGTTGCAGTTGTCGTCAGGGTTGCCCCTGCCTGGACTTGCTGTTTCGTCCAGTGACGTTGCCCGCAACGGGCTGGGAGTCGGGAGGTTCCTCTGGGACAGATGCCCCAGCGACGGTTCCCTTGCTCGCCCTTGACCGATCCAGTTGTTAAGTTGCTGGGACGCTTTGCGCATCCCCTGGGGTCCCCTGTAAGGACCCATTACCATTGTAACATCTTCGTCGACGGAAGTCAAGCTTGACACGCTGCGCGGATTGTGGTATACTGATAGTAAGACCCCACCCCAGGGGGGATGGGGTAGGGAGGGGGATGTATGGACACAGCAACCAAGAAGCAGGTGGTCAATCGATTGCGAAGTATCCAAGGGCATGTTCGTGGGATAGAGCGCATGGTGGAGGAGAACGCCTACTGCATCGATGTTATCGAGCAAGCGATTGCTGTGCAGCGCGCTCTGGAGAAGGTGAACGGCATCATGCTCGAGAACCATCTTCAAACATGTGTAAGCACAGCGATCCGCGGTGAAGACGCCCAGGAGCGGGAGAGGGTCATCGGTGAGTTGCTGGAGGTGTTCGAGACCGCGAGCAAAGGGTAGCCCGTTCGCGTCGGGGCTAGCGACCGTGCGCGGTGCAGTCTCTCAGTAGCGAAACAAAGGAATGATTAGCGGAGGTTTGAGATGTCGAGCAAGATCTACAACGTTCCGAACATATCGTGCGGCCATTGTGTGGCGACCATCGAACGGGAGTTGGGAGAGGTCGCGGGAGTGGCCGGCGTGCGAGCCAGCCTGGACACCAAGCAGGTGACGGTCGACCATGACGACCAGGCCGTGCTCTCGCGAGTCGAGGAGACGCTGAAGGAGATCGGGTATCCGGCCGCTGCGTGAGGCCACTGGGGCTGACCCGGTATAATCGTGGGAGGGGCGGCGAGACGCGGACCGCGCTGACCAGCGGGTGGTCCGCCACCGCCCAACCACTGGAGTAGTGAAGATGGCAGAGAAAGAGGTCGTCTTGCCCGTGACGGGCATGACCTGCGCCAACTGCGCCCTGACCATAGAGCGCACTCTGGGCAAGACGCAGGGGGTGAAAGAGGCGAAGGTCAACCTGGCGAGTGAGAAAGCGGTCGTTAGCTACGACCCCAGCCTCGTCGGGGGTGAGGGTCTGGTAGGATCTATCCGCGATGCTGGATACGATGTAGCCACTGCCAAGATCGACCTGCCGATCACTGGAATGACCTGCGCTAACTGCGTGCAGAACGTCGAACGAGCCTTGAGGAAGGTGGAGGGCGTTCTGCGGGCGGACGTCAACCTGGCCAGCGAGAAGGCCAGTGTGGAATACGTGCCCTCCGTGGTAGGCCTGGATACGCTGAGGAAAGCTATCGAGGACTCCGGCTACGGAGTGATACTCGTGGACGATGAACTGGCGGCCGAGGACGTGGAGGCACAGGCCAGAGAGAACGAGATCAGGCGACAGAGGCACCTGCTGATCGTGGGCCTGATCTTCACTATTCCCACTTTCGTGCTCTCCATGGGCGTGGATCTCGGCCTGCTGCCTGATTTCGCCCTGAGGAAGTACGTCCTGCTTGCTCTGGCCACACCGGTCCAGTTCTACGTGGGCTGGCAGTTCTATCGAGGCACGTGGAAGTCGCTCAAGCAGCGCACGGCCGGCATGGACACCCTGATCGCCATGGGCTCCTCAGCGGCATACTTCTACAGCGTGGCGGCCACCTTCATCACAGGTGGGCATGTCTACTATGAGACCGCGGCCATGATCATCACTCTGATCATACTGGGCAAGTATCTGGAGGCCAAGGCGAGGGGCCGAACTTCAGAATCCATCAAGAGGTTGATGGGACTCCGAGCGAAGACCGCCAGAGTGATTCGTGATGGCAAGGAGCTGGACATCCCTGTCGGGGAAGTGCAGGTCGGCGACCTGATCGTCGTCCGTCCTGGGGAGAAGATAGCGGTGGACGGAGTGGTGATGGAGGGTCGCTCTGCCATTGACGAGTCGATGATCACGGGCGAGAGCCTGCCGGTGGGTAAGGAGGTGGGCGACGAGGTCATCGGAGCCACCATCAACAAGACCGGCAGCTTCAAGTTCCAGGCCACCAAGGTGGGCAAGGACACCGTCCTGGCGCAGATCGTGCGCCTGGTGGAGCAGGCGCAGGGCAGCAAGGCGCCGGTTCAGCGGCTGGCTGACAGAGTGGCAGGGGTCTTCGTGCCTGTCGTGATCAGCGTGGCCTTTCTGACCTTCCTCGCGTGGTTCTTCGTCGCTGGGGTCGGCCTGGAGCGCGCGCTGATCAACATGGTGGCCGTGCTGGTCATCGCCTGTCCATGTGCATTGGGCCTGGCTACACCCACAGCCGTGATGGTGGGCACGGGCATGGGCGCTGAGCGGGGGATCCTGATCAAGAGCGGCGAGAGCCTGGAGAGGGCCGGCACGTTGGACACGGTGGTGTTGGACAAGACGGGCACCATCACCGAGGGCCAGCCTCGGGTCACCGATCTCGTGGCCAATGGCTCCCTCACTGAGGACGAGGTCTTGCGGTTGGCGGCCAGCGCTGAGAAGGGCTCCGAGCATCCCCTGGGGGAGTCCATCGTGGAGGCAGCAAAGGCTCAAGGCCTGCAGTTGGATGAAGCGCAGGATTTCGAGGCGATCGCGGGGCAGGGTATCGTGGCCTCACTCAATGGAAAGAGGGTTCTCCTGGGCAACCGTACATTGATGACCAACCAGGCTGTTGACCTCGCGCCAGCCGAGGCCGAAGTGGACCGCCTCCAGAGCGAGGGAAAGACTACGATGCTGCTTGCCCTGGATGGCCAGGTGCAAGGCGTCATCGCCGTGGCTGATACCGTCAAGGAAGGGTCCAGGGAGGCCATCGCCAGGCTTCATGAGATGGCCCTCCAGGTGGTGATGCTCAGCGGAGACAACCCCCGCACCGCTCAGGCTATCGCAGATGAGGTGGGCATCGACCGCGTGCTGGCCGAGGTGCTTCCGGAGGACAAGGCCCAGGAGGTGAAGAAACTCCAGGACGAAGGGCACGTTGTGGCCATGGTTGGCGACGGCATCAACGACGCACCAGCGCTGGCCCAGGCAGACATCGGCATGGCCATCGGCACCGGCACGGACGTGGCCATAGAGGTGGGCGACATCGTCCTCATGAGGGGTGACCTGCGCGGCGTGCCCCAGGCCATCCAGTTGAGCAGGAAGACCATGGGCACCATCAGGGGCAACCTTTTCTGGGCCTTCGCCTACAACACGGCGGGCATCCCTATCGCCGCCTTGGGCATATTGCTGCCCTGGATGGCGGCGGCGGCTATGGCCTTCAGTTCCATCTTCGTGGTCACCAATAGCTTGCGGCTGAGAGGGGCGAAACTGTCGACGTAGGCGCCACTAGTCTGGCTATTCGAGCGGCTCGGCTCCAGTCGCAGGATCAGCACATCGGGGAAGTGGTAGATGGGGATCGTAGGATAGCCTCGCCTCAACAAGGCTGGGGTCTCTGGGGGGAACTCCTGCACGACGATTGAGTGGTTCAGGATGTCCTGATAGGTCGCAATCTCCCGCGCATACCTCCCGGGGTCCTCGAAGAGCAGCCTCCAGTGACCGTCGCTGACGATGACGTACTCCACGCCCTCATCCAGATACCATTCCAGGTCCTCGCTGTCTATGCGCACCAGTTGAACGACCTCAAAGTGATCCTCATCCACCGGGATGGGGAACCCCTCGGTGACTATCTTCGATCGTGGCGGTAGGTTGGCGTTCACCCACTCGGCCGCGGCGGTGCGGTGATCCCTCTGCGACAGGGCGCTATCGAAGTCTAGGACTGCCTTGGTGGGAATCACGACAGCCACCGCCGTCAAGCAGGAGAGGATCAGCACCTCCCGTCTCCGCAGGGCAGGCCACCTGGTGGCCAACCACGAGACCGCGTCCACCAGCACTCGTCCAGCCAGCACCATCAGCACGGGAAGAAGGGGTACCAGGTTGCGCTCAAACCTTACTTGCCACAGAGAGATGAGCAGGTAGTAGGGCACGACGAAGGAGAGCAGCAGCAGGTCTCCTCGCCGGCGTTTCACCGCGGCCCAGACTATGCCAGCCAATCCCAATCCCGCCAGGGCGGCGTCAGCGCTGGTCAGTGTTTGCCGGAGGTACCACAGCCAGGTATTTCCGCCTTCGAAACCGGGCTGGCTGGTACCGTAGTGGCCAAGCACTGAAGCCAAACTGCTGAGGAAGGTGTTCAGCTCCAGGAAGGCATAGGGCGTGCCCACCAGGAACCCAACCATGAAGGCGCCCACGCTCAGCCCTAGGCGCTGGCCCAGCCTCTCCCATCCCCGGGTCGCCGGCGCCAGAACCTGTGCCACCAGCACTGGAAGGAGGGTTACAGCACCGGGATACTTGGTGGATGTTGACAGGCCTGCGAAGAGCGCTGCCAGGATGATGTACTTCTTCTCTGCCTTCTGAAGGACTAGGCTACAGAACACCAGGGTCAGGGTGACGAACAAGGCCACGGGTACATCGGTGGTCACGTAGTGGGAGTGCACGACGTGGAGCAGGCAGAACGTAAGGAGCGTTGATGAAACGAGTCCAGTCCTGCGGCCGTACAGCCGGCTGGCGAGCACATAGACCAGAGGCACCGTCAGGGCACCCAGGAAGGCGGTCATCACGCGGCCTGCGAAGTAGAAGCCGTAGGGTGCAGGGTCCGGGATGGTGTTGCCGAAGCCCCTGGCCGCCGAGATCAGGAAGTAGGGGATGTAGCTCAGGGCTTGAGCATAGATGTAGGCTGACGGGTAGTTGAACCAGTGGGGGCTGTAGTCTCCGGTTCGCAGAATGGCCGCCGCCCTCTCCACGATGGCGTGTTCGTCGGGATGGTAGAAGTCGGGCAGGCCGAACCGCGCTCCCCAGGCCCTGAAGACAAATGCCATCAGAAAAAGTACCAGGACCAGCAGAAACGAAACTCGACGAGGTTGGAGCGGTGGGCGGGCCGAGCGATGCAGGCCTCCTCGGCCCTTAGGGTTTTCGTTCATGCCTAGTCTCGCTTAAGCTCAGAGGTTGCAACACCAGCGTGGTCTTGCCCCCAGCTCAAGGTTCAGATCGACGTGGGGTGCACAGCATTGTAACATCGGGGCGATGTAGGGGCAAGCCGCATGGCGCGCTTGCGGAGCCTGCCGGCGGTGTTCGCTGCCCCGCACTACCGTACCGCGTGCGGCACCTCGGTAGCTGGCTGGTAGAGACTCTCAAGAGAGCTATGGATATGGAGATTCTCGAGGTGCCCCGGTATGGATTCAGAACAGCCATCAGAACTCAGAAGAAGTGGTCACGATGTCTTAACCGCAGACGCTATCAGGGTGTGCGTAAGTCGCCTCCTTTGTGGTATAATGGTACTTTAAGTAAGAGTCGGCGCGTGTAGCTATGAGTCTGGAAGAGCAGTCGCAACAACCGACGGAAGGGCGTTTCCTAACCGTCGAAGTCAGATCTGCCGGGTCACGGACCTGGCTCGGCCCGGCTTGGGCCGTGCTCTGCGGCGCTGTGGCCTCGGGTGGGTTGGCCATCGACTGGGGTACCGCGGTCCTACTCCTGCTGGCGGTGCTGCTCGCGGATCCGGTGCTGGGAAGCGTGTGGAGCCTGGTCACCGGTGGGCAGCTGGCGTGGCCTCAGCCGGCGAAGAGTAACCCTCGTAGCCCGCAAACAGCGCCAGCGCTACCCTACACCCAGCCGGGCTCTGTCGCCTCTCGGTTCCTGGAGTATCTGAATGGGAAGCTGGTGGTCTGGCGGTCGGTAATCTGGCCTCAGGCGGGAGCCTCCATACTGGCCTTTGGCTGCCTCGGCGCCTTCGCCCTGCTCCTGGCGGCCGTGCTTGGTACTCTACCCTTCATATTCGTGGTTGTGGCTCTGGGCGTGGCTGTGGGGCGTGTGACACTCGCCTCCGGACGGGATGCTGTGTCGCGCCTGCTGGCAAGTCTGTACCTGGCGGCGCTACCCTGGCTGATAGGATACGTCGCTTTCGGCGAGATCGACATCACTGCGGGAGGATTCAGACCATTCGCCCAGTCGTTGGTGTGGGCAGCTGCGTATGCCACGGTCTTTCACGCGTATAGCTTGATCGGTGGGCAGCGCCTGTCACGGGGCGCCGCACTGCTGGTGATTGCCCAGGTGGCGGCCGTTGCCGCGCTGATCGTTGTCAAACAGCCGATTCTGGCGGGGGCTGTGGCGCTGCTCTTGGTGCCGCAAATGATGTCGCAGCCCGCACTGCTGAGCCTCGGCGACGGAGTGTGGTATCTGCAGCGAATCCGGGTATTCACTTTGCTGGCTACGTTGGCCACGGCGGCGGCGATGGTGGCATGATAGCGGTCGCGCTATTGCTGCTCATCCTCGTAGCAGGGGTCGGCTTTCTGTACTGGCTCCTTGTCGTGACCGAGGGGGCGTACCTGGGATCGGGCGTGGTGGCCTTCCTGTACGACCGGGGGGCTGCCAGCTACGACCGGGTGAAGCAGTTCGATGCTGTGGATGACGCGCGGCGCCTGGCACTGCCTCTCGTGCGAGCGCTGAGAGGCGTCAAGAGACCCCTGGTCCTCGACGTGGCTACTGGTACCGGGCGTTTGCCTCAGACGCTGTTGCGCAACCTGGAGTTCGAAGGTACGATTGTCGGCCTGGATGTCTCCATGGGGATGCTGCGGGAAGCGAAGCGGAAGACGGCTCGATACCATGGTAGAGTCTACTGGCTGTGGAAGGATGCGATGGACTTGCCCTTTGCGAATGACAGCTTCGACGCGGTGACCTGCCTCGAGGCGCTGGAGTTCATGAGAGATCCTGTGGGAGCGGTGAAGGAGATGGCGAGGGTGTTGAGGCCTGGCGGCACGCTGGTGGCGACCAATCGCATAGGGTTAGACGGCCTCTTGATGCCGGGACGGGCGTTTTCGAAGGCGACGTTGGAGGCCCGTCTGGCAGATCTGCCCTTAGTCTCCCTGGAGACCAAGAAGTGGCAGGCGTACTACGATCTGGTGTGGGGCAGGAAAGAGGGCTCCCTACCGGCGGGAGCTCGGCCGCGGGAGATCGAGCAAGTGCTGTGGTGCCCTCGATGCCACGGTTCAGCGCTCTCTGTGGGGTCGACCAGACTGGCGTGCCAGAGCTGTGGTTCAAAGTATCCTATCAAGAATGACATAATCTGGCTTCAGACGGCCCCCCAGCAGAGCCAGCTCGGCGTTGGCAGCGCTGAGCGTTGCCGTGAGTAGCCGGGGGGCTGGGGATCTGTTTGGCGGCTTGACATAAGGGGCGCTGCAGTGAGCAGGCGGCGCATGAATGCTCGTGGGTAGGGTTGTGAATGTCTGATGATGGTGAGTTGAAGGGGAGCTTGCCTGCGGGGGAGTCTCCTGTGACGGTGCGGGTCGTGGAACGGGATCCGGAGGTGCAGGCCTACCTGAGGCGCGGTAATGAGCAGATGGGTGTGCTGGGGTACACTGAGCACGGTCAGCGTCACGCGCGGCTGGTGGGCAGCATTGCGCAGAATGTGCTGCTGCACCTGGACTACCCTCAGCGAAGGACAGAGCTGGCCGAGATCGCGGGCTATCTCCACGATATCGGCAATGTGATCTACCGGGACGAGCATGACTGGGCTGGGGCATTGATCGCCAGAGACATCCTGATCCGGCTAGGCATGGATTTCGATGAGATAGCGCTGATCATGGGAGCAATCGGCAATCACGAAGAAGAACGGGGTGAGCCTGTCGGCGATGTCTCGGCAGCGGTCATCCTGGCCGACAAGTCCGACGCGCATCGCTCTCGGGTACAGAACCCGGACACGCTGGCGTTCGACATACATGATCGGGTCAACTTTGCGGTGAAGCGGTCTTTCCTGCGAGTCAATGGTGAGGAGAAGACTATCACCCTGGAGTTGGACATCGACACCGAGGTGTCGCAGGTTGGGGAGTACTTCGAGATCTTCATGTCGAGGATGCTCATGAGCCGCCGGGCCGCGCTCTTCCTTGACTGCAAATTCGATCTGACGATCAATGGTAACAGCATGTTCTGAGAGAGCACGAACACTGCTAGAGGAGACAGAGTAGTGCTTAGAAGCGACACCTGTGGGGAGTTGCGTGCCAAAGACGTAGGCAAGTCAGTCACACTGGCAGGCTGGGTGCACCGTCGTCGTGACCACGGCGGCCTGATCTTCATCGACCTCAGAGACCGGTGGGGCCTGGTCCAGGTGGTGGTTGATCCCTCAGCGTCTGAGGAGGGGCACCAGGTGGCCTCCCAAGTGCGCAACGAGTACGTGCTCAAGGTCACCGGGGAAGTCAGGCGTCGTCCCGCTGACCAGGAGAACCCAGAGATGGGTACAGGCGAGATAGAGATCGTGGGCCACTCTATCGAGATTCTCAACGAGGCACGTACACCCCCGTTCCCCATCAATGAGGAAGCTCTGGCAGAGGAGGCCCTGCGGTTGCGATACAGGTATCTTGACCTGCGCAGGCCGGACCTGCAACGCAGGCTGATACTGAGGCATCGGGTCGTCAGCTTCATCCGCAGCTTTCTGGAAGAGAGGGGCTTCCTGGAGGTAGAGACTCCTATTCTCATCAAGAGCACGCCAGAGGGGGCCCGAGACTACCTCGTTCCCAGCAGGATACATCCAGGTCACTTCTACGCTTTACCTCAGTCGCCCCAGCAACTGAAGCAGCTGCTGATGGTGGCAGGCATAGATAGATACTATCAGATCGCCCGCTGCTTCCGAGACGAGGATCAGAGAGCCGATCGACAGCCCGAATTCACCCAGCTGGATATCGAGATGTCTTTTGTGGAGCAAGACGACGTCTTGCAGCTAACCGAAGAGTTGTTCACCGCCCTGGTGGAGGAGGTGTCCACCAAGCGTCTTCTGTTCAAACCGTTCCCGCGCCTCAGCTACCAGGAGGCCATGGACACATATGGGAGCGACAAGCCCGACCTGCGATTCCAGATGCCGCTGGTGGATCTCTCCGATCTAGTGGCGGATAGTGGTTTTCGCGTCTTCTCCTCCACGGTCGCCGACGGAGGGCAGGTGAAGGGCATCAGGGCGCCTGGCTGCGCCGATTACTCCCGCAAACAGGTGGACGAGCTAGGCGAGTTCGCACAACGACACGGCGCACGGGGCCTCGTCTCTATCGCTGTGACCAAGGAGGGGGTCCGTTCCAGCGTGGCCAAGCATCTTTCCCCGGATGCCCTGGACGCCATCATCGAGCGGATGGACGCGGAAGCCGGTGATCTGGTCCTCATTGTCGCAGGACCGCCAGCTGTGGTCGCCGAGTCCCTGGGGCAGCTGAGGCTGGAGATGGGGGACCGGCTAGGGCTCCGGGACAAAGATGAGCTGGCCTTCGTTTGGGTGGTTGATATGCCTCTCTTCGAGTGGAAGGAGCAGGAGAACCGGTGGGATGCGATGCATCATCCCTTCACGGCGCCAGCGGAAGAAGACTTACCGTTGCTGGATACCGACCCGGGCGCGGCTCGGGCTCAGCAGTACGACCTGGTGTGCAACGATGTGGAGGTCGGAGGAGGCAGCATCCGTATCCATCGTCGCGACACCCAGGAGAAGATCTTCGGCATCATGGGTCTGCCTCTGGGACAGATCCGCTCTCAGTTTGGACATTTGCTGGAGGCGTTCGAATACGGCACGCCGCCCCACGGGGGGATAGCCCCTGGGATAGACCGGTTGGTGATGATCCTGGCGGGCGAGGAGAGCATCCGAGAAGTGATGGCTTTCCCGAAGACGGGCGCCGCCGCTGACTTGATGTTTGACGCTCCCTCCCCCGTCTCAGACGAGCAGTTGCGGGAGCTGCATCTGCGTCTGGATCTCGGTGAGGAATAGGCGGTGTGCTCCTGCGGGCGCAATCCTGTCCCCGATGCTTGGGCAAGCTTGCCATGCACCCAGCGCTTGCCAGAAGCAAAGATTGATGGTAGAATACTAGAGTGTCTAGATAACAGGATGGTGTAATGTCATGGTGGATTTAGTAGCATCTGTCGAACAGCAGCAATTGAAGGGTGAGGAAGAACTACCTCGACTCCGCTCGGGCGACTTGGTGAGAGTTCACACTCTGATCTTTGAGGGAGGAAAGGAACGGACTCAGATCTTTCAAGGGACCGTGATGCGCATGCGCAAGGGAGGCGCGAACGCCAATTTCACTGTCAGGCGTATCGCAGCCCACGGCGTAGGTGTGGAAAGGACCTTCCCCCTTCATTCGCCTCGCGTCACAAGCGTAGAGGTGCTGAGACACTCGCACGTACGCAGGGCACAGCTCTACTACCTCCGCGATCGCAAGGGCAAGGCTGCAAGGCTAAAGGAGAAGCGCATCGAGCCGAAGTCCGGGGCGTGAGCCCTGGATGACGCTGGTGCCACCCTCGCGATCAGGCGAATAGCTCGCTGGCTGCCCCCGCAGACTCCGGCCCCATTCGAACTGCGGGGCCGTTGCTGTATGGTGATATAGCCTCATGCACAGCGGTCCGAGTCTGGATCGAGAGCTCGCCCTCCGCAGACAGGGGTACCAGGCCGTCGCCGGCGTCGACGAGGTGGGCCGGGGGGCCTGGGCTGGGCCGGTGCTGGCCTGCGCCGCGGTTCTGCCCCTGGACTGTCTCTCTCCGGCCCCGGGTTTGGCTGGCATACGCGATTCCAAACGTCTTTCCCCCAAACGCCGCGAGGGGTATAGCGATCGCATCCGCGGAATGGCCCTCGCTCTGGGCATAGGAGTTGCCAGTGCGGGGCGCGTGGATGAAGTGGGCATCGTGGCGGCGACCAAGCTGGCCATGACCAGGGCTCTGGATCAGTTGTGCTGTCCTCCTGACTATCTCCTCGTTGATGGCTTCCCCCTTGCCTACAAGGGACTACCACATCAGGGTATCGCCAGAGGCGACGATCTTTCCGTTTCCATAGCGGCCGCGTCTATCGTGGCCAAGGTGGCAAGAGACGCGATGATGGTGTCGCTGGACAGCATGTACCCCGGCTACGGCTTCAGCAGGCACAAGGGGTACGGTACTCCAGAGCATCAACAGGCTTTGCCCAGCAGAGGTTTATGCCCCATACACCGCCTGTCGTATGCGCCGATGAGATTCATGGTCGAGCAGGGGACACAGGAGATCGACACGGTGAGCAGTACAGCTGGAGTTGGCCGGAGGGGAGAGAGGGCAGCAGCCAACTATCTGGAGGAGCAGGGGTACGTGATCTGCGAGATGAACTACCGCTGCGAAGTAGGTGAGATGGACATCGTCGCCCTGGACGGAGGTTGCCTGGCCTTCGTCGAAGTCCGCACTCGACGAAGCCGAAAGTTTGGCTCACCCGCGGAGTCCATCACCGCCGCCAAGAAGCGAAAGCTGGTGGAGGTAGCGCAGACCTACCTGCAGGAGCACGAAGCGAAGGACATTGACTGGCGGATAGACGTTGTATCTGTACAGATGTCGCGCCAGGGGACGGTGCAGCAGATGCACTTGATCAGAAACGCTGTCGAGGGCTGAAATGGCGTCGGGCACTCAGCCTCCCTTGATCGCCGTGGTAGGTCCCACGGGCGTGGGCAAGACGAGAGTGGCCATCTCCCTCTGCCAGGAGGTAGGGGGTGAGATCATCTCCGCAGATTCGCGCCAGATTTTTAAGTACATGGACATCGGCACCGACAAGCCCAGCGTGGAGGACCGCCGCCTCGTACGGCATCATCTGATAGACGTCGTCGCTCCAGATGAGGAGTTCACGCTGGCTCAATACCAGGAAAGGGCCTATCAGGCTATCGGAGATGTGCTCAGCAGAGACAAAGTGCCGTTCCTCGTGGGCGGTACAGGGCTCTACGTCCGGGCCGTCCTGGAGGGTTTCGTCATTCCGCGTGTCAAGCCTGACCTCCAGCTTCGCCAGCAACTGCTGACAGAGGCTGAAAGAGATGGCGGACGAGCCTTGCACGCCCGCTTGGGGGAAGTGGACCCCCAGGCAGCGGAGAAGATCGACCCGCACAACGTGCGTCGTGTTATCAGGGCTCTGGAGGTGTATGAGCAGTTGAAAATACCTATCTCCCAACTGCAGCGGAGGAAGAGCCCGCCGTACCGAATCCTCAAGATAGGCTTGACCATGGAACGAACGGAGCTGTACCGGCGCATCGACGATCGAGTGGACAGCATGATGCAAAGGGGCCTTCTCAGCGAGGTTCAAGATCTGGCATCGCGGAGATATGACTATGATTTGCCTGCCATGTCGGGTCTGGGCTATCGGCAGATAGGCGCGCATCTGCGCGGTGAGGTGGACCTTTCTACCGCCGTTCTCAAGATCAAGACGGAGACGCATCGTTTTGTGCGGCAGCAGTACAAGTGGTTCAGAGCCGATGATGAGACGATACACTGGTTTGACGTGGATACCGGTCCTCAGGAGCGAATGAAAGCCTTGATCCTGGAGTTTCTTGCGGTGGCAGAGTGATTCGCTACTGCGGCATTGAGGTCCCGCTGCAATCTCAGAAACCCTTCGCGATCAGGGAGAAGAAGGTGGCGGTGAGGGAGATGCTTTCTAGACCTATGCCGGTAGCAGTGAGGGAGAACTGTTTGCCTGAGATGGCGCACGTGTCCCCCGTTTCGTCCTTGGGAGAGGAGAGCGCATGAGCGAGAACGGTGTAGTCGAAACCACCGTGCGGGTGCGGTACGCCGAGACCGACGCGATGGGCATTGTATATCATACCAACTACATCGTGTGGTTCGAGGTAGGTCGGGGCGAGTACATGAGGCAGAGAGGGGGCACCTACCGCAAGTGGGAGAACGATGGTTTCTACCTTCCAGTTACGGAAGTGGATGCCAGATTCATCAGCGCGGCCCGGTACGACGACGTGGTAGTGATCAGGACTTCGGTGGCAGAGGTTCGCAGCCGAACCGTGACTCTCTTCTACGAGATAGTGATGGAGGAGACAGGTCAAGTCTTGGTGACGGGGCGGACGAAGCACCTGTGTACGGACCTGGAAGGCGGAATACGGCGACTGCCACCGGATCTCATCCTTGCGCTTTCTGGCGGGAAGACGGATGCCGGAATCGCCTGATCTGGAGGTGATCAAGGAGTACTTGGAGCGCGTGCTGCCAGGGCAGGTGATCGAGGCGTCAGAGGTGCTTCGCCCTCTAGTGGTGCGCAGCCTTTTGCCGGAATACACCGTTTCCACCCTCGAGGGCGACACGCTCTCTGAGGTGGGGAGGCGGGGCAAGTTCCTGCTGCTAGGCCTGGAGAGCGGCCGAACCATCGTCATCAACCCCATGCTGGCAGGTCGGCTGCAGTATTGCTCTCCCGACACACGTCGCCTGGCCAGGACGATTCTAATCTTGCGGCTGTCTGGCGGGATGGACCTGCGGTATGTGGACCCGAAGTCCATGGGGAAGGTGTATCTGACCCCAGATGAGAATCTGGTGCCCCGCTTCGGCGGGCAGGGACCTGACGCACTGGATCCCGGATTCACGTTGGAGGTCTTTCGAGAGAGGCTGCGCACGAGGCGCGGCGAGATCAAGGGTCTCCTCATCAATCAAGCTGTCCTGGCAGGGATAGGCAACGCCTATGCCGATGAGATCCTGTTTGAGGCGCGACTGTACCCCTTTCGGAAGCGCCCCAGCCTGTCCCCTGACGAGGTCGAGAGGCTGCATCGATGCATACGATCGGTGCTATCCCAGGCCATCGTTGTGTTGAGGGAGCGCATGGGCGACGACATAGATGTCAAGATCAGGGACTTTCTCCAGGTGCACGGGCACGGTGGCTCCCCATGCCCCCGGTGTGGAACGCCGATCTCCGAGATACGGGCAAGGAACAGGCTGTCCAATTTCTGCCGAGCGTGCCAGCCGGGCAAGATGATCGAGGGGTGAGGCGTGAACAAGTCACGGTTTGAGAGGTTGGTCGCTGAGGCTCTAGATAGTCTGCCCCACGAATTCCAGGAGCAGATGGAAAACGTAGACGTGGTCATTGAGGCCTGGCCCAGTCGTGAGCAGGTCAGGAGGATGGGCCTCCCTCCTGGCGAGACCCTTCTCGGCCTGTATGAGGGCGTGCCTCTCACTGAGCGCACGTCTCGGTACGGTATGGTGCTGCCAGACAGAATCACGATCTATCAAGGACCTGTCGAGGCTTGCTGTCGCAGCTCGGAGGAGATTCGTAGCAAGGTGCGGCAGGTCGTGATGCACGAACTGGGCCATCATTTCGGCATTTCCGACGAGCGCTTGCGGGACCTGGGGGCATACTGACTAGAACTCGGTGGCGCTGGTGAAGGCGAACCTCCCGATCTTCAGCGCCGGAACCCTCATGCTTCATATGAAGTTTCTCCATGAAGGCCCCGCGGGTCAGCTTCGTGTCCCGGCACATCATTTCCACCCCGCTTAGAGCCTCCAGAATGCTCTGTGTGAAGCGCAGGTTCTTCACCGGGCCTTCTATCTCTCCATTCTCGATGAGGAACGTCCTGTCGCGGGTCATCCCCGTCACGATGGTCCGGAGGGGGTGCGCCGGCCTGACGTAGTGGACTCTGGTCACCCATAGCCCCCTGCTTGTCGAAGCCAGCATCTCCTGCTTCGTCGCTTGCCCTCCGGCCATGGCCACATTCCACGGAAAGGGGCCGCTGTCGTCACCATCCCTTCCTCGACAAGCCCGGCTAGCTACACACAGCGAGCTTTTCTTTCTGGACTTATCCGGTGCTGAAAGTCAGGCTGGACCATCAGAACTACACGAGAATAGCTCCCTGGATCTCCAAAAAGGGAGCACCGGTCTTGACAGCCAGGCGAAGAGGCGCTACAGTAGAGCTACAGAATCTGCCAGCCATGCCGGCGAGACTCGTGACCTGGCTACCTTGGGATGCACGGTGGGGTAGACGCTGGGCTGACAACGCTTTCGCTTGTACCATGATGAGGCAAATCCAGATCGCCTGTTTGTCGTCCAGGGCCAGGTCCTGCGGGGAATACGGCGCGCCCGCCCTCGTCTTGTGTGCCGTCCGCTGAAGACGAGGACAGCGCCGCCCAAGGGCGTTGTTGAGCACTGATTGAAAGGAGGAATATCGTGAACCTGACCAAGACGCTGGTGCTGAATGTCGTCTCCATCGTGACCATAGCGTCGCTGATCACCGCCTGTTGCGGCCTGCCCGCTCGTGAGGAGGATGGTGGGCAGCAGCCCACCACCACGGTTGAGGCCTACCCGGTCCCAACGGGGGTTGCATCGGCACCCGTGGAGGTCGTATCCGAAAGGGAACTCACCACGGAGGAGTTCTTCCAGGCCGTAGAGGGCGACGAAAGCTTCGCTGATGCCTACGCTCTGGCCGCGGAGCAGGGATACACCGAGCAGGGGGGGGCAGCCGAGGTGATACTCAGCAATGCCACAGTACTGTCAGGTCTGGCCCTCGGTTCGCCTCAGGATGAGGCCATAATCGCTATCCAGGCCGCAAGCGGCGAGCGCAACAGTTCCCTGCTATTGAGGTACGAGAACGAGACGCTGGTGCTCTACGAGCGGCAGGGACGCCTGGAGCTAACCGAGCAGGGCGTGGCCGTCTTCGATGCCGCTGGCGACCCGATCGGAGAGACGGAGTCCCCAGAAAGCTGGCGCCCGCCGGCCCTTGCGAGCGCTCTCCAGACTGAACAAGAGCCATGCAGCACTGGCCCATGGCACGAGATCAAGACCTGCTTGGGGGGCTGGATTGGAACGGGGGGGACTGGCGCTGCCTGCGTGGGCAGCGTAGGGGCGGCCACGAAGGCCTGCCCATTCACGCTCACGCCGGCGGCATTATGGGCGGCTCCCAGCTGTGCACTTCTTCTGCTAGCAGCGACCGGCAGTTGCGTCTTTGGTGCCGGTTGTGTTTTCTTTTCGGGTGACGACCCGCCAACCCTCACACCCACAATGTGCAAGAAGGCCGAGACCCCGCGGACGCTGGGCTGTGGGTTTCGTGCTGGTAGAAACGTGGTCGTCTTGCACCAGGCCTGGCAATGTGGGGTGAAGGTCGAGGATGATCGGATAAAGCCGCCGCCCGATCCAGACCCGGCTACTGTGCTTTGCGACTCCTCGGAGGATGTCGAGGTCAGAGACTGTGGCGGAAACGAGGCCACGCTGACCCTGTTGGCCCCTGACTGCGAGGTGGTGGAAACCTGCTCGCACAGTTGCGAAGAGGGGCGATGCCTGGCCCCGGCAACAAGAGAAGCGCCGGAGCCTATCTCAAGCGGGGTGTGTAGTACGCCCGGAGCCTGGTGCGTCGTCGAAGGCGAGTTTGGCACTGATAATGTAGGTTCGTACACGGTGGATTCAGACGAGGTCAACATCGCTTTCCCCGTGGATGGGGGACCCGTTTCAGGAAACTTCCACTTCTCTTACATCTATGTAGGCCAGACTGACGACTGGTTTTGTAGGGCGCGTATCGGCTTTGTCGGTACGCTGTCAGGCCATTTCTATCCAGACAGTGCTAAGTTAGAAGGGCCTGTGCACGACTTCGCTGTCACCTACGAGAAGCTTGAAGGGTGCGAAACAATGGAAGTCGAGGCTTATCCTCCGACCTCTCGGTGGTCGGCGACGTACGATTTGACTACCGGTGTATTCGAAGGCGAGCTCGTCCTCCCGGACGGAGTGATGCCGTTTCAGTCGATTACAGTATCCGAGGAGCCTTCGAACCCTCTAGATTAGCCCCCATATCCGGCGTACGGCAAACCCGCCCCTGGGGGCACCAATAATGGACCAAGAACGGCCTTGAGTGGGCCGTTCTTTCATGAGATAATAGGAGTGCGGGGCTGAGCCTGAGCCCAGCCCTGGCTCACGTCCAGAGAGACGGCCTCCACGATCCCGTTCTTGGCCGTCAGGCTTTTCGCCTCCAAGAGAACGAGGCGAATATCGGCGTACCTGGCGCCTTTCGTCTGTGCGAGATTCAAGGCGCGATTGGCTAGCTCATCCAAGGTATTCTCCTTTCCCCGGTGCCTGAAGCGAGCATTTGACCAGAGGGTGATCGTATGGTACACTTAGCGGTAGCCGTTGGTTGCGTTGCGACGGGAGAATGTGATGCCGCTGTACGAATACCATTGTGACGATTGCCAGTGCAAGTTTGAGGTTCTGCGGAGTTTCAGCCAGGCCGACGAGGCTGTCTCGTGCACTGAGTGCAGTGGATCTCACACTAGTCGAGCCATCTCCCTCTTCTCTGCCGTGAGCAGGGGCGGGAACGGTGGCGAGAGTAGCCGATCTTTGGGCGGCAGTGGCTGTGCCAGCTGCGCCGCGACCAGTTGCGCCACCTGTAATACGTAGGACATAGCAGGCCTCACAGCGACCTTTGTCACGTCATGGGTTGATGTGGCTGGTGGCTCATACGGTGTCATGACCGACGCGAGGACCGGGTCAGGTCTTCGCGTTTTGTTGTCTCGCCGACACATCCGTTGGCCTCGCGGTGTATCGGACATCAAAGGGAGGTGCCTGATAGGCATTTGAACAACGAGCTACAAATCAATTCACTAGCAGAGTTCTCGAGATCGAGGAGAGTCGAGGGAAGCCGGACCCTCCTCGATTTTGATGTGACGGATTTCCTGGACGGGCCAGCGTTGGAGGAGTTCCGAAGACAAACCGGGCTCACCAGATCGCCTGTGACCATGGTTCTTCCTAGCCAGATAGAGAACGGTTCTCGTGAAGCCGACAGACGCGACCGAGTGGTCGTGGCATTCTTGCACGGCTTTGGGGGTAGCAGACGTTCTTGGGGTATTCAGAGGCCCTCGCTTAGAGGACAAGGAGACCTGGTCGCCAACGTCCTTGGTTCTATCGAAAGCCAGGGAAAGGAAGCCATCGGTCTCGTACTTGCCGGTCTGGGTCAGGACGGCGGAGACGTGGATGCCACTGCCTCTGACCGGGGCCTTACGGCCGCGCATTACTCGCGCCAATTGGAGTACGTGCTGCGCCACCTTGGTCTGTATGACTGCGGCCGGATCTTAGGCATCGGTCATTCTGTTGGGGCTGCAGCTCTCTGGGAGTTCGCCAGGCGCGACTTCGCAACCGACGTGGGACTGGCAGGTCGTCGAGTGGGGAGGCCGGAGCTGTCTGTGGTGTCAATCTCGCCGGTCAGGGCACTGGTGGACAGCAGGGGTCTGAAGCTCGGCTGCCACATTGCCGGAGAGGGCCTCGATTTGTTGCTGCGTCCTGTGTTCCGCCTTTGGCGTCTCTCAGGTCGGAGACTCCGGGACCTGGTGGGCATGGCCTCCGTCCTCAAGGGGCTGGCGCGCGAGGTGCAATTCAGCGCAAATCTGGCCGGCATCAAGGGTCTGGTGTTGATCGGCGAGCGAGACTGGCTGGCGCGTGTCGGTCTAGGTGTGGGCCTGCAGCGGGCTGGTTGCTCATGGCCCGTGGCACAACTCGCAGGGTTGGGCCACAACATCCTCTGGCATCCGGCGACATCCAGCGCGTTGGTCAGCTACATGCCTAGTCTGTTGTGACCAGAGGTACACGGCAATGAGTCCTGGCCGTACCCGCCCGCGAAGGCGAAGGTGGCAAGCTCGTTGGAACCCCACAGCTTCTCCTTCTCTGAGTCGCTGAGGTGGGCGAACGGCACGCGGGCCATCTCGAACTCCTCATCGTAGACGGGACTCCTGCTGGCGAAGAGCACTCGCTCCTCGCCGACTTCGGTCGCTATCTCCTCCAGGAAATCCTCTCGGTACGGGCCTGATGTCTGGAGCATGATGTTGCGACACGCCTCCAGCATGCGTCGCGCCTCGAAGAGCAAGCGACCGCCTCTCGTCGTTTGCCTGGAACTTGGAGCCTGGGTGGACTATAATTGCCAATCGTGGTCACGCCATGACTGAGGATTCCTTTGACTTCACCCTGGAAAGCAAGTGTGGGCAGAGCTGGGCTCGCGCTGGGCTATTGAGTACCCCTCACGGAAAGGTTCCTACGCCGGTCTTCTCCCCCGTTGGGACTCAAGCTACCGTGAAGACGATGTCGCCCCGCGAGTTGGAGCAACTTGGAGTCTCCCTCGTCGTGGTCAACACGTACCATCTGTACCTCCGCCCCGGACCCGAAGTGGTGGCCCAGCTGGGCGGTCTGCATAGCTTCATGGGATGGGATGCCCCCATCCTGACGGATAGTGGGGGTTTTCAAGTCTTCAGCATGAAGCACCTGTGCAGCGTCGATGACGACGGTGCGACCTTCCGTTCTCACGTGGATGGCTCGGAGCACCGACTGACGCCGGAGAAAAGCATCTCTGTGCAAGAGCAGCTTGGGGCTGACATAATTGTGGCGCTGGACGTGTGCCCGCCCTATCCCAGCGACCACGAGCACAACCGTGTCGCACTGGACCGCACACATCGGTGGGCTGAACGGTGTCTCGAGGCTCACACGCGCAAAGATCAGATGATGCTCGGAGTAGTCCAGGGCGGTACATTTGCGGATCTTCGGGCAGAAAGCGCCCGGCACCTCGTGTCTCTGGATTTTCCCGGCTACGCCATCGGAGGGCTCAGCGTTGGTGAGCCCAAGGCGCTGATGCATGACATGCTGGATGTGACTATCCCACTGCTACCGGAGGAGAAGCCTCGTCACCTGCTCGGAGTGGGAAGTCCTGAGGATCTGTTCGAGGGCGTTGCCAGGGGTATCGACATCTTTGACTGCGCATTGCCTACTCGGGTAGCTCGCAACGGGACCTTCTTCACCCGCGAGGGCCGCCTCAATATTCGCAACGCTCGATACAGGGACGACCCGGCACCCGTGGTGGAGGGGTGCCTCTGCTACACCTGCCGGAACTTCTCGCGAGCGTACCTGCGACACCTGGTCGTCGGTAAGGAGATATTGGGGATGCGTCTCGCAACTGTACACAACCTGCATTTCATGCTCAGTCTCATGCGTGAAATGCGGGAAGCGATAGGGGAAGACCGCTTTCCGCTCCTAAAGGAGCAGTTTCTCGCCACGTACCAGGTTGCGGACTATCAGGCGGGAAAGCGCGATCGCCAGGCGTGGCTCGGCAAGCTGGGGGCTTCCCAGGGGGTGTCCAACGACTAGCTTCCTGCAGGCAGTTGTCCTAGGTCTGGTACAGGGCATGACGGAGTTCCTGCCCATCAGCAGTTCGGGACACCTCGTTCTGGTACCTTGGCTCTTGGATTGGGAGAACCCGGGTCTCGCCTTCGACGCCATGCTGCATATGGGCACGCTCCTCGCGGTGGTGGTCTTCTTCTGGCGCGACCTGCGGGACTTGGTGATGGGCGGACTGGCGAGCATCAGAGAGCGATCCCTGGCCGGTGACCCTAGCCGACGAGCGGCCTGGCTGATTGTACTGGGCACCCTGCCGGCCGCATTTGTGGGATTTGCCTTCGAGGGTTTCTTCGAGACTCTATTCGGTGCACCGGTTTGGGTGGGAGTGCTCCTGCTGGTCACGGGGACATTGCTTGCCGCCAGCGAGAAGTGGAGTCAGAGAAGGCTGGAGGTGACGCAGTTGGGCTGGTCTGACGCATTGATCGTTGGCCTGGCGCAGGCCCTCGCCATCGCGCCAGGGATATCCCGCTCGGGAGCTACCATCAGCGCCGGTCTTTGGCGAGGATTGCAGAGGGACTCGGCTGCCCGCTTTTCCTTCCTGCTCAGTGTTCCCGTCATTATGGGGGCAGGGCTGTTCCAGCTTAAGGATCTGTGGGAGGTGCCGGACGCGATGAACTCGCCACTGGTCCTCTCGGCTGGTTTCGTCTCGGCAGCCATCAGCGGCTTCCTCAGCATCAAGTTTCTCTTGCGCTATCTACGATCACGACCACTGTACCCTTTCGCTGTGTACTGCTGGGCAGCCGGCTTGCTCAGCATACTGCTCGCCCTCCTGTCCATTCGCTAGGGGGCCATTGGCCCCGGCCTTGCTGTGTGAGATGTTGATCGCACAAGAGACCCATGATCAATAGTGGTTGGTGGCGATTGCGAAGGATATTCCAAGCTCTTCTAGTCTGCGTCGTTCCTCTGCTGACAACGTGCACTGCCACAGTGGAGCCACACCCTCCTGTACACCTGGAGATGGCCGGTTCCACGTCCATGCGCTCCTTGGTAGACGCACTAGCAGACGCCTACACCAACCGGTACGACTATGTGAGCATCGACATCGAGTCGAGGGGCACACACCTGGGGCTGGAAGCGCTGCGGGACGGCGTCGTAGACATAGCACTGGTTTCGCGAGATCTCACGCCCGATGAGCAGAATGGGCTGGAGGCTACGCTCATCGCTCATGATGCCATCGCCATTCTAGTCAGCGCTCAGAACCGAGTGGGGTCACTGACCGTGGAGCAGGTTGGAGATATCTTCAGCGGCAAGATCTTGCTCTGGTCTGAGGTGGGGGGCGAAGAGGCAGACATTCGGGTTCTTAGTCGTGAAGATGGCTCTGGAACGCGAGGCGCTTTCGAAGAGGTGGTAATGGTTGGTGAGCGAGTGACCTCCATGGCCATCGTCATTCCCAGCTCTGAGGCTGTCGGCGGATACGCCGCCGAGGACCCTCACGCCATCGCCTACGCCTCTGCGGTCGGCCTGCCGCTTGGTGTTCGTCCACTGCGCATCGAGGGTGTGAGACCAGATCTTCAAGCGGTGGCGGAAGACCGCTACCCGCTGGTTCGCCCTTTCTTCTTGGTAACTCGGAAATCTGCGGGCGATGAGGTGAGGGCGTTCGTGGATTTCGTCCTCAGCCCGGCGGGGCAGATTTTGGTTGGCGAGCGATACGGACGGGCCAGATAGTCAGGGAGGGGGGAGGATATGGCAGCCGAGAGGGTCTTGGTGGTCGACGATGCTCAGGGGGTGATTGATTTCCTGTCGGACTATGTCCTCCTTCCCAATGGATACGAGGTGCTCGCTGCACTAGACGGTGAGGGGGGGCTTTCGCTGGCCTTGAAGGAGAAGCCTGATCTGATCATCCTCGACCTTGAGATGCCGAAGATGTCGGGCATGGAAGTCTTGGAAGCCTTGAGCGAAAAGGGGATTGATATTCCCGTCATCGTCATCACGTTTCATGGCTCCGAGACCATCGCCGCTGAGGCTTTCAGGCTCGGCGTCAAGAACTACATCACCAAGCCCTTCAAGATGGAGGAGATCCTTGAGGCCATTGCGCAAGCTCTCAACGAATCGCGGCTCAAGAGGGAGAGAGCTGAGTTGGTCAAGCGGCTGCAGCTCGCCAACCAGGAGCTGGAACGCCGCATCAAGGAGTTCAACATTCTCCACGGCATTGGACAGGCCATGAGCTCGCTGCTGGGACTGGATGATCTCCTGACGCGGGCGGTCGAGGCTGGGGTATACGTGACCGGCGCGGAACAAGCGATTGTGCATCTGATCGACCGCGAGACAGGGAGACTCGTCGTGGGAGCCGAACAAGGGCAGGGAGGAGTGGGTCCGGCAGACTTCGCTGCAAGGGTGGAGGAGGTCATCCAGAGCAGAAGCGCCACGATCGTGGAGGTGGCTTCTGAGGATTTGACGGCGGGGCCTGAGTCGAAGGAGTCGATCAGTAGCATCCTGGTCGTGCCTCTCAAGATACGGGGTGACGCCATCGGCGCAGTGAGCGTGCGAAAGACTCGCTCTGATGACTCGCACGCCAACAACGACAAGTACTTGCTGAGTGTGCTGGCCAACTATATCGCTATAGGTGTGGAGAATGCGCGTCTATACGACAATCTCCAGCGTCGGGTCGAGCAACTAGCGCTTCTCAACGAGGTGGGACAGGCCTTATCTTCGACTGTCGATCTGGAACAGACACTGAAGCTGGTGATGGAGCGGATTAACCACATGCTCAAGGTGGAGGCGGGGTCGCTGCTATTGGTCGACGAGGAGTCCAGCGAACTGGTATTTCAGATTGCGCTGGGGGAGCAGAGCGAACACGTCAAGCCCCTGCGTATTAAGGTCGGCCAGGGTATCGCTGGTCAGGTAGCGGAGTCGGGGCAGCCGCTACTGATACCGGATCTCCAGCGGGAGACCGGTTCGGTGACGGCCATTGATATCTCCACAGATTTCCTGGCCCGGTCGGCCCTCTGCGCCCCCATGCTCGCCCGGGGGCAGACGATTGGAGTGATCGAAGTCATCAACAAGCTGGAGGGCACCTTCACCGAGGACGATCTCAGCGTCCTGAACGCCATAGCTAACTACGCAGCCGTGGCCATCGACAATGCGCGGCTGTTCCGCGGGTTCGGGACATCCTCGTCGCAGCGACTGGACACAGATGAGTGAGACCCAGGAGCGGTCTGGTCGAGCGCGGGCCAGCCAGCTTCCCCGCATCGAATAGCCGCGCCGCCTATCGCCACAGCATTGCAAGCTGTCCACCATTACTGAGCGGCCCACACTGGCGGTGGCAGGTTCAGCCCGTGGGGGGGGCGCTGTCTGGCGGTGCCGCAGCCCTCAGCTAGCGATCGAAGTAGATGCTCTTGCCCGTCGCCGACAGGGGGATACCTATTACCACGTCGGCGTCGATGAGGCCCATCTCCCTGACCACCGGCCCTATGCGGTACATGATGCGGTTGTCGGCGTTGAGCAAGCTGGCCGTTTTCACAGCGGATCCGATGGCGATGCCCAGGTCCAGCATCCGGATGCTGCATTGCGGACCAGCGTATTCACCGTCGTAGGTGTTGGGTACGATGCACTTGTCGGCCCCACACGCGCCGCAGTTGAGCCCCACCACCTGGGCGTCCTTCAACCCAAGGAGAAGGACGGCACCGGAGTGGATCACGTTGTTCCCATCACGGTCGAAGAGATCCTTGCCGGTCCTCTCACCAAACTCGATCATCTTCTGGCCAAGAACCCTCAGGGTGTCACCCTCCACGATGGCGGTCACGACGAAATCATCCCCCCGGCCCTTGGGGGCAGTCCGCGCGGCGAGAGCCATTAGCTCAGCAACTGTGCGCAATTCATTCATAGCGAAGCCTCCTTACTGTGGGTGCATACCGCGGTCAGCCCGGAAACAGAGTGCCCTCGTCCCCTCTCCCCCGCGGCCCAGATGCAGCAAACTCCAGCGCCGACCCTGGGAAGCCACCAGCTTCTTTGCATCCAAAGGACGGCACGTGGCGGGGTGCTGGCTTCTTCGCTCCGCCCTGCATGAGGGGCCTCGCCTACGGAGACTGCAGGTTGATACGGGCCACCACGGGCAGATGATCGGAAGCCAGGGACGGAACAACCTCTGCGGAGAGCACCGAGATATCAGGCGACACGAAGACATAGTCTATGGTCTCTTTAGGAGCATCGGCTGGTGACGTGTATCCGTCGCCGCTGCCCGCGACCGCAAAGGCATTGTCGAACTGCTCGAGGATTCGTCCTATCTCCAGTGAGTCTGGATTTGCGTTGAAGTCGCCTACGAGCACCTTAGGCGCGGGGGCATCGGCGGTGTAGACGAGGAGCTCGTCCAGCTGGCGGTCTCGCTCTTGCGGATTAAGACCGAGGTGTACGGAGAAGAAGGTGAGCGTCTGATCGCCGAGATCGATCCTAGACTCCAGGCATGCCCGCTGCTGCTCGGCACTGGAAAGGAGGTACCGCCTCTGTTCAACGATGGGGTACTTGCTGAGAACCGCTACGCCATATGTGTCTCCCCACGATGGACCATAGGCGCTGTGCATGTTGAGTCCGCGGGACAGGGACAAGATCTGTTCGACAGATAAGCTGGGCACGCGACCTGCATCGACTTCCTGGAGGCCTACGATGTCGGGATCTGCCTGGCGGATGGTGGACGCGATCTCAGCCACGTCCAGCTTGTTGTCCATCCCAAAACTCTGATGCACGTTGTAAGTCATGAGCGTGAGGGAGCTGGGCTCCGAGGGTTGAGGATTGACCGTGGGGTGGAGGGCCAGGCCAACCAGGGCCAGGAGTGCAGGCAGCGCCGCAACACACTGCTTGACCCAAGATAGTTCGCGGGGAGGCGATTCGACTCGGCGGAGCGTCAGCGAAGCGGCAGACGAAGTGGCCCCAAGGAATGCAGCGGCGATCAAGAACGACACTGGTTCGGTGCCACGGAAGGAGTCCAGGGTGTAGGCGTAGGCGAAGCTGAGGGTGAGCACGAAGGTGAGTACGAACATAGTGAGGAAGCCGAGAGCTAGGGCAACGCCCACAACTGTCGATGTCTTCCACCGGAAAACGTGAGTTGAGGCAAGGCGGAAAAGCAGCCGTAGGTTCAGGACCACGCATACCTGTCCAACAAGGATGAAGATCGCAGAGATCCAACCGTCATACCAGAGGAATGCTGCCACCGAGATGAGAATGAGCACATTCTCGATCACTACGGCGCGAAGACTCTGAAGCGCCTTGGATCGGGGAAGTAGCAAACCGATGGCGGTCGCTCCGGGTATCAGGACGGCCATCAGATCGTAGTCGACATGCACCCACCGCGACACCGTGCTGGCGTGCATGAACAGGTTGTATTCGAGAAACAGGAGCGGCCCGAAACCACTCAATAGCAGCACTCCTGCCCAGGATGGCAGCCGCTTGAGGTCGGGCGAGCCGTCGCTGAGTTCAGTGCGCCGATGAGAGACCCACGCCGATGCCATGGCCGGTACGGAGAGAACTAGCTGCACGGGAAGCCATTGGACGCTCAAGCTCAGGTCTAGCGACCCTCCGAGGGCGCGAATCCCCATGTCGTAGGACAGTGCCAGTGCAAGACCTGCCACCAGATAGCCTCTCCTACTCCTTGGGACCTGGGCGGCGTGATGTGCCTCCAAGTAGGCAGGCACGAAGAGCCCGTACATGGCTATGGTGGCACAGCTGGCCGCGGTCTCTGCCCCGAATGGAAGGTTCGCGCTCAGAAACGGGCGCGCGACCGATACCCCGATGGCGGATGCCATGGCAATAGTACTGACGCTGGTCAGTCTGCGCAGCAAAGGGAGTAACAGGGGCGCAAGGAGGCTCAACAGCATGAGCATGGCCACACCCAGGCCGGAGAGATCTACAGGTTCCGAGAAGAGTGCTGCCCAGACGATGAGATAGACCTGGGCGAAGTACAGCCGAAGCGCCTGTAGGAAGAATAGGCTCACCAGGAGCGGCCATAGGAGAGAGACCAGCGTGCGGATGGCCTTCTCGGGGGTAGAACCCTCGATGGGTGTCGGGCTTGTCATCTTTGTCGCCTCTGGGTGGCGCGGGTTTCGACTTCGCAGCGTGCCACAAACTCAATTATAGCATCGTGCGCTGGCGCTGACAATCCACACCTCACCTTTGCTTGAACACGGAATCCTGTTAGAATCCAGTCACACGGTACTGTATCCTTCCTTGGCGAGTCGCGCAGCGCCTCCAAGCGTGCGGCGCATGTAGCTCGGACTTGGGTCGACCAACTCATGCGGCGAAATGAGGTGCGAGGTGAGCAATTACAGAGTGAACGCCGCCGCCTGCGCTCTTCTTGAGGAGAGCATTCTGGGCTGGGGAGCCTCTCTGGTGGGCTTTGCTGACCTGATCGGGGCGGTGTCCCCGCCAATCTCAGAGTGGCCGGGGGCAGTCTCAATGGCAGTGGCCCTTGATCCAGCGGCGCTAGAGGGAGTACGAGATGGGCCCACTGCTGACTACTACAACGAGTACAACCGGGTCAATCGAGCGCTCAACGAAATAGCAGGGCGGACAGCGGAGCTCATCTATGGCCTGGGATATCGTGCGGAGCCCTTCCCAGCTACGGTGCCTGAGACCTGGCAAGCAGGTGAGTGGACCAAGACCCTCAGCGTAGCCTTCCAACACAAGACCGCCGCCACGCGGGCAGGCCTGGGGTGGGTAGGGAAGAATGCCTTGCTCATCACCCCGCGCTTTGGACCTAGGGTCAGGCTAGCCACTGTTCTCACCGACATGCCGCTGCCAGTGGGAGAGTCCATCACTGCGGGGCGGTGCGGGAAGTGCAGTGCCTGCGCCCGCGCGTGTCCCGCGCACGCGATAGAAGGTGTGGAATGGCAGGCTGGCGTGGATAGGGACGTGTTGGTGGACGCTCGGGCCTGCTGGGAATCCGCGCGCTGCCTGCTTCACGAGCGGGTCGGAGTCGACAACGCGGTGTGCGGCGTCTGTGTGTCGGTGTGCCCGGTGGGGCGCAGAGAGTAACCATCGGCGATGCTCGGGAAACCCGCCTTGATTATCCCCGGAGATGTTGAGAACTGTCGTGGCAGCACGTGAGCCGGCGCCAGCATCCACGGTCTGAACACTCCCTCGCCGTGAGCACAGTCCAGGATGGCAAAGCACGGCTGATGCCCCATCGCACGGACCGAGCTCGCCCGACGGGAAACCCGCTCGTGGCTCCCGCTGCCGGCCTTGGAGCCCACCCTACCCCACTATGCAACTTCTGAGGTACATCTCACCTCTCTTCACTCGATTGGGACCTGGATCTGGGAGCTCCAGGCTCTTGATGCAAAGCCGGCGCAACAGGTGGACGAGATGAGTCCCTAGGGTATGAACGTGAGGGCATGCGGCGATCAAGAGCGTGGCTATGCAGCGGAGGATCAGTCTTGCCCGTCCATGCCACCTGTGCCATAATTGCCCGCATGACTGGATGGATCGGGGAGTAGGTGCCCAACTATGAAGACAACGTCGCTGGACGGCACATGGGAACTCTTGCCGGTGGCTGACTTCAGGAGCCAGTACCCTGAGGAAGGGTGGCTGGAGATGGAGATCCCGAGCCACTGGCAGCAGCACGAGGACCTGCAGACTCATGCGGGCAAGGTCGTCTATCGCAAGAGCTTCTCTTTTCGGCGCGCCAGGGGCAAGAGGTATCGGCTGCGCCTGAATGGGGTCTTCTATCGCTCGACAGTCTATCTCAACGACCGCCGGCTTGGTGCCAATGAAGGGTACTTCTTTCCCCAGGAGTATGAAGTCACTGGCATACTCAGGGGCAAGAACACACTGCTGGTGGAGGTGGACTGTCCGGACGAGGAGGACAAGGCCAGGAAGACCATGATCACCGGCGTGTTCTCTCATTGGGACGCCCTGGACCCCGAGACGAACCCTGGAGGGATCTGGCTCCCAGTTGAGATCGTGCGCTCGGGAGAGGTGTACGTCAAGCACAGCCGCCTGAGCGTGACAGAGCTGAGCGAGGACTCCGCGGCTAGAATAGCCTGTCGCGTGGTGCTCGAGGCACAGGCGTCGACCTCGGTGAAACTGCGCATCAGTCTCACCCCTCACAACTTCGAGGGAGACGGACAGGTCTTCCACAAGGAGGTCGAGCTCTCACCAGGCTCCAACGTGGTGGAGGTACCCCTGGTTGTGGAGGAGCCCCATTTGTGGTGGACACACGATCAGGGGTTTCCCCATCTCTACCGCATGTCGGTGGAGGTGACCACTGCGGGGAGCAAGACTCCTTCTGATAAGGTGGAGTTCAACTACGGGTTGCGCACTTTCGAGATGCGTGGCTGGATAGCCTACCTGAACGGGCGGCGCCTCTTCATCAAGGGCAACAACTACGGCCCGGGCGATACCAGGATTGCCACCATGAATCGTGAGCGCTACCATAGGGACCTTGAGTTGGCCCGTGACGCCAACATGAACATGCTGCGCCTGCACGCTCACGTTGAGCACCCCGCCTTCTATGAAGCTGCTGATGAGTTGGGGATGCTCATATGGCAGGATTTCCCCCTGCAGTGGAGTTACTCCAAGGAGGTATTGCCCGAGGCGCTACGGCAGCTGGAACTGATGGTGAACCACCTCTACAACCACCCGGCTGTCGCGATCTGGTGCATGCACAACGAGCCGGGCATCCAACCAGAGTCAGAAAACGGGCGCCGGCGCTGGATCGCCAGGACCTTGTTCTCGCTCCTGTTCTACAACTGGAACCGCGACCAAATGGACAAGCAGTTGAAGCGCCGGGCCGAGGAACTGGACCAGACTCGCTTTGTGGTGCGCTCCTCGGGCGAATGGCGCGTGCCTCTTCTCAGGAAAGGCACTGACAGCCACCTGTACTACGGCTGGTACCGGCGCCAAGATGCCGCGAAGAAGCTGGAGGGGCTTGCCAAGCGTCTGCCATTCGTGACCGAGTTTGGCGCTCAGAGCTTCCCCAACTACGAGAGTAGCATACGCTTCATGTCTTCTCAGCTCTCACAGATGGACTGGGCCGACTTGGAGAAACGCCACAGCCTTCAGCGTGAGATCATGGACAGCTGGCTCGATCTTGATTCCTTCACGGACCTACGCGATGTCATCGAAGCCAGCCAGGAGTACCAGATCGCTATGAACCGCGCCTACATCGACAGCCTGAGGCATTCGAAGTACCAACCCACAGGAGGGGTGCTGGCTTTCTCCTTTCACGACCCCAACCCCGCCATACAGTGGTCGGTCGTGGACTACTGGCGCGTGCCCAAGCGCTCCTACTACCACATGCAGCGCGCCTTCCATCCACAGTATGTGTTCACTCTGTTGGATCGCCCGGCGTTCGCTGTTGGGGAGGAGATCGCAGTGCCTGTCTATGTGGTCAATGACAGCCCGCAGGGGTACGAAGAGGTGAGCGTCGCTGCCGAGGTTTTCGACGCAGACGGACGGAGAACCACTTCCGCCAGCTTCTCTGCCTCGTTAGCAGCTGACTCGGAGGCGCAGCTGGTACGGCTGCTGCGATTGCGCTTCGCGGAACCTGGCGAGAGGAAGCTGCGTCTGAGTCTGAAGTATGGGGATCAGGTCTTCGAGAACGAGTACCCACTGCTCATCGCTGCGAGCTAGTCCCTAAGTCCTGCCTCGCCGAAGCAATACCGCAAGCACCTGCACGCCCAACTCATCCAGGTGTGGCGAGGGCTCTCAGTTGCTCCAGAATCATCTCGTTGCTGGGACGGTCGCCGGACGACTCGCCCACGTACACCCACCTAACCACCCCGTCAATGTCGATCACGAACACCGAGGGGGCAGCCAGGGAGTCACCCAGCAGGTCGTAGACCCCGTACGC
Source organism: Chloroflexota bacterium (assembly GCA_030603665.1). Taxonomy (GTDB): domain Bacteria; phylum Chloroflexota; class Anaerolineae; order UBA7937; family B3-Chlor; genus JAUVXJ01. Next base: position 250,346 of record JAUVXJ010000001.1, on the reverse strand, counting down.
ATCCACTGCCAGGCGGCCCGGGTCTGAGAGAACGGGATACTGCAGATCGAGCAGTTCGGACACTTGTTGGCCGATATCTGGCTCCTGAACGCTGATAGCCAGCAACTCCGTGTTGAGCTCCTGGAACCTGGCGTACTCTTGCTGCAACTCACCGAGTTGCGTTCTGCACGGCCCTCAACTGCCCGTTCTGTAGAATAGCAGTACGACGTTTTGGTCCCCTCGATAGTGGGAAAGAGTGAAGACATCGCCCCACACCGAAGGCAGCGTGAAGTCGGGGGCGCTGTCGCCGATCACCGGTATCCCATCGGGCGCTTCGCTTCCCCCTGGAGCCGTGGAGGTCGTCGCAAGAGGCGGTGCAGCCGTCGTCGAGTCAGGCAACTCCGTCGCCGTGGGCGACAGCGCGGTTCCGTTGTCCGATGAGCCACAACTTGACATCGCACCGGCGCAGATCAAGATGATGGTCAATGAGATGAGGATTCTGCTAGGGTTCACCTGACTCAACTCCTATGTGCCATGATGTGAGGCGTCCAGGGCCACGGCATGTCTTGGTGTTCGCTCCGCTTGGCCTATCTGGCAATGATTGCTGCTAAGGGTGCACCCGCGATCGAGAGAGCGTTTCTCAAGCTGAGCACCGTCCATGGGTTGCGGCATCACAGCTCTGCCTGAGGCTTTAGCTCGTGATAGGGGCAAATCATATCACCGCAACGAACGGTTGGCAAGGAACTACTCCACAAGTACAATGTCCCCTGGGGACGCAGACACTATGCAAGCGTTGATTCTGGCCGGGGGCGAAGGAAGGCGGATGCGGCACGTCACCTCGCAGGTGCCCAAACCCCTCCTCTACCTTCCCGGGGGTACGCTGCTGGAGCACCAGTTGGCCCTGCTGGCCAAGTTGCCGGTCACTCACACGTTCGTGGTGACCCAACACAAGAGACAAGAGATGAGTCGGGTGCTCCGCGGCCTGAAGTCTGTGACGGAAATAGAACAGAAGCCGCCGTTCACTTTGCTTGGCGCTCTGGCCAGCGCCGAAGGGGTTGTCACAGAGCCGTCCATCGTACTCCACGGAGACAATTACTTCTCCCATGGACTGGATTATCTGGTCAGGGCGGCTCAGTCGGCAATGCAGGAGGGTGGCTCTGAGGGAGTGTTCCTGGTCGAGGCCCAAGATGGTCAAGACTCTGAAGACGAGGAGCGGCTGGCGTCGTCAGGATGCTACGTTCTGGGGACTGGCGTCTTCGCTGTGGCTAGAGCATTGCACAGTGCCGACGAACTGCGCTTCCTGACAAGGGCATTGCTAGATTCTGGGGCGCGTGTGGATGAAATCCCATTGATGGGATGGCGAGTCAACATCAACGAACTGAATGATCTGCTAAGCGTAGTCCGGCGCCAGCTGGAGAGGTGGTCGTATAGCTTTCACACCGCGGTTGCTGAAGATGGATACAATCGGACCGGTGGTTGTTCGCAGTCGGCGCTTCCCGTGTGGGTCTCACCGGAGGCTGAGGCGGTGGACAGTCGTCTTGGTCCCTTCGCCGTTATCGGTCCGCGCGCGGTGGTCCGCAACTGTGTGCTTCGCGACGCGATTGTGTTCCCCAACACTGAGGTACAGGACCGGCGCGTGGCTGGCGGGATCGTGTTGTCCAGTGGCGCTGTCGTGCTATCGCCTCACCACGAGGTATAGCGCGGTCAAGAAGGCCCAGGCGAGCAAGAACAACCCAAGCTCACGCCATCCCGCGACGAGCAGCAGTACTCCAGCCAGCAGGAACCCGGCAAAGGCGATGATCTCGGTTAGGCGGCCGACGGCTCGCTCGAGACGTCCGACGAGCCTGTCCATTTCCCTGGTGGGGGCGACCCGGACCTCCAGATTACCTCGAGTACTGTCTCTGAGGAACTGGTCCAGCTCCCGAGGCAGGTGCCACAGTAGCGTGGCCAGACCCTGAACCTCCTTAAGCGCCCGGTCGGTCAGGCTCTCCTCGGCCAGTTCTATGGCCATCAATTGCTTTACATAAGGTTCCGCCACCACAAACCCGTTGAAGTCGGGGTCCAGGCCAGCGCAGAGTCCCTCCAGAATCCCGAGAGCGCGCCCTAGTAGGACAAAGTCAATGGGGATCTGGAAAGGGAACTCGTAGATGATGTCGCGCAGCTCGTAGGCCATAGCCAGCATCTCGTCGATGTCGACGCTCGCGAACTCACGCACCGACAGGCCATAGTAGCGATCTATGAGGATGTAGAGCGCCTTCTCCAGTGGGCGGGTGTCGGTGCCCGGCAGGATGAAGCCGAGCTTCTGCATGTCGCCCAAGGCAGCGGGTACCTCCCTGTTGAAGGCGTGGATGGCAAGGTCGCGTAAGAGGGCCTTATCTGCGGGTCGTATGCGACCCACCATTCCAAAATCCACGAAGGTGATGACAAACTCCCTGCTATACGATCCATCCTCGGGTTTGGGGCCCCGGGGCTCAACAAAGAGGTTCCCAGGATGAGGGTCGGCGTGGAAGAAGCCATCGATCAGCATCTGTTGAATGTAGGTGCCGAAGACCCTCTCCGCGACCGCTCCCCGATCGATACCTTCAGCGGTCAGAGCTCTGTAGTCTGTGATCTTGATGGCATCTGCGCGCTCAAGGGTGAGAACGCGCTTGCTAGTGTGCGACCAATAGGGCCGCGGGACGAAGATGGCGGGGTTGTCAGCGAAGTTGGCCCTGAGTTCCTCTGCGTTTCGCCCCTCTGCGATGTAATCCAGCTCGCCGTGCGTAACGCGGCTGAATTCGTCCAGGAGTGCGTCCATGTTGACCCTGCGGCGCAGTGCCGGGTACCACTTGATCAGGCCCACCGCCCATCTCACGGCTGCCAAGTCCGTGGCCACCAGCTCATCAATGTTGGGCCGTTGTGCCTTGACTATGACTGGGTCCCCATCGGGCAACCAGGCATAGTACGTCTGGCCCAGAGAGGCGCCGGACTGAGGCTCCTCAACGAAACGAGAGAAGAGCCCATCGATAGGTGCTCCGAGTTCTTTTTCAATCAGCCGCTTGATAGGGGGGAAGGGATCAGGGGGGACCTCGTCTTGGAGAGCTGCCAGCTCCTTGGTGATTTCGGGAGGCATGACGTCAGCGCGGGAACTGAGGAACTGGCCCAATTTGATCAGCACTCCACCCATCTCGACGGCAAGGTCGCGGAAGCTGGCCGCCCAACGGCGGCGGCGCTCAGTCGCTCCGCGCTGAGCCAGCCCCCGAGATAGGAATCGACCCAGTATCAGCTCCCACCACAGAAGTGATAGGAGCAGTCTCGATACGAAGAGGACTATACGTAGATACCGCCGGCGGCGTATCCTCATGCTTCTCGGCTCAGGGATAGAGACGATGGAGCATGCGCGGGAAGGAGATCGTCTCTCGTATGTGTTCCAGGCCGCAGATCCAGGCAACTGTGCGCTCGATGCCCAGACCGAACCCTGAGTGAGGTGTAGAGCCGTAGCGCCTGAGGTCCAGATACCAGCGAAAGGCTTCTTCTGGCAGTTTGTGCTCCTTAACCCGCGTCAGCAGCAGGTCGTAGTCGGCGATGCGCTGGCCGCCCCCTATGATCTCTCCATACCCCTCGGGAGCAAGGCAGTCTACGGACAACGATAGCTCGGGACGCTCAGGGTCCGGCTCCATGTAGAAGGCCTTGGACTGCGTGGGAAAGCGGTGGATCAGCACCGGCTTATCCGACTTCTGAGCAAGCGCAGTCTCCTCGGGAGCGCCGAAGTCGTCGCCCCATTCCATGTCGTGGCCTTGCTCGCGCAGCATCGCCACGGCCTCATCGTACGACAATCGCGGGAACGGTGGTGTCACCTTCTCGAGCAGCGTGGTGTCTCTCTCCAGCACTTCCAGCTGCGCCTTCTGCCTGTCCAGGACGGTCTGCACGATGTAGGCAACGAAGCCCTCAGCGAGTTCTATGCAGTCATCCAGATCAGCGTACGCCATCTCCGGCTCGACCATCCAGAACTCCAGGAGATGCCGGCGAGTCTTCGATTTCTCGGCGCGGAAGGTAGGACCAAAGCAGTACACTTTTCCGAGGGACGCGATGCTCGCCTCGCTATAGAGCTGACCGCTCTGCGCGAGGTACGCGGACTCACCGAAGTAGTCAGTCTCGAAGAGGGTGCTTGTCCCTTCGCAGGCAGCCGGAGTGAGAATGGGCGTGTCAACCAGAACGAAGCCATTGTCGTCCAGATAGTCGCGGCAGGCGCGGATGACTTCGGCTCGGACCTTGAGAATGGCGTGCTGGCGCGCTGACCGTAGCCAAAGGTGGCGATGGTCCATGAGGAAACCCACGCCGTGGTCCTTGGGGGTGATGGGATAGGGATCTGCCAGTTGCACAATCTCGAGGCTGGTGAGAGCAAGCTCGTAGCCCCCGGGGGCTCGCTTGTCGGCCCTGACGATGCCCGTCATGATAATGGAAGACTCCTGCGTGGCCTGCTGGGCTGCCTTGAACGCCTCGGCCGGCATGTCATCCCTGAAAGCCACAGCCTGGATGATGCCTGTGCCGTCCCGCACCAGCAGGAACTGCAGCTTGCCCTTGTCAGTCTTGTTGTAAAGCCAACCCTTGATGGTAGCCTGCTCGCCTTCGTGCTGCCCTACGGTCTCCACATACGCTCGCCCCGCCATGGTCATGCCTCCTGGATCGCGATTATATCAGATGGGTTGCGCTGACAGCAAGGGTGCAGGCCGTTTGTGGATGGCTGGGGCCGTCTCCGACGCATGACCGGAGGGGGTTGAAGGAGGGCGACGGCGGAGCGGTGTCGGCGGAGAGCATCAATCACGGCGCAGCGCCGCCCCGTGGCCGGTATCGGCGCACACCGAGGTCTCTACTCCAAGGTCTCCTCAGGCGCGCCCTTCGACCAGAGCCTGGCCGGGAGCACCTGCCTCATCAAGGAGATGTCCTCTTTGGTGAATGTGCCTGTCAAGACCAGGCATCCGACGTAGGTTGCCAGCGAGAGAGGGATGAGCAGCAGAAAGGATACGTCGCGCAGCGACCAAATCAGAGCGCCTGTGACCAGAGTGCTGAGCAGGGGCCTCCATGTCAAGCCAGCCCAGGGTATGGCGGAGAGATGCTTTCGCACCCCATAGTAGAAGGGCAGGAGAAGTACTACCTCGGAGATGATGGTGGTCACCGCCGCAGCCTGGTAGCCGTAAGCTGGAATAAGGAGCAGGTTCGCGATCAGGTTGAAGCTGGCCCCAACGACGAACGCTCCTGTGAGGAAGCGCTGCTTGTCGATGGCTATAAGCACGTACTGAGTGACACTGTTGACAAAGCCGAAGGGTATTGACCAGATCAGAAGCCGCAGCGCGATGGCGGCGTGGGGGAGGTACGCCTGGCCGCCGACAACGAGGATTATCCCTTCGGCGTAGAAGGTAGTCAGAAGGGCCAAAGGCAGGCTGACAATGATCAGCACTTTGAGTGAGATCGTGTAGGCACGAATCAGGACGTCCCTGGCGTCCTCAGCGTATCGCGACATGATGGGGAAGATGGCTGCGGTGAAGGTGGCCGGTATGATATTCAGCGCGTCGAGAAAGCGGTATGCTGTGGTGTACCAGCCGACCACGATATCGCCCTTCATGGGTTGCAGGAGCGTGACGTCCACACGCCAGAAGAGTGTGGCTAGAAGGTGGTTTATCATCAGCGGATAAGACGTGCCGATCATCTCGCGACTGAACCGTGGGGTGAACTCCAGATGCGGTCGGAGGATCAGGCGCACCAGCAGGAACAGGAGAAGCAGGGCCGTGATGATGCTGGACACGATGGCCACCCCTGCCAGCCCGACGATACCGAATCCCATCAGCAGGACCACGACTCCCAGGCTGACTCTGATGATGGTCGTGACCGTGGTGATAGCCGCCGGATACTCCATCTTCTCATAGGCCAGGAAGACGGAGGTGAGGGCAGCGGAAATGCTACCCGGGATCAGGCTCAACGAAAGAAGCAGGATGGTCACGGTGGTATCGTCGGGGAGGGAGAAGAAGGTTCGCCAGCACAGCAGGAAGACGAAGAGGAGCGGAATGATGGCTAGCAGAATGAGCAGCCGCAGGATAGCGGTGTTGGTCAGATAGCGGTTGGCTTGAGTGCGGTCCTTGGAAACCTCCCTGGTCAGGAGGGTGTTCAGGCCGAAATTGGTGACTATCTCCAGGAAGGCGTACACCACGATGGCGAAGCCATACTTACCTGCTCCCTCCGGCCCGAGCATGCGCAGCATGAGCATGGCGAAGGCGGTGTCTATGATCTTGTTGAGAAGCGAGGTGGTCATGGGAGTCATGCTGTTCTTGACGACGCGCTTGATGACAGGGTCTCCTTCATGCTCCCGATACAGACGCCCCCATAGCCAGATGCCCGCAATGGACACGACAACCACAAGCGCCATGAAAGTGGCGTAGATGCCCAGTTTAAAGGACATTGGGCTGTAGCGGAAACGAATTACGTGTTGTCCGTCGCCTAGGTGCACAGCCCGGAAGTTGCCGTCAGCCCTGTAGATCTGGAGTTCTTGTTCGCTTCCGTCGTCCAACTGAAGGAAGGCCTTCCACCCGGGGAAATAGCTGTCGGCGAGCACAACCCATCCAGCCTGAGGCAGATCCACTTCCACGATGACGTCGTTGGCACCGTATTCCCTGAAGTACACTTCTGGCACAAGCGCGCCTTCCGCCACCGGGCCGGCGGCCAAGGCTTCCTGGGGAGGAGATTCACTGAGCAGGACCCGCTCTCTGGGATCAAGGGTGATCAGTGCCTGAAGAAGTCTCTCGTCGTCCTCGATCACTTCTGCCTGGTAGACCACGAACGCGCGCGGCAAAAAGTCGTCGTTGCGATAGATGCGCAGCTCATCGTCGTAGACCAGCGTGTAGCCCGGGTTTGGGATATGCTGGGTGGTGAGCACGTACTTCACATTCAGTAGATCGAGCAGCGGAGAGTCGAGGGAATCGTACCGGTAGAGAGGGGCGATACGATTGTAGATCAACTCACCCTGGTCCTCGATGAGACCCATGAAGTCCGCGTACTGCTTGGGGATAATGGAATCGTATCCTCTAACGTCGTGCAGACCGTAGTACATCCCCACGTTGGGGTTGAAGGTCTTCTCTCCCGCGACGTTGAAGGACGTCAGGCGGTACAGTTCCTCATCAGCCCGAAGGAAATCGACGGACGAGGGTGTCAGCTCCCCGAGGCGAACATCGACTGCCGGGTTGAAACTCGAAGCGACAATCAGCAAGTCCAGGCTCAGAACGGCAATAGCCAGTGGCTTCCACAGCCTGTGAGCTCGCCATGGCCCCGGCAAGTGGATGGGGCACTGACTCAGACGCAATACCGCCCCCGAGGCCATCAGAGCCAGACTGAAGAGGAGTAAGTTGCGCCACTCGTAGGAGAGAAATGCCTGACCGTTGGGGAAGGAGCGCTGTGCAAGGTCCGAGGTCGCCAGCACGCGATCAGCCAGCGGGATGAAGTGACCCGGCAGTACGAGAGCGAGCAATGCCGTTGCCAGGCCTATCGCTCCCGCTGCGAGAGCCAGCCATCCAAGAACGCGTGGAGCCAACGCCCGAAGTCGGGAAGCTTCTGATTCCCTGATGCGCTCGCCAAGAGTCTCCACGCCCAGCCCTGCGAGCACAGCCATGCTCACGGTGAATGGGAATACCCACCGGAACGGGGTGTGTAGCTGGCTGTATCCCGGCAGCAAGTAGTACAGCAGGGCGTACAGGGGGAAGCCGAAGCTCAGCAGGAAAGAGAGCACCGCCAGGGAAGAGAAGATCCCCACGTATCGCCCCCTTCGCCGGACAAGCGCCACCGCCGCGAGCAGGATGGGAAGAATGCCAACATAGCTGCCCGCCTCAACGTAGTTCTTGATACCCCAGAAGATGGTGTTCACGGGCTCCCCGAAGGCGTTATGTGTCACGGGGGACCATTGGCGTGTCACTATGTCGAAGTAGCCGTGATGACTGGGGTTGCCGAAGAAATCGGGCACAAGGAAGGTTATCACCTGGCGTGTGGGATAGGCCCAACCGATGATCTCCTGATACGTTGCGGAACCCTGCCGGAAGTTGACCCTGGCCAACTCCAGAAACGGGATGAGCTGGACAGCTCCAAGGCCTACTCCGAGGGCTACCATGGCTCCCAGCGCCAAGGCGACCGGTGCGACCCGCCGCAGCGACCTCTGCCGCCACCACAGGATGCCCAGGCGGCAGGCGGCATAGAAACCGGTAACCATGACCACGTAGTACGACATCTCTGCGTGGCCCGCCAGGAACTGTATCCCCAGAGCCAGCGCGCCACCGAGGACGGGGGGGACGATAAGCCTCGCCGACTTGCCAAGCTCCTGGCTTTTGATGGCCAGTTCTGTCATGGCCAGCACAAGGGGTAGCCAGGTTGCAGCCGCGATGACCATGGGAAAGTCAACGCTGACGATCATGAAGAGACTGAAGGCGTACGTCACACCGGCGATGGTCGCCCCCAGTCTTCCCACGCCAATCGTCCGCACGAAGACGTGCATGAGCAGTGCGGCGATGAAGAGGTGAAGTACGGTGAACCAGCCATACGCGTCAGCGATGGGCAGGATGTAGAAGAGCAGGCTGAAGGGATAGAGGGCCGAATGCTGACCCGCTGCCAGAAAGGGGACTCCAGCGAAGAGGTACGGGTTCCATAGAGGCGCCTGACCGCTTTCGAGGGATTGGACGATAAATGTCTTCCAGGCGTAGTTCTCCAGCAGCAGGTCGCCGAGGAGCTCGTTGTGGGGCACGGCGGTTCCCACAAGGTCGGCGAAGGCCTGCCATGGAGGGAACGCATACAGGTTGTCGAATGGTATGAGAGTCCTGTCGCCGATGGTGACAGACCAGAAGAGAAGTAGTGGGATGGTGAGGAGGACCAGGACTATGAGGACGTCCCAGAGTCTCTCTTTGCGAATCAACTACCAACCCCGCCCGCTGGGCGACTCTCACCATGCCTGTAGCGCCATCGCATTTGCCACACGCGCCACACGGCCTCCAGGACAATCCACCAACTCATCTTCGACAACCCCATTGAACGGTCCTCAAAGTAGATGGGAACCTCACCGAGCCGGAGGCCCTTGATCTGGCACGCATACGCCATCTCTATTTGAAAGGCGTACCCCTCCGAGCGAATCTGGCCGAGATCGAGTCCGAGAAGCGCATCACGGCGGAAACACCTGAACCCGCCCGTGACGTCGTGTATTCGAAGCCCGGTGATGAGACCGGCGTACGTGTTCCCACCCCAGCTGAGGAAGCGGCGCCACGGGCTCCATCGCTCGTCTACTCCACCATCGGCGACGTAGCGAGAGCCGATGACAACATCATAGTCGCGTATCTTGTCGAGAAAAGTGGGGATGTACGAGGGAGAATGGGAGAAATCCGCATCCATCTGCACTACATAGTCCACACCGCACTCCAGGGCGTACCGGAAGCCCGTGACATATGCGGTGCCGAGACCCATCTTGCCCTGGCGATGGATCACGTGCACTCGATCCTCGTACTGCGCTGCCAACTCGTCAGCCATCTGCCCGGTACCATCTGGAGAGTTGTCATCTATGATCAGGATTTGCAGACCATCCAGATCCAGGGTCATCAACTCGGCCACGATCTGGATGAGATTCCCGGCCTCGTTGTACGTGGGCATAACCACCATGGTGCTCATGATGGGCAACTCTCGCCTGTTCCGATCATGCGCTCATTATACTTATCTCGATATGCCCAGCGCAAGAGGCTGGTGGCAAGTGCCAAGCGAGCGCCAGTGAGGGACAACCCTGCATAGACCAGGCGCTGGCATAGGCGCAGCTGGCTCCAAACGGGGAGGTGGGGCAGAGATTCTTGATCGCCGCACTGTCGCGTGCCAGTGTCCCCAGCGAGTACTGAGGCCCACGATGCCCTCCTGCGGTACGTTCTTGCTCCATGTGTGGAGGAGCCCACTTTGGAACGCTGTCCGTAGGAGGTGGCACGGATTTGCGCAATGGGGCTAGATGCGTTATAATATCTATTGAGGTCTTGCATTGCGCAGAGTTGGCCTCCCTCAAGGCTCTGCTGTTCGCAGCAAGAAGAACTAGGAGGATTTCCATGTTTCAGGAAAGGATCGCACAACACTACGCCCGACTTGGAAGGAACCAAAAGAGGATCGCCGACTTCCTCACCCAGGAGTATCGCGAGGCTGCGTTCATGAACGGATCTGCCCTTTCACAACGCCTTGACGTGGATCCTGCGACTGTCACCAGGTTCGCGCAGAGGCTGGGCTACACCGGATATCCTGACTTGCAGCGTGAGGTTCAGGAGCTCGTCAAAGAGGAACTCAAGGCAGCATACGGATAGGGCCTGGGTAGGTCAGACACAGGGAGCACGGCGCGCAGGACTCCTCCGGCCACCTCTAGCTGGCACCAACCGCCAACGGGGGGTGTCGAAGGGATTGAGGCAATGAGTGAGGGCCGAGCGGAACCTCGTATCCATCACTGTTCTCGTCGGCGGAGGGATCTGTGTGCGGACGATGCTCGCCGTTCTCGATTGCCGCCGAAGTCTGCTGCCAGGGTGCGTGGATTCCATGCATGTTTCTGCGGGATCCAGTACGCCGCTCTCGGCGTCGCCTAGGCTCTGGGAGCGAGGCTGCTGGCGTGCCTGAGACGTGTGAAGGACATCATTGAGATGCCCTTCCGTGTCGGACAGGCACGACATACTTTCTCCAAGGTAGCTCGCCATCGCACTAGTCGTGCTCTGTCGCCACGAGGGTGCGGCGGCTGATCCTGGCTCGGCTTTTACAACGACCTGTGCGGCGATCGCTGCTGCGCGGCTGGCATACAGCCGCTATGCGGCGATCTCTTTTTGTCTTGAGACAGAGCAGGGTGTTGACATAAGCCCAGAATCATCGTTTCGGCTTGTTCACCGCGCAGGTCATCCCTAGCTCTCTGGCCATGTGCCCTTGCTATCTGTGGTTGCAGGGGGGAGCCATATGAGATGGTGAGGTAGGTTTGATGCGCGTCGGGGTCTCGCTAGTCGAGGGGGGATAGGCAACTAGGGGCGTCAAGGCTTTGGGGACACGGAGAGTCCTGTGAGACGCACACACATCTCTTGGCTCCTCAGGCTGGGATGGGGCATTCTGTGCTAGAAACCATTGACAAGATGCAAGCTGTGCTCTAGAATCCGATCGGAGCGGTGCGACGCAGGCAAGGAAGGAGTTGGTTGCTATGTTGGATCCGAGGGTAAAGAGGCTAGCGGAGATTCTTGTTGATCAGTGCACAGAGGTGAGCAAGGGGGAGACGGTTCACATCCTATCGTACAGCGAGCTGGCAAAGCCGCTGCTGGTGGAGATCTATCGGCGGCTGCTCCAGAGGGATGCCGGCGAGATTATCACCGACGTCCGGTTTGAGGAAACGAGAGAACTCCTGCTCCGGGAGGCTTCCGACGAGCGGCTGGCCATGTTTCCCAACTTGAAGATGCATCTTGCCGAGCACACTGACGTGTACATCCAGATACTTGCGTCCGTGAACACCAGGCACCTCAGCGGCTTTGACCCGGCCAGAGTAGCCCGATGGCGCTCCTCCGACGCCAGGGTTCGAGCACATTTGACCGACAATACCCGCTGGGTGGTCACGCTCTATCCCACCCCTGGCGCTGCTCAAGATGCAGAAATGTCCACAGCGGAATACGAGGACTTTGTCTATGGCGCTGTGGATCAAGACTGGGAGCAGCTGGCTCGGAGCCAGGCAAGGCTAAAGGAGCTGCTCGATGCAGGGAGCGAAGTCGTCATCAGGGGAGAGGACACTGACTTGACAATGCGTGTTGACGGGCGCACGTTCATCAGCGCCGATGGGAAGTTGAACATGCCCGATGGGGAGGTATTCACAGGGCCGGTAGAGAACACGGTTGAGGGACATATTGCGTTCAACTACCCTGCCATCTATCCGGCTTTTGGGGGGCGGGAGGTGGAAGGGGTGCACCTCTGGTTTGAGGATGGCAGGGTGGCCAAAGCCACCGCTACCAAAGGCGAGGACTACCTACTGGCGTTGCTGGACATGGATGGAGGTTCCGGGTACGTGGGCGAACTCGGCCTTGGGAACAACTACCGGATAGACCGTTTCATCAAGAACATCTTGTTCGACGAGAAGATAGGCGGTACCGTTCACGTAGCCCTGGGCAGAGGCTATCCACAGACTGGCAGCAAGAACGAGTCCGGGCTGCACTGGGACATGATCAAGGACTTGCGAGATGGCGGGGAGATCTATCTTGATGGCACCTTGATCCAGAAAGATGGTCAATGGGTCTACTGAACCTGGAAAGGACCTGACTTGGCTAGGAGAACCGCGCGCACCTTGTTCAGAGGATTGCTGTTGTGCAGCATGCTTGCCCTCTTGTTCCCCGCTCCTGTGTATCCTCAGCAGGAGCCCGTAGACCGCATCATGGAGCTGATGACTGTTGAACAGCGGATTGGCCAGCTGTTCATGGTTGATTTCGTGGGGACCGACACGGGTGACGAGAGTGGGATTTCCCAGCTCATCCTGGAATACAAGGTGGGCGCGGTGCTCGTTTCCGAGTCCAGTGGAAACATCATCAATCAAGGCGAGGAGCCGCTGGCTCGTCAGGCGTCTCGACTGACGAATGAACTACAGAGCCTGGCCTTTCAGGCCAATGGTCAGACGATTGAGGGGGACGGGACGTTCGTCCCACTATTCATCGCCCTCGAACAGGAGGGAAACGGCTTCCCGCATACTCAACTCCGTAGTGGATTCACCCCTCTCCTCAGCAACATGGCCCTGGGCGCTTCGTGGAGCGACGACCACGCCCGAAGCACCGGCGCCATCGTGGGTCACGAATTGGCCTCGGTGGGAATCAACATGCTCTTGGGGCCAGTAGTCGATGTCCTGGAGAATCCCCGATCGGGGGAGCGAGGCGATCTAGGTGTGCGATCGTTCGGGGGTAACCCCTACTGGGTGGGCGGATTGGCGCGTTCCTATGTGAGGGGCGTCCATGAGGGCAGTGCGGGAAGAGTTGCCACCATCGCCAAGCATTTTCCGGGTAGGGGGAGCAGTGGTCGGGACCCCGAGAGCGAGATTGCCACTGTCGACAAGACTCTAGAAGAGATGAGAGCTGTCGAGCTGGTGCCTTTTACTGCGCTCACCGAATACACGGCCAGCGACCCCCTGAGCACGACGGACGGATTGATGGTTGGTCACATACGGTCCCAGGCCTTTCAGCAAGGCATGCGGTTCTTCAGCGATCCGCTTACCTTGGATGAGGGAGGGCTGCGAGTGGCCATGGATCTCCCCGAGTTTTCGGAATGGCGCGCTACAGGCTTGTTGGTAGCCGACTTCCTGGGTGCAGACTCCATCAAGGAACACCGAGATCCCTGGGGAACTGGATTCCCGCATCTCAGAATCGCCCAGCAAGCTTTGGTGGCAGGCAACGACATCTTGCCACTCGTTCAGTTCTCACTCTCAGATGACTGGACCGCCGATGCGTTCCCAAAGATCGTCGCGACTATCGAGCGCTTCCAGGAGCGTTACGAGACAGACGGTACGTTCAGGCTATGGGTTGACCAGGCTGTGAGAAAGATACTGCAGGCCAAGCTGAGGTTGTACGGGGAGCCGTCGCTGGAGAGAGTACTCGTGGATGAGGACGCAGCTGTGAGTGCCGTTGGCGGTGGAGTGGATGCGGTCCGTCAGATGGCCGAAGAGGCCGTGACCTTGCTGTATCCCGGCATGGAGGAGGTGCGGGCTCGCCTGGGAAGTCCGCCTACCCTGGATGACGATATCGTCATTCTCCAGTGCTTTGAGGACTGCTATTCCTCGCCCGTTTTGTCCGGTGAGGCGCTGCAGAACGTACTGGTGCGTTTGTATGGTCCGGAAGGCACCGGACAGGTCGACCCCGAACGAGTTCGGTCCCTCGGCTTTGGCCAGGTTCATGACTGGATAGGCGGCGATGTCAGCCCAGAGGATGCGGAGTTGGTCGAGCGTCTCATGCAGGACGCGGAGTGGGTCATACTGGCACTGTCGGACTACAACCCAGATGATTTCCCAGCCTCCCGGGCGGCGAAGGCTCTGCTCGAAGAGCGGGAGTACTACCTAAGCGGGAAGCAGGTGGTAGCCATCGCCTACGACGCCCCTTACCATCTCGACAGCACTGAGGTGGGCAAGCTGAGCGCATACTACGCGGTCTACGGCAGGGGGATCCCCAGTCTCGAGGCTTCATGGCGACCCATTTTTGAGCAGGACTTCGTGCCACCCGGGGCATCGCCTGTTGATGTCGCTGGCGCCGACTACTGGCTGGCATTGGAGCTGCAGCCTGCACCCGGCGAGACGATTGAGCTGCAGAGGCTTTCACCACCGGGGGACGAACCCCTGCACGTTGGCGGAGAGCCCTTGGTGGTGCAGACCAGTGTGATTCTGGACCGCAACGGTCACCCAGTACCAGACGGTACCTACGTGGAGTTTCGGGGCAGCTATCTGCGGGCAGACATCTTCCTAGAGCCGCAAGTGGTTACCGATACCGTGGGCGGGGTGGCAGGGGCCAGTTTCTGGCCGGACGCACCTGCGCCCGGGGGTTTCATCGAAGTGACTGCGATGAGCGGGGAAGCGACCTCAGATGCGCTGCGGGTGGAAGTTCTCGTACCGGTAACGCCATTTCCCACCTTCACGCCTACCGCCACGGCCATACCGAGTCCAATCCCTACTCTGACTCCCGTGCCAACCAGACCCGCGCCTGTCATCCCAACACCTGCGCCGTCTCCAGTTCCGCCGGCAGTACCGGCCACTCGACCCGTGGACTGGTTCGACTTGCTCCTGGCTGGCCTGGGGACAGTGCTGGGTAGCCTCGCGGGTTCTCAGGTGCGAAGAGGGCATAGAAAGGGATGGGAGCGCGAGGTACAGATCATCCTCTACGGGGTGGCTCTCGCTCTGATAGGCTATATCCTGTATGGTCTTGGGCCGCTGAATCCCATGAGCGTACTGGGTTGGCAAGGAGCAGGGGTGAGAACGTACCTGCTTCTGCTGAGCACGCTCCTGGCGTTCCTTCCTGGCGCAATTCTGTGGCTGAGAGGACCGTAGCGTCAGTGCACCGCGCGGCGTCAGAATACGGGTTGTGGCTGCAAGAGGGTCAACAGGAGCACCACGATCATAAGGACTAGGACGCCGAGGGACAACCATCTGTGAAGGAGGAGGCTTGACCAGACGAGCGCTAGCCCGCTGCGGGTTCTTGTTCCGAGAGAGAGATTCCTGGCCATTGTCAGGTCTCTACGCAGCTCGTGTACGGTTTGATAGCGATCGTCGGGCCGAATGGCCATGGACTTCAGAACCAGATACTCGGTGAGAGATGAAATGCGCGGGTTCAAGGCCCGGAGGCTAGGGAGACTCTCGGGCTCCAGGAAGCGCTCCTGAGCATTGATAGGTGCGCGACCGGTGAGCAAATGGTACAGGGTTGCGCCGAAGGAATAGATGTCCGACCGTATGTCGGTACGGCCGGTGCCGGCCCCGTACTGCTCCAGGGGTGCATACGTGGGCGTGCCGATAGCGTGCACCAGAGTCATGGTCCTTGGGTCACTGGCATCAAAGAACTTCACGAGCCCGAAGTCCACGAGTTTGATGACTTTGTTGGGCATCAGTTTTACGTTAGCCGGTTTGACATCGCGATGGATGACGGGTGGATCCTGATCGTGGAGGTAGGCGAGAGCGCCACATATCTGCTCTGCCCACTCCAGGACCTGGCTTTCCGGCAGGTTCTCTCCCCCCGTGCGCGCTTGGTCAAGCACTTCCTTCAGGTTGGGGCCCGCAACGTAGTCCATCACTAGGTAGTCACGCCCGTTCTCGGTGAAGTAGTCAAAGACTTTCGGCAGATTGGGGTGGTCGAGACTGGCTAGGGCTAGAGCTTCCCGATGAAACTGCTCTCGGAGCTGTTGCTGCATGTCGGAATCGGTGTCGGGGGGGTAGTCCACCTCTTTGAGCGCGAACTGCTCATCCTTGAGATGAAGGTCCTCAGTCAGGTAGACTGCTCCCATGCCGCCAAGGCCGATTAGCTTAACGACGCGGTACCGATCTTTCAGTACGGTCATGGCAGGCAAAGCGGTAATCAAGGTCTTTTTCCACCTTTCGGATCTGACAAGCGAAGATGGGAGAATAGAGTGGCTGCTACTGCTATCCTACCCTGGGCCCCTCACTCTATGGTAGTCCGTTAGCGGAGTGCTGTCAAGAAGAAGATGGGAGGCGAGTCATGGATGAGAGGGCACCGCGGATTCATGTGCTAGGTGGGCCTCAGAAGGGCAGAGAGATACCGCTGACTGAGGAGTCGCTCACCATCGGCCGCCTGGCGGGCAGTGACATAGTAGTAGATGATCGCCTGGCGTCGAGGCGTCACGCTCGGCTCCAAATGGAGCACGGCCAGTATGAAATCCGCGACTGTGGAAGCCGAAACGGCACCTTTGTCAATGGAGAGCGCATCTCGGAATCGCACGCCCTGCGGGACGGCGATGAGATACAGATAGGTCTAGAGTTCAGGGCGCTGTACGTTGACCCCGAGGCGACGGGAGCGCTGGTCACGGATGCCCTGGTACGGGCCACAGGATTGTGGGTGGATCGGGAGAGGCGAGAGGTCTGGGTGCATGGAATGAAACTCGCTCCGCCGGTGTCCAAAGCACAGTTCAGGTTGCTGACCCTGCTTCGGGAGCACCCAGGCCGCGTGTACAGTCGCGACGAGATAGTCGCTGCCGTGTGGCCCGAGGACGAGGGTCACGGCGTGTCAGATGAGACCATAGACGCGCTGGTGGGACGCCTGCGCCGCCGGATCGCGGCCATCGATGCCGACCACCGCTACGTTGTGACCGTCAGGGGACATGGCTTCAAGTTCACACAGCCCTGGGAGGAGCAGAGTTCCCCGCCGGTCTCTACTACGGGAGTCTAGATCGGTGCGGGCTCCGTGCGCAGATGCCAAGCTTTGGGGTCGTCCCAATCATCTGGCTTCCATGGAAGGTTCTCTGGCTTGACCAGCGGCAGTACCTCGCGGAACAGTTCAACGCGCTCCACGCCACTGAGAGCCACGAAATGGTTGGCGATTTGCAGGTCTCTCCTGATTTGGTCCAGGGTGGCGCAGCCCACGATGGTGCTACTCACCGGCAGCCCGAGAGTGTAGCGCAACGCCTTCTTATCGATGTGCGCCAGTTCCCCCAGACCGAATACGTTCACGGCGATGGTGGCCACCCCCTCGGTCAGGACCGAGGGCGCTGTCCCTGGTTCGATCCCAAACTGGGCGCCCATCCCCGGCCCTTGAGGCCGCTGCTTCCCTAGCTTTCCGATGAGAACCTCAGATTGCCCGTTGGAGTAGATGCAACGCCTGTCGAAGCATGCGAAAGGGCGTGTCGGACTTGCTACAGTCTGGGCGCGCCTCGGCCCTAGGGGACTCAAAGGGCGAATTCGACGACCAGGAACGTGTGGTCAGAAGGCTTTTGTGCCCTGCGTGCATCGACGTCGATCCACGCGCGGGTCGATCTCTCGGCCAGGGGCTTGGTGGCCCAGATGTGGTCCAGTCGCCACCCCATGCCCCTCTCGAGTGCGCTAGGGACTCTGTAGTCCCAGAAGGTGTACTGCTCTGGCTCGTCCGGATGATGCATTCTGAACACATCCACCAACCCCCATGCTCTTACCTCCTCCAGCGCCTGCCGCCCGTCCGGGTGGAAATCCACATGCTTTGCCAAACGCTCAGGGTCGTATACATCCGCCGGTTCCGGGGCGACGTTGAAGTCGCCTGCCCACACCAGGAGATCTCCCGGAGTGTAATGCCGCTCAAAGTACGCTCGTATGCGATGCAGCCACTGGAGCTTGTACTGGAAGTGAGGAGAGTCTACAGAGCGTCCCTGGGGAACGTAGGTATTGATCAGAGCGATCCCCGCTAGCTCGGTTCGAACCAGCCTGGGTTCGTCGGGGGCTTCCCCATCGTCCAGCCCGAAGGAGACTTCCTCGGGCTTCTCAATGCTGAGAACCGCCACGCCAGCGTGGGGCTTTTGTCCACGAAAGGTGACGTAGTAGCCCAGATCTTGGAAGACATCGGAAGGAAACTCAGAGTCCTCGGTCTTGGTCTCTTGTAGGCACAAAGCATCGGGCCTCTCTCGCTCAAGCCAGTCCAGCACCAGGTTCAGACGGGCTCGGATTGAATTGCAGTTGTAGGTGGCCACTTTGAGAGTCTCTGATGACATACCTACCTCACTCGCTCAAGCGCTGCGCTGGAGACTCATTACTTCGCGATTCGGGAGACTGGCCCAGTCTCTCGGGAGGCACCTGTCAACAGCCTGGCTCACCAGGATGCCCGCAACAGGAGCTACCAGTGCGGATCTTGGTCCAGTTGTTCCGCACCAGCAGAGCTATCTTGCGATGCCATGGCAGGGGTGCTTGAAGATTGCTCAGGAATGCGGAGAAGCTTGGTCTCTGACTCATCACTGGCGGCCCTCTTACGTCCGATCGTTGTTTGTCTGCCTACGCAGTATTGCAGCCGCTTTCGGTCGACCTGTAGAGTGCGGCAGAATCATGGCGCTCATTGTGCAGTACAGCCGCCATCCACCACGACTACGGAGCCCGTCAAGAATGACGACTCGTCCGATGCCACAAATAGGATTACGTTGGCGATCTCATCGGGACGTCCCAGCCGCTTGAGGAGCGTCTTGTTCAGGATGCTGCGTCGCTTTCGGGTTGGACGACCCAGAAAGGGTAGCCTCCAGCAGAGGCGTCGCCACTGGATCGGGGCAGACGCAGTTCACGCGGATGCCCTCCGCAGCGTGATCTATGGCCATGGCCTTGGCCAATTGTACCACACCACCCTTGGAGGCGCAGTAGGCAGCGATCTCTGAGCCTGCCACCAGGCCCAGTTCCGACGCCACGTTCACAATTGCTCCACCTCCCTGATGCTGCATCAAGCGGACGGCCGCTCGGGAACACAGAAGAACGCCTTTGAGATTGACGTCCATTAGGCGATCCCATTCGGAATCGGTGGTATCCGTGATCTTCTTAGGAAGCTCCATGCCCGCGTTGTTCACCAGCACGTCGACGCGACCGTAGGCAGCCAGAGCTTCCTGGACGAGTCTTTCCACGTTCGAGGCGCTGCTCACATCAGCTTGGACGAAGCGGGCCTGCCCACCATCCTCCACCAACTCGCCTACCTCCTTGCTGGCGTCTTTGACGTCGACGGCCACGAGTTTGGCGCCTTCGGCTGCGAAGCGACGCGCCGTGGCCAAACCAATGCCTGACTTGGCGCCCGTTATGACTGCTACCTTGTCTTTCATGCGCATGCGTTCCACCTCCAGTCAGTGCTTGGCCTATCGACAGTTCAGACGGGGTACGGTCCTGCCCCTGCACTGAAGTGCGAGTGTCACGCCCCCGATCTACCAGTAGATGAATGTCTATCTTCTTGGGCGCGCTGCTTAGGCTCAACCAGCCGAGCTCAGGGCCTGGAGTGCCCTTGCGCGATAAGTACCCTCTGCATCCAGGTCGACGGCCCGCCAATACGCCCAGCTTGAAGTCTCCTGGTCACCAAGCCGCATACATACCACCCCCAGATGGTAGTAGGCCCGCGCCAACGTGGGGTCAAGGTCCAAGGCTCGCTCCAGAGCGATCTTCGCATCGAGTGGGTCACCGGCGAGATAGTGGGCCCAGCCGAGTAGATCTTGGACCACCGCATCCTCAGGGATCAGGGCGGCAGTCTCCTTCGCAGCAGCGAGCCCTTCGTCCGCCTTGGGGACTATCTCCACATAGAACCGAGCCATGAGGAATCGAAACTCTGCCTCTTGGGGGGCAACGTCGACGGCCCCTCGATACCACTCTTCGGCTGCTATGTACTGCCCAAGCCCCTGATATGTGGCCGCAATCTCCGCGTATGCTGCCGCATTGTATGGGTCAAGGCTCAAAGCTCTCTTGAACTCCCAGAGCGCCGTGGGGACATAGCCCTCGGAGCGATGGAGCAGCGCAAGGAAGTAGTAACCTAGCGGGTTCTTCGGTTCTTGAAGCGTGACCTCGCGCAGAACTTGACGGGCCAAGTCGTGCCGGCCCAAGGACCACAGGGCGTATCCTGCGTAGGCGCGGGCGGTGTGATTGTCGGGCTGCAGCCGGAGCAATTGGTCCAGTTGCTCAAGTGCCAAACCAGGCACCTCGTATCGCAGGTACGCGTCTGCAAGGCGGGCCGATTGATTGGTGCCATCTTGTCCAGGGTCCATCTCGGTCAGGATGTCCAGCATTTCTTGTGCCCTGTTGGCCATCGTTGGCTCGGCACCGCCCGCCGCTAGGCCAAGGTGCTCGGCCGCAAGGGAACGCTGTTCAGGAGCCAGGATAAGACCCAGAAGGTAGTGAGCACCCTGGTGGTCGCTTTCATGCAAGACAAGCCGTTGCAGTTCCTGTTCTGCTGTCGCAACGTCGGACGAAGCCAGGTAGGCCTCTGCCAGCTTGTAGTGGGCCTCGGTGTGACCGCGCCCCAGAGCCACCGTGCGATGCCAGAGTTGGATGGCGCTCTGCGCATCGCCTTGATGGTAGGCTACGTCTGCCAACCCGCTTAGCGCACGGACGGCCTGCCCATCGAGGTTCCTCGCCATCCGGAACTCGTTTTCTGCTTCGTCCCATCTGCCCTGTGCCACGTAGATTTCGCCCAGGGCAATGTGAGGGTCGGCCCACTCAGGCCTCAATGCAATCAGATCAGCGTACAGGTCGATAGCCTGGCTGTGTTCCTTGTCCGCCCGGCACTGCTGCGCCTGCCTGAGCATCAGGAGAGGCATGACGTTCGTCCTTGCGGTCGCCGACAACACGACGAGGACGCCAGCGATGAGGAGGATTCGAGAGAGAACGCTGATCTTCATCTCATGTGCAGTGTGGCATTGTGCTCAGAAGTGCCTCGGGACAGGCTAGCGAGGTTCGTCAGGGAGATCGCCCGATGACGGCGTCGAATGGGGCTTCACCTCATCAAGCTGACGCCCGGTCCCCGGTGGTCACCACAGCGTCGCCTCGCCGCAGTAGTCTCCACTCCCGGACCGTGAGGCCTCCCACAACTACCATTACCAGGCTCAGCAGAGCGACCATGCCATAAGGTGGGGAAGCTCGCTCTCCTCGCGTGATCTCGAAAGCGTCGATAGCGATCTGGTTGCCTTCCGACGCCAGGCTTGCACGTTCGAGCACCGCCAAGATGAGGGTATGCTCGGCATCATCGGCTTGATAGATCAGTGGGATTCGTTGCTGCCACCGGCGCACCGGGCTGAATAGGTCAACATAGGAGTGGCCCTCTGCATTCCTTGGCAGGCCGTCGACAGTATGCCCATCCAGGGATACGGCGAGACGCCCCCCCTCGGGCCCAAGCGAGGCGATCAAGTCCACGTTCTCCCCCACAAAGGGCAGCGTCACCGTAGAACCGGTAGCCTCAGTGACCACCTGTGCCTGAGCGCTAGCTTGAGGCTCTATCACAGGGTGCCACTCTCCCTCAAGGCTCACAGCCGGATTCGTCTCCTGGTAGTAGCCGGGTCCAACAGGGTCCAGTGATGTCTGTGCTGCTTCCTTGATCGCGTAGTACACGAGGCGAGGAGTGAAGTCAATATCCACCATTCGGAAGTAGTAGTCGGAACTGTCTGGAGAGATATTGCCAACCTGCCGGAAATACCAGATGTTGAACACTCCTGACCAAGGCCAGTCTTCCTGCGCGTGCTGGATGCCCCGGACGGTGAAATCCGCCTGCTCCTCTTCACTTACCCGTTGCCACAAAAGCTCTTCCTCGGGAAAATCCTCAGGCGACGCGTTCCAACCGTACTCATTGAACCATATTGGTTTGTCACCGTCTCCGTATCGCTCCATGACCTCTCGCAGGAGGAGAGCCCGCTGGAAGTTGAGGGTTCGTGGCTCAGGTGGATCGTCAGGCGGGCTGCCCAGCCCGAAGGCGTTCGCCGACAGGATGTCGAAGTGGTCCTTGGCGCCTGCCTCATACACCTCATCTAGAAAGTCGATCTCATTCATGCTGATCCACTTGTCTGGCTCTGGGTGCACTTGCCCGAGAGTGATGGCCAGCGGAGCGCTCAACACATATACGTTGGGATCTGCTTCGTTCGCACGCTGATATGCTACCCGTAAGAGCTCAGCGTACCCCGCCGGGTCCACTGGTCTGTTGCCCCACTCAGGAAAGATGTTGGGTTCATTCCAGATCTGAATATAGCGGATTCGCCCGCGGTAGCGAGTCACGAACTCGAAGACGAAATCGCCGTAGTCCTCGAAGTTGTCTGGAGGGCGTTCCTTGTAGGTGTTGTCCTCTCTGGTCCAGTCGGGAGGTCTGTCGAGACGAGCAATGATCTCAAGACCGTATTCCTCGCACAGGTCCACTATGCGGTCATACTTGTCCCAACTGCTACGCCTGATCCGCTCGTCAAAGAACACCCCCTTCTGAACCAGCTCTATCTCCTCCCAGGGGAACTGCTGTTTGACCCAGCCCAGACCTGCTTCACTTGCCATCTGGAGGGTCTTTCTGAGCTTCCATTCCTCCACCTCACGGTCCAGGAAGAGGTTTGCTCCATAGGGGTTGACATCGGTGTTGGGAATGAGATGAGCTGTGTGGTAGCCCGACGCAGCAGTTCTCGCTGAGAAGGCGAGGGGCACGAGCATGTTGGCCAGCAAAGCACCGGTTACGACGAGACACACGACCAGAAGCCAGAGTCTGGCGTTGGTTTGGATCTTCGAAATCACAAATCTCGCTCCGACAAAAAGGGCACACCTCAAGTGCGTATTGACCGGGGATTATAGGCCAGCGCCAGCCGATTGTCAAAAGGGGACGCGCCGTGATAGAATTCTCACCAGAGGGCTGAAGATGGAGATCGCAACTTCCCACGAGAACACGGATTTCGACGGCCTGGCGTCCATGCTGGGTGCAGTGAAACTGTACCCCAAAGCTATCGCCGTGTTGCCCCAGCGACTGAACCGCAACCTTCAGGATTTCCTAGCGCTGTACTGGGATGAACTCCCCTTCGTGCGCCGAGAGGACATGCCGCGCGGACGGATCAAGCTCTTGATTGTGGTTGACACACAGAGCATCCCCTCACTGAAGGGTCTGACTGCGGACACGGAGGTACGAATCATCGATCATCATCCTCTGGAGAGGGAGCTCGAGCCCACGATGAGCTTCCACTCGGAGGATGTGGGCTCGACCACCAGCCTCTTGGTGGAGCAGATTGGCCAGTCACAGTTGAGCGTATCCCCGGTGGAAGCGACTCTTCTATTGCTTGGCATATATGAGGACACGGGTTCTCTCAGCTACCCAGGCACCAAAGCGCTGGATGCCCGTTGCGCCGCTTGGTTGCTGGAGCAAGGAGCCAACCTGGAAGTGGTCAATGAGTTCCTCCACCGACCCCTCAGCGAGGGCCAGCAGCAGCTCTATCGAAGCCTTGTGGAGGCGGTGGAGTTTCACGAGTTTGCAGGACACACCGTAGTTGTCGCTGCAGTCAGAGCGCCGAACTTTCTGGAGGAGATCTCTACCCTGGCTCACAAGCTGAGAGATCTTTATGAGCCATCTGCACTCTTCGTGATCGTCGGTCTGGAGGCTAGTGTCCAGCTTGTGGCTCGCAGCAACTCAGACGCTATCGACGTGGCGGAGATTGCGCGCGGTTTTGGCGGTGGGGGGCACAGCAAAGCGGCTGCTGCGCTCATCCGGGATGGCGCGGTGGAGCACATCCGCCAACGACTGCTGCAGCTCCTGGCCCAGGAGGTACGGCCCTCGACCACGGTGGCCGACCTGATGTCGCATGGCGCGTACACCCTGTCGCCAGATACCCTGGTGCGGGATGCAGCGGAAGTGATGCGCCGGTACGGGCATGAAGGGTTTCCAGTGGTGGCGGAGAGCGGCAAGGTGCTCGGCATGTTGACGCGCCGCGAGATCGACAAGGCTCTGCAATATGAGAGAGAGGATGCTCCAATCGGTAGCTACATGAGAAAAGGCGAGATCGTCGTCGCGCCATCAGACTCCGTAGAGCGCCTGCAGGACGTGATGATACAACATGGCGTGGGTCAGGTGGCGGTGGTGGAGAACGGTGAGATAGTGGGCATCGTCACGCGGACTGACCTAATCGAGCTGTGGGCCCATGCGCGTGGCCCCTCCCCTGGTAGCGACCTCTCAGAGCGGGTGCGTGAGGGGCTGCCCGAGTCGCTCTTGGATCGAGTCCTCAAGGCCAGCCAGCTGGCGAGGGAGATGGGCTATTCGCTATACCTGGTTGGCGGCTTCGTGCGGGATCTGCTCCTGGGGAAGGCCCACTTGGATCTGGATATCGTGGTCGAGGGTGATGCGATCGCCCTGGCCAGAGGTCTCTCCGAAGTTGCGGGGGGGCGTGTGCACAGCCACTCTCGGTTTGGCACAGCGAGCTTGATCTTTGATGACAAGGATGAATCCGTGCCCTCTATCGATTTCACCACCGCCCGACGGGAGTTCTATGAATACTCGACGGCGCTGCCTCAGGTGGAACGTAGCTCGATCAAGCAAGACCTCTACCGCCGGGACTTCACCATAAATACTATGGCAATAAGTTTAGACGAAGACACATTCGGCGGACTGCTTGACTTCTATGGTGGGGAGCGAGACCTGAGGCAGGGACTGATTCGGGTTCTCCACAATCTGAGCTTCATAGAGGACCCAATCCGCATGCTGCGAGCTGTGCGTCTGGAGCAGAGGCTTGGGTTCAGACTGGAGGAAATGACCGAAGATTTGATCTCCGACGCGCTGGAGTGGCTGGACAGAGTTGGCGGTGAGCGCATATGGCAGGAGTTGGATGCCGTCTTCCAGGAGGACGAGCCCGCGAATCCCTTGCGGCGACTAGCCGAGCTGGGCGTGCTCAAGCAGATATCACCTCTCTTGAGATGGGATACCTGGCTCGAGGACCGCGTGGGCGGGTATGCCGCCGCGGCAACGCACTGGTATAGTCGGCCATCAGGGTCACAGTCCATGCCCGATTCCCGCAGGCTGACTCTGGCGATGACCTATCTGGCGCTGGTGGGCATCAGAGCTGGGCAGGAGGGCATCCAGTCGCTGGCGGAGCGCCTGAGACTACCGAAGGATGAGACGCGCTTCCTCCTGGATGCCCAGCTGCTGAACTCCTTGCTGCCGCCGCTAGCGGAACAAGGGCTGCCGAGGAGCAGCTTGTACCGCTTGCTGTCACCGCACCCTGACCCGGTGATCTTCGTTTGGTGGCTGTCCTCAGAGGATGACCTTGTCAGGGAGCGGCTGGAACTGTATCACACGGAATTGAGCTCTGTTACACCCCTCATTGACGGGGATGAGCTAAGAAAGATGGGTCTTCCTCCCGGGCCGCGGTACGCAGAGATACTAGGTGCGCTGCGAGATGCCAGGCTCGATGGCAGGGTTGCCACGCTCGACGATGAGAAGGCCGAAGTGCAGCGACTAATCGCCGAGACAGGCGGAAAGGGTAGGGGTGCCTAGATCCGATGGTGACAGAAACGACCAAGCGCTCTGGAGATGTCGTGAGGTACTTCACAAGACTGGACCTGTATCATCATTCGCTGAGACTTGCCGGCGAGAGGCTCGTCCTGCGGGCTCACGAACTCGAACTTGGATCCCTGGCAGATCTGCGAGAGAAGTCGCTAGAGCTGGCCAAGGATTGGTTCGAGCTTGTCGGAGGCCTGAGGGAACACTTGTACGATGAGGATGTCCCGGTCTGGCGATCCGCGGTGATCCGCGTGGAGCGCGCGATCAATCGAGCCTCTCGAGCCACGACGGCAACAGTTCAGATGGTCAACATCTGGCGCGTGGTCGAGGCCGGCGATCAGTTCTTGTCTGCTGTCGCACCGAAATATGGATACACCAGACTCTCGGGGGAGTCAGAGGTTGGTCTCGCCAATGGAGACGAGCCCAGGGGTGCCGAACTGACCAGGTTGTTCACAGAGTACGAGGACGCCATGGGGGGAGGGGCGGAGCCAACACCGGGATCCAGCCCACCGTTTCTCTCTGGCATTCTTCGCTGGCGTGGCAGCCAACTCTTCTACGTGGAGCGTGTGGAAGACGGCGCGCGTTGGGTCGAGTTGGACCCCGAGTATGAGCCACAAACAGTCGGTGAGGAGCTTGGCGGAGTTGAGTTCGCCGAGGCCCGAACCATAGAAGGCCATGAGATCGAGCTGATGCTCGACATGGACGTAAGCGGGGAGAAGGTCGACGAGTACATCCACAGTCAGAGGGGACACGAGTACCTCGTGTCAGGCTATCAGTTCGTGGGCGAGAAGCAGACTGAGGGCGGCGGGCAGAATCGGCGTCGCTAGCGAACTCCGCCAGTACATTCTCCGTTCCTGGTCTCCACCTTTCGCAACTGAGATTCTGCCGATTTTCGGGCTTCTCCGAAGGCGCGATCGAGATACGGGTAAGCAAACCAGACCGTCGCCCCGCTGGCCAGGAAACCGCTGATCGTCCGCAATTGCCACGTGCTCGTCCGGAGACCGAGGAGTTGGGTCGCGCCATCGAGAGCAAGTGGTGCAACGAGCACCAGCCAGACTGGAATGGGCAGCGATCTGACTCGGTTCCTGACGAGGGAGAAGGCGATCCCGGCGAGACAAGCCCCCCCGTAGATAGCGAGGTCACGCTGGCATACGCCCACCTGGAAGCGTCCAATGAAGTAGGAACGTGAAGGCATTTGATGGCACTGGAATTGGTACACGAAGTAGATTACATTGGCCAGCCTCGTCCGACCCCAGGACATGAGCACAGGAGCCAAGAGTGGAAGGCCCGCGTACAGACCGAAGACAAGGTTGAACAGCAGAAGCCAGTGGCGTGACAACCCGGCTATTAGCCTGTCCAGTACGACCACGAAGGCTCGCAGCTTACCGGAGAGCTGAGCGTTAGTCATGAAATGCCCTTTCCGAAGCGAACTGATTGCTGCCCAAGGCAGTAGGCTTCCGCAGTCTCACTTGTCTATCAGATGCTCGAAGGTCTGGGCCGAGAGCACAATGAACGTAACATCGCACGCCGCGAGGGCAGAGATGCAAAAGAGCATGGTAGTGCACCACGCGCGTCTGGCGCGGGACGGATGCTCGTGCTTCTCAAACTACACTCTCCACCTCGGCCAGGATCTGGTCGGGGGTGAAGTGATTGAGTACAATAGCGCCAGACGGGCAGGCGGTAGAGCACGCTCCGCAGCCCTTGCACAGCACCTGGTTGGCTACCATCACGTTTCGACGCTCGTCGAGGGCCAGGGCACTATAGATACACGCCTCAGCACACAGTCCACATCCCGAGCACAACAACGGGTCCAAAGCGCAGGTAATCGACTCAACTCTCACCTTGCCTACGGACAGCGGTATCAAAGCTGAAGATGCCGCCGCCTTCGCCTGCGCGATCGTATCCGTAATATCTTTGGGTCCTTGACAGCAGCCAGCAAGGAAGACTCCATCAGTTGTGGTGTCAACCGGCCCGAGCTTCGGATGCAACTCCATGAGGAATCCATCCTCGGAGCGAGACAGCTTCAGCAAGCTTCCGATCTCGTCCGCGTCACTCCGCGGCACCAGACCTGTGGCCAGCACCACCAGGTCAGCCTCAACCTCCACAGGCTTTCCCAGCAGGGTGTCCTCCGCTCTCGCGACAAGCCTGTCTCCTCTCTTGTAGATCTCAGATGGATTCCCCCGTCGATAGAGGACTCTTTCCTCCCGTACCCGGTCATAGAACTGCTCGAAGCCCTTGCCGAAAGCGCGCACGTCCATGTAGAAGACAGTGATCCGGGCGTCTGGCAGCTCTTGTCTGACTAGGTGAGCTTGTTTCGCGGTGGACATGCAGCACACGCGAGAACAGTAAGCGTTTCCCAGAGTACGATCCCTGCTGCCTACGCACTGGATGAACACCACATCCTTGACGGCTCCGTCTCCAAGGGGGCTCGCGCCATTGCTCGCCTCGGATTCCATGAGGCGCTTCTCTAGTTCCAGTCCCGTGATCACGTTCTCATATGCCCCATATCCGAACTCCGGCTTCAGGCTGGCGTCGAAGACGTCGAAGCCCGTAGCGACGATGATCGCCCCTACAGCCAGCTCTGCGGTAGTCTCTGGCAAAGAATCCGCTGGCTGTGAGCCTACCTGCACACGAAAACTCCCGATGAATCCATCCACCTCCAGCACGCGCGAGTTGGTCAGTACATCGATGTTGGGGTGCGCCTGTGCCCTCTCCACCAGCTCAGCCAGTAGCGTCTGGACGTTGTCCAATGTTGGGAATGTTCTCGCCAGCTGAGCGACGTGGCCACCCACGGTTGCTTGCTTCTCAACTACGTAGGCTTTGAAGCCAGCATCGGCGATGTCCAGAGCGGCCTGAAGACCTGCTATGCCCCCTCCGATGACCAACGCGGCAGGTGTGATCTCCACGTCTCTCTCCTCCAACGGTTGGAGAAGACACGCTCTGGCAACCGCAGAGGACACGATGCCTTGGGCCTTCTCGGTCGCAGACTCACGGTCGCCATGCACCCATGAGCACTGCTCCCTGATATTGGCGATCTGCAGGAAGTAGGGGTTGAGTCCGGCCTCCTGAACCGCCCTTCTGAAGGTTAGCTCATGCATGCGCGGAGAGCATGAGGCCACTACGACGCGGTTGAGACCTAGCTCCCTGATGTCATCTTGGATCAGTTGCTGTCCGGGGTCAGAACACATGTAGATGTAGTCCCTGGAAACGGTCACGTTCGCCAAGTCCTGCGCCGCCTGCGCTACTGCCTCGACATCCACCGTATGCGCTATGTTAATGCCGCAGTGGCAGATGTATACTCCGACCTTGGCTGCCATCTTCTTTCCCGCTCAGAAGACTCAATTATCAGATGGCTCGGGCCACCAGCTCCATGATATCCAGTACTTGAACTTTCTCGTCGTATCCCCCGGCCTTGGCAGCCAGCTCAAAGGTGAGGAGGCAGAATGGGCAGGCGACTGCCATGACATCGGCGCCTACGCTCAACACCTCCTCGAAGCGTGCCGTCGCGAGCTGCTCTTCCGGATTGGTGCCCTCCCACCACATTCTCCCGCCGCCGCCCTCACAGCAGAGGCTTCGGTCACGAATGCGGTCCATCTCGCGGAACTCGACGCCCGGGATGCTCTTGATGATATCGCGTGGCTCGTCGAAGACGCCATTCTGTTTGCCCAGGAAGCAAGGGTCGTGATAGGTGATCACCTGGTTGAGTTCGCCGGTGAAGGTCAGCTTTCCCTGCTCAATGAGTTCAGCGACGAACTCTGTGTAGTGCTGCACCTTGAGATTCAAGCCTTCGTATTCGTTCTTGAAGGTATTGAAGCAGTGTGGAGAGGTAGTGATGATGTGTTGGACACCCTTGCTCTCGAACAGTTCCCGCTGCTCTTCCACCATGTACCCGAAGAGGCCTTCTTCACCCACTAGGCGAACCTCGTTGCAGCAGCACTTTTCCTCCACCCCAAGGATGCCAAAGTCCACGTCTGCCTTCTGGAGGACCTTCACCAGAGACTTGGCCACCTTCTGGGCACGATCATCGTACGACGGAATGCAGCCAACGAAGTATAGTACGTCCGCGCCTTCAGAGATATCCTTGACGCCAAGAGCCTCCGCCCAGTCAGCCCTCTCGTCGGGTGGCATGAGTGACGGGTTGCCGTGCCTGAAGACACTGGTGAGAGCGTCCCTGATGGTAGGGGGAATCACTCCTCCGTCAACCAAAGTGGTACGCAACGCTACGATCAGGTCTGATGGCCCAACCTCCTTGGGGCAGCGGAGGACGCAAGTTCCACACGCAGTGCAGTCCCACAGTTCGTCCATCCCATCGGCATTCACGCCCCCATCGAGCAGCGCCTGGTAGATCAGTCTTCTGATGTTCAACTCTGTCTTGAAGGACATGGGACACCCTCCAGTGCACTTGCCGCACTGGATGCACGCCCAGAGGTCACAACGTTCCAAGAGACTCTGTTCGGCTTCCATTTCTCCTCACTCCTCACCTGGGGTGAGTGCTGAACCGGATCGTGACATGATTACAATGGCGGACGCAGCCGCGGCCTTGCCCTGGGCCACTGCGTCGGGGATGTCCTTTGGACCCTGACAGCATCCCGCCAGAAAGACTCCGCTTACATCGGTCTCTGTGGGTCGAAACTTAGGATGAGCTTCCTGGAAGAATCCGTCCTCGCATGACGATAGACCGAGCAACTCAGCCAGAGCTTGCGTGTCTGCCCGCGGCACGAGACCAATCGCCAGGACCACTAGGTCAGCCTCTACCTCCACGGGCTGGCCTAGCAATGTGTCCTCTGCCCTGACGACCAGACGGTCCCCGCGCCGGTGGATCTCCGCTGGGTTGCCACGACGATACTGTACACGCTCTTCCCTCACCCGATCATAGAACTCCTCAAAGCCTTTGCCGAAGGCCCTGATATCCATGTAGAAGACCGTCACCCGCGCATCTGGCAGCTTCTCGCGGACCAGGTGCGCCTGTTTTGCAGTGTACATACAGCACACACGTGAGCAGTAGACGTTCCCCAGATTGCGATCTCTGCTGCCCACGCACTGGATGAAGACGACGTCGTTGATCTCTCGGTCGTTAAGCTTGATCTCACCGTAGGTCGGGCCTGAGGCAGACGACAGTCGCTCGAATTGGAGGCCGGTGATCACGTTGTCGTAGAGACCGTACCCGTACTCTGGCTTCAAGTGAGGGTCAAATGGGTCAAACCCGGTGGCCACGATCACGGAGTCCACCTGGAGGTCCACTATCTCTTCCTGCTGATCGAAGTCCACCGCGCCTGCCGGGCACGCGTTTCTGCAAGGCGGGGATTCGCCGCACTTACCTCTCTGCACCATCAGACAGCGCTCGCTGTCGATGGTGTACTTCAGCGGGACGGCTTGCGGGAAGGGCACATACGCGGCGCTGCGCTTGCCCATGCCCACGTTGAATTCGCTGTCTATCCTCCCCTTCAGACGGCAGTTCTCGGCACAGATGCCGCATGCTGTGCACTTGTCAGCGTCAATGTACCGGGGCCTCCTCCGCACCTTCACCCTGAAGTCCCCGACGTCTCCTTCGAGCTGTACCACCTCCGAGTAGGTCAGCAATTCTATATTGGGGTGACCACCCACGCTGACCATCTTTGGTGTAAGGATGCACGAGGAACAATCGAGGGTGGGGAAGGTTTCGTCGAGCTGGGCCATCCGCCCTCCGATGCTTGGGTCTCTCTCTACAAGGTAGACTTTGAACCCCGCATCCGCGATGTCCAGGGCGGCCTGCATACCCGCGATGCCCGCGCCAATGACCAGTGTCGCGCCCATTCTTACCCCTTCAGAGCCCGATCGACAGGTTGCCCAGAAGCCAGGCCAGCGTACCACATGCCAACCAGCAAAAGGTGGCCTCGATTTCGCATCCACCTGGCAGAAAATCGGACCACCGCGGTAAGATTTGCAATTGATATTATAGCCCATGGAGTTGCTCCCTGTCAAACACTGGCGGGTGCCGTCGCGACCGAAGAGGTGGTTCCCAAGGAGCATGTTGCTGGCGCAAACGAATACAGAAAGGGCCGTCGCTCTAGAACGGCGGCCCTCCTCCCACGCCACGCCAGAGAACCCGTTGAGCTGGTTCTATGTCTGACCCTGGCGACTTGACCATGGACTAGTATCTCCCCTGGCAGGGGAGCACACACTGTACTATTGTGAGATGAAGCTAGCGGTCCACTCTGGCCGGGCTGGTGCCTGGCCACTATTCAGCAGCTCGCGCCATGCCTCGTCAGTGAGGCGGTCGCTCATGGGCCATCCGAACTCGTAGTAGGAGAAGACCCCACCCTGGGTCAGCCTGAGCTGCCCGTCCACCTCCGCGACCACAAAGATCTGATAGATCTTCCCTACGCCTTCCTCCAAGACGCTGCCGCTGTTGGGGTCGGTGGCCACGTCCGCGACCATTGCCGCTTCTTCCTCATCGACGGAACCGCCTGGCGGAGGTTTGTCAGCGGCAGCCCCGGTGAGCGTCTCCATGATGTCGCCATAGGAGTTGATGAGGTCGTACTCGCTCTCAGTGAGTTCCTCTTTCCGGAGCTCCTTCTCTGCGATGCTCTTCAAAGAGAGCAACAACCCCTCCAGTTGCTCTAGACTGTCCCGGTCGCCCGAGGACAGCAGGTTTTCTCCCGCTCGATGGGCCATGCGTTACCCATAAGTCGAAATGTGAAGCTGATGGGAGTGCTGGCCCTCTCCTCACCCCCGGGGGACAGGTGAGAGCTAAATAGCCGTTGCCAACTTGACAAGTCTTCAATTTTGGTATATAATGGACAGGAAGGGCATTATGCGCAGAAGACGGACTCTCCGATAGCGGTATAGTTAACATCTATATCGAACAGTTGTCGTTTCAACCGCCCGAATTGAACCGCAAGAAGGAGGAATATATGGAGCGCCGATCGTTCTCGCTAAAGCAGCGGACGGTTGGCGCTTTTTTGATCCCAAGACGAGTGTGACATCCCGGAGGCGATGATCTGAGGGCCGCAAGGTGGTCACTTGGCCCTCAGTAAGCCAATAGTGAAACCGGCCGGAGGTATGGCCGGTTTCTTCGTGTGGTACAGATAGAAAGTGGTCTCGGCCGGGTTAAGGCCGGCCAAGACCATGCACTCAAGGCGCTCTCGGCACCCTTTGTGCACCCTTATTCTAGCACAGGGGCTCGCTGGGCGCAACCCGGCGAGCCCCCACTTTTTGGGGCGGAAGGTGATGAGCAGCACGGATGAACAGGTATCGGGAAAGTCGATCTGAGGTTAGCGACGGAAGGGAGATGGGGGAATGAGGCGGATACAACTGGCAACGTTGGTGTAAGCTTGGAGAAAGAAAGGAGATTTGAGAATGAAGCGCAGAGTGTGGTTGAATGGGATAGTTGTGGTTGGGCTGCTGCTGGCGCTCGTCGGCGCAACGGGGGCTTCCAAGCCGCTGAGCGATACGGCGCCGCTGTCCACGTTGGATGATGACGTCCAAAACTACAACACCCCCTATAGAGAAGCGCCCAACGTATACAAGCAGTTTGAGGATCTTCAGAACTTCGGCGATCCACTGGGCGCCCGGGTGGGTGTGGGTAAGACCGACTATGGCTTGATCCCATGTAGGCACTACCAGGGCATGGCGCGAGGTGCAGGCCCCGACGGCACGCCTTACTTGTTCCTGACAAGGAACAGGAACAGGACAGGTTCGTGCCTTGGTTGGGACTGTCAGCCCGGTGAATTACTGATCGTGAGAATGGGATCTAGGGATACGTTCGGCGAGCGGCTCCGCTCCAACCGCCTGAAGCCGGACAAAGATTTCGCGGATACGGCCCCACCTTCGGACGACAGGGGGGTCAAGTCCACCAGGTTGTTTGACGGAACAGGCGGCTGGCCGAAGTATTGGCACGCCGGCGGCGTGCAGCTTATCGACGACTTCTTGGCGGTGCCTTTGGAGTGTACCACTGGAGGTTGGGGATGCGACCGTACACAATGCGACGGTAGAGCCGGATTAGCCCTGATTGACGTCGGGGATCCTATGAACCCAGTGCCCAAGTATCATCGGTCGCTGATGCTTGACGGGCTCGGCGTCGTTGGCGTCACCAGGAGTAACATTGACGAGGATAAATACCTGTTCGTCTTCACTTGGGGCGACTCCAGTGTATGGGCCTTCGCCTATTCGAACGGCTACCCCCTGGGCCATGGTGACTTCGATATTGACATAATTGGTTACACTCAGCCGTTCATGCCCGATGACCTTAAATGGCAGACGCTTAATTTTGTCCGTGACACCTCCGGCGCGCTGTATCTCATCGCTGGGGACAACAGTACAGATTTGCTAGATGTTGGCCACGACTGGATAGCTTTGTACAGTGTCGATGAAAGCAAACTCCTGCCAAGCCCGTCTGCAGATGCCGTCACGTTCGAGCTGCTCAGGCATATCCAGGTGAGCGACCTTAGGCTTGAGGGTCCTCTTGATCTGAGCAGCATTCCAGGTGGAAATTTTGGTGATCTGGACGCCGCCTCCGGCATCTATGTGAGCCCTACGGGACAGCTCATCCTTTACACTGCGGATCACCAGGCGTTTACGAGAGAAGAGGTCCCGGTCATCGAGATGGGCGAATACAGAAGTATCTATGTCTCCCACACCAAGACATGCGGGCCGCAGTGGCGAGAGGACCACCTCGGTGGGCCCTACAGCATCGACGAAGGATCCAGCCTGGAGCTGAACGGCGAGGTCTACGTGATCGACCCGTGGGTGCATATGTTCGACAACGCCAATATGAACAAGGTGCTCCCCGAGGGTAGCGCTCTGATGATGGACTGGGAGGACCAATACACGGATGAATTCGACGACTTCACGGGAGGCCCCAACGGTCTTGACTTCTTCGATAATGAGATGTCGTCGTTCACTTTCTGCGGGCCCCAGACTTCGACACTCAGAATCTACCAGAACTGGAGATACGGAGGCTACTATATCCAGTGCGATGGGACTGGCAACGTCATCGAGGCGCGCTGGGTGGGCGCCAATGATAGTCTAGGTGGATGCCAATACTACCCCGAGGGGGCTCATGACAACTGGGCCACCTCGGCGCAGATCATCTATTCGATCTTGCCTCCTGCTGAACCATATTGGTGGAGCCTAGACTGCAGCGAGTGCGAGGGCTCCTTGACGCCAACGGACGATGATAGTCGAGCCGTGTTCACTGGTCCTCCGGGGAGCTGCAGTTGCGAAGTGACTCTGGAATACTGGGGCTACTCGCAGACTGTGACCACGACGATCCAGCAGATGAACGTCCAGCCCACGATCGGTTGGGATTGGCAGCACTCGGGACGTGCAGGGCAGAGGGGCCAACTGCTCGTCCAATGGAGCGACCCTGCCGCCGAAAGTGTTACCGTGAGCGTCGACTGGGGCGACGGCACAGAGCAATATCAGACGCGAAGTGAAAGGCAGGGCGACTGCGACCCCTGGTGTGGCGGCGTGACAATCCCTTACACCTACGGTGACAATCGCATCTACAATATCCAAGTCTGCGTCGATGACGGGGAGGCCGAGATCTGCCAGTCCTCGGAGAAGCCCGTCGCACCGGAGGAGCCCGTCGCACCGGAGGAGTTGGTCCCCGAGCCCGGCACCATTCTGCTTCTGGGCAGCGGCCTTGCTGGATTAGCAGGGTACGCCACCCTTCGTTGGAGGACGAGGGAGTAGGTCACTCTTCGGAGCCCAGGTATTCTGGGGCCGTCCCCTTGCGGGGCGGCCCTTCTGTTTGTGGACGTGACCGTCAACAACGTCGACCCCGTGGCCAGCATCGACGGGGTCATCGATGAGTTGGGCACACAGATCGAGTACGGCGTTCGCTCCGCGCTGATCTTGACCGAACTTGATGCAGCGGGGAGCTTCACCGACGTTGGCACGCTTGACACACACACTGCCGTCATCAACTGGGGCGACGGCATGGAGGATGACCTCGGCTCAGTGATGGGGACCATCGCTGCCACCCACACCTATGCCGACCCCGGTGATTACACGATCACATTAACGGTCACCGATGATGACGAAGGTGTAGGTACGCCGACCAAGGGAATAAGGGTACTGGACGCCGAGGGGGCAACACGGGAGGCGATCGAAAACTTGATCCCCCTCGCCGAGGACGATCCGAATATCGCCGCCGCGCTCGACAAGCTTCACGGCAACAATGGCGGCCCTGCCGAGAACGGTGCGCTCGACCTGCTCGAAAAGGGCAACCTGAATGCCGCGCTGGAGAAGATCAAGCAGGCCCTGCAGTATCTGGAGGCGGCTGAGGCAGCCGATCCGAGCCTGGACTTGACGGACAGCAAGAGTTTCTTGGCCCTTACCGCCAAGTCAACAGCCAATGAGGCCATCCTGCAGGCGGAAGCGGCAGCCACCAAGCCCAACGAGCTGCAAAAGATCGCTCGGGCGAACGAGCTGGTGGCCGAAGGCGATACGCTATCGGGGAGCCTAGACTACGTCGGCGCGGTAGGCAAGTACCAGCAAGCGGTGCGGGAAGAGCAAGGCATATACTGACGGGGTAGCCACCCGCAAAGTGCGGAGGATATGCGACCCTCCCGGAGGTTCTGAACCTCCGGGAGGGTGTTGCTCTTCTTCCCGCGCTAGTCCACGATGAAGCTGCTGGTCCATTCCGGCCGGGCTGGCGCCTGGCCATTGTTAAGCATCTCACGCCAGCTTTCGTCCGTGAGGCGGTCGCTCATAGGCCAAGCGAACTCGTAGTAGGAGAACACACCACCCTGGGTCAGGATGAGCTGCCCGTCCACCTCTGCGACCACGAAGATCTGGTAGATCCTCCCTATGCCCTCCTCCAGGACGTTGCCGCTGTTGGGGTCGGTGGCTACATCGGCCACCACCGCGGCCTCGTGTTCGTGCACCGATCCACCGGGCTGCTCTTTGTCAGCGGCAGCGATGGTGAGAGTCTCCAGCCAGTCGCCGTAGGAGTTGATAAGGTCGTACTCGCTTTCAGTGAGTTCCTCTCCCCGGAGCTCCTTCTCCGCAATGCTCTTCAAAGAGAGCAACAACTCCTCCAATTGCTCCAGACTGTCCCGGTCGTCGCTGGAGAGCAGACCGCGCTGCTCCAGGCCGTCGCGGGTCATTCGCGTCAGGGCGACGAGGCGAGCGTATGCCTCAGGATTGGGCTCGACGTAGCCTCTGACCGCCCCCTGCGGTGGCATGGCGGTCAGCTCAGCGTACGCCTGCTTGGCGTAGAGGATGGTGTCGTGCTTGAGCTCGGTCCAGCTGCCCAGGGCCGTGTGCAGGTCCTTGTGGGACCAGGCACGGGTCCGCATGAAAGCCGGATACCGCTCGTCCTTGGGTTCAACGATGGACCGCAACGAGTAGAGCCAGGTCCAGTACAGATTCTGAGTCCAGCTGTCCATCTCCAGAGCTGCTGTCTCTCCCCGGACCTTGTCCATCTGCTCGACGTACCGGGGATACTGCGTCTCGCCCATCTCGTCCAGCAGGCGATATGCCTCCTCCGAGCCCATGGCCGAGAACACATCCAGACCCTTGGGCAGGAAGCGGCCATCCACATTCCTGTAGATCAATTGCTGAAAGATGTAGGCGTCGATAACGAACCGCTGGCCCATGAACCTGAAGCCCTGGGTCTCCTCCTCTCGATCCTGGGACACCCAGACCCACATGGAGTTGATCTGGGGCGGAGGCAATTCTCCGGCGGCTACGATGAACTGGTCAAGCAGGGCGTCGTCGGCAAAGGCCAGGGGGTCCTCCGGCACCGACCCATACACCTCCTCCATGAGCAACTGATAGTCGCGGATGCTGAGATCATCGGTGGCCCCAACGAAGAACACCGTGGGTTCGTAGATGCGCTCCCAGAGATGTGATGCGGGCTCTCCCTTTATCTCCACCCGAGACAAGGCTTGGGCGATCAGCAGGGCCGAGCGAGTTTCGTCCGGCTGCTTCAGGCGGAAGTTGATGCGACCGTACCACATCATGGCCTTGAAGTATCTCTGGCGGGTCTCGTTGGTGGTGTAATGCCCTCGCGGAACGTACTGGCTGTAGTCTTCATCGTAGCCAGGCAGGATGGCGGAAGGCGCAAAACCCTCATGAGCCTCGATGCGCGCCAGTTCCAGGTCCACCTCTTGGCTAACCTCGTCTGGTATCTGGGCCTCAGGATCCAGCAGCCTGAGGGGCACAGCGAAGTAGGCCACGTTGCGTCGAGCTATCTCCTCCAGCGGCGTGCCTCGCAGGCGGTCCAGCTGAGCCTGGGAGGCCCAGAGCATGCCCTCGGTCAGTTTGACCAGGTCCGCGTTGAAATACTCCTCCTCGGCGGTGCGCAGCACCTTGTCGAACAGCAGATGATAGACATGCAGCACGGAGTCTGTGGTCACGAACAGCGGCTTCTGTTGGTCGTGAACGCTCTGGTACAGCGAATAGAACTCCCGATACTCAGCAGGGGCCACCACGAATCCGTTCTGCTCCAGCATATCTTCCATTTGAGCGTTGAACTGGAACGCATCCACATTGGACACATCGCCCAGCTCGAGGGGCAGAGCGTATCCCTCGTGCTCCTGCGGCAAGTCGGCCTCCACGGGCACGTACTCACCGAAGCCCGCTTCTCCGACCAACACTGGGCTGGTCAAAAAACCGGTGCCCCCCGATGATTCTCGCGTGGGCATCGGAGGGGTCGATGGTGAAGGCTGGGGGCCCGGAGGGGGCGTCTCGTCTGGCATACATCCCGCCATCAAGACGATGGCGAGCAAAGTCGCCAGGGAGCAGCGGGAAAGGGCAGATCTGCGGAGCACTGTCCTGTACATGGTCTGTGTCTCTCCTTTGCTGTTGCGTCACCTATAGGACGTCCAGATCCCATCACTTGTTCCAGGCTCACATGCCCTCCGCGTTGAACACCCAGCGCTGGAAGAATCCGTCCAAAGGCTGGCCGTGCGCCTGCTCCATCGTGTGCAGCAGGTCTTCGGGCGTGGCGACTCGGTACTTGAAGTCCTCGTAGTAAGTCTGAAGACCGTGGAAGAAGGCTTCGGCGCCCATCTCTCCTCGCAGGGCGTCGAAGAACAGGGCTCCCTTGGCGTAGACCAGCGGATAGTAGCTGGACCTCGTGTAGTCCCTGGTGGGACCTCCCACGATGCCGTCGCCATACGATCGGACGTAGGCCTGATATCGCTGGTCTATGTGCTCTTCGATGGCCGCTGCCGCGGTCTCCCTATCCTTCGTCATCTCATAGTAGAGCACCGTCGAGTAGTTGGCAAGGGCCTCATCCAACCAGGGGTCGTCGACCTGGTCGTTGCCCACCACACTGTACCACCACTGGTGGGCAACCTCGTGTACCACGTGCCATTCGCCGCAGGCTTCGGCCGGATCAGAGTACAAGGGCTCTCCCACCAGGATCAAGCCGGGCCACTCGATGGCCCACGGCCGGAGGTCGGCCTCGGCCAGATCGAGCTCGGAATAGGGATACGAGCCGAACAGCTCACCGTAGAGGAGCAGTGCGTGCTCGGCAAACCCCAGTGCCTCTCTGCCGCACGCCTCGTGCTCGGGCCAGTAGTAGGAATTGATAGTTGTGTCGCCAGCTCTTCCTGTGGCCACCTCGTACCGGTCACTGATCACCAGGTGGAAATCGCGGACCGGCCCGCTGTAGAAAACTCGCGTCTCGGTTCCGTCGGGGTTCTGTACTCGCGACGCCTCCACTCCAGTCGCAATGACGTCCAGGCCCAGTCCCTGAGGAAGGGTGATGTTGACGGTGTAGAATGCGCTTTCGCTGAAGACTATCTCGCCTACAGTGCGTTCGGGGTATTCGGTATGCCAACCATCATCATCGTAGACAGCGAGCATAGGGTGCCAGTCACCAAGAGAAAACACTCCCTGAGCCAGGACGAAGACCAGGTAGTAGTTCTTCTGCACGTGGGGCACCCGGGCGAAGAAGTCCAGTGTAACGGTGATCGCCTCTCCCGGCGGCAGGGGCTCTGGAAGCGACACCTTGGCCACAGTGCGATCGTCCAGATACTCGAAGCGCGCCTCCACTCCATCGATGGTCACTCCCTGGATCTCCATGGATGCACCGAAGCGGGACGAGTTAGGGAAGAGGTTGAAGCGGAGTTCCTCCAACGGCTCGGGGGCGTTGTTGTTATACAGGGTGGTCTGCCGCGCAGTCAAGGCTAGCGACTCCATGCCGATAGAGAGGTCGATGTCGTGGCGGCTGATGTCTTCGAGGGAGGGGGCGTCTGAGCGGGCTTGGTCGGTCATCGCCAATTGCTGGTTGGCGATCCAGGCGGGCAAGGCGACCGAGGCCGTGGGACGCGGCTGGGGGGTCCGGGTGACATCGGGCGTAGCCTGGGTTGGGAGGGTAGACGTGGGACCGTGAGGAATGGCAGACGGTGTCGTCTGCTCAGCGGCGCAGGCAGCGACGAGCACCGCCAACAGAAGAGAGTGGACGACCGCGCGACGGGGAGCCACTGGCAACCTCCTAGCCGGACTGATTATGCTGGCCTGTACGGGCGGCGCCAACCAGGGTGTGTGCCATGGAGAGGGGGAGAAACCGGCTACAGACACGATTCTCCCTCCTCCGTGGGGTCCAGGAGGAGGGAGAACGAAAGGAGGAAAAAGACTTGATTCCGCGATCACCTCCATAATACCGCATTCTGTGTCCCGGTGCTGGATGCCAGCCCTTCAACAACCCTACGATTTCCCGCGAAAACCCGGCTTTTTCCCTACGCTTACCCTACGTTTGGCCGACGATCTACTCATGAAGTGGTGCGTTCGGACAGCGGGTGGTTGGCACAGACGAACCCCGACCACGCAGGCCCGGCGCTCTTTCACGCTCGCTGGAACGAAAGGAAGGGCCATACCAGTTGCTGACTTGACAAGTTCAGGATATTCCGCTATACTATAAGACAAGGGCACATCTCGCCGTAATAGGTACATCAAGCTACCTGTGTTCCACGAGAGTGCTCCGGGGTGTAGCCACTTCCTCGCTCCATTACTCCGCCGCCCCCGTTCCTCCGCGCGCCG
This sequence comes from Chloroflexota bacterium, assembly GCA_030603665.1. GTDB lineage: Bacteria > Chloroflexota > Anaerolineae > UBA7937 > B3-Chlor > JAUVXJ01. The sequence goes on along the minus strand of JAUVXJ010000001.1, from coordinate 209,958 downwards.
CTATTCTTACTATGGTCGTTGCCAGGGCGGGCTTGCCTCGACGATGTAGTCCAGCATCGTACGGTCCTGCGTTGTTCGACGATCCTGTACTCCGGCAACTGCTGGTTCGCCGGGCGTAGCAAACGGCGGGCGCCGCGCGGAGCATTGACATGAGCAGCCTGAGCATAAGGCTCTTCGGTCGATTCACAGTCCAGTCCAGCAACTCCGTTCTGGTTGATCTCGGTCCGCCCAAAGTACAAGAGCTGCTAGCGTATCTCTTGGTGCACAGGGATCGCGCCCACCATCGGGAGATCCTTGCCGATGTCCTCCACAGTGACCGCAGCTCCTCAAAGTCGAGGAAGTGCCTACGCCAGAGCTTGTGGCGGCTTCATTGTGCGCTCCGATGCAGCATGGGCTCCGTCGCCAACAACGTGCTGGTGGTGGAGCCGGACTGGGTGCGGATGAATCCAGAAGCCGAGCTATGGATTGACGTGAAAGTGTTTGAGGACGCGTTCACCCCCGCCAGCGGCATACCAGGTGAGCTACTCGGTGAAGAGAGCGTGCGGAATCTTGAGCACGCCGTCCGGCTGTACGCAGGGGATCTCCTGGAAGGTTGGTATCATGACTGGTGCGTGTACGAGCGCCAGCGGCTCCAGCAGATGTATCTAGCCATGTTGGACAAGCTCATGGAGTACTGCGAGACGCGGCAAGAGTATGAGAGCGGCCTGCTGCACGGAGCTCGCGTTCTGCGCCATGAGCCAGCCCGCGAGCGGACACACCGAAGACTGATGCGTCTACACTACAAGGCCGGCGACCGAACCGCGGCACTGCGTCAGTACGAGCGGTGCGTCGCCGCCCTGCGGACAGACCTTGAGGTAGACCCCGCCAAACGTACCGAGGCACTCTGCGAACTGATCCGGGCAGACGAATTCGATGGCCCGGCTCTTCGGTAGTCCGTGACCCTCCGGTCCGCAAGGTTGCGCCTGGCTGCCGCTGTAACCCCCTGGCACATCAAACGGCTTGGCATGCCCCTGGACCACCGCCACTAGCGCAAAGAGACGGGGATTCCAGATATCTGGTGGGCTCTGCCCCTGCGCCCTCGACGACTGCATATACCCCGGCGCCCTGCTTCTGAGACGATGAGGTGGACGAGCTGAAGACGCTTTCAGAGACCCCTGTCTGCTATGCTGGAATGTACTGCCATGTTCGCTGGAAGCGAGCCCCTCTCGAGTGTGCCTCGCTCGCTGGGCGATCCCGGCAGCGATAGCATCGGGGGCGAGACTGCCACGCGGTGGACCGACCAGATCCTGGAGTGCGGATTCTCCGTTGCCTCGGCTCCTATCACATCCTGTGTGACCGTCAACCCCAACTACTACGGGACGGGTGAGAACTACCTATGGTTGGAGGATGCACTGTGGTTGGAGGATGGAGTGCGCGGCGGCAGCGCATGGCTACCGGCAGGCGAATTTGGGTACCGCTCGACCTGATCGACGCGAAGGAGGTGATGCAGATCAGAAGTAGAGCAGGCTTCTGTCAGCCGTGACGCGCGAAGAAGTCCCAGAGTCATGAAGGAGGTTTCGGAATGGGCATGGCAAAGCTGAACATCTGGATTTCCGGCCTTGACGATCCGTGCTCGGTGGACGACGAAACGTGGTACATCATCATCTACGATTGCGATGGCGAGGTGCTTGAGTGGTGTGACAAAACGTACGCGGTTCTGCCTGCCAGGTGCGGTCACCTGGAGGTCGAGGTCCCGCCCGGCTGCTACTGCATTCGCGCTGTCTGGGGCTACGGGATGAGGGCGGACGGACTCTGGGGGAACCACTTCACAGAAGCAACGATCGTGCAGGCGCGCTGCGAAGAGACGGTGTGCGTGAAGCTCTTCAACCCCAGCGCGCACAGATGTGGCTACATCTTCGATCTCGCGATCAAGGACTTGGTTGCGCAGAAGGCGATAGAGGCGGATCTGGGCAAGCGACTGCAGGAAGCGGTTCGCGGAGTGCTGGAGAAGATACCTGTACCGACGAAGAAGTTCGAGCTGGGGCACGAGGAGGAGATAGCGAGACTCGTACAGGAGCACGAACGCAAAGCAGGAACGGAGAAACGATAGCGGAGCGACCCCCGCGCAGAGTTGGTTGAGCTGTCTAGGCAGCCCGCTGGACGCTGCAAGTGCCCGTCCCAAGGGGCGGTACCAGCTCTGCGTCTCGGGGGACTTCGACTGAGCTCCATTGCTTCCTGCTATCTGTGGGCCGTGAGCTGGCATGCCCTCAAGTGCTTCCGGATGCACCACTTACGAATACGTCTTGCAGGGCACGACCGTGGACTGGTGGACGCTGCTGAAGAGCGAGTGGGTGGAGACCGGCCAGTTCAAGATGTGATCCTGGATTGTAGGGCACGGCAGGGATGCACTTGGCAGACGGACATGAGACCGTGCCACTGAAGACAGGCGTCAACTGCCGTCTGCTGGTGTGCGCGGCGACAGGTTAGACATGTAGCGCTCTCAGGGCAAGGATCAGAGTGCCCGGCCGTGCGGCTGGAGTGGGGGCAGGATAGGCCCGTGTCAGGGAGGACCGAATACTTTGTGATTCTGGCTCTGGTCTGTGCCAGGAAAGGAGGGAGAGATGAGAACCAACGGTAATGAGTCAGCTGAGCATCGCGTCCGGGGAATGGTTCCCTGGCTCTGCATGTTGAGCGCACTGACGCTGGTTGCGATCTGCGCTGCTGGCTGTTTAACGCCGGTACCTACACCGACGCAGGAACCTGAGCCGACGCATACGTCGACCCCCAAGCCTCCAACGCCGACGGTGGAGCCGCCCCCGTGCGTGGCTTTCGAGGGTCTCACACTGGGCGATTCGTACCGCGTCCCCGACAGATTCGTCGACTCCGACGTCGAGATCACCGTCAGGGCTTTTCAGTGGGGCAACGGCGAATGGACCACGGACGGCTTTTCGGAGGTTGACGACCAAGGCCTCGCTGGCGGGTCAGGTCAAGAGATGTTGATCAACAACGTCAATCTGGACTTCGACTTCTGCTGCGTGCTGGAGGAAGGGCTTACCCTCAGGTTTGGTGAATACGGAGGCAACCTGAACATCGAGATCAACGGCATCTTCAAGAACTTCGAGAACTTCGCAGACATCGAAGGGGCGAACTTCGACGGAGTTACCGTCACCGTCATCGACGGCCTGGGCGACGACATGGGAACGCTCACGTTGAAGGGCGAAGTCTGGTCGTTCGCCATTGGTGGGCAGGAGTTGTGGATCGACGACATTTGCCCCGGGAAATGCTTGTTCGAAGTGCAGTTTATCGAGTGCGTGGACTTCGAAGATCCGCCGTTGGGGAAACAGTACCCTATCCTCGGCAGCTTCCAGGACTCTCGTGCGGTGATCAGGGTGGCGGCCTTTGACTTGGGCGGCGGTAGCTGGGCCACCGATGGCTACACCGAGGTCTCCGACAAAGGTTTGGCGGGAGGCTCGGGGCAGGAGATGTGGATCAACAACGTCAATCTCGACTTCAAGCTCCTGGGGTGCCCGTTCAGGTCCCTGGTCCTCCTCTTCGGCGAATACGGTGGCAACGTCAATCTGTACATCAACGAAGAGTTCAGGGAGTCTGACGATCTGCTGGATTTCGACGGCCAGATCATCGGGGGCGTGGAGGTTCGAGTAGTCGATGGTCACGAGAATGCGCCTGCGAAGATGGAACTGATTGGCGAGATCTGGTCCTTTGCCATCGGCGGTCAGGAGTTGGCTATCGACGACGTGTGCCCGTGGGAGTAGTGTCAGGATAGGCACTACCAGCGGGGCCGCGGGCGACCTCCTTGCTGCGTGCGGGTCGGGCATGGGTCGCGTGCTAGCTCCCCAGGGACGAGAAGGGGCGAGAGCATTGAAGAGGAAAGGGGCATTCTGTGTGAGCTGGCACGGCAAAGACACCGGAATGCCGCCCTATGGCTGAACCTGTGGACGATCCTCATCTGGGTCTTCGGGGCCGCAGTTGTCGCTTTCCTGGTGCTCGCGGTGTTCTGGTTCCTGCGACAGGAGTGGTTGGCCGCGGCCGTGACGACACTGAGTACCATCGCCGAAGGTGCAGCCATCAAATGGGTCGTGGATCGACGCGCAGAGGCCGTCGACGAAGAGCGCCAGGCCTACGAGAAGGTGGAGGAGGTCTGCCTGGACACGGCCACGGCTGAGGATCTCAGGGACGGTCTGAGGTTGATGGGGCGCGTGCTGTAGCGGAGGGACGGTGACACTGACGACCAGCGTGGACGCGCCTTTCATGTCCGCTGTCCTCTCAGGGCAGGAGGTCGAGTGGTTAGTGATGCGTCTGGAGTAGTGGGGGCATCTTCATCGTCTCTGGATTCAGCGGAGGAAGGATCGCCTGCAGATCCGTCGTGCACACCGCTTGATTGGAACGGCACAAAGGAGGTGATGCGGATCCGAAGTAAGGCAGGGTTCTGCTGGCTCTGACCTGTGGTGAAGTTACGGAAGCTGAGAGGAGGTCTCGCGATGGGCATGGCGAAGCTCAACATCTGGGTCTCGCGCACTGATGATCCGTGCTCGGTGGACGACGAAACGTGGTACATCATCATCTATGATTGCGATGGCGAGGTGCTTGAGTGGTGTGATAAGAGGTACGTGGTTCTGCCTGCCAGGTGCGGTCACCTGGAGGTCGAGGTTCCGCCCGGCTGCTACTGCATTCGCGCTGTCTGGGGCTACGGGATGAGGGCGGACGAACTCTGGGGGAACCACTTCACAGAAGCAACGATCGTGCAGGCGCGCTGCGAAGAGACGGTGTGCGTGAAGCTCTTCAACCCCGGCGCGCACAGATGCGGTTACATATACAAGCTAGCCATCGCGGATATGGTTGCCAGGAACGTCCTAGAGCCGGACCTCGCAAAGCGACTGCATGAGGCGATCGACGAGGTACTGGAGCAAATACCTATCCCCATGAAGAAGTTCGAGATGGGACACGAGGACGAGATCGCGAAGCTCGTAGAGGAACACGAAGGCAGAGAGGGAACGAAGAAACGATAGAGGAGCGACCCCCGCGCGGAGTTGGTTGAGCTGTGTAGGCAGCCCGCTGCATTGTGCAAGCACCCGTCCCAAGGGGCAGCACCAACTCCGCATCTCGGGGGACTGCGCGAGAGGTCCATTGTCCCTGCTATCTGTGGGCCATGAGTTGGCATGCCCTTAAGTACTTCCGGATGCACCACTTGCCAATAAGTCTTGCAGGGCATGGCCGTGGACTGGCAGACACTGCTCAAGAGCAAGGGGGTGAAATCGGTCCGGCTCCAGCTATGAGCCCCTCTTGAGTAGCACTGAGGTCGACCGCTCATACTATCTGCAGTTGGATGCCGCGGCGCGATGTGGAACCGGCGCAGCGCGCGGTGCTGCCAAGCTAGGGCAAGCAGACCTTCATAACGACGTCGCCATGTGGGTGAGGGAGGACAAGATGAGAAGGGATGGACATGAATCATGGCTGAGCCGCATCCGGACAACGCTTCCCTGGTTCTCTATCCTGTGCGCCGTCATGCTGATCCTGGTCTGCGCAGTCGCCTGCGAGACGCCAGTCCCTGCAGTCCCTGCGCCAACCAGACAAACGTGTGGCTTCGACACATTCCCAGATGGCACGCCGATCGTTGGTGATACGGTGGACGCGGAGGGCTTTGTGTGGCAGAGTCTCGATGGGGATGAGTTCCTGGACTGCGGATACACCGTGGCATCCGCCCCTGTCACCTCTTGTGTAGTTGTCAGCACGAGTTACTACTCTACGAACGACAACTACTTGTGGTTGCGCCATTGGGGGAATTGCGCCAACGCGCACCGAATAGAGATTCACTTTGTAGAGCCGGTCTCCGAGGTTTCTCTGAAGTTCTCGGGTGCATCCCGATACTACATGATGGAAGTCTACAACACGGAGGGGGATCTCTTGGGCGATGCGAGAGAGGAGGCCGAGTTCGATCCAGAGGGACGCGTGTTCACCATCACCTTCGCGTCTGACGAAGCGGACATTAGCCGGGCTAGTTTTGGGGCATACCTGAGCTTCCCGAAGTCAGTCGTGGCCATCAGGGAGGTCACCCACAGGCGGTGAACCGGGAGATCGGCAATCGACCTCCGTGATTCCATTACACGTTTCGTAGACTCCGGAAGCTACGCACGGATCTTGTTGAGACCCTGGCGATAGCCCCGCACTCACTGGATCGGATTGAAGGCATTGAGAACAAGGCCGTGTACCGGTTTGAGGCTTGTGGAGGAGGGTGGCATTAAAGCAACTCTCAGTCTCACTCACCGCTGCAATCTGGCGTGTAGATACTGCTACGCCGGAAAACCGACGAGGGGCGACATGTCGCTGGAGACGGCCCGCAAGGCTGTGGATTTCGTGATGGAGTTGACCCCTCGCGAGCAGGCTATTGACTTCTGCTTCTTCGGGGGAGAGCCGCTACTGCGCTTCGACGTGTTGAGAGACATAGCTCAATACGTCGGCGAGCGGTCGCGGGAAACGCAGCGCCCCGTGCATCTCAACGTGACCACCAACGGGACACTACTGAACGACGCGGTTCTAGAGTTCTTCGACAGAGAGCGCGTACACCTCTGTGTCAGCCTAGACGGGCCGCAGCCCGTCCACGATCGCCACCGTCGCTACGGAGACGGCCGGGGGAGCTTCTCCGATGTCGTGGCTAACTTGCGTACAGCGCTGGGGGAGCTCCGCGGCGTGCAGGTCAATGCGGTCTACGGTCCAGACACAGTTGGACTGCTGCCAGAGACCGTGGGTTTCTTCGTCGAGCTGAAGGTTCCGGTGATCCATCTCAACATGGATATCTGCGCATCCTGGACGGAGGTCACAGGGGAGCAGCTTCAAGGGATCTACATGGCGGTGGCCGACCAATACATCAGCGCCTTCGAGAGGGGACGGGAAGTGGGGATGAATCTTATCGACAGCAAGATCATCGTCTTCCTCAAAGATGGATACTCGGCCCAGGACAGGTGCGGCATGGGTGAGACAGAATGGGGTTTCGCACCGAGCGGGAACATCTATCCCTGTGAGAGGTTCATTGGTGAGGACAATGGCTCCTCGCTTTGTCTGGGCAACGTGCACGTGGGCCTCGATTCGGTGCGAAGGTGTGCTGTGGTGGAGAGTAGAGGCAATCGCAATGAGGAGTGTGTCTCTTGCGGAGTGCGACAGTTCTGCATGAACTGGTGTGGCTGCACGAACCACTACCTGACGGGCCGGGCTGACCTTGCGGCGCCCATTATGTGCGCCAGCGAACGCGCCGCGATCCAGGCCGCCAGTCACGCACTCACGGCTCTCCGCCAGAACCAGTTGTTCATGGACCATTTGATGAGGTATGTGCATGAGAGGCAGCTTAGTCATGCGTGGAACCGAAAGGGGGCGATATGAAGGAGCAGAAGCGACGAATCGCTTTTGAGGCGCAGATCACGTTCGAGGGAGGGGTCGAAGAGTTCCGGAGGCTGGGCAAGGCTCTCGTGGACCTAGGGGTCGGCGTCCGCCCGCCTAATTGGCCTCTCGGCCACGAGGTTTCCGGGTGTTGGCCGGAGCCGATCTGGGAGCTGATGGGCACGCGGTATATGGAGAAATTGGTCGACGGAGCGCAGATGTTGGAGATGGGCGAGTTCATCCCCGGGATCATTTGTGGGGGAATCAGAGTAGCCCATGTCCACTTGCCCTCAGGCGAGATTGCGCTCCTGGACGGCCGAAGATTCGCGGATCTGGCGGGCCGGGTTGGGGCGGAAGTAGTGAAGCGGCTGGGCGACACTCCGGAGTACCTCCAGGTGACGTCGGCCATGCGCGAACTTGCACGCAAGGGTAACCCCACTCGCGAGTAGAACGCGTAACAAGCGAATCACTCCGACGGCACACTGCCTACAGTCTGCGGACCTGTCGGCGCGCCGACCATCCGGTGCTGCCGCATCGAGTTCGGCCAAGCTTGGCTCGGCATACTGGTCCATGGTGGTGATCCGAAGCGTAACGAGGCCTGACACCGACAGCATGCGCGTAAGGCTCCGGAGACGATTGTTCGCGATGAGTGATGGTGGGGAGGGCACTCACGACGAGTTTCTCGACACCCTCCACAGCCTTGGCGCCGGTGTGGTTAGGCTGGCCACAATGCGTATGGAGCGGGGACTTGAGGTCACCCTGTGCACTTTCAGTGCTATCGGCTGGGATGCGTGGGACAGGGCGAAAGAAGTGCTGGGGAGCCGCGGCGCTTTCCAGGTGGCCACAAGTGAGGCCGAAGTCGAAGAACTGTTGGATTTGCTGCCAGCAGACGCAGCACGCACGGTAAGGGAACAACTCCGGGCGGAAACCTGGTTGTAGGCATGCTGCTCGCGCCGTGTCCCGTTGTGATACGTGCTATCCCCGGTCGACTGGTTGGCTGAACAGACAGACTGGTGTGCTCGCAGCCTCGCCCTTCTCACACCCACGGTATAGGACGCCTTTGTCCAGCCCACCCCGAGTCCTCGTAACGACCGATGTCTTCTCCGCTGGCCCCTCTCAATCCTCACCAGTACTTACGAGCCAACCATCTCAGCGCCAAGCTGCCTGAGTTTGCGCTGGCTAGCGCCCAATGGTATACTCGCTCCTCATATCCTCCGTACGGATGGAGAGAAGCGAGGAGACGAGTCTATGAGAAGACCATTGAGAAGACCATTCCCGATTGTACTGGCCACGCTGGCGGTCGCGGCGTTCGTCCTGGCAGGGTGGTGCCTGGCCATGATCGGCACGGCTAATGCCGCAGCTACTTACTGCGCGCCAACCAAGACGCATACAACGATTCAAGCGGCCATCAACGCCGCAGGCGACGGGGACACCATACAGATAGTCTACGGAACGCACTACGAGAACCTGGACATCAGCGACGACATCACACTCGAAGGAGGCTACACCGAGGGCTGCACTGACCGAACCCATCCTGATCCACAGCACACCGTCATCGATGGCGGTGCTGCTGACCACGTGGTGGAGATCACCGGAGGGAGCACAGCCACCCTCGATGGGCTGACGCTGACCAACGGTCGTGCTCAGAAGGGCGGCGGAGTGTATGTGTCGGGCGCATCTGCCACCCTAGACTACGTGGTGGTGACGAGCAATGTCATCAGCCCCACAGGATCTGGCGGGTTCGAACCCACTCACTGGGCTTACGGTGGCGGCGTGTACGTGGAGAATGGGTCCATCAGCTTGACGGAATGCAAGATCACTGAGAACATGAGCGAGCCCGGATCCGCCGGGCTCTCCTTTGGAGGCGGGTTAGCCCTGAACTGGGTACCCGCCGGGGGAGCGACCGCCGTTATCGAAGGTACCGATATCATGAGCAACACCAATCCCTCGGATTCCGCCTTGCACGGAGGTGGCCTGTTCCTGGACGGCGGCGGCGCACAGGCGACCTTCGAGGGGAACGACAACGTAGTAGCCTACAACGAGGCTCAGTCCGGCGGCGGTGTGTATATGTATGGCGACGTGGATCTGGAAGGCCTGTTGATCTTGGAGAACTACGCGTCGATCCATGGGGGGGGCATCTTCGTGGGTTCGTGTTCGACGTGCGTCGGAGGCACGATCGCCAACAACTACCTGGTGGGCAACACCGCTGGGCAGCATGGTCCATCAGTCTTCACCTTCGACACTAGCATGAGAATCGCCAACAACACCATCGTTGGCACCTTCTACGGATCTCTCGCTGGGATAGATATCAACGACGCTGGACTCGGGACGCTCGAGGTGATCAACAACATCGTGATCAACCACACCATTGGCATCAGGGCCGAGAACAACTCAGTGGTGACGTTGAGCAACAACGACGTGTGGAACAACACGACCAATTACTTCAACATAGCTCCTGGAAGCAGCGACCTCAGCGTGGATCCGGAGTTCGCAAATCCCGGGAGCGGCGACTACCACCTTGACTCCGATTCGCCGTGCATCGATGCGGGGACGTACGTTGAAGGGCTGTACTTCGACTACGATGGGGACAGGCGCACGGGAAGGCTTCTGGACATCGGCGCCGACGAGCAGCAGACTGATCCCTTCTTCATCCCCCTGGCGGTGAGGACGTACAATCCGTGACGCGTCCTCGAATCGTGGACCGGGCTATTCGAGCAATGGCCAAGCCTGAGGGGGTTAGGGCGCAATAAACAGCTCGCCCAGGGTGAGGGGACTTCCCAGCGGGGCTAGAGAGGGGTACTCGTACGCCCCAGCTACCAGCGTGACCACGCCCGCCTGTGTTTCGGCCGGGATAGGCAGAACGTGAACGTCCAGCAAGGTCTCACCGGCCTGCCACATGCTCGACGGGTAGTACTCCTGCCCAGGACGGTGGTCGCTCTGGGCGATGGGCCGGCCGCCCTCGTCCAGAAGATGCACGTAGGTGTGATAGTCCCGACCGAGGGGTTGCTGGACGCGCCAGTAGAGGGAGACGTGTAGCTCTCCGCCGGGTGAGGGTACATCGGGATCTACGTCGTACCCCACCAGCGTCAGACTGTCCCCCAGAGCCATCTCTGTGATCTTCTCCGGCTCTCCTGTGACAGCGGGGCCTGTGATCTCCACCAACGGACCAGACGACCTAAGCTCGTACTTGATCTCCAGGCCGGGCATGGGCTTCACCAGATAGAGGGGCCTCCCCACGTCAAGCACACCGTCTATGATTCGCACCACGTTGGAGTACTCCTCCTCGGGTAGCATGAGGGGGAACATGGTCAAGAGGTCCGGGCGTTTCCCCTCCACGTGCTGGAGGTACAGCAGGGGTGTGATCTCGTTGCGGTCGTTGGAGATCAAGATAGAGCCCTCTGGGACTGGCTGCGACAGTATCTCCTCCGCCCACTCGCGTGCACCATAGTCGGCACTCCTGTCCACCCCGGGGTAGTTGTTCCAGAGCAAGGCCAGAGGTAGCACAGCAAACAGAGCGACGAGAGCCCAGGCGACCCATCGTCCACCGGCAAACGCCCCGAAGCGCACTCTGCCAGCGGTCTGGACCAGCCAGGCCATGCCCAGGGCGATCCACACCGTGAAGATGATGTAGGACGGGGTGTAGAACACCTGAATGTCGCCCACATGATAGAAGAAGGTGAATCCCACCAACGCGCCATACGACAGCCCCAGTAGAGCCAGGAGACTCCTTGAGTGGCGACTGCTCCACCCGACCACCAGCCTCACCACGCCAAGGGCACCCAGAGCGACTCCTGCTATGCCGAACTGTCTGATCTGCAGCTCTAAGGCCATTGACAGGCGCTCCATAAGGGACGCCTGGTAGCCGAGTTCTCCTGTGAACATCTCTCCCGAGACGAAGCCGAGGAACCCGCGCAGTGTGTTCTCGTACAACTCCAGCGTACGACCCGGAGCCAATTCGATGTACAGGTACGGCGTCGCAGGCGCCCGCCAGGGGATGTACAGATAGAGCAGGAGCGGTGCCACGGCTAGCACCAGCAGGGAAAGCACCAACCGCGCTCTCCGGAACACCGTGCGGTCGGCCAACCACACAAAGAGGACGTACGCGGGGAGAAAGAGGATCATCGTAGCATGATGGGTGAGGCTCAACCCAAAGACCAGTGCGCTGAGCTGTAGGGCCCTGGGGGACCTGGACTCCGACCACCCCAGCAACAGGAACAGCGTAAGCACCACGAAGAGGCTATTGAGGGCGTAGACTTCCGCTCTGAGGGCCTGAGACCAGAAGGTGCGGGACAGTACAAGGGTTAGCGCGGAAACGAGCGCCACGGCACGCAGGAGCGCTCCTGATGGGCCCTGGACCGTCCCACGTAGGACCTTCAGCACCAATAGGTACAGAAGCCCCGCAGCCGACGCGGCGAAGGCTGCCGACAGGAGGTTGACACGGTAGGCTGCATCTCCAAGGGGTAGGAGGTGGGACCACAGCCAGCCCAGAATCAGGTACAAAGGGTATCCAGTGGGGTGAGCGATGCCGAGCGTGTAGCAGGCCAGCTGGAACTCAGCCGGGTCCGCCATCAGAAGGGTAGGCGCCACGGTCTTGACATAAAGACCGGCAGTGGCCAAACCCAGCAACAAGGCCACCACCACGTCAACACGCCTGGCCAGGCGGCGGATGCTCATCTGAGTTCGAGGTTGACGTAATCCACGGCGACCGACAACGTGCGGTCATCGGGGTTCCGGCCCACGTGGAGGTAGGAGTTGCCCTCGCCGGAGGCCTCCAGTGCTGTTCCCGTCGCGGCCCCCTTGACGCCGATGATGGCATGAGAGAGGTGCTCGGTCCCACGGAGGTCCATCCCAACGCCCAAGGAGCTCAGGGCCTGGACCGCCGCCTCGGTCAGGCTGGCGGCACCATCATCGCGGACGGCGACGGCCACTATGTGGCCATCCGGTATCTCGGCTATGAAGTCGGCCAGAGCCTGGGACTCGAACTCGTTGGCAAAGGTGTCGAAGCCGGCCTGACTGACCACCGCCCCCGTGTCGGGATGCACGACGGCCAGGTTGTAGCCTCTGCGATGAGAGGAGGAGTCCTCTCCATTCACCGTGATGTAGGCAAAGTCACCGGCATGGAGCCCGGCACTGTTCACAGTGATCTCTACGGGGGAAGTCACCCCTGTGTCTCCGACGGCGAACTGGCCCGGTAAGACATCACGCGGAGCAGCGGCGTAAACAAACTCTAGCACGACCTCATTCAGCCCAACCTTCAGGTACCCTGACGGTACCATGATGCTGCGCTCTTCCCAGTAGGGGCCAACAGAGACTGTTTCCCCCAGCCGCTGACCATTGATTACCACACCGAGACTCTGCTGAGGCGCCCCGTCGAACGAGAAGGCCAGGGCTCGCAGAGTAAGCTCGTAGTCGCCCAGCTGGCGCAGGGGGACGAAGACCCGGGCCTGTCGAGCCTCAGACCAGTTGGCAGTGGCGTCCCCAATGATCTCGTCTCTGCTCCAGCCCTCTCCCTGGTACAGTTTGCTCCCTTCGGTGCCGAAGTCCACGGTCACCTGGGTGCGGGCCTCGGGCTGCTGCACCTGGTAGACGGTGAACCCACTCTCGTCCTCGTAGACCACCTCCGCGGGAAACACCTGCCGTACGTACTCTTCTACCTGAGGCCTCGTGTCCGAGTAGGGCGGTCGCTTGGGCACAACCGGTTGAAACACCAAGTAGCGGATGTCGAAGAAGTAGATCAGCTCGTCTACCGAGAGGCGGTCCTGCTCTACCCGTGCAGGGTCCAACTGCTCGTACAGCTCGACCCTGGCGATGGAGTCGAAGATGGGTATGCGTCGAAAGTAGTCCACATTGAAGGGCGGGTTGCGCGAGATGTTCCCGGACGGAAGCCGCTTGAGGTGGGTGGTCTGGTAATACTGGGCTTGCGTCCGCTCCACGCCAAAGACCCCGAAGCTGTTACGCCAGCCCAGGGGAAATTCCAGGATGGAGAAGTCGCCCGGCTCCTCGGCGAGACCTTCATACCACTGGGGGACTCTGGCGTCGGTGAGCGGCACAGGAAAGGCAAGGTGCTCGAACAAGATCAGAAACGAGAGCAGGGCCGACATGCCCAGCATTAGCCCACGCCGCTTCAGGCGGCGCAGGATGGCCTGGCAGGCGAAGCTCACCAGCACCGCCAGGCACAGCATGAGCATGATGCCGAAGCGGTTCGGCACCCGGTTGGCGTTCACCACGGGCACGTAATGTAGGACGATGAAGGGCAGGGGCACGTTCACCAGCAAGCCGTCCAGGTCGAAGACTGAACGGCCATTGATGTGCAACAACGGTCCCATGGCCAAGATCCCCGAGACCGCGGCGCCGACTATCCAGACTCGAAGCTGTTTTCGGTACTTCACCAAGGCAAAGAGGGCCAGTAGAAGCACCACCCAGCCCAGAAACACGGTGTTCACATCCACGAAACGGGCAGTACCCTCTCGCACGGCAGTCAGTTCTTGTGTCCAGTCACTGCCGAACACGGGATGGAGCGCCGTCGGTGTCGTGAAGCCGAAGAGGTCGACCAGCAGCTTGTCGGAATGGCCCCAACCCTCGAGGGCGTATTCGCCCCCAAAGAACTCCCTGAGGACGGCGTAGCCAATAGGCGCGTAGCCTACGAAGAAGATCAGGAACAGAAGCGCAGCACGCTTCAAGAAGTTCAAGTTGACGATGCGGCGCCATCCAGCGAAGGCCAGGATGATCACGGTGAAGAAAGCCAGGAAGACCCCGAGGGTCATCTCGCACAGCACAGCCAGCGTGGCGAAGACGCCCGCCAGCACAGGGTTGCGCCACCGCCTCTCGTTCACCGTCTTGATCAGGAAGAGAACGTAGAAGGGTATCCACTGGGTGCCCACGAAGTTGTAGTGACCTAGGGCAGCGTAGATGAAGTGATAGGATCCAAAAGCGTATACCAGGCCTCCCACGAACGCCGCGCAGTGTGCGACGATCTGGTCTCGTCGATCACCGGTTCCCTTCTGTCGCAGCAGGTAGTACAGCAGGAGGTAGGTCCCGTATCCAGAGAAGGCGAGGGCGAAGACGTTTGTCAAGTTGGCGATGGCCGGCAGGGCGAGGAATGGTTGCAGGGGGAGGGAGACGAGCGCGTTGAACAGGTTGTACGTATACAGGACCAGACTGATGCCTAGTGGATAGAAGGTGTGGCTCGAAAACAGAGGGTTGGAGTGCAGTTTGAGCACGGAGTACCGGAACCACCAGGTGTTCCAGATGAAGGTATACTCGTCGAAGGCCCAGGTCTCGGAGCCCATGACGTGGGTGGTAAGGTGAGTGACCAAAGGATAGGTGAGGATCAGGGTCAGAATGACGTAGAGGGCAACGACGACGAAGTGAGTGCTGACTCTGCTGCCCATTGGCTTGCCCAAGCGAGGCCTCCCTGTGGCTGTTGATTTGCGGCTAATCTTATCACAGCCCAAGGGGCATGGCAACGGAGTACCAGGAGGGTGTCCAGCAGAGCCACCGGCCGCACACAGGACGACCTCCTGACGTGTGACACCTGGGGGCGCAGCGATGGATTGTACCGCCTAAGGTCTGGAGTACAATGTCAGCCGTTCGCGTCCAAAGCTTTGATACGTGGCCGACCACCCCTGATCGGTGAACCACAGGTCGAGGGAGCTCATGTTTGGGGGTAGCTCATCAGAGATGAGCCAGATTCGGGAATGCCGCGCGCTCAGAGCGTCCAGCACAGCGAGCGTGTCCTGGGAGAGGGGTTGTTCTCCCTCGAAGAGGCCGTAAGAGGGCAGGCGACCCTTGTAGTGGTTCTGCAAGATCGCCGTATCCGGTGGGGAGTTCTGGAGGATGACATCTGAGTCCTCAGAGCTGGCTTGCAGGAACCTCAGCATGCTCACGTAGTCGGCGTGGCCGTCGTTCTTGTACCGCGCCAACGTGAGGGCGGTGCCCCCAACGATGAGCAAGGAGAGGCACGCCAACAGGTAGCCTCCGCGCGACAATGACAGTGGAGTCTCGCGAGTCAGCATTAGCGTGGCCCATCCGCAGAGGGCCACGAGGAGCAGACCCGACGCC
Source organism: Chloroflexota bacterium (assembly GCA_030603665.1). Taxonomy (GTDB): domain Bacteria; phylum Chloroflexota; class Anaerolineae; order UBA7937; family B3-Chlor; genus JAUVXJ01. Next base: position 194,529 of record JAUVXJ010000001.1, on the reverse strand, counting down.
AGAGACAGCCAGTCGATTGCGACGCCCGCTGCCGTGCTCTGTGCCCAAGCGAAGTCGAGGTTCGCCGGTGTGAGGAAAGCCACGGTGCCCCAAAGCTGCGAGTATCGAGGATGGAAGAAGGTGACCGGGTCGAAGAGGGGCAAGCCTGTCCGCAGGAGTGCCTCCTGCTGATGGATGAAATGGACACTCGCCCCCAGCAGTTGCACGGCCACGCTGGCTGCAAACAACGCCCAGAACGCCGCTCTCTTCTTGCCTCGCAGACCCTCTATCAGCGGGGCCAGCGTGATGCATAGCAGCGGTATTACAGGCACCAGGAACCGGGGACCCCATGCGAAGCCCCCGTGCCACATGAACCATTTCCCATAGAGCAAGAGATAGCAGCCAGCCGTGAGGAGAATGAGGATGGCCAACAAACGGTGGCGGCGAACGAAACTGGGCAGTGCGGGCAAGCAAGCCAGCAGGACCGGACAGAAGAAGATGATGCCACGCCCAGGGCTCAAGAGCTGGCCCACGATGCCCGTGATCCAGGGGGCGGAGAACGACTCCTCGGGGAGATAGCCAGTGGTCAGGGGGTTGCCGAACCGCACATAGTTGTAGACAGCCATGACGACGACCCACAGTAGGAGGGGCAGCGCCAAGGCCAGTAGTCCCCGCCAGGTCGCTGAGAGAAGCAGGGACGGATTTGACCGTACCCCCCGCCAACCGGCGGCTCCTGGTCTGCTCAGCAAGTGCCAGACCAGGACAGATACGTAGATGGGGATGAGGACCGCATTGGCGAACCGCGTAGCCACTGCCAGACCCAGAAAGACCCCCGCGAGCAGCGGTGGCAACCACCGTGACCTATCTGACCGGCGGGACCCTGTCTCGAAGAGGAAATAGGCCGCCGCGAGGAGACAGAAGCCGCTCAGAGGTTCGCTGAAGAAGTATTTGGCGTACGGCCAGGCTATGGTGCCCAATCCAAAGACCACAGCGGTCACCAGGGCGGTTGACCGCTCATAGCCCAGACGTCGCACGTACAGGAGGATGAGCATTCCTGTCAGAGCCGTGATCATGGCGTTGAGGAGCATAGTGGTCTGGACCACTCCCCAGGCTGGTACCGTCAGCCCCAGCCATGCCAGTGGCACCGCTACCAGGGAAGTTCCCAGCCCCTTGCGGCAATAGAGGTTCCCATCAGGTCCAAAGGTCCCTTGCTGGAGGCCCATCCAGCGAATCTGGTTGATGTCGTACTCGCCTCGCCTGACCCAGCTCTCGGCAACCGAGAACATGGCCTGTCCGTCACTGGAGTGGAGCGTGCCGCTATAGGTCAGAAGGTAGACGGAGAAGAGGAAGAGAAGAAGGGCCAGGGCAAGGACCTTGTCATTCCTGTTGAGACGCATGGTGCTGATGTAGCTCTCCGTTGGTTAATGGGTAGGTCTCGGCTTTGGAAGCGCCGGTCGCCGCCGAGGAATGGAGTGCGCCGGACTCGGGCCGCGCCACGATTGACCACAACTCGCCACGGGGCTGACCTGCTCCAGACATGGCGTACACCCCGGTGGCAGGGGGAGCCTCCTCCGCCTGGTTACGACTGGAGACGTAGGCCTGCCCCAGGGGAAGGACGAGGGCACAGAGCGACGCGGCCACGCATAGCAGGAGGGCAGCCGAAGCTCGCCCATGGAGCTTGACCGTGCGAGGCGACCTGACGTCGAAGAGGATGAACCCGAATTCGGTGCTCAGGGCGATGAGCAAGAGGGTCCTGAGCAGGACTGTGGTCACCAAGAGCCAAGGCTGGTCCGGTAGGATGATAAAGTATACCGTGGCCTCCAGGAAGTTGATCACGTCCAGCAAGATGATGTAGGAGACACCCTTCAGATTGGGAAGTAGAAGCACGGCGAATGGTATCAGCTGCACGATGAACTGGGGGCTGTATCCTTTGCTGTAGAGCGTGAACAGACTGATGGTCAGGCCTGCCAGAGCCACAGTACCCAGCTTCGCACCGTAGTCGACACGGCGAGTATACAGCCACAAGAGCACAAGAGCGAAGACGAGGGTGATCACCGGCCAGGGGAGAGAAGACGCGTGGCTGCTGTAGTCGGTGGGCACGGTCAAGCGATCCGCGCTGACCACGCCGTAGGAGTAGTAACCGTCCAGCAGAGCCCACACCGTCTCCCACGATGAGCGCCCCAGCAGGTTGGCGAAGAACGCCCGGAGGAAGCCCGCGTTGATCCAGAGAAAGGGCAGGGCTATGGCGAGTATCGTACCACAGGCGGCACCGAGGAACACTACCTTGCCACGCACGCGTTCCAGGGCTCTGAGGCCGACGGGCACCAGCAGAATGGGGATGACCTTGACCCAGAACCCTACACCGCTCATCAGACCAGCCAGCACAGGCTTGCGTCTGAGCAGCAGATACAGACTCAGCAGCAGGAAGAAGAGAGACACAGAGTCGTTCCAACCGCTCCAGACGTAGAGTGGCGCGAAGAGACATGCGTAGATGAGAGCGCACTTCAGGGCCTTGCTCCTATCGTACAGTTCCCCGGCTGTGAGGTAGACGAGAACGAAGTTGCCAATCTCGAAGGGCAGGAATGATAGGCCGAGGAGCGTGTTGTACCACAGCCGCGGGTCGGTCCACTGGGGGATGAGCAAGCTAAGGCGATAGATCCCCACAACCCACCAGGCAAAGAGGGGAGGCCATTCCAGCCAGTAGTGGACAAAGGGGTACAGTCCTGCGTCAGACCACTGCGCAAAGGGCAGATAGCTGGTGTTGTAGTCGGAGTAGTCGGCGATGAAACCACCGGGCCGGTACAGAAGCAGGGTCATCACCCTGAAGGCAATGAAGAGCACGGCAAAGAGGACGAAGTTGTCGTGCTCGCGGTACACGCGGCGCGCTCTCTGGAGCATTGGTGACCCTGTTCCTATGCCATGAGTCTCTACGGGCGCGCCACCTGGCGGGCCACGCGCAGCAATGTCGGCGGGTGGAGGAGCATGTTAGAGTAGGAAACGTTAGCCATGGGGCAGTGGCACTCTTGGGCGACGATGCTGCGCCTGACGGCGGCTGCTCGCTCGCCCAGCCAGATGGGTGCCAGATCGTAGTCGGTCTCCCTGAGGTTGCCCAGGGGCTCGGCCCGGGTGCAGCAGGCCCAGACGTCGCCGTCAGGGGCGATGTGCGCCGAGGAAAACCCAGCGTAGCACGGTATGACCTGTCTTTCCTCTAACAGTATCCTCTTTGCCAGATCGTAGTACTGTGCCCTGAAGGCCTGAGTGATGCGGGCCAGACCTGAGTGACTGCTGTTCCTGGCTTGGGCGGCCAGGAAATCAGCAACCCGGGCATACTGCTCCGGCGGTGGGGTGATCCCCGTTTCCATGGTCTGGAGCTCAACCCGTTCCTCTGCGACCTCGCTGATGTATGAGTCGGGCTTGAGCTTCGATAGCTCCTCGTAGATCTCAGGCACGCGCTCCACGTTGAATCGGGAGACAACGGTGTGGAAACTGAGGGTGAGATTAGGATAGTCGAGCGCCCTCAGACGCCGGTAGGTCTCCAGAGCCTTCTCATAGTTCCCTTTCACACCTCTAATCGCGTCGTGCTCCGCACCAACACCGTCGAGCGAGATATTGATGCCAATCTCAACCCCATCTGCCGCCGCTAGGATCTCCTGCACCCTCTGGGGGATGATATCCGTCAAGAGGCCGTTGGTGGGAATGGTGATGATGGCCGGTCTGCACAGTCGCACGGCCGCATCCACGATATCGGCGAGATCGTCGCGCAGAGAGGGTTCGCCTCCGCTGAACGTCAGGTAGTAGGGTGTGGTGCCTATCTTGGAGAAGACTCGTTCCCACTCGTCAGTGGTCAGTTCTTCCGCGGAGCGACGCCAGACGTTGCAGGTCTTGCACCGGGAGTTGCACCTGTAGGTGACGCTGACCACCAAATTGAAAGGAAAAGGCTTTGGGTTGCCATACCGTCGAAAGGCCATGTAGGCGGGCAGACGGGGCAGAAGGCTCAGCATCTCAGCCAGCCTCCTGCTTGTACCAAGCTACGAACTCTCGCATCCCTTCCCCGACGGTGGTCGTGGGGTTGTATCCCAATAAGCGAGATGCTTTGGAGATGTCAGCATAAGTGACCGGGGGGTCCGTGGCGGGAAGTGGAGGAGAGACGATGCTAGCCTGCCGTTGGAGGAGATCCTCGATGACGCCAACGAACTCCCGCATCACGACGGGCCTGGAGTTGCCCAGGTTGATAATCTCATACTCAAGATTGGCGTCCGCGGCGGCAAGGATTCCTTCCACGATGTCATCGATATACGTGAAGTCTCGCTGCGGTCGTCCCTCGTCGAATAGGGTGATCTCGCGCCCCTGAGAGAGGGCCTCGGTGAACATGTATGGCGTCATATCGGGTCGGCCCCGGGGCCCGTAGACGGTGAACAGGCGGAGCGCGGCACACCGCAGGCCGTAGAGGTTGTGATAGACGTGGGCCAGAAGTTCGCATGCCCTCTTGGTGGCGGGATATGGCGCCAAGGGGCGAACCGCGTCCTCCTCTTCCCGAAAGGGTATCTCCTTGCTAGCTCCATATACCGATGAAGTAGAAGCCAGCACGAAGTTGTCCACTCCATGTTTGGTCGCGAGTTCCAGAAGGTGCAGGGTTCCTCTGACGTTCACCTCTTCGTAGAGGAGAGGAAACTGGACAGAGTTGCGTACTCCGGCCATGGCCGCCAGGTGGATCACCTTATCCGGTTTCTCCTTCGCGAATACCTGCGCCATCGCATCGAGGTCTCGGATGTCGATCTCGTGGAGGCGGAAGCGGGGCGAGGTCCGGGCACCGGCGAGGTTCTTGTGCTTGCGCTCCGGGCTGTAGTAGTCGTTGAAGTTGTCCACGCAGACTACTTCGTCCCCCCGAGCGAGTAGAGCATCAACAGTGTGGCTGCCGATAAATCCCGCGCCTCCAGTGACCAGGATCTTCACGGTGTTTCTACCTCTTGCTTCCAAGGACGTACCGGTGATGCGCCCAGAGGACCTTCACTCGCCAGGACAAGGGCAATCGTTCAAGGAAAGCGTACCTATGTATCATCTCCTTGAACTCCGGTCTCTTGCCCAGATAGTAGTCCATGGTGCTCCACTGCCACCCATCCCCGCTGAATCGCCCTTCCAGTTTCTTGGAGCGAATACCCAGGCGACGCAGCAACTCGGCTGCCGGCATCACCGTGTCGGGCCATGGAGGCACGTCCAGTACGCCCTCTTCCACCACAGCGATACCTGCTTCGTGAAGAGTCCGCTTGATCAAGTTCATGTTCACCCATCGCTCGTCTACAGTGTCGAAGAAGTCTCGGTCCACGAGTAGCTTACGCATCCAGTAGCCAACCTGCAACCTGTTCGGCATGGCCACGAAGACAAGACGCCTGGACACTCGTGCTAGCTCGGACAGCAATGCTCCTGCGTCAGGCAGGTACCAAAGCCCAGCCCACTCCCACGCCAGGTCGAACGAGTCGTCATCGAAGGGGAGCCGGGCGGGATCCTCACAGTAGGTGAACCGGCAGTCAAGCCTCAATTCCTCCCAGATAGGCCGGATGCCCTCAAGGCGCTCCTTGTCCACATCCACCAGGGTGACGTCGCATCCGCGTTGGGCTAGGTGCACGCTGTTGATGCCTGAGACCCCAGCCATGCCGAAGAGGGGCGCTTCCAGGACCGTCTCGATCTGGTATCTGCCCAGCAGGCGATCCAGATAGTCGTTCAGCACCAAGCGCTCATAGACGAGCCCCAGTCCTTCGTTGTAGTCAGTGAGATACTTCCTCCAGCCGGGTTCACCCATCACAGAATCTCTCTCGTGCTGCCGAGCAGCTGCACTTTCGTGGAGCGCGGCGCAGCAGCAGTCACGCCTCGGACTGACCGCAACGATGGGAGTCGTCGCGATGCGCATGCATTATAGCATGCGGCTAGAGGACCCGGCAAACGCAGATGGGCTCTCTGGGGACGAGCCTGGCCGCTGCCCCTGCCACCAGATCTACTAGTGGACGGGACTCCTCACCGACATGGCTTTGACTGCGCGGGGGACCCATGGTATCCTTGATCTGACCTGACGGGCCAGGAAGGGGAGACACTGAGTGAGGCTGAGAGCGTGCTGGCGATTGATCGCCGTACCTATGCTGATGATGCTGGTCTCGGCCTGCGACGTAATCGTCAGTCCCTCCTCCGTTGACGACATCGTTCTCACAACGGCGCTGAACGATGACTACTGCGCCATTGATGATGTCACCACATTCTCTCCCAATGGTCCCTTCTATTGCTCCGTGATGGCGTCCAATCTGCGATCCGGATCCGCTCTGGCCAGCCGGTGGTACTATGGCGAACAGTTCATAGAGGAGATCAATTACGAGGTCCAGGAGGGCGGGCATGGTTGCGTGGGGTTCGAGTTAACCAGCCCGAATCCCTGGCCACGTGGAAGCTACCGCGTGGAAATCTATCTGAACGGGCACCTTGAACGCATGGCGGCCTTCGCCGTGACTTGAGCCCGGCGGAGCTCCGTCCTCAGATGCGGCGTGGGGGCGATCATGGATTTCGCATCCGAGAAGAAGCATGAGCTGCTCCGCCGCACTGTGCGCGATTTCGCTCAGCAGGAAATCGCACCCAGGACCGCCGAGATCGAAGAGACGACGCCAGCCGAGTCTTCCAGGAACCATCGCCGCCTATGATGAGCGAACGGTCACAGTCTAGGACGCCGAGCACCTGGGCTTGACAGTCGCTGAGATAGTCGAGAGTGCATGCACCGAGGTTAGGACCACCTTCGCGGCTCCGGAGCGAGAGCGAGGAAAGACCATTTCCAGCGAGGCCACCGACGCGGCGGGGGAGTTGCTTGCTGAGATGAGGGGTAGAGGTCTGCTCCCCCGATAGGGGCGACCGCTGAATCGCCCGGCAAAAGGGGCAGCAATTGAGATGGGCGATGTGCGCCTACGCAGTGAATTGAACAATCCCCATGGAGATAGCTGAATGAACAACGGACTGCTCCTGCTGAATGGTGCCATCTATACTATGGACTCCTCACGGCCTCGCGCCCAAGCGGTGGCCGCAAGGGGCTCCCGGATTGAGGCCGTTGGGACGGACGCAGAGTTGAGGAAACTGGCGACTGGGGGACAGTGGCGCATCGTCGATCTTAGGGGCAAGACTGTTCTGCCAGCCTTCACGGATAGCCATCTACACTTGCTGGAGTGCGCCTTGAAGGCCTCCAGGCTGTCCCTGAATGAGCAACTGACTTTGGAGGCAACACTCTCGCGCGTGCGGGAATACGTTCAGCATGCCGAGGCAGGGGCCTGGATCCGTGGTTGGGGCTGGAGCGACAACACTTGGGCACCCGATACCGTGTCCTCGAGGCAACTACTCGATCGGGTGGCCCCGGAGCACCCGGTGGTCCTTACCAAGAAGGATGGGCATGTCATCTGGGTGAATTCAGAGGCCCTTCGCAGCGCTGGCATCGACGAGGATACACCCGAACCGCCCGGAGGCGTGATGGAGAGAGACCCAAAGACGGGAGAGCTCACGGGGATCCTCAAAGAAGAAGCCATGCATCTAGTCTGCGACGCTATTCCTTCCCTTAGCGCCAAGGAGCGCCAGGCCGTGCTGAGAAGAGTCATGGCAGAGGCGCAGGAACTGGGGATCACCGGCGTCCATGACTGCGGCAATTGGCAATCCGTTAAGGATGACTCTCTCAGCGATTACCAGGAGATGATGGGCAGGGATGATCTCGCCGTGCGGGTGTTCATGATGCTCTCCAGAGCCAACCTTGACGAGGCGATCAAGGTGGGGCTGAGAACTGGTTTTGGCAACAGTCATCTGCGCGTAGGCAACGTGAAACTCTTCTGCGACGGCACGCTTGGTTCGCAGACCGCGGAGATGATCGAGCCATTTGTCGGGCAGCCCGACAACAACGGAGTGGCGACCATCAGCCAGGAGGAGCTGGAGCATGCGGTCCTTAAGGCTTCCTCGGCAGGCATCGCGTGTGCGGTGCACGCCATTGGCGACAAAGCGAACCGGCGCGTTCTGGATGCCTTCGAGAAACAACGCCACGCCGGGGTGGGGAGGGAACTGCGCCATCGCATCGAGCACGTGCAGCTCCTGCATGCCGATGACATACCCCGCTTCAAGGAGCTCGAAATCATCGCTTCCATGCAGCCCATTCACGCCACGTCGGACATGTACATGGCGGACAAGTACTGGGGTCAGCGAGCGGAGCTCAGCTACGCCTGGAGGTCTTTGCTCGACGCTGGCGCCCATCTGGCACTCGGTTCTGACGCGCCCGTGGAATCCATGGACCCCTTGGTGGGCATCCACGCGGCGGTGACAAGACAGCGGGCCAACGGCGAGCCGGAGGGAGGTTGGCACCCCGAGCAGCGCCTCACCGTGTCCGAGGCGGTGCACGGATTCGCTCTGGGAGCGGCCTACGCCTCCGGGACCGAAGAGGAGGGGGGATCGATCACGCCGGGAAAACTGGCCGATCTGGTGGTTCTCTCCGGTGACATCTTCGAGATGCCGCCCGAAGAGATCCTGGATACGCACGTCGTGGCCACGGTGTTCGATGGCAGTATCGTCTTTAGCGATGGGGATCTATGATCGGTGATGGCCGCACGGGACGACCTGCGTCTGTACATGGTCCTGTTCGTGGGCGTGGTGGCGGCGTCCTTCGGGGCCATCTTCGTCCGTCTGGCCGAGGCTCCCTCTCTCGTTGTCGCCACCTACCGACTGGTGATCGCCTCTCTGATAGTGGCCCCGGTGGGTCTGCTTCGATGCCGGGGAGAACTAAGAGCGTTGAGCAGAAGCGATATGTCATGGGCCGTCGTTTCCGGCATGCTGCTGACTCTGCACTTCGTTTTCTGGATAGCCTCCTTGGAGCACACGACCGTGGCCAGCTCGGTCTTCTTCGTATCGACGAGCCCCATATTCGTGGGAGTAGCTTCCCACCTGTTGACGCGGGACAAGCTGTCCCTGACGATGTCCGCAGGCATAGCCGTGGCCGTGTTGGGAGGGATGGTCATAGCGTGGAACGATCTCGCGCTTGGGGGCGAGGCGCTGCGAGGAGATCTTCTGGCAATCGTCGGGGCCGTGATGGTGGGGGGCTACTTCATGGCGGGGCGAAAACTCAGGCCCAAGGTGTCATTGCTGGCCTATGTCACCGTTGTGTATTCGATAGCCGCGCTGGGGGCACTCACGCTGACGGTGCTGACCAAGCACAGACTATCGGGGTATTCGGCGCAAACCTGGGCCATGTTCATTCTGTTGGCGGTTGTGCCGCAGCTCGTCGGGCACTCTTCTCTCAACTGGGCTCTGCGTCTTCTGCCGGCGGCTGCGGTCGGCATTGTCACTCTCGGGGAGCCGGTGGGTTCCACAGTGCTTGCCCACTTCTTGCTGAAGGAACCGCCCACCGCTATGACGGTGCTGGGGGGCACTTTGATCCTCGCTGGCATATTCCTTTCGTTGCAGAAACGGCCGCTACAGAGAACGGCCGAGGTCAAAGGTCTATGATAATCGAGGTGTCTATTGACGAATAGGAATTCCATCAAGCACGTGCTCTTCGATCTTGATGAGACTATGTATCCCAAAGAGACAGGGGTCATGGACCTCATCGGTGAGCGCATCAACGAGTATATGTCGCTGCGTCTGGGCATCCATCCGGACGAGGTGTCTGCGCTCCGGGCCGCGTACTACGAACGGTACGGCACCACCGGCCGTGGCTTGTATCTGCACTACGACATGGACGTCCACGACTATTTCGAGTTTGTCCACGACCTGCCATTGGAGGGTTTGCTCCAGCCTGACCCTCGACTGGATGAGATGCTGAAGTCACTGAATGCAGAGAAGGTGATCTTCACCAACGCAACCGCTGACCACGCCAGGCGCGTGCTGCAAGTCTTGCAGGTGGAGCAGCACTTTGACCGCATAGTGGGTATCGAGGAGCTAGAATACGTTCCCAAACCAGATATCCGCGCCTACCAGAAAGCGCTTGAGCTCGCTCGGGGGCGGCCTGAGGAATGCTTGCTGATAGATGACCGTGTGAGAAACCTGGAGCCCGGGCGTCGATTAGGGATGACCACGGTCCTGGTGGGAGGACCAGCGGTCGACGACGGCGCGGATTTCGTGATCGAGGAAATCCTCCAGCTGGGCGGTTTGATGAACGAGATCCGATCCCGCCACTAGTGTCCTGGAGAGTGACCAGTTTCAGCAGGGTGCGTAGCTAGACATAAGCAGGCGGCACGTCTATGTGGGATGAACTACTGACGCCCATGGAGGAAGCCACCCAGGCCATGCATGCGTGGGCAGTGGCGGAGGCGGAGAACGGCGGCATTGCCCCCATCAGTCATGAGTTGCTTGGGGCCGCGAGGGACATCGCTGATCTCCTGGCGACGCGAGCTGAAGCGGTCCTGATACGGAAGGACGTCGAATTACTCGCGGATGAGCTGGTATCGCGGGGAGCTGACGGGGTCTGCGTGGTGCAAGCAATGCTGGCAGAGCTGAGGGCTCAGAGGACTTGACCACTCCGATTCCGTTGCCTGGTGTCAGGGTTCTCCAGGGTAGCTACTACGAGATCGGCCGGCAGCTGGGAAGTACGATGAGGGGTCTCCAGGTCCCGGAGGCGGACGACGAGGCGCTCGCCTTCGGCCGAGCTTGTGAGGCTGTCGTCGCCGAAATCCACCCTCCGATGCTGGAGAAGGTGGAGGGTATGATAGAGAGGGGCGGACTCCCCAGGAGAGACTTCATCGCTTTCTTCTATGCCAGGCACTTCTCACCTAGGATGGGTTGTACGAACCTCGCCGTTCTTCCGCATCGTACGGCAGACGGCTCTCTCATCGTTGGAGTCAACTACGACTGGTACTACTATGCTCGAGAGTGGCGTGAGATACGAAAGGTGAGACCCCAGGGTGCTCTTCCGAGCCTGCGGGTGACCCATCACTGGGCTGGTAGCCCTGACGGGATCAACGACGCGGGGCTGGGGGTGTTCCTCTCCGTGTTGCCCCGCGAGGAACCACTGGGCCCCGGGCTGGGGTGGCATCTGGTCACCGACATTATGCTGGACAAATGCCACAACGTTGAGGAGGCTTGCGAGCTTGTAACTTCGGCTCCTCATCTTGGTGCCTTCAACTACCTGATCACCGACGCTGGCGGGCGGGCAGTGGTGGCACAGGCCTTGCCCGGCAAAGTGACCATTCGAGAGCCGGAAGGTGGGTTCATTCTTGCCACCAACCATCTGCCCGGTAGAGAGGTCCCGGAGGAGGAACTTTCACCGCAGGACAGAAGGAGACTGCGACGCTCGCTTCAGCGCTACGCGCGGACTAGCGAGCTGCTCGAGAGTCTAGAGCAGCCGTTGGACGAAGCCACCATCAAGAGCTTGCTGAGCGACCATGAGGCGCCCATTTGCAGAGGGAATCACGATCCTGTTGAAGGCGACACCAGCTTCGATAACGTGTTTGGAACTATCTGGTCCTTGATCGCGCGACCAGCGAATCGGAGTCTGCAGGTAGCGTGGGGCCATCCATGTCGCTCAGACTACGTGAGACATGGCCTCGCTTGATCGCACGGAGGGACGCTTGAGAGATCTCGCTGGGAAGATGATACTGATCACTTCGGGTCCCACCCGAGGGCCCATTGATGCGGTCCGTTACATCACCAACAAGTCCACGGGAAGGTTGGGAGTGCTGATGGCAGCTGAGGCGCTACACCGCGGCGCCAATGTCACCTTCGTGTACGGCAGGGGCAGCCTCGTTCCCGATGACGAGCCGTTGGCAACAGAAACCTTGACCCGCCTGAGACACAGGGAGGTCGAGACGGTGGATGACCTCCTCGAAGTCATGAAGGAAGAGCTGGAGCGCCAGCCATACGACGCGGTGCTACACTCCATGGCGGTGTTGGACTATGTCCCGGAGTCCTATGAGAATTCCAAGACCCCCTCGGGTCAGGACGAGTGGTTGATCAGACTGGTGAGGACACCGAAGGTGATCAAGATTATCAAGGAACTACAGCCAACGAGCCTGCTGATCAGCTTCAAGCTGGAGGCGGGTACATCTAAGGAGGCGCTAGTAGAGGCAGCTCACCGTTCTCTGCTGGTGAACAGGGCAGACCTAGTCCTGGCCAACGACCTGCGCGATGTGGAGCAGGGGCACCACATCGGATACTTGGTCGGCCCAGCTGGGAACGTTGAGGCCGTGGCAGAGGGAAAGGCAGAGATAGCCCGCGTGCTGCTCGACGCGGTTTCGGCAAGGCTGAAGGCGGAGAAAGAATAGGGAGTTGTAGCAAAGGAGGTCCTGGATGTCTCTCAATGGAAAGACCGTCGTCCTCGGTGTCACAGGCAGTATCGCCGCCTACAAGGCCCCCACGCTGGGACGAAAGCTTCAGAGCCAGGGCGCGGAGGTCATAGTGGTCATGACCGAGGCGGGAACGAAACTCGTGGATCCCCTGACCTTCCGCAGCGCGATCGGGGGGCCTGTCCTGGTGAACATGTTTCCTCCCACTACAGACTGGCAGATCGAGCACATCGCCCTTGCTGAGAAGGCAGACCTCTTTCTTGTAGCACCGGCAACAGCAAACACCATCGGCAAGATCGCCGGTGGCATCGCTGACAACCTGCTGACCTGTGCGGTGATGGCTACCAAAGCGCCCGTGCTCATCGCCCCTGCGATGAACGTGAACATGTATGATAATCCCCTGGTGCAGGCCAACATCGAGAAGCTGAGGCAACAGGGCTACAGTTTCGTGGGTCCCAAAGTGGGAACGCTCGCCACGGGCATCAAGGGGAAAGGGCCGCTTGCGGAACTTGACGAGATCGTGAGCAGAGCTGAGGAGCTGCTGGCAGCGAGTGATTGATCAGGCAAGCTCCGTTCCTTTGGGGTGTGAAGGTCAAAGGTGTGATGCTGCCAGAGACGGCTCTCGCTTGCAGCACCGTTCTTGGGGAATTGGAGGCGGGCCTTCGAGGTCCACCACAGGGTGGAGGAGCACTGCGAGGTAGCAGGAGTTGATCCCCAACAGCCCCCGTGGTGCTGCGTGAAAGGAAAGCTGTGATGACGGAAGCCGGTTCGGCCGCTCCGCCCCATCGGGATCTCTGGAGCGGGTTGAGCAGCGACGACCCAAATGCCCACGTTGGTGTGCTAGGAGTACCCTTCGACGGAGGCATCAGCTTTCGACGTGGTACGGCCTTCGCCCCGGCTAGACTTCGGGAACTGACCCCTCACCTGGCGCCGTGCGCCGAGGAGGGGCAGCCTCTGATCCTCGGAGTGCGAGATTATGGGGACGTCCCAACCGATCTCGAGTGGACACGCTACTTCCAGGATGTAGAAGCCAGAGCGGTGGAGGTGCTCCAACATCCTCTGGCCCTCTTCCTCGGTGGTGACCACTCGGTCACCATCCCTTTGATGAGGGCTTTCAGCCGCTCCGCGAAGCATCCCTTCGGTATCCTACACTTCGATGCCCACCCCGACTTATTCAATTCCTACGAAGGGCACAAGTGGTCACATGCCTGCACAGAGCGTCGTGCGCTGGAATTGTCCGGCCTCGATCCCTCACACCTGGCTCTAGTGGGGCTGCGCTCCTTCTGCCAGGAAGAGTGGGAGTTCCTCAATGAGCACCCAGAGATACCCTACTTCACGGCACGGCAGTGCCACCAACGGGGCATGGAGGCAATCGTTGACGCGGTGGTGGAACGTCTCAGCGATGTGGAGGCCGTGTACCTCACCTTGGACATCGATGGATTGGACCCAGCCCACGCGCCTGGCACCGGGGCACCCGAAGGAGGAGGGTTCACCACGCGGGATCTGCTGGAGTTGGTGCGGGGGGTTTTTCAGAGACTTCCCGTGCGAGCCATGGATGTGGTCGAGGTCGCGCCCCCTCTGGATGTTTCGGACATCACCTCTTTCGCTGCGCTCAAGGTCATCTACGAGGCTTGGTGGGTGTTGCAGGAGACGCACAAGTAGAGGCCAGACCAGGGGAGCAGAGAGGAGCAGCCCTTGGTCCTCACTCGGAACACTCTAGCGCCTGCCCAACTGCTTCCATTCTCCGGGGCTTGCCGGGTGGACCAGTCAGTAAGCACGATGGATAGCCCTTGGCGCCGTTGCACACCGACTGTGGACGTCAGCCCCTGAAGAACCTGCCAGTCCACGGGAGACCATCCCTGCTGCCCCAATCCGATCACCCCTCGGAGTCATGCTGTGCCCACAGCCGGAGCAGCCACTCGGGCACGGAAGCCTCTGCCTTCAAATCACCTCGTGTGAGATAGGGCTTGATATCCAGCACGGGCGTGCCATCGAAGGTGTCCAGGCCGCGCACGTGCAGCGAATTGCCTTCCAGCCTCAGCAAACGCACGGTGGTCATTCCTATAGGATTTGGTCGCATTGGCGCGCGGGTGGCAAAGAGCCCCACTAGAGGCATGTCCTCCTTCCCCTGTGGGTGGACCTTCACGGGAGTCTCGCTGTCCGCCGGGCGGTCGAGCCAGAAAATGACCACAACGTGCGAGAAGTCTTCCAACCCCTCAAGCCCCTCGACCCAGGGGTCGTAGATCACGACCCGCGAGTCAATCTCCTCCCATGTGACGTGCTCTCCGGCCTGGATGTCGTTCTCGACGTGCCCAATGGGCCTGAGAGTCAGCACCTTCTTTGATTGATGCCTGGTCATTGTGGCTGATCGATGCTCCCATTCGGTGGCTTGTCAAGAAACGCAGTTCGCTCCAAGAACTCAGGAGTAGTATAGCAGTTTGGACCATGATCGCAAAGCACATCCAGACCACTCTGCCGAGCGCTTCGTTCCGGTGCCTCCAAGGGGCGCTTTGCCTGGAGGAGGAGCCAGTGCTACCATTGCACGAGCGAGCCCGGCGCCAGCGGCGGGGAGATAGCACTATGACCAGGGCCACGGTACAGAGGTCCGTGGGGGGAGTGATCTACCGCGAGCGTGAGGGAGAGATGTGGGTCGTCCTCATCGCCACCAGGGGAGGCAAGACGTGGGGACTGCCCAAGGGCCTGATAGAGAAGGGGGAGAAGCCGCTGGAGGCAGCCGTGCGCGAAGTGAGGGAGGAGGCGGGCCTTCAGGGCGACCCCGTGGCAGACCTGGGCCACATCGAGTACTGGTACAGAGACTCCAAGAGCAAGGTGCTCTACCACAAATTCGTGCAATACTACCTCCTCAACTACGTGGGCGGCGATGTCGCTGACCACGGTTGGGAAGTGGATGAGGCTCGTTGGTTTCCCGTTGGTGACGCCCTCGAGACAGTGTCCTACGAGAACGAGAGGGAGGTTCTGAGCAGTGCCCAGGAGCGATGGCGCGGTCTTTCACCCAGAGATGCGTAAGTTCGGCGTACGGGTGGCACGCTCTCACCCGGGTGCCCACTCAAAGTCGTGTCCCACCATGTCGTTCCAGGCGCGCTCATGAGCAGCAGCAAGTCACCATCTCGACTGCTAGCTGTGCTCGAAGCCCTCTTGGTGGTCACGCTTTGGTCGTCGTCGTGGATACTGATCAAGTGGGGACTTCGAGACATCCCCCCCCTGACCTTTGCGGGACTGCGCTATCTCCTCGCTTTCCTCGTCCTGCTGCCTTTTGCCATGTCTAAGGCCAATCGCGGCGCTCTCGCCAGCCTCAGTCGCCGTTCATGGCTTCTGCTCACCGCCCTGGGGCTGCTCTTCTACACCATTGGCGTGGGGGGACAGTATGTAGCGCTGTCCTACCTGCCCACTATCACCACCCGGCTACTATTCGCCTTCAGCACGGTCGTTGTGGCGTTGCTCAGCGGGGTGCTGCTTCGCGAGCGGCCAACAGGATGGCAGTGGATCGGTATCATCGCCGCACTCACGGGGATCTATGTCTACTTCCATCCGGTCAACGTGGCCCCAGAGCAGCTCGCCGGCATCCCCGCTGCCCTGATTGGCATGTCGTCCCTCGCTGGGGCAGCCATCGTGGGACGCAGCATCGCCAAGTCGCGCGTCGCTTCGCCCCTCTTGGTGAGTGCGGTCAGCATGGGGGCGGGCAGTGTGCTGCTGCTCACCTTTGGCGTGCTGCTGCAAGGAATGCCTGCCGTGAGCCTGCAGAATTGGCTGATCATAGGGTGGATGAGCGTGGTGAACACGTCCTTCGCCTTCGTGCTGTGGAATCACAGCATGAGGACTCTCAGGGCGGTGGAATCCAGCATCATCACCAACGTCATGGTGGTGGAGATCGCAGTGCTAGCTTGGATCTTCCTCGGGGAGCGTCTGACGTCGTTGGATTTCGTGGGGCTCGGACTAGTCATCGCAGGTACGCTAGTGGTTCAGCTGAGGGGTCCGAGAATGGGCAGTCCCGAAGCCAGGCCTTCTGGCTAGGTATCAGCTACCTTGTCTCGCACCCGGGACCATACGTTGCGGAGTTCTTCGGTGATGAGCCCATCTCCGTAGACTGTGACCGGCTTTCCTGCCACCATGGCTTCGGTAGCTATGGTGTTGAATGGGACGCGCCCCACGACCTCGATGTCCAGGTCCGCGCAATAGTCTGCGATCTCGTTGGTTTTTTCGAGGTTGATGTCGTACTTGTTGACACACACTACCGCCGGTACACCGAAATGCCGGGCGACTCCGAGAATTCGCTCAAGGTCGTGAATGCCAGATACCGTCGGCTCAATGACCATCAGAGCCAGATCTACGCCGGTCGTGGCGGCGATGACAGAGCAGCCGATACCAGGCGGCCCGTCAATGATCACGTACTCGTGACCTCCCTCGAGGGCGATCGCTTTGGCCTGCTGTCGCACTTCGGCGACCAGTTTGCCCGAGTTCTCATGACCCGCGTAAAGGTGGGCATGGACTAGCGGGCCGAAGGCGGTGTCGGAACGAAACCAGAGGCCATCCTGTGGCTCGTCCATGCGCACTGCCTCTGCAGGGCACTGGTAGTAGCAGACGGCGCATCCCTCGCATGCCACAGAATCGATGGCGTATGGTTCTCCATCTTCTTTGGGAGCCAACACTGCATCGAACCGGCAGAGCTCCTGGCATCGACCGCAGGACTGGCATGATGCAGGATCGATGACGGCGACCTTGCTGCTGAAGAAATCGTGCTTGGCGCGCAATTGGGGTGAGAGCACGAGATCCAGGTTCGACGCGTCCACATCCGCGTCGAGCAACACGATGGGAGCCTCCTGCGAAGCGAGATGACCGAGGGCCGCAGCGACTGTAGTCTTGCCGGTGCCCCCTTTGCCGCTCAACACAACGACTTGCTTCACTCCTGCCCCTCCTTGAGAATGCTGTGCATCAGTTGCTGGAACCGATCTCGGTACTCGGGCAATGCGTCCACGACGGTTATGCCTCTGGAGTAGGCCTCCGCGATCCGACGATCCAGCGGGATGCGCATCAGGATGGGGATCCCCTCGGACTCGCAGTACTCATCCACTCCAGCGTCCCCCACTCCGTCTTGGTTCGCCACCACGCCCACTGGCAGGCCCAGTTCGTCCCGCCCCACCTGCACCGCCAGTCGAAGGTCGTGTAGGCCAAAGGGGGTTGGTTCCGTGACCAGAAGCAGGAAGTCTGCGCCCCTCATCGACTCTACGACGGGACACGCTGTGCCTGGTGGAGCGTCGAGAATGGCCAAGTCGTATTCGTTGCTCAAGCGTCGCTTCAATTGGCGGATCACCGGAGTGGCCATGGGCTCGCCAACATTGAGTACGCCATGGGCGAAGTTGATGCCATCGGCATGGCCTTCCTCGATGATGCCGATCACGTGCGGCTCCTCACTGATGGCTTTCTCCGGGCATGCCAGCGCACACCCTCCGCAGCCATGGCAAAGCTCTGGGAACACCAGGGTCTCATTTGGCAAGGCGGCGATGGCATGGAACTGGCACACAACGGTACACCGGCCGTGATGAGTGCAACGCGACGCGTCAACTCTGGGGACTCTCACGGCAACGTCCTCGCGGGCGGCCACGGAGGGCTTGAGGAACAGGTGGGCATTTGGTTCTTCGACGTCGCAATCCAGGAAGAGAAGCCTTGACTTCTGTTCTGCTGAGGCGACTGAAAGTGCAAGGTTCACGGCGATCGTCGTTTTGCCAGTGCCTCCCTTCCCGCTGGCGATAGTAAGGATCATATGTGGCTTTCTCCCGTCAAGGTATTGGATTCAGACAAGTCCCTGCAAACTAGTTATCCAGTGCTTTGGAGCATTCCTCGCAGTACCCGAGGAGCTCCACGCGGCTCCCGGTGATCCTGAACCCGTGTTCACTCACGAGCCCCTCGTGGACTCCAGAGCAATGACCGCAAGAGAATTCGATCACCTTGCCGCAGTTCATGCACACGAGGTGCTGGTGCACCTCTGACTGGGCTTCATAGCGATAGTGATCGCCAGCAAGGTGCAGCTCAGCTACCAGGTCCAGCTTTTTCAACAGATCCAGTGTGCGGTAGACTGTGGAAAGGCTCAAGCGAGGCACATCCCTCCGTGCGAGATAGTAGATCTCGTCGGCGCTCAGGTGCCCTTCGTGCTCCTGTATGATGCTCAGAATCGCACGCCGCTGGGGCGTCATTCTGTTGCCTCGAAGACGCAGCAGTTCGGCGGTCTGGTTCTGCTGAGAGCTTTCATCTACAACTGTACCCAAGAGAATCTCCTGCGATGTGCTGTGCTAGGTGGTGGGAAGTACGAAGCCTGCCAGATCGCACCACATACTGTGTCGGCGCCAGGATCGCAAGGGCTGGCCGATCTCTGTCGCCAATACGCACGGCGGCAGCTAGTGCCTGGCTTGTCCAACCTCGTGCAGAGTCAAGAGATCCTTGCCCCAGCGATCCTAGAAAGCCGACTCCGTCTTCCAGGCCTCCCAGACTTTGCCGACGAGATCTGGGCCTGGCTTCAGGGTGGGCTTGCCCGGCTGCCACCCCGAGGGAGTAGCCTCGCCGGTCTCGCGCACGTGCTGGAACGCCTTGAGCTGGCGTATCAATTCGCTGACATTCCTGCCCACCGCCGGGGTGAGAACCTCCATAGCTTGTATCACACCATCAGGGTCAATCAGGAACCGCCCCCGAATGTTGACTCCCGCTGCCTCATCGTACACCCCATACACCGTGCCGACCCTCCCACCCTGGTCGGAGACCATGGGGAAGGGCACACCGCCGTCGACCATCTTGGACAGCTCAACTTCCTGCCACACTTTGTGGGTGAATCGGCTGTCTGTGCTCAGGGATAGTACCTCCGCGCCCAGACCCTTCAACTCTTCGTACTTGACGGCAACTGCCGACAGTTCTGTCGGTCAAACGAAGGTGAAATCGCCTGGGTAGAAACAGAGAACCACCCACTCGCCACGATAGTCTGACAGCTTGACGTTCTTGAAACCACCGTCGATGTATGCGCTGAGTTCAAAGTCCGGCGCTTCCTGTCCTACGCGGACCATAGGCATCCTAACCTCCTTCGCCTCTCCGTTTGACCTTGGTTCGTCCGTCTCTGGCAGCATCGGCCCGGCGAAGGACTCGACGCATTGCGTTGGTTCTTCGGTCACGTGGCTTTCTCCTTTCTTGGACTCTGCAGGCTACCTTCTTCTGCAGCCCTGTTCTGTGGAACAAGGCGGGGTCGCGCATCGCTCCTCCTGACCGCAGCAGGTACGATCCTTGGGTCGTGCTGTCTCCGTTCTCATGACGTAGGGTGCTGAGAACAGCTTCTCTAGAAGCGGGCTTCCGCAATGAGCACAGGTCGGACTTGATCCTCCAGATCGAATCAGCAGCTCGGTAGTCTCTCCACAGTTGGCACATCGATATTCGTATAGCGGCATTCTCCCTACCCTCTCAGAGAAAGGTATTGCGTGCGCTTAGTCGTCACGCAGCAATCAAAGCGGCCAGTCACTGGCCAGATGCCAGGCCTGATTTACCCTCCGCGGCGCCGTCTTCGACGGCGGCCGGACGCCGACCCACGCGACTGCTCAGAGCTCCTCGCCACATCCCCTAGGCCACGAGAGCCCGAGTCTACCATCCTCCTGTCGACGATGTCAAGCACGTAGTTGGCAGCTCGAGGGACCAGCTCACGCCCAATGAAGATAAGGGTGGCCGCCAAGGCAGGTGCAGCACGAACGGCCAAAGATTGGGGCTGCCCTTGGAGCCGATCCGTGACCGCGTCAGCGGGTTGTTCGTCGGGAACGAGGCTACGCTCGGCCACGGAGAGAATCGCTCCTTCAGGACAGGAATCTGCGCAGGCCTCACACTGGTTGCACAGAGCCTGGGTGATGCAGGCCTTGCCGTCTTGGATTGACATGGCACCGTTGGGGCAGACGTCAACGCAAACGCCGCAGCCTGAACAACGATCGACGTCCACGTAGAGCATGTCCGCAATCTGCATGCGTCGGCTCCTGCCGATGGTAGGGAGCTACTCCTTCTGCTCCAGATTGTCGATCCGCTTTGTGATCTCGTCGAGCTGCTGCCTCAGGGACTGGGCGACGTCCTTGAGTTCCGACAACTCCTCCGGTGCGGATTTCGCGCCGGTCGTCGGTGGTGGTGTGGTGGGAGGAGACCATGCGCCTGCACCCATGCCACGTCCCATACCCATCCCGCGACCCATGCCGCCACCCATACCTCCGTGCATGCCGGCTGTGGCTCCTGAAACAGGTTGCAGTTTGCCGTCCTTGTAGGCCTCAACAGCCTGCCGTACTGTGCCTCCTGAGACGGGGTAGATCGTCATACCCGCTGCCTGGAGGACGTTGAAGGCGTTGGGTCCTACGTTGCCGGTGAGAACAGCTTGAGCACCCTTGCTCACTGCGAACTGCGCGGCCTGGATCCCCGCTCCTCCGGCAGCGGACATGGCCGGGTTGGGCTCAGCTTCGAACTGCATGGTTTCGCTGTCAACGAAGACGTAGACAGGGCAACGCCCAAAAACCGGGCTTACGTCGGCGTCCAAACTATCCTGCATGGCGCTAACCAGTACTTTCATGGGCTTTTCTCCTATATTGATGGACTAGGCCTCCGGGCGAGTCGGGGAGTATGGAGAACGACGTGAGCCGAGAGTCCCGGCGCAAACCGTTCCACTATGCTGCGGCCCGACGCTCGATAGATGACCTAGCTTTCTTTCTCCAACTCTTCTACTCGCTTGGTGATAGCGTCTAGCTGGCTTCTGATCCAATCGGCCTGATTCCTCAGCATCGACATTTCGTCTGCCGGCGCATAGGCCGGGGGCTGAAACCCGGCTTCTGGCCAGCCGCCCCAGCTGGGCGAGCCCGGTGGCATGGGCCACTGGCCCGTCATGAGATAGCTGGCGCACGGTCCGAATCCCGAGGGACTTCTGCCTACCCAGCCGGCGCTGTAGCCGAGTCGCATCCATCCCGGCATCCCGGTCGCATAGTACATCCATCGGTGACGCATCTGCCGACTCCTTTCATCTCATCCCTTGGGTGTGGGTGTCTCCTAGTCGCTCTGAGGTCCGGGCCGCGGTGAAGGGCTGCTGATGGTCCACTGGCCAGTAGCAGGACCGTATGGGCCGACGCCCGTCGCCCACCAGCGGCGAGGAAGCCACGGGTAGAACCGGCAGTACGGATAGGGGTTGCCTCTTCCCAGTCCCTGGCGGTATGCACCGCCTGGAGCAAGGCCTCCCCGATTGGCTCTACCGAGGCCCATACCCCGGCCATACCCGCCACGCCGACCTCCGCCAAATCCACGCATCGCTTGCACCCCCTTTCAGTAGCTTGCCCTCTAACTAATGCAAGAGATCCGTTCGTTCCACAATGGTGCCATCCAGATAGGCTTGGACTGCATCCTCAATGCTCGCCATGTCCGTTACCACCGTCTTGATCCCGGCCTGCTTCATGCTCTCAAAGGCTCCCCAGCCCATTCCTCCACTGAGGAGGACATCGCAGTCTCTGATAGCTTGTGCCATCGCGGCATGCCTGTCCTCGCTTCCCGGGCCGAAACCATGACGGCCCTGTTCGTCCACGAGTCCCTCTTCGTGCACGAACTGCTGGTGCCCCATCTTGTCTCGCATCTCCCTCTTCACGACTTCCTGGTTCTCGATGGTGAAGACGGCGTAGAACGGGGCCCGTCCAAAGTGCCTACTGATGTTGGTGCCGTCATCTGTAATGGCTGCAATCCTCATTGGTCTTATCCTCCTGTGCGCTGCAAAGTACTGAGCTATTGATGCAACGAAGGCGGTTCCTTCGCCTCGGGCATGGTCTTGATCAGGGTCTGAGCAATGGGGACGAACGGTACCGCAGGGTATTCTTCAATGTGTCCCGCGTCGCTCAGTTCAGCGATCTGCCTGTTCAATGGCAGCCGCCCCAGGAGCGGAACACCCAGCTGGGAGGCCGTCTCTTTGGCGTGACTGGGCCCGAAGATCTCGTATCGTGTGCCGGTGTCTGGCGCCTCGAAGTAGCTCATATTCTCCACCAGTCCGAGGATGGGTATCGCCAATTGCTGAGCCATCTTCGCCGCCTTTCGGACTATCATGCCCGCCAGATCCTGGGGTGTGGTGACCAGTACGACGCCACTGAGAGGAAGAGACTGCATGACCGTTAGAGAAGCGTCCGAAGTCCCTGGGGGCAGATCGACCACGAGCGCGTCCAGTTCGCCCCAGACAACCTCCTGCCAGAACTGCTTTATCGCTCCGCTGATCAGGGGACCTCGCCAGATCACCGCGTCATCGTCGCTGGGTAGGAGGAGATTGATGGACATGATCTTGATGCCGAGAGAGCTGGGCATGGGCAATATGCCCAGAGGGCTCGCAGCGGGATGGCCGTTGAGGCCAAACATCTTGGGTATGCTGGGTCCCGTGATGTCGGCATCGAGTATGCCAACTTCCTGCCCTTCCCGCCGCAGGGCCACAGCCAGAAGACTGGAGACCAGGGATTTCCCTACGCCGCCCTTGCCGCTCATGACAGCTACCACGTGTTTTACGTGGTTGAGCTTCTCGGCTAGCGGCGCTCCTGCGCTGTCAACGCGTTTGGCCTTGCTGAAGGCACGCTGACGTTCCTCAGCACTCATCTCCGACAGTTCTATGTGCACGGTCTGGACTTCCTTCAGCGATAGCACCGCCGCTTCGGCCTCTGAGCGCAGTTGATCCTGGAATGGGCAGGCCAGCGTGGTCAATGTGAGAGTGAATCGTACTTCATTGCCCTCGATCTCGATCTCCTTGATCATGTCCAGATCGACCAGGTCACGGCCCAATTCGGGATCCATGACCTCCCCGAGGGCTTCCTTGACTTTGGATTCAGTGGTCGACATTCACAGCCCTTTCTGCTAGTAGTACAGTGTGATCCTCTAGTTCCATGTGTTTGTCATAAGCCTCCAGGAAACGATCCACAACTTCCCTCGTCTCGCGCAGGCCAGTAATCCACGAGGTGAGGTACTCATGTCCTTGAGCAGTCAACTGGTACACCCGGCGCGGTGGTCCGGCCCCTTCGGTATCCCAGGCTGAGTCAACGAAACCTCTATCTTCCATTTCCCTGAGGTAGCGATAGACCACGCTGGAATCCGCGGCCTGCTGGCCCAGTCCCAACTCTTGAAGCCTCTCCACGAGGTCGTACCCGTGACTATCGCCCCTATGGAGCAGCAGAAGAAGGCAGGGCTCGATGAAGCGGCTGATCCTGTTCGTCCGTGCTCTGCACCGTCTTCCCCGGCGTCTGCGACCCGGCATGGTTCACTCCTTGACGCATAATGGGTAACTCATCTATTGGCAACTCGCACATATATTATACAGCAAACCGACGGAGTTTGTCAAGGGAGAACCCCAATTGGGCTGCTAGGGAAGGGGGCAGGTCAGGGGTGAAGTCACCGGTAACCCGTGTCATACGCAGCGCATCGAGGCAATAGGAAGGGCGCCTCGACGAACCGGCGGGTCCAAAGAGGGCCGGACGGGGGGAATCGACCCTGCTGCCACGCGACCGCAGTGGAGTCGACACAAGAGACTGGACCTGCGGTCGAAGCCGCAGGTCCAGTGATACGCGCAGGATAGCTGTGCTGGACCGCACAGGGGGAGCGGCACGTGAGCGGAGCCGCATACTGCGGCGCCCGCCACTGGGGCACTACTTATGCCTTCTCTTCCAGCGGTCTCTCTTAAGCCTCTTGCGATACTTGTGGCGCGCAATCTTCTTGCGGCGCTTCTTGACCACAGAACCCATCTTGTATCCTCAACCTTGTCTGTTCTAGAGTCAGTGTCTTGCCAACATCGATTATAACACAAGCTGCCGTTCAAGGGCAAGAGGGTTGCTTGTCGTTCAGGAGTCGCACGAGGACCTTATCCACACGGAGACCGTCCATATCAACGACTTCGAACCGGTAGCCGGATGTCTCCAGCTCGTCTCCCTCACGAGGCACGCGGCGAAGTTGCGCCATCATCAGACCACCGAGGGTGCGAAACTCGTGAGCCTCTTCGCCTTCGAGATGCTGCAAGTTCAGAGTCTCCTTGAGGTCGGAGATGGAGAGGGAGCCGTCTATGAGCAGTGAACCATCTTCTCTGGTCAGTACCGAGGCTTCCTCCAGGTCATATTCATCCCTGATCTCGCCCACTATCTCCTCGAGCACATCCTCCAGCGTTACCACGCCCTCCGTGCCGCCGAATTCGTTGATGACGATGGCCATATGGCTGTGAGTGTCCTGGAAGGTCTGCAGCATGCCCAACAGAGACTTCGTCTCGGGCACGAACAACGCTTCCCTCAGTATCGGCTTGAGGTCTTGGGTCTCTCCCTGAGAGAGCAGGTCCTTGGCGTGCACGACACCCAGGATGCGAGAGAGGTCCTCTCGGTAGACCGGAAATCGAGAGTACCCCGATGCAAGGACCTTCTCTCTGACCGATTCCCATGGCTCGTTGATATCAAGACCGACAACATCAGGGCGAGGTCGCATGACGTCAGCTACCGCTTGATCAGCGAAGCGGAAGATCCTTTCCATGAACTCCTTTTCTGCCGGTACGAACACACCGGTGCGGGCGCCCTCTGCGACCAGGTATCGCACCTCCTCTTCCGTGACCGTGGGCCGATGTGGACCACTGATGCCCAGCGGCCTCAGGGCTGCGTCCGTTGAACGACTGAGAACCCATACAGCAGGCCGCGTAACGGCTGCGAGGTAGCGCATGGGCCGGGCCATGGCCCTCGAGATGCCTTCCGGACGGTTCAATGCCAGCCGCTTCGGCACCAATTCGCCAACAACAAGCGTCAGATAGGTAATGGTCACAACCACGAGTCCGAAGGCTACCGACTCCGCATAGTCTGCCATACCGGGAATTGGCAATGTGGACAGTCGAGGCGCGAGGTACTGAACCGCGCCCGCCCCACCCACGGCGCCTGCCAGGATGCCTACCAGGGTGATGCCTATCTGGATCGTAGACAGAAATGCGTTGGGATCATCAAGCAGTCGGAGAACCTGCCGCGCTCGGCCGTCGCCGGCCCTCGCCTGAGCCAAGAGCAGGGGCCGACGCGCCGAGAGCACTGCAATCTCAGTCCCAGCGAGGAGTCCATTGATGATAATCAACAGCGGAATGATGAGTATTTCAGCCATTTGTCGTTTCTCCTTGCCTCAAGGAAGCGACCATCACCCCATTCTAGCACGGAGCCAGGAGCCACACAAGGGGATCACTCTCTTCCATGAAGCGATCACAGCCGATCGAGAGGGCTCCCGCCAGGCATACGCCGCACTTTCCTGAAGTCAGCGCACAGCAGCCAGCGCGCTCCACAGCGGTGTTCCGCAGGCGAAAGCTGGCTATCTTGAACGCGCTCCACAATGGAGGTTGGAGCGCACGTCTGCGTGTGCTATAATCCCGCCAGAGCGAGCCTGGAGGGGTCGGCGCCAGGATGGAGGATGACGATCGGTGAGGGCGTATCTGTGGTTCACTTGAAGCGGAAGTGGGCGGGCCGTGAGGCCGCGCAGGCTAGAGCCGGGAGACATGTTCACCTGGCGTTTCAAGACCAAGGACTACTGGCAGGCTGTGGCTGCATCCGGCCCCATTGACACGGTCGCGGACCTCATGGCCTTGCACGAACCCTGGGTTACCTCAAGCGCCCAGCATGTATTGCAGGTGCTGGACAACCATGACGTGGAGCCATCACTCGATGAGGAAGGACTCATCGTGGTTGAGGTTGACCATGCCAGGCTGGACCAACTCAATCAGGGGCTTGCCAGGCTGGGATGCGCGCTGAGCAGCGAGTTGCTGCATACTCTATAGGGGAGTGGGCATGGGCAGGGAGATCAAAGTGGGGGCGGCGCAGATCTCGCCCCACTTCTTCGACAAAGAGAAGACGTTGGAAAAGACTTGCCGCTACATTGAGGAAGGCGGCAAACTTGGTCTGGACCTGCTCGTCTTCCCCGAAACCTACTTCTGTGGCTACCCCTATTGGCGTGGGTCAGTGTCGGTGAGGCGGTCGACAGAATTGCTGGCTCGCATGATTCATACCGCCATACGCGTAGATGGACCGGAAGTCGACCACATGGCGCAAACGGCGCGGAAGGCCAATGTCAACTGCGTCATCGGCTGCAACGAGCTTTCCAACTCTCCAGGAAGCCTCACCATCTACAATTCCCTTGTAGTAATCAGCCGCCAGGGAGAGGTCCTCGGCCGGCATCGCAAGCTGATGCCGACGCATTCAGAACGACTCTATTGGGGCTTGGGCGATGCCAGCGACATTCGTGCATTTGACATGGACATCGGCAGAGTGGGAGCTGCCATCTGCTACGAACATCATATGACGCTGCTGCGCGCTGCACTGGCCATCAAGGGGGAGGAGATTCACTGCGCACTGTGGCCGGGCTGGTGGCGAGTGGACGGCCATCTCGGCGGCAAGGTGGGGGAGGCGGGAGCTGACAACTGCGACCTGGAGTCCGCCATCAGGCAGCATGCCATCGAGAACGGCGTCTTCGTGGTTAGCTCCAGTTGGTTTCTGCGACCGGATGACATCCCCGCGGACTTGCGCCTCGAGATGAAGTTCAACCTCGCCGTGGGTGGAAGCTGCGTTGTGCATCCGTCTGGGCGCATCGTTGCGGGTCCAGTGTTTGGCGAGGAAACCATTGTGTGGGCAGAGATCGACATGGAGGAGCGGGAAGTAGCAAAGGCGTATCTAGACGGCGTAGGGCACTACTCGAGACCGGATCTCTTGAACCTTCAGATTCGAGAGGAGGCCTGGACCGCCGCAGCCACTCCCAAGACGCAAGACACTGGAAGGGAACAATCGGCTGCTCGTCGAATGCTCGACATGTTGGAGCGGAATCAGATCACTCCCGAGGAATTGGAGAGCATGCTGGACCAGCAAAGGTAGGCTCAGAAAGGCAATCCTCAGGTTCGCTACGGGCCGTCAATTGGAGAAAGGAAAGAGGTGCCGTTGCTCCAGCCACGGCATGAAGGCGGCCACGATGAGGCACAGCGAGCCAGCGAAGACGAGGCTTCCTCCGACCTCTTCCAAGAGCGCCGAGCGTCCTCCCTGCCAGACGAGCGAGATGATGCCAGCGCCCAGCATCATGTAGATCACTCCCACAATGATGAAGGTGAGCCTCCACGGCACGCCGAGTGAATTGGCTGCGCCGGCAAAGAGCAGAGCCAGGAACAGCAGGGCTAGGTTCAGCCCAACGATGACGAATGTCCACGCACGGAGCATGTGTGACGTCCAAAGGCTCGCTTTTGGGTGTGCATTGTATCACTGACGAGAGATTCGCGCAACACGGTATCTGCTGGTACGTAGGCTGTCAATTGTCTCAACACGGGGCTAGCAGACGGGTTCCGCCCGCCGCATGGAGAGGGAAGGGCTCTGGCCGTGACCATTGAGATAGCACTGACGCTCCTGATAGTAGCTGGGGCGATAGCGCTCTTCGTGACTGAGCGGCTGCCGGTGGAGCTCGTCGCCCTGCTGGTGGTATTGGCCCTTGTCGCCACGCAATTGCTGACCCCAGCCGAGGCGTTTGCCGGCTTTGCCAACCCCGCGGTCATTGCCGTGGGAGCAATCTTCGTTGTCAGTGCAGCATTGTTTCAGTGTGGTCTTGCCGGATACATGGCGGAGGCGATGCTCAGACTGGCGGGTCGCAGCGAGCCTCGCATGATCGCGCTGCTCATGATTGGCGTGGCCATTCTTTCAGCAGCGATGAGCAACTTGGCAGCGGTGGCGGTGCTTCTGCCCGCAGTAGTCAGCATCTCCCGACAGAGCGGCATATCACCATCCCGATTGCTGCTGCCCCTGGCATATGGCGCGGCAATGGGAGGTACCCTCACCCTGATCGGCACACCCCCCAACCTCATCGTCAGCGACGTGCTGACGCAGCGAGGCCTACCACCCCTGGGCTTCTTCGAAATCACCATGGTGGGACTCCCTCTAGTGTGCGCCGGGGTTGTGTATATGCTGACAGCGGGCAGACGGTTGCTGCCCGATCGACCCGCGATGGAAAAGCTGACGCGGACGAGACTGCCGGAGGAGCTGGTTCACATCTATCACCTACCGGAGTACATCTATGCCCTGGTAGTGCCTGCTCATTCCGCCCTCGTGGGCATGACTCTGGAAGAGAGCGCGATGCGGCGAGACTTTGGCTTGACGGTCCTGGGTGTGGTGCGACGTTCTGAGCGGGTGCTACATCCCCAACCGTCTCAAACGATCAGGGCAGACGACCGACTTCTCGTGGAAGGGGGGCCAAGGCGGCTGGAACGAGCAGCAGGCACCTGGGATCTGCAGCCAGGCGAAGCGAGCCCAGAGGAAACGGAGCTCTTGCTGGCTGGAGGCACCGGCTTGGTGGAGGTCACGCTGGCCCCGCGCTCATCCTTCGAAGGACACTCCCTGCGAGAGGTGGACTTCCGGGAGAAATTCGGAGTGACTGTGCTGGCCTTGTGGCGCGGAGGACAGCCCATAGAGCGTGACATCGCGGGTGAGCCACTGCACATGGGTGACGTGCTGCTGGTGCAAGGCTCTTGGGCGCGGATCAGTGTGCTGAGAAGGGAGCCGTCCTTGATAGTTCTGTTCGGTGACGACACAGTCCCGCGCAGGAGACACAAGGCTCCCTGGGCAATCGCCATCTTCCTGGGGATGATAGCCTTGGTTGTGTCCGGTGTGGCACCGATCTCCGTTGCTGCCCTCAGTGCCGCCGTGCTCATGGTGCTCTTCGGCTGCCTCAGGATCGACGAAGCTCATCGGGCCATCGAATGGAACATTGTGTTCGTGGTGGCGGGGACCCTGCCGCTGGGGGCGGCCATGGAGAAGAGCGGCGCGACGCAGTGGATCGCGGACGTGGCTCTCTCTCCCGTCGCTGACTGGGGCATGCTCCCCGTGCTTGTCGTGCTCTTTGCCATCACTGTGCTGATCAATCTGGAGATCTCCAACATCGCCACGGCAGCGCTGTTGGCGCCCATCGCCTTCAGCGTGGGCGTCAGCCATGGCTACGATCCCCGCACTCTGGTCCTGGCCGTGGCCGTCGCCTCCTCGATTGCTTTCGCCACTCCCATTGCCCACCAGTCT
Organism: Chloroflexota bacterium; assembly: GCA_030603665.1. Lineage (GTDB taxonomy): Bacteria > Chloroflexota > Anaerolineae > UBA7937 > B3-Chlor > JAUVXJ01. Next base: position 165,212 of record JAUVXJ010000001.1, on the reverse strand, counting down.
AACCTCCTGGTCATGGGACCCGGCGACTATCGCTCGAGTGACTATTTTCGTGTTGGCCTGCCGCTGACTCTCGTTGCCCTGGTGGTGGCGGTCTTCACTCTGTGGTTGCTGGGGTAACGTGATCACGTCGGCACCAGGTTGCCTCAGTGATCAAGGCTTGAACCCATCAGCCTGCCTCAGGCAGAACTGCTAGACTGACAGGAGGGATGGTCCCGTATTGCCCCACGTCATTGTACCCCTATGGTGAGCGTGGACGGACGCATGAATTTGCCTGTGCCAGACCTTGGGCTGTACTAGGAGGTAGCCTTCAGGTTGGAGGTGGATGCCATTTTCTCACGAAGCAAGACTATTCTCGCGGTCTTTGGCAACCTTGAGGCAGATTACAGAGCATCCAACTCTGGACGGGAAGGCCCCGGGGATCCCCAGCGATGGTCCGCTGATGGTCATCCCCGACAGTCCGAGACGTATTCGGAACTGGGTGCTCATCCGTCGCCAGCAGCCGTACTGGCGAGACGCAATCGCTCTCGTTTCAGCCGCGACGCCAAGGGAGTACCTCGCATCTCTCGAAAGTGAGGGAGTGGAATGCATTCTCACCGGTGGGGAGCACGTCGATTTCTGGCCGGCGTTGGAGGAACTCAACTCTCGCTACGGCCTGGTGTCTCCCGACGACGCGATTGGCACACGGCTGACCCACGTTGAGGGACTCAGGAATGGTGTCGTCTGGCTTCGGTACGATGTGATCCACTGAACAAATCGGCCGAAGCGGCGGGCGACGCAGCTACAGTTCGCCCCCCAGGCTTCGTTGTACTCTACCGCTCCAGCAACTCCAGGATGATGCCGTCCGGGTCGGCGAACATCGCGATCTTCCAGTGCGTTCTGCCCACGGGTCTTGCAGCTCTCCTCAGCTTCTCGTCTGAGGGTTCGATGACGTACTCTATCTGCGGTTCGAACTCATAGGGCGGTGTGATCAGCTGACCGCCCAGTCCCTCGATCCTTCTCACCGCCTCGTCCATGTCATCCACGCGGAAGCCGACATGCGTGATCCCCACCGCACAATACAATCGTTCATCGCAGTCCTCAGGTCCCTCTGGCACGCCAACCTCTGCACGAGCCCTACACTGCGTCAGCTCAAGAAGTTGGTCGTCCAGATGGAGATAGGCATTGGTTGTCGTCTTCCTAAGCAGATTGAACCGCAGCACCTCTGTATAGAACTTGATGGACCTCTCCAGATCAGTGATTGTGAGACCGACGTGCTCGAGTATCATGTCACACTCCTCCGGCCCTCGTCTCTCCCTTGGTGCAATGTGGCGTGGACTTCTTGAGCGCCCGTCAGACACTAGGCAGCTCGCACTCGAGAATAGTACTGTATCTCGGAATCTGGCACCACACACGGCCTGACAGCGTTCGCCACCCCGTGTCTGGACCTTCACCTTCCCCCCACGAATGTTGTCCTTCACTATGTTGCTCTCGTCCATCATGCATGGCGGCTCCTCGGTGGAGAACCGCATCATACCGACAGAGCCGTCTGCTGCCGCGATTGAACCTCCATTGAGCGGTAACCCCGAGTCCCGCCAGCGGCGATGATGGCCAGGATGGTCTCGCACTACGGCTACAGCTCTGGCAGGGTGCTGGCGCGGGCACACCGTAGCGGCCTTGACATAAAACACGGTTCCCAGCTGCCCGTCTTGCCCCGATCCGACCGTAGCCGTTTCGCAATGCGGACTGGACATAAGTACATCCTCCCTCGAATATCCCTCTACCGTATCCCAACGCACCAGACCGGCCCTTCTTGGTGCCAGTTGGGGGTAGAGCGCAGGGACCTGGACAGGGAGGCTGTGCGACCCCTCGGTCCATCCGATGGTCGACCACAGGCAGGAGTGCTACAATGTCCGCGTTTGCACACCCGGCAGGGCAAAATGGAGAGACCACCTCATGAAGAGCAGGTTCACAGACGAGCCCAGCTACAGCCAGATTTCGAAGCTCTATCTGCCGCTTGCCCTGAGTTGGCTGCTGATGCTCATGGATGTTCCGGTGCTCAACGCATTCCTGGCTCGGGCACCAGAGGCAGAGCTATCGTTAGCCGCTTTCGGGATCGCCAACAGTCTGATCTTCATGCTGGAGGCGCCCATCTACATGATGCTCGACCTGTCCATCGCCCTTTCCGGCAGCCGGGCAGCGTTCAAGACGCTGAGGCGCTTCTATATAGCGATAGGGCTGGGTCTGACAGCCTTGGGCCTGCTTGTCCTCTACACACCGCTTTGGCAAGTCCTGCTCCAAGGGCTGATGGGCATTCCTGCCACCATAGCACCACTGGCAGCCTCTACGCTGCGCATACTGATGTGGTGGGTCTTTCCCATCGGGTGGCGCCGAGTGTATCAGGGCGTTCTCGTGCGAGACGGCCGGACGCCGATCATCGGCATGGGAACGGTGATTCGGTTGGCGGTCATGTCGGTGGGGATGCTCGTGGGACAGGCACTGACAACAATCCCGGCCGCCTATCTCGGCGCCCTAGCGGCGGGTGCGGGTGTGCTAGTCGAGACGGCACTCATGCACTGGGCCGCGCAATCTAGCATAGCCCAAAGACCAGCAGAGAACAGCGCTGACGATGACCCCTTGACCTATTGCACGCTGTGGTCGCTATTCGTGCCTCTGGCAGTCACCTCGGTGCTCTTCCAGTTGATTCCGCCACTTATCAGCGCAGGTGTCGCTTCAGCACCCATGCCGGAACTGTCGCTGGCAGCCTGGCCCCTGGCCTGGGGTCTGGTCACGGTTTTCTGGGCGCCGACGATGGCATTGCGCCAAGTCAGCGTGGCTCTGGCGCAAGACAGGGCCTCGTGGGGGAAGGTTTCTCGTTTCGTGGCCCTCGCGGGCCTGGCACTCACCGGTGCGCTGGGTGTGGTCAGCCTCACGCCGCTTCTGGACGTGGTGCTGGCCGGCCTGCTCGGAGTCTCTGGCCCGGTGGCGATCTTTGCCTCTCCAGCGGTGAGGATCATGCTGTTTCTCCCGCTGGGGTACAGCGTTCACAGTCTCTATGGAGGCTTGCTGGTCACGCAATCCCATCCGTCCATCATGCGCACAGCCAAAGTTGTGAACCTTCTCATCGTTGGGATCATCCTGTGGGCGGGTCTGCTGTACGGCCAGGTGCACGGGGCTACGTTGGGCGCGCTGGCCATGACAGCCGGTACGCTGATGGAGGCAGTGTGGCTCTGGTTCTTCAGCAGAGCTGTAGTGCAGACGCTTCGGAGCCCCGTCAGCAGTCCGGTGCGCTAGTTCACCACGGTCCGCCTCACTTGCAGCTCACTCACTGGCAATGACCTAGGCATCGTAAGCCCCCCTCACCCTTGACGCAACTCGACTTCCTCCTCGTCCTATGGTATCATGTCTTCTAGCCATGCCCACCAACCTTCCACCGGAATACTTCGAGGCGGAGACGCGGTATCGCGCAGCGCAATCGACTGCGGACAAGATAACACGCCTCGAGGAACTGATGGGTACTATCCCCAAGCACAAGGGGACGGACAAGCTGCGCGCGGGCTTGCGCAGGCGGCTCTCCAAGCTCAAGGCCACCGACGCCAAGAAACGACCTAGCAGACAAGAGTCGGCTTACCACATCGACAGGGAGGGTGCCGGTCAAGTGACCATCGCCGGGCCACCCAATACCGGCAAGTCAGCCCTCCTGGCAGCTCTGACCAACGCCACCCCGGACGTATCTGAGGCTCCCTTCACCACCTGGGAACCTACTCCGGGCATGATGGTGTGGGAGAACGTCCAGATCCAGTTGATAGACACGCCTCCGCTTAACAGGGACTTCGTGGAGCCGCAATTGCTGGATCTGATAAGAAGGTCGGACCTCCTCCTGCTGGTCGTCGACCTCCAAACAGACCCACTCGGTCAACTGGAGGACAGCATCGCTTTTCTGCGAGAGCACCGCATAGCGCCCCAAGAGCATGCGGAGCAGAAGGCTGAAGATCCAGGATTGACCCTCGTGCGGCTCCTGGTGGTGGTCAACAAGAACGATGACCAAGCATCAGATGAGTTACTCGATCTCTTCCTGGAATTGCTCGAGGATGAATGGCCGCTGGCGGCGGTATCTGTCAGGACGGGTAGGAACCTGGAACGGCTGAAGCAAACGGTCTTCGATCAGCTAGAGATCATCCGGGTCTACGCCAGGCCGCCTGGGAAGAAGCCCGATCTCGACATGCCGTTCGTCTTGCCCAAGGGGAGCACCGTGGACGACCTTGCGGGAAAGGTGCACAAGGATTTCCTGGAGAATCTGAAGGCGGCCAGGGTCTGGGGCAGTGGCTCCTTTGACGGCCAGATGGTGGGGCGCGATCACGTGCTGGCTGAAGGCGATGTGGTGGAGTTGCGCATCTAGGTGGCGTACGTCCACAGGCGTCCGGTGCACGCCGAAACCACGTTCACTGCGGCACGAGGGTTCTTAACGAGTGGCCGACATGGGCGCGAATCGATTTCAAGGGGTGGCGCTAGTGGTGCACCCCCCAGTCCGCTCCGATGTATGTTGGCTCTTGCCCGCACGAATTGGGATAGACGGTCAGTGTGTAGCTCATCCCCGAAGAGCCGTCCTCTGATGAGTCTCGTTCCTGGAACTGCTTTCCGCATCCCAGCACGGACTGAGCGTGTTGAAGCGAAGAGAATGAATGACTGAGCCTGTAATCGGCTATGGTGTCGCTGCCCGAGTAGGGGTAGTCGTTGTCGCGGATGTGGACCCACAGATCGACGGTGAGGTTATTGCTCTCTTTGTCGAAGGGAAGGATGAGCACATCGGGCACATCTTCGTTCAAGATCCAATCCGTGGAGCACAGATTCGAAAACGCGTATGTGTTTCCGCATTTGACGGAATTGGTTTTCCTCAGGTAGGCGCACAGTTTGAACGACTCGTGCCCAGCCATGCGGAGGCTCAGCCAGCCATACGCCTCGCAGGTAGAACAATCGCCGCAGAGCCAGCCATCACATGTATAGAGCCAGCGGATCGTATCAAACTTGACCTGGACATACGCCCGGGACTTCGGCAGATCGTAGGCCAGCTCCTGGCTCAAAGGCGACTGCGCCTCTCCGGCATCGGCAGCGACCTGCCACCGAATTCGCCGATCATAGAGGGCAGGGAGGGTCACACTGGTCTCTCGCACGTTGGCACCAGATACAGATTTGTACTTGGCGCCGTTCAGGAAGACCGTGAACCCGGTTAGTTTCTGGGGGTCCCCTGTCCAAGACCAACTGAGCCGCCGGTTCAAGAACCACTGCTCCCAAGACTTTGGGTAAAGGTGCTTGTTGGGCGCTGTGCCCACCATCTGGTCTCTCAAGTAATGTGGCACTGGTATTGTAGAGTCCCGGTACGAATAGGTGACTCTGGTCCCAGTGCCTCCGATTGCCTGTAGGGTCACGCCGATGTCGTACGTCTCTCCCGTCAAGGACCGCCGGGTCCCATCCCAGGTCTCGCGAGCGTAAGCGCCGCTGAAGGTACCGAGGTCGCTCAGCCTTTGCCCGGCCCATCCCCAGCACTCGCCGGTCATCTCCAAGGAGTCATCCCCCGGAATCGGGAGAGCGAACCGCCGGTTTGAGGCTTCCCAGGTCGCGATGTTGGCCTGCCCGCCACTGACCTGGACGAAGGCTGAATCGTCCCCTGGCATCCGCACCTCGGGGGTATTCTCGAAGGAGACATAGCAGTAGGCTTTGTCGTAGGCACCGCCCGTAGTCATGTCCACCACTTCAAGCTGCAAGCGATCAGGCGCAGCGGTGGGGCAGCTGGGATCCACCTCCACCCACACGATGTTGCTGGGCTGCTTGCCGACGATGTTGACAGCCTCCACCCAGAAGCTCAAGCCACCGGTCCGGAGAGCGGGGAACTTCACCCATGCCGGACCGCCGCCCGCCGGCTGGAGCGAGGCAATGAGCTGGGAAGACCCTCCCACCGGGGCCATCCAGACTTCATAGCGCAGCTCGTCCCCTGCGTTGTCGTTCCAGCGCAGATACACCGTGCAGTCTTCCACATAGCCTTGCAGGTCCGTGGGCGCGGCTGGCGCCGCAAAGACAGGGATTGCCAGTTGAGGGAGCAGAGATCCAACTATAATCGGCAGCGGGACGGTGCCTGGCATGTTGGGCGACGGCTGGATGGGCTGAAGGGGAGGGGAAGCCGGCATCGGCACGGTACCGCTGCCAGGCGGCGGGGGCGGCACTGGCGGGCCGATGGTGGGAGGTGCCACGTACTCATCATCTTCTTCTCTTTCGGGCGCTGGGACTGTGACGGAACTACCAGGTGAAGGCTGCTGGCCTCCCAGGTCGGGGTTCAACTGCTGCAAGGTCTCAGGGCCGACCTCGTAGGACTCGGCGATGTCTTCCAGCGACTGTCCCTCCTCCACAATGACCTCGGTCACAATATCACCGGGCTGCAGGGGCTCGCCGAAGACGGTCAGCGGCGCGCTCTGGCCAGTGACGCCCGCCGCGTTGATGGCCCGCACATAGAGCAGGTTGGGTCCCTCAGACACGACCAACGCGAAGCTGGCAGCGAAGGAGTACGTGCCCTCGGGGACATCGCTCTCCTGCGTTTCCACGAGTTCACCGGCCGCCCACAATTCGACGCGCGTGATAGGAGTGCGGCCCACGGCTGTGGCAGCCACCAACAGTCCGCTGCCGGTGGGGATCGACAGGCCAGAGGCCGGCTCGGTTATGTAGACCGTTGGTGCCTCGTACTCAGCGCGAGCCTGGTCCAACTGTCGTGTGTACAGGAACGCGAGCGGGCACAGAACAACCAGGGCCAACACGACCAGCGACACCACTGCGACTATCGCCCACTTGATGCATCCTCTTCTCTTCCTCAAGTCCATCCTCCGGTATTCACGACAGGCATTGGGGAAATAACCCCTGGGTCACGTTGCTGCCCAAGGGCCGACAGGGATTCGAGCCCTCGCGAAGAGACTCGTCACAGGTCGAGACTGGTACCAGGCCATCCTAAACGGCGGCGCTAGTGGTGCACCCCCCAGTCCTTTCCCATGTATGTGGGCTCTTGCCCGCACGTATTGGGATAGACGGTAAGTGTGTAGTACATCGACGAACTGCCAGCTTCCGACGAATCCCACTCATGAAACTGCTTTCCGCATCCCAGCACCGACTGAGCGTGCTGAAGCGAGGAGAAGGTATGATCAAGGGGATAGTCGGCGATGGTGTGTCCTGGGCCCCAGCCACCGTCCCAGTCCCGAACGCCGACCCACAGGTTGATAGTGAAGTTCTTGCTCTCTTTGTCGAGGGGAAGGATGAGCACATTGGGCACATCTTCGTTCTCGATCCAATCCGAGGAGCACAGATTCGAAAACTCATACGTGTTGCCGCATTTGACGTCATTATTGTGATCCTGATGGGCGCAACTTTTAGACGCCATCTGCCCCGCCATCTCGAGCCTCAGGTACCCATAAGCCTCGCAGGTAGCACAATCGCCGGACAGCCAACCATCATGAGTATACGTCCAGTAGATCTTATCGAACTTGACCTGAACATACGCCCCGGACTTCGGCAGATCGTAGGCCAGCTCCTGACTCAAGGGCGACTGCGCCTCTCCAGCATCGGCGGCGACCTGCCACCGTATGCGCCGGTCGTAGAGGGCAGGGAGTGTCACTGTGGTACCCCGCACGTTGGCACCGTGAACTGATTTGTACTCCTTCCCGTTCAGGAAGATCGTGAACCCGGTCAGTTGCTGGGATCCCGCCCAGTCCCAACGAAGCCGCCGGTTCAAGAACCATAGCTCCCAAGACTCTGGATAAAGGTCCCTGTTGGGCTCTGCGCCCAACATTTGCTCTCTCAGGTTGTAGGGCGCTGGCATTGTGGAGTCCCGGTACCGATAGGTGACTCTGCTCCCAGTGCCTCCGACTACCTGTATAGTCACGCCGATCTCGTAAGCCTCTCCCATCAACGACCGCCGGGTCCCATCCCAGGTCTCGCGAGCGTAGGCGCCGCTGAAGCTACCGAGGTCGCTCAGCCTTTGCCCGGCCCATCCCCAGCACTCGCCGGTGATCTCCAAGGAGTCATCCCCCGGAATCGGGAGAGTGAACTTGCGGTCTGCGGCCGACCAGGCAGCGATGTTGGCTTTCCCGCCACTGACCTGGACGAACTTCGAATCGTCCCCCGGCATCCGTACTTCGGGCGTGCCCTCAAATGAGACGTAGCAATAGGCTCTGTCGTAAGCTCTCCCCATGCTCATGTCCACCACTTCAATCTGCAGGCGGTTAGGCGCAGCGGTCGGGCAAGATGGATCGACCTCCACCCACACGATGTTGCTGGGCTGCTTGCCAGCCAGGCTAACCGCCTCCACCCAGAAACTCAAGCCACCCACCTGGGGCGCTGGAAACTCCACCCAGGCTGGACCGTCCCCGGCCGGCTGGAGAGAGGCGATGAGCCGCGGAGACCCGCCCATTGGTGCCATCCAGACGTCGTAACGGATTTCGTTCGTGGCGTTGTCGTTCCAGCGCAAGCGCACCACGCAGTTTTCGACCTGGCCTTGCAGGTTGGTCGGTGCAGCCGGTGGCTGAAAAGGAGGGAGCACGACTACCAGAGGCGCGGGTCCAATCGGGGGAGGCAGCGGCTGGATTGGATTGAGGGGGGGAACCGGTGGAACTGGCACCGAACCGCCACCCGGCGCCGGGGGAGGCACTGAGGGGCCAATAGATGGTGGTATCGCTTCTTGGCCCTCTTCTCCTTCAGGCCACGCCGGGACAGTCACGGAAGTACCTGGTGGAAGCTCCTCGGCGCCTAGGTCGGGATTCAACTCCTGCAGAGCTCCGGGGTCGAGCTGGTGTGAATCGGCGACATCTTCCAGTGTCTGCCCGTCTTCCAGAGTGACCTCGACGAGCGCCTCACCAGGGGGGGATAGGGCCTCGCCAACAATGACCAACGGCATGCTCTGGCCGATGATGCCCGCCGAATTGACGGCCCGTACGTAGAGCAGGTTGGCACCTTCGGGCACGATCAACTGAAAGCTGGCATCGAAGGCCGAAGTGCCCTCGGGGACGTAGCTCTCCTGCGTTTCCACCAGTTCACCGGCCGCCCACAATTCGACGCGCGTGATGGGAGTGCGGCCCACGGCTGTGGCAGCCACCAACAGTCCGCTGTCGGTGGGGAGCGACAGGTCAGAGGCCGGCTGGGTTATATAGACCGTTGGTGCCTCAAACGCAGCGCGAGCCTGGTCCAACTGGCGCGAGTACAGGAACGTCAGCGGGCACAGCACAACCAGTGTCAACACAACCAGCGTCACCACCGTGACTGTCGCCCACTTGATGCATCCTCTTCTCTTGTTCATGGCCATCCTCTCTCACGGGAGTCAGGAATGACTTGTGGCAAGAGTAGCGTTTGCCAGGCGTGCCATCGGATTCCACTACGGGAACGACTCGGAGTAGTAATTGTTTCCATGCGCAGGATCGACACAGTCCATCACATCCCAGTCCAACTTGCAGCTGAAATCGTACTGATACCCCGGAATGAGCGAGATAGAGGTGTTGAATTGGGCCGTCTGACCCGGGCTAAGGCTGGCGACAGGGATGTACGTGCCCTTAGCATCGCTGCGGCTGGTACCCTCAATCGGGTCGGTCTCGTCATAGTTGCAGTAGACGTAAAGGGTTTCGTTTGTGATGGTGCTCGGGCCGTGGTTGGTGATGTCGCCCAGAATCGGTCCGGATGGCGTTTGGGGACGCAAGTCGGTGATTGCCAGGTCTGCGTTACAGACGGCGGGGCTCACGACGACGATCACTTGTTGCGTGGTCGTGCCCCCGCAGCCGGTGGCGACCATGGTGTACGTTGTTGTGGTCGCAGGCTGGACAACGCGCGAGCCAGGCGACCCTACCTCGCCCAGGCCAGGGTTGATGACCACCGAGCCCACCAACTGGCTAGTGTTGCCGTTGGTCACCGCCCCCCAACTGAGGGTGCTGGATTGGCCGGCGGTGACGGTGCTGGGGCTGGCGGTGAAGGAGGAGATCACCGGTGCCCCTGGACAGCCCGGCGGCGATGTGGGCGTGGGCACCGTCGGGAGCGTCGCGGTAGGCTCAGCCGGGGGTTGAGCAGTAGGCTCAGGAGGTATCGTGGGCTCCTCCGCAGCCTCCACATGCAGGGTCACAGTTCTGACCTGAGGACCATCAGCTGTCTCTACCAGCAACTCGTAGCTCGTGGTGGAGGGAGGGCAGACCTCCCGTTCCCCGAAATGAGGAACCTCACCCCCGTCCAGGAGCGTCCTCCAATCCTCCGGCGCTGCAACCTCCCAGCGAAGCACGGCGCACTGCCCCTGGGGAATGCCATCCGGATCGACCACGAAGATGATAGCCATCTCCTCTGGTGGTGCCTCGACGTGGAGCGTAGCGGTACGTGCCAGGTCCCTCTCGGGAACGAGGAGCTCGTAGGTCGTGGTCTCCTCAGGGCATACTTCACGCTCCCCCATGGGTGGCACGCCCTCACCGTCAAGGAGGGCCTCGGCGGGAGGGTGCACCTCCCAGTGAAGGACCGCGCACGCCCCCGGCGGAATCATATCTGGCTCGACGAAGAACACTAGCTCGCCGTCTTCAGAGAGCTCAGGAGGCAACGTCGGAGAAGCCTCGGGCATGTCTCCAACGGTGACAACCGAGGTGGCCTCCGATCCAACGTTCCCTGCGCTGTCCGTGGCCCTGGCGCGGACGGTGTAGGTGCCTGGCTCCGTTGGCGTCCACTCCACCGCGGCCTCGCCCAGACGGCCGCCAGCGGCAGAGACATCTACCAGTGGATCCTGGTCGATGAAGAACTCAAAACTGGCCACGCCATCGGCGTCGGATGCATGGGCCAGGATGATGATGGGTCCCAAGGGGTGCTTGGACCCATCGAGTGGGCGATCCAGCCAGGTCCGAGGACCCTGCCCCGGCGCGGCGCACGAGGCCAGCAACAGCGCCACCAAGAGCAGTGCGATAAGACGAAATCCACACCTCCGCATCGGCCACCTCCTCATTTCGACACACAGCGCGGTTGACTGTAGAGGTGCGGCGCGGGACCGCACCGCACGCTCTGAAACCCGGCGTAGGGAGTGGGAGGCAAGCATACCACCTGTCTTGAAGAGACGCAAGGATGAGCGCAGGACCCGACGGCGCGCACACCGTCGTCGCGGGCGCATGGGTCCACCCGGTTTGGTTCACGCATGGCCGAACGGCGAAGGACAAGACGAGGGCCACCCCGCGGGGGATGGCCCTCATTGCTCCGCATAGCAGAGGAGGCTCATTCCATTCTTCGCGAGCGCAACCTCGCGTAGCCACAAAGCCCGGCCAAGCCACCGGCGAGCAGCAGGGCAGTGCCGGGCTCAGGCACGAATTCCTCTTCCGGAGGCGGCGGTGCCTCCGGTCGAAGATAGTAGTCCTCGGTCTCTCCATTGAGCGGACAGGCCTCCCAGAAGGGCACACCGCCCGCGGCCCACTCGTCACCGGCCTGCTGGGTGAGTTCCATATCCGACAAGGTCACGCGCACCCACACCGGAGCGCCGTCGCTCACTGGGTTGCAAGGCACCACGGGAATCGAGGCTGAGAAGTATCCAGTCGCCGCGTTGGGAGTAACTGGATAGTCCTGGATAGCCCATTCGTTATCTGCACAGCCACAGACCATGCCATCGTTCCAGTCGCCGTCCCGGTCCCAGTCAAACCAGGCATCTATGTAGTACTCGGGGGGGGCTGCAGCGAAGTAGATGTACCCCTCGACGAAGATCTCGACTGAGCTGCAACTTGGGAGTTGTGCGGGGAAGGTCACGCCATCATCGTGACCATCGCGGTCAGGGGTGTCTGTAGGCGGGTTGATGTTGTTGGGACCGTCTGCATCGAACCCATTGTCAGCGTCGTTTTCGAAGCTCTTGCTGGGCATTGGCACCGGGCCCATGAATGACGGTCCGCCCAAGTGACACATCCCAAAACCGTCGGGGGACGCGGGAGCCGTGGGAAACACCACCACCGGGAAGTTGGCCCTCACCCCCAGGGGACCCCCCTTGGGATAGGCCGTCATCAGGACACTGCCCGTGGGACTTGTGGCGTCGGGAAAGCTGTTGTAGCTGCTGGGCGCGTCACCACAATCTAGGACGTCATCATTCTGAGCGGCGGCCACCGCAGGCAAGATGAGCAGACCCGTCAGCAGGGCTACCAGCCACAGCAGGCGCCACGCTCTCGCTTCGCACAACATGTTGATCTTCATCGCAAGCCTCCTCCTCTCTCCACTCATGGAGCACTATGAAGACGTCGATCGATCGGTCACGAAGCCGGTGTCGATGCGCTTCGCGAGCATTGTTCACCATTATAGACGCAGTTTGCAGCTGTGTCAACCGAATCACGGAACACGGGCTGGGTGGCGAGCCGGAGTTCGAAGCTGACTCGGATCTGCTTAAGGCTCCCGGAACGCAGACGCTGCGCTTCGAGGCCGTGGAAGCGGGGCAGATGGACTTGAAGCTGGTTTACCACCGTCCCTGCGAAACGGTTGTGGAGCCTCTGGTGACCTTCACGGTCCAGGTGACAATCCAGTAGACCACGATGCCAAACATTCTGAGCGGGGTCGGCCGGCACCGACGCCTGACTATCCAGCGTTGCCCATGGTCGGTGAGCGAACTCGCCGACGGCACCATCACCGTAGCCAAGACACCATTCCCTGCCGTGCCTCGTTGTGCAGGCGGCTAGCGTGGCATCCCCACCGAAGGACGGCTTGCCGGTACTCCCTTTCGATGGGAACCCGCCCTGGCGTCCTCCTGTTCCACGTCGGCTTTGCTCAGTTCCTCCTTCAGTTCCGCTTCCAGTTCATCCAATTGCTCGACCATAGTCGGCGGGGCTGAATGGGCAGGCCATCGACTCTCCAGCTCAGCGATCTTCTGCTCCAGTTCCTTGATTCGCTCGCTGCTCATTTGTCACTTCCTCCGTTCAGCTTCTCAGCTCCCAGTAGCCGCACGTGGTTCCGCAGAAACGGGTAGGTCACGAATCTGCCGAATCCGTGGTCGCCCAGCATCCGCCTCAGGTCCAAAGACAGGAATTCGATACCCAGTTCGCATTCGATGCGCCGGAAGGCCCAGCGAAAGGGGAACCATTGCCTGTCCAGATCGAACTCATTGAAGTCTAGGATCCAGACCATGCCGCTTGGCTTCAGGGCCCGACGGACGTTGGCCAACACCCTCTCCTTGTCCTCGTCCTCAAGGCTATGCAGGGTGAAGGAGATGCACGTCTTGTCGAACTCCGCGTGGAAAGGAAGCGGCTCTTCAATCCGCTGTGTCAGAAAGGCTACCTGGGGGTAGGCATGGCACCTCTGCTGGGCCTGCTGCACCATATCCTGACTGCTATCCACCCCGACAACCCGCCCTGTGGGACCGAGACCTCCCAGCATGACGTCAATGTTGCGCGCGGTGCCCGATCCCAAGTCAAGGATCGTTTCGCCTTGCCGGAGATCCATCCGACTGATGGCCTGCTCGATGAAGGCCTGATAGCGTCCCAGCAGGAACAGGTCCATTACCAGATCGTAGTGACTTACTGCCGACCGTGTGAACTCGCCGTGGGTCCGTTGCGAGATGGTGTTTCTCCTTCTTCGAGAGATCAACGCCCGGCGCTGATGGCTGGGTGCAGCCTCAGCTGCCAGGACTGTGGAAGCGCTAGCAGCAGGGTCTCCCACTTGCCCCAGGGTAGCTCCACGGACGGCTTCGTCATCTCGGTCAGAGTCGATGTCCTTGTCATCCAGTAGCTTACCCCAAGTCAGCACAGGGTCCAAGTATGGAGCGCGGAAGTGCGCAAAAGCAACATCGGAGCCCTGGCTGTGTCAAGAAGACAGAGCGCCGGCCACGGTGGGGGGTCGCCAGGGAAATCCCTGATTGAGACCAAGGCAAGAACAAGGGGCCGCAACCTTGGTCGCAGCCCCTGTAGGGACAACCTATTCGCGCTCAGTCTTTTCCCTTACTCTCTCGTTCTCCAGGGAAGCCCTGCCTTGAGCCGGGTGTAAGAGTGGCGTACCCGCCCAGGCTGCTCAAGCCACTGTCCGGCAGTGGGATCGTCTCAGTCTCAGGCACTGGCTCCACCTCCGCCATCGGGTCCTCGCCGTTACAGGCACTGAGGAAGATGGTGCAGAATCTGCCCAGAGAGGATTCGCCCACTCCCTTTCCCACCGGGATTGCCGTGTTCGGCCGCGTGTGGCATAATGCCCCTGCGTCGCCGCTCAATCCTGATCTTCCGCCGGGCTTGGCTATCCCCTCTCCGACAACCCGCACCGCCGACGTGACTACATTGCAGGCAGGGTGGAGGGAACGCGAGAGCACGCCAGGTCGTTGACATAAGCCTCATCGAGCCTGCTGCTCCGGCGGCCGAGCATCCGTCGAGATCAGTTGAGTGGATGCGACAACAAAGGAGGTCTAATCATGAAGAATGTTCGCGACACATCGACGCTGATCGCATTGGTGCTCCCTGCGATCGTGGCCCTGTGGTTTGCGCAGTACCTGATTGAGACCTTCTTTCCTGATGTGACGCTCATAGATCTCGGAGCGTTCTATGCGATGGGGCTGATATCCGGTCTGGCAACGACGATATCGTGGGGAGTGTTCAGGACTGTTGGTGGGGACAAGTGATCGATTCCCGCCCCATGGGCACGAGACAAGGCCACATTGTCGCCTCTTGCCGAACACGTCGGTCAACGATGTCTACAAGCGTCACTGGGCAACCCGCCTCTTGTGCAACCAAGCGGCCGGCGCGATCATTGCGGGCCTCCCCGGTCCATCCGCCGCCACCGCGCCCCAACCCCGCCCGAGATCGAGAGTAGCACGACACTGGCCTCAACCACTGTGGGGCATACAACCAGAGAGATGCACGTAGCCGTTAGCGAACCTTGACAGCGAGAGTATCACTATTGCACCAGAGGACTATGCATACGACTGACCACATCGCCCTGGGCGAAGCAACCGTTCAACCTGATCAACCTGTGGTGGCAGGTTCATTCACAACCATCACCTTCACCTACACAGCCGGGCATCCCGTGGATGACTCGGGATTCATCAAGATCGCTTTTCGCAGCGTGAGCGATTTTGGCACGCCCCAGTTCGATGAAGCTGCCGCGCCCAACTACTGTACGGTCCACACCACTGGCGACTGTCGCATCGAGCCTCGTTGGGACCCCAAAGGTCACTTGCGCCCCTGGGGCCGCGCGCTCTACTTGAGAGTCCGGAACGGTTTCCTGAACACAGGGGAAGACATCGTCGTGGTGTTTGGCGATACAGCCGGCGGCTCGCCTGGCTGGCAGACGCAGACCTTCTGCGAAGAGACGTTCGAGTTCAAGACGTTCGTGGATCCCATCGCCACGTATCAGTTCAAGGAGTTGCCGGACTCTCCCATCCTGCAGATCGTGCCAGGCAAACCAGCGCGCGCTGTCTGCGTCGCGCCATCGCTCGCCCTGGTCAATGAGGAGTTCACGTACCATCTTAAGCTGGAGGACGTGTGGGGCAATCCCACAGACAGGCCGCAAGAGATGACGCACTCAGGGTTCTCGACGCCAGGAGTCCGGACTGTCACAGCGGCGGATGAAAAGACGAACCTTTCGGCGCGGAGCAACCCCATCCAGGTGCTGACCAACGAAGTAACGCTGCGCTCCTACTGGGCGGATTTCCACGGGCAGACGGAAGAAACGATTGGCACCGGCTCCATCGAGGAGTACTTCATTTTTGCCCGCAATTATGGATTGCTGGATATCGCGGCACATCAGGGCAACGACTTCCAGGTGACTGACGAGTTCTGGAGGAAGGTGAACAGTACGACGAGAGCCTTCTACGAACCAGGAGCCTTCGTTACGTTTCCCGGCTACGAGTGGAGTGGAAACACGCCTCTGGGAGGCGACCGGAACGTTTACTACACCTCCGAGGGTGGGCAGATTTGGCGGAGTTCCGCCGATTTGGTCCCCGGCAACCACTCCGCTCACGAGAATGCGCCGACAGCGAGCGAGTTGTTCGCGAGACTGAAAGAACAGCGAGATCCCAGATCATTTGCCCTTGCCCACGTAGGTGGACGTTACGCCGACATCAGCATGCACGACCCCGACATCGAGCTGGCGGTCGAAATCCACTCGGCATGGGGAACCTTTGAGTGGCTGGTGGAGGACGCGTTGAGGAGGGGGTACCGTGTAGGCATCTGCGCCAACTCGGACGGGCACAAGGGCCATCCCGGTGCGTCGTATCCAGGCGCGGGTGAATTCGGCTCAATGGGGGGACTCACTTGTGTGCTGGCCAGTCGACTCGATCGAGATAGTGTTTTCGAGGCCCTGATGTCCCGCCACATCTATGGCACCACCGGTCACCGCTGTCTGATAGACGTCGAAGTGGTGATTGATGACGGTCGCAGCGCCATCATGGGCGATGTCGTTGATCTCCGAGGGAGCGACACGGGCACACCACGCCTACGTGCGTGGATGGTCGGCACCGCTCCTATCGAAGCCGTGCAGGTACGCAATAACGCGGAAGTGATGAAAACGCTTCGCCCTTACGATAGAGACGATCTCGGAAGCCGTGTGAAGATTGTCTGGAGTGGCGCGGCTGTGCGCGGGCGAGACCGCATGGTCTCGTGGGAAGGGGGGCTGTGGGTGCGGGAGAATGCCATCTTGGACGCTACTCCCATCAACTTCTGGAACGCCAACCAACCACTCAAGAAGGTGGGACGGACTGGACTCAAGTGGAAGTCGAACACCACCGGTGGAGTGAGCGGCGTAATCCTCACCATGGAGAACTCAACTGCGGGCTCGCTTGAGATTTTGACACCCGAACGCCGCGTCGAGTGTGAGATTGACTCCGTGGGCCTCGACCCAAAGGTGTGGGAATGTGGCGGCCTGGAAAGAAAGATCGAGGTCTACAGACTTCCCGACCGGCAACACTCGCGCGAATTCTCATTCACTCTGCCATTGACCCAATTGCGCGCGGGGGACAATGCGATATACCTCCGCATGACGCAGGAAGATGGGCACATGGCCTGGACGAGCCCCGTGTACCTGCATAACGCATACGGATGACACCACGCCAGCGTGTAGTAGAGAGGACGAGCCGTCATTGTTCCGTCCACGGCAATCGTCTTCGCTGTTGGCGGCGTGGCCCAGGCTGGGTGTTAGCACAGTCGAGATTGAGATTGTGGAGGGACCAGGCATGAGGAGGCTGCTCTCTGACGTAGCAGACCGAGCCAATCGATATGTGGAGGGGGTAGCGGAAAGAAGGGTAGCTCCTTCACCGGAGGCGGTTGAGCGGCTCAGTCGTCTGGACGTACCGCTTCAAGATGACCCCATTGAGCCCAGCAAGGTCCTGGCCGAACTCGATGAGATCGGATCGCCCGCAACGGTCGCCACCACAGGGGGGCGATACTTCGGCTTTGTGGTTGGTGGGTCGCTGCCTGCGGCCACGGCGGCCAACATGCTCGCCGGTGTGTGGGACCAGAACGCGGCCAGGGTTCTCTCGCCTGTAGCGGCGTCCCTGGAGGATGTCTGTATCAGGTGGCTGATCTCGCTGTTTGGGCTACCTGCAAACGCTGGCGCGGGCTTCGTCACGGGAGCGACCATGGCCAACTTCTCAGGCTTGGCTGCAGCTCGCCACGCGTTGTTGGCTCAAGAGGGTTGGGACGTCGAAGCCAGAGGCCTGTTCGGCGCACCAATGATGACGGTGTTGGTGGGCGAGGAAGTCCACGTCAGCCTGCTGAAAGCGCTGAGCATGCTGGGGCTGGGCCGGGACCGCGTTGTCCGGGTCCCCGTGGACGGCCAAGGTCGGATGAGGGCGGACGCGCTTCCAGAGATCTCGGGCCCGACCATCGTGTGCATCCAGGCAGGGAACGTGAACACGGGTGCCTTCGATCCGGCTGGAGAAATCTGTCGCACCGGCAGGGCGTCGGGAGCGTGGGTCCACGTGGATGGTGCCTTCGGGCTGTGGGCGCTTGCCTCTCACAGGTATGCTTATCTGGCAGAAGGTGTCCAAGACGCCGACTCGTGGGCCACAGACGGACACAAATGGCTCAACGTACCTCAGGACAGCGGCCTCGTCTTCGTGCGCGAGCCCGAGCACCTGCGAGCGGCAATGACGGCCACTGCGGCCTACCTCATCGAGGGCGAGGGCCGTGAGCCGTCGCACTATGTGCCTGAGATGTCCCGGCGGGCACGAGGGGTTGAGATCTGGGCAGCTCTGCGCTCTCTCGGACGGTCGGGTCTCGCTGAACTGGTTGAGCGTACTTGCAGGTACGCGTCTCAGTTCGCGGAAGGTTTGCAGGACGCCGGATACGAGATCCTGAACGATGTCGTGCTCAATCAGGTCCTGGTATCCTTCGGTAGTCCGGCCCTCACACACCGCGTCATCCGGCGAGTTCAAGAAGAGGGCACGTGCTGGCTGGGCGGGACAGAATGGCAAGGGCACGTGGCCATGAGGATCTCCGTATCCTCTTGGGCCACGACTGAGCAGGACGTGCAGAGCAGCCTCGAAGTGATCCTTCGTTTCGCAAAGGAAGAAGCTAGGGCTTGAGATGGCCTCTCGTGTCCACGTCTGTTCGGATAACTGATAGTGCGCTCTCCGGTCAGCGAGCGGCGCACGGCATCAGGGGAAAGAGGAGTTGTGATTCGATGAAGATATGGATCGTCATCTTCCTGCTCGCAATCTTGTTGCTCGGCTGTCAGCCTGCGAGCTCTCCCACTAAGGAAGTCTCCATCAGCTACATATGGGACTACGCTGCGGGCGACTACGTCAGAGGGACGCCGACGGTGAGCGGCGAAGTGGTATACGTTGGGGCCGACGACAACAACCTGCACGCCGTGAATGCGCTCACCGGAGAAGCACTCTGGACCTTCGAAACGGCGGACAACGTCACCTCCTCGCCCACCGTGCTGGGCGACTTGATCTACTTTGGCTCGTGGGACGGGACCGTATACGCTCTGGAGGCGACACAAGGTGCAGTGCGCTGGCGGTACGAGACCGGCGGATGGGTGACTGCTTCTCCCGTGATTGGTGGCGACATCGTCTACGCTGGCTCCCACGATGGCTTCTTCTACGCCCTATCCGTCCAGGACGGCGACTTGGTGTGGCGGTACGAGGCCGGAGACGGCATTCAGGCTGGCGCAGTCCTTGTGGACGACTTGGCCCTCGTGGGGTCGATGGACAATTGCCTGTACGCTCTGGACATGACCAGCGGCGCCCTGAGATGGCGGTATCGAATGAACGGGGACATTGTGTCCACTCCCGCCGTCGTAGGTGGAACCGTGTTTGTGGGCTCTGTGGATCGACAGATGTATGCATTGGACGCTGCCACCGGCCGGCTGAAATGGACGTTCCAGGCAGAACATGCCATCGAATCATCTCCCGTGGTCAGCGATGGCGTGGTGTACTTCGGTGCAAACGACGGACTCGTGTATGCCCTGCGAGCTGGAGACGGCCAGCTCATGTGGCGATTCGAAACCCACGGTATCGTTCGGTCCTCGCCCGTGGTTTGGGGGAATCTGGTCTTCGTGGGCTCGGACGATGGTTCTGTGTACGGCGTGGATCGTGTGACAGGCAGGTCGGTCTGGAGCTATCATGCCGGAGATGCCATCGCGGCAGGCCCCGTGGTGGCGGACGGCACCCTTTTCGTAGGCTCTACCGACCGGCGATTGTACGCCTTCTCCATTGATGCACAGTAGGAGGCAGTGATGGTACCACAGCAAGCCAAGTCAGAACATCCACAACGAGCGTTGAAGGTGCTGGGCTTGGTCGCCGCGCTCCTATTGTTGGCGGCTGCCCTCATCTCGATGTGGAACTTCAGGCACTATCTGCTTGCACCTGACGCTCTCTATCGAGAGGCCCAGAGCGCGTCTCCTGAGCGGGCGGCCCTGCTCTACGAGCGACTGGCGGAGGTTCTCCCCGAGGTCGAGGAGTATACCCACCTGTGGGCTGCCCAGGCCGCGATGCAAGATATTGAAGCACTGCAGACGCTGCAGGCTGTTGTCGCTTTTCGCCCGCAGAGTCCCGCTGCCTATGAGGCCCACCTGGCGGTGGCTCGGTACTACGCGAGCATCGAGGCACCAGGCGCAGAAGCTGAGTACAGATCCGCGCTGGCGCTGCACGACACAGTGGCGTTGCGCAGAGAACTGGCGCGGTATCTGGAAGAGAAGGGCGATGACGAAGGTGCCTACGACGAGTATCTGCGTCTTCTATGGGAGCAGCCGGATGCCTTCTCGGGAATGCGTCGCATCGGACCAGACGCGCTGGTCGTGGCTGACGACTTGAACGCAGCCTTCTATTGCAGTGACGCTGTGGAGACTCTGCGAACAATCGACGATCATGCTGCACAGCCACTGCGAGCAACGGCGCTGAGCTGCCTCGGGCGCTATCAAGAGGCTGAGGCAGCCTATTCAGCCTGGCTGAATGCGACGCCCGACGAGGAAAGCGCTCAATTGGGCCTGGCTGGTGTATTGGCCAAGCTTGGCCACACTGAGGACGCCCTCGATCTATACGCGACGGTCGATACGCCGGACAGCTGGCTGGCCCAGGCCGAGTTGCTGGAGGAGGAAGACCCCGATCTGGCCCTCGAGCTGTATCTCGCTTCGCCCTACCCGGTGGCCTGGTGGTCAGCGACCACGATGCTCGAGGCCCAGGGTCGGCTTACGGAGACGCTGCCCCTCTATGCGCGCGTGGCGGAAGCGGATACATATCTCGCGGATGACGCTGCCTACCGCCTCACGGTCCTTTCCAAGAGGGTCGGGGATGACGATGCCCAGGCACAAGGCGAGCAACTGATCGCGGATCTGGGCATGAACTGGTTGGCACTGCGGGCTTCTGGAGAGGAGATTAGCCTCGCCGTGGCTCCGCCGTTGGAACCCGCGGATGGCGAGATACTGGGCAAAGCGGAAGCGCTGGAGCTCATCGGCCGCGAAGACCTAGCGTACATGGAACTCCTGTTGGCTGCCCGGTTTCGGCGCGCCCCTCACGTGGACCTGGCCATGGCGCAGTCGCTACTATCAAGGGGCTACGTCATGGAAGCGCAAGCCATTGCTGAGGAATTCCTAGATCGTCGCCCGAGGGCCCCTTTGGCCTTTTGGCAGCTGAGCTATCCGAGGCCCTATCTGCCGACCGTGGAGTCAGCCGCGGCGGAGTTTGAGGTGGATCCGCTGCTCATCTGGGCTCTGATGCGAGCGGAGAGCCGGTACGATGTGGACGCTTACGGTTACGCCGCAGAACGGGGTTTGATGCAGATCCTGCCCTCGACGCAGGTCTGGGTAGCAGAGCAGCTGGGTGAGGACATCTCCCCAGGGGATGCCTTCGCTCCCGAGAACAACATCCGCATGGCTGCCTGGCTCTTGCGCTTTCTATTGGACTACTACGAAGGGGACACGGAGTTGGCCATCACGGCCTACAACGGCGGTGCCGGCAGCGTGGATACCTGGCAGGATGATCCACTGGTCTCCGACCGCGACGATTTCTTGCGCTGGATCGGGTTCGGGCAGACACGTGAGTACCTGGAGCGAGTGTCGTTGTACTACCGGATCTATCAAGAACTGTACGCTGGTAGCCTGGGCACCGAACAGGCTCCGGGAGAGCCACAATGATCATATCATCCGTGGGACTCGATCACCGCTTCCCGCGTGTGAAGTTCGTCTCCCGGACGTGTGCCGCTCGGTGACACGCATACGATCAGGCTGATGGCACAGACGCCCGCGCAAGTTGCGGAATAGGGCGCGAATGTCGGGCCAACCGGTGGCCCTCCAAGGGCACAGTGCCCCTCGAGCTTCGGCATGCCTAGGTTCCGGGTCAATTCTTGCCTCGATAGACAACCCTCTCCACGTGCGGCACCGCCGATCTTCCCATCAACCACCCTGGCCAGGTTTGCTCGCTCGTGGTACACTGTGATGGAAACCGCTGGACACAAGCCGAACTCTGAGGGGAGGGGAGAGAAATGCAGAAGCACGTCACCATCGTTGGAGCGCTCCACATCGCCTTTGCGGCCTGGGGGATCATGTGGGCGGTGATCATCTCCGGTATCTTGTTAGGGTTTGGGGCGTCGCTGGCTGGAGGGGACAAGACCGCACTGAGCATCCTCACCACCGTGGGCTGCTTGGTGCCTGGTATGCTGGTCGCCTTCTCATTGCCCGGTATTATCGGAGGCATCGGGCTATTGAGATTCAAGTCCTGGGCGAGGTACCTGGTCTTGGTGCTCTCGGTCCTGGACCTGCTGAATATCCCCATCGGTACCGCCCTGGGCATCTACAGCATCTGGGTGCTGGTGAACGACGAGACGGTACAGCTGTTCACCGCTGGGCCTAGTCGGTAGAGCGCCTTTTCACACTCCCTCCTCGCAGCCCAGCCAATTGTTGGCTCAGGGAGCGGCTGGGTCTGTGCATCTATTCTGGGGCGAGGGGACGCCCTGGAATTCTCCTAGGGGAGACATTGACGTTGGGAGATCCACAACCGCGACGGTTGACAGCGCTGGCGGGCATTGGACTGGTCAATCTGGCCACCATCACCTGGGCCACCAACATGATCCTGGGCCGCTGGCTGAGGGACGACATCGGCCCGCTCACCCTGGCCGCCTCAAGGTTCTTCATCGCCTCGCTGGTTCTTGCCATCCTGCTGCGCAGACGGCCTGCGGAAGAACGCCGCTTGGGACCTGACCGCTGGCTGCTGGTGGGGATGGCCATTGGCGGCGTGGCCCTCTTCAGCCCCATGCTCTACCTGGGCTTGCGCTTCACCACGGCCGTGAATGCCACGCTGATCACCGGGCTTGGTCCGCTGATCACCGGTGTCATGGCTGCGGTCATGATCCAGGAGTCGATGTCCCGCCGTCAGCTCGGCGGTGCCATTGCTGGTCTGGTGGGCGTGGTGATTCTGATCTCCGGAGGCTCCGTCACGTTCTGGCGGACCATGGGGACAAACGTGGGCGACCTGATCTCGCTGGTAGCGGTGGCCCTGTGGGCCGTATACTCGGTCCTGGGCCGGCAGGTCATGCGCCACCGTTCGCCCCTTTCGACGACCGCCTTTTCGGCATTCTTGAGCCTGCCCATCCTGCTGCCGGCCGCCGTGTGGGAGACGCGGACGCTGCCCATGAACCTCGGACTGCATCTGGTGCCCTTCGTTCTGTACATCGCCATCGTTCCCACGGTCATCGGCTTCGTGGCCTGGAATGCAGGAGTGCGGCGGCTGGGCACCAGCGGGGCAATGATCTTTATGAACACCCTGCCAATCTACGGTGCCCTGTTCGCCTACCTGCTCTTAAGTGAGCCCCTTGGACCGGCCCACGTGGTGGGCGGGGCCTTGATCGTCGGAGGCGGGGTTTGGGCTGCCCGGGACCGCTCAGCGGCCGTAACAGCAGAGCGATAGTGACCAGCATGAGTACAAGAACCGACCGCCTGCTGCCTGTCGCCTGCACCCATTCCCTTACCGTTTGTCCGCGCCTGTGATACAATGCGCTGGGCTGGACGGACAGTCCTGAGTCGGGGGACGGCGGTTCCCCGAATGAAGCGCATTCCTGGCAACAGCCAGCAACAAGATTCAAAGGAGCTGTGGCATGAAGTATCGCACTTTTGGCCGCTTGGACTGGAAACCTTCGGCGCTGGGTTTTGGCGCCATGCGGTTGCCGACGATCGGCGGCGACCCAGGGAAGATCGATGAGCCGGAAGCAACGCGCATGATCCGGTACGCCATCGACCAAGGCGTCAACTACGTGGACAGCGCCTACGCCTATCATGAGGGAGCCAGCGAGCCGTTCGTGGGACGAGTGCTCCAGGACGGCTACCGCGAGCGGGTCAAGTTGGCCACCAAGCTGCCCTGCTGGCTGGTCGAGGAGCCCGAGCATTTCGATCGCTACCTGGACGAGCAACTGGAGCGGCTGCAGACCGATCACATCGACTTCTATCTGCTACACGGCCTGAACGGCAAGAGCTGGCCGAAGATGCGAGACCTGGGCGCCTTGCCCTGGGCGGAGAAGACGATCGCCGACGGGAGGATCCGGCACCTGGGCTTTTCTTTCCACGACAACTTCGAGGCCTTTCAGGAGATCGTGGACAGCTCCGACCTGTGGTTGTTCTGCCAGATCCAGTACAACCTCATGGACATAGAGCATCAAGCAGGGACCAAGGGCCTGGAATACGCTGCCAGCAAGGGACTGGCTGTGGTGATAATGGAGCCAATCCGGGGCGGGCTGCTCACCCAGAACCTGCCCCCGGGCGTCCAGGGGATTTGGGACTCCGCCCCGAAGAAGCGAACCCCCGCCGACTGGGCGCTCCAGTGGGTGTGGAACCACCCAGAGGTCTCGCTGGCACTCAGCGGTATGAGCACCATGGAGCAGGTGGAGCAGAACATCGCCAGCGCCGGGGAATCCGGCCCGGGAACTCTCACGGAAGGGGAGCTGAGCGTCATCGCCAGGGTGCGAGAGCGATACCGCAAGCTGTCCCGCATCCCTTGCACCGATTGCAGGTACTGTTTGCCCTGTCCCAACAACGTCAACATCCCCAGCATCTTTGAGTGCTACAACGACGCGGTGGTGTACGGCGATGTGCCCAGGGCCAAGCTGAACTATGGCTGGCTGGAGGAGAAGGAGCGAGCGGACCAGTGCGTCGAGTGCGAGGAATGCCTTGAGAAGTGCCCGCAGCAGATCGAGATCCCCCAGTGGCTGGCCAAGGCTGACGAACTGCTCGCTCAGGAGGGGACCGGCTAGCGACAGCAACGCGGCCACTCTCGACGGGCTCTAGCGGTGCAGAGTCTCTGACTTCACGCTGAGCGCAGTCAAGACGGGCCTGCAAGCTGGAGCGCAGATACCCGTATTGCACACATAGTGACGCTGGAGAGGCGCCGATGAGGCCTCGCACCAACGTGGGTACATTGGTAGCAAGTGGCGCGGTCGCGCTGGCCGTGGGAATAGCACTGGCGATGGCAACGACGGTCCTCGCCGCGCCACCCACGCAGGAGCCTCCCGCGGAAGAGATCGTGGTCACCGCTGCCGACGATGGCCAGGAGATCGAGCTTGGCGAAGACCAGCTATTAGTGGTCAGGCTCCAGGCCAATCCGTCCACCGGCTACGGCTGGCAGATGTCTGAACCGGGCCACGAACCCGTCCTGCGCCAGGCAGGCGTTGTGGAGTTTGAACCAGGGTCGGATCTGCTGGGCGCACCGGGAACCCAGATTCTGCGCTTCGAAGGCGTGCGCGAGGGCGACTCCACCCTGACGCTGGAGTATCGCCGTCCCTGGGAACCAGATCTGCAACCAGCGGGTACCTTTCGTGTTCAAGTACGAGCGCAGGGCCCTTTCACCGGCCCACAGAGGTCTCCAACCCCGAGCACCCTCGCCGATGCCCCCGCACCTCGAGATGAACAAGCAGCACAGGACCTTCCTCCGGCGTTCAACTGGTGCGATCTGGGCGGATGCACCGCTGTGAAGGACCAAGGGCAGTGCGGGAGTTGCTGGGCCTTCGCCGCGGTCGGCCCCTTGGAACTGAACGTGCTTATCCGGGAGGGCAGTCACGAGGATCTCTCCGAGCAGTACCTGGTCTCGTGCAACACGGAGGGCTGGGGCTGCAACGGCGGATTGTGGGCGCACGACTATCATGCCTGGAAGGTGCCGCCGGGAGAAGATGGGGCCGGTGGCGTGAGAGAGGCCAGTTTCCCGTACGCGGCACGGGATGAATCTTGCGCGCCTCCCCACCCCCATGAGTACCAGATTCAGGCATGGCGCTTCGTCGGGGACGAGTGGGGCATTGCGCCTGCTGTTGACATAAGACGGGCGATCTACGAGCACGGCCCCATCTCCACTGCCGTCTGTGTGAATTCCGCCTTCCAGAGCTACACGGGGGGCGTATTCGACGGCCCTGGATGCGTACTGGTGAACCATGCTGTGGTCCTGGTGGGCTGGGACGATGACCAGGGGGACGCCGGCGTGTGGATCCTCAGGAACTCCTGGGGACCGGACTGGGGAGAGGCAGGATACATGCGCATCGCGTATGGCGTCAGCAATGTGGGCTACGGAGCTAATCACGTGGTGTACGTGCCCTCCAGATGCTACAGTCTGGAAACTGGTGTGGTTCCAGACGGCGCAGGATCGATCGCGCTTGACCCTCCGCCCAACTGCCCGGGGGATCTGTACGAGCCGGGCACGGAAGTACACCTGGTTGCACGGGAGTCTTCAGGATGGCACTTCGTCAACTGGAGCGGCGCGGCCACCGGAGAAGGGAATGCGGTGACCATCGTCGTGGACTCCCATAAGAGCGCAACCGCCCATTTTCAGGCCGACCTATGCGTGCCCTGGTTGGTCCTGCCGCTGGGCCTGGGCGTCTGCTTTGCCTACAAGAGGCGAAGGCCCCCGCTCTCCTAGTCTTTCCATCACCCCATGTGCGGCGGCTCACGGCTCAAGGCTCCGTCTGACAAGGAATAACACAGGTCCAGCGCTGTCGGGCGACCACTGGAGGGAGAATGCGAACCCTGATTCGTGACGTATCCGCCATTACCCTGGATGGAGAGGACCGCCTGCTTGACAGCGTCGAGATAACACTGGAGGAAGGCAGCATACTGACGGTAGGCCAGGCGCCTCCAGACTTCGCCCCGGATTCCGTCGTTGATGGCTCCGAATTGGTTGCGCTCCCCGCCTTCTTCAACGCCCATACCCACGCTGCCATGACCCTTGAACGCGGCTGGGCAGAGGATCTCCCCTTCGAGCGATGGCTCAATGACAAGATCTGGGTGGCAGAATCGGCACTGAAGGAGGAAGACGTCTACTGGGGTGCGGCCCTGGCTTGCTGTGAGATGATCGCAAGCGGTACGGTTGGCTTTGCAGATCACTACTTCTGGATGGACCAAACGGCGCGTGCGGTTGAGGAAAGCGGCATGAAGGCGCTCCTCGCCTGGTGTCACTTCGGCATGGGAGCGGAGCATGAACTGGGGCGTAAGAGCTTCGAAGATACCGTGGCCTTCGTGGAGCGGTGGCAGGGCGCTGCGGAGGGGCGGATCCGGACGACCATGGGCCCGCACTCTTTGTACATGGCCCCTCCGGAGCTTCTGCAGCGCTTCGTTGAGGAGGCGCACCGCGTAGGTGTGGGTGCCCACTTCCACCTTAGCGAATCCCACGAGCAGATGGAGCAATCGATGGCCACGCACGGCATGACCCCCGTGGCCTACGCAGCGTCGCTGGGACTCCTGGATCTGCCGGAGCCAACCCTGGTGGCCCACTGCAACGTGTTGACCCCAGACGACGTGGAACTCCTGTCAGAGACAGGCTCTTGGGTGGCCCATACCCCCAAGACCTACCAGAAGCTGGCCATGGAGATGCCCCCTCTTGCGCTCATGCTCGGCAACAAGGTCAACGTGGCCCTGGGCACTGACGGGCCCGCGTCCAATAGCGACCTGAACATGCTGGAGGTGATGCGTATCGCAGGACTGGTGCAGAAGGGGGCCCAGAGAGATCCCGAGGCGCTGCCAAGGTCTCAACTCCTTCGGCTGGCGACGCAGGCTCCGGCAGCGGCCATGGGGTTCGAGGGCAGTGGGGTACTGGCCCCGGGGCATCCAGCCGATCTGATTCTCCTGGACACGACAGCCAGCCACTGGATCCCCCGGCACGACCTTGCAGCGGGAGTCGTCTACGCCAGTCACCCTTCAGATGTGGCGTACGTCTGGGCCGACGGCCAGCTCCTGTACGCGCGGGGAGAGTACCTGACCCTGGATGTGGACCGCATCCGATGGGAGGCCGAACGCCGCGCCTTCCGCCTGGTAGGGCAACCCATGCGTTCCATGCGCCGCTATCCAGGCTGAAACCGGTGCCAACTGGAGGGGTCAACGGCGAGAGGCTGATCGACGTTGTGGACGACGGCCTGGGGCAGGGCGACGTGGCAGCGGGCGCCGGATCACACGATGGGGAACATGCAGACGCGTCGTTTGACAACCTCAACGCCAGCGCGCCGTACCGCCCCTGCGCATTTGGACCGGCAGTGTGACGAATGGAGGGCTAACCCGGGAGAGATTGCGCCTCGTGGAACAGCGGGGGCCCACACGGCTCGGACTGGGCGTCCATCCCGACCAAACTTGACGTCTTGACCAGGCGGGCCATATCTCTGGGCCTTCATCCGGGCCAAACCAGGCCTTAAACAGGCTCTGGTGGCCTCAGAGCACGATTGCAGGCCATATTCACCGTTCTGCTTGGCGTCGCTGAGAAGATGCGGAGGTGGGGTGAGCATCGTTGGACGTCCCTGCCCGGTAACGACGGTGGTGACCGTGTGATGGAGAAACACAAGCGACGGGAGAGATCTCTCGTCCCCCGCTCGATCGCCAGCCTGCGGTACTCCCCGCACGCGCCCAGTCCAGCTCCTACACACTGTCCAGATGGAGAACCAGAACCCACCCTTCTCCCTGTGCCGTCGCGCCATCGACGAGGGGAAAACTCAGATCTAAGGACAGCTCTCCCGACCATGGATACTCACCCTGGAAGCCTTCCGCTTCGACCTCCACCATTTGCTGTCCTGCCATGTCCAGAGCCAGCTGAAGAGTAGGGCCTTCTGCTCCAACAACACACTCCCCGCTGATGGTGGTCCGTAGGTCCAGCGTGACCTCGTACGTCCCCCATTCCTCGACCAGGACGTCTGCGTACGAGATGTCGCCCCCGCCTTGGATGGCGAAGGGCGCTTCGCTGGTGACTACGGAGAAAGGAAGACTACCCACCGCCAACGGCTCCAATCCCACGGCGTCCGCAGGTCCCGCGAGGACCCGGACCTCGATCTGGCCGCTGACACCCGCACACGGGGATCTCGGCGGTTCCGGCGTGGGCGGAGGCCCGCTCGGAGCTGGTGGCGTAGGCGTGGGAGTCGGTGTGGCTGCGGGCTCGGCCGGCACAACCATCGGTGTCGGCGTTGACGGCAAAGGTGTGGCTGTTGGCGTGGGCGTGTCCGCCCCGGAGCATGCAGGCAACGACAGAACGACTGCGGCCAGCACCACGATGAGAATCCAGCTTCGTTTTCCAGTCATCTAGACCTCGCTATCTCAGTTCTGTGTTTCTGGGCTCGAGCAGGCGCATATCCTAACACGGTGCCGCGTTGGTGTCAAACTCGCTAGGGAGCTACTGAGGCATTCGGCCAGTAGGCAGAGAGTCCCGAGCACTAGCGGACGTGCTGCACCTGCCCGCTACACACGGCTCCTGTGGATAGGTACTCCAGGCGGGGCGACTCACACAGCTGGCGTCGCTCTGTTGCCACATTGAGCTGGCCGGGCAAGTGTTCAGCTCCGCACGAAAAGGAAAAGGGGCATCCATGAACGGGATGGACACCACCGACTCGCGTGCGGGCATCGAGGTCATCATCAGGTGGGAGCTCGACATAACCCGTCGCAGACGCTCGCCAACGCCATCACGAGCCAGGTAGGTCCTAGACATAACCTCCGACCGCACAGCTCTTGGTAGGGGTGGGACGGCGCTGCGCAGGCTGTGGCTCGCCAGGTGCTGCGCCATGGCAAGAGAAAAGGGCCATCCCATTCAGGGATGGCCCTGCTACGTCTCAAGTCGGCGTCATACGACTATTGTCTTGTTCTCCAGCGAAGGGTGGCGTATCCTGCAAGGCCAGCTAGGCCGCTGCCCAAGAGCAAGATGGTGCCAGGCTCGGGGACGAACTCTTCTTCTACTACAGGTGTGCAATCCTCGGCGAACCTGAAGCTGGCGAAGACAGGACCATCAGTCACCATCCCACCCTCCTCGTCTTCCTGGATCGTCTTCCAGACCCACTCGCCATACACCGCATGAGGTACGGCAGGCCCGACCTCCCCGCCAAACGCCGCGGCATTGTTTGCATAGCAGTCGCTAGTCGTGATAACCTGCATCGTCTGGCACTCGACTGAAATCTCCGCGGTGCAGGGGGGGCCTGGCAGTAGCGGACCCCAACAGCCCTCGTCCCAGAACATGCCCTCCATGGTCAGTCGCGCACAGAGCCACTCGTCTGTAGCATATCCATCCACGGTCAGTTCGACCGTGTGGCTCGCCGGTGGAGGCCAGCCGGCGGTCCTCGGCCAGCATTCGAAACAATCTTGGTCTGCCGTGACCGTGAGTCCCTGGGCCAGGGCCACCCCGCCGGCCAGCAGCAGTGCTAAACTCAGGCCCAACAACACGCCTCTTAGCCAGTGCCTCTTCATCTCCGTCCCTCCTTGGTATCTATTACTCCGCGCCGGACAATCTCGGTCACAGTATAGCACATTACAGAATCGCTGTCAAGACCCCAAGCGCCAAATGTGCTGTTGTCCAAGGGTCCAGGACGCTGGCGAAAGACTAGCATGCCCCTGCTGTCGCCTCCTGCGCACAAACAGAAGGGCCGCCCCGCGAGGGGACGGCCCATGGATTCTTAGACTTCGGAAGGTGAGCTACTCCCTCGTTCTCCAGCGAAGGGTGGCGTACCCCGCCAGCCCTGGTAGGCCGCTGCCCAGAAGCAGCACGGTGCCGGGCTCGGGAACAAACTCCTCTCTCGGGATTCGGGCGCAACCATGTCTTGAGACTGATAAGAAAGCATTCCAGCTACTCACCGCCGCTAGCCATTGGCCTCACGTCTCTCCGCTCTCCGCTGGACGACACAGACTGAGTATGGTATCATTCTCGAGAATCGCAGGGTGAGTCGAATCGCCGGGTCTTGACCATTTAAGATGGGGGAGGTATTGAGATATGCAAATCACTGTCGCAGATGAGCGAGCTCTGCTGCTCGAGGAACAGATCTCGATGGAGCAGGCTGAGGGTCGTGCCTGGAGCAAGAAGGGCGATGCCTTCGGCACCATCACCAAGATGACTCGGCTGCTACAGCAGTCGAAGGACGACGAGTTTGAGTTGGCATACAAAGAACACCGTTACCAGCCCTTCTGGCACGTGGTCTGCACCGCGCACTACATCTATGACCGCACCTCCCCATACTCAGTTGCCACGAGTGGCCCTGAGGTGGAGTCCGTGACCATCGAAGGCACAGAGTACACCGCAGATGGCGGCTCCATCACCATCACCGGCATTGACCACTGCGTAGAGGAGGAACACCAGGAACGCTTCGTGGAGGGCATGACCGGCGACACGGCTCCAGACTTGGCGGACTATCTGAAGTTTCCCGCCGCCACGATCGCGGAGGAAGACCTCGACAGTTTCGCGCCCGCGGGGAGCATCGTCGTGCCGCCCCAGGCCCGGGCGTCGGCCATTGTGCGTGAGATGCTGGCGGGGATGATCAAGAGCGTCCAGGCGGATCGCATCGTGGAGGAGAAGGTCGAGGTTGAGCGTGTGGATCTCTACTACCGTCCCGTGTACGCCTTTCAGTACCGGTGGCTCTCCAAGGAGAAGGAAGCCATCATGGAATGCGACGCGCTGACGGGCGAATTGAGGTCCGGTGGCAAGACCTTCCAGCAGTACCTGGGCAAGGTCATAGACGCGGAGTTCCTGTTCGACGTAGGGGTGGATGCGGTAGACCTCTTGGTGCCAGGCGGGGGCATCGCCATCAAAGTCGCCAGGAAGGGCTTGGACGCCGCGCGCAGTCGTGGCAAGAAGGACTGATGGAGCGCCTGACGTGGCGCCAGCGTTTCTCTGTGCAGACGCTCGACCACGCCCCACCTCTCCTCGAGTGGCCGGAGTCAAGCTACGACATGACCTGCACACCTGGGAAGCGGCCTGATTCCGACAGTAGCACACCTCACTGCTCTTCGTGACCGGCGGCGGTCTCTCTTCTGCACTGGAGATTGACCACCCGATGGCTCCGTCTCGGTGATTCGCGCCTAGTTGCAGCCAGGGTTCGCAACATCCCAATATCCTACCCTTCGACACTGCCCCGGCTTCAGCTCGGCCTACTCTGGATGCTCGGGAGAGCCCCGCCTTGCTCGACTCACGCTGTGACCCGGCTTGAACCTCTCAAACCACAGCTGCAGAGCAGCGTATCCCGGCATGCTCGGGGGAAGTGCCATAATGGGGAACTCCTGCGGGATCAGTAGGGAATCGCGCCCATACCCTATTGACAGGGTGTTTAAGTTGTGCTATAATGTGCTCGTGCGATACAGGGGCGCCCCTGCCATCGTATCTCCTTTGTACGGGGTGCAAGTCCTGTATGGCTCAGTGTCAGTTCGGCGCCCAATTCTACTCCTCCACACTATCCAAGGTCTATATCGACCCCACCAGGTGTTTCGGGTGCGGCGTCTGCAGGGCGGCATGCGCGGACAGGGCGATAACGCTTCTTCCCAGACCAGAAGTTGCTGAGGCTGCAAGTGTCTGGCTGAAGTGAGCGCGGGAAACACTCATGGGAATCGGGCGGCGCGCCGGAAGAACACAACGATTCGCCAGAGTGCTTCATCCACCCTCGATGCCCAGGATCTCCCCCAGTTCCTCATCTGAGGGCACACTCACGATCTGCCCATCGATATCGATGGTGGGAGTGGATACGTACCCCTGGTTCCACTCCTTCACCTGGCGGGCTGCCTCCGGATCCTGGTCCACATCCACTAGCGTGTACGGAACACCGTGGTCATTGAGGTATCTCCTGCTGCGGAGAGTGTCCTTGCACCAGGAAGCGCCGTATACAACGATGTGAGGCCACGCGGTGCCCTCAGATGGCTCAGGAGGGGCCTCGATCTCCGGCCGATGATAGTCACTGCTCACAAAAAGGTGGCAGATGCAGTGGCCGGTCGCGGCGATGTCGTCCTTGTGACGGTAGCAGGGGCAGATGTATTTGCGATCCTCCACGGGATCGCCATCCCGCTCTTGTCAAGGACAGTAGGGCCAGCCGAAGGTATGCGCTTGCCTGCCTATGCCCTTGACGATCCCCTCCCAAACATCCTGGTCGGGGTTGAGGCGATAGGGGCTGATCTCAGCGTAGCGCAGGGCCATGCGTCTGGCCCGCTGGGTCAGCTCCTCCAGGGTCTTCCCGGTGCTGGGGGTTCTCTCCATGTCTCCTCCTTCGGCTCCAGGCCGAATTCAGTCCATGCCAGTGGCTTCAGCTGCCGCTGAGTTGTCTCACTACTTCGCTGCGCTCCTGTGAGAAGAAGCGAGACCGTCCATTGCCCGTATGATACCATAATACAATACAGGCGCGCGCCTGTCTGTGACGAAAGTCTCAGGCCGCTCTTTCCCGCACTTCTTCGACAGCCAACCCCCGCACGGTGAGGCCGTGTCCTGTTGCTGAGGACTAGCGTTGCCTTCGTCTATCCCCGCTTTGACGAGCACCACCTCGCTGCCATGGGCGCGGACTAGATCACGTGGACCCCGGACGTACGGACCCGCTGTTGGAGGAGGAAGCGCTTTCGGAGATGCGACAGGGGTTGACCACGGCGGATGTCGGGCTAAGCGGAAGCTACTTTGGGGCTTCGTGGACCGAACCGAGGCAGACCAATAGCGGGCCAGTGTCTGGTACACGTTCCCGCTCGCGACGGGTCCTTTGTATCAGTGCCCCCAGGGGGGTTCGATATAAAGGTGCCGTTGTTCTGCGATGAGATCGAACTCACGCGGTAGCGAGACCCGGGGGCGGGTTGCGAATTCGCGTCGCCGTGCCTGTCCACGGCATTTGACAGTGTTCGCGCATCTGGAGTATCATTCCGTGCCTTCGCATCCTCACACCGCAGGCTGTCTCTCGTCTCCCACGGAGACCAAATCACTAGGGCTAGTCCGGGGACACGATCTGGACGGACTATCATTGGCTCGAACCGAGGAACGCCAACATGTTCCTACAGCTCGCCCCAACAAGGCTGTGAAGATAGCCAACCAGATTGGTACCACGATGAGAACTGCAGACTCTAGGCGTAGGACTATGTAGATCCAACTTCGGACTTGGTTCACGAGATAGGCTTTGCTGTCGATTGGAGAAGGCAACGATGAGGCTGCCAGAAAGGAGCCGTGACAATGGGCTGCGGCAATTATGTATCGGGTAAGAACATGGCACAGATGCGTGCTGCTTGGACGCCTGTGCCCTCCGACAAACGATATGACGAAAAGGTCGTCCAATATGCATCTGGGAGAATTACCCGAGTGACGCGAGTTGCTGGGCAGACTACCAAGTATCCGCATCACACGGAGTACTACAGCTCAACGGGTGCCAAGGAAACGTCTCGTACCCACTACAGCACGGCTAGGGGGTCGAGAGGCAGCCACACCGATCGCCACAGGACTGGCCAGTCCATTATTGATGACCTGGTTGAGGCGATTAGTTCACTACGGTCAAGCAGATGATGGTCATGTCCTGTTGCAGCAGTACCTGACACCACGTCCACACAAAAGGGATTGAGTAGCATATACATGACGATGCAATCCGTTGAGAGGCTGTTCGCCCTAATTGACTCTTTCGGGGATGAGGTCAGCTCGGTCGGCAGCGTACCGATGGAAGGAATCGACAAGGTCGAAGATGTATTGGGCGTCAGATTTCCAGAGGAGTACAGGGCCTTCTTGAGTCGCTACGGGGCAATCACCATAGGGCAGGTGCGCGTATATGGGATAAGCTATCCGGTAGACTCTGAACCATCCATAGTGTGGGCGCTCAGAGGTTTGTGGGAAGTGTTTCCAGAGATGCCAAGGAGCCTGATCCCAATTCGAGATCTGGCTGAATCAGGAGCGGTTGCTTGTATCGAATGCCAGAGCGCCGAATCGAAGAGCAGTGAAGCACCTGTCGTCTTGTGGAAGTTTGACCCACAAGAAGACGAGCAGAACCCTGTTTTCTTGAGCGAGGGTTTTGCAGCATATCTTTCCGAAACGTTGACTGAGTTCAAGCACCGAAGGGCCGCCCTCAGCATCCTAGAACAACACGTAGCGAAGTTCGAAACAGATTACCTATCCCAGGGGAAACTCCCCAGGAATCACATCTGGCGCCCATTTCGCTTTTGCTCGCAAGACGTGGTGCTAGGTCTCGCGGTTGTACGGCACTCCATCGACAATAACTGCCTGGAAGTGGATGTCTGCCTCACGTCGGACGTGCCAGAGTACGAGCCTGGCAGCGGCGCCAAGTGGATGGCTTCCTTCCTACTTTCGGAGGCGTACAAGTGCGGCGGCTCGATGGAAATCAGGTTCAGCACGAACGTCGAGGACGGGCACGTCCCCCGTGCGTTATGCGATTTGTGTGATGCCTATGGAGTCGTGTTGGAACACGCGGCCGATGGTCGTATCACCCCCCTGGAGGCTAGAAGCCTATATGTCGCCCTAACCGACTTCAGTCCTGCACTAAGAGATGAGATCCAGGGGCTAGCCAGAGTTGCTAGGTTGTCGGAAGAAAGGGCATGCTACGCGGTTCATCACGGCCTATGGACGCGTGCGGAATTGGAGACTATCGTTCTTGGTGCTCCTCGCGGCGATAGCATTCTTGGTGGCGACGCTCAACCCGAACAGCGACACCTCTATCAGAGCGATCTCGCCCACGCCCGCGCCTCGGTGATGGGTGGGTTGCTTGATCGGAAGTTGGCTAAGCGTCTGCGTGGCGACGCCGACGAAGCACTCGACCTTGAGGATGATGTCAGGCCCTTGGAGGTAGCATTTGATCCAACGTACTACGCCAAGGTGTATTGTTCGACCGAGCAAATGCCTGTTCCATGGGTCGTTGGGCAATCGCAGGATACCGCCGGTCTGCCCGCGGGAGTCCAGTTGATTGCTCTGCTTAGAGCTCGAGAGACCGAGGATCTGACTGTCCATCTTCAGCAGGATCTCGACCTGGCCGCAGAGTGCTTGGCTTCGCTCCAAGGCCAGGGCACGGCGGCCCGGGTCTCCGTGCTTGTACCGCGTGATTTCGATAACCTCTCACAACGTTCGCGGGATGAATTCGCAGACAAGGCTCACGCCCTCAACGTCGATATCATGGTCTGTCCTGACACAACCGTGTCTCTGGATGCGGATGCCGCTAGGAGGCTTTCGAGCAGCAGGATAATGAGAGAATGATCACAGCGCGGTTCACCCTGTGTGCCTTGCCATCGATTGTCTGGGAGCAGGATGTGCAGTGGGGCGACCAGGACATTGCCATTCGGTCGTTCGTGGCAGATGCCTTGGGCATCGAGCGCCGACTTGGCAAGGGGGTCAATCTGGACAACGAGCGCGCGCGCTACACCCTCTGCTGCGCACGACTCGAAGCCGCTCTTAAGCTGCCTATCCATGCGCCTGTATCGGATCCGGGTGCATTCCGCCTGGCTCTCGATGCCTTTCGCTTGCCCGTCTGCTTCTTGGGTCAAGAGTACCTGGATGCGGTAGACCTGATGCTTCGCGAGGTAAGGGCCAGGTCGATGGAGATGCGCCTTGGCGCCACGTTTTTCCCGCCGCCGATGGTTGAGGCGCACGTCGCGGCCTTCTCGTCGCTTGCCTCCGATATGGGCTTGGCCGACCACGCGGAGATCCAACGGCGAACTACGTTCTTCCGCCTCGCCCGGCAACATGCTTGTGGGGTCGTCGAACTGCAGGATCCATACCATTTCGAAGAGCCTCTGCCGGCCGCTGCGCCCCAGACCGCTGTCGAGGAGGCGGCGCTTCTGGGATCCCAGGCAATAGAGATGGACGAGGGGGTCTTTGACAACGAAGGCCGCAACGCCGCGGAGATTCTGCGCGAGCGTGTGGAGAACGCTGTTCGTCTAGCTCGGCAGGGACGACCTGGCGCAGTGAACTTTAGCAATCAGCCACACAATGTCATTACTGAGGTGCTCAATGAGTTCGCCTACTCCGAATCGGGCAAAGTTGAAGAACCGGTGTACATACAAGTCATATACACCGATGGTTCGCAAGGAAAACCATTGCCCCTTCGCTGCCTTCCGCGGCGGGAACCTGTGGATTCGGCCAGCCTCGCCCATGTGCAGCCACTAAGGGCCGCGATGCTGAGCATGCGACACCTGGGCATGGATCACGACGTGGACATGGCCTGGTTCCGCAACCGCGAGGTCTCCAAAGCACGCGCCTTCTCAGAGACCGATGAGTTCTGCTACTCACAGACACGGAAACAGTTGCAGCAGTCACGAACTCAAGGCGATCTCACGCTGTTCTTCTACCAGACAGGCCTTCAGCCCGCGGTCATTGGGTTCTACCGCGCTCTCATCGACGAACTCCTCTTTCGGGACAGTTCGCTGCCTTCCATAGCGGTCATCCCTCACTATTACAGGGGTAGACGTGGCTATCAGCAGGGAAGGGCTTGGGTTTGATCCGGGAAAGGTGAGCCAGAATGGCGAAGGAATGGAGGGTCCACTGCAAGGACTGCGGGGAGGAGTTCGGGTACTCCGACTGGTCCTATCAGGCTGGAGCGGAACGCGGGCAGTCACGGCCGGAGAGATGCCCCGACTGTCGCAAGAAACACAACCGGCAGACCGCTCTCATGGGGCTGCCTTACTTTGAGCTGAAGCCTCGCGCAAATGCGGATACCTCTCACATTCATCCCGGCGAACTGGGAGCCCTGTCCCACCATCCTAGAGAGCACACCGCGCTGCGCCTGCCATCTGGATTCGATCCTGCCAAGTTCGGTGTGACAGACGATGACATCCGGGCATTGTTCGAATGGCTCACCGATCCCAAACACCAGGTGGCGGTTGTGGTTGGGCCCACCGGCTCAGGCAAGTCTACGGCACTCCCATACCGACTTCTCAACCCTCCAGCAGGCATGCCTCCGGACTTGTTCACCCGGCATGGTCAGATCCTCATCACCCAGCCGCGCATCCAGGCGACTCGGAACATTGCTGCCTACGTGGCCAAAGACTTGTACGGATCGAGCATCGGGTCCGGCTTTGATGTTGGCTTCCGCTACAAGGATCACCCCTATTCTGATTGGCGCAATCGCCTAGTGTATGTCACAGATGGCACGCTGATAAACTGGATTGTCAGCGGCCAGATTGCCAACCTAAGCGTCATCATGATCGACGAGGCCCATGAGCGCAGTCTTAACATCGATCTCATCCTCGGCCTTCTAAAGAAGCTTCTGCCCAGATATCCCAATCTGAAGCTGATCGTCGCCAGCGCGACCATCGATTCGGGCCTGTTCGTCAACTACTTTGGCCTGGAGACGGCGAGACTGATCGAGTTCCAGGGCGGACGTAAGTACAAAGTGGATAAATTCTTCGCGGACGAGTCTTCTTCTCTGCCCTACGAGACGCTCCCTAAGCTGCGCCGGAGCATCCCCGAGGATGTGGCACGTAAGGTGGCTTGGCTGCTGAAAGAAATGGCAGCCGGTAACAAGCCTGCTGGCGACATCCTGGCGTTCTTGCAGGGGGAGAAGCCTATCCAGGATACCGTGGCAGCCATCACGCGGGCCGTGAAGAACAACGAGGAACTGAGAAACACAGATGTGCGCCCGCTGTATACCAGGCTGCCCCAGGATGACCAGAACCTGGCATTGCTCAAGAAAGCGGACCCATCGCGCAGGCGAGTGGTCGTGACCACAAACGTCGCAGAGACGTCGCTGACCGTCGAGGACATCGTCTACGTGGTGGACAGCGGTCTGATCAATGAAGCGCAATGGAACTCGATCAGCCAGACCAAGCAGGTTGTGACCGTGCTGCACAGCCAGGCCGGATGCACGCAACGTTGGGGACGCGCGGGGCGCGTGACAGATGGCCAAGCCCACTGTCTTTACACCGAAAACCAATTCACCACGCTCTTCTCGGAGTATACAAAGCCACAGATCCAGCGTTCA
Source organism: Chloroflexota bacterium (assembly GCA_030603665.1). Classification (GTDB taxonomy): domain Bacteria; phylum Chloroflexota; class Anaerolineae; order UBA7937; family B3-Chlor; genus JAUVXJ01. The sequence goes on along the minus strand of JAUVXJ010000001.1, from coordinate 126,681 downwards.
GACCTGGAACCGGTGGTGCTTGCAGCCAAGGCTGCTGGGATTGATGATCTGAAGAGCTTTGACTGGATACAGCGGCCACCACTGGAGGAACTAGAGCGCGCCCCTCGTGCTCTTCAGCAAATCGGAGCGCTGGATCAAAGCAGTGATCTGACCGAACATGGTTTGGAGCTACAGTCATTTGGCGAGGAACCCGCACTGGCCCACCTGATGGCCACCGCAGATCGTTTCTGCTGCGCCATCGAGATGGCCACTCTAGTAGCGATGATGAAGGATGTAGGACTCCGTCATCTCCTGCATACCGACTACAAGTGGGATGCAACCACGCGGCGTGCCGTGGATTGCATTCACCAGGCCATGAAGAAGGGGTGCCACGACGATATCGAGTTTTGTCTCAAGCTTTACACGGCTTGGTCCGAAGGCCGCTGGCAAGGGAGACCGCTAGCCCCGACATGGGCGATTCCGCGCGAATGGGTACATCTCATCCCTGAATTGCGCGATGACATGAAGTCCGTGCTAGGACCTCGCGTGGAAGCATTTGGGGAGGCCGTTGCTGGCACACCGACCTACGCGGGCTTGCAGGCAGTTGTGGCTGAGTTTGGCCTTGAGGAATCCGCGAAGCCATGGCTAGTGACCGCCGAGTCCGCTTTCCGCAAGGCGGAGCGCAGGGCATGGGGCAAAGCCTTCTTTGTCAATGACAGCCTGTTCGAAGACAAAATCGAGCCGGAGCGCGATTCGCTATTGGACGCCTTGTCTGGCCACAAGAAAGAAGAGGAAAGGCGACCAGTCGATTTCGACCTCCTAGACAAGGTTCGTATGGTTATGGCGTTTTGCCTCCCAGGACGGAGCTACGAGCTGGATGGGCCAGTGCAGGATGGAGTCGAAGCAGGCTCGCCGCAGATGTCCAGCGGTCGCTACCGCCCGCATTCGGCACCAAGTACCTCCGCAGATCCGGTCCACCAGCCTGGGCCGGTCGTCGAAATCAACTTCGATTCGGCGTGCTACGGGCTCCGCCCAGACGCGTTCGTCTGTGGAAAGCAGCAGGTGCTGGTTCATCCCATCGAGCCCAACACCCCGCCGGTGCCGGTGATGCACGTATCCTACTTGGCTGTAGTGAAGCCAGAATGGTTTGACGAGGCCGCGTCTGCAAAGGACTCCATGGTGGCCCTGGGGCAAGTCATCTCACGACATACCCGCTCGACCGACGGCGGCAAACGCGGAGCAGGCTCGACTTCCGGACGTTTGTTTCTCGATCAGGTCTTCCCTGTCGGCAGCCGATACGAGTGTAGAGTCGCGGACCAGTCGTCACAAGGCCAGACCGAGGTGGAGCTTGTGCGCTTCGTGAGCCCTCCCCAGGAGATAGCCGAGGGTTTTCATGGCGAGGAACCCGAGGTCGACGTGGCGGTGGATGGGACAGAGGTCACGGAGGGCACCGAGCTTGTCGATACCGTGTTGACGCGAGCGGACGTTCTCGTCCCCAATCCCGAAGAGGATCCCATTCCAGCATGGGTTCATCTTGCTGACGACACCTGGGAGTCATCAGACGTCGGGCTCCTCGAGCAGGGATGGCAGCCGGTTTTCGCCAACGGGGAATCTGCTGCGGGAACACCCGCTGTAGAACGCATCTGCCCACAGTGCGGGCGCCGTACCGGGCCTGGCTCGTCCTTTTGCGGTGGCTGCGGTGCTCCGCTCCAAGAGGCGAGCGAAGCCACCACCTCTCGGGCCCAAGACGCCACACCCTGGGCTGGCAGCACCGTATGCCATCTCGCTGCGGCAGGCCCCGTGCTTGACACCGGCGCTACGCTGCTTGCGGAAGTCGTAGACCATGAGTTCGATGACCCTGCGCAACCAGTGATCGTCTTAGCCCCGGTGCCCGAACAGGATCCTGTCGAGGCGTTTGCACTACGCCACCGTGCCGGCGATTCTGTGACGGTGGTTGCGGTCGACTATGACGAACGACCCGGCGATTGGCTAACCTCACTGGTGGTTCGCGAGCCAGATTCGGGCCTTGAAACCCTACTCGAGCCTGAGAATCTAAGCTTCATGAGCCGTGGCTACGCAGTGAAACAGATTCCGCTGGGCACGGAGTTGCAGGCCAAGGTGGAAGCCATCGACAGCCACAGGCGAAGAGTCTATCTGTCCTGCTTGCCAGTCGTGGAGGAGCACCTCAACACGGTGCTCAAACAACTGCCGCGCACGGGGGGTCGGTACGAAGTCAACGCGGTCGTGGGCGAGGTCCACCGGATGCAGGCTAGAGTATTCTTGACCCTCGGATGGAGCGAACCATCGCGCGGGATTGTGCACGTCGTAGGCGTGGGAGGGAGAGGTTTGTACAAGCCCCCGGAGGCCTATCAGCTGGGCGAGGAGTGCAAGGTACGCGTCTGGCTTCCGGACAGGCCGGCCCACAGCACGTTGGTGGAGTTGCCAGATGAGATCAGGCCTCTCATCGGTGCACAGCGTGGCTTCAAGCACCTATCCTGGGAAGACGGCACGCTGTTCTATGCGGGACGCATGCCCTACAGTCTGCGCGGTGAGCTCCGCTCTCCAAGCATGGACACCAGCTACCTGCGCGCCATAGATGAACTGTATTGGTTCTCCAACCGACTCATGGCCGAAACGATGTGGCCCGACACCTTGTCCCGCAAGTACGCGCCCGGCACAGAGGTGCCAAACGCTAAGGTCCTGCGGATATTCGACTTTGGCGCGATTCTCGAGCTCGAGCCTGGGCTGGAGGGCCTAGTCCACAAGAGTGAGATGACCGATCCTGTGGTGGCAGGCCAAGAGATTTCGGCGGCTGTCATCGCAATTGATCCAGATGACAGAAAGGTCCGCCTCAGTATTTCTCGTCCCCACGTCCGCACGCTACGCATTTCCAAGGACAGGATAGGTGTCCTCATTGGCAGACGAGGTGCTACGATCCAGGGTATCAAGGAGAATACGGGCACCGGCATAGGGGTTGACGACAAGGGCCTCGTCACCATATGGGGCTCTACTGCTGAGGAAGTGGACGAGGCGGCAGAGACGGTCGGGCGGCTGGTCAACCCCCCAACTGTCACCACGACTGTTCCCGCCAAACGGATCGGCGTGGTTATTGGCAAAGGGGGCAGCACGATCAACCGCCTCAGACGGGACCTCGACGTTCACATTATGCTCAACAACGACACTGGGCTACTTACGATTGAGGGTGCCACTCAGGATAAGGCCGATGCCGCCCTACGGACGATCCTGAAGTTGGTCTTTCCTGTTGAGCAGGTCGTCACTATCCCCGCGTCCAAGGTGAGCCTGCTTGTCGGAGAAGGTGACGAGACCATCCAGCGCATTATGGCAGACACGAGCACCGACATTACTATCGACACCGATAATGTGAGGATTGTGAAGCAGTTGTTCTCAAAGCAGGAGAGACTAGACGTCACGATCGGAGGGGGCACGCAGGCCGATGTGCAGAGCGCGCTAAGGGCGATTCAGAGGAGCATCCCTGATGCCCGCTAGAACCGCTCATTGCAGCAGACAAGCGAGAAAGACTGCCCGTTCTCGCTGTTTTTCAGACCTTCTTCGGGCGGACCATTGAGAACCACAGCTGCGTCGCCGGCCCAACGCCAGCAGCAACCGCGGCCGATCCACCACTGCGGACAGCCACTGGCGGCTACAGAAGCAGGCTTGTAGCATCCGCCTCGCCAGCCTTGGGACGTCCTCCGTGCCCGCACCCGTGTGAGGCCCTGCTGATTCTGCAAACCATCACCCACGATGGTGAACGTCTGGAACGAATGAGCAGCGGGGCCTGGTCCTGCCCCGGGCAACCTCGCTTGCCCTCTCTCCGCAACTGGGCTATCATCCAGTGACTTCGCCTCTACTTCGATGATCGTCTGAGACACGCGCCTCGTCCTGGCTGTCATCAACTGCCACGGGTACGCAAGAGGAGGAAGGACTACTGTGATAGGCAGGCCGCCGAGCTGTCGGTCTTGCAGTCAACTCCCTCAGACACGCCGAGCATCCCTCTTCCAGCGTAGGAAACGTCGCCCACGAAGGGAGGCTGGCTATGCCTGAGCTCAACCCCTTTGACATGGATTTCGACGGTGATGTTGACGGCATCGACTTCCTCGGGTTCGACTACCTGATGAGACGTGTGCTGCGGCCGGACGAGGAAGCCGACGGAGGCTGGGATGATTACGTGACGAGGACAGGGTACTACTACGACGCCTTTGTCACTGGGCACACCATTGATTTGCCGACCCTGTGATCTGCGCTTCCGGGTCCTCGGTTCTCCGCTCTGTTAACGCCGCCGGCCCCTTCACCGCTCCCATCTGCCGATGCCCCCAAAGCGCCGTCTGTCAGCCTGTCCAGCCCTCGATCCAACAGAAGAACGCGTCGGTCTCACCAGCGCGCTCCGAGACTACACTCAAGGTGCCCCCAGCGGAATTCGAATCCGCGTCGCCACCTTGAAAGGGTGGTGTCCTAGTCCACTAGACGATGGGGGCACTGCTGTCTATTATAGCCGGAGGAACCCCCCAGGTCAAGTTCGGGATGGGAAGCGACCTATGTCATAGTTGACATAACCTTGCTGCTCCCACGACTAGCTTCTTGCATGGTTAGGGATGGGGTCCGGTGGAACTGCGGCCAAGACCACAATGGCTGTCGTCCAGACCAATCATCTACGCCTTGAGACGCAGCTCCTTCAGCTTCTGGCCGGTAGGCACGCCCTCTGGATCCCAACCCCGGAGCCTGTAATACTCCTCCAGCAGGGGCTCCAGGTCCACCACCTGATTCTTGGAGTGGCCGCGGGGCAGCGTCTCCTGGGAGAACCTGCGCGGCAGGGTGTCATCCTCCCTAGTGAAGCCCTCGCGGAGGTTGAAGAGGCGTTCCAGGTTCCAGATCCTCTCTCCTATGCGCAGAATCGCCTTCCCGTCGAGAGGCTCGCCGGTCACCGTGGAGAGCAGGCTGGCGTAGTGCTCGGGGTTGAGGGCGAAGATGGTGAACATGCACAGGCCCAGGGAGTCGATGAGGGCGCTCAGATCCTGGTACAGGATCACCAGCGCCGCTTTGCCCTCGCTGGCGAAGCGATCCACGGCGTAGGGGCTGGCCAACGCCTCGGGACCGACGAAATAGGCCCGCAGATGGCAGCCACCGCGCGTTGAGGTGGCATAGGCCAGACCCATAGACTTGAAGCCGCGGGGGTCGTAAGCGGCCAGTTCCAGACCCTTGACGCTCATGGATAGTTCAGGGTGCCCGAAGCGGGAGGCCAGTCGCAGTGACCCCTCCGCCAGCATCTGGCCGAACCCCTCGTTCCTGCCGATGAGTTCGGTGCACTTGAGCACCGCCTGGCCGTTGCCGAAGCGCAGCTCTCCGCCCACTTCGTCCCTGATTTTGTCCTGGGTGGCCTCGTCCAGATACCCGCGCTCCCATAGCTCCATGGCACAGGCGATGGTGCTGCCCGCGGTGATGGTGTCGAAGCCCAATTCGTTGCAGTTGTAGTTGGCCTCGGTGATCAATTCCAGGTCATTGACCCCACACATCGGCCCCAGAGCCCACATGGTCTCGTACTCGGGTCCCTCACCGCTGCGAGAGGCGGTTCTGGTGCCTCTGCCGCAGGCCACGCCGCAGGTGGCGCACCCCACACTTCGCTCGTAGAAGAGCTCTTTGAGCGTTTCCCCGGACACAGAGTCGGCGTCGGGGAAGTACCCCTCCTGGAAGTTGCGCGTGGGCAGTGCCCCGTACGCATTGATGATGTTGATCAGGACCGCAGTACCGTACTCCTTCAAGGCGTTCTTGGTGATTGGAGCCTCGCTGATGATGGTCTGGGCGTTCTTCCTGGCCTCCTGGAAGCCCTCGGGGTCGGCCACAGGTGTCTTATGCGTGCCCTGGACCACAACGGCCTTGAGGTTCTTGGCCCCCATCACGCAGCCGGCCCCGCCCCTTCCCGCGGCCCGGTTCATCTCGTTCATCACCGAGGCGTAGAGTACGCCTCTCTCCCCGGCGGGCCCGATACAGGCCACAGAAGCCTGGGGCGACGTCTCTTCGAGAAGTCGCTCAGTCGTCTGGTGGGTGTCCATACCCCATACGCCGGAGGCATCCCTCAATTCCACCTTCTCGTCGTCCACCCACAGGTAGCACGGCTGTTGAGCCGTGCCCTCTATGATCACAAGATCGAACCCGGTCCTCTTTAGGGCGATGGGGAAGCGGCCGCCGGAGTTGGCGCTGAGTATGGTGTTGGTGAGGGGCGACTTGGTCACCATCTCGTAGCGAGATGACAGAGCGGCACCCGTGCCATTCAAAGGTCCGGTGGCCAGGATCAGCATGTTCTCAGGCGAAAGGGGGTCGGTCTGTGGAGGAAGCTCGTTCCAGAGGATGGCGCTTCCCAACCCTCGGCCGCCCACGTAGTCTCGGGCCAGATTCTGATCCAGATTCTCTGTGGTGAGTCTTCCGTTGCCCAGGTCTACTCTCAGGATCTTGCCGTGGTAGCCGCCTCTAGCCATCAGAAGTCCTTGTCCTCTCGGTAGTGCCTGAAGGGGCAGGTGCGACACCGCTTGATATAGATCTCCCTGACCTCTCTCCTCTGCTTGCTCGTCTGGCCATGAGGACAGATGGTACAGGGGATGACTCTGGTCTGCACCCACGCCTGGGGATTGGCCCTGATCCAGTCCATGGTGGCCAGGATGGCCAGGGGCGCGCTGGTTCCTATCCTAAACTTGAGCGGGTCCTGCAGGTCGGGCTCTCTGGCTGCGGCGTAGATCAGCCTCAGGACCGTCATGGCCTCCGAGATGCCTCCCGCCGCCTTGACGCCGAAATCTGGACCCACCGCCTGCCTCATCAGCCACAGATGCTCGGGGGTGGCGCCCATGACGTCCATGCCCGTGGAATTCTTGACGAAGTCGGCTCCCGCCTCCTTGACCATTCCACACACCTGGACGAGTTCTTCCTCGGTCAGCTCACCGGAACGAACGATGACCTTGACCAGTTCCCCATGGGCACCGTCGACCACCGCCTCGATCTCTTCTTTGGTGTACCCTGGGTCCCTCTTGAAGCGACCGACGTTGATCACCATATCCAGCTCGATCTTGCCGGGGCCTTCACCCCTCAGATCTCGGCTGGTGTTCACAGTCTCCGCTGCCAGCCGGCGCTTGCTCTCGATGGAGGATTTCCCCAGGGGGAAGTCGATTACGTAGCATTCCTTGACTGGGCTTCGCTTGAGCAAGGGGGGCAGGATATCCACCTCCACGGGGTTGACGCAGATGGAGGCGAAGCCGTAATCCAGAGCCCAGTCGACCAGCTTCTTGATCTTGGGTTCTTGGGTGTCGGCCTTGAGATCGGTGGCGTCGAGCAGACTGGCCAACTTCTCCGGGGTGAGCGCCTCGATGATCTCCACCAGTTCCTGTGGTGGAAACTCGACCAGGGGGACTCTGGCTTCGTCATCGATGCTGCGTGAGAGAGCCTTCGCAGCCATCGCGCCTCCTATTCCACTGCGGCAAAGGTGTAGTGGGGGACTGGTCCCAGAGTGCGGGGGGGCCAGTAGGAGAGCCAGGCCTTGCCTATGATGGCATCCCCGTCCAGCATTCCCCAGCTGCGGGAATCGCTACTATTGGCTCGGTTGTCTCCCAGCACGAAGTACTCGAATTCGCCAATGACCTCCGGTCCCCAAGAGCGATTGCCGGGATTGGAGATGTAGGTCTCGTGCAGGCGGACGTCATTGACGTAGACCTCTCCGTCCCTCATCTCCACCTCTTCCCCTGGCAACCCAACGACTCGCTTGATGAAATCCTTTCGAGGGTTCTGAGGCGAATGAAACACCACCACGTCGCCCCTCTCTGGAGGGTGGAGGTAGTAGACCAGCTTGCTGACGATGAGGAATTGCCCGTGGTGCAGGTTGGCCTCCATGCTCTGCCCTTCGATGCGGAAGTTCTGAAACGCCATCCGCACCAGAAGGAAGATGACCACCGTCAGAATCGCGGTCTCGACGACCTCGCGCATTATCGCCTTCAAACTCAGATGCCGGTCTTCTTCGTCTACAGTCTCTTCCAGCACCGTCTCGTATGCCGTTGGTTTACGTAGTTCGTTCACCGTGTTTCCCTGCCCCAGTATAGTCCATCGCCTGTGCGGACGCAAGCCGTGAGGACGCGTCGAGAGGCTCGAACTCCCTCCGCCGGTGGACACGCTTCCGGTAGAATCGGGTGCCACGAACGGGTAGGCAGCAGCCTGCCAGCGAAGGGCAACCCGGCTCCCAGTCGCTCGCCTGGAGCTGCTTGTCCCCACCCTTCAGGTCTGCTATACTGGGCTGGATTGGATACTTCAGGCAGCGAACTGGTTCTCAGATGTCATCCGGACGTCACCTCATTCTCTGAGGGGGATGCTTCACAGTCAGGGCTAGCAGCCAACTCGGAGAGCGGAGAATGCACGGCGGCAAGCGTCCATCCCGCTGCACTCGATGACCAGACTCCAGGCTGGCCAGAGCACAGCCCCCACACCCCCTCCTATCCGCCGGTCATGGTTCCCGGTCCAGCGGGCTCTAGCATCCGGCGCAAGCCCGGCGACTCCCGGCCCGGCAACTGCTTTGCCTGGGGCTGGTCGCCGAGGGCGGGGTATCGAGGATCAAGGAACGCAGAGGCATGGCAGAGAAGTTGAGACTCGAAGAGGCGTGGCGCGTTCGCCGGGCCAAGTTCCCGCCCGTCATAGGGTTCGACTATCCCTTGAGCACACTTTGCGTCAGCCTCACGGGAGAGCGGTGCGAGCTGGACTGCGCACACTGCGGAGGGCAGTACCTCAAGCACATGGTCCCCGTATGGGAGGCCGACCCGCAATGCGCCACGAGCTGTCTCGTCTCAGGGGGCTGTGACCACCGAGGTCGTGTCCCAGTGACCAGCCACCTCGACATGGTTGAGCAACTACGCCGCGGCAGGATCATGAACTGGCACGTGGGTCTGATCGCCAGGGAGGAAGCCGAAGCCATCGCTCCTTACGTTGACATAATATCCTTGGATTTCGTCGGTGATAACGAGACGATAAAGGAGGTGTATGGTCTCGAGGCGACGGTGGAGGACTACGTCAGAACGTACGAACTGTTGCGGGGCTACGCCACTGTCGTGCCTCACATTACTGTCGGCCTGAGAGGGGGACGCATCTCTGGTGAATACCGAGCCCTGGACATCCTGGAGGAGCGGGAGCTGGATGCTTTGACTTTCATTGTGCTGATACCCACACCGGGCACCCGATACGCCGACCGCGAACCGCCTCCACCTGAAGAGGTGGCAGAACTACTGGCGGAAGCCCGCCTTCGCTTTCCCCGCGTGCCCATCCAGCTGGGGTGCATGAGGCCCCGGGGAGAGTATCGGGACCGGCTCGATCCCATGGCGGTTCAAGCGGGGGTCAATGTCATCGTCAGCCCATCCAGAACTGCGGTCGCGCTGGCGGGGGAGCTGGGTCTGGAGGTGGATCGCGGCGAGGAATGCTGCGCGGTGAGGCTCAAGAGGAAAGGACGACATGAGTGATTTGGTCGATGTGGGCATAGTTGGCGCAGGCCCAGGTGGGTACGTGGCCGCCATCCGAGCGGCACAGCTTGGTGCCAAGGTGGCGTTGATAGAGCGCGATCGCATCGGCGGCGTTTGCCTGAACTGGGGCTGCATCCCCACGAAGGCCATGGCCAGCAGCGTCGAGCTCCTGATTGAGATTGAGAGGGCCGAGGAATATGGGGTGCTGGTCAGTGAACCGGGATTCGACTTCTCCAAGATGATGCGTCGGAAGGACAAGGTTGTGGAGAGACTGGTTTCCGGCGTCGAGACCCTCCTGGACGCTCGCAAGGTGGAGGTTCTCTCTGGCCAGGGAGAATTCGTATCCCCGACCAGAATCAAAGTCTCCGGGAAATCGCCGACTGAGATCGAAGCCAGGAAGGTGATCATCGCCACGGGATCGGTGCCTGTCGTGCCCCCGGCGCCCGGGCTTGACCTGCCGGGGGTCATGACCAGCGACGAGATTGTGACCCTGGAGGAGGCCCCCGATGACCTGGTGATAGTAGGCGCGGGAGTGATCGGCGTGGAGTTCGCCAGCATCTTCAACGCTCTGGGGACCAAGGTGACCATCATCGAGATGCTCCCCTCCATCCTGACCACTGTGGACGAGGAACTGGCCCGCCGACACCAGCAGATGCTACGCAAAGAGGGCGTCGAAATCCACACGAAGTCCCCCCTCAAGGAGGTCCGTCAGAGAGAAACGGCCCTGGAAGTCGTTTACGAAGGACCAAAGGGCGAGGGTGTGATCACCGCTGACCTGGTCCTGATCTCCACGGGAAGAGCGCCCTACACAGAGGGACTGAACCTGAAAGAGATCGGAGTCAATGTGGAGAAAGGCGCCGTGCTCGTGGACGAGCACATGGCCACCAACGTGCCGGGTGTTTACGCCATAGGGGACGTCACGGGAGGCTATATGCTGGCCCATGTGGCGAGTCACGAGGGTGAGGTCGCCGTCGAGCATGCCATGGGGAGAGAGAGTACCATCGACTACGAGGTTGTCCCCAACTGCGTCTTCACTATGCCGGAGATCGCCGGCGTAGGCCTGACAGAGCAAGAGGCAAAGGAGAAGGGCATAGTTTACAAGAAGAGCAGATTCCCCTTCTCAGCCAGTGGCCGCGCCCTCGCAATGGGACAGACAACGGGCCTGGTGAAGATGATTTGTGATCAGGAGAGCGGCGAGGTGTTGGGTCTGCACATCATGGGACCGCACGCCACGGACATGATCGCTGAAGGGGCCTTGGCCATCCAATCAGGAGCCACAGCAGAGGACATCGCCCGAACCATTCACGCCCACCCCACTCTTCCAGAGGCGATCCGGGAGGCCGCGTTGGGACAGGGGGACGGACCCATCCACTCCATGACGTGAGGTAGCCATGTCCATAAACCTGAACGGTCTTCAGGAGACCATAGGCATACAGTTCAACAACGACACACTGCTGCGTCAGGCTCTCGTGCATGATTCGTTTCTCCACGAGAACCCTGACTTCGAGCTTCCCTCCAACGAGCGTCTCGAGTTCCTGGGCGATGCCTTGCTCGACTTCATCGTGGGCGAATACCTGTACGAACAGCACCCGGAGATGAACGAAGGCAAACTGACAAGGCTGCGGGCTGCCCTGATCAACGCGAGCACTCTGGCGCGGTTCGCTCGCAGCATAGATCTGGGGCAGCACATCTATCTGTCTCACGGTGAGGACGACCCAGGGGGGCGGGGACGCGTCGGGCTCCTCTCGGACGCCTTTGAAGCCTTGGTCGCCGCCATCTACCTCGACGCAGGACTGGAGGCCACAAGGGACTTCCTCATCGCGCTGGTGGAGCCGGAAGCCGGTCGCATCGTCGAGAGTGGCCTGGAGGGAGATCCCAAGGGCCGGCTGCAGGAGTGGACCCAGCGAGAGCAGGGTGCGATGCCGGAGTATCGCGCGGTGAAAGAGCAGGGGCCCGTGCATGCGAAGGAGTTCACCGTGGAGGTACTGGTCTCGGGCGAGGTCTATGGCCGAGGCCAAGGGCGCAGCAAGCAGGTCGCCGAAGAGGAGGCGGCCAAGGAGGCGCTGGAGGAGATAGAGAGAAGGCAGGCTTGACAGCGCACCAGAAAAGCTATATACTGGGCGGTGTGCAATGTTGCGTAACCACTAGATGTAGTATGAGATGGTGCAGGTAAGCCACATCTAGTAGCTGTTCAGAGTTGACGCATCTAGCAGCGGGTGATCCTATTCTGGCCGACGGGGGTGACGACCGTTGGCCTGTTCTGTGTGAGCGGCCATGTATCTGAAACGTCTGGAACTGCAAGGCTACAAGACCTTTGCCACGAAGACTCAGTTCGAGTTCGATGCCGGCATAACGGCCATCGTGGGTCCCAACGGCAGTGGCAAGAGCAATATCGCCGACGCTCTGAGGTGGGTGCTGGGAGAACACCGGTACCGGACCCTGCGGGCCAAGCGCGGCGACGATTTGATCTTCGCTGGCGGCGAGGGCCGCGCTCGCGTAGGAATGGCGGAGGTGTCGCTGACGCTTGACAATTCCACTGGTTGGCTTCCCATCGAGTACTCCGAGATCACCATCCAACGGCGAACCTACCGCTCGGGCGAGAACCAGTACTTCCTCAACGGGAGCCGCGCACGGCGACGAGACATTGTCGAGCTGCTGGCAGGGGGCGGTGTGAGCAGCAACACCTACACCATCATCAGCCAGGGCGCGGTGGACGTTAGCCTGGGCATGCGGCCAGAAGAACGGCGCTCGATCTTCGAGGAGGCCGCCGGCATCGCCATCCATCAGGCTAAGCGAGAACAGGCACTCTCAAAGCTGGAAGATACGCGTGACAACATTCTCCGGGTCAACGACATCATCGGCGAGATTGCCCCGCGACTTCGGCGCCTCAGCAAGCAGGCCGACCGCGCCAGGGAGTATCAGGCGGCATCCCAGAAACTCCAGGGCGCGCTGGAAACGTGGCACAGCTATCGCTGGCGACGTGCGCAGGAGGAGTTGCAGGCTGCCGTGCAACAGGAAGTGCGCCGTCAGGAGGTCCTGGCCGCCGAGAAGGGGCGTCTGGAAGAGTACTCGGGCAAGATCGATGAATTGAGAAGGCTCAGGGCAGAGGTCCGCGGCCAGCTGGGGGGCTGGCACAGCGAGAGCGGCGATCTGCATAACCGCCTTGAGGCCTTGCAGAGAGAATTGGCGGTGAAGCAGGAGAGTCAGCGACTGATCGGCCAGCGCAGGCACGAGATTCAGCAAGAGATCTCCCCGCTCCGCGCGAGTCGCGATGCTCGCCTCTTGAGAACACAGGAGCTGGAAGCTGAACTGAACCGTCTAGCTCAGGAACGCAGGCAGCGCGACACCGAGTGGCAGGCGGTCAAGCAAGAGTTGATCGGCGTGGAAAGCCAGCGCCAGCAGTTGGAGAGCGAGCTGGTCACTGGGCAGGAGACCGCTTTCGAGCTTGCCACAGGATTGGCCGATCTGCGAAACCGTCTCAAGCAGCTCGGTGAGCGCAAGCGTGACGTTCAGAAGGAACGCGAGGAGCACGAGCAAGCTGACGAGCGCGTGGCGGAGCAGCGCGAAGAAATCGAGAGGAACACAGACGCCCTCCAGGCCGACCGCGATAGAACCGCCGCACAGCTTGAAGACTTAAGGAAGCAGGAGGAGACCAAGCAGCACGCGCTGCAGGAAGTGCTGAAGAAGCAGGACCAGTTGCAGAACCGGCAGGAGAAGGTTCGCGAGCAGTTAGGGCGGTTGCGGGTCCGCCATGAAGTACTGACCAAGGCACGGACAGAGCTGGCTGACTACTCGCAGGCTGTCCAGGCCGTGTTGAGTCAAGAGAAGAAGCTGCCAGGCATAGTCGGCAGCGCAGCTGAACTTGTTCAAGTGCCACCTGAACTCGAGCGGGCCATCGGGGCCGCCTTGGGCAATCTTCTGCAGGCCATCGTGACCGAGACGTGGGAGGATGCTCAGCGTGCGCTCAATGCCCTCATGGAGAGCGACGCCGGACGCGCGACATTCCTACCCGTGGATTCCCTGAAGCCGCTCACCCTGCGGAGCGTGCCGCGTGGGCCGGGTGTGCTGGGCCTGGGCCCAGACTTGGTTGGCATACGGCAAGGTCTGGAACCTGTCCTTCGGGCGCTGCTGGGGCATACCCTGATTGTCGAGGATCTTGAGACCGCGTATGAGGTGCATACACGGCACGCGGACGTGCAAGCCGTGACCCTTGCAGGTGAGGTGGTCTCGGCTACGGGAGCTCTCACAGGCGGCTCAAACGCCTCTGGCAGTCTCCTCCTGGCCCATGAGCGGGAGCGCCGTGAACTCCCACAGCAGATAGCGGCGGTGAAGGCCGATGAGGAGACCTTCCGGGCTGAGCTGGACAGGGAGAAGGTTCGACATAACGAGTTAGTGAACGAGATTGCAGGCCTAGAGGAACAGAGCGCGACCCTTGACAAAGCCAGCAGGGAGAAGGACGAAGAACTGTCCTCCTGGCGGATCAGACTGGAGAGGGTGACACAGGAACTTGATTGGCACAGGGAGGCAGCGAGCAGGCTCGCCCAAGAGGTAGAGACCCTTGAGGCGAAGCAACGGGCCATCAGAAGCGAAGTTACCACTTCGAAAGAGAAGGAGCGAGAGAGAATTGAGGCCATCAACTTGCTGCGGGAACAACATGAGTCTCTCGATGTCAATCCACTCCGCGAGAAGTTGGCCGGTCTGAAGACCACCATCGCGGTGCTGGACAGAAGCAAGGAGAGCCAGGAGACGCTCCTGACCGGTCACCACTCCGGTTTGCAGCAGATCGAATCGCAACTCGTGGAGAAGGAGGAGCGCGTTGCCGAGCTGACCGTCGAAGCGGAGGAGCTGGAGAGGGCCATCGCTTCGCTCACCGAGCGGGCTAGCGGGCAGACGGTCCTGGTAGACGAACTCTCCTCCAGAATCGCCGAGGCCGAGGAGCAGCTCACTGTTCTGGAGAACCAACAAAGTGAACTCGAGGACGGCGAAGCCGCCGGGCGCAGCAAACTCCAGGAGTACGAAGCTGCGTCCAACAAGGCGATCCTCAAGCGGCAGCGCTGCGAGGATGAACAGCGCAACCTGCAAGAGCGCATAGAAGCCGATCTGGAGACTGTGGCCATGTCCACCGACTTGCCCAGACAGTTGCCGCTGGACATCGATGCCCGTCTCCGGTCCCTGCCAGTGGTCACCGAGGTGCCCAAGGGGCTGGAGTCAGGAATCAAACATCTGCGCAGGCGCCTGCGTCAACTGGGTCCCGTCGATCCGGAAGCGGTGGACGAGTACCAGCAGGTGTCCGAGAGACACGTTTTCCTGATAGGCCAGGTCGAGGACCTGGACCAGGCTGCTCAGTCGCTGCGCAAGGTCGTGGCCGAGCTGGATCGAGTTATGGAGGACAGATTCGTCGAGACCTTCGACAAGGTCGCTGCGGAATTCGGCTCCTTTTTCACTGGCCTGTTCAACGGCGGTGAGGCCAGCCTGGTCCTAACCGAGCCGGAGAATCCACTGCAAAGTGGGGTGGAGATTCTTGCCCAGCCGCCCGGTAGGCGCCGCCGCAGCGTGGCGATGTTGTCGGGTGGAGAGAAGGCGCTCACAGGAGTGGCTCTCACCTTCGCCATCCTGAAGGCGTGCGAGACACCGTTCTGCTTCCTGGACGAGGTAGACGCCCGGCTCGATGAGGTCAACGTGACGCGCTTCGGGGACTCTCTACGTGAGCTTTCCGGCAAGACCCAGCTTGTGGTCATCACGCATAACCGCGCAACGTTGGAGAACGCGGATTCGATCTACGGGATCACCATGAGCGGGGACGGGGCCTCGCGCGTGCTTTCGCTGAGGTTGGAGGAGGCGGAGAAGAAGGTGGGAGAAGACACCGCCGCCTGATCCTGGGAACGGGGTCGTTGCCCGGAGGTTTCTTGATCCAGTGCTGTGAAGGAGAGCGGATGGCCATAGTTCGTGTCATCACCACGGGTGGGACCATCGCCATGAGGCACGATGCGTCAGCTGGGGGAGCCATCCCTGCCCTGAGAAGCGAGGACTTCCTCAAACAGCTACCCCAGGACGTGAGAGCGGTGGAGATCGAGGAGTACTGCAACCTGCCCAGTGCACATTTCACGGTGGATACAATATGGGGTCTCAGAACGCGAGTCGCCGAACTGGTCGAAGACGATGAGGTGCAGGGTGTAATTGTCACCCACGGGACTGACACCATGGAGGAGACGGCCTATCTCCTCGACCTCACGGTGGACACCGACAAGCCCATCGCGTTGACCGGGGCCATGCGCACGGCATCTGACGTGGGCTACGAAGGCATGGCGAACCTCCTGGCCACGATCCGGGTTGCGGCTAGCGACACCGCGAGAGGTCTAGGGGCACTGGTGGTGATGAACCAGGAGATACACGCCGCGCGCCAGGTAAGCAAGACGCACACGCAGAGCCTGGATACTTTCAAGTCCTTGGGCCTCGGGCCTCTGGGGAGGGTTGACGGAGATAAGGTGGTACTGGACCGCCGCGTCGCTCGCCAGCACATCCCCTGCTCCAGACTCAACCAGGATGTCTACTTGGTCAAACTTGCGGTTGGCATGGATGTGGCATTCCTGCGGCAGTTGATGGCGAGGAGGGCTGCGGGCGTCATAATCGAAGCGTTGGGCGGCGGCCGAGTGCCGCCTCCATGGATGCCAACCATCCGCGAAGCGGTTCAGCAAGGAATGGTTGTGGTGATCGCCTCGCGCTGCCCCAGCGGCCGCGTTTATGATGCCTACGGCTACGAAGGGGCATACAGAGACCTGGACAGGGCAGGAGTCGTCTTCGCTGAGGGCGTGAACGGACAGAAATCGCGCATCATGCTGATGGTGGCCTTGGGGGAAGATCGAGATAGAGAGGCCATCCAGAATCTGTTCACTGTCGGGCTGCTAGAACCACACCAATCGTAGCTGATCCAGGAAGCCATTGGCGCTCAGATCGAGGATGGCCTCGTTGACTCGCACCTGGAGGGCGAAGCTGCTCGGCAATGTGGCCATGACATACGGCTCATCCGTGACAGGGGAGCCTGTGATCTTGATGCCTCCGTGCTGGCGAGAGAACTGGTAGGCTGACACCGCATCTGTGATCGCCGCGTCTATCTCTCCCTCTGCAAGCACGGCAAGCGCCTCCTGGGGGGCAGGATACTGGTACAGCTCGAACTCCATCCTCCTGAGCAACTCTCGCGCCTCCACGTCTCCCATGGAACCCCACTCAACCCCCACGCGCCGTCCCTGCAGATTCTCCACGCTGGATATGTCAGCTTCCTCCTCACGGACCACGAGCACTTGCCCTGCATTGAAGTAGGAATGGGAATACGCCACGTCCTCAGTCAGCCTCAAGTCGAAAGGCAGGGCAGACAGGATCAGGTCCACCCTTTTCACTCGCAACGCGTCGTACAGCCCATCGAAGGAAATGATCACGAATTCCACGTCCACGCCGAATCTGCGGCCCAACTCATGGGCAAGGTCGACGTCGTACCCCACAAGGCTGCCTTCTTCATCGATGAACTCGAAGGGTGGATAGCTGGCATCCATCGCGATCCGCAGCACACCCTCCTCCTGGATGAGCTCCCACGTCTCGTCCGTCGCTGGCTCGCCCGGCGTCAGCACCACCCAGACACCGGCCGCACAAGATAGCACGGCCAGCCCGACTACCAGTGCCAGGGTCCAACGTCTCTGCCTTCTGCCATCATCCATGGGCTCTGCCCGTCACATTGCCGGTTCCAGCAGCCAATCTGTAGCTCCCCTGGCGTAGTTCTGAAGCTCAAGGTATATCGGCTTGAGGATGAACCCTGTTGTCACCAGAGTGTAGTAGTCGCGGAAGTTCTTCTCTGGGACCGGCGTACGGAAGGACCAGACCACGAACGCCTGACACCATTCCCAATCCCTAGCCATCTCGTAGGCCTGGATGGTATAGAGAATGCGCTGGTAGGGACGCACCGCCTTTGTCCAACGAGGATGGTCGTTCCATCCTCCCTCGGTGATCATGACCTTCTTGTCTCCATCGCCGTTTCGCACCATGACTTCGTAGGCCAACGCTACCCTCGAGAAGCTGATCTTGTTCTCCGCCGGAGGGTCGTCAGGAGGATAAACGAAGCCGTAGGCGTGGATTGACAGAATGTCGAAGTATTCCTTGGCGCCGGCATCGTACATCCGTTGAAGGAAGAGGAGATCGCTGAGACCCCACTCGTTCCCTTCCCGGGCGATGGTGGGGGCCAGCCCCCCATTCAGGACGTAGCAGTCGGGATTGGCCTCCTTGGCACGCCGGTAGGCCACCTTAAGCAGCTCGGTGTACGCCTCCGGATCCACGGGGCGATAGCCCCACTCGAAGCTCAAGTTGGGTTCGTTCCAAATGACAAAGTAGTCGACGCGTCCCTGGAAGCGCTCAACGAAGGCGTAGACGAAGTCACCGTAGTCCTCGTAGTGATCCTCGTCCAGATAGCGGAAGGTGGTATCCTTGGGACGTGCCCACTCAGGCACGAAGTCCAACCGCGCCATCACCGTGAGGCCCTGGTTGACAGCGTGATCCACAACCATGTCCGCGTGCTGCCAATCGAACTGACCCTTGGCGGGTTCGATGTACCCCCAGGGAAAGTACTCGACTATCCATGGAGCTCCCATCTCTCGCACAAGCTGGAGGGAACGCTGTATCTTCCACTCCTCGACCTCGTCGGTCAAACGCGTGTGGACTCCCATCTTCGGATTCACCGTCTCCACAGTGTGGGGCGGTCCCACGATGATGATGGGCTTGGGGATCGCTCCGGCCATGATCAGGACGGCGACCAGCACCAGTGCTCGAAGAACCCGCGCGACGACTTCCTTCCGCCTAATCCTCACCAATTGACCCACCTGATTATGCACAAGGGAGGGAAGGGCAGACGGGCCCTATCCCTCCCACCAAAGGTTCAACGCTGCTATCCGTGTTAGCTTCGCTCCAGATAATCGAGGATTCCCTCGACAGCCTTTCTCGCATCCGCGATGGCTTCCACAATGGTGGCCGGACCGGTAACCGCGTCCCCGGCGGCGAACACCCCTGGGACAGAGGTCTCATTGGTTTCCGAGTCAACCTCAAAGGTTTGCCATCGCGTGGTCTTCAGGTTCGAATCCTCCTCCATCCAGGAGATATCGGGGCGCTGGCTGATGGCCTGGATCATCATATCTGCCTCAATCAGGAATTCGGACCCCTCAACAGGCAGGGGGCGCCGTCGCCCGCTTTCATCCGGTTCTCCCAATTCCATCTGCAAACACTCGAGCCCCGTCATCTTGCCGTCCTTGCCGAGAACGCGCGTGGGATTGGTCAGGAAGTGGAAGACGATCCCTTCCTCCTCCGTCTCCTCGATCTCCGCCTCATCGGCTGGCATCTGCTCCCTTGCTCGGCGATAGACGATGAACGCTTCCGCTCCCAGGCGACGAGCGCTCCGAACGGCATCCATAGCCACGTTGCCTCCGCCGATGACGGCGGTCCTCGCGCCAACCACGACGTCCTTCCCGGAGTTGACCTCCCTCAGGAAATCGATGGCATGGATTACGCCCTCTAGGTCCTCCCCCTCGATGCCCATCCAACGTGGTTCGTGGGCCCCGATGCCGATGAACACGGCATCGAACTCCTTCTGCAGATCGAGAATCTGCTGCTCAGTGGTGATGGGCGACTCAAGCCTCAGTTCCACGCCCAGGTCCAGTACCCTCTGCACGTCCTCCTGGATCGCCTCCCGGGGCAGTCTATATGATGGGATACCCAGCCACAGCATCCCTCCCGCCAGCCCGTGTGCCTCGAAGATGATCACGGCATGGCCAGCCTTTGCACATTCCCAGGCCACCGCGAGTCCTGCTGGCCCAGAACCCACGACGGCAACCTTCTTGCCTGTTGGTGCTCCGGCCTCAACGCTTGCCTGGCCGTAGTCAGCTGCCGCCCTCTTCAGAAACGCTATGGCCACCGGGGTTCCTTTCTTGTCCAAGGTGCACTTCGCCTCGCAGAAGTGCGCGCACACCCGGCCGCAACTGGCCGCCAAGGGGTTGTACTCGAGAATCTGAGCAAGTGCCCTGTCAAAGTCGCCTTCGGCTATGAGTTCTATGTACTCCGCCGGTAAACAGTGGATAGGGCAGGCCTCATTGCACGGCAATTTCTTGCAGGCCAGGCATCTCTCGGCTTCGGCAATCGCTTCCTCTTTGCTGTAGCCCAATGCTACCTCATCAAAGTTGTGGATGCGGGCGGTCGCATCCTGCACCCTCATCTTCTCTCGGTCAAGCTGCATCTTCTTCTTCTCGGGCAAGATGACCTCCTCACGTCATGCTGCCCAGACAATCTACCACAGGACTTCGGGCCGCCCGGTATTATACGCAGCCGGAATCCCTCTGTCAATCACTGCGCCGCATCGGCCTGCGGGCGAACTCGTCACTCGCGCCAGTGCCCCCTGACGGGCCCGGGTACAATGGCCGAGACCAGGTGACTGCACGGGGTTCAACCACGCAAGTCTGGCCTGCGCGCATCCGAGACACATCGTCATCTGTGAGCCACCTGCACCGCGTGCTCCGCCAGATAGGGGAAGTACTCGAAAGAACAGTCAAATGAGGCCGCTGTGCCCGGAGGGACCCGAGAGGGGCTGGCGTGTGCAAAACCAGCGTTGGAGATCTTTCCGAAGGAGTCGTACAGAGAGACAACCACGCTGACATAATACGCCGTCGACAGTCCGTCGTTCTTGAGGGTACCGAGAACGTGGTACAGTCCCTTCTCATCAAGGCGTGCGTAGCTATGCACCACGGTCAGTCCCTCTTGTGCGCGCTCTGTCGTTGACCGCGCTGTCGCTCGCAGACTGAACCTCTGCCAATCGGCGGCGTTCTCCCAGACGATGACGAAGGGACTTCGCTGACCGGGGGCCAGGAGATCCAGTAGCGCGGAGCCGGTCACGGCCTCCAGTACGCTGCTTGCATCGTCGTAGAACGTGACGCGCACGCGAATCTGATCCACGTTGTGGGCCATGTCGTTGTGCACCTCTCCAACGAGATGCAGGTTTCCCAGGTCGTCCAAGTAATCGTTGGTACCCATTAGGCCCAACATGACTTCCGATGGTAGGGGAGATGAGGGCGCAGCGGAGGGCGCCGGCAGGGGCTCATGGGTCGCGGCTGCCACCGAGCGGGCGGCCGATGCCCCTATAATCCTCTCAAGGGGAAGGCGCAGCCAGGAGTGTGTCTCGATGGCTACCCCCACAGGACTGGACTCCCTTTCACCATCAAACGTAGTGATCAGATAGCGATACCTCGTCGAAGGATTCAGCCCGCCCTCGCTGTAGGTTGCTCCGCGCACACTGGTCCTCAGGGCATAGATGTTGTAACCCGACCCCTGGTCCCAGTACACGCGGAAGATGGCGCCAGGTGTGTCTGTGGGCGGGTCCCACGCCAGATCGATGTGGTCCCCTCCCAAGCTCTCCCCCGTGGCATTCAAAGGAGGAGCGGGAGCGGGGAGGGAGACCGCTTGCACCGGTTCGGGAGTGACCTCAAGCCCGGCTGTGGCTGTCGGCGCCCATGTGTGCGTCGGACTAGGTGTCGCTGTGCTGGTGTGACTGGGAGAAGGGGTGCTGGTGTGCGTGGGCGTGGGAGAGGGCGTGCTCGTGCGGGTGAATGTCGGAGAGGGCGTGCTAGTACTGGTCCGAGTAGACGTAGGTGTCCTAGTTGGCGTGTTGGTCGACGTGGCTGTCGCCGTGTATGAAGGCGTGGCCGCTTCGGCTATCGTGGGCACCTCGGTGGGAGTCGAGGTATGGCTGGCAGTTGCGGTCGCGGCCGAGGTGGCAGTGGAGGTGGGAGTCCGAGTTCTGGTGTGCGTCGGTGTCGGAGTCTGCGAGGGAGTGGCGGTCGAGGTAGGAGTAGATGTCGGTGTCCAGGTCCTGGTGGGCCTCCGTGTGGGAGTGAGGGTGAGCGTGGCAGTGTTCGTCGGGCTGGGGCTTGGTGCTACGCCATCCGGGGTCCGCGTCGCACTATCCGAAGGAGAAGGAGTGCCAGTATGCGTCTGCTGAGGAGTACTCTTCGCCGGCAAGGTCACGGCAGTGGGAGTGGAAGTGAAAGTTGGGACCAGACCCAACGTGGGTGAAGGACCGATAGGCGTTCGCGTCGCGGAGGGGGACGGCTGAACGCTGACCACGGTGGTGACCGGGAGGGGGCCGTCTCGGGGTACGGTGTATATCACAAGTAGGATGAATGCGCCAAAGATGAAGAAGTTGAGAACAGCGAGGGCGACGATGATCGTCACCCACGACTCTGAGTTGAGCTTCCTCATGTCATGTCACGTTCAACCAGCTCTCTCCTACTCATCTCAATCAGCCAGCGAGTCACCGCGACGACGGGGCCAACCAGGGCTATCACGTCGCTCCACCGGATGTCCGTCAGGTACACATCTGTTTCCCGCCTCCGCCTTCGAAGCACCAGCACGGCGGCGATCGCGCCTAGAAACGCGCCCAGCGTGACTCCCACAAGAATAGCTGGGTTCCAGCTCCTTCTCTCCACTCCTCACCTCCGCTTGACCAGATACCCCAGACCGCTCTTGAGCCCTTCGGCGGCCGCCCTTGACAAGAGGAAAGGCTGCACGGCCATGGACGACACGAGCTTCGTTGCCTTCTCCACCTGCTCCGTTCCCTGTCGTATCTGGCGCAGTTTCTCGCGTGTGGGGGCCTTTGCGCGAGGCAAGTACCTCACCGCGTAGAAGGGAACAACCAGCAGCGGAACCGCCAGTACCATCGCTTCTATTATGAGCAGAATCAGGGCCAGGTCCCGTCCGATTACGAGCGCCTCTGGGGACATCGTGCTCCTCCTTTGAACAACATGCACTTGGTATTCTACGCATGGTGTCGCGCATAGTCAACTACTGCGATGTTGCCAACTATCAGGGGTTCTGGTATAATGTCGCTGTTTGACGCATAGATAGTTTTCGGGGGTAGAGCCGACGGTGAAGTGCCCGAACTGCGGCGCCAGCTTCAGGGGTGGCCGCGGGAGATGTCCTGCCTGTGGCTATAGAGTGCAGGTTCAGAAGTTCGTGCGGCGTTGCCCTGATTGCAGGGCCAGGGTTGCCGAGGGCGCGAAGACCTGCATGATGTGCGAGGCGAGCTTGGGCGGAGGGAAGAGCTTCCTTCCCCAGGTCTCGCTGTCTATGATTCCTCCGGCTCCTCTGTTGGGCGCTGCACTGGGCGTGGTGCTGCTGCTGGCCTTATGGTTCATCAAGCCGTGGCGAGTGATACAGCTCGGCACCTACCATACTCCCACTCCCACCCTGACGCTCACGGCGACTCCTACATTCACTCCCACTGCAACGCCAACCCCCACCGCACTCCCCACGGAAACCGCCACGCCGCAGGTCACCACCTACATCGTCCGCTCCGGCGACACATTGAGCCTCATCGCCGCACAGTTCGGTGTTCCTGTGGATGCGATCATGGCCACAAATGGCCTCTCTGACCACATGATTACGGTTGGCCAAGAGTTGCTCATCCCAGTGGAGCCCCCCACTCCCGAGGCCAACCCAGAGGCTTCGAAGACTCCCAGCGCAGCCACCGCCCCGGAGCCGCAGACCACGACCTACGTGGTCCAGGCGGGGGACAGCCTGTCGCAGATCGCACGGCGCTTCAACGTCACCCTGCAGGCTATCATGGAAGCCAATGGCATCACCGACCCCGACTCGATCCGAGAGGGGCAGGAGTTGGTGATACCCGGGCGCACTTCCTCGGCAGAGACCCCGGGAATCGGAGGACCACCTACGCCGACCGTCTCTTCGCAGTTCGTCTATCCAGGACCAGCCCTGCTTGGACCGCCCGACGGGTGGAAATTCAGTCAGGAACAGGCTGAGTCGCCGATCCTACTCAATTGGCTGTCCGTGGGATTGCTGGGCGAAGACGAATGGTACTCGGTTTCGGTACGCTACGTATCACCTGAGACAGAGCAGGAGCAGATTATTGCCGAGCTGACCAAGGCCAACTCATACCGTGTCCCGCTCGATCTACGGCCGCCAGTCGACGTCGAGGAACGCCTCTTCGAGTGGCATGTCGCTGTCATACAGCTGATCGAAACTGAGTCTGAGGGCACCCTCGACGTCGTGCCCATCGGTCACCAGAGCGAGATACGGACCTTCTACTGGTACTGACCTACGTTCCCCCAATAGTCATCCCCTGGACAAGCATCGTAGGCGCCCCGATCGAATCGGAGATGGGGATGAATCGCAGGTCATCCGCCACATCTGCCACGTTGTGCAGCATCTCTAGCATGTTCCCTGCCACAGTGACGCCGGTGACAGGCCCGACGAACTCCCCTTTCTCCACCCACAAACCGCTGGCGCCCACAGAGTAGTCGCCGTTGACAGGATTTATGCCTCCCGTGTTCATGGTGCTGGTTACATATAGGCCGGTGTCCACGCTGCTGATCAGCTCGTCGACTCGTCTTGATGACGGCAGCAAGTAGAGGTTCGTGGGCGCCGGGTAGGGCAAGCCACGATAGGAACTCCTCTGGGCGTTGCCGGTGGAAGCTGTGCCATCCCTGCGCGCGGTGTATGTGTCGTAGAGGAGTTGCTCCAGCGCCCCACCAGCGACGAGAGAGGTACGCGCCGTGGGAACCCCCTCACCATCGAATGGAGCCGAGCCAAAGCCGCGCACGAGGCGGCCATCATCCACCAGGTTGACCCGTGCCGAGGCGATCTTCTCGCCGAGCTTGCCCATGAGAAAGGAGCGGCCCCGCTGTATCGATTCCGCCGTCAGAGCATTGGCGACGAATGAGAGGAATTCCACTCCGGCGAAGGGGTCCATGATCACTGGAGCTCGCTGGGTCTTCACGGGTCGTCCGCCCAGGAGCTGCACAGCCTTGCCCGCGGCTTCGCACCCTACGAGTTCAGCCTCGAGATCGCGATAGAAGATCGAGCAGCCCAGTCCCAGCCCGGCCGCCTGCCCGCTGTCATCCCTGGCCACGGCCCTGAGATAGGCAACCACGCCCGTGGACTCGTGACTGCCGGCGAACCCATGGGAGTTCGCCAGGAACATGCGCGTGGTGTGATCGTGATACGAGCAGTACGAGGTGGCCACGACTCGCGGATCGTGGTCCAGAGCAGCACGCTCCGCGGCCAGGATGAAGGCTACCTTGTCCTCCGGGGAACGCTCCGACAACTCAGGGTCAAAGACCTCTAGATCCTGATTCTCAACTAGATCCCGTTCCATACCAGGCAGTGCGCGGAACTCATCAGGGTCGGAGCTGTCGGCTAGGGCTGCCGCTGAACTCAGAGTTAGATCGAGAGTGGGGGGTTCGAAGTCACTGGTGTAGGCGTACCCCATCCTTCCACCCTTGATCGCCCGAACTCCCACCCCCTTAGAGTCCGCGGCCGACATCTCCAGCACCTCTCCAGCGTTCACGCGGACCATGGTCGTGCGGCTGTGCATAATGATCACCTCTGCTTCGCCGTCGCCGCCGGATGCCCGCTCGGCCAACTCTTCTACGAGTCTAAGGTACTCCATCAATTGCTCCAGGCCCGGTCCTAGGGGATTTCGCTCGTTCCACCCACAGTGATCCGGGGAATGAGTAGGGTGGGCTGTCCCACGCTCACCGGGACTTGTTGTCCCTTGCTGCACTGCCCCAGGCCCTTGTCGAGCTCAAGATCGTGGCCGACCATCTCGATCTCCTTCAAGACCTCCGGGCCATTGCCGATAAGAGAGGCTCCCCGTATTGGGGCCGTCAGCCTGCCATCCTCGATGAGGTACCCCTCGCTGACACTGAAGACGAAATCTCCCCTTGCCGTATCAGCCTGTCCCCCTCCCAGCATCTTGACATAGAGGCCGCGCTGGACCGAGCGGACGATGTCCTCAGGGTCGCTTTCCCCTGCCTTGATGAAAGTGTTGGTCATGCGAGGCATAGGCAGATACCGGAAGGATTGGCGCCGCCCGTTGCCGGTAGGATGGCGGTTGGCGCGGCGGGCCTGGGCCATGTCCCACATGTACTCTCGGAGCACACCATTCTCGATGA
This sequence comes from Chloroflexota bacterium, assembly GCA_030603665.1. Lineage (GTDB taxonomy): Bacteria > Chloroflexota > Anaerolineae > UBA7937 > B3-Chlor > JAUVXJ01. Next base: position 101,216 of record JAUVXJ010000001.1, on the reverse strand, counting down.
GCAAGGTGTGCTGTGAGGGGGTGCCGTCGTCATCAAAACGATACGAGCCACGTCGCTCAGGCAGAGTAGCGTCATCAACAAGGGTTATGAGAGGCGATGCTACCTGTTCACCCACGCGTCCCGTGAAGACTGACACACCCTGGTTGATGAAGTCAGCCTCCAGGGCGTGGCCGCACGCCTCATGAAACAAGACGCCTCCCCAGCCATTGTTCATCACCACCGGCATCTCGCCCGCCGGCGCCGGCCGCGCATCGAGCATTTTCACGGCTGACGCTGCAGCCTCCCGGGCCTCGGCAAGCGGGTCAACCCGATCCAGAAGTTCCAGGCCCAGCTGGCCTCCAATCATGCCAACACCCCGCTGGACCAGGTCGCCTTCCTGCGCCATGGCGATGACGCTGAGCTGGATAAGGTTCCGTTCGTCTTCAGCATGCCGACCTTCAGAATTCCAAATCCGAATCCGACGACGGTCCTCACTGTAGCGAGCTTGCACCTGAACCACCCGCGGGTCGAATCTCCTGGCTTCTTGGTCGAGGTCGCGCAGCAGCTGGGATTTCTCCTGAGCCTCCATTGCTTCGAACGGCTTCTCTATAGGGAACTCCAGCCCGCTTTGAGCCCGACTGAAATCGAGAACCTGGACCCGGTTGGCGCCTTGAGCTGCCAAGGCTGCATTCCTCGCCACAGCCTGAAGACTACGACCCGAGAGATCATCAGTGTGCGCATACGTCGACAGGGAACCGTAGAAGACACGTACTCCTGCACCGCGATCGGTCCCACGCACGGCCTCCTCAACCTTGGAGTCCTCCAGGCTCAGGTTGGTGGTGCATCGATCCTCGACATAGATCTCCGCCAGGTCGCCGCCGTGGCTGAGGGCCGCGGTGAGGACTCTCCGAGCGACTTCGTCGCCAATCATCCGGTCAGTGTCCATCGCTCTCCCGGCCAGCCGGGCCTGCTGCTCGGCAGCAAGCTATCTGACGGGCAACGCAAAAGACATCGCCCCTGGACCAGCGATGCCCTTTACCACACAATGCCCGGCTCGAGGGATAGCCAGACAACCTCTCATCCCTCGGTCTCAGAGCTTGCCTGATGCAGGCGCCTGTAGAGCCGGGATTTTCTGCGAGCCGCGTTCCGGGTGTGGAGTACGCCCTTCTGCGCAGCCCTGTCTAGTGCACTCCCTGCTAGCTGCGCAGCCAGTGTAGCTTCCTCCCACTTCCCCAGGTCAATGAGCTTGTTCGTTCGTTTGATGTAGGTCCGGGCGCGGGAGAGGTGCACGCGGTTTCGAATTCTCCGCCTCTCGGCCTGTCTCAGTCTCTTCTTAGCAGATGCAATAACTGGCAATCGCTGTACTCCTTTCGGCTGGTTTGCTTGTACTGGCATCATACACGATTTCGAATCATTTGTCCAGCTTTGCATCAGCCCGAAACGATGGTATAATCCACGAAGCTAGAGAACATTGGGTGCCCGGAGGCGATAGGCAGTTATGAGAGAGATGCAACTTGATACCCTCACGCTGAGGTACTGGCAGGGTTTCGAGTTAGTTGACAGCGACCTGGAGTACTTGTCGGACCTGCTCATTGAGGAGGAAGCTCCCCTGACGGTCGAGGATCTCTCCCAGCGCATCATGGCGAAGCGGGTCCGAGACGAGAAAGCGTTCTGGGAGGACCGAGAGGCGAAGGGTCGTCTCTACCAGCCCCGTGACTCCTACGCCGAGGGCGATCGTTTGGTATTCCCAGCTTTGGGGGACGCCGTCGGTACAGTTGTGGCTGTACGTCCGGGGCGGCACCCCGACTACGCACCCTTCGACGTCATCCAGGTGGGGATAGAAGGAAACGGTGAGAGAAGAGAGTTCGCGTCCAATCTCCCCCACGCCCACGCGTTGAACCTGATTCAAGTCGATCAGGACGAAGACGTGGCTCTGGAAGACTTGGATGCCGTTGCAGCAACTCTGTACGAGAGGTACGGCCACCACGTGGCACAGGTGGTAATGGCCGGGCTGCGTGAGAGCCCGGAGTTCGTCAATCTTGGCGACGAATGGTTCCTCAAGGGCTTTCTGCTGCCCATCGAGGAGGGACATCTCAACTTGGCCGAAGCGGTCTTGGATCTTGCGGCTGGCTTCTCGACCTCGCGGGAGATACTGGAAGTGCTGGAGATGCCGAGCGAGACGAGCGATGCTGTGCAGATGTTTTCCCTCAACCACGCTCTGGCCTCGGCTAAGGAGGAAAGGTTCAGATTCGCGGGCACCAAATCGAGGATGGAATGGTGCCTGCCCCGAGTAGCCGATTCGAGGCCCTTACGCTTCGGGCGAGGTCCCAAGGACATCTCGCTGGACCACAGACTAGAAGATGTGGTCGAGATTGTGCCAGACGGCGCTTCAGATCGCGAGGGGCGGGGTGAGGTGAAGGAGTGGTCCCACGTATTGAGTTTCTATGACTGGTACTGGGGACATCTACCCTACGACAAGGGCGCCAGAGATCTCCTGATTGAACCTCTCCTCGAAGATCAGTCTTGCACGCGAGTGCAATTGCACTCCGTCACCGGCGACGAAACTCTGCCCGTGGTTGTGCACTACCCCTCGGAACGCCAGCTGGGGTGGTGGGGAAGCACTGAATTGAGAAACTTCTTCGACGCACAGGAACTGGTACCTGGCGCAACGATACGAGTAACCCCCACCTCTTCGTCCGAGAGCGATGGTCTATACGAGATTGACTACCTTCCAGGGCCCGCCACGAAGATCGAGATGCTTGATTACGAGGAAGGAGGTCAGCCTGTCTTCCGAAGGGTGAGCCTCAAATGCAGAGTAGACGAAGAGCGGAGCCTGACCAGAGCCCGCTTCAGCGCTCTCGAGGCACTCAAGCTGTTGAACGATGACGATCGGCGAGTCACCTCATTGCTGCTGAAGAATGCCTTCGAGCGCGTCGGTGAGAAGCTCTTGCGCGACCTGGGCATAGTATACCGAGCGATCTTCACTGACCTGCATGTCGCTGCCAATATCGAGAGGCCCTTGCCTGCAACAACCCTCGAAGCCATCTTCCAGCAAAGTGTATACCCTTGCTTGTACATCGACGAAGATGGCTACTACGTTTATTCCCCTGGAAGGAGTGACGTGCAGGTCGACAAGGTCAGGCTGACATGGGACGAAGCCGTCCTCGACTCGCGCAGCCTGGAGGGCTAGAAAGGAGGCACGGGTGACGAAATTGGTGCGTCCCGACGAGAACACCAAATTCCGCGTGGACTACGGTTGGTGGGCTGAGCGAGGCCGCGATGTACGCGTACTCATTCGAGAGCAACTATGCCCGGATTGTATTGCCAGGTTCGAGGGCTACACGGACAACCAGGACATCGACTGGGTAGATCCTAGCACGGGCGAGGTCACAGTCGTGGACGGGCTTAGATACAGCTTGCGTGAGTGCTGCAGTCGCAAGGAAGACTACCTGACTCGAACTACCCCTGTGGCCACGGCCGTTTTTCGTGTCCTGGTAGCCGATGGCGACACACCCTTGTCGGCGGCAGAGATCCAAGAGAGAATCGGGAAGAGTGATCCGAAGACCCTCCTGCGAATCCTGCTAGGGCAAGAAATGCGGACTCACTATGGTGTAAGACCTATCCTGGAGTAGCGAGAAGGGTCCTCTAGAAGGGAGCCGCACCGTACTGACTGGTTGGCGAGCAGCGGCTCCTTTTTCTTGTGGTGGCTAGGCGAAGAGGTGCTCTGGTATGCGTATACCTAGGGCTTCGATCCTGCTCAGGAAGGACGGCCTCACACCAGTAGGTTGGAGACGACACTCCGACCGGCCCTGTTCGTGCCCGATCAGCCCCTCGCCCTGGCACGCGAAGATGTCGCCGAGGACGTGGCGGTCCCCTTCCGCTTCGGCGACCTCCGTTATCCCAAGAACCTCGCAGCAACCTTCTGGCGAACTGCCCAACTGTATGATCAAGTCGAGACCGGTAGACAGCATTCGTTTGGCGATGCCAGGGTGGATGCCCTCTCCGTGCTCGCATGCCAGCCTCTCCAGCGTCAGAAGGGCATCTCGGGGAGACTCGGCGACGATGGAGAACACAACGCCGTCCATAGCGAGCAGGAGTTGCAGCAGAGATGCGGCTTCTGCGCCTTCCACTCGATCAAGAATCAGCCCCGTGGGATGCATCTTGGGCACAAGAGCGAGAAGATAGTGGCGACTGATGCTGGGCCCACCGTCCTCACGATCGGGGTGAGCTCTGAGTGAGGTAATCCCACTCGCTTCCAGCGAAGGCTCGTCGGGATTCTGGATGGCCATTATCTGTCCGTCGTCAGCCATGTAGGTGACAAGGCGATGGAGGAGCGCTCGCTTGCCGGCTCCGAAGGGGCCCGAGATGGCCAGATTCAGTCTGGCCTCGAGGCAGGCCTGGAGGAACTCAAGAGCGTCAACACTAAGAACACTGTCTCGAACCTGGCTCCCGGCGTCAAGGGAGGCGGCTTCGTCGGACCAGTGTTCTGCAGCACCCTTCGTTGCTTTACTCACACACCGGACTCTATCACATTTGGGTGAAGGCTGCAATGTACGAGGAACGAATCTCCTTCACGGTTCCTGCCCAGTTCTCGATCGTCGTTTGGCGAGACTAGACGATGGATGAAAGACGTGAGACCCAGCTGGCACGTGCAGCCACTATAGTGATAGCGGCTTTCGTCCTCAGCCGTGTTCTGGGGTTGGGCAGGGAGATGATCATCGGTAGGGAGTTCGGAACGACACGGGAGCTGGATGTCTACCTGGCCGCCTTCCGCGTTCCGGACCTAATCTTCCAGCTCATAGCAGGCGGTGCCCTGGGATCCGCATTCATTCCCACGTTCACCAGCTATCTGGCACATGACCGCAAGAGGGATGCCTGGCGTCTCGCGAGCTCCATCATGAACATCGTGCTCGCAGTCCTCACCATGTGCGCCATTCTGGCTGCGGTCCTCGCTCCATGGCTGGTGGAGAACGTCGTGGTGCCTGGTTTCACACCCCAAGAGCAGGCACTCACTGTCAGCTTGATGCGCATCATGCTGCTCTCGCCCATAGTCTTCGGTCTCAGCGGCGTGGCGATGGGCATCCTGAATTCATTCCAGCACTTCCTTCTGCCTGCTCTGGCTCCAGCTGTGTACAACCTATGTATCATCGGCGGCGCGGTTCTGCTCTCACCATCCATGGGAGTCTACGGACTGGCTCTAGGTGTCGTTGCCGGTTCTTTCATGCATCTCGGCATTCAGATACCTCAGCTGGCGCGCCAGGGCATGTTGTACCGGCCCGTGATCGACCTTTCCCATCCAGGCGTTCGGGAAGTGGGGCGATTGATGCTGCCCCGGATGTTTGGCCTGGCCACGTTGCAGCTCAACTTCCTGGTGAACACCATCCTCGCCTCCCGACTGATTGAAGGAAGTCTCTCAGCACTGAACTATGCGTGGTTGTTGATGCTGCTGCCGCAGGGCATTTTCGCCCTGGGGATAGCGACGGCAGTGTTCCCCACTTTGTCTGACCTGGCAGCAAGGGGGGAAAAGAAGGATCTCCGAGTCACGGTATCCAGGACCCTCAGACTGGTGCTGTTCATATCGATGCCATGCAGTGTGGCTCTGATTCTCCTCCGAGTACCGCTGACCAGTCTGCTTCTCGAGCGCGGTCGCTTCGACCCTTCGTCCACGCAGGCTGTAGCCTGGGCGCTTCAATTCTATGCCTTGGGCCTCGTCGCCCACTCCGTACTGGAGATCGTCACCCGCGGCTTCTACTCCTTGCACGATACCCGCACTCCCGTGGCGATGGGCGCTGGGGCGATGATACTCAACATAACGCTCAGCCTACTGCTCATAGGACCTTTGCGACACGGGGGCCTGGCACTCGCCAACTCGCTGGCCACCATCATCGAAACTATCGTCTTGCTGATCATCCTCCGTGGGAGACTGGGCGGGCTCGAGAGTGGCGCGCTGCTTAGATCCACCGGGAGAACACTGGTTGCCACGGCGGTGATGGGGGGCGCTATACTCTGGTTCACCGCGTGGACTCAGACAAGTCATATCGTGTTGCGGGCGGGGGGTGCAGTGCTCCTCGGGGCAGCCGTTTTCCTGGCTGTGTCTCTGGTCACCCATTCCGCTGAGTTACGCTCTCTGCGGTCGGCGCTCAGAAGGTAGCGCCCATTGACTCACCGGGCAAGCAACACAGCGCAAGAGCCGACAAGAGCTCTCGAGCGCTATCGAGCCTGCACCACTAGCGCGACATCCAGCAGTTCCGACCCAGGTGCCGTCTGCCGCCGAGAAAGGGGCGCCCCCCGGGACTGGGAGAGCCGGGACACCGTGGCGGCCGATGGCCCCCCACAACAGGTCAGACGCAAGCCGATGCAGCGCCATCCATGTTGAGTGCCAGCAGGGCCCTGAGGATAGTCACGGCAGCCGCCTTGTCCAGAGGCTCATTGTTGTTGCCGCACTTAGGGCTATGGATGCAGGAAGGGCAGCCCGCCTCGCAAGGGCACTCCTCAATGGTGCGCAGTGTGGCCTGCCACAGCTCGGGCAATAGTTGGAAACCCTTCTCGGCGATGCCCACTCCCCCTGGGAATGCGTCGTAGATGAAGACTTGCGCCTTACCGGTGTCAGGGTGTACCGGCGTAGAAAGGCCGCCGATATCCTGCCTATCGCACATAGCGAAGAGCGGCAGGATGCCTATGGTTGCGTGCTCTACCGCGTGGATGCCGCCCTGGAAGTCCAGACCCGCACGGCGCACAGACTCCTCAGTAGTAGTGGGCACATCGAACCACAGAGCCGTGGTGACAAAGGATCGAGGTGGAAGGTCTAATAGCTCCTCGCCCAGTACCGTGTCTGTGAACAGCTGCTTACGCCTGTATCCAACGACCTGTTCGGTAACCTCGACCTGACCGTACCAGGCGCGCGTGTTTCCAAATAGCCCCTGGTGCAAGGGCCTCACGACGGCCAGGTCGGACACTTCTCGAGGCTGCGTATAGTAGCCTACGTCTACTGGTCGAGCCCGAGCGACTCGGGTCCGCAAGTCGAGGTCGGTGATCAGGTAACCTTCCCCTTGATGCAAGTGAACCGCCCCAGGATGGATACGCCGGAAGGCCGTCGCAGATTCGACCTCTTCCAGCAAGGCGTTGCCTTGGGACTCATCGAGAACTTGGTAGCTCTTGTCTGACAAGGCGCGGATGCTGACATGCTGGGCCGGGTAGTCTGTGGCGGGATAGTACCATCGATTGACGCGGCGCTTCAGCCTACCTTCCTTCACCAGGCGATCCACCACCTCCGGAAACGTGCTGCCAAAGACCTCCTCATCCTGAGTGGTTAGTGGTATCTCATAGGCAGCGCAAAGAAGGTGTCCAAGTAGCACATACACATTGCGAGGGTCCAGAAGGGCGTGCTCATGGCTGCGGCCGAATAGTTGCTCTGGATGGCGCATGAAGTACTGGTCCAATGGATTGTCCAGGCCAATGAGGAAGGACAATGAGTGACCCACTCCCCGGCCGGACCTGCCTGCCTGTTGCCAGGTACTGGCGATGGTGCCAGGATAGCCCACCAGCACCGTGGCATCCAAAGAGCCGATGTCGACGCCCAGCTCGAGGGCAGTCGTTGCCGTGACCCCCAGCAGCTTCCCTTGAAACAAGTCCTGCTCGATCTCCCGGCGCTCCCGAGCCAGATAGCCTGCGCGGTACGACCTGACCAAGGACACCAGACCCGGCTCCTCCCGCTCCAGGATCTCCTGGCTGTAACGCAGGATGAGCTCTGCTACCTTGCGAGCTTTCACAAAGGTGATGTTCCGCAACCCCTGGCGCACCAGCTCGGTGAAGAGGCCGGAAGCCTCTACGTTGGCGCTGCGCCGCGACGTCTTGGCATCATCGAGGAAGGGCGGGTTCCAGAGCGCGAAATCCCTCGGCCCGTGGGGGGACCCGTCTTCGGCGATGACCAGAGCAGGCAGCCCGATCAGGTCCTCTATATGTTCAGCCGGATTGGCCACCGTGGCTGAGCAACATATGAACTGGGGTCGGGATCGGTAGCGTTCGCAAAGGCGTCGCAGGCGCCGCAAGATGCAGGCCACGTGAGAGCCGAAGACCCCGCGATATGCGTGGGATTCGTCAACCACCACGAAGCGCAGATTGGCCAGGAACTGCGCCCACAGGCGATGGTTGGGAAGAATGCCAACATGCAGCATGTCCGGATTGGTGAGGACTATGGACGATGAATTGCGGATGCGCCCCCTGGCCGAACGCGGGGTGTCACCGTCGTAGGTGCCATACACCAGGTCCGGCCGGGCATGCTGTGCCAGGTCGCGCAGGGCCCGCGCCTGATCCTGGGCCAGTGCTTTGGTGGGGAACAGGTACAAGGCCCGAGCGCGAGAGTCATTCAGCAGGCTTTCCAACACCGGAAGATTGTAGCACAGTGTCTTGCCACTGGCAGTCGACGTGGTCACGACGATATCATAACCGTCCCGTACAGCGGCGATAGCATCCACTTGATGCGTGTACAGCTCCGCTGTGCCTGAGGCCTCAAGAGCCCGAATCAACGGATCGGGCAATGGTCTGGCCAAGACCCCGTATCGGGCCTGTCGGGCTCGAACGTGTTCCACGTGGCAGATCTGCCCTTGGTAGGAAGGAAGGCTCTTGAGATGATCTATGAACAGGTCCGTGCGCATGATCGATCTCCGTCGGCAGCAGACGGTGAATCTTATCGTCCGGTGTTGGGGGATGCGCCGCAACCCTCGCCAAACCAGGTCGGAGTCCAGTTGATCTAACCGGATGCTCTCAGCATGGGTCTAGCGACGCACGTCCAGGGTAGATTTCGACCGATCTCCGTGGAGGGAATCTCCCGCGAACTGCCGGTCCACCGGCCAGACCGCGGCACCATCACGCTATGGTGCTTGGCATCCAGCCCTATTGTTGAAGATGGCCACGACATCGCCCACAGCCACTCCAAGCTCTCTACCCACTTCAGGGCACTTGGCCCTCAAGATGAAGAACACGGGAGCGGACGTCTCGTTGAGCGTCTCGAAGTTGGCCTGGCCCTTGCTGATGACGAGATCTGCTTCATCGAAGCAGTTCAGGAACTCTGGAGAGCACGTGCCCAGTTGAGTGCCAATCATGGCGGACCCATTGCTGATCAAGTCAGCCGCCCCGTCCAGCCCTGCGATCAGGGCATCTTCCATGGTGGCATCATTGAGGATAGGCTGTCCCTTGACCGCCACGATAGTCTGCACACCCCCGGCTCCCAGCTCTTCGATGAGCACCCGATCGAAGACTGTCTCTCCTGCGTTGTCGATAAGGTACAAAACCTGATCCGAATGGGCGAGCTTTCGTTCGAGAATCTCGCACTCGTCAACGGTCAAGCCACGACTGACAAGCTCCTCCAGGACTACCGTCACGTCTACCTGATCGCGATCCAGGATGCCAAGATCGATCACATTGCCGGCAGCTGCCACTTTGACCGCCGTGCTCAAACGGTGGGCCGAATTGTCGACGAGAGCTTTGAGGCCGGCGTACATCTCCAGGGCCAGCTGGTTGTAGTGCTGCTTCATCGAGGAAAAGGGATCAGGGCATCCCAACAGCTCTTGAGCCCGCTGCAGCACGATCGTGGAGTTGTACGCGGGTGTAGCGTCCAGTGCGAGCTGGGGAAGTATCTTGGACACCTCGTTGAGTACGTGCCGTTGGGTCTCCGCGTCATCGGTTACCTCACGCGAGGCCGACAGAACCTGCCTGAGGTAGCACGGGATACATGTGGGAGTGGCCTTCATCGGTCGATTTCCGTCAGGCACCGCCGAGCCGTCTCGGCGAAGATCGCAGCTCCGATGGGCAGCGCTTCCTCGTCAAGATCGAAGTTCGGGCTATGCAGTTGGAGTGTCATCTCGCTGCCTACGGGCTTCACGCCGAGGGAGAACATCGCCCCAGGTGCCCGGCTTGCCAGAATGCTGAAGTCCTCTGCCCCCATCTCAGGACGCTCCGGATGTACGTTGTGCATTCCTAGCAAGTCGGCGGCCACCTGGCGGACCAAGCTGGCTATAGTCGCATCGTTGGCCAGCACGGGAAAGCCTTCCTGGATCTCAAGCTCGAAATCGCCACCCAGGGCTCTAGTCACCTCAAGGGCTTTCCGCAGGTCAGCCCACAACTGCTGCCGCACTTCCTCATCCAGACTGCGAATGGTGCCCCTGAGTTGCACCTCAGGAGGGATAACATTGCCCGCAGTGCCCCCGTGGATAGAGCCGACAGTCACCACGGCTGGTTCCGTGGGATCCACGCGGCGTGACACAATACCTTGGATGGCGGTGATGACCTGCGCGCTGATGAAAACGGGGTCGACGCCGAGATGCGGGAACGCACCGTGGCATCCAGAACCCACCACAGTGGCCCTGAAAGCGTCGGCAGCCGCACAAATCGGCCCATCGCCCACCGTGACCTGACCCGTCTCCAACCTGGGATCCACGTGCAAAGCAATGACCGCATCGACGCCCGTCATGGCTCCGTCATCTACCATGCGCGCCGCGCCGCTCTTACCCTCGGGATCGTTGCCCTCCTCGCAGGGTTGGAAGAGAAACCGCACCCTCCCAGGCAACTCGATTCTGGACAGAAGCATGGCCGAGCCCAGGAGCGTGGCCGTATGCGCATCGTGACCGCAGGCGTGCATGACTCCCGGTGTCTGCGAAGCGTACGGCACGTCATTCACCTCTTGGATGGGCAATGCATCCATGTCGGCGCGTATGGCCACCATGGGACCATCGGCGCCCAGATCGCCCACCACGCCCGTCTTGCCAACCCCCCTCTTGACCCTGATCCCCAGAGGCGCCAAGGTGTCAGCGACCAACTGGGCCGTTTTGAGCTCTTGGAACCCCTTTTCTGGGTGCTGGTGGATCCTGCGTCGCAGCTGCACCAGCGTCTCCTTCAGGGCATAGGCTTCTTCCAGTAGTGATCCACTCTCCATGGGCTGTATCATCCTCGTCATACGAGAGCTTGAGGCTCCTCTGGCTGGTCCCACGCTGATCCGATTCGAATCAACGCACCGGCTATTATAAGGCCTGGGAACCGTGTCCAGCAAGTCTGGTCTCGAACGGACGGTTAACGCAGGTTTGCTGGAGGTTCTGGATCGGCTAGCCACAGACTGACCCCGGGCTCAGGGTCCTCAAGACGTGGTCACGATGTCTTGGCTCACCTACATTTTGTCTTTGCCCTGGGGCCTGCACTATAATAGCACTCTGCAGCTAGGCACATCGTGGAGACGTGGCTCTGAGGGAGTCGTGATGAGACTTTCGGTGTTGATCCCCGTTTACAACGAAGAACAGACGCTCGAAGAAGTCATCAGGCGCGTTGGGGAGGTTGAGCTTGAGAAGGAGATCATCATCGTAGACGACTGCTCCACCGACGGGACCGGCGCGATACTGTCTGCCTTGAGCGAGGAGGGGATTGTGGTCCTGAGCCATGACAGGAACCGCGGAAAAGGAGCAGCCCTCAGAACAGCCCTGGCAGCGGCCACAGGGGATGCGGTCATTATCCAGGACGCTGATCTGGAATACGACCCGCGCGATTTTCACAAGCTAGTCGAGCCCTTGAGCAAGGGGCAGGCAAGGGTAGTCTACGGCGTAAGGTCTCTGGCAGACCAGAAGTGGCACCTACGCTTGGGCAACCGCCTCCTTACCAAGCTCACCAACCTACTCTATGGATCAGGTCTCCATGACATGGAGACCTGCTATAAGCTGATCGGCAAAGAAGTGATTGACAGCATGGATCTCCACGCGGATGGCTTTGCCATCGAAGCCGAGATCACGGCCAAGATCCTCAAGAGAGGACACCGCATCCACCAGGTGCCAATCTGGTACTTCCCCCGGCTTGAGAAGAAGCTGACGCCCTTGGACGGGTTACCCACTCTGTGGACATTGCTCAAACTGCGCTTCACCGACTGAGATAGTTGCTCGTTGACTGGAGGGCAATTGGCCAGGCGAGCTGGCGCATTGGACACCCCTGCAACTGCTGCCCCTTCTGGCTCGTCTCTCGGAGTGCTGTGCGCGATGTTCCTGACCACACGGTACGGTAGAGGCTGAGATACCGTTGACACCCATTCGTCTTGGCTGGTACGCCAGCTCTGGCAGTGTCTGGGGCTGGTAGTGAAAAGATGATCGAATCCATTGAGGCGCCGATGAAGCCACTCAACGTCCTGAACCTCGGACAGCAAGCGTACGACGATGCTCTGGATCTGCAGCACCAGTTGGTGGCAGCCCGACGTGAGGAGAGGATCGACGATACGTTGGTCCTGCTGGGGCATCCGCCGGTCATAACCTTGGGGCGACGTGGCAATGCGAGCAACATCCTGGTATCACCCCAGTGGCTGGCGGAGCAGGGTATCCAGGTGCATCGGGTCGAGCGAGGGGGAGATGTGACCTACCACGGTCCCGGCCAACTGGTGGGTTACCCCATCCTGGATCTCGCGCAGCACCGCAGGGATGTGGGATGGTACATGCATTCTCTCGAGGAAGTCCTCATACGAACGCTGGGTGGCTTTGGCATCGCCGCGAACCGCTTGCCCCATAACATCGGTGTGTGGCTGGACAAGCGAACCAAGATCGCTGCGCTCGGCGTGCGCATTGAAGGCTGGATTGCCTACCACGGGTTCGCCCTCAACGTCGCTCAAGACATGTCGCTCTCAGAACTCATCGTTCCGTGCGGGATCGCGGATAAGGAAGTCACCTCCATGGAGAGGGTCCTGGGACGGTCGGTGGACATGGCGAAGGTCCGCCAGCTCGTCGAGGACAACTTCTCCGCGGTCTTCGGCTTGAACGCGAGGGCGATCACGCTGGAGCAGCTTCTGTCTCTGATTGCGCCCCCAGGGTGAGCGCGGAACACTGGCGTGGGTCACCCGTCAGGCACGGCATCGCTGAACGGCGGCACGGCTTGTCAAGACGGCCGGTTTCTGATATAATCTGTATGATCGGTGGCGATTCGTCGGGGCGTAGCGCAGCCAGGTAGCGCACTTGTATGGGGTACAAGTGGTCGGAGGTTCAAATCCTCTCGCCCCGACTCTTGGATGTTCGGCGTAGCGGGGAGTCAACTCCTCCGCCTTGCGACGGGCGCTATGTTACGTACGGATGGCCGGCAGCCCGCTATGCTGTCGGTCTTTCTTAGTATTGTATTTCGGCACGTGAAGGTCCCTTGAGAGCTAGACATGGACGAAGCAGTCTACCAGTGCCCTGATCTCTCAGACGAGGACATACAGATGCTCCGGCGTATCGAAGCAGACTTGCCCATCCTGGCCGACATCTCGGGGGCTGATTTGCTAATCTACTGCCGGGCAGCTGAAGGTCAGGCTGTGGTTGTGGCTCAGGCGGAACCACACTCGGTTCCGCCCATTTACGACGAGCCTGTACTCGGCCAGATGATTGTGGCTCCTGAGAAGCCGGCGGTCCTCGACGCTCTTGACACGGGAAGTCCGACCCGCGGAGCACAAGGGGTGAGGGCCGAGGGCGCACCCGTGGTGCAGGAGGCACAGCCCATCTACGGTGCTGATGGCAACGTGATTGCGGCACTATCGGTCGAGAAGACTATGATCGAGCATGAACGTCACCGGCACCGTCCGATACGATTTCGCAGAGCACTGGAGCGCCTCCAGGCTATGGTACTGCAAGCCGAACTGGAGGGACTGGATGCCCTCTCGCATTTCGGAGAGCAGGACGGCATCTTGCTCGTCGACCATCGACGGCGCATTAGGTACGCTACTGATATTGCCACCAATCTATACCGCAGATTACGCTACATGGACACGCTGGAGAAGAAGGAACTCTCCAGTATGAGGACTGGGGACGACAGGTTCGTTGAGAAAGCGCTGCGAGAGAACCGATGCCTGGAAGAAGAGGCGCGGGAGGGGGATAGGGTCTGGATCAGGAAAGCCATACCTATCTTCGCCCAGACCGACGTGGTACCTCTGACACGGCGCTTGCTTCGCCTACCCAAGCCGCAGCAGAGGAAGGTTACGGGAGTTCTCTTGTTGATCCACGATGCTACTGAAGCGCGCCGCGAGGAGAAGGATGCCAGAATCAGGGCGGCGATGATACAGGAGATTCATCATCGGGTGAAGAACAACCTTCAGACCATCGCCTCTCTTCTTCGGCTCCAGGCTCGCCGGACCGGATCCGATGAAGTACAGCAGGTACTGCGCGACAGTGTCAGTCGCATCCTCAGTGTGGCGGCCGTACACGAGTTTCTCTCTGAGCACGAATCGAGAGTGATAAACGTCAAGGACGTGAGCAGGAGAATCCTGGACCAGCTGCGCGAAGGAGTAGTGAGCCGGGAGGACGGGGTTCGCTTCAGGCTGCTCGGCCCCAACGTCTACTTACCGACGCAACAGGCCACCGCGTGTGCACTGATCATCAACGAGTTGCTGCAGAACGCCCTCGAGCACGGGTTCTCGCCCACAGAGGGAGGAGACATCCTGGTCGAACTCCAGGACGGCGCCGACGTGGTGACACTGCGCATCACCGATTCTGGAAGGGGCTTGCCCCAGGGCTTCGAACTAGAGCGCGACAGCCACCTGGGCTTGACCATAGTGCAGACACTGGTTAGTGATGATCTAAGAGGAAGATTCGAGCTGGCAAACGGCGAGGGAGTCCAGGCTACAGTGACCTTTCCGAAAACACCATTAGGAGGTGATGGAAAATGGAGCAACCCAGAGTAATAGTGGCCGATGACGAGTCAATCGTACGCATGGACCTGAGAGAGATGCTGGAGAGCTTGGGATACTTGGTGGTCGGTGAAGCAGGGGATGGGGAAAGCGCACTGCATCTATCCCGCGAACTCAAGCCCGACATCGTGGTCATGGACATCAAGATGCCCGGCATGGACGGAATCGAGGCAGGCCGGATACTCACGGAAGAGAGGATCGCACCGGTCCTACTCTTGACCGCATATAGCCAGCAGGACTTGGTGGAGCGGGCGAAAGAAGCAGGCGTGATGGCATACATCGTCAAGCCCTTCCACGAGGCCGACTTGGCTCCAGCAATCGAGGTGGCCCTGCAGAGATGGAGCGAGTTCCGGTCCCTGGAGAAAGAGGTAGAGGACCTCAAAGAGGCACTCGAGACCAGGAAGCTCGTCGATCGCGCCAAGGGCATCCTTATGGATAGCCAGGGATTGAGCGAGGCGGACGCATTTCGTCGCATCCAGAAGACCAGCATGGATCAGCGCAAACCCATGAAGGAGGTCGCTGAAGCCATCGTTCTCGCCCATGAAGCTGGAAAGTCAGAATAGCCAGACGATAGCCGCTCTCATCGAGGACATAGCCCTCTGGATTCGCCACCAGGCGACGATGGCAGGTGCCCGAGGGGTGGTTTTCGGAATGAGCGGCGGGTTGGACTCTTCCGTGGCGGCACTGCTTTGCAGAAAGGCGCTAGGAGACGCGGTCCGGGGTCTGATCCTGCCCTGTCATAGCGATCCTCAGGACGAGGCCCACGCACTCTTGCTGGCTGATGAGATTGACATAAACACGGTGACCATCAACCTGAGCCCCGTGTTTGATCTTCTGGTCAGCATCCTGCCGTCCGGCGATCTGCTGTCTGTGGCCAACTTGAAGCCTCGACTGCGGATGATCGTCTTGTACTACTACGCCAACGAGCTTGGCTACCTGGTGGTCGGGTCGGGCAACAAGAGCGAGCTCATGACAGGGTACTTCACCAAGTATGGCGATGGGGGAGCAGATCTCCTTCCTCTCGGAGGTCTGCTCAAGACTGAGGTCAGGAAACTAGCCAGAGCCCTGGGTATCCCCCGGGAGATCATAGAGAAACCACCCAGCGCGGGCCTGTGGGAGGGCCAGACGGACGAGGGTGAGCTGGGAATCTCATACGAGGAACTGGACGCGGCACTGGTCGCTCTGCAGGGCTCACAGGCCGTCAGCACCAGCGATGAGGTGACCGAGAGAGTCCGGCATATGGTATCCAGGACCCACCACAAGCGATCTCCCATTCCCGTATACGAGCCTTGATCTCCAGGCTCGGGCGGAGCAACCGCCCATGTGCCGAGGATCCAGGCTGTTGCGCGCGCCATTGATCTATCACCTCGGGGCACTGCAATCATTCAGTGCCCTTCTTCGCATTGTATCAACCCTTGCCCAGCGGGCGCCCGTGGGCTACAATGGTGGAGTCCGAGGAGGGGAGAGTTGCTTGATCTAGCGTACCTCTTTGACCCCCGACCTGGACCACTTCCTTCCTATGATCTCCAGCTCTACCTTGCCTTGCTGGCTCTAGTTGCGGCTGGCCTGGGGGCAAGCATCCTCCAAGTCTTCTCCAGAACCAAGCCTTCTGCGATGCAATGGCTGCTGTTCGGCCAAGTCCCGGTGTCCCTGGGCGTCTTACTACTGATGAGCGCTCGCCTGTTGTCAATCCCTTACCTATCAACGAGGGCACTGCTATATGGACTGGCCACACTCAGCGCAGTAGGCTGGGCTGCATATCTCCTCTGGCAGAGCCATCAGGATGGCTTCCTCAAGCGCCAACTCTCGCTGCTCACCTTCTCCTGGCAGGAGGAAGAGCCCGGGACACCAGTGGGCGCGTCAATAGTGCTTCTAGCGGGGCACATAGTCGGCCTGCTGCTTCTGTCCGTGCATCTCGGTCGGACCTACCAGTACATGGCTGGGCTGTTCCTGCTGCTTCTCATCCCTCAAATAGTGCTCTCTCTACAAGCCCGGAAATGGATCCTTCACCTCGAGGCCCTCACGCCTCTGTGGTGTGCTTACTTGGCCGCGGTTGCCCAGAGGCTCTGCGCAAACCTCCTCAGCCAACCGCTGCCTCTCTACGACGGATTCGCGTCTCCCGAACTTCTCTCCTCATTGCTCAATGTCGAGGCTGTTCTGCTGGCTTCCGTGGTGTATGTTCTGCTGTGCCAGGGGTATCTGTCGGCTCTTAGACATCGTCGGGCAGACAGGTTTGCTGCGTACGTTGGGGCTTCGCTGGCCCTCCTGGTACTGGTCTGGGCAGGGACGGCCTATGTTAGACACCGCACGCACGGAGTCACGGCCAACGACCCCTACGCCTATGCGCAAATGGCGGTCGACCTCGCCGAGCACGGCGACCCCATGCATGAGTTCCCGCTGTTCCCCCGCGTGAGCCATCTCCACATCTCCTGGTGGCCGGTGGTCCATTATGGCTATCAGGTACGTGTGCCACCACTCCTGGGGGATGGACGCACGGCAACCGATTGGCCGCCGGGATGGCCAACCATACTCTCCGTTGGCTATCTCTTGCTCGGGGAGCAGGGCCTCTACTTCGTCAATCCAGTGATCGGCCTACTCTGTCTTCTGGCACTTCTGGCCCTGATGTGGGAACTACTCTATGACAGGCCCTGGGAGGAGCGACTGCTTGGTGGCGCCTTTGCGGCCTACTGTTTGGCCACCTCCTACGAACATATCGATCGATTGCTGGTGCCTATGGCTGATGCCTCAGCCCAGTTGTTCACCGTGCTGGCCCTCGTACTGATACTGAGAGGCGCGCGCCGGCAGCATCGTCTCCATGCGGTCTTGGCGGGCATCTGCTTCGGCGGGGCCTATGCGATTCGCCACACCCAGCTCGCGCTAGGGTTGTGTGTGGCGGTGGCACTACTCTACCTGGGCCGGGAGTGGCTGACAACCAGGGAGCGCTGGGAGTTCGCAGGCTTGTTTGGCCTTACCTCGTTGCTCGTAGCAGTTCCCGACCTGGTCTATCATCAGGTCGCTTTCGGACACTTCCTCACGCCGGAGTCGACAGAGCTGGATCTCTTCAGCCTCTCTCACGTAGCTGCGACAGCACGTCTAATGTGGCAGCGCGCGCTGTCAGGAAACGAATTCGGCTTCCTAGCTCCTCTCCTGCTGTACGGCGCCTATCGCATGTACGTAACGAAAAGGGGATACTTCTGGGTGCTACTCACCGCGGTGCTGGCGGTGCTCGCAGTACACCTACCGTATGCGGCTCTCAGGCTCCGGGACCTTCTCTCCCTTTTTCCCCTAGCCCTGGCCTGGGTTGGGTACGGCGCTGTCGAGCTGTGGAAGATGATACCCGTGGGCAGGGGGATTCTCTCGTATCGCCGTCACATCCTGGGTGTGTCTGTCATCCTAGTTCTACTCGTGGCGCCGATGCTTCGCACCTGGCACATTCTCCCCAGAGCTTGGGGTACCTACAGGGCGAGCTTCGGCTACGTCACAGCTGAGGAACGGCGCGCATTTGATGCGCTGGCGGCACACACCGAGGAGCCATGTGTCGTGGGCTCATCACTGAATGGCGGTCCGATCGACCTGTTCGCCGGACGGATGGCCTTTCGCCCTGCCCTTTGGAGCGCCGCGGAGTTCGATGTCTTCCTCCAGCAGATGTTCCGCGAAGGCACCAACGTCTACCTCCTGGACGACGGGGAGGCCCTGCAAGACAGCCTTGAGCACGCCAGGGCTCACTATCTCGTAGAGTGGAGGGCACACCTCACGGTACCCATCTTTGGAGATCCCGAGCGCATTTCCTCAGCCCTCTATCAAATAGAACCGCTCTCAGGAGCGCCAGAGTGAATAGAAGGCTCTGCCTCATCATCATGATTCCTGCCTTGTCCCTGTCTCTCTTCGTCGTTGAGGTCTTGAGGAGACATGGATACCAGGCCGTCGCCAACCCAGTGACCTTCAGCGCTGCTGTTCTACTAGGAGTCGCTTCAGTGATCGTACTCTGGGCGGCGTACTCAGTGTTGTTGAGCCGCTTTGCCCACATGGGGCTGCACCGGGCGATGCTCCTGGATTCGATGTGTCACTTGCCGCTGTTGCTCTGTCTCGCATACTTCGTCCCCGGTGCCACTCGCATGCTCAACGTGGGGACCCTCCTCTTCTTCTCAGCCCTGGCTGGGTTGATGGCCTGCAGAATTGCCGTCCTGATGTACCAACGTCGGTCACAACTGGCAGCGATCCTTTCTCGCCCTCATCTGGCATTGGCCCTCGTGGTAGCCCTGGCGGCCCTGATCAGAATCAGCCTCATCGCGGCCAACCGCTTCCACGGTGACGAGGCTCTGTACTGCCACTGGGGTCTACTCATCGCGTCAGGCAAGGACGTGTTCCTCAGGTATGGGGTCATTGTCGACAAGCCCCCCGTGTTCCTCTACACGCTGGCACTGTTCTTCAAGGTCTTCGGAGCGAGCGAAACCACCGCGCGTCTGCCCAACATACTGGCAAGCCTGGGCTCCATAGCAGTCCTTTATCACATCGGGCTCGAATTGGCCGATAGACGCCTGGCGCTGCTGTCTGCCCTGTTTCTCGCGCTGTCTCCGTTCGATATCCAATTCGCACCAACGGCCTTCACGGATCCGCTGATGGTCAGCTTGGTCCTTGTGTCTTGCCTACTGTCCCTCAAGCGCTGGCACTTGCTTGCTGGCATCGCGGCAGGGCTCGCCGTGATGACCAAGCCCACCGGCGTGCTCTTCCTCCCTCTTCTGCTCTTCTTCACCGCGCTGCCTTTCGGAGGACAGTGGTTCAGCAAGCGCTTTGGTGCCGTGCTGCTCAGACTGGCTGCCGGATTCCTGGCCGTCTGCCTGGCCGTGGTGTGCTGGGACGTGGTGATCAGGGTCAACTGCGTGAACTTCCTCACCGCCAGCGCAGCTCGCTACGGCGGCCTGAGAATCGTCCCTGCAGCCCGTATCCTGCCACGCCTCCACGCCTGGCTACGCCAGCTGCAGTATCTCACCGGCTCAAGGGTCTTGAACATTCTGCTCATTGTCGGGGCTCCCTGCGTCCTGGCTTATGATCTGTGGCGTCGGAGAGCGCGCCCCGGCTGGCTGCTAGACTGGGCGTTCAGCATCTTCTTGGTCTACTTCATCGCGCTGCACACCGTTCTGAGCTTCAGTGTATGGGATCGCTATCTCCTGGGCCTGGCCCCCGTGGTGGCGGTATTGCTTGCGCGCGTGGTTCTACTGCCCTACGATGTCCTCGCCGACAGAGCAAGAAAGCCTGTGGGGGCCAGGGCAGCGTACGTTGTCGCGCTGGCGGTCTTCCTGTTTGCGGCGCTGCTCCAGCCGACCCGAGTTGCTTTGCGCTACGACTTTCCCGTCGGCGGTGATCATGGAGCGTTTCAGGGGATCGACGTGGTGGCGAATCACCTCAGGGCCAATGCAGCTCCCAGATCGGTCGTATTCCACAGATGGCTGGGTTGGCACTATTCGTTCTACATGTTCGACCTACCTTTCGACTACTACTATTATCCCGATTATGCGTTCGTTCTTGACACCGCAAACACGCTGCCCAACCTGGAGAAGTATATCGTCTTCCCCAGCTGGACCAGCGCGGAGGAACTGGCGACGGTTCTCTACAACGGCGGATGGGAGTTGAACGAACTGTACCGCACCTACCGGCCTGATGGGTCGGTGTCCTTCACCGTCTATCGCATCCAGCCGGTGAGTCGATGAGCAATCACAGATCTTCTGTCAGCTCCAGGATCGTTCGAGAGTGGGTGATCGCAGCCCTTCTGCTCATCCTGAGCGTTGCCTTCTTCTCCAAACTGGTGCTGGGCAACCTCGTGATGACCGGGCTCGACGTATTCACATACTTCTATCCATACAAAGCCTACGCCGCGGAGACCCTTCGCTCTGGTTCCCTTCCTCTCTGGAACCCGTACCTGTTCATGGGAGTGCCGTTCCTGGCCAATCTGCAAAGCGCTGTGCTCTACCCCCTTAATGTCTTCTTCTACTGGCTCCCGGCCCCGCAGATGGTGAACTGCTCGATCCTACTGCACATATTCATGGCGGCGGTATTCACCTACGCCTTCGCTCGCCGTGCCTTGAGTTTTGGACCCTGGGGATCCCTGGTATCGGCCGTGACCCTCGCGTTCGGCGGGTTCCTGGGAGCTCAGGTGGAGCACGTGAATCAACTGAGCACTCTGGCCTGGCTGCCACTGCTGCTGTGGCTGTTCTACCTCAGCTACACCACTCGTCGGCTGGTCTACGTCTTGCTGACCGGTATCATCATAGGAGTTCAATTTCTGGCGGGACATACCCAATCGTCCTACATCAATCTCATGGGTCTTGGATGCTATGCGCTGTACCTTCCTCTAGCGCGACTGGCGGGCAACACATCCTTGAGCGGGCATTCTGTCGGAGCTGGGCGCCGCCTCGGCCGCAGTCTGGGCCTGCTCGCACTAGTCGCCCTGCTAGGGGCAGCGCTCGCCGGCGTTCAACTCGCACCCACCTACGAGCTTTCCAGACTGTCCATTCGAAGCGCCGGGCTCCCCTACCGGCAGGCGGTATCCTTCTCCCTTCATCCCGGGACGATCCACCTTTCTCTGCTCCCCAGTCTAGCTGATAGCCCATTCAGCGAGTACGTGGCGTACGTTGGCATCCTGCCCTTGCTCCTCGGGATGCTGGGAATCTGGCGAAGGAGGCACAGTCAACAGGCACCGTTCTTCATAGCTCTGTCCGCGCTGGGGCTGTTCCTGGCGCTGGGAGTCTACAATCCCTTCTACTATCTTCTGTATCGACTGGTGCCAGGCTTTGGACTCTTCCGGGTTCCTGCCCGGTGGCTGTATCTCTACACCGTCGGAATTGCGATCTTGGCGGGTCTCGGATTCGAGGAACTTCTCTCGCTCTCGAGCAGCTTAGCTGGCCCCCGCAAGAGATGGGTGCTCGTGGGTTGCGCGCTCTGCTCGCTTGTGATCTTCCCGGTCTTGATGAATCCCCCATCTCCTGTTCTGGTTCTCTACTGGGTGGCGTCGGCCACCCTGGCCGGGATGCTCCTCTGGGTAGGTCTTCGGCGCCAACGAGGCGTTTCATATCTGCTTCTGGTCATCTCGCTGGTGATAGGTGAACTGTTCTTCGCGAGCCGCTACCTGGCCTACAATCGAGTCACGGCTCCTGAGGCGTTCTCCTCACTCCGCCCCTCCATCTCTCACCTGCTTACTGACAGGAGTGTCTACAGGTTGCTCAGTTTCTCCGATGGAGACTTCGATCCAGGCGACTTGCGCGAGATTGAGCAGAACCTGGGCCAGCAGCTACCTCAAGAAGCCGTGTACGACTACGTGGTGGCGACGAAGCACAAAGAGATTCTGACACCGAACCTGCCGCTACTCTACCAGCTACAGAGCGTTGACGGCTACGATGGCGGGGTCCTGCCTCTGGCTGCCTACGTGGCATGGCAGCGGCTGCTCTTGCCCGAGGACCGGATCTCCGTGGACGGCCGTCTTCAGGGCCGCATCACGGAGATGCCCAGCGCTCGAGTGCTCAACATGTGTAATGCGAAGTACGTCATCACCGACAAGGTGTACGACGTATGGGTTGACGGGGCTTACTACGACCTCTCGCACCGCGCGATCCTTGGGGACGAGGCACCCCACCAACTTATCCTCATGGACCTCCCCCCCTTCCCAACAACTGCACTGGGAGTGGTATCGTATCTTGATGGGGCAGAGGGGATACTGCAGGGGACCGTGATCGCTGAGATCACCGTTTCGGACGACCATGGGCACAGCCATACTTTCCAGTTGCGGGCTGGGGAAGACACAGCCCAGGGTGAGTACTCGACCTCTACTCCACTCCATCGAGAGGCGCGGGTGGTGGGACATTGGCGCGGCAATCCGGCGGGGAACGACTACCACGCCCTTCTCGAGTTGGGAGATGCCATCTACGCCAGCCACATAGAGGTCAAGTTCGCCGCAAGTCAAGGTCAGATCCGCCTTCGAGGCATAACCCTCCTTGACCAACGCACTGGTACGCATCGCGCACTCGTAGTCTCCACGGAGGGCAGATACCGGCTCGTTCACAGCGGCGACGTCAAGATCTACGAGAATCTGGACGTGCTTCCGCGGGCATTTGTGGTGCACAAAGCCCGCGTCCTGGAAGGAGACGATGAAGTACTCGCGGCGCTGCTAGACGAAGCCTTCGATCCTGGGACCGAGGTACTGCTGCATGGAGAGCAGAGTTCGACTGAGTCCTACGGTGAGCGTTGCGAGGCCAAGGTAGTGATGGTGTCCTACGCTCCCGAGCGAGTGACTATCGAGACCAGGACCGATTGTCCAGGATACCTCGTTCTCACCGACGCCCACTATCCCGGTTGGCTGGCACTAATGGATGGGCGACCGCAAGAGCTACTGCGGGCCAACTACAATTTCCGTGGGGTATTCCTGCCCCAGGGAGAGCATGTTGTGGAGTTCCTGTATCAGCCCGCGAGTTTCAAGATGGGGCTGACACTGAGTGCGCTGACGATTGTCTTCTTGCTGGCTGGATTCGCATGGCATCCGCTGAGAAGCTGGCTTTCTACTTGCTGAAGAAAGTCAACAAAGCCATACGGGACTATGAACTGATCGATGACGGGGACCGGATCGCCGTCGCCGTGTCCAGGGGCAAGGACAGCCTCTCGCTGCTGAAGCTACTGGCACACCGGCGGTCGTCAGTCAGGGAAGATTACGAACTCGTTGCTCTTCATGTCCAGTCGGACATCCAGTGCAACGCCGACATCTCTCGTGTGGACTTGAGCGGCTATTCCGAGGACAGAGGGTTGAGTACTCCTTCGAGCGAGCTACTATCAACGACCACTAGTGGGAACCGGGAAGGCAACCCGGCTGCTTCTGGTGCTCGTGGAATCGCAGAAAGGCCCTCTTCACAGTGGCTCACCGCCTCCGCTGCAACAAGCTGGCCGTTGGACGTCACGTCGATGACGTGGCGCAAACCACTCTCCTGAACCTCGTCTATCACCGTCGTCTGGAGACCTGGGGCCCAAGATGTCTTTCTTCGACGGCGAGATCATCCTGATCAGACCACTGGTCTACGTGCCGGAGATGGAACTGGTCCGCTCCGCCAGAGCGTGTGGCTCCCCTGTAGAAGGCTCTCCACGCCCCAGCGGCCCAAGCCTCCAAGCGAAGCAAGATGAGAGACCTCCTGCGTGCACCTGAGAAGGAATTCCCACGGGTCAAGACTAGCCTGCTCCGCGAAGTGCGGTCGTACGGTAGCGCAGATTCGCCCGGAGCGACAGCCGCGTGCAGCCACAAGACAACTTGCACTTGAAAGTGCCCCCGATCACGACAGGGGGCGCAGCCATCTGGTCACTCCATGAACAGTGATCTATCGAGACCAGGATATTTGCTCATCCATCCAGCTTCTGCGCCGGTGTGAGTCTCCGCCGCTCCACTCGCCATCGAACAGTTCGCTCGTCGCATAGGTGGCGGAGCCTGTGTTGAAGAGCTTGCGCTGGTTGCTTCCATCGGCACTCATAGCCCAGATGGCCCAGGTACCGCCCCGGTTGGACAGAAATGCGATATGAGTCCCATCCGGAGACCAGGCAGGCAGGCCGTCCACGGACTCGTGGGTAGTGAGCCTAGTTTCACCGCTTCCATCAGCGTTGACGATCCACACGTCCCAGTTGCCGCCCGTCTCTCGTGCGAAGGCAATCTTGTCACTGGCCGGCGACCAATCCGGAAAGGAGTCACTCGAGTTGCTCGTGAGTTGCCTCTCCCCTCCCCCGGTGCGGTTCATGATGACCAGCACATTCACCTTGGCCACGATGCGCTGGCCATCGCGAGACCACTCAGGAGTGTCTCCAGGCCCAAGTTCTAGCTCCGAGTGGTTGGCCAGTTCGTGGGAGCGCATCACAGAGTTGTGGTGAGGGCCAAACCGCCTGGTTGCATACACGAGAGACCGGCCATCGGGGGACCAGCGAGGCGCGCTGTCTTCGTTCGGCTCGGCCCCGCCGCGCGGTCGGTCCCGGCCACCGCCGCCAACATTCGAGACCACCAGGCCGCGATAGCTCGACTCCCAAGATCTGTAGGCGATTTGCTTGCCTGCTGGGTCCAGAGCCGGCTCGCTGGCTGAATAGATCACGTTCAGATCATTGCCACTGATGTCGGCGATATGTATCTCGTAGTGGGTCTGCCCCCCGACATAGCGAGGGTAAGCGATCTTGCCACTGAGCGCTGTAGGCTTGGTCGTGGCCGTGGGCTGAGGAGCTGTCGGGCTGGCACCTGGCTGCGTCGTCGCTGACGGCGGAAGCAAGGTGGCTGTAGGCTGGGGCGATCCCTCGGGCGTAGTCTGCGGCGTCTCGACGGATGGTGTGATCTCCGGCGATGGCGAGACCTCGGCCACTATCGGGCCCAATTGCACACTATTCGCCATCACTCTGAAGGTGGGCCAGGAAACCTGCTCCCACGTGTCCGTAGGCCCGATCGCCCAAATCCCGTACCAGGTGGAGTCCTTCACGGTGGCGGCGATGTAGATCGTAGTCGGTTCCTCCAGTCCCGAGATCTCTCCGCGCACTGTGGCCCATTCCCACCCGGCGAAAGAGGATAGCTCGACTCCACCCAACTGAGATCCCATGGGGAGATCAATGAGCTGGCGCGCCTTGATCAGCGCCCCCATGTTGTCCATCCCTTCCTCGTCTGGAGCCAATGGTAGCGAGCTAATGAAGAAGATATTGCCCCTCAAGAAGTCTATGTTCTCCGCTTTCTCGGCAAAGATGGTCTGGAGCTCTTCCTCCCTGACAGACCACGTGCTTGGATAGAGCAAGGAAAGAGACAGATCACTCCGGACATAGGTGGAGAATGAGATCTCAGGCGGCAGGGCGCCGCCGCACTCCATGAGGCCCGCCTGTGCGCTCTCCAGATCTGGATCAAGAGCCAGTGCCTGCTGGAACTCAGGGACCGCTCTATCGCAGCTTTCCAGCTGCACGTAGGCTTGGCCCAATCTCGCGTAGATGTCGGCATTCTGCGGTTCGAGGCCAAGTGCCGTCTGATACTGCCCGATGGCCTCCTCGAATTGCCCCTTGTTGAATAGCGCGTCACCTGCGGCGATGTACTCACTAGCGGAGACGGCAGACGTCGGCGAGGGTTCGACTGCTGGACCGATGGTGGGTCCTGAGGGAGTTCCACCAACCAGACCAGTCACCAGTGTGCTAAGCGGCCTGCTGGGCAGGACGAACTCGGAGACCACCACCGCTAGACCACTGAGTACACAGCACAAGACGATGACCGCTGCGACGATAGGGACGGCGAGAGTGGACGCCTTCCTCTGCGTTTTGGGTCCGGTTGTTCTGGACTTCGTCGGTGGAGGTGACGAGGGCGGCTTTGGTGGAGGAGCTTGCGTCGAAACAGCCGCTGCTTCTGCCGGAGGCTCAGCCAGAACCCACTTTGCTCCATCATAGTAGTACCACAGCCCGCTGCGAGCCCCGATCATCCAGTAGCGGCCTTGTTCGTCCAGAACCTGCAGACGTCTCAGCTCAACCTCGAACTCCCGCTCATCTATCGTACCACCGTCAAGGCGCGCCTTGAGTTCTCGAAACTTCCTTTCAACGTCACTGAAGTCCATCCGATGCCTCCCTGTAGATCCGAGATCCAGCTCGGCGTCTCTCTAGTGTGAGCTACCAAGGTCTGACCCGTGCAGCCCCCCTGGATCTGACCGGAACAGCGGCCCTCCTGTGGCCCTACCGAACTGGGAGACTGAACACCCAAACCTCACTCGGTGGGCTGGTGGCCGGGTCGACTGGACCCGCAGGCGCCTCCCCCCGCTGCAATCTGACGGTGACGTGCCAGTGGTACCTCTCGTCTATAGCCTCACCGCGCAAGAAAGCGGGGAACGTATAGGTCGTCTCCCTCACATAGGCACCCCAGAACACGCTGCAGTCGTTCCAGCATATCTCGACGTGATAATACTCATCGTCGCCCAGGTTGTCCACCGGCTTCCACAGCAGCACGGCCTCGTACCCGGGGCCACGCTCCGCGCCGTCCTCCGGTTCCACCAGTACTGGCGCCGGATGCCTGTGGGCCAGAGTGGGCTCTGGGGTCGGGCTGGGCTCGGTTCTTGGTGTGGACGTAGGGCGAGGCGTGGAAGTGGGCGGTTCAGGTGGTTCAGTGACCTGAGGAGATGGCGCAGCCTCTCCCGAGGGCAGAGGAGTGGTTCCGCGGGGCGTGGGGGTAGCTGTAGGTTCAGGAACTGGGCTCTGAGCCAGGTGGGTTGTGGGGGTGGCACTCTCCGCTGCCGGGGCGCTGATCCCCGAGAACCTTCCAAGCTGGTAGGAAGCGACGGCAACCACTACCACACATGCAAACAGAAGTAGACTCGCCAGACCAAGGACGACCCGCTTGCCAAGATAGCGCCCTGGTGGCGTGGGAGTTTCATGTGACTCTATGTCTGGACCCGGGGTTGTCTCCTCGACGCGCTCGAGTGTCGACGGAGGTGATGCCTGCACCCAGTCACCATCTTCGTGCTGATACCATTTCTCAGTCTGAGCACCAATGGTCCAGTAAACCCCTGAATCGTCCTGGAACAGAAACTCCCTGAGTTGAGCCTCGAATTCGTCGTCGGATATGGTGCCGGACTGAACAGCAGCCCGCAGTTCACGGAAGTGTTCTTCAATCTCCTGAGGTCTCACGGTTCCTCCTCCTCGCTGAGATCTCCCGTCTTCACCCCAAGGGCAGACCGCAGCGGTTGCAGAACGCCTCGTCAGTATCAACGGGATCCCCACAGCGCTTGCAGTGCGAGGGCCTCTGCACCAGTCTCGCGCCACATCGCCTGCAGAACAAGTCGTCCTGCTCGGCGGGACAGTGGCAGCTTGGGCACTCCATGTGAGAGGACGCATCTGGCCCGCCCGAGTCTGATTCGCGGGCACGCGCATCCTCCAATCGCACGGTCGGCCCTATCTCCTCCGGCAGTGTGGACGGCGGCGCTGGGGGCCTGGCTCTTGGGGTCCGCATGGGGCTGCCACAGTTGCCGCAGAAGGCTGCCTGTGGCTCGTTCGGGTGGCCGCAATCAACGCACTTGTTGTCGCTGGTCATCGCTACGCTCCAAATGCGGCATTATATCACACGTGATGGTCACCGGCAAGCATCGTTCATGTCAGGGCAGAGCCGTCCACGGTAGAATGGATTGAACTGCAACAGACGATACAGTACAATACTCAGCAGGCAGAGGACACACGCATGCACTTCGACATCCTGACGCTCTTTCCGGACATGTTCGTGACCCCTTTCGAAGAGAGCATTCTAAAGCGAGCCTCCAGCCAAGGCTTCGTCTCTATTGACATCCACAACATCCGTGATTACGCCTCGGACAAACATCACGTGACCGACGACACTCCGTATGGGGGTGGCGGAGGCATGGTGATGAAACCAGAACCCATCTTCCGGGCCGTTGAAGCGATCCTCGAAGAGGACTCCTCGGAATCGCCCCCGATCATCCTCCTCAGCCCTCAAGGACGGGTATTCACTCAGAAGGTAGCCTGGGAGTTGGCATCAAATCCCAGATTGGTGCTCATCTGTGGCCGCTACGAGGGGGTGGACGAGCGAGTCCGGGAGTCCCTCGTGACCGACGAAATCTCCATCGGAGACTACGTCCTCACCGGCGGGGAGATCCCAGCCATGGTCATCGTAGACGCCGTAACCCGACTGATCCCCGGTGTCCTCGGGGACCCTGCGGCGGCCGCCAAGGACTCCCACGCCGATGGGCTCCTGGAATACCCGCAGTACACACGGCCTGCCGAGTTCAGGGGCCACGCCACACCTGAAGTGCTTCTCTCGGGGAACCACGCCGCGGTCGAGCTCTGGAGGCGCCGCAAGGCACTGCGTAGGACGTACGAACGCCGGCCGGACTTGCTGCGTCTGGCCGACTTGACCGAGGAGGAGCAGGCCTTCATCGATTCGCTTCGCGCAAGAGGCGAATGAGCGACGGATGCGTACGAAGCACCTCCTCATCTCGCTGCTGATGGCCGCCTCCCTCGCAGCGTGCCTCCCTGGGCCAGAAACGCCGCACACACTCCCGACGCGCACTCCTGTGCCAACCAGGGCTCCGGTACCGCCGCCTAGACCCACATCTACGCCGATGTTCGAGACGCGCGCGGAGAACTACTATGAAGATCCGGTGGGAAGCCTGCGGGTCCTTTTCGACGTGCGGAATGCGAACGACTACCCTGTGGAGCGGGTCCGTGCGATAGTCGTTCTGAGGGATGAAGGGGGGAAGGCTATCGCGTCGCAGACGGCTTATGCCCGGCTAGACCTGTTGGCCGCTGGCGAGACGGCCCCTGTAATGGTGGTCTTCTTCCTGGCGAATCCCGACTTCGCCATCCACGAGATCCGCGTCGATGCACGGAAGGCGGACTACATGGTGGAACTCCTGCATGCCACCCTCCAGATTGTCGATCCCTCCGGAAGGGTGGGGGAGTGGGTGCCGTATGAAGTGTTGGGCACGGTGCACAACGCCGGAGATCTGGACGCTGAATCTGTGACCCTTGCGGTGACCTGCTATGACACTCAGAAGAG
Source organism: Chloroflexota bacterium (assembly GCA_030603665.1). Taxonomy (GTDB): domain Bacteria; phylum Chloroflexota; class Anaerolineae; order UBA7937; family B3-Chlor; genus JAUVXJ01. The sequence continues at coordinate 72,033 of JAUVXJ010000001.1, read as the reverse complement.
GATCGTGGCCGTGGGCACCGGCCGGGCAGAAGACCGCGCCATACCCGTCGGGGGCTCATCGGAATTCCTCGTCAGCCTAGGAGCGCTGGCCGGGGACGTGGACGTTTGCAGAGTACAGGTCGAGGGTTTGATCTCCCGGCAGCGCTAGGATTCCTCGTCCTTCTCTTTCTGGTCTTCGCCCTTGCCGAAGTCCTTCAGTCTGATCGCCAATCCCTTCAGTTGCTCATCTACCGAGTGGTTGACCGTGCCCTCTGGATAGGCCCCATCTTCCTGACGCTCACCTGCCTCGCGACCGGTCAGAACGGTTATTCCTTCGTCGACTGTCTTCACCGGGTACACATGGAACTTGCCCTCTCGGACTGCTTCCACCACGTCCTCTCGGAGCATGAGGTTCTTCACATTCTGCTCCGGGATGATCACACCCTGATCCCCGCTGAGCCCCTTGATCCGGCAGACGTCGTAGAAGCCTTCGACCTTCTTTGTGACACCTCCCACCGCCTGCACTTCGCCCCGCTGATTGACAGAGCCAGTGACTGCGATGCCCTGCTTGATCGGCAAGCCTGAAAGTCGGGACAGCATGGCGTACAGCTCGGTGGAAGACGCGCTGTCACCATCTACAGCGCCGTATGATTGCTCGAAGCAGATGCTGGCCGAGAGGTTCAGAGGCTTGTCCTGCGCATACTTGCCTCCCAGATAGCCCGAGAGAATCATCACTCCCTTGTCGTGGATGTTGCCACTCATCTTGGCCTCGCGCTCGATGTTGATCACGCCGGCGCGCCCCATGAAGGTCTGGGCCGTGATGCGCGACGGCCTTCCGAAGTAGTAATCGCCCAGATTGAGGATCGACAGCCCATTCACCTGGCCCAGTACTTCACCCTCGGTGTCGACCATGATCACACCCTCGTCAATCTGGTCCCGTAGTCGCTCCTCGATCTGGTTGGCTCGATACACCTTCTCGTTGACGGCCTGCTGAACATCCTCAGGCGTCACCAACTCGTGACCATTACAGCCCGCCCAGTAGCTAGCCTCGTGGATGATGTCTTGGATCAGGCCGAAACGTGTGCTGATTTTCTCCTGATCCTCTACCATGCGGGATGCGTACTCCACTACCTTGGCCACGGCAGTCAGTTCGAAATGCTTTAGCTCCCCCTCCTGGCACCGATCGTGCACGAATAGCGCCACCTTCTCTATGTTCTCAGGTGACCAGTCCATGTCGGCAGCGAAATCGGCTTTCACTTTGAACAACTCCTGAAAGTCCTCGTCCAGGGCATAGAGCATGTAGTAGGTATTGGGGTCGCCAATCAGTACCACCTTGACGTCCAGAGGAATGGGCCCGGGAGCAAGCGTTGCCGTCGCCACAATGCCCAACTGCTGGGCCAGTTCTTCGATCTTGATCTCGCGGTTCCTCAAGGCTCGTTTGAGGCCCTCCCAGGCCAACGGGTTTCTTAACAAGTCCAAGGCGTCGATGATTAGATAGCCCCCGTTGGCCCGATGAAGGGCTCCAGCCTTGATGGCGCTGTAGTCGGTTACCAGGGTTCCAAACTCCGCTCGGTGCTCGATACGACCGATCAGGTTGTGATACGTGGGGTTGGCCTCCTGAACCACCGGCGCGCCTGTCGCACCACTATTGTCCACGGCCAAGTTGATTCTGTAGTTCTCGAAAGGTGATCTCCTGAATCGACTCATGAAGGCAAAGGGACCCTCTTCCTTGGCTGATGCCCCCGCTTCCCTGGAGGGTGAGCCGCTCTTGAACTGCTCCACCTTGGCGAGGATGTCCTCCTGCACTGTGTCCAGGAACTGGATCAGACCCGCCTCATCAGCGTGCTTGGTCCTCAGGTCCTCGAAGTGATGTCCTATGGTAAACGCAGCGGTTTCTTGATCTACCTTGCGCAGGCGATTCTTCGCTTCTCTCTCCAGCAACCGTACCTCGCGAAGCGTCTTCTCCAATTCGCCCTGTAGTTGGGGCCGATGTTTCTCCAACTCAGATTTCGTCTCAGGAGGCAGTTGGTCGTACTGCTCACGGCTCAAGACCTCTCCGTCGAGGACCGGTGCAATCACCAGACCCATTGGTGTTCTCAACAGGGCGAACCCTCGCTCGATCATCCTGGCCTCGAGGCTCTTGAACTTGGCAGTTCTGGCCTCGTCCAGATCCCGTCCGATGGCGTTGTAGTGCTCTTGGTACTGCTCACTCTCAAACGCCCTGGGCAGTTCCTCCTCCAGATCCTCCAGCAGCGCATCCACCTCATCCCGAATCGCACAACCTTGGTCCGCAGGCAGCCGCACGGCCAGCGGCTGATATTGATCATCGAAGTTGTTCACGTACGCCCAGCTGTCGGGTCGCGTACCAGATTCTGCCTTCCTTTGCAGGAACTCCTTGATGACAGTGGCCCTTCCAGAGCCAGCGGGTCCCAAAGCGTAGATGTTGTACCCCTGGCAGGGCATCTCGATTCCGAAATCTATGGCCCTGGTGGCTCTCTCCTGCCCGATAATCTCGGACAACTCAGTCAACTCCGCCGTGGACCTGAAGGAGAACTGATTCGGATCGCATGTGCGCCTGAGTTCCTCCGGCTGCAGTTCTCTAGCTGTCATCGCTCAAGACTCTCCTTTCACGCAACAATCACTCAAGTGTCATTTGGGGGCGAATCAACCCCAGCTCTCTTGGGCGACTCGCCGCGCAGGCCATTCCTCTCACGCATCATCGAACCTCTAGCTCACCGTGTAGACGCCCTCATCGTACTCGGTCTTGGCCTTGCGACCAAGTCGGGTGAACACGTGGAGTGCGCGCGTGTTCTGCTCAAGGACCTCTCCCTTGAATCCATGGATGTTGTCAGACCGCGCCATCTGCTCCAGGTATTCGTCCATCAGCGTTCCAATACCCTGCCCCTGCCAATCACCGTGAACCAGCACGGCCAGCGCGGCCTTGTCCGAATTCTTCTCCTCGAGATGTCTGTCCACCCCGATGATCTGCTCCTCGCTGCTGTTGTCCCAGATGGCAACGATGGACATTTGCTGGTCGTAGTCTATTGTAGCGTAGTACTGCACTCCTTCGTGGGCGAACGTGCCCATCAAAAGCTGAAGATCACAGCCTGGCGAGCGGTCTTTGTCTTCTCAGCGTACCGCTCCTCCCAAGGCAACTTCTCCATAGCGACCTTCCTCCCGCCAGCCGACCGGCCAACGCCAGGTGCCTGTCCTAATATATCGCATGCATCTTGCGAAATCAAGCCCATAGCGATCAAATCCCCGGCCCCTTGACGCGCCAGAGCCCCGCCGCTCACAGCTCCTTGGCCAAAGGCCCACTTCTGTAGATGTGATCGAGTAGGGAAGTGGCGAGCGGGCCTTGACATAAGTCGCCCACTATCGTCATGGGTTATGACAACGCAACACGAAGTAGACATAACGCCACCAATCGGCCCGCAAATGCCCCGGACTCTCCCATGCGGCCAAGATCCGGCGCGCAGGAACTACTTGCGGTAGCCTTGACTCTCACCGTGAGGAGGCAAACTGACCGGGAGAGACAGGATCTGACGCCCTGGCTCTCCTAGGGGAGACAGCCGGTGTCACTTGCCGAGAGTTGTGGGATCAAGGCCCGCTCCACGACGTCTCTGAGGGGCCGGGGAAGCGCTCTGCCGATTCTCTTAGGGGATCATGACCAATCGGGGGCGCCTACATCAACCGCACGGCTCTGGGGGCGTTCTGGGAGGGCCCCTCCTTGTGCTGCAAAGCGATGAGGGCCTCGCCATCGATCGGCAATCAGGGCCCCGCGCTTGTCGCGAAACACCTGCCCCGCTAGGCACAGCCGACACCTCGCCGTCACAGATGGAACTCGGCGACACGCTCGGGCCTCAAATAGAGGGACGAAAGTGCGGGGGATCCAGTAGGGGATCAACGAGAATTTGGCATGTGGGTAGGAAATCGCGAGTTAGACACAGAGTCTTGGCTCAGCGTCGAATCGCGCGGGTCATGCGGGACCAGGAAGCCGGTTCCATCTCCTCACCAGATCGTGCTCCAGGTCGAAGAGATCGAGAATCCTGCCCACCGTGTGATCCACGATGTCACCGATGGTCTTGGGCAGCGCGTAGAACGCCGGGACGGGCACGTAGACCACAGCCCCCATTTCCGACACCATCTTCATCAAGTTCAGATGGCCAGTGTGTAAGGGTGTCTCTCTCACCACCAGAACCAGTCGCCTACGTTCTTTGAGAGTGACGTCAGCAGCGCGGACGAGGAGATTGTCGTTGTAGGAGTTGGCCACCGCGGAGAGCGTCTTGATGGAGCACGGGACCACCACCATACCATCCGTCTTGAAAGACCCGCTGCTGATGGCGGCTCCCAGGTCGCGCACCTGATAGACGTGGCTGGCGAGCGCTTCGACCTGAGCCTCATCGTAGTCTGTCTCGAGGGCGATGATGTCGCGGGCGGGATCAGTAATCACTAGGTGAGATTCCACTTCCAGGGAGTGCAGGACCTCCAGCAGCCTTATGCCATAGATGGCAGCGGATGCACCTGACAAACCCACCACTAGTCTTTTCATCCTTCCCGCTCCACAATCTCTCCTATCCGGTCCGTCAGCCACGAGCAGTTGTCCATGATCTTCGCGATGGCGCTCTCGTCAAGATCATCCCAGTGGATGCCGGCTGTAACCACCACGTTTCTCTTCAGTCTTGCAGACAGCCTCTCCGACACCATCTTGACCACCATGTCCTCCTTGTGACCCAGGAGCGAGAAGACGGATGACGTCGAGCTCGTGGTGCTGGGATCTGCGATGCTCGGACGGGGTAGAGCAACAGCCACAGCACCAATGTGCGCCTGCGTGCCGCCCCAAAAGCAGGTGAGGAGATCGTCTCCGACCAGAACGGACAGGGAGTGCACCCTGTACTCGCTCTCTGGGGTGGAAAACTCCCATTCCTTCATCTACGCGCTTCTTCTAGACTGCCTCACGAGACATCCAAGCTTGCGTGTCCAGTCACTCGCCAGCGGGATTATAGCCCGCCAGCGATGGGTTGTCCAATAGCCTTTTCAGGATGAGCTGGCTATAATTGGCTCGGAGATCTGCCGGTGCGGCGGTGTGGAGCCGCTCCGGGTGTAAAACTCCAGGGAGAGCTGCATTGCTGGAAGAAATCAAGGTCTTGGTTAGAGGGGGAGGCGACTTGGCCAGCGGCGTCATCCACCGCTTGCATAGGGTGGGGTTCCGGGTGATGGTTATCGAGCTGGCACAGCCAACCGTTATCCGCAGGGCCGTGGCCTTCGCCGCGGCAATGTTCGAGGATGTCGTCGAGATCGAGGGGGTCGTGGGTCGCCGCGTGGACTCTCTGGAGCAGGCTCTTCCGGTTCTGACAGTGGGAGAGGTGCCGGTAATGGTGGACCCACTCGGTGAAACCATCTCTCGATGGGGTCCAGACGCCCTCGTGGATGCGATTCTGGCCAAGAGGAACCTCGGCACGACGATCAACGATGCGCCCATCGTCGTCGGCCTGGGACCCGGTTTCGTTGCTGGGGTCGACGTGCACGCCGTTGTGGAGACGAAGAGAGGACACTACCTTGGCAGAGTAATCCTCGAAGGCAGCGCGGTGCCTGACACAGGGATTCCCGGCGAAGTCCTGGGGCATACCGTAGAACGGGTGCTTCGAGCTCCTCGCTCTGGCATCCTGCAGGGAACGAAGCGCATAGGCGACGAGGTGATAGCCAGTGAAATCATGGCCCGGATTGATGGTGAATCCGTGATCGCAAAGATCGACGGAGTGCTCCGGGGTTTGCTGGCTGACGGGCTAGGCGTCACCAAAGGCATGAAGGTGGGCGACGTCGATCCCCGCGGCATCAGAGACCACTGCTTCTCCATCTCAGACAAGGCTCTGGCGATCGGAGGTGGCGCCCTGGAGGCCATTCTCTACCTTCATCGCTCGTCGTGCGAGCAGCGCCCATCGGCCGGCGAGGGTTTGTGAAGAAGGCAGCTATATACGTCCATATCCCCTTTTGTCTGGCCAAGTGCAGGTACTGCACCTTCAATTCCTACGCCGGCCTGCATCCCTTGCAGGAGCGGTACGTCGAGGCTCTAGTCAGGGAGATCGCCGAATCAGCACGCACAGAGGCACCCCTGCGAGCCTCGTCTGTGTACCTGGGCGGCGGGACCCCGACCGTGCTCAGCACCAACCTCTTGGGACGAATCTTGAACGCGTGTGCCCAGCAGTTCGCCGTGGTAGGCGACGCCGAGATCACGATCGAAGCCAACCCGGGGACCGTGGAGCCCTCTCATCTGTTCGATCTGCGGGCCCTGGGAGTCAACCGGCTGAGCGTGGGAGTACAGTCGTTCGACGACAAGCTGCTGGGGTTATTGGGCAGACTGCACGATGCTGCCCGCGCGGCAGAGACATACCATCAGGCGCGGAAGGCTGGTTTTGACAACATCAGTCTGGACCTCATCTACGGCCTGCCGACACAGTCCCTGTCGCAGTGGGAGACAGACCTGTCCACAGCCGTTGACCTCAGACCTGAGCATCTGTCCCTGTACTGCCTCTCTGTGGAGCAAGGCACTACCCTGGCCGGCCTCATCGCTGGAGGAGAGCTGTCTTCTCCTGACCCCGATCTCGCAGCGGCCATGTACGAGCGTGCCGAGGATCTGCTGGCTGCTGCAGGGTACGTTCACTACGAGATTTCCAACTGGGCCTTGAGCGGGCGCGAATGCCAGCACAATACGACCTACTGGCTTAATCGGCCCTATCTCGGCTTCGGGGCTGGGGCTCACTCATACAGCGGCGAATTCCGCTACCATAACGTGCTCTCGCCCGAGGAATACGTGCAGCGTGTGGAGAGCAGACAAGAGATCGTAGGCGGACGCGAGAAGATCGATCGGGCCACAGAATTGAGCGAGACTATGATCATGGGGCTTCGGCTATGTCGAGGGGTGTCCTTCAGTGAATTCGAGGAGCGCTTCGCCGCTTCTTTCGTACAGATCTACGGGGACCAGATGCGCGAGATGATTGAACTCGGCCTCCTCGATGTGAACGGGAGCGGCGTACGCCTTACTCCCAGAGGGCGCCTCCTGGGTAATGACGTCTTCGAGCGCTTCCTGCCACTTGGTATAGACTAGTGCTGTCTCTCGACGAGGAAATGAGCTATCTTCCTGAGATTCTCGTGAGCCTGGTTTTGGATCCGCGTGTTCTCCAGAGTATCCAAGGCCAGCTCTAAGTATCTGGCGGCCATCTCTTCCGCATATTGGCGGGCAGAAAGACTCTCCAGCCTCTCCATCACTATCTGCTGTTGCTCCGCGTCCATCGACTCCTGTCGGTATATGTCCCGGAGTTCGTCACTTTGCTGAAGGGCGTAGAGCACGGGCAGCGATTTCTTCTTGCTGATAATATCCTCTCCCACCCCCTTGCCTGTGGCTTCACTTGAGCCCCAGATACCGAGCATGTCATCCACTATCTGAAATAGCAGCCCCAGCTGGTAGCCAAAAGATCGATAGCTGTCGATCACGAACTCGTCATCCGTGGCAAGAAGGGCTCCCAGTTGAGTGGAGCAGGCCATGAGTGCGGCGGTCTTCTTGCCAATCATTTCCGTGTACATGTCCACTGTCACGCGCTCCTGCTCTTCGAAAGCGAGATCGAGGTACTGGCCCTCAGTGAGCTGAAGGCAGGTCTCGTCAACATAACGGAAGGCGCGGACGATCTTCTCGGGACTGACCCCACGTTCACTGAGACGCTGAAGGGCGAGACGGCTAATGGCGAACAATCCATCGCCAACGTTGATTGCCTGCGCCTCGCCCCACAGGCTCCAGACGGTTGGACGGTGTCTCCGCTGCGGGCTGCCGTCCTCAATATCATCGTGGATCAAAGAGAAGTTGTGCAGGAGCTCGAGGGTTGCAGCAGCGGGGACAGCCTGACCCCAGTCCCCTCCACACGCCTCGCAAGACAACAAGCACAGCACGGGTCGCAGCCGCTTGCCAGGTCGCTGCTCACTGGGGCAGAAGCTCTGGTCGACCCATCCTAGGTGGTATGAGATCATTCCATAGTACGGTGCCAGTTCCTTTGCAGAAACCGCGAACGACCTCCTCATCTCAGTCTCGATGGCGGCCAGATAGCCGTCGAACTTGTCAAATACCATTGGCCTGCTACCTGCGATCAATCGATTCTCTCTAGCAGAGGGGTGTCCTTCAGAGTCCCCAGGTCCGCAGCGCCCACGCAGAACATGGCAATCCGCAACTCATCGACCACTTCCTCCAGCTTGGCAACGACTGCCTCAGCACCGACGGTGGCTGGTGTGAGCAAAGGTGCGGCGATTCCAGCAGCATGAGCGCCGAGAGCTATGACCTTGGCTATGTCGATCCCGGTGCGGATTCCTCCACTGCCGATGATGGTCATGCGTGGCGCAGCTCTGCGCACCATGAGAATGGAGTCGACGGTGGGGATTCCCCAGTCAGCGAACGCTTCCGCGATGCTGTCGGTCTTGTCATCCGGGGCCCTATCCCTCTCCACCGCACTCCAAGAGGTCCCTCCTGCGCCAGCCACGTCTATGGCGGCAACGCCGGCGTTGTTCAGCATCTTCGCCGTCCTGGTAGAGATGCCCCATCCTACCTCTTTGACCACGAGAGGAACTGGAAGCTGGTGGCAAACCTGTTCTATCTTCTTCAGCAAAGAAGAGAAGTTCGTGTTGCCGCCCAGCTGAAGGCATTCCTGAAGGGGGTTGAGGTGAAGCACGAGAGCGTCCGCCTCAATCATTTCCACCACTCTGTGGCAGTCCTCGGCGCCGTATTCATAGTTGAGTTGCACTGCACCCAGATTGGCAAGAAGCAGGATGTCTGGTGCAACTCCTCTCACTCGATAGGTGCCCACCAATGAGGGGTCCTCGAGGGCAGCTCTCAAGGATCCTAAACCCATGGCCAATCCCATGTGTTGGGCTGCCTCGGCGAGATTCAGGTTGATCTGCTCTGCCTCGCCGGTGCCTCCTGTCATGCTGGATATCACGAGGGGGGCCTTCAGGCTCTTGCCCAGCAATTCAGAGGACAGCACTACCTCGTCAAGGTCGATCTCAGGCAGAGACTGATGTGCAAAGCGGTACTTCTCGAGTCCGGTGGTAACGTTGGCGAACTGGGGGTTTCTATCCAGGCAAATGCGAAGATGGTCGAGCTTTCTCTGCTGATGCATGCTGGCTATTCCGTAACTCTCGGGACTCTTCAGTGTTCTTGATTTTTCGAGGCAGTCCAGCGTATTATCAATGTACTGAAGGTTGTTGTCAAGCCTCCGGGCTTGACTATCGCATCCAAGGCTGCTATACTTGATTGTCTAGAGGCACAATAACAGGGCCTAACGAGGAAGAAGGGGGTGAACGCAATGGGCGAAGCGGTTGAGGGAGATGTCTTCTCTGCGATCAAGGCGATCATCATTGAGCAACTTGGCGCGCCTGAGGACAAGGTCGTGCCAAAAGCGAGCTTCAAGGAAGATCTTGAGGCCGACTCTCTTGATCTTGTGGAACTCATCATGTCCTTTGAGGAGTACTTCGAGGAGAAGTTCGGTCGGACGGTTGAGATCTCTGATGAAGAGGCCCAGGAGATAACCACCGTGGGCCAGGCGGTAGCATACATCGAGAAGAGGATCGCGGAGGAAGGTCTGGCCTAGGACAATCGCAAATGACTGAACCGAAAGGGATGCCTTCGGGCATCCCTTTCTTCATTCTAGCGCCCAGTGCAAGGGGGAGCGAGTGCAAACGCCAACCGTTAGACAGACACGGTGCACCCTACTGCGGAGGATGCGTCAGCATGTGCCCTTTCGAGGCACTGGAGCTGGCAGAGATGAGATTGATGATCGACGAAGCATCGTGTGTAGTGAGTGTGGGCTGTGCGTTGCCGCTTGCCCAGTAGAGGCATTGGTGCTGCAGAGCGAGCCTCCTGCTCCCGCTCCGCTCAGTCGCCAGTATGACGTCGTGGTTGTGGGAGCGGGGCCCGCTGGCACCACAGCCGCACATTTCGCCGCTGAAAGAGGCCTGCAAGTACTGCTTCTTGAGAAACGACAGGAGATCGGAAGTCCTGTGCGTTGTGCAGAAGGAATCAATCGCGACATGCTACTACCGTTCCTGGAGCCGGAGGAGCGCTGGATATCGACGAAGGTCAAGCGGTCTCAGATGGTAGCCGAAGACACTGGAGAAGCGCGGTCGTTCGCAGGAGAGGAGACGGGTTACGTCTTGGAGCGTCGAGTGTTCGACAGGGTACTGGCGGAGAAAGCGGTAGCTTCAGGGGCGCGCGTGAAGGTAAGAACGACAGCCATGGGCCTCGTGGTGGTGAGGGGGGCGCTGAGGGGACTGAGGGCGACAACAAGGCCAATGTGGGGCTGGAACTCCAGGCCGGCTTGGCGCGGGCATCGGCAATGGAGTACCTGCTGCGCTTCCTCGGCCACCATCCGTGGCTTGAGCAGGGCAGCCCCGTCACTCTGATCAAGGGGGCAGTGCCCACCGGGGTCGCCCGAGGAAGTATCGTCACTGACGGTCTGATGCTGGTGGGCGACGCGGCTAGACAGGCTGACCCACTCACGGGCGAAGGCATCGCCCATGCTATGCTGGCTGGGAGACTGGCGGCAGAGGTCGCGGCACAAGCAGCGGAACCGGGAGATGTCTCGGCCCGGCCCTTGCGGGCACATGAGAAACGCTGGAGGGAAAGCAGAGGTCGCAAGATGGAGCGCAACTACCGCCTCAAGACACGTTTCTCGGCCGCCGAGAGGGTCTCACACAGCTTCCAGCGAGCCTTCGCTGTGGCAGCGGTGGGCAAATAGGCCCTTCGGTCTAGACACGCGCAGGCCGCTGGGGTATACTAAGGCTGCATGATCAGCTGGGGAGACGAGTCTGCGCTTATGGATCATACTAGGTCCCTCGGCCCGGATAGCGCTGTGATTCTGGCTGGAGGCCGTAGCTCTCGTCTGGGGCAGGACAAGGCCTTCCTCGAGGTCAACGGACAGTTACTGATCGAGAGGGTCATAGAGAGGCTCGCGCAGTTGGTGGACGAAGTAATCATTGTTGCCGACGATGTCGACAGATACGCGAACCTCGAAGCCCTCATGATCAGCGATGTCTATCCAGGTAAGGCAGCGCTGGGAGGTATCTACTCGGGCCTCAGAGCCGCCAGTGGACGCCACAGCCTTGTGGTCGCCTGCGACTTGCCATTCCTGAATGTGTCACTACTGCGCTACATGCAGGGACTGGCAGCGCGGTATGATGTCGTCATACCGCGCATGGGGAAACTGACGGAGGCGCTGCACGCCGTCTACTCTCGGGGGTGTCTGCCCTTCATAGAGCAACAGTTGCGGGCAGGAGATCTGAGGATCACCCGTTTCTTTCCCCATGTCCGCGTGCGATATGTCGACCAGGACGAGATAGAAGTCTTCGACCCTGATCACCTCTCCTTCTTCAACATTAACAGTCAGGCCGACCTGGACGTCGCGAGAGAGATCTGGAGCCAAGAAAAACCCGGACATTCGATGAAGGTCGGCGCGGACAATGGACATTCTCTTCCTTGAAGCACTCAGTTGCTGGCTTGGCCTCCAGCGGCTTGCGCTGTTGGGGATGCCGGTGATGCTCTGCTCATAGGCACGATACTTGCTGATAGGATCCGGGGAGGGGTTGTTGGACTATGTCGCGGCAAGAGAGCATCGAGATTTGGGTCAATGGTGAGTTCTGTGAAGTCGAGATAGCACCGCGAGCCATGCTGCTCGATGTGCTGAGAGATCAACTGCGCCTCACAGGCACCAAGCGCGGGTGCGGACACAATGCCTGCGGCACCTGCACGGTCATAGTGGACGGAGAAGCCGTCAGATCTTGCGTCTACCCCGCCGCGCGGGCCGCGGACAAGAAAGTGGAAACCATCGAGGGCCTGGCGGACGAAGGCCGGTTGCATCCCTTGCAGCAGGCCTTCGTGGACAGCGGTGCCGTACAGTGCGGTTTCTGTACACCGGGAATGATTATGGCCGCCAAGGCACTCCTGGACGCGAACCCGCAGTCCATCAGACATGAGATAGTGGAAGCCCTGAGCGGGAACCTGTGCCGCTGTACCGGGTACGCCAAGATCATAGAGGCAGTGGAGCAGGCTGCGGGCGCGAAGAAGCCAGACAGGGAACGCAAGCGACCAGTCACTGGAGTAGTGGGCCAGGATAAGCCCCGGCCTGACGCGCGAGCGAAGGTTACGGGACAGGCCATCTACACGGCTGATCTGTACTTCGACGGCATGCTGAACGCCAGCGTCTTGCGTAGCGAGTACCCCCACGCCAGGGTTCTCGATGTCGACACCTCTGAGGCGAGGTCTCTGCCGGGAGTGGTGGCGGTGATCACCGCAGAGGACGTGCCGGGCGCCAAGAACCATGGTCTCGCCCGCCCTGACTGGCCTGTGCTGGTCTACGGCAAGGTGCGATACACAGGAGACGCCATTGCCGTAGTGGCAGCTGAGTCAGAGCAGGCTGCGGCAGACGCGATTAGACTGATCAAGGTCAGGTACGAACCCCTACCTGTGGTCCCCTCGGCGGAAGAAGCTCTCGCCGACGACTCGCCCCTCGTTCACGAAGGCAGCAACGTCCTCGAGCACATACAGCTTGCGCGAGGAGATGTGGAAATGGGCTTCGCCGAGGCAGACGTCATCGTGGAGAACGAGTACAGGACGCCGCGCGGTGACCATGCATTCATGGAACCGGAGGCCGCGGTTGGCCTTGTAGACGATCAGGGTAGGGTGGTCGTCTACGTCGGCTCCCAGATCCCTTTCTCCGATCGAGCACAGATCGCCGCCTCGCTGGCGCTCCCGGAAGATCAAGTCAGAGTGATTCAGACCAAGGTTGGTGGAGCTTTTGGTGGCAAGGAGGACATCGCGGGCCAGATTCATGTTGCTTTGCTGGCCAAGATCACGGGACGCCCCGTTAAGCTGGTCTATACCCGTGTAGAGTCCATGATCGCCCATCCCAAGCGCCACGAGTGCCTGATCAGGCTCAGGACCGGCGCCCAGAAAGACGGTCGCCTGACGGCGGCAGAAGCCTTCATCCTGGGCGACAGTGGTGCGTACGCATCTCTGGGGCCTTACGTCATGACCAGAGCAGCCACGCACTCTCTGGGCCCCTACGAAGTCCCCAATGCCAAGGTAGACTGCTACGCCATGTACACCAACAACCCGCCCGCGGGCGCCTACAGGGGTTTCGGCGCGCCGCAGGCTCACTTCGCGGCGGAGACGCAAATGGACGTCCTGGCCGAGAAACTGGGCATTTCACCGTTCGATCTGCGCCGGATCAATGCCTTGCGAGTGGGAGCCACGACGGTCACGGGCCAGAGGCTGCGGGAAAGTGTGGGACTGCTGGAGACCATCGACCGCGTTGCCCAGGCCAAGGGAGCGCTGACGACAGCCGACCGTCCGGCGACCCGGTGGCGCCGAGGGTGGGGAGTGGCCTCTGCCTACAAGAACGTCGGTCTTGGCGGCGGAGGTCCAGACAGCGCTGGTGTCGAAGTGGAGTTGTTTGACGATGGTCACGTACAGGTCCGGGCGGGTGCAGCTGAGGTCGGGCAGGGGATCGTGACCGTTCTGGCCCAGATCGCGGCCGAAGAGCTCGGCGTCGACTACGACATGGTAGATGTACTGGTCGGAGATACGGATCTCACACCGGATGGTGGGGCCACGACCGCCTCTCGTCAGAGCTACATCTCTGGAAACGCAGCTCGGATAGCGGCCCGCAAGCTGAGGGACAACCTGGCCCGGGCGGTCAGCGAGGAACTAGACTCAGCCCCGGACGATCTCACCTTTGCAGGAGGTTCAATCAGTGCTGGGGGCAGCAAGTCCATGACCTTGACCCAAGCCATCCGGCTGGCTCAGGCCGAGGGGTATTCTCTGACAGCCTCAACGGTCTATACTCCGCCCAAAACGGTCCCGCTGGGCCAGCATGGCGATGCCCACTTTGCGTACGGCTACGCGACTCAGGCTGCTCAGGTGGAAGTCGACATAACGTCCGGGGAAGTCAGCGTCCTGCAAGTTATCGCAGCCCATGACGTAGGCAATGCGGTGAGCCCAGTCAGCGTGGAAGGGCAGGTAGAAGGAGGTATCGTGATGGGTTTGGGCTTTGCGCTGATGGAGGACTTCACGATGGCGGATGGCGTCCCCCAGAAGACCACGCTGACCAAGTACAGGCTACCTACGACTCGAGAGATGCCCAAGATGATGCCCATCGTGATCCAGCATCCCACATCGCAGGGACCCTATGGAGCCAAGGGGGTAGGGGAGATAACCTCCATTCCCACGGCTCCGGCCATCACCAACGCCATCTACGACGCCATCGGGGTGCGCTTCTTCTCGCTACCAGTCACACCGGAGAGGATACTTTCTGCTCTGGAGGAGGCGAATAGGAATGGGGTCTAGTGGTCGCCACAGGACGGGCCAGTGGTTTGAGAGCGGCACGGATAGCACAGCCAATACGGGGAGTAGGCCACTGTGACACTGCCCCCGGTTGTATCCGTTGTTGGCAAGTCAGGTTCGGGCAAGACGGTCTTCCTGGAGAAGCTGATCACCGTGCTGAAGAGTCGTCGCCTGAGGATCGGCATCATCAAGCACGACCCGCATGGCTTCGACATCGACCAACCTGGGAAGGACTCCTGGCGCCACGCCAAAGCCGGCAGCGACGCGGTGGTCCTCTCGTCCCCGACGAAGTTAGCCCTTATCAAGCGCCTGGACAAGGAGATAACCCTGGATGACATAGTGAACGCCTATCTACCGGACGTCGATCTGGTCATCACAGAGGGCTACAAGAGGGGGCCGAAGAAGAAGATCGAAGTGTCTCGCCGCGAAAGGAGCAGGGAACTGGTCTCGCCTCCTGAGGATCTGATCGCTGTCGTCACTGACCAGGCTTTCGACCTGCCGGTGCCCCAGTTCGGCCTGGACGAGGTGAAAGAGGTGGCTGACTTCATCATGCAGCGTTTCTTGGGCAGCGACGGCGAGGTCCTGACAGAGGACCTCGCTGACGGGGATTGACCCAGAGGTTGGGTCCAGAGCAGGGGCGTGCTCGGCTGACAGGCTAGAAAAGCAGAGTGCCACGGGAAGGTGACTGCATGAAGGGACATCACTGGCAAGTGGGACCCGAAGTGGGCGAGATACTCATCTCCACTGACGAGATCCAGCGGCGGATCGACGAACTTGGGGCCGATATCTCCAAAGACTACGAGGGGCTCCAGCCTCGACTGGTCGGGATTCTGAAGGGCGTGGCCCCCTTCATGGCTGACCTGATTCGCGCCATGTCGATACCCGCAACCACTGACTACATGTCCATTACCAAGTATCCTCCCGAGACTGACGCAAGTGCTGCTGTCAGGGTGCTGAAGGACCTTGATCTCAGCATCAAGGGCGAGCACGTGCTCCTCGTGGAGGACATCATCGATAGCGGTCTCACCATAGAGTACATCCTCTCGCATCTCCACAATAGAGGCCCCGCCAGTCTCAAAGTGTGCACGCTCTTCAACAGGCCCGTGAATCGCGTTGTGGAGCTGCCCCTCGACTATGTCGGGTTCGATCTCCCAGATCTCTTCGTCGTCGGCTATGGACTCGACTACCAGCAGAAGTACCGCAACCTGCCTTACCTGGCGATCCTCCAGGCCTAGACAGAGATCTCTTCCACGATGGAGCGGTCAGGAACCGTCACTTCGTACCCGCTGGCCACCAACTCGTCGGTTAGAAGCGTGCCAATGAAGACCATCCCTCCAGTGCTGAAGACTCGCATCTTGATCACCTCCCCGATGATGCACGCGTGCCTTCGCCATCGAGACTGATCACTCACCCCTGGGTCGGCGCATGGCTCTTTCCATATCCCGCTGTGCCTGTCGCTTGGCCAGATCGGCGCGCTTGTCGTAGAACTTCTTGCCCTTGGCGAGCGCGATTTCGACCTTGGCGCGGTTGTTCTTCAGATAGAGGCGCAGCGGCACGATGGTGTACCCCTTGGCCTGCACCTTGCTGAGCAAACGGTCTATCTGGCGACGGTGAAGGAGTAGTTTCCGATCTCTCTTCGGCTCGTAGTTCTCAATGCTGGCCTGCTTATAGGGCGACACGTGGAGATTGATCAGCCACGCCTCACCGTCCCTGATGGATACGTAGCTGTCCTGCAGGTTGGCCCGCCCCGCACGTATGGACTTGATCTCGGAGCCCGTCAAGACGAGACCGGCTTCGAAGCTCTCCTCGATGAAGTACTCACGGCGAACCCTTCTGTTGCTGACAACCGTCTTGTCTGCCATCTGTGTCATTGACCCGTCAGGTAAGTGACGGCTCGTTCCAACTGAGGATCCCGCTCGTTGGCGAGATCCTCTTCGGTCAACGGTACCTCGATATCCGGAGCCAGACCCTCTCCCGCCAGTAGTTGGCCGTTAGGTGTGAACCAGTGAGCGATCGTAAGACGCAAGTGAGAGCCATCGCTCAGGTCCACCGGACTCTGCACGGCACCCTTTCCCAAAGTAGGCTCTCCGATGAGCACGCCTCTCTCGTGGTCGCGGATCGCCCCCGCCACAATCTCCGACGCGCTGGCAGTGCCACCGTTGACGAGGACGGCCAGCGGAATGTCCGTGGCCAACCCTCCGCCTCGGGCCACATGAGTCTCATCAAGACCGTTGCTGCCTTTTTCCAGGGCGATTACCCCCTCCACTATGAACTCACTGCCGATCTCGATAGAAGAGGACAGCAATCCGCCAGGATTGTTGCGAAGATCGAGGATCAGTGCCCGCGGTTCCTCGGCCAGGAGCTCACCTAGCGCTTCGCGGACCTGAGAAGGTGCGTTGCCCCGGAAATCGTTCAGTTTCAAGTAGGCGACACCTTCATCCAGCATCTCGTACTCAACTGAGGGGATCTCGATCTCCGCTCGCACGAGCTCCACCTCGAAGGGCTCCTCCACACCCTGCCGCTGGACGAGCAACCGGACGGGGGTTCCGGCCGGCCCCCGAATGAGGGCCACCGCTTGCTCGAGACTGAGGTCGCGGCTTGAGGTTCCCTCAACCTCAAGCACGACGTCACCGGCCAGCAAGCCCGCGCGGTCAGCGGGACCATTCTCGAAAGGATTCACAATCACCACGTCGCCTGCATCGTTCTCGTTGACCACAGCCCCAATTCCAGAGTAGCGTCCGCTGGCGACTTCTCTGATCCTCTCCGCCTCTTGCGGGTCGGCAAACCAGGTGTACGGATCACCCAAGGCATCGGTGGCTCCGCGGATGGCCCCATGGGTCAGCACCGATGCGTCAACGGGGGCCCGATAGTGCTCGTCCTGCACGATCCGCCAGGCCTCCCAGAAGACCCTGAACTCGCCCGTGGAATCCGAAGCTGCCTGCTGTGGTGGGGGTGCGAGCAGAAGAAAGCCGGTACCGTAGCCCCCGAGATAGGCAGCAGACGTCACGAAAGCCGATATCAGGACGAAGAGAACTACACGTGTCAAAGCTCGCATGTTGATCCATCCATGACAGATACTTTACATAAGGGAACGGCACTTCCCTGGACAGTCCGTGCAGCCAAGTAGTGCAGGGCTGCCTCGAGCTGCAGGTCCTCTCCGCTGTCCAGGGCCTCTGCGGAGGGGGTGATGGTCATGTCAGGCGTCAGGCCGGCGCCCTGGATCTCGTGCCGATCGGGGGTCAACCAATGGGCTATGGTCACGTGCACACTGGACTTGTCGCTTAGCTCTCGTATGCTCTGGAGGGAACCCTTGCCAAAAGTGGGCTCTCCGATGAGCGGGCCTCGCTCGTGGTCCTGGATCGCTCCAGACACGATCTCAGCGGCGCTAGCAGTGCCGCCGTTCACGAGGACGGCCAAGGGAATGTTCACCGCTGCGCCACCACGTCTGGCGTTGAAGACTTTGTCGTTGCCATCCTTGTCTCGCTCGTAGAACACGACACCCGTGTCTATGAACTGGCCTGCAACTTCCACCGCGGCACTGACCATCCCTCCTGGGTTGTCCCGCAGATCCAGTATGAGAGTCGTGGCGCCCTGGGCTTGCACTTCGCGAAGCGCGTTCTCCAGCTCGCCGCTGGTCCGGACTCCAAAGAAGGATACGCGGACGTAGCCCACGCCCGTCTCCTTGAACTCCCAGACCACAGTGGGTACGTCGACCTCCTCTCTCACCGCTGTGATGCTGATGGGATCCGGTTCGCCTGCCCGCATGACGGTCAGTACAGCTTCCGTCCCCACGTTCCCGCCCCGGATCAGCAGGATAGCCTCGTTCTGGGATAGTCCCATCACGTCGGTGCCGTCCACAGCCACGATCACGTCTCCCATGCGCAGATCAGCTCTCTCCGCGGGCGAGTCCGGCAATACGGCCACAACCACGAGATAGCCATCGGCCATCACATACTCAGCGCCTATGCCTCCGTGCCGACCTTCCAGCTGAGCTTGCTCCATCTCGTGGTCACTGGGTTCTATGAAATACGTAAACGGGTCGTCCAGCGCCCGCAGCATGCCACGTATGGCGCCATACTCCATTTCTCGGTCCGTCGGGAGGTTCCCGTAGAAATCCCGCTCCGCATGGTCCCAGGCCTCCCAAAACACATCGAACTCGTCTGGCTGCTCAGCCCTGGGGTGGAGTATCAAGTCCGGCACGTCGCGAAGGCTCTCAGGCCCGTGACTAAGCCACCGAGCTGCTAGACCCCCAGTGTAGGCCACCACGCAGACTGTCAGCAGAACGTAGGACAACACCAGTGCTCGCAGTGCTGTCTCTAACCCAGCCCTTGTCTTTGTCTGATCCATTAAGGTCCCTTGCCCCAAGAAGACCACAGGGCCGGCTCAATGCTTGGGCCCATCCGGCCTGATGCTACTTGTGCCACTTCCCGCTACGTGGCGTGGCAGTCGGTGCTTATGTAAACTATCGGGTTGTACTAGGCGCTACCATTTACATAACATCTATAGTGTGAAGATAGGTTTCGCGCTCTAGATGGCTCCCCTCACCAACGCACGCCACTGCGATCACCAGCCTGGGGACAGTACGGTCCACCGGCACGCACCGGAGAGAGCAAACAGATCTATCGCGTCGGTTCGCCATGGTGTGGGCTCTCACCATGATGGGGGCGCAGCCCCTACTCAGGAATCCCCTATCCACGGCACGCGCTCGCAGGGCTTAGTCACTGTCTGCGAGGGCCACGAGGGCGCTCGATCCCGAGCATACTGGCGCTCCAGCGCTCGAATGTGGGCCTTCAGCCTCGCGGCGCCTCCAACCAAGAGAGTCACCACGCTTCCTCTCCCGTGGCCAGCGTGCGCCTAGCCTGCTCCACGCGCGCCGCCAACCGGGGCCTCCCACCGCTTCTGCTCTGTAGATCGCCCCGTACACGCCCAGGGTTGAGACACTTCCGCTAGTCGGCACTTCCTGAGTGCCACCTTCGCACTATTCTCCAATGGTCAAGTATCACCCTAACCCTGCTCACTCTGCTCGCTTCACAACATACGGCTCGAAGTGATGGGCCAGCGTCCTGGGCACCTTGCCCTCTACCATCACGCCCGACTCGCCGTATTCCTCGCGCTCTACCACCCCTCGTTCGTGCAGCAGGCCGATCAGCCCACTGTTGCTATAGGGCAGGAGGACTACCACAGGGACCAGTTCTTCCCTCAGTAGCCCCTGAACCCGTTCCAACAGGCGGTCGAGCCCCATTCCCTCCGCTGCTGAGACCGCCACGCAGTTGGGGTACTCACGCATCATCTCACTCACGTAGTCCAGGAACTCTTTCCCGCCCGCGGTCTCCTCCCCACTGCCCTCTTCCCCTTCCTCCGCTTCCGGCTCCGCCAGCAGGTCTATCTTGTTCAAGGCGATCATCACCGGCTTGTCATGGGCCCCCAGCTCCCGCAGCACTCGCTCCACCGTGGCGCTCTGCTCCCGCACGTTAGGATGCGTTATGTCCACCACATGGAGCAGCAAATCCGCCTCGTTGATCTCCTCCAGAGTGGCCCGGAATGACGCCACCAGCTGCGTGGGCAGCTTGTGGATGAAACCCACGGTGTCTGTGAACAGGACAGGCTTGCCGTCCGGCAGCTCCACGCGCCTGGTGGTGGGATCCAGAGTGGCGAAGAGCTTGTCCTCCACCAGTACGTCTGCGCCAGCCAGGGCGTTCAACAACGTCGATTTGCCCGCGTTGGTGTAGCCAACGATGGACACGACTGGGATTCCTGCCTTCTTGCGGCGGCTGCGGTACTGTTGCCGATGCATCCGCACATCTTCCACCTGCCTTTTCAGGCCGGCGATGCGCCGCCCTATCTCACGGCGGTCGCTCTCCAGCTGGGTTTCTCCGGGGCCGCGCAGGCCCACGCCCCCCACCGCCTGCCGGGAGAGGTGGGTCCACATGCGCGTCAAACGGGGCAGCCGATACTCATACTGGGCCAGCTCCACCTGAAGGCGCCCCTCTCTGGTGCTGGCGTGGCTGGCAAAGATATCCAGGATCAGAGCGGTGCGGTCCAGTACTTTGACGTCCAGTTCCTCCTCCAGGTTCCGCTGCTGCCGAGGCCGAAGCTCGTCGTCGAAGATCACCACGTCAAAGCCCAGCTGTCCCTTCCCCAGCCGAATCTCCTCCACTTTTCCGGTGCCTACATAGGTCGCCGAGTTGGGCGAGTCCAGCCGCTGCAAGGTGCTGCCCACGACGTCTATCCCAGCCGTGTGCGCCAGCTGGGCCAGCTCCTCCAGCGAATCCTCGACCTGCCAGAGACCTCGCTTCCGCTTCAGTTCCACGCCCACCAGAAAACCCTTCTCCGTGGGCGCCTCAACGGACCTCACTTTCCTGGGAATGGTCTACCTCCTATCTCGCTTGCCAGCGCCCGTCCCTGTGTCCCCACCACGGGCGCGCCTCTGCAACAGGTACTCTCAGTCTCTGAATGCATGAGGCCACCGAAACCTCCGGCTTCCCCGTGCGCTCTACCCGATACCGCTCACAGCACCGCAGAAGGCGCTGCCGGTCCCCTTCCCTGCTGGTCCTCGGATCACCCAGCTTCAGCCACCAAGAACTCCTCCAGCACCCTGCCTACCCTCCCCAGGCTCTCCGGGCTCACCTTGTCGCAGGTGTCCTCTACTGTATGCCAGTACGGGTAGTCGAAATCTATTATGTCAACGGTGGGGATTCCCGCATGCGCAAACGGGAGATGGTCGTCCACGATGGAGTGGCGCACTCTGGGCACGAACTGCTCGTATCCCAGCTGAGCGGCTATGTCCCACAGCGCCTTCCTCAGAGCGACATCCGAGTTGCCCTCGTAATACAGCTGTTGATCTCTGTCCCCCACCATGTCCACCACAATCACCCACTCTGGCTCACGTGTAAGATTCTGCGCCATGTAGGCGGACCCCACGCAGAACGGCCAGCCTTCCAGACGGCCGCTATCCTCTGCATCGAAAAAGGCAAGCCAGACCTCCTTTTCCAGCTCATGCTGGGCGAGGACATCGGCCAGTTCCAGCAGTACCGCCACGCCGCTGGCCCCGTCGTTGCCCCCGATGATCGGCTCGCTGGCGTGCTCCGGGTCCCGGTCTGCCACAGGCCTAGTGTCGTAGTGGGCGCCCAGGATGACCACCGGTCCTTGACCCCGTCTGCCGACGACGTTTCGCAGCTGGACCCCTAGGTACTCGAACTCCTGGGTCTCCACCTCCCATCCCAGTTCTTCCAGCCGCCCTATGATGTACTCTCCGGTGGCCCAGCCCGCCTCGGTTCCGGCCGGACGAGGACCTATCTCGCACTGGTCCAGAGCGTACTGGTACGCTCGCTGACCATCGAAACTGCGCTTCTCGGTGGTGTCCTCTGGGTCACCCTGGGTGCTGGATCCTTGATCCACGCATCCAGCCAGTGCCACGAGGAAGATCAGTACGACCAAGAGCAGAGCCGTCGCCGGCCGCCTGGTTATCATAAGCTGGGCACCCTGGCCTTCAGGTCAGCCTCCGCGATGCAAGCCTCCAGGTCCTTGAGAGCGCGCCTGGCGTAGGCCTGATACCTGCGCCTCTTGCCGCGCACCCGAGTCTCCAGAGGCGGTATCAGCCCGAAGTTGGGCTTCATCGGTTGGAAGTCGTCAGGTTCCGCGGAGGTGACGTACCTGAACAGTGCGCCCATCATCGTCGTTGACGGAAAGACGATCAGCGCCTCCCCCCTGACCAGCCGCGCCGCGTTCAGACCAACGAGGAGGCCGCCCGCCACAGCAGACACGTACCCTTCGCTCCCGGTGATCTGGCCAGCGAAGAACAGTCCCTGCTCCTGCCTGCACTGGAGAGTGGGCTCCAGCAACACAGGCGAATTGACGAACGTATTGCGGTGCATCTGGCCCAAGCGCACAAACTCCGCGCCCTCCAGCCCAGGAATCAGGCGAAAGATCCTCTCCTGCTCTCTCCAGCGCAGGTTGGTCTGGAAGCCTACCATGTTGTACAAAGTCCCTGCCAGATCGTCCTGCCGTAGTTGGACCACGGCATGCGGCCGTCCGCCGGTGCGCGGATCGGAGAGCCCCACCGGTCTCAGGGGCCCATAGGCCAATGCCTCTCGTCCACGCCGCGCAATGACTTCCACGGGAAGGCAGGCCTCAAAGAACCTCTTATCTTCCTCGAAATCCTTGAGAGGAATCGTTTCCGCCTCCTGCAACTCCCCCACAAAGCGCACGTACTGCTCCTCATCCATCGGACAGTTGATGTAGTCTCCATCACCGCGATCGTATCGCGAGCCGCGGAACACCTTCTCCATGGCTATGGAATCGCTGGTCACGATGGGAGCCATGGCGTCGAAGAAGTGCAGGTACTGCTCCCCAGTCAGGCCTGCGATGGCCCGACTCAAGGCATCGCTGGTGAGCGGCCCTGTGGCTATCACCAGGGGCCGCCCCTCAGGGATCTCTCGGATTTCCTGGCGTACGACCTGCACCCGAGGGTTCCCTTCCAGTCGCTCGCTCACCAGCCGGGAAAAGGCCTCCCGGCCCACAGCCAGCGCTCCGCCGGCCGGCACCTCTGTCTCGTCAGCACAGGCGATGACCAGGGATCCCAGGCGGCGCAACTCTTCCTTCAAGAGCCCCGAGGACCTGTCCCGGAGATTGGAGCCCAGCGAGTTGCTGCATACCAGTTCCGCAAGCTCCCCCGTGCGGTGCGCCGGAGTCATCTTCTGAGGACGCATCTCAAATAGAAGGACCTTCAGTCCCTGTCGCGCGACCTGCCATGCCGCCTCGGACCCGGCCAGGCCCCCTCCTATCACCGTGACTGTATCCATCTCAAGTGCCTCGCATGGTCAAGTATATCATATCTGTCAGGGGAATTGAAGACGGGTCCCAAACGCAACGGTGTTGCGCAGGGCCCCCAGGTATGATAACATACCGTTCTCCAATCCGGCACAGGAGGCCAAGCAGGGTGAACGCTCAGGAGATCATCGCCAAGAAACGTGATGGGCTAGTTCTATCCAAGCACGAGATCGACTTCTTCATCAAGGGGCTGATGAGTGGGAGCATAGCCGACTACCAGGCAGCTGCCTGGCTGATGGCAGTCTATCTACGGGGTATGAACGCAGAGGAGACGACCCATTTGACCGAAGCCATGGCCCACTCAGGCCGCATGCTGGACGTGGAGAAGACCGCGCCTCTCGCCGTGGACAAGCACAGTACCGGCGGCGTGGGCGACAAGACGACCCTGGTGGTGGCGCCTCTGGTCGTCGCCGCGGGCCTATCGGTGGCCAAGATCTCGGGCCGCGGCCTGGGCTTCACGGGCGGAACCCTAGACAAGCTTGAGTCATTCCCTGGATTCTCGTCGGACCTCTCGGTGTCCCGCTTCCTGGAGAACCTCTCCGAGTATCACATTGTCGTAGCTGGGCAGACGCCAGATCTGGTGCCGGCAGATGGCAAGCTGTACGCCCTCCGTGATGTCACTGCCACCGTGGGCTCCTACCCCTTGATAGCCAGCAGTATCATGAGCAAGAAGCTGGCCGTGGGAGCGAGGACTATCGTTCTTGACGTCAAGGTGGGGAGAGGCGCCTTCATGGAGACCGAGAAGGAGGCCGTAGAGCTGGCTGGCATCATGATCCAGCTGGCGGAGAACCTCGGCAAGCGCGCAGCGGCCGTGATCAGCGACATGAACCAGCCCCTGGGCCGTGCGGTGGGCAATTCGCTGGAGGTGAAGGAGGCCATAGATACCCTACGGGGCGCTGGCCCGGATGACTTCACCTCGCACTGCCTTACCATCGGGACCCAGATGATGCTTCTCGCAAAGCAGGCCGAGAGCGAGCGCGAGGCGCGCACGATACTTCAAGACCGTCTGCTCTCAGGGCACGCCCTGGACCGCTTCAAGGATCTGGTGAAAGCTCAGGACGGAGACCCCTCACCCATAGACGACCTGAGCCTGCTTCCCCAGGCCAGAGTTGTGCGACCTATGTCTTCTCCCAGAGCGGGCTACATCTCCCGGTTGGACGCCAGGACTGTGGGGTTGACGGCCATGGACCTGGGAGCCGGGCGCAAGAAGAAAGGCGAGCCTGTGGACCATGCCGTCGGCGTGGTGCTACACAAGAAGATAGGTGATAGCGTGGCTCAGGGAGAGGAGCTGTGCACCATTCACGCTGAGAGTGAAGATGCTGCACAGCGAGCGGAGGCGAGGCTACTGGAAGCCTTCGATTGGCAAGATCACGCCGTGGAACCACCGCCGCTGGTCTATCAGGTTGTCCGGTGACCCGTCGAGAAAACGGCTGCCTGCGTCCGCCGTCACTGGGAGCAGGCTGGGCAACTCCGGAATTGACCCGGGTAGCGCCCGCCTACTATCTCGCAAAAGTAGACCTCACGATCTGTAGCCTGGCCCCACTCGTCGAACGATATGGTACCGGTCAGGCCCTTGTAGCCGCTGGTACCGGCCAACGCGTTGGCCACACAAGACCTTGAAGGCTTCCCCTCCAACGCAATGCACCCCTCCAGGGCGTCCAGCAGCAGCCCAGCGGCATCGTAGGGCAGGACCGCGTATGGACCAGGGATTGCGCCGCTTGACTCCTCATAGGCCCTGCTGAATCGTGCATCCAACAGGGGCGGAGCCATACTCACGTAGACCGTCCCTTCCGCGGCTTCCCCAGCTATCTGGACATAGTGTGGAGCGTCCAGCCCGTTGGCTCCGAGGATGGAGGACCCCTGCCCTACCCCCCTCAGAGCTAGCACAAGTTCCGCGCCCTCGATTCCCTCTCCTGCGAAGAAGAGAATGTCAGGGTCTTCGGTAGACAGCTCGGATACCAGGATCTGGTGTTCCTGGCCCTGATGCACGAAGACCTCCGCCCCCAACTGTCGCGCGGTGCTCACAAAGGAGTCCACGAGGTCCGCGGCGCCTCCAACCACAGCCACTCTTCTGGAGGCTCGCTCCAGCACAGCGTAGCACGCGGCCGCCGCCCCTATGGCCCCGTCGTCGGCCACCAGGCGATAGGTCTGAGTGTGGCCGCCACTGGTCACTGCGCTTGCCGTGCTGGCAGGAACCAGCAGGGCCAAACCCGCCTCCTCGTAGACGGAAAGCGCCGCGACAGTGGTCTCCTCGCCGAAATGGCCAATGACCCCCACGACGTCGTGGTCAACGGTCATCTCGCGGGCTCTCTGGCTTGCTGATTCCGGGTCCTGGTCATCGTTCAGGGCCACCAGTTCTACGGCATAGCCACCCACACCGCCAGATTGATTTCGCTCTGCAACGGCCAGCTTCACTGCATGCAGGGCATCATACCCCCGATGTCGGTCCAACCCTTCGAACGGAGCTACCAACCCTATCTTGACCGTCGGCCGCGTAGACAGCCTCGGTAGACAGCTGGCCGATACTACGAGAAGACCCAGAAGTAGTGCAGATACAAGAAGTTTCCTCACGGTACGCAACTACTGGCCCTGGTACAGTTCCTGATTGCGCAGATGCTCTTCGTAGGTCTCGGCAAAAGCGTGAGATCCGTCGAACTTCGAGAAGAAGAACAGGTACGTAGTCTCCGCCGGCTCCAGGACGGCCTGTATGGACGCCAACCCGGGACTGCATATCGGTCCCGGCGGCAGGTCGGGATACATGTAGGTGTTGTACGGGGAATCGACCAGCACGTCCTCCTCCAATGACATGGGTATCTTCCACCACTGTCCGGTGTCTTCCTGGTACCCCAAAGAGTACTGGGCGGTGGGATCCGACTGAAGGTACATACCTTGCTCCAGCCGGTTGAGGTAGACGTTGGCGATGATGGGGCGCTCCTCAGCTACGACTGCCTCTCGTTCGACAATGGACGCCAGCGTGACCACCTGGTGGACGGTCATGCCCTTGTCCGTTGCTGCCTGCCGCATCTCCGAGGAGAAGCGCTCTCCGAAGGTGCCCAGCATAAGGTCGAGTATCTGCATGGCGTCATAGCCAACGGGGATCCGATACGTCTCCGGAAACAGGAACCCTTCGAGCGTGGCGGGACCATCAGCAGGACGATCCGAAAGGAAGTCGTAATCGACTGATCCGCCGCGTACCAGAGCAATGAACACCTCTTCGTCCACGACCCCCGCCTCCTCCAGCAGAGCAGCCACCTCCTCGGCTCTCCTGCCTTCCGGGATAGTCACCGTGACATCGCGCAGCCGGCCGTGCTGTAGCGAGTCTATGATCTCGCCCATCGTCATGTTGGGTCGCAACTCGTACTCCCCGGCCTCAAGCTGCGCGTCAACGCCCCTGTACCGAACCAGGTACAAGAAGAGCTGACTATCGGCGACGAGACCTTCCCGCTGCAGGCGAGGCGCGATCGTGGCTGCCGTTTCCCCCGGGTTGATGGCAAACACTACCGTTGTTGAGTCACTGCTGGCTGGGCTCTCTATGACGTTCTTGCGCAGATTGAGGTAGACACCGATCAGAGTCCTCTCCACAGACGACATCTGCACTGCTTCAGCTACCACCTCCTGGGCAGCGCCACCGCTTAGCAGATACCGTCCGCCAAGCACGACGACAGCCACCGCCGCCAGCAGCACCACCAGGGTGAGCCCCCAACGAATCACGCCCCTTACCAGATCCTCGCCGCCCAAAGGCACCTCCTTCCAGTCACCTAGTACCTATCTCAGACTGTCCATGTAATCCTGCAGAATCACAGCAGCAGCCACGGCATCAATCCGCCTCTTCCTGTCGGACCGCTTGCTGCCCGCCTCGATCATCACTTGTCTGGCCCGTTCCGTGGAGTACGACTCATCCCAGAACTCCACCGGCACGCCCACCGCTTCCTCCAGCTCAGCGGCGTACTCTTCCACTCGCCGCGCCTGCTCCCCCACACTTCCGTCCAGGCGCAGCGGGTGGCCGACGATGATCTTCTCCACCTCGTGCTCGCTGACCAAGGACGCAATCAACGCCATGTCGGCCTCGATGGACCGCCGCTGTATCACCTGAAGACCCCGCGATAGCGTCCGTCCAGGGTCACTCAGGGCCACCCCTATACGTCTGTCCCCGATATCCAGGGCCATCAAGCGCACCAACTTCTCCTGTTCCAACCGGGCTAATCAGCCGCGCCGCTCCCCGATGCCACGTGTACTGAGATACGGAAAGGAAGCCAGGGAACACGGTCCCACCAGGCCGGCGAGACCTCGACAGTGGGCTTTGTTGCCAGGCTCAGGTGTCGTGAGAGATGCTCCTCGGCGTCAGCGGCCAGCTTGCCCTTCACAGCCTCCTTGATCTCCAACACATCTATCTCCGCCCAGCTGAGGCCCTCCGCCGCAATTTGGAAAGTGAGCGTCCCATCATACTCCACGTCGCTGATCTCGTCGATTCGCACCTCGGTCTCCCCGGACAGTAGCTGGAAGCCCTCTCGAACCTCCAACTGCAGCATGCGCAGGCCGAGCAGCTCCACATCCTCTCTATCGATGACAGTACCCCTCACCAGAGCTCGCATGTGCAGATCCAGCGATTCCCCCACCTCGCCCGGGAACTTGTCGTACGTCTCTGAGAGCACAAAGGCCTGCAGAGACTCCCGGGCCAGTATTTCCTCTTCTCCCAGCTGTGCCATCAGGCCGTGGTAGCCATCCTCCTTGAGTTGGTGCAGCGAGAACTCCCTTAGCTGGTCCTTGTCCGCGTTGGTCACGTATCGAACCTGGCTCATTCCCCCGCCCTCAGTGGGCGCCACGTTGATGACGTTGACCTGCCGATCCGTGGGGCCCTCAACACGGTTGATGGAGTAGGATGGTACGTTGCCACTGGGCCCGGGTTCGATGGCCTCGACGGACGCCCGTCCCCTACTGCCAACACCGGCAGGCAGAGTGATCACGTCTGTCGTTCGGAATTTGACTGTGGTACCAGCACTTGTGGTGACGACAGTGTCAGAGACCACCGTTGTGGCCTCGCTGCGCTTGTTGGTGAATACGACCTCTCCGATCGCTCTGGCATCGGGCTCGTCTCGCACGGCGGTGGTGGCAATCTGGTTGCTCCCAATCACCTCCATCTCTACCACCGTGGCAGGCACGCGCGCACTGATGAAGTCTATGCTCTCCAAGTTGGGGGTGCCCTCTACCGACAGCGCAGTCCTGACGGGATAGATGTCTGGCTGCACAATCACCGTCGCCTGTGGCAAGAAGATCAAGACTATCAGTCCCATGAGCGCCAGCATCCCGGTGAACGCAGCCGCCAGCACGACCAAGCCCCCTATTCCCACGCTACCGGAAATCGCAGGTCCAGGGACCATCCTGCCCGCAATAGATCGGGAGAGGGCATCGCTTCGCTTTCCCCTCGTCCGCTTCCTCCGGGCAGGCCACCTGGCACGGCGCGCCCACGCCGTCGATGAGAACGTCCGAAAGCCTACTCCACGAGCGAGTTCCCTCAGTTCACGATTCCTGGTGACGAGCGCAATCTCCTTGTCCAGCGCTACCAATTGGCGCGCTAGTAGCTTCAGGTCGACCCCGCTATCCAGGCCAGGGCACTCCTTAGGAACCACGAGCAGAATGCGATCGCCTTCGGTGGCCCTGATGCGCTCTCGAATGGCTGCGAAGGTATCGTCCGCATCCAAGTAGACGATCTCTGCCTGGCTCAAGTCCTGCCTCCCCCGTCAACAAACGCATCTGGCCTTTCCACCGCCCACAGGAAGGTCTCCCAGGCCTGCGCACCGAAACAGCCCTCCCTGAGGTACCCGGCAACGGCCGTCGCGCACGTGTATTGCGGATCTCCTAGCTGTCCAGTCCCGTCCAGGATCCCCGGGATCCGCCCAGGTTCCATCAGCCGCACCTCGGGCGGTTGTGTGCAATTGAGCCTGCTCATCCAGGGATAGGAGCGCACGACATCGGCGATTCCCGGGAGGATGCTACCCCCTCCACACAAGCTCAAGTGGCGCGGAAGCCCCTCCGACCCGCAGAGCGCCTCCACCGCCGTCTCCACCGCTTTCACCCACTCCTCCAGCAATTCATCGACAGCATCGCCCACTCGGAGCGTCAGACGTTCGTCAAGCCGGCCGACGCTGTAGGCAAGCTTCAACCGCTCAGCATCCTCGTGAGGGAGCCCGAAGGTCGTCGCTAGCCGCGTGGTGAAGTCTCTCCCTCCCAGCGGCACGCTGGCGGCGGCCCGCGTCTTGCCGTTTCGGACCATCATCACGTCGGTTGTGCTGCCTCCAACATCTATGCACAACCCCTGCCTGCCAAGCATCGCAGAAGCAAGAGCCTGCCAAGAAGACGAAACCCTCAGGATCTCCAGACCCAGCCGCTCAACGACGGCTTCCACACCCCTCAGATATGAGGCCGGCGCCACAACGTTGAAGACTGTTGCCGCCAGTTTCTCGCCGTGGAGACCCGCAGGACCGGTGACACTCCGCCCATCAACTTGGAAGGCCGCTACGCGTGTCTCCAGCAGTTCGAGCTTGTTCCCGAGGCCTGCAAAGTGATGACCAATGCTCTCGCTCAGTTGTCGAAGGGCCAGCCGCTGGGCCCGTCTCACCACGTCCCCCAGCTCGCTCTCGGTCACCGGGTGGCCTGGGCTCGACCGCTGATGTGTGACGGTATGGGTTCGGGCCACCGTCACGCAGTCAGGAACACAGAGAACGACCCAGTCCGGCACGACCTGGCGTGGACAATAGCGCTCCGTCATCTCCTCAGCCTGCCTCAGAGCGCGATCGCAACTCTGAGCCAACTCGCGGACATCCGCGCGCGCATCGCGCATCCCAGAGACGTGCGGCTCGTACTGCGCCTTGCCGGCACCAACCACGAGCATATCCCGACCCTGCGTCTGCAGCACCAGGGCCTTGGTCTGCACCGTACCCAGGTCGAGAACAGCGCAATCGGCTGGTATCTCCCGGCCAAGAGCCTTGCCGCCTGCGAAGGTCGCCCACAGTCTACGCACCGCATACTCCCAGACACCGAGTTCTTCGAAGAGTCATGGGAATGCAGAAGCTTGGGGTAAGACGCTGAATAGCCTATCTCTGCGATACCAGGTCGGGCACCCGATTCAGAGCCTCGCCTATTCGCTGACAGTCCCTTCCACCGGCTTGAGCAAGGGTCGGACGTCCACCGCCCCCGCCACCCACGACGGCAGCTACCTCTCTCACCAGAGCGTCGGCCCTCAGACCCCTCTCTACGAGGTCAGGGGTCACCGCCGCCACGAAGCCTGGCTTGCCATCCATAGTCGCGCCCAGCACGATGACCGCCGAACCCAGTCGATCCCTCAACCAGTCGGTCATGTCGCGTAGTGTCTCCATGTTGGGCGCCTCAACCTGGGTAGCCAGCACCTTGATCCCATCTATCTCGCGCACTTCATCGACTACCCTGGTCGTCTCCACCCTTGCCAGGCGGCGCTGCAAGTCCCGTATCTCCCTGCGTTGAGAGTCCACATCGGCAAGCAGGCCATTCAGGTTGCTCTCCATCTCCGCCGACGTGCCACCCAATCCCGAGGCCATCCGTTCTATGAGCGAGAGCCTCTGGAGAACGAACTCCTCTGCTCCACGACCAGTGACTGCCTCGATCCGGCGCAACCCCCTGCCGATGCTGCCCTCACTCAAGACATGAAAGAACCCCATCTGACCGGTAGCCTGGAGGTGCGTGCCACCACACAGCTCCCTGCTGAAGTCCCCGGCGCTCACCATCCGAACCTCATCGGCGTACTTCTCTCCGAAGATAGCGAATGCTCCAGAGCCTACGGCTGCTTGGTAGTCCGTGATCACAGTGGACAGCGGCAGGTTGTCTCTGATCTTCTCATTGACTCGCCGCTCGATCGCATCCAGTTCACCCGGCTCTACGGCCTGCAAGTGGGTGAAGTCGAAACGCAGTCTCTCCGGCGCAACCTCGGATCCAGACTGCTGCGCGTGTTCTCCCAGGATCTCCCGCAGGGCCTTGTGCAGAAGGTGGGTAGCAGTGTGGTTGCGTGCAATGTCTAAGCGCCTAGCCGTGTCTACCCTGGAGACGACCTCTTCGCCAGCCCGCAGAGAACCCCGTCTGACCTTCCCGTAGTGAACAATCAACCCAGGCACAGGGCTCTGGGTGTCCGAAACAGCGAACTCCCCGCCGTCACTGGCGATCAGACCCGTATCGCCCACCTGCCCACCAGCTTCGGCATAGAAGGGAGTCATCTCCAGAACAAGCGCTGCCTGATCTCCTTCGGCTATTTCGCTAACCGCGCGACCCTCCATAGCAAGATTGATGATCTTGCCCGTTGCCTCCATCGTCTCGTAGCCCAGGAAAAGCGTCGGAGGGAGATCGAAGGGTCGATAGAACTCGCTATGCGCAGCCAGCCCAAAGGTCTGCGCCTCGCGGGCTCGCCGTCGCTGCTCCACCATGGCCTTCTCAAAGCCGTCTTCGTCCAGCCCCAGCCCCTTCTCGGCAGCCATCTCCCCGGTCAACTCCACAGGGAACCCATACGTATCGTAGAGACGAAAGACATCATCCCCGGGAATCAGGGTCATGCCTTCCGAGGAGACCCGATCTATGAGATCCTCCAGCAACGCTGAGCCCATTGCCAGCGTCTGCTGAAATCCCGCCTCCTCCTGCGCGAGCACTCCTACGATGAAACTCTCCCGTTCCCTGAGCTCCGGGTATTCCTCTCCCATGAACTCGATGACCACGCGCGCCATTTCAGCCAGGAAGGGCCCCTCCCTCTCCAAGAGCCTTCCATGTCGAATGGCCCGGCGCAGAATGCGACGCAGGACGTATCCACGACCTTCGTTGCTTGGTAGGACGCCGTCGGCGACAAGGAACGTGGTGGCACGTCCGTGTTCCGCGATGATCCGCAACGAGCGATCCACTATCTCTCGCTCGCCATATGACCTATCCACTACATCACAGGCCTTGGCAATCAGGGGAGCAAAGATGTCGGTCTCGTATACGGAGCTTACGTCCTGCAGCACCACAGCTGTTCGTTCCAAGCCCATCCCTGTGTCGATGTTCTGCTGGGGCAAAGGTGTCAGCTCGCCTTCCAGATCCTGATCGTACTGCATGAAGACAAGGTTCCAGATCTCCAGGAAGCGCTCACATTCGCAGCCAGGAACGCACTCCTGTCTCCCGCAGCCGATTTCGGGCCCCCTGTCATAGAACATCTCTGAGCAGGGACCGCAAGGGCCGGTTTCGCCTGCTGGTCCCCAGAAGTTGTCTTCCTTCCCCAAGCGCACTATGCGCTCAGCAGGTAGGG
Organism: Chloroflexota bacterium; assembly: GCA_030603665.1. Classification (GTDB taxonomy): domain Bacteria; phylum Chloroflexota; class Anaerolineae; order UBA7937; family B3-Chlor; genus JAUVXJ01. The sequence goes on along the minus strand of JAUVXJ010000001.1, from coordinate 39,553 downwards.
CAACGTCCTGCCAAAGAGCAAATGCCTCTTCATCATCGTGGAAGATACTGGCCCAGATTCGGTCTTCCGGCAGCTCTAGGTGCTCCGTTACGAATTCCCAGGCTAACTCGATGGCACCTCTCTTGAAGTAGTCGCCGATGGAGAAGTTGCCCAGCATCTCGAAAAAGGTCAGGCTACGCTCGTTTCCCACCTTGTCTATGTCAGTGGTGCGGAAGCATTTCTGAACGGATGCTAAACACCTGCGTGGAGGAGCTACCTCGCCAGAGAAGTATGGCTTGAACTGTACCATCCCAGCGCCGGTGAACAGCAGGGTCGGATCACCCTCCGGAACCAGCGGCGAGCTGGGCACAACCAGGTGTCCTCTCTCGGCGAAGAAGTCTAGAAAGACTTTCCTCAGTTCTGCACTTGTCATGGACTTCATACGCGAATGCTCCAAGCCTCCGGGCTTGGCCCGAGTTTACGAGACATTCTAGGACAACTACGGGCCCTTGTCAAACATCGTCCGCCACACTGCCTTGACTTGTTCATTCAGTCCGGATAGAATGATCTTATGGTCTGGCGGGACCAGCAGAGTATCACGACCCGAACAGTAGAGCCAGATTTCGCGACTTGACGAGCCAACTGGCCCGGGTATAATTGGGTATTTGAAAAGCAGCCAACGAAAGGTAAGTCCTCATGGAGCAAATCGAACTGAGAGCAGAAACCCGAACTGTGTTCGGTAGGAGAGTGGGACGTCTTCGCAAATCCGGCCTCATCCCAGCCATCCTGTACGGGCCCACAACTGAGCCTGTGTCCCTCCAAGTCCCCGAGAGAGACCTGGGTCGCGTGCTGACCCAAGCCGGCACGAACCGGCTGGTCAGTCTGTGGATCGATGATGCCGACAAACCGCGCATGACGCTCGCTCGCGACGTGCAGCTCGACCCCACCAGCCATTCTGTTCTGCACGTTGACCTGTACCAAGTGGTCATGACTGAGAAGATCACCGCTGACATACCCTTGACTTTCGTTGGAGAGGCACCGGCGGTGGCCAAGAAGGCCGGGCTTGTGGTGCGTAGTCTGGACTCGATCCAAGTTCACTGCCTCCCCGACCACCTGGGGGAAACCATAGAGGTAGATCAGAGCATCCTCGAAGAGCAGGACGAGTCCATCCTCGTGGGGGATCTCCACGTGAGCGACGATATCGAGATACTGACCAACCCCGAAGAGGTCGTGGTCAAAGTGCTTCCTCTCAGACGGATAGAGGAGCTAGAGGAGCTCGAGGAGCCGGTCGTCGAGGAGGAAGTGGAACCTGGCGAGGTGGAAGTGATCTCCGCGGATAGGGAGGTCGAAGAAGCGCCCAGGGAGCCGATAGAGGCAGAGGAGCCGGCGGAGACCGAAGAGCAGGAAGTGGCCACCGAGTAGGGACCATCCCTTAGACTATGGTGGTCGAAGAGAGGAGATATCCGTGTTCAGTCCCCTAAATGCCATCTTGGGCTTGTTCTCCCAGGATATCGCCATAGACTTGGGTACGGCCAACACTCTTGTACTGGTGCGGGGTCAGGGAATCGTCATCAATGAACCCTCCGTTGTGGCCATCGAGAAGAGAAGCAAGAAGGTTCTCGCCGTTGGGGACGAGGCCAAGGAGATGGTGGGCCGAACACCCGCCAACATAGTGGCAATAAGGCCTCTCAGGGACGGAGTCATCTCCGACTTCGACGTCACGGAGAGAATGCTTCACTACTTCATACGAAAGGTGCACGAACGTGCCCTGCTGCCTGTGCCGCGACCTCGAGTCGTCGTGGGACTGCCCGGCGGGGTCACCGAGGTGGAGAAGCGGGCTGTGCACGACGCATGCATGAACGCGGGCGCACGCCAGACGCTGCTCATCGAACAGCCAATGGCCGCAGCGATAGGCGCGAGTCTTCCCGTCAACGAACCTGTGGGAAGCATGATCGTGGACATCGGAGGCGGCACCTCCGAGATGGCCGTGTTCTCTCTGGGAGGCATTGTCGTCAGCAGATCACTGCGCATAGCGGGTGACGAGATGGATGAGGAGATAATGCGCTATGCCCGAGAGAAGTACAACTTGCTCATCGGTCAGCGCATGGCAGAGCGCATCAAGATGGCCATAGGCTCGGCTTATCCTCTTCCGGAAGAGCAATCCATGACCCTCAGGGGACGAAACCTCATAGCGGGGTTGCCCGAAGCTGTCGACATTAGCAGCGTTGAAGTGCGAGAGGCTCTGTCCTCTCCCGTCGCTATGATCGTTGAAGAACTGAGAGCTGCTCTCGAACAGACTCCTCCCGAGTTGATAGCTGACCTTATGGAACAAGGCGTAGCCCTCGCAGGAGGAGGTGCCCTGCTCAAGGGACTCGCCGAACGCCTCTCTGATGAGACCAAGATGCGAGTCTATGTGGCCGATGATGCCATGACTTGTGTGGTCAAGGGCGGTGGGATTGTACTCGAGCACCTGGACACCCTGACGCACGTGCTGACCACCACCCAGCGCCGCAACTCACGGCACTAGCGCGAGGAGGCTGCCTTGACTCGCATGCAGCGGGGAGGAACCGTGTTGTTCCTCCTTCTTTTTGTCGCATTGGCCGGGACCACTCTTATCCTCGATCGCACGGATCGCCTCCAGCCTGTCAAGAATCTTGTCGCACAGATCACTTCGCCCGTCCAGGATGTGCTTAGCTCCGCCACAGGCCGATTGACTGACTTTCGTCAGCTCTTCACAGACATGGAAGTATGCAGGGCGGAGAACGAAGAACTCCAGTTGCTAGTGGACCAATTGATAATTGAGAACGTTCGCCTGAGAGAGGCTGAGATAGAGAATGTAACGCTGCGAGAGCAGCTCAACTTCAAACAGGCCAATCCGTCCTTCGAGCTTCTGTCGTCCCAAGTCATCGGCAGGGATCCCAGCAATCTGGCGGGCTACCTGATCATCGACCGGGGTACCCGGCAAGGCGTCGCCGTCGGCATGCCAGTGCTCACCCACCGAGGTCTGGTAGGACGGGTGACCGAGGCAGCCCCCAACTCCTCGAAAGTTCTGCTGATCACCGACCCCAGCAGTTCGGTGAACGCCTTGATCCAGGAGTCCCGCGCCACGGGCGTGGTACAGGGTAGCATCAGACAGGGGCTGACCATGAGGTACATACAGCAGACAGAGGATGTCAAGCCAGGTGACTTGGTGCTTACGTCAGGATTGGGTGGCAATTTCCCCACGCGCCTGATCATTGGACAAGTGACAGCGGTGATGAAGACCGATGTCGAACTGTTTCAACAAGCCGAAGTACGACCTTCCGTGGACTTCGGCCGACTGGAGATGGTGCTGGTGCTCACGAGTTTCGAGACCATCGTCTTCGAGACACAGCAATAGGCACCGCAGAGGTGATGGCCCATCAAGACCTACATAGTCCTTCCGCTCCTACTCGCCGTTGCCGTAATCCAGTCCTCTGTGCTGTTTAGCTTTTCGTTGGGCGGCGCCCGGCTCCACCTCATGTTGCTTGTGGTAGTTTCCTGGAGCTTGCTGAGAGGAGCACGGGAGGGAATCATCTGGGGGTTCCTCGGCGGCCTGAGCCTTGATTTCCTCTCAGGCTTACCTCTTGGAACCTGTGCCTTCACTCTGACCATCACGGCGTATCTCGCCAGCCTCGGCCAACTGACCATATACCGGACGAACCCCCTTTTCCCGCCTGGCCTGGCCTTCGCGAGCAGCGTGGTCAATGACTGCATCCTAATGGTCCTGCTCTCATTCACAGGGTACATTCTAGCCTGGGGGAGTCTGTTGCTCCGAGTGGCTGTGCCAACAGCCATCTTGGGCGCTGTGATGATGCCGCTCATCCACCGTGGACTCACCTGGCTTCACGAAAGGACTCTCCCTGAAGAAGTGAACCTCTGAGAGGCAAGACCAGGTGATCAGAACGCTCCTCAAGAGAGCGGTTGCGTATGCCATGGAGCCCATCGTCATCTGCCTCCTCGGCCTGCCGGCGACGGTTCCCCTTTGGACTTCGAGTCTGCCGCGCAGCTTCGATGGGGTGTTCCATCTCTTCCGGCTTCTTGAGATCGATCATCTTGCACGGCAATGGATGCTGTTGCCTCGCTGGGCTCCGGACTTCGTTTTCGGCTACGGTCATCCCATCTTCAACTTCGTACCGCATCTGCCCTATTACGTGACCGACATCTTTCACATAATGGGGCTGAGCCTGGTTCATACCATCCTCCTCTCCTTCTCCGTCGCTCTGCTGGGCTCAGGGATCGCCATGTACATTTTCGTGCGAGACATTCTCGGCTCCAAGGCAGCGATCCTGTCCGCCGTGGCCTACATGTATGCGCCGTTTCACCTCTATGACATGCTGTTGCGCGGTCACCTGCCCGGAGCATGGGCGATGGTGCTCTATCCCCTGATCTTGTGGTCCTACCGGCGACTCATAGAGGGCGGCGGTCTGACCTACTTCGCCATGAGCGCGCTGCTGTACGCCGGATGCCTCCTCACACACAACCCGGCGAACCTCATCTTCACTCCCTTCCTCCTGTTCTACCTCACCGTACTCGTCTTGCTCAGAGGAGAGCGAAGAGCAGCTGTGGCCTTCCGGGCAGCCGCCACAGTGCTCGTGGGCGCTGGGCTGGCCGCCTTCTTCTGGCTGCCTGCGCTCTGGGAGCGCCAGTTCATCCAATTGGACCGGATGGTGACTCCTCCCGACCTCGACTACCACAACCATTTCATCTCACTGGCCGACCTGATCGCGCTTCCCGAGACGGCAGATACTGGACTGATGAACCCTGTGGTGCCCAACAACCTGGGCCCAGTCCTCATCTCTCTGTCGCTCCTGTCCGTGATTGGCCTGTGGAAGCTTCGCGACTCCGAAGCGCGCGCTCAGGTGGTCATATCGCTGTGTGGGCTGGCTGGCGTGCTGTTCATGGTTCTGCCGCAGTCGGTTTATGTCTGGGAGAGCCTCCCCCTGCTGAAGTACTTGATCTTTCCGCACCGGTTCCTGCGCCTGGGTTGCTTGCTGATGGCTATCCTGTGTGGAGCAGTCGTGCGTCTGTTCCCCGACAGGAAAGGGAACTTTTCTCCTTCTTTCACCGTTACTCTCATCTCGATAGGCATGATCATTGTCTCGTCGTTCTCGCTCCTCTACCCACCCTACTATGCCCGTCTGCCGCTCAATCCCACCTTCGCCGACATGATGGAGTTCGAACGAAGAACGCATACTATAGGCACAACCTCTTTTGGCGAGTACCTCCCTGTCTGGGTAGACTGGATTCCCCGAACATCACCCCTGGAGCCCATGTATCTCTCTTCATCCACCATTGAGAGGCTCGACCGGACAAGCCTTCCAGAGGGTGCTCGGATCACAGGCGCCCAATACACACCAACGTCAGCGACCATAGACCTAGACACCCCTGAGGTGTTCGTGGCAGCTTTCAACATCCAGTACTTCCCGGGCTGGCGAGCGTACGTGGATGGACAGAAGACGGCGGTCTCCGTCACCCCCGGCCTCGGGCTCACAGGTGTGGCGGTCCCTTCAGGCAGCCACGTCGTGCAGTTGCTCTTTGAGGATACGCCTGTGCGAACCGCATCCGAGGCCATCAGCGCTCTCAGCATGGTGGTGCTCGTGGTGCCCGTCGCGATAAGCCTTGTCCGGAGAGTGCGCCCCCGGCGCGCCAGCTGCGCTGTGCAGAGTGGAATCTCATCTCTGGTGGGCAGGGCCGAGACAGGCCACGTCAACCGCTGGCAGACAGCTGCTCTGGCCACGATGGGTGTCGCACTGCTGGTCATCAAGGTAGGGGTCTTGGACAGGTATGACTCGTGCTTCAAGCGAGGCTTCGATGGCCTCATTGTAGCGGAAGCACAGACCTCGCTCCACGTGAACTTCGGTGATTTGGTAACGCTGCTGGGCTACGACCTCACGTTGCCCAATCCTCGTCCAGGCGACACCATGACGGTAACGCTCTACTGGAAATCGGGCGAGCAGATACACACAGACTACAGCGCTTTCGTACACCTGGTTGACGAGCAGATGAACATCTACGCACAAAGAGATAGCCTGAACCCCGGGCGGTATCCGACACGCCTCTGGAACGCGGACGAGTACAACAAGGACTCTCACGATGTCGTCATCCCACCAGGCACACCACCAGGAGAGTACTTGCTCGGAGTAGGTCTCTACGACCAGGCCACGTTTGGGCGACTGCCCATCCTGGAAGAGGAAGGGCATGAGATCGGCATGTACTTCCTCGAACCGGTCATCATCACCAGGGCCGAGAGGCCTCCGAGCATCGAAGAACTGGGCATCCAACACCCAGCCGCTGTGCACTTCGCCAATAGGATGACTCTCCTCGGTTCAACGCCTGAGAGGGAGAGCCTCCTCTCAGGTGACTTCTATCGCTTGGCGCTGTTCTGGAAGGCAGATAGCGAACTCACCAACAGCTACAGCGTGGCCGTTCGCATCCTCAACAGCGACGGCGAGACGGTGCTGTCGCACACCAGCGAGCCGTCAGCAGGGAGATACCCAACCACAGAATGGCGAGCAGAGGAGATTGTCAGAGACAACCACGCCATGTGGATCCCCAGAGACTTTCCCCAGGATGACTACGTGATCGAGATTGCTCTGGTCGATGCAGAGGGACACACGGTAGCCGTCAGACCAGGGGCAGCGACCCCTGCGGCAGATGGTTGGCTAGAGCTCCTGTCAGTTGAGGCGGGGGGCTAGATGCGGCGCAGATTCTGGAACGCGGCCGGACCCTTCGTCCTCGTGGTACCTGCTGGATTGGTCCTCGGGGCAGCCATCGCTCGGTGGCTTGCCGAGAACCTCTACCACCGCACAACCCTCTTCTATCACTGGGCGCCAACAACAGTCGTGGCCTGCTTGGGAGCAGTCCTACTGGCTCTGTTCAGCCTTTCGTTGAGCAGATGGCGCTCCGACGAAGGACTAGCCGTCGCTGATGCCGTTTCCTTTCTGCCCTTCTTTCTCCCGGGTTTCTATCTCCTGCAACGGCGCGTGGACACTGTGCAAGCCACAGTCTTGCTGGCTGGTTCACTTGCACTAGTGGCTGCCCTCAACGTACAGCGGTTTGCACCGAGGCGGTGGGTCCACCGGGCCGCCCTCCTCGCAGTCATCACTCTGCCGCTCGCGGTGTACCTGCGAACACTGGCACCCACTGTGGGCGCGCACGACACCTTCGAGTTCCAGGTCATCTCATACGAGTTGGGCATCGCGCATCCGACCGGCTACCCGCTATACGTTCTCATAGGCAAGCTATTCACGCTCATTCCATTGGGCAGCGTCGCTTATCGGGTCAACCTATCTTCGGCGCTATTCGCGGCTGCCACGATAGCCGTATTGTACGCAACGATCACCAGGCTTACGGAGGATAGGATCGCCAGTGCGCTTGCTTCCCTCACGTTCGCATTCAGTCTCTCATTCTGGTCTCAAGCAGTCGAAGCAGAGGTGTACGCCCTTAACGCTCTCTTTGTCTCTTCAATCTGCTACCTGCTGCTCAGCTTTCGCGCAGCTCCAAGCTCCTCGACTGACCTGCGGGGGGCGCTCGCCGACCGCTGGACTGCGACGCTGGATACATTCCGTCGAAACGAGGCCCTGATCATCATCGCCGCTGTGGCGTATGGACTTAGCCTCACGCACCATCGCACCATGCTGCTTCTGGCGCCAGCAGTCATAGCCTACTTTGTGCTGAACCGGGGCTGGCGGCTGCTGACAGTTCGCCGCACGGTCTTGCTATCTATCGCGTTTGTAGTGCCGCTCGTGGGCATCCACTTGTACATCCCCGTGCGCTGGTGGCAGCTGCACGGCCAGCCCATGAACTGGCAGCAGTTCACCGACCTGGTCCTCGGCACGCAGTTCGCCGCGGCTCTGCAATGGGATGCTGTGCTGCGCGACGCGGGCCGCATGACGGTCTACCTCCGCACGGTTCTGGAGCAGTACCCTGCGCCAGCGCTGCTGCTGGCCGTGGTGGGCATCATCTGCCTCTTGAGCAGACGAGCCTCGCCCCTAAACTACCCAGCGTGGAAAGAGGGTCTTTTCCTGCTGTTGGCGTTTGCTGCCTATGCGGTCTTCGGATTGAGTTACCACGTCCCTGATGTTGCCCTCTTTCTCATCCCCTGCTACTTGGTCATCGCCATGGCTCTAGGGATAGGCATCTCAGCGCTCCGGCGAGCAATGGAGAGGCTGCTGGGCCGTGCGGATCAGGCACCTCCACCGCTGCGACGGCAACTTGCAGCCTCGGCCACGCTCACGGTAGTGGCTGTCCTACCCCTCAGTCTGATCTGGACAAACCTACCAAGAGTGGATCGGAGCGACGCGTACGCGTCAGACGAGTGGGGAAGGTACGTTCTCCAACAGGATCTGCCCGTAGGCTCGGTAATACTCGCCGACAGCGAGAAGATGGCCCCGCTCCACTACCTTCAGAGAGTGGAAGGCATCCGACCCGACACCGAGACCGGGGTTTTCCCCGACGAGAACAGTAATCGCGTTGAGGTGGAGAGACGGCTCAGCGAGAAGAGACCTGTGTTCCTGGCTCGGTTCCTACCGGCATTGGAGGCTACCTATCATCTCCGCTCTCTAGGACCTCTGGCAGAGGTCAGCGCCGATCCCCTGACAGGGCCCCCGGCCGATCTGCGGCAGATGAACGCCAGCTTTGGAGACAGCATAAGATTGGTAGGTTACCGCCTGGACGGCGGGGACGTGCAGCGGACCGACACAATTCGGGTGACCCTGTACTGGCACGCGCAACGCGGGCTGAAGGAGAACTTCGACGTTCGACTGCGCCTATTGGGGTCGAAGGGTCACATCTGGCTGCAGACTAATGGCAGACCGCCGGTCAACGGCCTGTACCCCACGGCTGCCTGGCGCCCTGGAGAGCTCGTGCCGGACTTCCATCAAATGGATCTGGCCGGCCAGGTACCGCCCGGCATCTATCGCCTACAGGTGGGGCTATTCGCTCCCTTCACGGAGAAAGGCATTGCGCAAAGCGATTCAGCCGGAGGCTACATCACCTTGGCCAGCGTCTCCGTCTCCTCCCCGGCGGCCTGGCGCCCCTCGATCAACCACCCCATGCGAGCGAGCTTCGAAGACCAGATAATGCTCCTGGGCTACGACTTTCCCTCAACGGTGGCTCCGGGGCTCGATTTGCCACTCACCCTGTACTGGCAGCCTCTCGGCCGAGTGGGTCCCGACTATGATATCGTGCTACGACTGACTACGCCTGGTAACGAAGCCTTATGGCAAGCAGTGGAGCAGCCCCTCTTCGGGGAGCATCCAACCTCAGACTGGTCAACGGGTGAACTCCTGGCTGACACCCACCAGGTGACGATTCCTGAGACAGCCAGTGGTCCCCTGCACCTGCGCATCAGCCTCCGAGACCCTGGGAGCGGCCAATACCTGGAAGTGGTCGATGGCTGGCTGGGAAGGCGCCAGCAAGAGGCGCTGCTCGCTAGCCCCGCGCTTTCTGAATCGCCGACCATCTCGACTAGCGCTGACTATCTTCCCGCCAATTTCGACAACAAGATCCTGCTCCTGGACTACGAGATCCACAACGTCCAGGTCAGGAAGGGGGATGCTCTACGGTTGACTTTGAGGTGGCAGGCACTGGCACCCATGGACGAGGACTACACCGTCTTTGTGCATCTCCTCGACGACAACGACCAGATCTGGGGGCAGGAAGATACGCAACCGGCATATGGCACCCACCCTACCAGTAGGTGGAGAGAGGCAGAAGTTGTGCTCGACCCCCACACCGTCTGGACTCAGCAGCAAGCACCTCTCGGCCTGTACCGCATCGAAGTGGGCTTTTATCTCCTGCGCACCATGGAGCGCCTGCAGCTCCTAGACGCGTCGGGCACCGCCATTGACAACCGGCTGGTCATCGACGACCTCGTGGAAATCGTGCCCTGATACTTATGTAAACACCTAGCCTCCTGAATCACAGTTTGTGGTCAATGTTGGGCGACGGACTACAACTTGGGCCGCTGGGATGCCCCCTCTTGTAACGGGCCAGCCTCTCCCGTATAATCGTAGTCAGCATGGACGTTGGACAGCCCAACATCAAGGTCATCATCTTCAGAGCATCCGTTGTTGTTGCCTTTGCGTTGCTGGCCTTCCAAGCCTGGCAATTACAGGTAGTGCAAGGTGACGAGTATCTCCAGAGAGCACAGCGGAACCGCTTCCGACTTCAATCCCTTGACGCCCCCAGAGGCGTGATCTATGATCGAGCCGGACGTCTTCTAGCGGGAAACGTCCCCAGTTTCACCGTCTCCATCATCCCGGCCGATCTGCCAGAGGAAGATCAGGACTACGTCTTCCGGCAGCTCTCCCTCCTACTAGATGTCCCCATCAGCATGTACGACTATGCTGCAGGCGAGACCGAGGACAGAGATCGGCGGTATCTAACCGAGGATGAGGAGTATGAACCCGAGCCGCAGCTGAAAGAGGATGTAGAGGCTGGTAGAGCAACTCCGTTTATCCCGGTGCGGGTGAAATCGGACGTGCCGAGGGACCTCGCCTTCATCATCGAAGAGGAGCGTCTCGACCTCCCTGGCGTAATCGTTGAGATCGAACCACTGAGGCAATACATCTCGGGGACGCTTTTCGCTCACGTCATAGGCTATGTCGGACACATCCCCGAACAAAACGTGGATAGTTACACAGATCTCGGTGATGCCGACTACGACCCCAATGATGTGGTGGGTTTAACCGGAGTGGAATTGAGCTACGAAGACGAGCTGCGAGGCCGCAAAGGACAGCGGCACGTGGAGGTGGACGTTACAGGGCGTGAGATGCGGACCATTGGCCCTCGCGTCGAGCCAGAGCCGGGGCAGAACCTGGTCCTCTCCATAGACGCTGCTCTGCAGGCAGCGGTGGCGGAAGCTTTGGAGAGAGGCCTCAGAGGGGCGCACTCGGATTCTGGAGTGGTCGTAGCCATGGACCCGCGTACAGGAGAGATCCTGGCGTTGGTGTCGCTTCCAAGCTACGACACCAACCTCTTCATCGGCGGTATCTCCATAGAGGACTACACGCAGCTAAGCGAAGACCCACCCCATCCCTTGGTGAATCACGCCATAAGTGGTCAATATCCTCCAGGCTCGACGTTCAAGGTGGTCACGGCCTCCGCAGGACTGGAGCAAGGGACGGTCACCAGGGATTCTCTGCTCTTCTGTCCTGGAACGATCTGGATACCCCACCGCTTTGCACCAGACAATCCCGACCTTGCACAACCCTTCAACTGCTGGCTCAAGGAAGGCCACAGGTCCATCAGCTTAGTGGAGGCGATAGCTCAGTCGTGTGATATCTATTTCGGTGTGCTCGCCGGGGGCTACGGGGAGTTTGAGGGACTGGGACAGGAAGCGCTGCACAACTATGGCTCGTACTTCGGACTGGGTGAGCCGACAGGGATTGACCTGCCGGGAGAGGCTACAGGGCTCATGCCAGACGAGACGTGGAAACGGTTGACCTACGGCGAGACCTGGGTCACAGGGGACACGTACAACGCGGCCATGGGTCAGGGCTTCATCTTGACCACGCCGTTGCAGATCCTGAACGCAACAGCGGCCATAGCAAACGGTGGCAAGCTGTACCAGCCGACCGTAGTGCGAGAGATCAAAGATGCAGAAGGCAACGTGATCAGGCCTTTCACTCCGCACCTTATTCGCACGCTGCCCGTCTCACCTAAGACCATAGAGCTTGTGAGGGCGGGCCTGAGGGCCGCGGTGACCCACGGTACCGCCCGGGCGGCTAACCTAGGTGGTGTGAGCGTCGCCGGCAAGACCGGCACTGCCGAATACCCGGGAGAGCGCGACTGGGAAGGCAATCTCCCAATTCACGCCTGGTTCACCGCTTTCGCGCCGTTCGATGATCCCGAGATCGCCCTGGTGGTCTTCGTAGAAGGTGGGGGAGAGGGTGGCCTTGTGGCGGTTCCCATCGCTACAGAGATCTTGGCACACTACTTCAATCTGCCAGAACCTGACTAGAGCAATCCGGCCCAACGACCGATGGTAGCTAAGAGACGATCTGGAGTCACGGGCAGCATATCCATCAAGGGCACCGAGGAAGGGCTCGTCGTCGGTATCGGGACGGGGGAGTGGTCCACCGTGACAAACGAAGTCGCAGACCTTCTTCGACAGAAGGCCCCGTTCTTCGATGGAGCACGGGCCATTCTCAACCTGGGGTCCAGAGAACTGGACCTCGAAGATCTGGAACATGTGCAAGAGCTGCTTTCCGTTCACAGGATAGAGATGTGTGCAGTGAGGACGAACAACGCAAGGACTGCGGCGGTGGCGGCTAGCATGGGAATCGCGACCGCAACGGAGTGCAAGCACGAGCAAACACACGAGACACAGCATCAGACAGGGCTCGAACCCGAAGAAGGCCTGTTCTTGAAACGGACCATCCATTCGGGTCAAACTGTAGAATGCCTGGGTCACGTCACCGTCCTGGGCGATCTCAACCCCGGAGGTCAAGTCCTGGCGGGGGGTGACATCGTGATCTGGGGGAAGCTGAGAGGTACAGTGCACGCCGGCGCAATTGGGGACGACGGCGCTACGGTCTGCGCATTGGTGCTCGCTCCCACTCAGCTGCGCATAGGTAGCCACATCGCCAGATCGCCCGAGGAAGAAGCGAGGGAACCAGGCGTTCCGGAGATAGCCAGGGTCCAAGACGGCGGAATCGTGGTAGAACCGTGGAGGGCAATCAAGTCATAGAGGGAACTGCATGGCTGCTCGCGTAATCACCATCACGTCAGGGAAGGGCGGAGTCGGTAAGACCACAGGAGTGGCCAACCTCGGGGTGGGTCTGGCCTTGGAGGGCAAGCGAGTCATTGTGGTAGACGAGGAGAACACTAAGCTCACCCTGTCTCGGTCGGCTGGCCATCTCAGACTCATCGCAGACATACCGATTCAAGGCCGCAGAAGGAGAGCCTAGCCAATAGTGAGAGGAAGAGTCTGGCATCATTTCGACTTTGTGCTCTTCGGAGCGACTCTGGCCCTCATTGCCGTCGGCATAGCCCTGATTTATAGCGCCACTCTCGCTTCGGGGATCCACGGGCAGGACTGGTGGAACACTTTCCTGGCTCGCCAGGTCATCTATGCCATCGTCGGCATCGCCTTGATGCTATTGGTGGCCCTCACCGACTACAGCATCTTCGCCAACGTGAACCACCTCATCTATGCTCTCACGATCCTGTCGCTGATCCTGGTCTATGGCGTGGGGCGGGTCTCGTTTGGCGCCCAGAGGTGGATAGACCTGGGGATATTCCCGTTGCAGCCCTCAGAACTGGCCAAGGTGCTCCTGATCATCGTTCTGGCCAAGTTCCTGGCCGACAGACAGGAGGACTTGAAGAGACTCCCCTACTTTCTGTTGTCTCTCCTCTACGTGGCGATTCCGATGGTCTTCATCTACATTCAGCCGGACCTGGGCACCGCCATCGTGTTGGGAGTCAGCTGGTTCACCATGGTGCTCATGGCGGGGGTGCGCCTGAGACATCTGGCCATCATGGCTCTAGCTGGCTTGATCGCCTCACCCCTACTGTGGTACTCCCTGCAAGGCTACATGCGAGAACGGATCTTTGTCTTCTTCGACCCTCAGCGTGATCCCCTCGGTGCTGGCTACAATATCAACCAGGCCCGGATTGCCGTGGGTTCAGGTGGCTTCCTCGGGCAAGGCTTCGCCCGTGGATCTCAGGTCCAGCTACACTTCCTGCGAGTCAGGCACACCGACTACATCTTCTCAGTGCTAGGTGAGGAACTGGGCTTTGTGGGTGTGGTGCTTCTGATGCTACTCTTCCTGGTGGTCATCTGGCGCATCTTGAGAGTAGCCGAGATGGCCCGGGATACCTTCGGCCAGCTGATCGCCTGCGGAATCGCTACGGTGGTGGCCTTCCAGGCCATCGCCAATATCGGCATGAACATCGGCCTGCTGCCCGCGTCTGGAGTGCCGCTGCCCTTTGTCAGTTACGGGGGTAGCGCTCTAATCGCGCTACTCATTGGCGAAGGTGTAGTCCAGAACATCATCATAAGGCACAAGAGGCTGGAGTTTCAGTGATCTCGCGCATCCTTCCGATCACGCTGGCGCCCAGGATGGAGCGCACTCTGGAAGTGAATCACAAATCGCCGTTGCCACCACACGCGACGGAGTAAGGCGCTGCAACTTCTGACAGAGGACAAGTCATGACTGACGGAACCAAGCCGGTGCGCGTTCGCTTCGCTCCTAGTCCCACCGGAGACCTGCACGTGGGAGGGGTTCGAACCGCCCTTTTCAACTGGCTCTTTGCTAGACACCACGGCGGTGTTCTCGTCCTGCGCATTGAGGATACAGACAGGCTGCGCTCCAGTGAGGAATCAATCGGAGGAATCCTTTCCTCCATGGATTGGCTTGGCCTGGACTGGGACGAGGGCCCTGGGGTCGGCGGTGACTACGAACCTTATTTCCAGACGCAGCGTTTGCCCTTCTATCACGCCGTTGCGGAACAGCTCTTTGAGAAGGGACATGCGTACCACTGCTACTGCACCCAGGACGAACTTCAGGCCCGCAGGAAAGCCGCTCTGGCCTTGGGAAAGGCACCTGGCTACGACAGGCGCTGTCGCCATCTTTCCCGGGACGAGCGCGCGACCTTGGCAGCTGAGGGCAGAAAGCCAGCCGTGCGCTTCGCCATGCCCCTGGAAGGCGAGACGATCGTGCAAGATCTGATTCGTGGCGAGGTACGCTTCGCCAACGAGCAGCTGGACGACCTGGTGATCATGAAAGCTGACGGCACTCCCACCTACAACTTTGCCGTGGTGGTAGACGACATGCTCATGAAGATCAGCCACGTCATACGCGCCGACGAGCACCTAGCCAACACACCACGTCAGATCAGAATCTACGAGGCCCTGGGCTACGCACTGCCCCACTTCGCCCACGTATCAACAATCCTGGGTGAGGACGGTACAAGGCTCTCCAAACGGCACGGGGCGGCTGCATTGAGCGACTACCGAGAGTCCGGTTATCTCCCCGAGGCAGTGTTCAACTTCTTGGCGCTTCTGGGCTGGGCATACGATGACAAGACAGAGATCATGTCCAGGGACGAAATCATCGACCGCTTCAGACTCGAGAAGGTCAATCCATCGCCCGCTATCTTCTCCAGAGAGAAACTGGACTGGATGAACGGCGTCTACATCAGGGCATTGATGGAGGATGACCTGGCAACACGTCTGCTGCCTTTCCTGGAGCGGTCTGGCCTGGAAGCTGACGAAGGGACTGTCCGACGGCTGGTGCCACTCATCCAAGAGCGTGTCAAGCTGCTCAGTGACGCCGTTGAGCTGGTGGACTTCTTCTTCACGGAGGAGATCACCTACGATTCCCGCCTGCTGGTCGGCAAGAAGATGGACGCCTCCGCTTCCCTGGATGCGTTGACGCGTGTTATCCAAACCCTGGAGGCGCTGCCCTCCTTCGATGAGGAGACCCTGGAGACAACGCTGAGGGACCTTGCTGGGCAACTGGGACTGAAAGCCGGCCAGCTCTTCGGCATCATCCGAATTGCGGTCACCGGCAAGCCGGTAGCCCCGCCTCTCTTCGGAACACTGAGCGTCTTGGGACAGGAACGGGCGCTGACCCGCCTCAGACGAGGTGAGCAGGCCCTCAGTGAGCTTGTCAGGTCCGACGGAAAGTGATAGCATTGCGTGTGACAATGGGGGATCGTCTAGTGGTAGGACAGCTGACTCTGAATCAGTAAGCGGGGGTTCGAATCCTCCTCCCCCAGCTGCCGCTGGTGAGCCTGGTCGCATTGGACCGGGCTCACTCTGCGATTGCAGGATCCCCATCGACCCCATCTCAAGGGGAGCGATCTCATGGCGCCGGGACAGAGGACCGCAAGACGCAACCCTCGCTGCGCACCCGAGCCGAGCAGCCTACGGTTTTCGGATCAGAATGATCGCTCTCGCCTGGAGCTCGCCGGTAGCCCTGCGGATGTCCCGATTGTCTCTCTGTCAAGACAAGACTTCTGGCAACGGTGCGCGAACGAGTCCCTGAGGTATGACACACGCGTGATGTGTCCCAGCCATTATTGCGACTGGCGACCGCCGGTGGTATACTATAGGCGCCCCCATAAATTGACACAAGATACTTGGTGCCATTGACTATGTCACCGTCGGACGAAAGAAAGAGCCTGCTTGACAGACTCAAGGCCGCACAGGCGAACGAGGAAAGCACCGCGCGACCCGGTGCGGAGGAGCAGGAGTCGCCTGCGTCTGAGTCCGTTCCGGCGAACGGCGGAGTGGAAGCCTTGCAGGCCGTACAATCACCACCTGACCGTCGAGTTTCCCCCGTGTCCGACAGTGGCGAGCGGTCCGAGGAGTTCCTGTCACCCGGCTCGATGCTCGAGGAACGGTATGAGATCCTGAAGTTCCTCAGCAAGGGCGGGATGGGAGCCGTCTACCTTGCTCGTGACATGCGGTTCCCCAGCGTGGAGAAGGTCGTCGCTGTGAAGGAGATGATCAGCGCAATCCGCGACAGTGTGACGAGCAGAATCAGTCTGGAGACGTTCGAGCGAGAAGCCAACATACTTGCTGGCTTGAGTCACTCGGCCATCCCCAAGGTCTTCGACTACTTCCATCACGACCATCGAGTATACCTCGTCATAGAGTACATTGAAGGAACCGATCTCGAGTCACTCCTGGACGAGATAGACTACCCCTTGCCCCAGGAGAAAGTGATAGACTGGGCCATCCAGGCCTGTGACGTCCTCTCCTACCTGCACAGCCACAAGCCCAGCCCAATAGTCTTCCGGGACATGAAGCCCTCCAACATCATGCTCAGGCAGGACGGGCGTGTGGTGCTCATCGATTTCGGCATCGCCAAGGTCTTTCAGGCAGGCAGGCGCGGCACCATGATTGGCACGGAGGGCTATTCTCCACCGGAACAGTACCGAGGCATATCCGAGCAGAGGGGAGACATCTACGCCTTGGGGGCTACTCTTCATCACCTGCTCACTCGCCGGGATCCTCGCAAGGAGCCTCCTTTCACTTTCCATGACCATCGCATCGGTGCTTTCAATCCCACGGTCACGCCGGCGCTGGAGGCCATCGTATCGAGGGCTCTGGAGTATGAGATAGAAGACCGCTATGCATCGGCGGATGAGTTGCAGCTAGACTTGTTGAAGCTCTTGAAATCGTCAGACCGTCCGGTGACCACCATTGTCTCCCGGAGATTCACCACCTCCGACGAAAGAGCACCAATCTGGTCTTTCGACTGCGAAGACGAGATACGTTCGGCTCCGGTAGTGTTCGAGGATGCTGTGTACTTCGGATCCTACGACAATAGCCTGTACTCGCTGGAGGCCGATACGGGTAAGGAACGTTGGCGATACACCACCGACGGCGGGGTGGTGTCCTCGCCGTGTGTTTGGAACGAGACGGTCTTCTTTGGTTCGGAGGATCAAATCCTCTATGCTGTCTATACAAGGACTGGGCGCATAGTCTGGACCTGTCCCACTGACGGCAAGATCCGGTCGTCCCCTAGGCAGGAATACGACCACATCTTCTTCGGATCCGACGACCATCAGGTTTACGCTGTGAGCGGCAAGTCTGGGCAAGAGCTCTGGCGCTTCGACGGAGGTGCGCCTGTGCGGTCGTCTCCATCCGTTGGCGGCGAGACTGTCATCTTCGGTTCGGACGACGGCACCATCTACGCTCTGGATGTGCAAAGTGGGGAGCTGAGATGGAAGTGCCGGGCGGGGCATACGGTGCAGTCAACTCCAGCCGTGGCCCATGACCTCGTGTACGTCGGTTCAGGGGACTCCTTTCTCTACGCCTTGGACCTGGCAAACGGTTGGTCGGTCTGGCGCTATCGAACCAGAGGGCGAGTGATATCGTCACCACTGGTGGACGGCAATATCGTCTATTTCGGATCTAACGATCATCACATCTACGCCATCGATGCCAGAACGGGTACACTTGTCTGGAAGTGTGCCACCGAAGGACCTGTGGTGTCTTCACCCAAAGCCTCCGAGGGGATCATCTACGCGGGATCCGTTGATGGCAACCTCTACAGTCTGGACGCGAGGACAGGCGATATCCTCTGGCGATTCACAACCACTGGCGCCATCATCGGCTCGCCTGCCATAAGCAGCGGGGTGGTCTTTGTGGGGTCCACAGACCACACCATGTATGCCGTACCCATAGAACAGGGTGATTGATCATGCTCGCCATGGGATGTGGCCAGACAAGGGTTGAGCCGGGGGTGCCGAATGGGCGTCTGGCATAGGCTTCGGCGTGGAATCCAGGGCAAGAAAGGGCGCGCCTCGCGGGGTAGGGCGTCGATCGACACGATACATCACCGGGCCAGTCCCCTAGAGATCGGACAGGGCAGCGATATCGGAAGGATTCGTCAGGCAAACGAGGATGCCTTTTTCACTTTGAACTCAGTCATCGGTATCGATCCCGATCCCCTTCACGTGGGGCTCTTGGTCATCGCCGATGGCATGGGGGGGCACGCGAAAGGCAAGGATGCCAGCTCTGTCGCCATCCAGGTCGCCAACGGCATCGTAATGAGGGAGGTCCTGCTGCCCCTCTTGGCCGGCCAGGGGGCAGACACCATCGGCCGCCCCATTCAAGAAATCCTCACCGAGGCGATAGCTGCCGCCAACGAGGCGGTGTCGCGAATCGACGAAGATGCCGGAACGACCCTGACCTTTGTGCTCGTGGTGGACCATAGCGCCCATATCGCCCACGTGGGCGACAGCAGAGTCTACTATCTCGACAATCGCGAAATGCGACAGATCACTCAAGACCATTCTCTGGTCAGCAGGCTCGTCGAGCTTGGTCAGATATCTGCCCAGGAGGCACTAGAACATCCGCAGCGCAATTTCCTGTACCGCGCTGTGGGCCAAGGTCCGGAGCTCAAGGTCGACACCTGTTTCCAGCGGCTTGCGGAGGGCAGTCATCTAATCCTCTGCAGCGATGGACTGTGGAATCAGGTGACCGAGAAAGAGATCGTGGAGGTGATAGGAAACTCATCTTCGCCACAGGAAGCATGTGACCGGCTCATAGATAGGGCCAACGAACAGGGGGGAGAAGACAACATGACCCTTCTACTGGCCAAGGTTAACTACTGACGGAGGAGAACGCCATGGCCCATAAGGTGATAGTGCATCTGATGAATGAAGACCCCATTGTGGCTGAGCTGGAACGGATGCCCGAGCCGGAGGACGCCAGCATCACCATCTTCGATCCACGTCGCGAAGACGGAAAGCAGATACACTACTTGAGGGATGGAAGCTCGGCGGTAGTTTTCCCCCTACACCGCGTGAGTTCCATAGAGATCTTTGCCGAAGATATCGCCAGGGAAGAAGAGGTCACTTTCTACCGGGACGAAACGAGTTGATCCATCACGCCAGCCGCGCGTCGTCTACTCCCTCATCTGGGCGGCCAGGTGATTGTGCTGGCGCACCACGGCGTCCATGTCGACGCCCAACAAGTGGCCACCCTCAACAAGTACGCGGCCATCGACGATACTGAGGTCGACCTTGGCCGGCCCGCAGAAGACGAGTGCCGCCACCAGATCTCCTGCCCCCGCGTACTCTACGCGCTCGACATCGATAGCGATCACGTCCGCCGCTTTTCCTGTTGCTAGAGCGCCAATGTCGTCACGTCCCAGGAGAGCCGCACCTCCCAGAGTTGCCATCTCTAGCACTTGCCGCGCACTCAGTGCCGTAGACCCCTCCTTGACGCGCTGCAAGAGCAGACTCATGCGTGCTTCGTTCAGCATATGCGAGGAGTCGTTGCTGGCGCTGCCGTCCACGGCAAGCCCGACTTTGACCTCAAGTTCCAGCATCCGTCTTACGGGGGCAATGCCCGAACCCAGACGCATGTTCGATGTAGGGCAGTGAGCAACCCCAGTGCCTGTCTGGGCAAACAACTGCATCTCCGGCTCGGTAAGATGAACTCCGTGGGCGTAGGATACGTCTTCTCCCAACCATCCCAGGTCAGAGAGATACTCGACGGGCCGACGGCCATATTGTTCCAGACAGAACGCCTCCTCATCAAGCGTCTCCGCGACGTGGGTGTGGCAGTGAACTCCGTACTGCCTGGCCAGATCTCGAGAATCACGTAGCAGGTCCGGCGTCACAGAGAAAGGGGAGCACGGCGCGATCACTAATCTGCACATAGAATACGGCCTGGGATCGTGGAAGGCTTCAATGACGCGGCGGCAATCATCAAGGATCGCGTCTTCGTCTTCCACCACCTCGTCTGGGGGCAGGCCACCCTCGGACTCGCCCAGTGACATGCTGCCTCGACAGGGGTGGAACCGAACACCCAGCTCTCGCGCTGCCCGGATCTCGTCATCGAGTGTAACACCATTTGGGAAGAGATAGAGCTGATCCAACGAGGTGGTGCATCCCGAGAGGAGCAACTCCGCCAGTCCCACCAGTGCGCTGACATAGACCGCCTCGGGCGTCAGCTTGGCCCATATGGGGTACAGGGTCTGCAACCATGAGAACAGAGGCGCATCCTGGGTCTCGGCTAGACACCGAGTCAGGGTCTGATAGAGATGATGATGGGTGTTCACCAGCCCGGGCAAGACAATCTTGCCTCGCACGTCGATGACCCGATCCGCGGTCCCGGGGAGGTCCGAGCTGGGGCCCACGGCCTCTATGACGTTGTCTCTGATGAGAACGGCTCCGTCCTTGATCTCGCGCCGCCCCTCGTCCATGGTCACCACAACTGAAGCGTTTCGCAAGAGCAACGTCGTCATGGCGCATCTACCCCCTTGCCGACCCACCCCGGCAGCCACCAGAAGGCGCTCCACCTCTGCTCTCGCGGCCAGGCACGGGCAATGTCACACCCTCCAGAGCACAACTCTGGCCAGCGCTCCGTCCAACCGTACCTGTTCGTCGTCTAGCTCCCACTGGTGGATCGACCTCAAGCGCTACCCCACCGGAGTCCCCGAGACAACCTCCCAGTCGCTGCCTGCCTTGCGCAGGGTGACATCGTAAGTGAGCGGCTGGTCGCCGACCAGGTAGAGGACCAGCCTCACCTTGGCTCCGCTACCAGAACTATCGTGCTGGATGTCCTGAACGAATAGATACGAACGCCCGGGATCACGAAGCCTGAAATACTCCCCCTCTCGGTACTTCCTTTCGAGTCCGTTGCTGACCAACCATACCATCCTGCCATCATGCCCGAGATCAGCCCGGAACTCGCGCGGCGAGAGCCTGACAACCAGGTCATCTACCCGTGTTCGTGTGTCATCGAGTTCGTACGCAATGACGACCCGACGTATGGCGTCGCTTTCGGACTCGGACCAGCCCGCACATGCCGGCAGCCCAAGCAAGAGCGAGGTCGCTGCTACCGCGAGCACAAGCTTCAGTACACTATCTTTCATCTGTGCGCGTTCTGGTGTCTCTGCAGATCGGAGTCTGGATTTGGCATCAACGTCACGCCCCTTCCACGCTACGAGCAGCAGCCGCTTGCTCGAGTCGGCGCCCAGTAGCGCGGTTCGCCAGGGTGAGAACATGCTGCCGCCTTGACAGGGGCCGCGGCAAGAGCACTAGGACGCCTTTGCCGCCTCACGTTGATCAATGGTGGATCTCAGATAGATCTCAATAAAGTCATCGATCTCGCCGTCGAGCACAGCCTCTACATTGCCCCGCTCATGGCCTGTGCGGTGGTCCTTCACCATTGTGTAGGGGTGCATGACGTAGGACCGGATTTGGTTGCCCCATTCTGCAGAGACGTGCTCGCCCTTGAGCCGGGCCTGCTCGCGCTCTCTCTCTTGCAGCTGACGCTCAAGCAGCCGAGCCCGCAGCACCTTGATTGCAGTGACACGATTCTGAGACTGGGAGCGTTCATTCTGGCAAGCGGCCACGATTCCTGTCGGGATGTGCACAATGCGCACCGCGGAATCAGTCTTGTTAACGTGTTGCCCACCAGCGCTACTGGAGCGAAAGGTATCGATTCTCAGGTCGTTGGGATCGATGTCCACCTCCGTGTGATCGTCGATCTCGGGAAGCGCCTCCACCAACGCGAACGACGTGTGACGCCGGTGAGCAGCATCAAACGGCGAGAGCCGCACCAACCTGTGCACGCCTCGCTCAGCCCGCAGGTAGCCATAGGCATACTGGCCAGTCATTTCCACCGTGACGCTCTTGAAACCCGCCTCTTCACCGAGGGAGCTGTCAATGACACGCGCTTTGAAACCACGATGGTCGGCCCACTTCAGATACATTCGGAGGAGCCTCTCTACCCACTCCTGGGAGTCGGTACCTCCGGCGCCAGCATGGATCGCCAGTAGCGCGCCGTTAGCATCGTACTCTCCATTGAAGAGCAAGCGAAACTCCGACCGATCCAGGTCTTCCTTCACTCGCTCGATATCAGCCTGCACATCCGTCAAGAAGGAGGCATCATCCTCTTCAGCGGCCAGATCGACGAGTTCGCGCAGATCACTCGCTCGGCGTGCCAGCTGGTTCCACTCTGCGACCTCCTCCTGTAGGGCAGCCAGCCTTCGAGTGGCCTCCTGAGCCTCCTTCTGATCTGACCACAAGTCCGGCTGCATCAGCTTCTTCTCAAGCTGAAGTATCTCTTCTTCCTTGCCGGCTACGTCAAAGACCCTCCTGTATCTTCTCGATGCGGCGTTCCAGACCCTGTAGCTCGTCCGCAGTGTTCTCCATCTATTCACCTCCGAAGCCTTTAACGCATGGCTTGTGTTATCATCACTCGGCAAACAGTCCGGCCACGAAGCGCTCAGGATCGAACTCGGCAACATCGTCTACGTCTTCCCCGGTGCCGACGTAGCGGATGGGGATGCCCAGTTCGCTGGCAATGGCGAAGACGATGCCGCCTTTGGCGGTCCCGTCGAGCTTGGCCAGGAATACTCCGTTGACGTCGACCGCGTCCTTGAAGTACCTGGCCTGGGAGAGCGCATTTTGCCCCGTGGTGGCGTCCAGCACCAACAGCGTCTCCTGGGGCGCGTCAGCCATCTGCTTCTTAATTACCCGATGGATCTTCCTCAATTCCTGCATGAGGTTGTACTGAGTATGCAGACGACCCGCAGTGTCCACAATCAGTGTATCTGCGTCACGGGCCTGGCTCGCCTTGATCGCATCGTACACCACGGCGCCAGGGTCCGATCCCGGCTGGTGTGCCACCACATCCGTTCCCAGCATTCGTGCCCATACCTTGAGCTGATCCGCCGCCGCAGCGCGAAACGTGTCCCCCGCAGCCAGCAGAACTCTTCGGCCGTGTCGCTGGTGGTACTTCGCCAGTTTGGCAATGCCGGTTGTCTTGCCGGACCCATTGACCCCCACAACCAAGATCACCCACAGCCCTTCCTGAGAGCGCCCGGGACTTGATGCGTTTCCCAGAACTGCCAGCAATCTCTGCTGTACAGCCTCCACGACGTGGCTCGGCGTCCTCAATCCCTGAGCACCCGACTCGTCGCGCACGGCCTGAACGAGATCAACCGTCGTGGTCACTCCTACATCGGCTTGAATGAGAAGCTCCTCAAGTTCCTCCCACACGCGCTCATCGAGGTCAGTCTGAGAGAACAAGCCTCCGATCCTCCCGAAGAAAGAGCGCCGCGTTCGACTCAGACTTTGCTCGATGTTCTTGCCCCGTCCTATCACCGTCTGTCCCTGGCCTCTCCCATGCCCATCTGTGGCCTCGAGCGAGGCCAATATGCATTATACAGAATGCACCTGGCGCCTGCAAGAGGACAGTGCGTCGTGCGGAGAATGCTCTGCTGTGCTATAATGGGCCACCGTGCTTCAGAGGAGCAACGTGACTGCAAACGACCGTGAGACAAGCGTCGACGTCGTGATTCCCGTCTACAACGAGGAACGCACTCTTGAAAGGAGCGTCGACACCTTGCTCAAGTTTCTCCGCGAGAGATTCCCCTATAGCTGGCGCATAGTTGTCGCGGACAATGCATCCGTCGACGCGACGCTAGAGATAGCGAAGCGCCTGTCCTCCCAGCATCCCGAAGTGACCTACTTGCACCTGGATCAGAAGGGACGCGGCCGGGCGCTCCGCCGAGCCTGGCTGGAGAGCGACGCAGACATCGTGAGCTACATGGACGTGGATCTCTCCACCGACCTGGAGGCTTTTCTTCCTTTGATCGACGGGCTGGTGCACAAAAGGTATCACGTAGCCATCGGTTCGCGGCTCAAGAAAGGCGCTCAGGTGGAGCGACAGCCGAAGAGAGAGATCATCTCTCGGTGCTACAACATTCTCATCAAATCGATGTTCAGGAATCGCTTCTCCGACGCGCAGTGCGGGTTCAAGGCCCTGACCCGCGAGGCGGTCGCGGATCTCGTGCCCATCGTCAAGGACCAGCATTGGTTCTTCGATTCGGAGTTGCTGTTGCGAGCAGAGCAAAGAGGCTATCAGATATTCGAGGTTTCCGTCGCCTGGGTTGATGACCCCGACAGCCGGGTGAACATCGCACAGACCGCATGGGGTGATCTCAAGGGCCTGTTTAGAGTCCGCTTCAGCTAGGCCGCAGAAGGTATTCCGCCCAACCACACCATGGTCATAGGTATCTGTACCCTCACCCTGGACATGGCGCACAGCAAGTCCCTCAAGGACAAACGCCGGGCAGTCAAGTCCATCACCAGCAGGGTCCGAAACCAGTTCAACGTGTCGATTGCCGAGGTCGACGCCCATGACCTGTGGCAGTCAGCCGTTATCGGCATCGCATGCGTCTCCAACGATGCTAGCTACGCTCACGGCCTTCTCGAGAAGGTCGTGCAGATGATCAGCAACAGCCGCTTCGACGCCCAGGTGGCCGACTACGAGATAGAGATACTCTAGCCCAGAGTGGCGAGACATCCGCCGGGCCTCTTCTCAGTCGCCATTCGGGTAGTCGCGCGTTATGTTAACCTCTTCTGGGCGCCTCGCGATTATGTCAATACCCCTCCTGACCCGCCGCCTGCCCAGAATCACTAGCGCGACCACTAAACTCACCGTGGAGAGTGCCGTTCCAGCGAGACGCACAGGCGTATCGCCGAATCGGATCGAGGCCTGATGCTCTCCTGGTGGAACGTGCATGGTGATCAATCCGTGCGGTCCGCTGGGGTACACCTCTGCTTCGCGTCCGTCAACATATCCTCGCCATCCCGGGAAGTAGTAGGTGTAGAACTGGAGTTCCGTGCCACTGGGTGAGCTGACGCGCACCTCCTCAGAGGCTGCCCCATGTCTCACCATCTCCACTTCTGCGCCTTCAGTGAGGGCTACTGCCTTCACCAGCGACTGCCCTGCCAGGTACTGCTCCACCAACGGCGAATCGTGCGGTTGCTCCGCGGCCCAGATGGTCATACCCACCCTGTCCGGAGGATAGAACGTCTCGAAGTCTATGATCGCAACCGATTGCTCTGAACGCGCCGAAGGCTCTGTGTATTGCGGCAACGTGTAGCCATAGCTGATTAGAATCACCGCCAACACCAACACGGCCACGCGCGCATCAAGATGATCAGTGGTGCCCGGTCTCTCTCCCACAAAGCCATGAACGGCGGCGCCACTAGCGAAGGACATCGTAAGGACAGCGAGACCGAGGAGTCGCCAGGGGAACTGGACGAAAGCGGCCAACGGTAGGACCTCCCAGACTGACCGGGCGGCTGGCATCACGGCTGCAACGATCACCAGGGACGCTACCACAAAGAACGCTACCTGGCCTCTCCCTGCAACCCGATTCCACAAGCACCACACCGTGCCGATTGTTGCTAGCGCAGTAGCTGCGATCCCCAGCTGCAACGACATCTCATCCTGTAGCCCTTCACCTGCATATCCATAGCCCCAATAGGGAGAGAAGAGCTGCGACGGATACACGAAGTGCTTCGCATAGCCGAAACTCCCCTGTGTCCACTGCCTCTCCATGATATAACCCTTCTCCGCGATCATGGGTAGGAGAAACACTGAAGCCAGGGCCAAGGCTAAGATCGCCGCAGACAGGCTAACTCCGGCCAACCGCAGCGCCCCGCGCCAACCAGTTCGGATCCTTGACAGCACCAGCAACCCCACATAGGGGATCAGCAGCAAGGTGAATACGAACGCCGTGGCTGCGTGGGTGAGGAAGAGCGCCGCATAGGCCAAGCTGGCCAGAACCAGCCTGCGAAGCGAGTGCCTTTCGGCCAGGTCGTAGAAAAGTAGGAGTATGAGAGGCAGGAGGCTGAAAGCGCAGAACTCAGCAAAGGCAGATCGCACGTAGATGTCCAGCAACCGGTAGGGAGCATACATATACACCACGGCAGCTACCACGCCCCCCTGCGCACCGAGCACTCTCTTCCCAAAGACGTACATGGTGAGCCCGGAGAGGATGGTGCCGACGATGTAGGTAAGCTTCACCGCACCTGTGAGGCTCGCGCCCAAGAGGTGGAAGCCCTCCGCTACGTAGAGGACCAGCGTGGAATAGATGTTGAACAGAGGATATCCATACCCCAGGGCAAAATCCACCCCCCAGCGAGGATACAGAACACCGTCTCTCAGCGCTTGGTCGAACTGGTTCAGGAAGAAAAGGGAGTGAGGTGCGTCGTGCGCATTGAGGAAGTAGGCTGGGCCCACGAGAGGAGCCCAGGCGAAGACGCTCAGAGCCACAACAAGGACGACGTTCCAATCGAGCCTCTCCGCCAGCCTTCGCCAGCCATCCGTCCAGCGCTGCCAACCGGTCCCCGGCATGAGGATGCCTCTACCCTCTCGCTTTGACAGTCCGGTACAGCTGCCAGCCAAGGGTGGCGATAACCACCAGCACGCTGACCACAGACAGGGATTGTCCCACCACCCTGGCGGGCGTGTCCTCGAATCGCAGCAGGAGATAGTACTCGCCCGGCGGTACCCAAACCGACACCCTTCCGATGCTACCGTGTGGTTGGACTTCCAGCTCCCGCTGTGCGTTGCCGTGCAACTTATCGAGGATGTAGGCTCGCCATCCCGGGTAGTAGAAGATGTTGAAGATTATGCGCCCCTCCTCTTCGGCGTGAACCCACAACTGCTGCGAGATTGTAGTGCTATCCTGGAGATCAACGGCCAACCGCCTCCTGGGCTTGGGGAGCGCTGCCAGGTCCACCCTCAGATCTGGCGCTTCCCCTTCTCTGATCACGTGTTCTGCAAAGGCCGACCAGGTCGGTATCTCGTGGGTCCAGGCAACCGAACCCGTCATCTGATTGCTGCTCTGCATGAACCGCATCATGCCTGCCAGGGAGACAGGACCTTCGGCAGGCTCAATGATCTGTGGAGCGAGGTAGGTGTAGCTGGCGAAGATGATCAGGATGGCCAGGGCCCAGGCCGCGAGGGCCGGCGCTCGCTCGCCATCCGCTTCCCTGGCACTGGCCATGACTGAGCCCGCCAGGAAGGCCACGCACGGCATGGCCAGCGCCAGCAAGCGCCACGGGAACTGAGCAAAGATGACGATGGGCAGCAACTGCCAGATGGCGATCGAGGCAGGCAGCATCAGAAAGACAACGACTATCAGAGAAATCAGGAAGAACGCTGTCATCCGCCTCTGCAGTCCGTCCCGCATCTGTGACAGGGCCGCGAGAGAGAACACAGACAGAATGATCGGCACCGCGCCTATCTGGAATGAGAGGTCATCATTGGGGCCAGGTCGACTCAAGCCGTGGCCCCAGGATGGAGAGAAGAACTGAAAGAAGTAGACGAAGTCATCCCGGTAGTCGTAGTAGCCGCCCAACCACTGATCCAGCCTGACGTACTTGAACTCCAACGCCATGGGAAGCCAGAAGAGGGCGCTGAGACCCAGCCCCAGTAGCAGGCTGGCGAGCGGCGTCCAGGCTCGCCTCGCCACGGCCTTGGCAAAGAGCGCCCACCTCGCGCGCCTGGAAGCCTGTACCCGGCGCGCATCCTGCCGCGCCCGCGAGACGACCAGAAAGATCAGATAGACACCGAGGAATGGTGAAAACAGCAGGAGAAGACCATTGTGTGACAATACCAGGCCACCGTAGGACAGCGCAGCGCCCACCAGGACCAGTGGACTCGGGTTGTCCACCGCCTCGTAGAAGGACCAAAGGATCAGCGGGAAGAACACCAGAGCCACCGATTCGGCGAACGCACCTCGGACGTACACGTCAGAGATGTGGTACGGTATGTAGACATACACCAA
Source organism: Chloroflexota bacterium (assembly GCA_030603665.1). Classification (GTDB taxonomy): domain Bacteria; phylum Chloroflexota; class Anaerolineae; order UBA7937; family B3-Chlor; genus JAUVXJ01. The sequence goes on along the minus strand of JAUVXJ010000001.1, from coordinate 11,480 downwards.
ACCTGCGATAAGACCGGCCCAGCGACCCATCAGCCTCCGCACGAACAGATACATGGTCAGGCCCGAGAGAACGAAGCTGGTAGCGAAGACCATCTTGATGGCCCACAAGAGGTCCAGTCCAAGGAGATGAAAAGCCTCGCCCAGATAGAATCCAAGCGGACCGTAGATATTGAACAGCGGGTATCCATATCCGAACGTGATGTCAGGAGACCAGCGAGGGAACAGTATTCCCTCCTGAATCGAGCGATCGAACTCGTACAGGAAGTAGACGCTGTGGCGCGCGTCGTGAGCCCCCCAGAAGAAACCTGGCTGGAGCAGCGGGGCTATGGCGAAGATGGTAAGAGCCACAACCAGTATGAGGTTCGTGTCGTATCGCCTGATCTTGTTCGCAATCGATCGTAGCATAGTCAACTAGATTGAACTGGCCACGCTATTCCAGGACCGCAGCCGTAGCGCCGTCGGGGAGCATCAATCTCATCCCAGTGCTGGGGTCGTAGAGACCCACCTCCACAGTATAGCCCTCTCGCGGCCCCTCGAGACCTATGATCATCTCATACTCATCTTCGATGACTTCCCCCGGTTGCCAGGTACTCGTTGGTCGCTCGCCAGCGACCGGCACACTGTCGCGTTGCGCCCAGATGGCGCCTTCCTGGTCCACAACGTGCACAAACACCGTGTAGTCCGTCTCCATGCGGCGTAGCCCCTGCCAGTACAGAGTGAACCGGACGGTGGCGCCATGGCGCAACGGACCATCGCGCTGATAGGTCAACAGGATGACATTCTCGCCCAGAACGGCCACGGGCGAGCCACCGACCTGCACATCGGTGAAGCGAGGACTCAGGTAGGCATAGCTTCCCAGGATGACCACCGTCGCCAGGATCGCCTGCCAGGGTAAGCGAGCCAGTCTCGGCGCCAGTCGCACCGTGGCTCCCGAAGCTACTGACATCGCAAACGCCGCAAAGGACAGCAACTGCCATGGGTAGTACAGCGTGGAGGAAAGCCCGCTCAGCTGCCACAGAAGAGAAGCAGGGTGTGTCACCAGCAAGACAATCACCGCTGCCGCCGCCACAAAGACGCCCACGATTCTCAGCAGCCTGGGATTGATTCCGCGCTCTGCCATCAGAAGCAAGCCCGCCAGCAGAGTCAGGCCGGTCGCAGCCAGGCCCAGCTGGAGTGGAAGCGTGTCCTCCCAGCCAGGCACACTCGCTCCGTATCCCCAGCTTGCGGCCAGGAGCTGGAACGGATAAACGAAATGCTGTGTGAAACCCCCATCGCCAAGAGCAGGCATGCCATACCTGATTGCTGACGGAAGTTGAATCAGGAGTGCCACGACCAACGCCAGCGCCAGGACGAGCAGACCGCGTGCCTTTGCGCGCCGGGAGGGGCCTAGCACAAGAACAAAGACCAATATGAAGAGTGCAAAGAGCAGCGCCAGGCCGAGCCCAGTTGACGCCAACGCAGCGTAGGCAAGCACTCCCAAAGCCGCCCACCACGCTCTCCCGTTGTCCAGATACCGCTCCCAGCACCAAATGACTAGCGGGTACATGGCAAATGCCCACGCCTCTGCGAAAGCGCCGCGGACGTACACCGTGGCCAAATGGAATGGCGCATAGACATACACCACGCCCGCCAGCAGTCCACCAGCCGAGCCGAAGAGCCTCTTCCCCAAGACATACATGGCCATACCCGAGGCCACGAAACCCAGGAGATAGATGCCCTTGATAGCCTGGGCGCCCCCCATGCCCAACCATCGCAGCAATTCGGCCAGCAGATAGGGTAGAGGGCCTTCCCCCTTCATGAGATCCGGGCTTCCCGTCAAGTGAGGGACCCATCCCCAGTTCCCCCAGAGATCGCGCTCCAGGTCATAGAGATTGAAGACGGGCACGAAGCCTGAATGCGACTGAAAGAAACCCGGATATGTGAGGGGAGCGAAAGCAACGACGGAAAGGAGGATTACCAGAGCCAGATTGAGGTCCAGCCTCCCACGCAGTTTTGACCACGTCATATGTGGCTGGACTCCTCATGCCGGCAGGGAATGGCCAACGCGCTGGCCCAGAGCACGCGGAAATGGCCACGCCGTCGATCTGGAATCATGGAACGACTACCACCTTTAGCGACTCGCCAGCCTTCGCCGCCAGACGCATGGCTTCCGCGACCTCCTCAAGGCCGAACCGATGGGTGACCAGGCCGCGTGTCTGAACCCTGCCGTGGCGGAGCAAGTCAAGAGCCATGCGAGTATCATCGGGTCCGCAAGAGTAGGTGCTGACCAAGGTCTTCTCCGAGAACAGCAGATCGCACACATCCACAGGCAGCGTCTCGCCTGGCGGCAGAGGTGCGTAGATGAGGACGGTGCCTCCCTTGGCAGCCAGTCGCAGCCCCTGCTCCATCACTGCTGCGCTCCCGGCAGTCACGATCACCACGTCTGCCCCTGTCTGTCCAGTGAGTCTGTTCACCTCCGCCCTGAGATCGCCCGTCGCCGGGTTGACGACAGCATCAGCCCCTAGTTCTAGAGCTCTCGCCAGGCGATAGTCCACCAAGTCTGAAGCGATCACCCGCCCTGCCCCCCACAATCTGCTCAGCTGCGTGAAGAGCAAACCGCTGACACCCACCCCGATGACAAGGACGGTGTCACCGTGCCGAAAACCAGCTCGCTTCATGCCCCTGATGGCACACGCCGTCGGTTCGATTAGGGTTGCCTCCTCAAAAGGCAGCCCCTCGGGCAAGTGCAGCACATCCCGCTCCACGTTCATCGGCGCCACGCGGATGTACTCGGCGAAGCCTCCAGGATGAATTCCGTTCTGTTTGAAGGTGGGGCAGCACGAATAGTTGCCTCGCCGGCAATAGTAGCACACGAAACATGGAACGTGATGATGCACGAAGACCCTATCGCCCGGCGCGAAGCCCACAACACCAGTTCCCACGCACGCAACAAGACCCACCGGCTCGTGACCCAACACCGTTGGCGCTTTGCTGTCCACGTACCACTGCATCAGGTCGCTTCCACACAGCCCGCAGGCCTGTACCTCGACCAGCATCTCCCCGGGTCCAATGTCTGGTAGCTCCATGTGCTCCAGCCGAACGTCATCCCAACTGTAATACTTGGCGACTCTCATCTGACAACCCTGGTTCTGGCTACGGGATGATCGCCATCTTGACAGCCTCACCGGCCATCACCTTCTCCAGCGCGATCTGTGTGTCTCGGAGTGGCACTCTTCCAGAAATGAGCCGGCTCGCATCTACCATCCCGCTGCTCAACAGGCGCAGTGCCCTGGCCACTGTCTTCGGAGTATGATGGAAAACACCCCGGATGGTCAGCTCGTGGTAGTGTACCCTATCTGTGTCAACTGATACTTGACTCCCCGTAGGGCAGCCTCCGAAGAGGACAACCGTCCCGCCCTTGCGAACCAACTCTAGAGACATCTTCCATACATCAGGCAGCCCAGCCGTTTCTATGGTGACGTCGGCCCCCCGGCCTCGGGTCAGGTCTTTGACGGCCGCGACGGGATCCTCGCGTTCGGGATTGATCACATGCGTGGCACCCAGTTGCTGGGCCAATTGCAGTCTGGAGTCCTTGAGGTCGATCACCACTGCCTGCTCCGCTCCTGCGTGCTTGGCCAGCTGAAGGTGCATCAGGCCGATGGGACCACCTCCACCAGCGATGACAACGGTGTCCCCGGGTGAGATACCAGCTGCCTTATTCCCGAGCGCAACGCAGGCCAGTGGCTCAAGCATGGCTGCCTCTTCGTATTCGAGCTCTAGAGGAATCTCGTACATGTTGGTCTGCACTATGCGCGCTGGTACCCTGACGTACTCGGCGAACGCCCCCCAGTTGAACAAGATGTCCTCGCACAGGTTGTGCCTGCCCCGCCGGCAGAAGAAGCAGGATCTGCACGGCGCCGAATTGGCGGCCACTACTCGCATACCTTCGGCGAAGTCAGTGACTCCCTCCCCGATCAGGGCCACATCGCCCGCGAACTCGTGCCCAAACAGCATCGGCGGCTCCATGAGATGATGTCCTCGCCGATACGTCTTCACATCAGTTCCGCACGTCAGGGCTGCCCTGGTTCTCACCAGCAACTCCCCAGGCCCGACCTGCGGGATCTCCACCTCCTCGTAGCTCAGTTCACCGGGACCGAGGTACACCACCGCCTTCATTCGCTCGCACTCCTGTGCGCAGGGATCACACATAGAAAACCCAGCGGCTCATCACCGAGGCATCTGAACTGATGCACCTCCTCCGGCGACACGTAGACCGCGTCGCCAAAGGAGATCTCGGCAACCTCCTCTCCCAGAAGCACCTCGCCGTGTCCTCGTAACACGACTACTCCATGATCGTGCTCATGCCTGTCCAGGGAAGTTCTGCCTCCTGGTTCGATCTCAAAATAGCGCACGGCGAAGTGAGGTGCTCCCTCCGCCGCTCCTATCAGCCACCGAACGCTTACTCCCCGTACTTTGGCAGATTCATAGACCTGCTCGCTGATGTTCGCCCAGTCATAGCTGTCACCGGTGCCGATGAAACTGTGCACACGACCCATGGCCCACTCCTCAGTCCGTGCCGTACATTCTAGCACACTTGAAGCCCAAAAAGGAAGACCTGGCGCCCGATGCCCTGCCTAAATGACAAAGCCAACAACCCTCAACCGGCTGTTGGCTATACATGCGTCCCCCATCTTGCCGTGTGCGATCATTGTTTTGAACCTGCCGTGGCAGGTGGGTGCCTACCCTAGGGTGTCGCCCTCTCGGACGGCACCTGCGGAGTCCGGCTCCCTTTGATGAGGTATTGGCTCAAAACGTTGATGCGAACATCACGAGCATCATGGGAGACGCATCTCTATTCTAACACACGCGGCCGACAAGTGCAAACTTGCATATCGGCTCAAGCGTCCTGGCGCCAGGTCCGGCAATTGGCTATAATGAGTAACGCACGTGAAGAAAACGCTAAGTACCGAACTCTACATAGATGCCGAAGCTTTCCCTGCGCTGAAGCCGGAATGGAACAGCCTGCTCCGCCGAAGCGGTACCAACACCGTGTTCCTCTCCTGGGAGTGGCAACGAACGTGGTGGGACTGGTTCGGCCAGGAGCTAGAGCTGCGCATCGTTGCCATTCGCGACGGTGCCGAGTTGATTGGTCTGGCCCCACTCTACTCCCTGAAGGACGGCGAAAGCGAGATAGCACTGCGACTCGTTGGAGGGATTGATCTCTCCGACTACCTGGACATGATAGTGGTCGCGGATGGCAGAGATGCAGCCGTCTACGATGCACTCTGGCACTTCTTGACGGAGGAACGCTCTGACTGCTGGGATGTACTGGACCTGCACAACGTGCCCGCCTCTTCCCAGACTCTTGGGATGTTGTCAGCCCTTGCCACGACAAGTGGCAAGGTTGAGGTCACCTCCCGCGTCGAAGAGGTGTGTCCCGTTATCACTCTCCCGGCCACTTGGGATCAGTACCTGTCATCGCTCAAGAAGAAGCAGCGTCACGAGATTCGTCGTAAGATCCGCAAGGCCAATCGGGAGGCAGCTGTCGACTGGTACTACGTGGAGGATCACACGACGCTAGACAGTGAAGTGGAGGACTTCGTCGCACTACACCGCGACAGTGGTACCCACAAGAGGGCTTTCATGGACGAGCGGACGCAGGGGTTCTTCCGCGCTATAGCTGGCGAGGCGCTCGTGCGCGGATGGTTGAGGCTCGCCTTCCTAGTCATCAATGACACAAAGGCCGCCGCGATGTTCTGTTTCGTTTTCAACGATTCCTTCCAGGTGTACAATTCCGGTTACGATCCCGACCTGTACCCTTCCCTGGGTACTGGTATCGTACTTCTGTCCTACTGCATCAGGGACGCAATCGAAAGAGGATGCAGGACATTTGATTTCCTACGCGGAGAGGAGGAATACAAATACCGCTTCGGCGCAGTGCGAACCGAAATTCACAACCTGAAACTCGCGAAGCGGCGGAACAGCTATGTATAGAATAGCCATGTTGAGCGTGCACACCTGCCCCAAAGCGGCGCTGGGCGGCAAGGAAACCGGTGGTATGAACGTGTACGTCAGAGACCTGAGCCGCGAGCTGGGGCGTCGAGGCTTCACAGTGGATGTCTTTACACGCTCCCAAGACCCAAGTGCGCCGCGCATCGTCGACCTGGGCCCAAATGCCCGGACCATTCATCTCAACGCTGGCCCGGAGGCTCCCTACGACAAGAACGCGGTCCACAAGCACATCGGAGAGTTCACCGACAACCTGTTGGAGTTCGTGTCGAATGCGGACGGAGCCTATCACGTTGTCCACAGTCACTACTGGCTCTCAGGCCTGGTCGCTCAGCGTCTCCGGCACGAATGGAACACCCCCGTGATGCACATGTTTCACACACTGGGTAAGCTGAAGAACAGCGTTGCCAGAAGCAAAGCTGAGCTGGAGACCCCCCTACGAGTGGAAAGCGAACGCAACGTCATGAATTCCGTTGACCGGCTAATCGCGGCCAACCCGCTGGAAAAGGCTCAGATGATCTGGCTATATGGGGCTGACCCCTCGAAGATAGAGGTCATCCCCTGCGGAGTCGACCTGGACCTGTTCTATCCACGATCCCAGACTGAGGTGAAGGCCCGGATCGACGTCCCCGACTATCACAAGATGGTGCTCTTCGTAGGCCGCATCGAACCTCTGAAAGGCATAGACGTGCTGATCAAGGCCATGGCGCTGGTGGTGGAGAAGCGCCCAGAGCTGCGGGATGACTTCTGTCTGTGTATCATCGGGGGCGAGCCCGATGTGGCCGCCGAGGACATGAACCGAGAGATGGCACGCCTCCAGGATATGCGGGCGGAACTGGGCATCGCCGATGTGGTGACCTTCCTGGGCAAGAGAGAGCAGCCCGCGCTCCCCGATTACTACTCCGCTGCCGAGGTCTGTGTCGTCCCTTCCCACTATGAGTCGTTCGGCATGGTTGCCCTGGAGGCCATGGCCTGCGGCTCGCCGGTCATAGCTTCTAGGGTCGGCGGCTTGACGTTCACGGTGAAGGATGGACACACAGGCTTCTTGGTGCCCAACGATGACCCACACGCTCTGGCTGAGAAACTCGGGCTGCTACTGGCAGATGAGAAACTGAAGCAGGAGATGGGTGGGCGTGCTGCCGAGCTCTCCAAGCGGTACGCGTGGCCCCTGGTCGCAGAGCAGATAGTGGCAGCTTACCGTGATCTCGTGATGCGCGGTCGCCCTCAGGTGTGCTGCACAGACACCCGTGACGCCGCGAGCACCGGAAGCTGCTGCGAGTAGCGCATCGCAGCGGCTGGCTCATGCAGACCGCAGCTGGAACGACAAAGGGCCCACTGACATCAACAGTGGGCCCTTGTGGCACTCTCACTCCGTCTTGCTAGGCGGTCTCCGACCAGTAGACCAGTTCCGGCTCAGCTTCCCCGGTGATCACCTCTCTTGTGATCTCGCACCTTCGCACGTTGCGCAGCGAAGGTATCTCGAACATGGTGTCCAGCAGAACCTGTTCGATTATGGTGCGCAGACCCCTGGCCCCCGTCCTGTACTCCAGCGCCTTCTCCGCTGCCGCCTCCAAGGCATCATCGGTGAAGATCAACTCGACGTTGTCTAGAGCCAGCAGCTTTCTGAACTGCTTGGCTATCGCGTTCTTCGGCTCCTTGAGTATGCGAACCATGGTCTCCTTGTCCAGCGGATCCACACTCACCACCATCGGCAGACGCCCGACGAACTCGGGTATGAGACCGTACTTCAGCAGATCGTCGGCAATCACCATGCGCAGCAGTTCTGCCGACGTGAGTTCTGCCTTCCCTTGACTCTCCTTGTCCCTGAAGCCTATCGCCTGTCCTCCCCCTGCCCTTTCTGCAACAACGGTATCCAGCCCCTCGAAAGTGCCCCCACAGACGAATAGAACATCTGTCGTGTCCAGTTGGATGAAGTCCTGGTGAGGGTGTTTCCGCCCACCTTGTGGGGGCACATTGGCTACGGTTCCTTCGATGATCTTCAGCAAAGCCTGCTGCACCCCTTCTCCAGACACGTCACGGGTTATGGAGGGGTTGTCGCCAGCCTTGCGTGCGGTCTTGTCTATCTCGTCTATGTAGACGATTCCCTTCTCCGCCCGCGCCAGGTCATAGTCTGCCGCCTGGATAAGACGCAGGAGGATGTTCTCCACATCCTCGCCGACGTACCCTGCTTCGGTGAGTGAAGTCGCATCCGCGATGGTGAAGGGTACATCGAGGATCCTGGCCAGGGTCTCAGCAAGCAGGGTCTTTCCGCATCCTGTAGGTCCGATGAGCAGTATGTTGGTCTTCTGCAGTTCCACGTCATCAACAAGTGCGCCGGCGAACACGCGCTTGTAGTGATTGTACACGGCCACAGAGAGCACTCGTTTGGCCTGATCCTGCCCTATGACGTATTCATCCAGTTGGTCACTTATCTCCTTTGGGGATGGGATCTTTCCCACTGGAGCCGGGCTCCGAGGAACAGATGGCTCTTCCTCCGCAAGTATCTCACGGCACAGCTCGACGCATTCGTCGCAGATGTTTACTGACCCGGGCCCAGCAATCAACCGTCCTACCTGATTCTGGGGCCTGCTACAGAAAGAGCAGGATCGCACGTGCTCCGAAGCCGTATCGGACATTACCCCTTGTCCTCCTCGTCGGGACCTGTCAGTATCTCATCTATGATGCCATATTCCACGCCATCTTCGGCGTCCATAAAGTAGTCCCGATCAAAGTCGTGGGCGATCTTTTCCACAGTCTGGCCGGTGTGCTTAGAGAGTATCTCATGTATCTTGGCCTGCATGCGCAGCAGCTCCCGGGCCTGGATCTCCACATCGGGCGCATACCCACGTACGCCTCCTCCGGCCGGGTGCATGTGTATCGTACAGTTGGGCAGTCCGTACCGTTTGCCCGGCGTTCCCGCGGCGAGCAGAACCGTAGCCAGGCTTGCCGTGGACCCCAGACAAATGGTGGAGACTGGGGCCTTGAGCAGCTGCATCGTGTCATAGATGGCCAGCCCGGGATAGATCATGCCTCCGGGGCTGTTGACGTAAAGATGTATGTCCTTGTCAGGATCCTCCCGATCAAGGAACAGTAGCTGGGCGATGATCAAGTTAGCCATAGTGTCATCAATTGGGGTACCCAGGAAGACTATTCGCTCCTTGAGAAGGAGGGAATAGATGTCATAAGCACGTTCCCCTCTACCAGTGGACTCTATGACCATGGGTATTAGACTCTGCATAGAACTACCTCCCGGAGAAATTCGTCTCGTCCACCATGGAAGCCCCACCCTAGCCAGATGAGCTTCACTCCGCAGGCGCTGGTTCTTCAGTCGAGTCAGGCGAGGACTCCTCCCCATCCGGCATGGTGGAATCGGGCTCTGTCTCCTGGCTCTCGACCACTTCAGACGGCGCCACCAAGCGCTGCACCACCTTGCGCCCGTATAATCTGTTTCTGATCTCCTCTTTGAGCTGCTCGTTGCCAAGCAGAGCGTCTCGCAGAACCTGCTTCTCCTGCCCGTAGACGCGTGTCATCCTCGCCACGTCTTCCTCTATCTCCGAATCCTCGACCTTGATCTCCTCCCGCTTCACAAGCTCAGCCAGGATGAGCGACTTCATCACCCGTTTCTCAGCCGTTGGCCTGAACTCCTCGATCAGATCCTCCATGGTCCTGTCCGTGGTTCGCAGGTAGCCCTCAAAAGTGAAGCCCTGCTGCTGCAGATCGTAGGTGAGCCCTCTGAGCATGGCCTCCAATTCACTGTTGACAAACACAGGTGGAGAATCGATCTCAGCCTGCTCTAGAACCGCGTCCAGCAGTTGCTCTCCCAGTTCGTCCTGCTGCTGGGCCTCGCGACGTGCGCTGAGATCCTCCGTGATGCTCTCCCTCAATTCCTCCAGCGTGTCGAAACCGCCAACCATCTTCGCCAGCTCATCGTCCACCGCTGGCAGGTGTTTCTCCTGGAGGCTATGGAGTCGCGCCAGGAAAGAGACTTCTTGGCCTGCAAAGTCCTGGTCCTCGTAGTCGTCGGGGAACGTCACGCTGAAGTTCCTCTCTTCCCCGGCTGACATTCCTACGAGCTTCTCGGCGAAGTCGGTCACAGGGAAATCGCCCCCCTCTCTCAGCTCGTACTCCTGCTGCTCTAGCTCTAGAACCACACGATCATCGATTGTTCCGACCAGATCCACCACGACGAAGTCAGTGAGCTGCGCGGGGCGATCCATAGGAACTCTTTCCGCATACTGCTCTTGCAGATCCTTCAGGACGCCCTCGACGTCCTCCTCTCCGACCTCGACCTCTTTGACCTCCAGCGGTATGCTTCTGTAGTCCCCAAGGTCCACTTCTGGCGGAAGAGAAACCGCCAGGCGCAGAGTGAGAGGATCCCACTCAGCGATCTCGAGGTCGTCCAGGTGAATAGGCTCCAGCCCGCTTTCTTCCACGGCCTCTTCGTACGCTGCCCTACCCAGGTCGTCCAGCACTTCCCTTATCAGAGTCTCCCTGCCCATGTGACCCACCACCACACGGTGCGGAGCCTTCCCCTTTCGGAAACCCGGGATGCGCACCCGCGACGCTAGCCGCCGCGATGCGGTCTTCATGAAAGGCTCCAACCACTCCTCGTCCAGAGTCGCGGTCAGAACCGCCTGCCTGTTTTCCAACTCCTTCGTGGCAACTTCCAACTGATCTACCCCGCCTCCTGGAAATGGTCGTGCAACCGAACCACGGTGTGCCCTGCGCGGTCGAGCCGGTCCACCCGATGGCAGGACTCCTGACACAGAGAAGAGCGGGCGATGGGATTCGAACCCACGACCTTCTCCTTGGCAAGGAGACGTTCTACCACTGAACTACACCCGCTCGCTAAACACCACTCATGGGGAAGGTGGGACTCGAACCCACACGGATTGCTCCACGTGATCCTAAATCACGCTCGTCTGCCAGTTCCGACACTCCCCCCACCGTCCTATTATACCATCAACCGGCGCTTTGTTCAACTGCGCGTATTCACTCACGTATAATGTTACCGAAGTGGTATGGTTCACTCAAATGATAATGTTACTGAGGGGACTATGCCCAACAAAGAGAAGATGACGATAGACGAACGTAGGAAGTATCTACGACTGATCAAGAGGCGGTATCTCAAAGCGAGCAAGTTGGAACGCGGGCACTTGCTGGATGAGATGGAGGCCATAACAGGCTTGCATCGCAAGAGTCTGATCCGCCTCATGTCGGGTAGCCTGGAACGAAAAGCCCGCCATAAGCAGCGGGGACGCACTTATGGCCCTGAAGTTGATCACCCGTTGCGGGTCATCTCCGAGAGCCTTGACTATATCTGCGCAGAACGGCTCCAGCCCAATGTGGTGTGGATGGCCACTCATCTGGCCCGCCATGGTGAACTCGAGGCCTCACCACATCTCTTGGATCAATTGAGCCGGATCAGCGTCTCCACGGTGAGACGGGTCCTGAATCGCCTGGGACAAGATGAGCCCCGCCTGCCTCGCAAA
>JAUVXJ010000015.1 GCA_030603665.1 Chloroflexota bacterium | reverse complement strand
GGGATTCTCGGTGTTCGTGGAAATGCTCAACGTGAGGCTCCGGCAAGTCAGCGCCGCGCCCGTGAAACTGCATGAACCTTATGTCAAAGAGGCCTCACAACGGACATCAGGATAAGGCAGACTTCGCGATCTATCTCTTCGGTCGTGGGTGCCCGAGAACTGGGTGGAGATCGGGGGCGACTCTTGCGTGATGAAGCGCGACTACGACGCGCTCGCCCAGTCGAAGCTCCAGATGCGTTGTATGATCGGTGTAGTAGGCGCCATTCGCGCAGCGTAGAATGTACACCCAAGCCTTGCTCGTTTCTCACCCCGCATGCTTCGATACGGCCCTCGGCTACTCAGCATGCTGGATTGACTTGCCCTTGCCTCGCCCCTATTCCACACCCAAGAAGACATCCCGAGCCACGTCCTGAGCTTGTCGAAGGATGGTCGCGACGCGACGTACCGAAGGATGCGCTGGACCGGGAGACGGACTGGCGACGTCGACAGTGTACGGGGTGATCGCCACTCCTTACCTTTGCGAAGGTTCCGAACCTTCGCAAAGGTGTCGGACCTGAAACGCGGGTTGGCTGCTCGCTGCTCTGCACGGGCTGCCGTAATGGTACAAGGCGCGGGGGGAGAGGACAAGCTCGCGGAGGCGAAGGAGTCTCTCCCCGACTTGACGATCTAAGCGATCAGTGGTGAGACCTCGGAGGTTGCTCAAACCTCCGAGGTCTGGGGTCAGTCTCGGACTATGAGGTCATATATCGCCTGCAACTCCTCCTCTGAGTAGTAGTAGACGACCAGTCTACCCCCCTTGGCGCCGCTGGTGAGGCTCACTTTGGTCCCCAGGGCCTGACGGAACTTATCCTCGAGGGCCTTCTCTTCGGGTGGCCTCTCGACGACGGAGGTTTTGGGCTTCGGCTCCTTTGACATGCGCCGAACCATCTCCTCTGTCTGGCGCACGTTCAAGCCGCCCTTCAGCACGGCTTTGAGCACATCCAACTGCAACCGTTCTGATTGCAGGCGCAACATGGCCCGAGCATGCCCCTCGGTGATCTGTCCTTGCAGGAGGGCATCCTTAACCTCCATGGGGAGCTTCAGCAGGCGCAGGGTATTGGTCACCGTGACGCGGTTCTTGCCCACTTTGTCCGCGACCTGTTGCTGAGTCATACCGAACTCTTCCACGAGCTGTTGGTAGGCCGAGGCCGTCTCCAGGGGGTTCAGGTCTTCTCGTTGGAGGTTTTCAACCAGGGCCAACTCCAGCATCTGCTGGGGAGTGACATCGCGGACCACCACGGGCACGGCATCTAGTCCAGCAAGCTTGGACGCACGCCAGCGCCGCTCGCCAACCAGGAGTTGGTATCCTCCCTCTACCTCTGTCACCACCAGGGGCTGGACCACGCCCTGCTCACGGATGGAGATGGCCAGGTCTTCCAGGGCCTGAGGATCAATTGCCTGGCGGGGCTGCCGCGGGTTAGGGACGATACTGTCCACATCGACCTCTGTCACGCCTGGAGTGGAAGGGATCAGGGCCTCCAGTCCCTTGCCCAGGCCTCGTCTCTCTCCGGGCATCTAGCTACCTCCTGTCTGGTCCGTTCTTTTCAGAAACTCCTTGGCCAAGGCCTCGTACGCCAAGGCCCCGCTGGACTTGGGCGCATAGTTGAGGATTGTCTCTCCGTAGCTGGGGGCCTCGCTGAGGCGCACATTTCGTGGGATGATGGTGGAGAATACCTTACTGGCGAAGTACTTGCGCACCTCGTCCACCACTTGCTGAGCAATCTTCGTGCGCACGTCGTACATAGTCATGATCAGGCCAGTGATCTTCAACTGGGGGTTGAGATCCCTTCGCACCAGGTTGATGGTATGGACCAGCTGTCCCAAGCCCTCCAAGGAGAGATACTCGCACTGCACGGGGATGATCACTCCCTCTGCGGCGGTCAGGGCATTCACGGTCAGGATACCCAGGCTGGGAGGCGAGTCAATGAAGACGTAGTCGTATTTCGTGTCCAGTGTGGCCAGGGCTTTTCGTAGAAGGTGAGTTCTGTCAGGCAAACGTATCAACTCCACAGTCGCCCCGGCGAGCGCCGGAGCGGAGGGTACCAGTTCCAAGCGGGATCCTTCGATGGGCATGATGATCTGGCCCAGGGGGACTTGCTGGATGAGAGCCTCGTAGATGGAGAGGCGGAGGTTGCTCTTGTCTACCCCTAGGCTGCTCGTGGCGTTGGCCTGGGGGTCGATGTCAACCAGCAGAAGCTTCTTGCCCCTGGCAGCCAGGTATGCCGCCAGGCTGATGGCGGTCGTGGTCTTGCCCACTCCTCCCTTTTGGTTCGCGAAAGCATAGATGAGTGTCATGGTGTACTGCTCAGTATCTCCTCTATCTGTGCCCGCTCGGGAACCGAGTCGAGTCCCGCTTTCTCCACAGACAGGGAAGCGGCAACGTTGGCGAAGCTGGCGGCCGTGTGCGGATCGCCAGTCTCCGATAGTCTGACCAAGAAGGCGGCCGCGAATACGTCTCCGGCACCGGTGGGATCGACTGCCTGGGTCTTGCGAGGGGCATAATGGGATACCTTTCCCTGGTGGTGGAGGGTGGCACCGCCGGCGCCCTCAGTGATCACGGCGACGGGGGCAAGCTCAAGCTGTGTTCTCAAGGCGGCGGCTTCCCCTGTGAGATCCTCGTCACTGACGATGAGGGCGTCTATACGCTGTAGGAACTCGTTGGCTCTCCTCCAACGACGAGGAGAGACCTGGCCCTGGTCATCCCACTGCCTCAGCCAGCCCTGTGGTGTGAGGCCCATCAGGGAGAATGGAAACAGGCTTGTCATATCCTCTTCGAACTCGTTCGCTATGGGGCCCAGGTGAACGATAGGTGTGCGTCTCCAGGGAGACGGGATGTTATCCTTCGGTATTGCCTCGGCCACTGCCTCTATGTACTGTTGTCGCTGTTGAGTTGTGCAGACGTTGCGAAAGGTGGTCGTGACGGGTGACGGGAGACAGACCCAGTCTATGTCGTTGAAGAGGTGAAGCAGGTCCGCATCAGGACCTGCGCAAGTGACGACCGCAGCTTTCCTTCCCAGGTTTCTGGCCGTGAGAGCGGAGTAGGCGACGGTGCCACCGAGCCGGTAGCCATCGCCAATCAGGTCCTTAGCTACGTGGCCGATCACCAGAAAATCGGGCTGTCCCACGCATCAACCTCTGAAACGGGCTGGACTGGGCGCTCTGTCGCTACTGCGCTGCCGCCGATGTCGTGTTCCTATCGCTTCTCTCCAGTGCCGCGGAGAGAAGGCCGAGAAACAACGGGTGCGGCCTGTTGGGACGAGACTGGAATTCTGGATGGAACTGAGTGGCAACCATCCAGGGGTGGTTCTGCAACTCCACGATTTCCACAAGATCGGCGCCCTCGAGAAGCCCGCTCGCCACCAGTCCGCGGGAGCGCAGAGGTTCCCAATACCGGTTATTGAGCTCGAACCGATGTCGGTGCCGTTCGCTCACTACATCCTGACCATATGCGTGGGCGGCTCTGGTTCCGGAAACCAACCGGCAGGGGTAGCTCCCCAGCCGCATGGTACCTCCCTTGTGATACACCTGCCGCTGCTCCGGCAGGAGGTCTATCACAGGGTGCGGGGTGAGCGCGTCGAACTCGGTGCTGTTGGCTCCTTCCAAGCCTGCGACGGAGCGGGCGAACTCAACGACCATCACTTGCAGGCCCAGGCACAAGCCAAGGAAGGGGATCTCGTTCTCTCGAGCGTGTCGAGCCGCAACCATCTTGCCTTCAAAGCCTCTGTAGCCAAAACCTCCGGGTACGACGATGCCATCGACCCCTTTGAGCAGGTGTTCGGCGTTCTCTGGGAGCAGCTCCGATTCCACCCACTTGATGTCGACGCCGACGTTGAAGTGGGCGCCAGCATGGTACAGAGCTTCTCTGACGCTCATGTAGGCGTCCACCAGTTCCACGTACTTCCCCACCAGACCGATACTGATTCGTCGCTCTGGGTGCTTGATGCGCTCCACAACTCTGCGCCATTCCTCAAGGTCAGGCTTGGCCTTGGGTAGATTGAACTTCTCCATGATGAGGTCGCCCAGTCCGGCTTGCTCCATGATCAAGGGAACCTCATACATCGTCTCAGCGCTTACCAGAGGTATCACCGCCGACTCGTCAACGTCGCAGAACAGAGATACCTTGGCCCTTATGCCATCTGAGAGAGGGGCATCGGCGCGCAAGAGGATGAAATCAGGCTGAATTCCCATGCCTCGCAGTTCCTTGACGCTGTGCTGAGTGGGTTTGGTCTTGAACTCACCAGTGACTGCGAGGCGCGGGAGGAGGGTCACGTGGACGTAGAGCAAGTCATCGTGGCCGATATCGCTGTGCATCTGTCGGAGGGCCTCGATGAAGGGCAGCCCCTCGATGTCGCCCACGGTTCCGCCCACTTCCACGATGACCACCTCGGCGCCGCTTTCTTGGGCAACTTGAAACACGCGTCGCTTTATCTCGTCGGTGATGTGTGGGATGATCTGGACGGTACTGCCCAGATAGTCACCGCGGCGCTCGCTGGCGATGACCGCTGAGTAGACCTGCCCGGTCGTCACGTTGCTGGAAGAGGTGAGATTCTGATCTATGAAGCGTTCATAGTGGCCGAGATCAAGGTCGGTCTCAGATCCGTCCTCGGTGACGAAGACCTCACCGTGTTGGTAGGGCGACATGGTTCCGGCATCCACGTTGAGGTAGGGGTCCAGTTTCTGGATGGACACGGAGATGCCTCTGCTCTTCAGGATCCGAGCAATGGACGCTGCGGCTACACCCTTCCCTACGGATGACACCACGCCGCCGGTACAGAAAACGAACTTGGTCACTGTCCAGCCCTCTTCTTAGCAGAGCAAGGTCGCGCCGATCCTCTGTGGCAACGACCATGGGAATTATAGCACGGCTGAATGGTCCTAGCAATCGCACGTTAGGCAATCATACCTGTTTGTGCTACGATTCAGACGCCCCTTGGGAGAGGTGGACCCTGCGGCGAGAGACGTTGCGCCAACCGAGGTACGATTCAGTCGGGAGCTTGGCTTAGCGCGTGCGGTGTCGCGCAGCCTGGCGATCCTGCTGGCCGCACTGGTCTTCACGCTACAGGGATCCGTCTTGGTGTCTGCCGGTCCCGCCGCGGCAGTATCGTACCTGATGATGGGCGTGGTGTGCTCACTGACCCTCCTGTGCTATGTCGAGCTACTCGTTCGTGGCGGGCGAGAAGGCGGCGCCTACGTGTTGCTCCGCGAGGCCACCCGGGGGCCGGTGGCATTCCTCACAGGCTGGGCGATCCTGCTGGGTGGGCTACTCCTGTCTGCGGTTCTGGCCCTTGGTTTTGCAGCCAGTGCCAGCACTTTCGTCGAGGCGCTTCTCGGTGTGCGCTTGGGCGAGCCGGGGATGGCCGCGCTGCTGATAGTTGTGATCGCAGTGTACAACGTCTTGGGTGGCTGGAGCCACAGGCGGGTTCGTGGCATTGTCACCTGGCTCGTCGCGGCCTTGCTGCTACTACTCTGCCTTGTCTGCCTGCCGCCCGTTCGATTGACTGACTATGGGCCCTTTTCGCCTCATGGCTATCTAGGCGTACAGGCCGGTCTCTCGCTGCTATTCATCGGGTTTCTGGCTTTTGAATCGCTGCCTCTGACGATGTCGGAGATTCCGGAGCCCAGGCGAACCATTCCGCGCGCCTTCTTGGCTACCGCGGGGTTGGGGATTCTCCTTTCAATGGCCGTAACCCTGGTGGCTGGGAGTTCGTTGACGGGTGTGGGCCTGCTGGAGGTGCGGCTGCCTGTGGCTGCGCTGGCCGAGGAGTGTGCTGGTGGCTATGGCCCCCTCGTGCTGCTCCTGGCGGTGATCTTCATTCCCATGGCTCTGAACTCCGCTCTATTGCTGGTGGTGCGGCAGGCTCAAGAGATGGAGCAGGATGGTCTTCTCCCGGATTTCCTCAGGCGCCGTACGGTTCGCTTTCAAACCCCCCATATTCTTCTGGCGCTGATCGGCGCCTTGGCTGCCTTGCTCAGCCTGTGGGGAGACCTGGAGCAGATCGCCAGGTTGGGAGGCTTCTGCATTCTGTTCGCAATGAGCATGATCGCGCTGGGGAATGCGATGCGGATGCGTGGCGCAGAGGAGGAGCCCTCGGGTTTTCGACTGCCGGTGCCACCCCTGATTCCCGCTCTGGCCCTGGTGGTCAACGTGTTCCTCCTGCCGATGGTGGGGACAGGCCCGCTACTGGCCGGCGCCGTCTGGCTCGGAGCCGGCCTGGTTGTCTATGTCGTCCATGCCAGAGGAAGGTACATCGCGGGACAGGAAGGGGTCGTGGTCTTCAGAGCTCAGAGAGAGCCCCTGGAGTCGAAGTACCGGGTCCTGGTGCCTCTGGGCCCTGGCGCGAGAGGCAGTCGGAGCTGATCAAACTGGCAGTCGCCCTGGCCGGCGAGGAGGGTGGCGAGGTCCTCCCGCTGAGAGTGATCACCTTGCCCGCCCAGGTGCCTCTGCGCGAAGGCGCGAGAATGGCGGAAGGCGTCGAGTCTGTGTTCCGCGGGTCGCTGGGAGAGAAGGACACGGGCTCCGTGTCCCTCACCCCCATCACCAGGGTGGCCCGTAGCGTCTCTCAGGGCATTATCGATACCGCCGTGGAAGAGAAGTGCGATCTCATAATAGTGAGCTGGGAAGGGTACAGCGAGGCCAAGGGTCGGATCCTGGGCCAAATACTTGACCCGATCGTCGAGAACGCTCCCTGTGACGTGGTCCTGTTGAAGGGTGATACGCTTTCCAAGGTGAATACGATACTACTTCCGACCAGCGGTGGTCCTCACGCCTCCATAGCCGCTCGGTTCGCCGTGAGGCTCGCCGGGCTTCATGGAGCACGGGTGACGGTGTGCTCTACGTGTGCCGGGAGGGCGCAACAGCTGAGGATCGACAGCACGGCATGGACATGATCGCCCGGACCGTAGGTGGACTCCCCACGGATGACCTGATCGAGGCCAAGGTGATCACAGCCCCGGGAGTGGTCGGCGGCATCCTGAATGAGGCGAAGGAGTATGATCTCATGATGCTTGGCGCCTCGGAAGAAGGCCTTTTCGACAGAGTGCTGTTTGGCACAATACCGGAGCGGATAGCTCGGAAGTCGCCAGTGCCGGTTATGATAGCCAAGCAGCGAGCTCCCTTGCACCAGTTCTGGCTGCGGCGGGTGTGGACCGCGCTTTCCCGGATCCTGCCCACACTGGAAGCCGAGGAGAGGTCAACCGTCTACCAGCAATCGAGAGAGGGCGCCCGGGCCGACATCGACTTCTTCGTGATGATCACCCTCGCGGCGACGATTGCGACCCTGGGGTTGCTGCTCAACAGCGCTGCGGTCATCATAGGTGGGATGTTGGTGGCTCCCCTGATGAGCCCCGTCATTGGCATCGCCCTGGCTATCGCGTTGGGGAACGTGCGTCTGTTGCGCGATGCCGTGGAATCGACGATCAAGGGTATCTCCCTGACTGTGGTCGTGGCACTGTTCCTGGCTTCCATAGTCCCCCTGGGCGAGCCGACGGGGGAAGTGCTGGCCAGGACTTCCCCCAATCTGCTGGATCTGATGATCGCCCTGGCCTCCGGCGCGGCAGGGGCGTACGCCGTGTCTCGCAAGGACGTGTCGGCGGCGCTGCCCGGTGTGGCCATCGCTGCGGCCCTGGTGCCGCCCTTGGGTGTGGTGGGCGTCGGCCTGGCAGGTCGCCAGTTGGCAGTGGCGGGCGGGGGGCTGCTGTTGTTTGGAACAAACCTGGTGGGCATCACTCTCGCCGGCGCTGTCATCTTTCTACTTCTCGGCTTCCGCCCAGTGAAGGGCGTCAGAGACAGAGAAAGCCAGCTCCGGCGCGGGCTGGTGGTGACCATGCTATTGCTCCTGGTAGTCTCACTGCCTCTGGGCTTCATGTCGGGGAGAACGGTGCAGGCCACTCAGGAAGAAGAAGTGGTGCGGCGGGTGCTCACCCGTGAACTTGAGGAGATTGAAGGCGCGGCCCTTGTGGGCTACGAGCTAGAGAGGCAGGGGGAGCAGGTGAGCCTGACCGTGACCATCTACGCAAGGAGGTAGATGAGGACGTGGCGAGCCTCCTGGCGGCCGCGGTGACTGAGGAGCTGGGTCGTGACGTACGCCTGCACTTGGTGGCGATCCCGGTATCGGAATCGAGCGCTCCCTGAGGACAGACGACGTTTCGGGCTGCCGGCATACGCAGCCAATGCCCCCAGTCCAAAAGACCTCCCGGAGGTTGCAGACCTCCGGGAGGTTCGTTGTACTCTACAGTTCCCTTCTCCAGATGCAGATGAAGTCCGCCTCGCGAAAGGCAATCTGCACCAGCTCCCAGCCATGCTCACCCCTCTCGTTCAGGATGTGAACGATGGCCTCTACGTACGGGTTGGGAGCTTCATCGAAGAAGCATTGGCCTTCGACGTCACAATAGACGACGCTTGGTCCAGCAGGGTCGGGAGCATGCCCCAGTTCCTCTCGGATCTTCAGTACCTCCCCTGCTGAGTGGGTCGTGATCTGGTACTCCCAGCGATCCATGGCCTATCTCCGAAATGGCTATTCCGGTTCCTGCTCCGTCCCAAGCAACCTGCCGAAGGCCCTGACGAACTCGATGGGGATAGGGAAGATGATGGTCGAGTTCTTCTCCGCGGCGATGTCGGTCAGGGTGGACAGGTACCGCAGCTGAATGGAAGCAGGCTGCTCTGCCATCTTTGCAGCGGCATCTCGCAAGGTCTGGGCAGCCGCTAACTCACCCCCAGCATGGATGATCTTGGCTCGCTTCTCTCGCTCGGCTTCCGCCTGCCGTGCCATGGCCCGCTTCATGGTCTCTGGTAGCTCGACGTCCTTGACCTCGACGATGCTGACTTTGATGCCCCATGGTTCCGTCTGCTCATCGATGATCTGCTGTAGCTTTTCGTTGACCTCCTCTCGTTGAGTCAACAGTTCGTCTAGCTCAGATTGGCCCAACACGCTGCGCAAGGTGGTCTGGGCGATCTGCCAGGTAGCCCTGCGGTAGTCCTCTACCTGGACGATGGCGGCTGACGGGTCCATAACCCGGTAGTAAGCGACCGCGTTCACGGTTACCGTCACGTTGTCTCTGGTGATCGCCTCCTGGGACGGGATGTCCAGCGTGATCACCCTCAAGTCGACCTTTACCATACGGTCCACCACCGGGATGATGAAGAACAGACCGGGTCCCTTGGCCCCCACGAGACGGCCGAGCCGGAAGATTACGCCGCGCTCGTACTCCTGCACGACCTTGACGGCTGAGCTCAGCAAGGCGATGAGAATGGCTCCCACGATCAACGCGCTGAAACCCAGATTGGTTACGAGGTCCAATATTCCTTCCACAGCTACTCCCTCCTTGTTATCTACTTGCGCTGCACTATCGACTGCTCTGAAGAAGATTCCGCAACTACTGTTCTCACCCGCAGCTTGAAACCATCGGACTCTGTGACTTCGACTTGCTCCCCCCTTCTGACCACTCCCTCGGTCGCTATTGCCTCCCATAGCTCGCCCTTGAGGAACACTGTGCCCGTGGGGTCCAGATCTGAGCGCGCTACTGCCAGCTGGCCCACCAGCCCCTCCGACCCGGTGGTCGGCCTACGTTGATGGGCTCCGAACACCTTTGCCACCACGAAGGCGAAGAAAATGCCGATGGTGACCCCAACCGTCACTACCAGATTCACGGAGACCCGCGCGAAGGGCGAACTGAAGAGGATCATGGAACCCAGGATGAAGGATATCACGCCCAAGGCGGTGAGTATACCGTGAGTAGGGGCCTTGACGTCAGCGATGAGCAGGACGAAGGCCAAGACGATGAATATCAAGCCTGTCCAGTTCACGGAGAGCACGCCCAGGGAGAAAAGGGCCAGGAGGAGGCAGATCGCCCCCAGGACTCCTGCCAGGTAGCCGCCTGGCTGAGACAGCTCGAGAATGATGGCGTTCAACCCCAGAGTCATGAGTATGAAAGCTATATTGGGGTCGGTGATGGTGTGCAGGAAGCCTTCGATGGCGTTCATAGGGAGCCGATTGACGTTCGCTCCCCGTGTGCTCAAGGTGACGGTCTGATCCCCGACAACGACCTCGTGCCCGTCCATGGCTTCTACAAGCGCTGTGAGGTCTCGGGCGATGAAATCGATGACGCCAAGTTCGAGGGCTTCTTGCTCTGTGATGGATGAACTCTCGCGTACAGCCAGCTCGGCCCAAGCGACGGCGTCGGGTCCGCGAGGCTGGGCCAGGCCCTTGACGAGTGCAACTGCGTCGTTGACCGCCTTTGCCTCCATCGCCTCGGGCATGGCTTCCCCCGACATGTCCACAGGGTGGGCGGCCCCCATGCGGGTACTGGGGGCCATGGCTGCCAGGTGGGCGGCCAGGGCGAGGAAGGTCCCCGCAGAGGCGGCTTTGGCCCCTTGCGGGTGAACGTAGATCACGATGGGGACAGTGGCCGCCTTCATGCGCTGCACTATCTCCTCGGTGACCTGGACTGAGCCGCCCGGTGTGTCGAGCTCGATGATCAGACAGGCAGAACCGTCGTTTTCCGCGGTCTCTATGCCGCGTTCCACATAGCTGGCCACGATGGGGGTGATGGCCCCCTCGACGGTCAGTACATCAACCTGAGAGGCGCCCTGGGCTCCTGCTGCTGGTGCGAAAGAGAGCGCCAGCATGAGGACGAGGGCGAGGTAGCACGCCAGGGCTTTCGAGTCGCGGCTGTGCATGGTGGCACTCCACAGAATGGCAGGTGCTGGATGAAGGCTAAGAGAGGCGCACTGCCTCTACCCCTATTATACTGCACGGGGGCCGTGAGTTCAAGAGAGCTCAGAGCAAGATACCCTCGACGGTGATTGCGTCCGGAGTGGCGGCGTGGTTGCGATAGAGACCGTAGGGGGCAAACCGGTCTGGAGCTACCCAGCTTCCGTGTAGTGCGGGAGGAGGATTGTGAACTTGGTGCCCAAACCCACGACGCTCTCCGCCCTTATCTGCCCTCCGTGGGCGTGGATGATCTCGCGCGCGATGGCCAAGCCAAGCCCGGCCCCCTTGCCTGTCTTGGTGCGCGACTTGTCGCCGCGATAGAAACGCTCGAAGATGCGGGACAGGTCCTCAGCAGGGATCCCCTCGCCGGTGTCGGAGACTGTGATCTCGGCAAAGAGGTCTGGTTGTTCCCCACGCTTCCCGGGTTTCACAGGCAGGGACCTGGCAGCAAGAGAGACTCGTCCCCCGGATGGGGTGTGTTTGAGGGCGTTGTCCAGGAGATTGCTGAGCACCTGGACCAGGTGCTCTTGATCGCCGGCAACCACTACGTCCCCCTCATGGTCAACATCCAATTGCACATTTGCTTGTTGGGCGCGCAGAGCCATCTTCTCCACACAGTCGATCAATAGCGGGCCCAGCGGTACGGGATCGCGAGCCATCACCACCTGCCCGGCCTCAATGCGAGCCAGTTCGAGCAGGCTATTGACCAGGCGCGCCATGCGATCGGCTTCCTCGTGTATCACTTGAGCTGCGCGATGGCGGGCGTCCTCGTCGTCGGCTGTGCCATCCAGAAGGGCCTGGGAGAACCCTTGAATGGAGGTGAGGGGGGTCTTGAGGTCGTGGGAGACGTTGGCCACGAAATCGCTCTGCGCCTGTCTTGACGCTTCGACTTCGCGGGCCATGGCGTTGAAGCTGGTTGCCAGGCGACGTATCTCCTCGGGAGAGGTGATCCCCAGTTGCTCCTCGTAGTTGCCTCGCGCTATTTCCTCAGTGGCGATGGTTATGCGCTGCAAGGGTTTGGCCACGGAGCGCGCGACGATGAAGGCGACGCCCACGGATACCAGCAGGGCCACCACGCCGGTGGCGATGAAACCCAGAGATATGTCGGCGACCAGGCCCGCAATCGCCTGCCGTGGTTGGGCGAGCAGGAGCACGCACCACGTTGGTAGCTCGCGATCTGCCTGGCTACGAGATCCAAGACTGGCGGTCACTGCGACGTAGTAGAGTGTGCCCTCGCGGGTCACCACGCGGCCCTGAACATAGGGTCGAGGGGCTGGCGGACGGTCTTGTGGGAGGCGCAGATCGACATCTCGTCCCACCCAGCTGCCTTGGGAGTCTGCCAAGACCCTGCCATCTGTATTGACGATCAACATACGTGTGCCGGCAGCCGCGGCGGAGCCACCGAGGGCATCGACGATTTCTCCCGGAGAGCGCCCCTGGCCGCGCATGCTGAATACGCGCAACGCCGTGGGTAAGCCTTTCTCGGCCAGTCTTAGATAGGTGAGTCGGGTCACCTGCGGCACCAGGAGCAGGGTCAGGATGACTCCCGTGACGGAGAGGCAAATCAAGATGATGATCAGGTAGGATCCGATGAGTCTTGAACGCAGGGTAGTTGGCATTGGCATCTAGACTGACAGCTTGTATCCTACACCGCGAATGGTCTCGATTTCCACGTCGCCGCCTCGCAGCTTCTTGCGCAGGTGGGCAATGTGGACGTCCACTGTGCGCGTCTCACCGTAGAAATCGTAGCCCCAGGCCAGGTCCAGCAACTGCTCTCGCGTGAGGACCTGACCCCGGTGCTGAGCCAGGGTGTGTAGCAGCTCGAACTCCTGGGTGCGCAACTCGAGCGGTTGCGCAGCTAGCGTAGCTAGCGTAACCTCGCGGCTGGATGGGTCGATGGTCAACTGGCCAAGATGGATCACGGTGCCAGGCTGCATGCTTCGGTCGTACCGTCGCAGGATGGCCTTCACTCGTGCCACCAACTCACGAGGGTTGAAAGGCTTAGTGAGGTAGTCATCAGCGCCCAGTTCGAGTCCCACGATCTTGTCCACATCATCGCTGCGTGCGGTAAGCATAATGATGGGCACACCAGAGCTCTCTCTGGCACGACGGCAGACCTCCCAACCATCGACTTCCGGCGGCATTAGGTCGAGCACGACCAGTGCCGGCTTCAGATCACGTATCTTGCGCAATGCCTCGGCTCCATCGAGGGCTTGCTCCACGGTGAAGCCCTCCTGCTCTAGATACATCCTCGCCAGGTCGATGATATGCTGCTCGTCGTCGACGACCAGCACTGTTTGTCTTCCCATCTGTGACCTCACCTCGCATACTGGACCAGCACGCTCTCCTCTTGGTGTCTGTCTAACTCACGATCTGTTGAACGACGGCCCTCAGTTCCTCCACCGTGAAGGGCTTCTGCACACACCTACTGTCCCGTGCCGCCAGTTCCGCACTCTCTGCTCGTCCTAACGGCGGCTTCCTCGCCCCGGCAGAGCGGCCTTGCCTCCACTGCCTGCTGGCTGCGCCGTTTCTCTCACCGGCTCGCTGGCCCCTGCATCACATCGAGCATCAGGTAGATCTCCCAAGAGGGAGCTGAGTTCGTTGCGGTAACCGCGAATCGTATGCTATGATGTGCTCGGCTGTTGAAATGACCGCGGGAACCAGGACACTGGAGTGGAGGGACTATGCGTTCGGCGTTGAGGGCCATGCTGTGTGGTCTCTTCTGCGCCGTACATGTGGAACACAGATTGACCTACGTTTGCTGTGCTGAACTCGTCTTGACCGTGGAGCAGGAGGGGAACTCGATTCGGCTCCTGGAGAGCAACGTTGGGGAGATCTGCAGGTGTCTATGTGATTACGACGTGGAGGCAGACGTACTTGGTCTGGAGCAAGGTGTCTACGACGTGCAGGTCTGGGGCGTGAAATACCAGGATGCACATGCTCCAGAGTTGTTGGGCCACGCATCGATAACACTGTAAGGGGGGTGTAGCTGTGACGCTTGCTGAAACCGCAGATGTGGCGATCACCATTGTGGTGGACAACTACTCCTATTCTCTGATGGAGTCCAGCCCTGGAGTAGAGAGGTATGGTGTGATAGCGGAGCCGTTGCTGGCGGAACACGGCCTTGCTGTGTTCATTCGGCTGGGTGAAGCCGGACGAGAAATCCTGCTGGACGCTGGAAAAACAAAGGTGTCCCTGGTCCATAATCTCCCTCGCCTGGGCATAGACCCCGGTGCAGTGGATCAGGTGGTGATCAGTCACGGCCACCCAGATCATACAGGAGCCTTGCTGGAATTCCTGGAGTTGGTGGGCAGGCCGATTCCCGTCGTAGTTCATCCCGACGCGTTTCTGGAGCGTTGGTTCGAGCGCCCTGACGGCACAAAGCAAGGCCCGTGGCAGCAGGACCGCGAGGCTTGGGAAGGTGCCGGCGCGGAGATCGTGACCCTCGGTGAGCCCTATGAACTGGCTGCCGGTTGTCTGGCCACAGGCCCCATTCCTCGACGCACGGCTTTCGAGAAGGTGACGTCTGCGGCACTGTATCGTAGAGGTGAAGAGCTAGTGCAGGACCCCATCCACGATGACCAGGCAATCGTGATCAATGTGAGGGGGAAGGGCCTGGTGGTCGTGGCCGGCTGTGCGCATTCGGGGATTGTCAATACTGTGCTGTACGCGCAGGAGATCAGTGGCGTGGAGCGAGTGTGGGCCGTGTTGGGTGGGTTCCATCTGGGTGCGGCTGAGCCAGAAGCCCTGGAGAGCACGATTGAGAGGCTGAGAAACTTTGGTCCGCAGTTGATCATGCCCTGCCACTGCACAGGGTTCGACGCGACGTGCCGGTTCGCGAGGGAGTTGCCGGGCAAGTTCGTGCCCTGCGCAGTGGGCACAACCTTAAATTTCTGAGGCAATTCGCATTTAGCCCTTGACAACTGCGAAATCATGCTGTATACTAGCTGGAAAGCGGTAAGTGGTTCTCATACGATGAATAGTAGTGGCAAGCGCATTCTCATTCTGTCCAATTTGCTCCTAGCCCCCATTATTGGGGAGGAGCCATAGTCCGTTGGGCAGGTGCACCTGGCACTGCAGAGTAGAGTGAATCGGAGCCGCCCAACGGGGCGGCTCTACTGTTATCTCTAGCTCTCCAGAAGGCATAGCATGGATTCACATGAGCTTCTCAACGTGACCGGAGGTCCGGTGCGCAAAGAACAGCTCACCGCGTTGGACTGGAGGATTGTCGCCAGCAGCCCTCAGCTGCTAGACTTGGTCCTTATTGTGGTCATTATTATCCTGCTTAGCAGGATCGGCTGACGGTTGGGACGGCGAGGATGAGTTCAGGGTAACGAGAGAGGATCAGGAGAGAACAGCAGAAGCCGCCCAGCCGGGTGGCTTCTGCTTTGTGTATACACGTAGTTGTGCGACGCGTTCACCAAGGAGGAGTAATGAGACGCACGGGAGCTCAGATCGTTTGGGAGATGCTGGAGCAGGAGGGCGTGGAGGTCGTATTCGGTTTTCCTGGAGGGGCAATACTGGACACCTACCATTGTCTTCAAGACTACGAGATCCGTCACGTCCTCGTTCGGCACGAGCAGGGTGCTGCCCACGCAGCAGACGGTTACGCGAGGGCGTCAGGGCGAGTAGGGGTGGCGATGGCGACTTCAGGTCCGGGAGCCACCAACCTGGTGACTGGCATCGCCACAGCGATGATGGACTCTTCCCCGATGGTGTGTATCACCGGCCAAGTAGGCACGTCACTGATTGGAACGGATGCCTTTCAAGAGGCGGACATGACTGGCATCACTCTGCCCATCACTAAGCACAACTACCTGGTGACGGATGTCGAAAATCTGGCCAGCATCATGCGCGAGGCCTTCCATATCGCTCGCAGCGGACGACCGGGTCCCGTCCTGATAGACCTGCCCAAAAATGTTCAGCAGGCCGAGACGGACTTCGTGCCACCCAAAGATGAAGTGCGGCTATCGGGTTATGAGCCGGCCGGCCGCGTCGATGCTGAGCAATTGCTCCGGGCCGCCGAATTGATCAACAGTGCGGAGCGGCCGGTCATTCTCGCCGGTCATGGTGTCCTGATGTCGGGCAAGACGCGCACGCTGAAGGAACTGGCGGAGAGGATGGAGGCCGTGGTGGCCCTGACTTTGCTGGGAAAAGGGGCGTTCCCCGAGTCTCACCCTCTGTGCCTGGGCATGATGGGAATGCATGGAGAGGCGGCCGCCAATCGGGCTGTGCAAGAGGCCGATCTGCTGCTGGCCCTGGGGATGAGGTTTGACGACCGTGTGACTGGGACACTGGAGCAGTACGCTCCGATGTCCAGGAAGGTTCACATAGATGCGGATGCGGCCGAACTGAACAAGATTGTACCTGCGGACGTGGCCATCGTGGGGGATCTCCGGCACGTTCTAGAGGAGTTGCTGGCCATGATCGAGCCTGCCAGCCACGAGGGCTGGATGGAGCGAGTTGACCACTGGCGCAGTCAGAGCAGAGCGAGAGACATCATAAACAGACCGCAGAATGGGCGTCTTGTTGCTCCCTACGTGATCGACTCGCTGCGGAAGGAGACGCAGGGCGACGCCATTGTGGTTACCGATGTGGGTCAGCACCAGATGTGGACCGCCATGTACTATGGACTGGACCGCCCGGATCCCTGGATCACCTCGGGTGGACTGGGCACCATGGGCTTTGCGCTGCCGGCGGCCATCGGGGCTCAGATCGCACAGCCGGACAGAGAGGTGTGGGCTATCGCGGGCGACGGCGGCTTCCAGATGACGATGCAGGAACTGGGTACCTTGATCCAAGAAGATCTGCCAGTGAGAATCGCGCTGGTGAACAACAGCTATCTGGGCATGGTTCGTCAGTGGCAGGAACTGCTCTACGAGGGGCGGTACGAGGCGACGTATCTGGTCAACCCAGACTTCGTTCGCCTGGTCAGCGCGTACGGTATTCCAGGATGGCGAGTGACCGAACCAGCGAACGCAGCCGCGGTCATAGCGGAAGCGCGAAGCCAGGCGGGTCCTGCGTTCATTGAGTTCGTGGTGGCGAGTGAAGGAGATGACGGCAACGTGTACCCGATGGTGCCGCCCGGCGCGGCTCTGCACGAGATGATCCGACGTCCAGAGGCTAGCGTAGAGCTGGCAGGAACTGGGGAGGAGAAAGAATGAGCCGTACTTTGATCGCACTGGTGGAGGACAAACCCGGGGTGCTGGCACGCGTGGCGGGCCTACTTCGAAGGCGAGCCTTCAACATCGAGAGCCTCACCGTGGGCCGTACGCAGGAGCCGGGGATCTCTCGGATGACCATCGTCGTGGACAGCGATCGAACCGACGCCGAGAAGGTTCTCCAGAATTTGAACAAGCTGGTCAACGTGATAGATGTCGAAGATGTCACCGAACGTGCGCTCGTGGCGCGCAACCTTGCCTTGATCAAGGTACAGGTCAATGGAGGGTCGCGAGCGGAGGTGATGCAAATAGTCGACAGTTTCCGAGGGCGAGTGGTTGATGTGGGATTGGATACGATAATGATCGAAGCGACTGGCAACGAGGAGAAGGTGGAGGGCTTGGTCCAAGTGCTTCAAGCCTTCGGTATCGTGGAGATGGTCCGAGGAGGGCGAGTAGCGATGGTGCGTGGCGGTCAGCCACAGTAGGAATCAAGGAGGACATGCGTGGCGGAGATTGACTTTGGCGGAACGATGGAAGAGGTGGTGACTCGGGATGAGTTCCCGGTGGAGAAGGCACGTGAGGTTCTCCAAGGCGAGACCGTAGCTGTCCTTGGATACGGCGTGCAAGGACCGGCTCAGGCCCTCGACATGAGGGACAACGGCATCAATGTCATAGTGGGGGGCTCTCCCGATCGGCAACTCTCCTGGGAGAAGGCCTTGAGCGACGGGTGGGAACCGGACAAGACGCTCTTTTCTTTCGAGGAGGCCGCAGAGAGGGGGACCATCATCCTGTACCTAGTCTCCGATGCGGCCCAGGTAATGCTGTGGCCCAAAATCAGGCCTCAATTGAAGGAGGGAGACGCCCTGTACTTCTCTCATGGGTTCGCGATTGTCTACGCGGATCAGACGGCCGTAGTGCCCCCGGATTTCGTGGACGTGATCATGGTGGCGCCCAAGGGTTCTGGAACCACTGTCAGGGCCAACTTCCTGGCTGGCACCGGCATCAACAGCAGCTACGCTGTGTACCAGGACTACACGGGCCGTGCTCTGGAGCGCGCGCTCGCCACGGGGATAGCCATTGGGTCGGGCTATCTCTTCTCCACCACCTTCGAGAAGGAGGTGTACAGTGATCTCACAGGTGAGCGCGGAGTTCTGATGGGTGCTCTGGCCGGGGTCATGGAGGCGCAATACGACGTACTGCGGCGCAATGGCCACAGCCCGAGCGAGGCGTTCAACGAGACCGTGGAGGAGTTGACGCAGAGCTTGATCAGACTGGTCGGTCAGAACGGCATGGATTGGATGTATGCCAACACCAGCGCCACAGCCCAGCGAGGCGCTCTCGATTGGCGACATAGATTTCGAGAGGCCGTAGCACCGGTATTCGAAGATCTGTATGGCAGCGTCCTGTCGGGTGAGGAAACGCGGGTCGTCTTGGACGCCAATAGCGCTCCTGACTACAGGGAGAAGCTGGAGGCAGAACTGCGCGAGATGCGGGAATCGGAGATGTGGCAAGCGGGCGCCAAGGTGCGTTCTTTGCGACCATAGTCTGGGGATAGAGTGCTGACGGGAGGAAAGCTGTCCATCATGGACGAGAGTGATATCAGTTCCGAAGGCAATGTAACTGTGTTCGACACAACCCTTCGCGACGGAGAGCAGTCGCCTGGGGCTGCCCTGGGCGTTAATGAGAAGTTGGAGGTCGCCCGCGCCCTGGAGGGGATGGGTGTGGACATCATAGAAGCCGGATTCCCCATCTCCTCGCCGGGAGATTTGAGGGCTGTGCAGCAGATCTCGGAGGAGATCCGCGATTGCATAATCTGTGGCCTCACGCGAGCTAACAGAGAGGACATAGATGCCGCGGCTGAGGCACTGGAGAAAGCCGCGCGACCTCGCATCCATACGGGCCTCGGCGTCTCCGATGTGCACATCCGGCGCAAGTTGCGCACCGATAGAGAGCAGGCTCTGCAATGGGGCGTGGATGCGGTCAAGTACGCCAAGAGGTTCGTGGAGGACGTACAGTACTACGCCGAGGATGCAGGCCGTGCGGACCCTAGCTACCTCTATCAGGTGCTCGAGGCGGTCATCAACGCCGGGGCTACGGTGGTTAACGTCCCTGACACCACCGGCTATACGACCCCTGAGGAGTTCGGCTCCCTGATAAGGGGCATCATGGATAACGTAGCCAATATCGACCGGGCTGTGGTCTCTGTACATTGTCACAACGACCTGGGTATGGCGACGGCCAACACGCTTGCTGGCGTTGTCAACGGAGCACGCCAGGTGGAAGTCACCGTCAATGGCATTGGCGAACGAGCAGGCAACTCCTCCTTGGAGGAAGTCGTGATGGCGCTGAGGACGCGCAGCGATTTCTTCAACCTCGACACAGGGATCGAGGCTCGCCGGCTGTATCCAACCAGTCGACTGGTCAGTGAGCTGATGAGCATTGCCGTACAGCCCAACAAGGCGATCGTGGGGGCCAACGCCTTCGCGCACTCCTCGGGCATACATCAGGATGGGGTGCTGAAGGAGCGCACCACCTATGAGATCATCAATCCTCGTGACGTGGGAGCGCCCGAGTCAGCCATCATTCTATCGGCACGATCGGGGCGCCACGGACTCCGACATCGCCTGGAACAACTGGGCCATTCCCTGGACGACGAACAGTTCGAGAAGGTGTACCAGCGCTTTCTAGAGGTGGCTGACAAGAAGAAGGCCGTGGACACGCGAGACTTGGAGGCAATCGTTGCCGATGAAGCGCGCATATTCTTCGAGGAGACGTACCATCTGGAACATGTCCAGGTGAGCTGCGGGAACAACAGCATACCGACGGCCACCGTCCGCATGCGCGGCCCGGACGGGGAGATCATATGCGACGCGGACTACGGGACTGGGCCGGTCGATGCCGTCTACCGCGCTATCAACCGCGTCATAGGCGAACAGAACGAACTCATCGAGTTCTCCGTGCAGGCTGCCACCGAAGGGATTGACGCTGTGGGCAGGGTTACCATCCGTATCCAGGCCGATGAACCGGTCAACGGAACGCAAAGGACGGTCTACAGCGGCCATGGGGCGGATACCGACATCGTAGTTGCCAGTGCCAAGGCATACACGTTCGCCCTCAACCGGCTCATCGCTGCTCGCCGCGAGGCGCAGGGGTGAGGACGCTCCGGTTGCTGAACCTGAACGGCGTACAGGTCGTGCAAGACTGAAGGGAGGTCAAGACACATGGGATCCGGAGAGAACAGACAAGACTCCCGCGCGCAGCGGGACCGAGCACGGGTTCAGCGAGTGCTGGCCAACAGTGGTGCCGACGAGGAGGGCTTTGCCGAGCCTCAAGGGTGGTCGCTCAAGTGGGACGGCGACGGCTTTCCCGAAGACACCGAAGGGTCGGACAGGGGGGATCCGCCTGAATCTGAGGAATCCGACTGAAGACGGGCCTGAACAACATGCCACATACAATTGCCGAGAAGATCCTTGCGGATCACCTGAAAGACAGTGGGCGTGACGCGCCCTCTGAACCCGAGCGGGAACTGTGGCCAGGAGATCTCGTAGAAGTAGCCGTGGACGTGGTCTTGGCCAACGACGTCACAGCTCCCATCGCCATCCGGGAATTCGCGAACCTCGGTGTGGACCGGGTGTTCGATCCCAGCCGTGTGGTGATGGTGGCGGATCACTTCGTGCCCAACAAGGACATCAAGTCTGCTGAGCAGTGTCGCGTCATGCGCGAGTTTGCGCGGTCCCAGGAGTTGGTTCACTACTACGATGTAGGTCGAATGGGCATCGAGCACGTGCTGCTCCCCGAACAGGGGCTGGTAGTGTCAGGGGACGTGGTGGTGGGTGCTGATTCGCACACCTGCACTTACGGGGCAGTGGGCGCCTTCGCCACCGGCATGGGCTCGACCGACATCGCGGTGGCCATGGCGACCGGGCAGATATGGATGAGGGTCCCTGAGACTATTCAAGTCGTCTACCACGGTGAACTACGACCTTGGGTCGGTGGGAAAGACCTGATCTTGTTCACTATCGGGCAGATCGGCGTCAGCGGTGCGCTCTACAAAGCCCTCGAATTCAGCGGCCCTGCCATGGAGGGACTGTCCATGGCCGGTCGATTCACGATGTCCAACATGGCCATCGAGGCTGGTGCCAAGGTGGGCCTTTTCCAGACGGACGAGATGACTTGTAGCTATCTGGACGCCCGCGCCGCACGCCCCTACGTCAAGTATAAGGCCGACTCCGCCGCGACGTATTCCCAGGTGCTGGAGATTGACGTAGGACTGGTTGAGCCTCAGGTGGCTTTTCCCTATTCGCCGGACAACGCCCGACCGGTAGGCGAAGCCGATGATGTCGTGATCGATCAGGTGGTGATAGGCTCCTGCACCAATGGACGTCTGGAGGATTTGCGGGTCGCTGCTGAGGTGATGAAAGGTCATCAGGTGCACTCCAACGTGCGATGCATCGTCATCCCCGGTACCCAGCGAGTCTACACCGAAGCATTGCGCGAAGGCCTTCTCGAAGTCTTCGTGGAAGCTGGCGCGGCGGTGAGCACCCCCACTTGTGGTCCGTGCTTGGGGGGGCATATGGGAGTGCTGGCAGCCGGGGAGAGGGCTGTGAGCACAACCAATCGCAATTTCCGAGGACGGATGGGGCATCCCGATAGCGAGGTCTATCTCGCAGGACCCGCGGTGGCTGCGGCGTCGGCGGTGAAGGGCCGTATCACTGGACCCGAAGAGGTGTTACTACAGGCGAGATGAGCGGAACAGCTTGGAAGTACGGCGACAACGTAGATACCGACGTTATCATCCCGGCTCGCTATCTCAATGTGTCGACCCCTAATGAACTGGCACAGCACTGCATGGAAGACGTGTCGCCCGGATTTGTTGGCAGTGTGCGGCCGGGGGACGTGATCGTTGCGGGGGAGAACTTTGGCTGCGGTTCATCAAGAGAGCATGCTCCATTGGCCATCAAGGCCTCGGGGGTGGCTTGTGTTGTCGCCAGCAGCTTCGCGCGAATCTTCTATCGCAACGCCATTAACACCGGTCTGCCCATACTAGAGTGCCCAGAGGTGGTTCAAGACACGGAACAGGGCGACCAGCTTCGAGTGGACCTGGAAGCTGGCACCATCAGGAACTTGCGCACGCAACAAACCTACCACACCTCACCATTTCCACCGTTCATCATGCGCATCATGGAATGTGGAGGACTGATACCTTTCACAAGACAACGTCTGGGCGGGGCGGAAAGGTCTAGCATCGATACTGGGGAAGGGCCTGGTGACTGACGAGTGACAATGGTGCACACGAACGAAGCGTCGCGGATACTGCTCTATGACACTACGTGTCGCGATGGGACACAAGGTGAAGGCATCTCCCTTTCCGTTGACGACAAGTTGAAGATCACGAGCCTTCTGGATGAGCTGGGAGTTCATTACGTCGAGGGAGGCTGGCCGGGCTCCAATCCCAAGGATGCAGAGTACTTCGATCGCGTGCGCGCACTGCAACTGAACCACACGCGCATCGCCGCCTTCGGGAGCACATGCCGGGTGGGCAGCACGCCTGGGAACGACGCCAATGTGCAGGCGCTCCTGAGAGCGGAGACCCCCGTGGTCACCGTCGTTGGCAAGAGTTCGACCCTTCACGTGGCTGAGGTTCTGCGGACCACGCCTGAGGAGAATCTGCGCATGATCCAGGAGAGCCTGGCCTACCTCAAGTCGCAGGGACGTGAAGTGATCTACGATGCGGAGCATTTGTTCGATGGGTACAAGTTGGACTCCCAGTATGCCATGGACACTCTGCGGGCGGCGGTAGAGGCCGGTGCGGACACGATTGTGCTGTGTGACACTAACGGGGGTTCCTTGCCGTGGGAGATCGAGTCCATCACGACGGACATCCGCTCGCACTTCCCCGAGGTGTCTCTCGGTATCCATGCCCACAATGATGGGGGAGCGGCCTCGGCCAACAGCCTGGCGGCCGTCCGCGCCGGAGCGACTCAGGTGCAGGGGACGGTCAATGGATACGGCGAGAGGTGTGGCAACGCTGATCTCTGCACGCTGATCCCGACTCTCGAATTGAAGATGGGGATGCACGCACTGCTTCCGGGACGCCTGCCGCGGTTGACGCATTTGGCCCGAACCGTGGCTGCCATCACGAATCAGCATCCTTTCCGCCAGGCGCCCTACGTAGGCAAGAGCGCCTTCACCCATAAGGCGGGGATGCACGTGGCCGCCATGCGACGAGCGGCGGAGAGCTACCAGCATCTGGATCCTGCCTTGGTGGGCAACCGGTCGCGGGTCGTGGTCTCGGAACTGTCGGGACGGGGAAACCTGCAGACCAAGATAGAGGAGCTGGGCATTGCCGATCTTCAGCAGGATGATCTACCAGAAGTCGTGCAGAAGGTGAAGGAACTAGAACACGAAGGTTTCAGCTTCGAAGGGGCCGAGGCTTCGGTGGAGATGCTGCTGCATCGAGCCAGAGCGGACTATCAACCGCCTTTCGAGATGCTCGACTTTATGGTCGTGGCCGAGAAGCGAAAGGGACAGGGGGTCTTTGCGCAGGCGACGATCAAGGTGCGCGTTGGAGAGGAGGTCTTTCACTCGGCTGCGGACGGCAACGGGCCTGTAAATGCCTTGGACCGGGCTTTGCGAAAGGCGCTGATGCCGGTCTATCCTCACCTGGGTGTCTTCGATCTGGCCGACTACAAGGTGCATATCCTGAACGGCGAGCATGGGACAGGGGCAACGACGCGAGTGTTTGTCGATATGCAGAACGAGACAGCTCGCTGGACTACAGTCGGGGCGTCCACGAACATCATCGAAGCTAGCTGGATCGCCCTGGCTGATGCGGTGGAGTATGGTTTGTCGACATACCACGCGGAGTAGCGTGGGGAGGAGGGTTCATGGAAGCAAGGATAGCGACCTTACCCGGTGATGGCATCGGAGCAGAGGTGCTGGACGAGAGTGTGAAGATCCTTCAAGGAATTGCGAAGACCTACGGTCACACTCTTTCCTTCGAAGACGGATTGATCGGCGGTTGCGCCATCGATGCCACGGGCACGGCCTTGCCTGAGCACACGCTGGAGGCTTGCCGAGGTGCCGATGGTGTGCTGTTGGGGGCAGTGGGCGGGCCTCGTTGGGCGGATCCCTTGGCAGAAGTGCGGCCGGAGGAGGGACTCCTGGAGCTGCGACAGGCGCTGGGACTGTATGCCAACCTCAGGCCAGTGCGTCTTTACGAGCCGCTCCTGGATGCGTCCCCGTTGCGTCCGGAGCGATTGTCTGGCGTAGACCTGGTCGTGGTGCGGGAACTGACGGGAGGCATCTACTTCGGTCCGCGGCAGGAGGCGCATAAGAACGGTGGAACGGCCTTCGATACCATGGTGTACACCGCTGAGGAGGTGCGCCGGGTGGCTCACGTGGCCTTTGGACTGGCGCAGAAGCGAAGAGGGAAGGTCACATCTGTGGACAAGGCCAATGTGTTGGCATCCTCCCGCCTCTGGAGATGCGTGGTGAGCGAAGTGGCAGAGGAGTACCCGGATGTCGAGCTTGAGCACATGCTGGTTGATGCTGCGGCGATGCACCTGCTACGCAAGCCGGCCGATTTCGACGTGATAGTGACTGAGAATATGTTTGGAGATATCTTGACTGATGAAGCTTCCATGCTGACGGGCTCGATAGGCATGCTGCCCTCTGCCTGGTTGGGGGAGGGCCATGGCGGGGTTTTCGAGCCGATCCACGGCAGTGCACCGGACATCGCGGGTCAGGGTGTCTCCAACCCCATGGCCGCCATCTTGAGTGGTGCGATGCTTCTGCGGTACTCGCTGGGTCTGGAAGCTGAAGCCCAGGCGATCGAGCGGGCGGTGGAGGCCGCTCTCGACGAAGGCTATCGCACACCGGATATCCACGTCGACGGCAGTGTCCTCGTGGGTTCTGAGGAGATGGGCGACGTGATCGCCGAGAGGATCGAGTAAGGCGTGTGCCGCCGATCTCACCCTCAAGGTTCGCCAGCCGGAGCATT
Organism: Chloroflexota bacterium; assembly: GCA_030603665.1. Lineage (GTDB taxonomy): Bacteria > Chloroflexota > Anaerolineae > UBA7937 > B3-Chlor > JAUVXJ01. The sequence continues at coordinate 62,869 of JAUVXJ010000015.1, read as the reverse complement.
GGTGCTAGGGAACACAAAACTGAATAGGAGCATAGATAGATGCGCAGCGACGTGATACGGCGAGGCGTCGAGCGGGCTCCCCACAGGAGCCTTTTGTATGCCACTGGATTGACCCCGGAGGAGATTGATCGCCCCCTGATTGGGGTGGTGAACTCTCACAACGATCTCGTTCCCGGGCACGTTCATCTGGACAGGGTCGGGCGCGCAGTCAAGACGGGTGTGAGCATGGCTGGAGGGACCCCACTCGAGTTCAACGTGATTGGTATATGCGATGGCGTGGCCATGGGACACGCAGGGATGCGCCACTCCCTGCCCTCTCGGGAACTGATCGCCGATTCTGTGGAAGCGATGGCCTCTGCACATATGCTGGACGGCCTGGTGCTGATTCCGAACTGCGACAAGATTGTGCCCGGGATGCTGATGGCTGCTGCCCGGCTGGATGTACCAGCCATATTCGTGAGCGGAGGACCCATGCTGGCGGGTCGCCTTCGCGGGCGCAATGTGGACCTGAACACCGTCTTCGAGGCAGTCGGCGAGCACAGGTCAGGCCGCATGAGTGAGGAGGAGCTTGGAGAGCTCGAGCTCGCTGCCTGCCCCGGGTGTGGCTCGTGCGCCGGTCTGTTCACAGCCAACAGCATGAACTGCCTCACCGAGGCCCTGGGCATGGCGTTGCCTGGCAACGGCACCATCCCGGCGGTTACTGCGGCACGGCTTCGATTGGCCAAGAGGTCAGGGATGCAGATCATGAGTCTGCTCCGTGAGCAGATTCGCCCGCGCCAGATCATGACGGAGGCTGCGTTCGAAAACGCCGTTGCCGTGGACATGGCCATCGGCGGGTCAACTAACACGGTCCTTCACCTCCCGGCCATCGCCTACGATGCGGGCTTGCCCCTGCCGCTGAAGCTGTTCGACGCGGTGAGCAGCCGCACACCATATCTCGTGAGCTTGAGGCCTTCAGGACCGCATCACATGCAGGACCTGGACGAGGCCGGAGGGGTGCCGGCGGTGATGGCGGAACTCCTGAAACATGATCTGCTAGACGGCGAGCCACTGACGGTGGCGGGAAAGACGGTGGCTGAGAATCTGAAGGGAGTGTCCCAAACATCGAAGATCATCCGTCCGGTGGAGGGTGCGCACCGACCCGACGGCGGCATAGCCATTATGTGGGGGAACCTGGCCCCTGACGGAGCGGTGGTAAAGGCCGCTGCCGTCGCCCCTGAGATGATGCACCATCGCGGACCGGCGCGGGTCTTCGACAGTGAGGAACCAGCGCTTGAGGCGATCCTTGGCGGGGATATCCAGGCGGGCGACGTAATAGTCATCCGCTACGAAGGACCCAGAGGGGGGCCGGGGATGCGGGAGATGCTGATGCCCACGTCTGCCCTGGCTGGGATGGGGTTGGACCACAAAGTGGCACTGTTGACGGATGGCCGGTTCTCTGGGGCCACGCGCGGCTCGGCGACTGGCCACATCTCCCCCGAGGCGGCCCGTGGAGGGACTATCGCCCTGGTGCAGGAAGGCGACGAGATCGAGGTGGATATCCCCAACAGACGCCTGACTCTCCTGGCACCGGAAGCCGAGATGGCTCGAAGGCGGAAGGACTGGACGCAGCCTGAGATCAGGATCACGACAGGGTACCTGGCGCGCTACGCGGCTGCGGTTTCCGCGGCCAGCGAAGGGGCGATACTCAGATGATGTAGTCCGGAGCCACGCCGGGCTTTCTGGACAGGGTGAGGAGCAGGTCTCTGGGATTGACGACCCAGTCACGATGGCCAACCAGACTCGGGGCAGCTCAGCCCTTCCCACGGGCGGCCGGTAGGGTCAGGGTGAACGTGCTGCCTTCCCCCTCCTTGCTCTCCACCTTGATGCTCCCTCCGTTGGCTTCCACAAGCGTCCTGGAGACCGCCAAGCCCAGGCCGATCCCGCGGGGCTTGGTGCTGAAGAGGGGCTGGAACAGTCTGTCCATGTTCTCCGTGGCGATGCCGACACCGGTGTCGGCGATGGAAATGTGCACCTCATCATCTCCAGCCCTCCCCTCAATAGTCAAATCGCCTCCTCTGGGCATGGCCTGATACGCGTTGGTGACCAGATTCTCCAGAACCTGTCCGAGTTGGTGAGGATCAACGAACAGTGGTGGGAGATTGGCTGGTAGGATGGTGGCAACTTCAACGTTCTCTGGAGGTACGCACCTTTCCCAAAGCTGGGCCACCAACTGCGGGAGTGGGGTGGCTTGTCTATCTGCAGCGGCGTGGCGCGAGAAATCAAGGAGGTCTGAGACGATCTTGCCCGCACTCTGTACCTGTGCAGCGATGAGCTGGAGATACTCCTTGGTGATATCGTCGGCGTCGGTGAGGGTCATCTGGAGGAAGTAGACGGCATTGGTGATTGTGGCCAGGGGGTTCCGAAGCTCGTGACTGACACCAGCGGCAAGCTCGCCTAGTATGGCAAGCCGCTCCTTGCTCACCAACTCAGCCTGGGCATCCTGCAGTGCTGCGGTTCGCTCATCGACCATCTCTTCGAGACGCGCCGAGTACTCCTTGAGGGCTCTTTCGGCACGCTTCCGTTCGGAGATATCTGTGGCCACGACCAGCACGAGCGTGGAGCCGTCTGCGTCCGTGAAGGGATGTTCGTGGACCTGATACATCGGACCGGTACCATGGCCGATCGATTCGCGCACCTGCGATTCGCCTGTTTCGAAGATACCGAACGTGTGGCACTCTTCGCAGGGCGCCCCGCGCGCATGAAGGACCGCATAGCAGGGCCTTCCTCCGGGTTCGCCATGGGTTTCACGGAACAACCGATTGGCGAAAGGGATAGAGTAGTCCGGCGACTGGAGGTATACCACCGCCGGCAGTGCGTCGAGGAGCCCGAAGAGCCTCTGTCTTTGCTCCTCAAGAGCTGTCTGAGCGTCCTCTCGCTGGATCGCCGCTTCTTCCAGTCCTGTGAGGCGCTGGCGTAGCTCGGCCAACTCTTGTATCAGCTGAGCCTTGGTCTTTCGCTCATCCCGCATGGGAGGGGCCTCCAGGCCTGTGGCTCTCCGCGGCCTGACAGTCTGCACGCTGTATTGTAGCACGATCCGCGACACCCGGCAGACGCTGGGGCTCTGGCGCGGTCGTGGTGTATTTACAGCAGTCCTGCCTCGCTAAGAATGGCCTGCAGGGCCTGTCGCCCGTCCTCGGCCAGGTCCAAGAGCGGTGGGCGCACGGGTCCCCCGTAGTAGCCGAGCATGTCCAGTGCCACTTTGAGGCCGGGGATGCCGAAGCGCGCCGTCACAGCCGCATTGAGGGGAAGCATCCTCCGCTGAAGCTCCGCCCCCTTGTCCCATTGCCCACTCTCGTGCAGGTGTTGAATCTCTATCGACTCCTGGGGAGCTACATTGGCCAGCGCCAGTACGCCGCCGACGGCGCCCAAACTCAGCCCCGCGAAGAAGAATCCACCTGTGCCGGCGAGCACCTGAAAGCCTATGCTGGCGAGTCTGACGATGTCGCTTAGCTTGGCTATGTTGCCGCTGCTATCCTTGACGCCGACGATGTTGGGGTGCTGTGAGGCCTGGGCGATGGTGGCCGCATCCACGTCAAGGTTGGTGAACTTGGGGACGTTGTAGACCAAAACCGGTATGGGAGAGGCGTCGGCGACAGAAGCGTAGTGGCGGAGCAGGCTCTCGTTAGTCATTCCACCACGGTAGTAGTGGGGTGTGAGTACCAGGGCAGCGTCGGCACCGGCCTTTGCGGCCATGAGCGTGGTGGCGATGGTCTGCTGGGTGGATTCGCAGCCGGTGCCAGCTACCATCAGCTTGTCGGCCGGGATGGCTCCTCTCGCGGTCTCCAAGACGCGAGTCTTCTCATCGCCGGTCAGATAGACTGCCTCGCCGTTGGAGCCCAAGACGACATATCCCGCCAGGTCATACTGGTTCCAGCGCTGGAAGTTGTCTGCCAAAGTGTCGAGAGCAACGTTCCCTTCGCTGTCGAAGGGGGTGGGTATCGGCGGGAACACACCTTTCAATGAGAGCCCTTGTTTGCTCATGTCGAATGTTGCCTCCAGTGCTCTACGGGAAGATCTTTCCCGGGTTCAGAATGTGGTTGGGATCGAATACGTCCCTGATGCGCCGCATCAAGTCGATCTGCGTCCGGTCCAGCGCCAGGGGAAGATAGTCGCGGCGGGTGGCGCCGATGCCGTGCTCGGCGGTGATGGTGCCTCCCATTGAGAGAGTCATTGTATAGATCTCTTCGCGCACGGCGGGTACGAGATCGGCCCACAAATCATCGGTGATGTCGTCCTTGAGAACGTTGACGTGGACGTTGCCGTCGCCGGCGTGGCCAAAGCAGACGATACGAACGGAATGCCGAAGCGCAATCTCCTTGATCCCCTTGAGCAGCGACGGGATCTCGGCGCGTGGCACCACGACATCCTCCATGTGGTTGATCGGGCTCTCGTTGTTGAGAGCATCGATGATCATACGACGGGCCTCCCACAACCGGTCGCTGGTATGGCTGTCCCTGGACACGAAGACGTCCCTCGCTCCGTGGTCCAGGCAGAGTTGGCCTACCACCTCGGCATCCTCATCCACCACCTCCTGCCGGTTGCCGTCCAGTTGGATCAACAGGTGAGCTGCCGCATCGTCGTGGGGCATCTCCTTCTCTAGCAGGCGCTCCACCGCTAGGACGCTGTCCCGTTCCATAAACTCGATGGTGGTGGGAACGATGCGATGGGCGATGATGTCGGATACTGTGTCGGCAGCCGCTTGGAAGTCGTCATAGGGGACCAGCAAGTCGACCTGTATCTTAGGTAGAGGTATGAGGCGCAGGATGATCTTGGTGACAATGGCCAAGGTGCCCTCGGAGCCGATGAGGAGCTGGATCAAGTTGTAGCCGGTGACGTTCTTGACCAGTTTGCCTCCGCAGTTGATAACCTCACCTGAAGGCAGCACCGCCTCCAGGCCGCAAACGTAGTCCTTGGTCACGCCGTACTTGACGGCCCTGGGACCACCGGCACCCTCGGCCACGTTCCCCCCGAGGGTGCAAGAGTCCAAACTGGCTGGATCGGGAGGGTAGAAAAGCCCTTCCTCCTCCACAGCACGATGAAGATCGCCGATGATCACCCCGGGTTCGACGGTGACCATGAGGTTCTCCTTGTCGATCTCCAGGATGCGGTCCATCTTCTCCAAGGAGAGGACGACGCCACCGTGAATGGGGACCGCTCCACCGCTGAGGCCGTAGCCTGCACCGCGCGGCGTCACGGGCACGCGCTCCCGCTGGGCCAGCTTGAGAATCTCGGATACCTGCTCGGTGGAGGAGGCTCGCACGACCGCTTCGGGTTCGGACCTCAGGCCCACGACCTCGTCGTGAGCGTACGGCTCCATGTCCTCCGCGCTGACGAGGACCTGCTTGCTCCCGGCGATGCTGCGAAGATCGTCAATAATCTGGGCGTCCACACGATTGTAGGTGGTCTTGGGCACTTCGCGTGGCCTACTGGGTGAGCAGTGCCTGCGCAGCGGCCAGGCCTGCCCCGGCGTCGAAGCTGTGACCGACCTGGGCCAATCCCTTCTCCAGGGCACCGAGAGTCATCAGGATGTCGGACTCGTTCACAGCGCCCATGTGCCCGACACGGAAGTACCGATCTCTGATCTCGGGGTGCAGGCCGCCGGCCACGATGACTCCCGCCTCCTTGATATGGCCGAGCAGGGCCTTATCCACGCCATCCGGATAGTAGGGGGCGGTGAGAGTGTTGGCCGCCAACTCAGATCCCAGCGGCACTTGCTTCATGCCCAGTGCACCGATGGCGGCCTTGAAGGCCTGGTTCAAACGGCGATGGCGCAAAAAGCGGGCATCGATGCCTTCGTCCAGAATCTGGCCCAGGCTCACGTTCAGTGCCCAGATGAGGTTGACAGCCGGCGTGCCGAAGTAGCTGGGACGCCGCTCCTCGTAGGCCTGCATGATGGGCAGCCAGTTGGCCCAGTCGGCGTAGTAGTTACCCACCGGAGACTTGCGTTCGTGGAAAGCACCCATCGCTCGTGGCCCAGCCACCACCAGGGCCAGCCCCGGCGGCACACCGATGGCCTTTTGCGAGGCGGTGAAGGATAGGTCAATGCCCCAATCCTCCTGCCGCAGCTCTTCGCCGGCCACCGAACAGACTCCGTCCAGTATGGTGAGCACCCCATGCTCCCGGCCCAGGGCACCCAGAGCCTTGGCGTCGACCACCACTGCGGTGGAGGTGTCCACGTGGGTGAAGGCCATAATCTTGTAGGCGCCTTTCTTCAGAGCGGTCTCCACGTCCTCCAGGGCGGGCACATCCCCCACTGCGGGGGCGTGCACTTGGGTCACTGTGGCTCCGTACCGCTCCAGGATGGCTCCCATGCGGTCGGAGAAGTAGCCGCTGTTGACCACCAGGGCCCTGTCGCCGGGTTCTACGAGGTTGGCACCGGCGATATCCATGGCCAGGGTGCCTGAGCCAGCGATCACAAAGGGCTGACCGTCGGGGCACAGGAATACATGCCGCATCCTCTCCAGGGCCTCACCGAAGACCTCGATGAAGTTGGGCGCGATATGGCTGGTGGTGGGCATGCCCATGGCCAACATCACGTCGGGGGTGAACTCTATGGGTCCGGGGATCATGAGCAGCTTTCTGTCTTTCACTTCGCGGGCCTCCAGTTCGTGATAAGGCTCTGCCTTCGAGCGCCTTTGGCAACATGGCGAGTATAGCAGCCTGCGCCAACCGATGTCAAGGGATGGGCGAGAGAGGCTCGCCATTACGGCCAATCGCTGTCAAGAAGATGAGACGAGCACCGACGTGGCAGTCCAGTGGTAGTTCCTGCATTTCACGCCATGGGGTCTTGACAAGCGGGCCAGGTTGTGTTATATTATTTGAAGGATAGTCCATCTTCTTAGCATCTGCTGCTACATCCTGACTCCATCGTTTACGTCTCTCGGCGACGAGTTATGGCCGCAGCACCCGCTTTTCAGTTACGTATCCTCATTCGTCTCTCGCAGCAGAGAACAAGAAGTCACAGCAGATCTCACCACCGCGTTGTTAGGTGGACGGTCGGTATAGGCAAGAGCATCTCGCGGCCTGGCGATCCACAAGCCGCCCTTCTCCACTCGAACGAGGAGTAGATGGAATGAACCGCGCCGCACAGCCGGCTAGACTGCGATTGGCGCTCAGAGTGCTTGTCTGCTGCGCCGTCCTGTGTCCAGCGCTAATCGTTGGAGGGCCTACCCACAACGCGGAAGCGACCCCGTCCGCCGGCTGCAGGACCATCTCCTTTGGCGCGGGCAACGATGCGGGGGCCAGTGCGGACGACGTCAGGTCGGTAGCCCTGGGAGACCTGGATAACGACGGAGATCGGAACATCGTCTCCAGCAGTTGGTGGGACGAGGACTACGAACTCATAGTCTGGGAGAACGATACCTCTCCCAACCGTACCTCGCCGTTCCGAGCCGCAGGTGTGCGAGGAGACAAAGACGGCGGGGGGAAGGAATGGTAACTTCGTGGCAAAGGGCAGATAATGCAGATGATGCCACCAGTCAAGGAATGGTGTTACAATATGCTACATGGAGGTGAACCATGAGTCCCCAGATGTGCGCCGACTGCGGCAGTGAACTGGCCCCCGGGCAGCGCTTCTGCCCCGGCTGCGGCACCCCTGTTGCCGCTGCGCCTACGGAGGCCGTTGCGGCCCCACCCCCGAAAAAGACCCCCAGGCGTGGCCTGTGGCTTCTCTTGGTCGGTGGAGGCGGCCTCGTGCTTCTGGCCTGCATCTGCATCGCGGTCTTCGGCGGGGGCGCGCTGCTGCTTGACACGGGCGTGGGCCCCTGGGCGGCCCCACGCCAGGACTACGTGGCCCCCGTGGCGACCCCACGCCCGGCTTACGAGGCTACGGGCGTGGCCCCCCTGGCGACGCCAAGCCGGGATTACGAGGCTGGCGAGTATTTCATCGAGCATATAGGACAGAACTTCAGAGGCTTTCGGGCGATCTATCAGCATCAGACCTTCTCTGACTTTGGCGCCGAGGTCCAGGTCCGCTTCGAAACGGACGTCGAATCCGTGCGAGGCGGCCTGGTCTGGCGTTTTCAGGACAAGGATAACTACTATTACTTCAATATCCAAAACACCGGCCGTTACGTCCTGACGAAAATTGTGGACGGAGAGTGGCAAAACCTGATCCCTGCAACCGCCTCCCCACACATCAATACCGGCATCGCCACCAACGACCTGAAAGTAGTTGCGTCGGCCGATTTGATCAGGATGTACGTTAACGACCAGCGCCTGGCAGATTTCACCGACAGTTCCTTCAGGGAGGGCAAGATCGGCCTCCGCGCCGAGGTGGTGACCGAATCGCCCATTACCACCCGGGTCTTCTTCGACAACCTGCTGATTTATGATTTTACAGCGGCTACTAAGCTCTATGAGGACGATTTCGACGACCCGGAGAGCGGCTGGGCGGCGGCAGAAACTGAAACCTATCGCGTGGGCTACGTCTCTGCCTCGGAAGCGGTTGAGGCCTCGGAACCAGTGGAGATCGTATCTGAGAGAGAACTCACGCCAGACGAGTTCTTCCAGGCCGTAGAGGGCGACGAAAGCTTCGCTGATGTCTACGCTCTGGCCGCGGAGCAGGGATACACCGAGCCCGGAGAAGCATCCGAGGCCATCGCAAGCGATGGGTCGGAGGTCCAAGCTATTCTCTTGAGTTCGCCCGAGGGTGACAATATAGGTGTGTTTCGAATCGGGCAGCCCGGACTCACCAACTCGCTGCTCGCACGCCCCGAACGCGGAGGCGAAGCGCTCGTCCTGTACGACCGCGAGGGGGGCGTAGAGATATCTGAGGAGGGGTTCAGCATCTTCGACGCGGCGGGAAACCCCATCGCGGAGACGCCCTTGCAGGAAGGCCGCCGCACGGCGGCCCTGGGCGCCTGGGCCAACGACCGGGGGTGCGGAGGCATGTGGCATGACTTGAACCACTGTCTGGGAGAGACGTATATAGGATGGGACAGTGGGATAGGCGTCTGGTCGGGCTGCGCGGTTGGCGTCCTCACATTTGGCGCTGGAATATTGGCGGGTGAGGTGAGCGGCGGGCTCACCGCGGCCGGCGGGTTTCTCGCCTTCGTGGCCTTATGCCCTCCGCTGAAGATTTGCGCGGAACCGATGAGGACAGACGACCCTCCGATCGTAACCTTTGCGCACCGTGAAGTGTTGGACAGAGTGTGCGAGGAGTGTAGTGACATTGGGGGCGAGGCCATATGGACATCTCAGAAGGTGAGGGTCCACTATAAGGTGGACGATGATCGGATGCTGGTGCTGATTGAGGAGCGGGCAGTCGAGGTGTGCGGGACCGAAACGCCCCGGGTAAGAGTGGAAGACTATTGTCTGGACGAGACCTTTACGACCGATTTCGACCCTGTGCCCGCCGGGGACTTGGTTGCTGCCGACTTGCAGGCCTGTGCCGACGGGGAAGAATGCGTCCAGGTAAGTGACGACAAGGCCGAATGCACCCGGGTAGAGGATCCGGAGCCGCCTGGGCCCAGCGAACCCCCGCCGGAGCCGCCGGTGCCGCCTGGGCCCACCGGACCCCCGGTCATCACGATCTGGCTGGGCGGGCGGGAGCGCGATGGGGTCCTGGTGCCAAGCGACTACCCGTGCGCCTGGCTCGAATGGGAGGTGCAGAACGCTACCACAGTACACCTTGCTGGAGAGCCTGTGGGCGCCACAGGGGAGAGTGAGTGGTGTATTGGTGAAGCCTTCCAAGAGGCGACGTACACGTTCATCGCCGAGGGCCCCGGAGGCAGGGTCGAGAAAGAGTTCACCGTCGAGAAGTTCTTCGTACAACGATAAATCCCGATCACGCTGTGAGAAGATGCGGGATTTGGATCACCGATCTGCGACTGGCGGGCATCTGGACGGCGGCACCCAACGCGGCACCTGCCCGCGTGGTGGACCCCAGAACATGCACTGGCCCACCGGCCTGGAGGACGAGGCCACACCGGTGACGGCGATAGCCGGCTGGGACGTGACGGCCGAGGAGCTAGCGCTTGCCGGCGCCATGAGGGCCAGCGGGGGCCGCGTCTACTCGGTGGCCCTGGGAGACCTCGACCACGACGGAGACCTGGACATACTGTCGGGCAGCGCATCGGGCGAGGACTACGAGATCATGGCCTGGGCCAGTCGAACGAGCGATTGCTACTGCTTCCTGCCGCTTGCGGAGAGGAAGTACTAGTCCTGAAGCAGAAAGCGGTTTGAAGAGATGGAGGAAGGGACACGGCATGCCGTGTCCCTTTTCCATACTTGGTCATCGCTAGCCGATGATGCTCTCTGCGCGCTTCCTTCCTCCTGTCAGCCGGCTTCGCCTCAAGCGGACTGACTATCCAGTCTTGGAGGCAAACAGCTCTGCCGTCTCGTCCTGCACCAACGCCCAGATGGAGTAGACGCCGATGGCGGTCCCCAGGGGGATGTTGAACAGCACCAACACGGAGAGTACGAGCACCAGATACCTGCCCCAGGGCTTGTACCGCAGCAGAGCGACGCCGCCGATGATGCTGGGCAGCGACACCAGGAGTATCCAGAGGGAGATGATCGCGCCGATGAAGAAGGTGATGCCGATCACGATTCCCTCTTCGGATATCAGGCCCCCTAGCAGCCCGCCGCCGACGATGAACAGCAAGGCGATCAAACCACCCAGAATCTGGAAGGCGCTGTAGCCAATGTGCAGAGCCCCCACCAGCGTGACATGCTTCTCCATTCTTACCCTCTCCTTTCGTGGTCGAGGTATTGGTTCGCTTCTTTAGTTGGGTCTCGCAAAGGGACCAACACCGTTGTGACTGATCATCATGGGTCGTGTGTGAGTCCCAGTGATCTCGGCGCCGCAGCGGTTCACTTCGCAGACACTGAGTCTCTATCGGCTTGCGTCTACGCCTCCGCCGGGATCATGATCCAGCAGATCAGGTAAGGGATAAGACCCGGCAAGCCGCCGGGCAAGAGAAGGATGATCCAGAGGATCCTCACCAGAGTCACATCCACGTTGAAGTAGTTGGCCAGCCCCAGAGCCACGCCCGCTATCTTCCTTCCCTCTTTGGGTCTCACGAGCTTCTTCATAGGTTAGCCTCGCTTCAAGTGCGTGGTTTGCGCGACAATATTCTCTACTTCTTGGTCTCTTTCACGATCTTGGATGCCAGGGCGAGCACGAGTATGGCAGTTGCTGCCACCAGGAAGGTAGCCGCCAATCCCAGCACGCTCAGCACATTGGCCAGAGTGTCTGTCATCTCTTCCTCCTTGACCGCTACGAGGCGGTCTAGTGATTGAACGCTCGGTGGTTTACGGTCGTGCGGACCTACTGCAACGGAGCCAGCGCTTCGACTGCGGGCAGGAAGACCTGCTGATACAAAGCATCACGCTCATCCTTCGGGGAGAAAAGCAACACGAAATACGACGTGCCGGTTTCCTCCGTGAGTGCCAGGTCAACCGGGTGGGCCCCTACCTGCAGTTCATAGAAGTCCCAGGTGAAGTTGCCCTTCTTGGCCGTGGCTGCGCGTTCGACGTCCGGATCGACCTCCAGCCACGACAGAAGCACGTTGAACAGCTCATCCTTGGACAGCCAGACCGCATCCAGAACTAGCCTGGTCGGGTCGAGGGCTGACTCGCCACGCCGGAAGTCAAGCGGGTACTCCTCTTTCCAGCCCGCGGGCACTAGGCCACGGAGATCGCTCTGCTCGCTGGTGAAAGGCTCGATGACCAACTCGGTGGGTTCCTTAGGAAGATCGAAGACCACACCTGGCATCTGCGCAATGCATGAGACGTCTGGCGCCTCAGCGGGATTCTCCAGGAAGGCGCCAGCTATGCTGAGCGCACAGTCCTCCCCAGCCAGGACGCCGTGGCCGACACCCGGAAGCTCGTGGAAGTAGGCGTGGCCCAGGTGCGCGGCCACTAAGCGACCGTACTCTGGGGGTGTGACAGGGTCAAACTCGCCTACCAGCAAAAGCGTGGCGATGTCGCTCTCCAGCGGATTCTTGAATGACGGATGGGCCTCCTCGACCGGCCAATTCTCGCAGACTCCGAAGGCTCCATACCCGATGAGTAGTTCGGGGTCAGCCCGGCTCCGGAGCTGACTAGGCACTGACATCATGGCATCCAGCTGTTCCTCTGGCCTCCGCCCAATGAGATCCTCTGTGCAGATTACCGAGAACTGCATACCTCTGCTCAAGGCACCCACAACCCACAAGCTCTCGCCGGTCAGTTGGGTCATCAGCTCATAGTTGCCCTCGAACGCCTCATAGATGACCCGTGGAATGACAGCGATGATGGGCGTCGAATAGAGAGCGATGGTCACATTGCTTTGCACGGTATCGCCGGTTAGTAGCGCGTCGTACGTCTCGCCGGTGTCGGGGTCGGTGGCGATGATGGGAACCGGCCTCACGTTCAGTTCATCGATAATCTCGAAGAACACGTCCTCAAGGTTGGGATAGGCACCATCGCAGGCTTCATTGGCAGCGCAGGCGTCAATCACTCGCAACATCGCGTCCGGCACAGTCGTCTCATCTCCTACTGTGAAACTTGTTTCGAGGGGGAGCACACCGGTCATGATCACGCTGCGGATGCCCTCTGGGTGGTCTCGCATCACCGCCTGCGCCAGCAACGAGCCATATGATCCGCCGTACAGGTTGATCTCATCGTAGCCCAGAGCGAGGCGAATGGCGTTCACGTCGGCGGCGCTCTGGGTGGTGTTGTAGAAGGACAGGTCGTATCCCTTCTCAACCAGCCGGTCACGACACGCCATGATGGCCTCGAACTCCTCTTGCAGAGACGCATCGGGGTCTGCCTCGTCCAGAAGGTCGAGCACCGTTTCCTCCCATTCCGGGCATTCGAGCGCTGGTTCCGAGAGTCCGACGCCTCGCTGGTCGAAGACGACGAAATCTCGACTAGCGTGGAGAGGCTCGTATACAGCCGCCGCGGCGAGAGTGTTGTCCACAATGTGCCCCCCAGGGCCGCCGGCCAACAGAATCACTGGATCTGGCCGGTGGTTGGGGCTCCGGTCTCTTACTATCGCTGTGGCCAGCCGAATTGTGGGTCCATCGGGGTCGTTGTGGTCTTGTGGTACCACGACGAAACCGCACTCGACCGACATGTCTCCCCAGACGTCGAAGGGGCAAGGCCCGGTCTCGAATCCGGGGATTGGTTGCGGGGTCAGCATGAGCACAGCTGCCAGCAGTCCGCAGCAGCAGCACGCCACCAACGCCAAGGCCAAGGCCACGGGAACCCACAGCAGCCGACTCATCTTCCTCGTCTCCCTAGTACCCTATACTCGGCGTCTAGACGTCCGGTTGGCCCACCGCGTTGAGAGTCCCGCGGAAAGGTCTTGGTTCAAGGGTTGGACCGTTGGCATGGTGATGTGCCTGCTCCCGTCACAATCTGAACCCCAGCAGATTCCAGTAGTTTGCGAACCAGACGAAACCCTGCGCCGCACTGGGCAGCGCGGGCGACAGGGCAATCAGCCTCCAATAGGAATGGATTCCTGCTTTCACCCTCCACACCCCTAGCAGCATCAGATCAGCAACCAGGCAGCAGATTGAGGATGGGATAGCCGCACCACCACTGGGGCAAGACCAGGTGCATGACCGCGGCAAACACGATGATTCCTGCTAGTAGCAGCACAACGCCGGCGATGACCAGCGGCTTTGATGGTTCCTGCCTTCTTCCGGAGAGAGCAAGGCCAAGGGATACGCCAAGACTTGTTCCTATCGCGATTCCTATGGGGATGCTGTCCAACGCCAGGCCGATCGGAACGCCCAGGGCCAGCCCGATGGCCAAACCCAGAGCCATCTTGGCGCTTCTGTCTCGGGTATCGTGTTGCCCGTTTGATACCTGATTCACCTTGATATCCTCTCTATTTGACATCTGCCCACTCTACAAGCGTGATCTGGGATCTCGCTCCCTTGGAGGTAGACCCCAGTCGCCCATTCTCTACGCGTGAGCCTCTATGCCGACTGCACCGGGTGGCTTCTCACGAAGCGGATCAGCATGCCCAGACCCCAGAGCGTGATAACGCCGCCCACCACCGCAACCGCCAGTGCGACGGGTGCGTGGAGTAAGTAGCTACCGACGAAGGCAACTGCGGTCAGCAGGGCGTACGCATACAGGCGGTTGAGCCCCGACAGCCAGGCAGCTGTGGCCAAGACGAGAGCTCCAACCAGTCCCAAGACCACTGTGAGGTATTCACGTAGGCCTGTCACGAACCATGACGGAACGAGTCCACCAGACTGGCCCACGAGCAACAAGGAGCCAGCGAAGACCAGCACAACCAGTGTGATAACGACGAAGGTCGCTGCCTTCATCATGCCGGCATACCGCACCTCGGAGATTTCGACGTTGGGGGCGCGCCGGGCGGTGATGGACTTCTTGGCAGACAGCCACAGGGGTAGCCACAGCACGACCCAAACTGCTCCCAGCGGGATATCCCAATCGACTACTAAGTACAGGCCACCGAGCAGAACCGACAGACCGATCATGAGGTCCGCCAGCCCATCCTCGTGATAGCGCATGTAGGCTCGCTGTTCGTGCACTCCCGAAATGACACTCTGTGCCATCGTCAACCTCCTTGGAAACTTGTCAACGGCCTCATCTTAGCTCAACTACCTGATGGGTGACACGTAGCGAGAGCCAGACGCCCGCAAATAGTCCTCCTGATAGTCCCGATGCTGCTCTGAGGAGCGATGCCGGTACACCTGCTTCACTTCACGGCCAGTCCCCCCTTCAACTTGCTCTCTCAGCACCTTGACCCTGATGCCATACCCACTCAACGCGAGTTCCATGATTGCCTCCTGTATTCTTGAATCTGCTCCCAGTATACAGGAGGACATCTCCCGACACATCGGCCATGGGGGGGATTTGTTGATTGGCCAGGTGGCTGACCTTTGTGTTGGTCAAGTGACCAATGTGCCGATCCTTGCATGAAAGGCACTAGGGAGGCACGCCAGTTCTCACTCCCGGTGGCCTCACTGCGAAAGCCGGGTGCAACTCCGTGCCTTGGCACGGTCAGAACCATGTGGATATCACCTTCCTCCAATGTGGGTCAGTGGTGGGTTGCAGCTTTGCGCAGTTTCTGCTTCTCCATACTATCGAACCCAAACGTAACTCTACCTTCGTTGTCCGAGGTGCCACTGGGGCCGCTGCCTGCAGCAGTGGCGTTCCGCCTCACCAACGATCCAGCATGCCTCGGGACGCTGGACGAAAGGACGTGAGACCTGTATGATAGTATGTGGTGCAACATGATACAGAGAGCGGGGTAGGACGATGACAACGAGTGGGGCAATACAGAAGCGAAGCCTAGGACACACAGGCATTGAGGTCACACCCATCGGACTGGGTGTGATGCAGTTCTCAGGAAGCAGGGGGATATTCCGGTTGATGATGCGGGACCTCTCGCAGGAGCAGATGAATGTTATCGTCAAGACCGCCCTCGAAAGCGGCATCAACTGGTTCGACACCGCGGAGATGTACGGCAGCGGGCGCTCGGAGCAGGGCTTGGCCAACGCATTGAAGGCTGCGGGCAAGCAGGACGATGAAGTGGTGGTAGCGACCAAGTGGTCCCCGCTTCTACGCACTGCGGCCAACATCCCCCAGACGATCGACGATCGCATCCGGTTCTTGAGCGGCTACACCATCGACCTGTATATGGTGCACCAACCGTGGGGGTTCTCTTCTCCGGAGGCTGAGATGGACGCCATGGCGGATCTGGTGAAGGCTGGAAAGATCCGCTCGGTTGGGGTGAGCAATTTCAACGCTGAGCAGATGCGGCGCGCCCATGCGGCGCTAGCGAAACGTGGGCTGCCTCTGGCGGTGAACCAGGTGCAGTACAATCTGCTCCACCGGAAGATTGAGACCAACGGGGTGTTGGAGGCTGCAAAGGAATTGGGGGTGACTATCGTTGCTTGGTCGCCGCTGGCGTCGGGCTTGCTGACTGGCAAGTTCCACAAGAATCTTGAGATGCTTAGCCAAGCGCCTTTCGGCCGAAGAATGAGGTTGCGACGCAGTATCCAGCGCAGTCGCCCTCTGGTGGAGGCCTTGGAAGAACTGGCCGCCGAGTACGACGCCACTCCTGCTCAAGTCGCATTGAGCTGGCTGGTCAATGCTCACGGCGAGACGGTGGTTGCCATCCCGGGGGCCTCAAAGGCACATCACGCCGAGCAGAGTGCGGGAGCGATGAAGCTCAGGCTTTCCGATCTGCATACGGCTAAGCTCGACGTGCTTAGCCGGGCGTTTCGCTCGTAGCGGGGGATTGATACTGGCTTGTCTTCTGCTGACCTAGACACCGTATCTGGCGTACTCGTCAAGGTCCTCGGGCCCGATTCCTCGCTCGTGCTCACTTGACGAATCCTCTGTAAGCTATGGTCCTGGCATCCAGAGATGGAGTTCTGCGCAGGATACCCGGCATTCCTCCACGAACATACCGCCGCAGTATTCCTCTGGCTTCGATTGTGGCGCGGATCCCGCGGGTTGTTACGATGATGTCACTCACCCTGGCCGCCTTGCTGTCGGTCGAGAGCACGCGTGGGGCTTCATGCTCTACACGTACTGGAGCACGCTGTTGGGGTATCTCTGCCTCAGCGAGTTGAAGCCCGCGCAGAGGGGGACGAGGACTGCCAGGCCTATCAGCCAGGTGAGGTATGCGGCTGGCAGACTACCCCTCAAGAAGGGAATCAGAGACAGGAGCTTGTACACCTGCAAGTGGACGACGTAGAAGAAGAGGGGGGTCTTGCCGAAAAGACCCACGATGCCGAAGAACCGGTTGGAGCTCAGCCTGTTCTCCAGACGGCTGTGCGCAGCTATGGCCAGAGACATGCCTCCCAGGTTCCACAGCAGAAAGGCCAGGCTCGGAGGGTACTTGGACATCAACAGGAAGTCTCGCCAATCGCCGCCCAGGTACGGAGTGAGGTTCCCGTAGCCGCCCACGAGGCGAAGGGGCAGCCAGGCGGCCAGCAGTACCGCTCCCAAGATGAAGAAGAACCGCGATATCTTCTGGGGTCTATCGGCTATCCAGTAGCCACAGGCGCAACCCAGGCCCATCACCCCCAGCCACGGCAGTATGGGATAGTTGACAGCGACCCACCCTTTGTCGCTGGGCTGTAGCAGGATCTCCAGGAGAGGCTGATCCACGCCTGGTGCAACGGGGAAGGCGCCCAGCAGTACAGGCAGAAGGAGCAGGAGCAGGACCGAGCCGCTCGCCAAGACAGGCAGCGGCAGTCGGCGGGCGAAGGCCAGAACCACCATACCCGTTCCGATGCAAGAGAGGACGCCAAAGTAAACGAGGCTGGCGCCGCTGTCCGGGCCGAAGCCCCAGGTGAAGTTGATGATGGTCAACTGGAGGGCGACGAGAAGAAACCCTCGCTTGACCAGCTTGCGGGTGATCTGGCCCTCGCTGAGCCCCCTGGACCTTCGAGAGAGAGTGTACAGGGCCACGCCCAGGCCCGCGAGAAAGAAGAAGGTCGGCGCACAGTAGTGAGTGATGAACCGAGTCAGGTAGTGCAGTGTTTCGGGCATAGGGTTGGGGCGTGTGCCCTGAAAGCCTTCGGCGAAGATGTGGTAGTAGGTAAAGAGCACGGCGTGGTCCAGCGCCATGAAGATCATCACCCAACCGCGAACAGCGTCGATGGCGAACAGTCGCTTTTTCATTCCAGCGTCTCCTTCGGCTGGCTGGCGTCATGCGGTCCGTTGTACGTCCAGAGTGTAGCACCAAGCGGGCCCGCGTTCCAGGCCCGACACCCTTGCGAAGGTTTCAAACCTTCGCAAGGATGAAGAAGGCATGTGGCCAGGAAGACGCGACACCCTGTCAGCCTCCCGGACTTCTGGAACCTCCGCGAGGGTTCACATTCACTTCTGCCCAACGAACAGCCCATATCCGTAGTACTCCTCCAGGTTCTCCGGCAGGATTCCACGCTCTCGTGTTTGCCTCACGAAGCTCCTGTAGGCTGGGCTTCTAGCATAGAGTGACAGCATTCTCCACGTCACGCGCAGCATTCCTGCCAACCCGTACCGCCGCAGTATTCCTCTTGCCTCGTCTTTGGTGTTGACTTCGTAGGTCCTCACCGCTATCTCCCTCAGCCCGGCGTTTTCCAGCAACGCTGTCCAAGCGTCAGAAGTCAGCGGTTGCACGGTGGCACCCAGATCCTGCGAAGCCCAGGCCACCACTTCTGGTGGCGGCGGTACCTTCCGCCAGACTGACTCGTTGAGTCCGACGTACCCTCCGGACTTGGTCACCCGCACGTACTCATTGACAGCTTTCTGCTTGTCCTCTGGAAAGGCGGTTACAGACTCGGTGAAGACGGCATCGAAAAGGGCATCCTCGAACGGCAGGTCTTGTGCGTCTGCAACCCTGAATTCAACCCTGTCTGCTACATCCTCTCTCTTGGCCCTTTCCTTGGACCTCTCGACCATCCTCTCAGAAACGTCTACGCCGACGACTCGACAGCCATACCTCTTGGCGATGAAGCAGGGAGTCACTCCGGCGCCACAGCCGACATCCAAGACGTATTTGACTTTGTCCATGTGACATAGCTCAACGAGCGCTTCTGTGGCCTCGACTCCTCCGATGTGTTTGGTCAGACCCACCTCAGCCGCGAAGTCGAAAAAGGTTGGTTGGTCCTCCATTTCTTCCTCCTGGCGTCTATGTCTGCTGCTTGGCGACGGACATCAACTGAGGGTGACCGGTTCGTTGGCGCAGGTCATAGTTGGTAGTACACGATGCGGTGCGCCCGCTGCACTATCTTGAAGGCTCCGGCCAGCCTGTAGGCCATGCGATACCCCAAGCTGAGGCGGGCCAGGTCGGGATCGTCACTGAAATACCACTCCTCCAGCAGGCGGACACCTGGTGCCCACGCCTCCAATTCACGCGCATCGTCCATGCCCCACCCGATAGTCGCACCGGTGGATTTCAGCGAGGGATGCTTGGTAGCCGAGCGGGCCGCCAGCCGACTGAAGACATCAGCGATCATGCGGCAGCCTGGGAAAGCCTCGTGCAGCCGGAGCACCAGTCGCCGTACGTCCTCCTCGTCCAGATACATGAGCAATCCTTCAGCCACCACCAGCACGGGCCGCCCGCCCGACGCGACCGTGTTCACCCAGTCCAGGTCGGTTACGGAGGCGGCGATCATGTGGTAGCGTTGACTTTCGGTGTAGAAGCGGTGGCGGAGTTCTACCACCGGTGGCATGTCCAGGTCGTACCAGTCGACCAGGCCGTCGTCTACGCGCAGGAAACGGCTATCCAGACCGCAGCCCAGTTGCAGCACCACTGCGCCGGGGTGCTCCCCCAGGAAGTCCCGCGTAACCATGTCCAGCTTCTTGGCCCGCTGGCAGATCAGAACGACGGTCTTGTAAGGGACACGCAGGCGGGCAAAGTCATAGTCCACCCGGTTGAGGATGTCCTGGGCCTTCGCGTCAAAGAGCAGCGGGTTGCCCGGTTGTGCCTTGGCATAGAGTGTAATCAGCAGGGTTTCCTGCTCGGGGGTTAGCGTCACCTTGGTTCTTGTGGCCATGGACGCTCTGTCCTTTGATAACCGGAGATGATACGCCTGCGCCGTGTGGCTAGCCAGTCTCCCGGTCCAGCGCAGCCAGGCCCAGGGCGAAGACCCCAATGCCTAGCAGGATGACGTTGGTCTCCACCGGCACGACACCCAGGAAGCTCAGCACGACGCTCACGATGCTGTGTCGGTGGCGGAATGCGCTTGACCCGAAGCCTCACCAAGACAGCATGCTGAGTGGCCCTAGGCTGTATCGAAGCATGCGGGTTGCCGACAAGGGCGCTGCTGGGAGCAGGTGGCATTGCCTTGGATCTTGCTCAGCCCACCTTCTCCACGATGAGAAGGAAATCCACCCGGTGGACCCAAAAGGGACCCATCGTAACATTGGGGATTATCTCCACAACCTCGCCCTCCAGGCTGTTGAGGAATTGCTCCAGCTTGCTCTGGTCGCTGGTCATCTTCAGATCAAAGCGATGGACTCTGTACTTCATGCAGCTCACTCCATATTCACGCTGTGTTTTCGTGGTCACGCGGCCGGCGCGACGGGCGGGATCGCGTTTCTTCTCTGCCTTATGGCGACTATGGCGACCATGATGACAGCAGCGACCAGTACAACCACGCACGCTACTGTCGCCAGCAATATGCCGGCCACGGCGAGAACAGTCAGCAGAATCGTCGGAATCCCCTCCATATTGGACCTCCTTTGCCGCCGAGGCGGCGAAACATCTGTGTGAGGCTGAACCCAGTATACCAGGGGAATGGCCTTGACACATCGGCCAGGCGGGGGATTCGGGGATTGGCCAGGTGGCTACTGTTTCACTAGGCCGGGTGACCAGGTTCGGCAGGGGAAGTGGGGGGCGAGGGTGCAAGGTGTGCCACGGCGGATGGCCAATGTGGGCGGCGCGCAGGACCCGGCGCATTCTTGATCGCGTGGTGCGCCCGAATACCTGCTCAGGGAAGTACGCCGCTGCGCTGCAAGAGCTCTCTCAGCCTTTCCAGTGCGCTGTCACAGTCAGGAAGGTGTGAGACTACGGGACTCAGGCTGCCCTCCCACTGATCTCGCGCCGTGGCAACAAGCTCCTCAGTGAAGAAGTCGTTGACGCCCGCAAAGGATACCTGCCGGTGCTCAGCTTTGGCCTTCAACGCTCGTCTGATGTCCTGTGCGTCGAGCGTGTCGGAGAACGCGTCCAGAATGCGGTAGAGGTCGTAGTAGTCGCGTGCATGCTGGCGACCCCAGCCCCGGGTTGCGAGTCTCTGGTGGGTCTGGAGTAGCGCCCGGAGTTTCTCGGCGACAATCTCCTCCAGTTGGTAGCATGAGACCCGCGGGCGCAAGTCTTCGTCATAGCCGTGAATCAGAGTGCGTTTCTTCGGCGTGAGAACGACAAGCTCGTCGTGCGTGATCTCAACCTTGATCTGACAAAGTGGCCCCGGATGCCACGGGAACTGTACCCTCACGAGGAATGCGTCTTGGCCGCCGGGATGCGGCTCCTGCTCCGGACGACGGACCGCCTCAATCGAGAAGGGACCGTGTTCTGACAACAGCTCTGCGGCGTGCTGGACAGCTTGCCGGATTGCGCTCTCAAGGTCTCTGTCCTTCGGAGCAGATTGTCCGGAGAAGTCGAGATCTTCGGAGAAGCGATAGTCGCCGAAGAACACCTTCTTCAGGGCTGTGCCTCCTTTGAAGAGTAGCGTGTCTCTCAAGTCGGACTGGGAGGCCAGGCCCGCGAGGGTGTAGGTTAGTGCGTAGTCCTTTTCGATCAGGTTCTGAGGTACGCCGTACTGTCGCGCTGCCTCTTGAATACGGAGCCGAAGAGGTCGCATCAGCCGCTCCTGGATTGCAGGTTGTCCTGGATCATCCACAGCCTGTTGCAGGGGCCTCGGCTGGGCTGCGCAGGGTCCAGTGCGTAGTAGCGGGTAGCTGGCATGGACTGCAATGGAGCCAAGAGAGACTCGTCGACATTCGCGCGCTCGAGTGCCCATCCCAGCCGCTTGGCCACGGAGATTTTGCTGTACCGGAGCGTGTACTCCACCAAGCGGTCGAGCTGCAATTGTCGGGCGTGCGACTCGATCAGGCCCAAGGCCACGCCGATGCCGCCAAACCGGCGCGGTGAGATGAAGGTCTCCAGAACTGTACGTTCCCGGTCCGCGATGGGCACCCGGGAGTTTTCGTCCACCCAGACTTGCTCGATCCCGAAGAAGTGGTCTTTCTTCACTGACACGTACTCATATGCCACTCCAGCGATCTTCCACGCGTGGCGCTCCGAGCCATTGTGCTCTCCACTGCGCATGCTCGGTGTGACTACCTTCTTGGGCGTGAAGGCTGTCACTATGCGAGGCACTTGGTCCGTGAGGCCATGATGGCTGAGGGCCGACCAGTGGCTTATTGCGGAGGGTCTCACCAGGTGCGTGGCGATGGCGAATGGATGAGCCTGGGGCCTCCCTGAGGCTACTTCGGATGTGGCATAGAGGCCGCGTCGAAGCCTCGCAAGGAGGCCGCTTTGCGTCATGTGATGCAATAGTTCGTAGAGATACCCGGCGGGGATGCCCGCGCGCACCGCAACCTCCCTGGCCTCGCGGGTTGAGAAGACGAGCTTTCCTTCCTCAGCCAGAGCCCTAAGCAGTCTGCGAGCATGCGTTCCGGTGGCGTTACTGGGAGAATAGGTGGTCATATGATCGCCCCTGTTGCCTATACTACTACGCAACTTGGAAAAAGTCAAAGGTATGTAGTTTATTTGGCAGTGGACCTGCGCCCTGGCGATGGCCACGGACACATCGGCCAGGCGGGGGATTCG
Source organism: Chloroflexota bacterium (assembly GCA_030603665.1). GTDB lineage: Bacteria > Chloroflexota > Anaerolineae > UBA7937 > B3-Chlor > JAUVXJ01. The sequence continues at coordinate 40,584 of JAUVXJ010000015.1, read as the reverse complement.
GGGGTTGGCCAGGTGGCTACTGTTCGCATAGGCCGGGTGACCAGGTGCGGCAGGGGAAGTGGCGGACGCGATGGTGCGTGAGGTGGCTTCAGGCTCTAGGAGTGAGAGCCCGATGTGACGGAAAGGAGGATAAGGGGGGACTATGGAACCAGGCGCGGCTGGAGAACGTGGGGCTCACAAACGGTGCAGCCTATCACGTTGCTGAACTTCTTCAGCCTTGTCTCGTACGTGTGGAACTCTTGAACTCCTGGAAGCCATTGGGCCGACGCGAGGTGGATCGCGTCATTTGCCCGGAGGGCCCAATTGCGCAGCATCGCCTCCCGTATGAGCGATCTCGCCATGAGTGCAATATGGTAGCTCAAGTCGATGATCTCGACTACGGATGAGTCTTCCCAGAGGGCATCGATGTCGGCCTCTGCCTGTGGATCGAGTGCCCGTTGCGCCTTCTCGTGCGCGGCGTAGGCGACCTCGACCTTTGCGACGACAGAGGTCACTATAACGGCATCATCATCCTCTTGGATCTCCTCAAGCAGCGCGCTGACAGTGTTGATGCGCTGAGAATGGGCGCCAATGTACGATAAGAAGACATCGCTGTCCCAATAGAGGATGCGACCCTTATTCACCGTCTGACGTCCCAGCCTTCGGGTGGGTCGAAGGCCATTGTCCACTGCGGAGTCTCTCGATTACTGCTTCGGGTGGCTCGTCGTCCTCCGCCCACGGTATGACCCCAAGTGCGCGCTTATAGCTGCCAGGCTGGGTCGGCGTAGTGACTCGTACTTCGCTTACGTCTCGGACGACACGAGGCCGTCCGTGGTCCGGGTCTCTACCTACGCTGCCAGAGACGGCCGCGCGCTTGCCCCAGGCTTCACGCATCTGCTCCTCTTGACCCTCTCTGAGATAGCAGGAGACTGGGTTGTCGAAGAGGACGTCATAGAGGGTGAATCGCAGGCGGCGGCGCATCGTGAGCATCTGCACCGTGCCAGTCAAAGTGCCATATGCATAGGCCAACGCGCGAGCCTTCAAGGCTTCGGACGGCTTGGCGGCAACGAACACTTCGCGGTCGGAGGTTTCGAACCTGATGGCCGTCACGCGGTCGTTGAGAATGCGGGCCAGACCAACGGCCGGCCTTTGGACTGCCGGGGAGAAGGGTATGTCGTGTCCAAGGGCGAGCGCGTCGCCTACCTCCACGTAACTGTCGACGATCTTCTCCAAGACGGGAACGGCCTCGGATATCCCTCTAACAGTAGCGACGGCGCTGCTGGCGTAGAGGTCCTCGATCATCCACTCCACACGAGCGTCATCGCTCAGCTCGTCGGATAGAGCTCGAACAAGCCTGGTGAAGTGGCCAATTGCCCGCGCGAAGGCGTCTAGGGCAATGTCTCCCTCCAGTCCCAAAGTAATGGTGTCCTTCATCGCGTGCCTCCCTCCTTTGCTGACGTTCAGCTGTGGCTCGAGGCAGTGAGAACTAGAGACGCCGCAGAAGAGTCGCCGTTCGAATCATACTCCATCGTGCCGGGGTGTCAAGTGCAGTGCAACCATGTGCCCCGGTGCTGGTAGCTGTGCACGGGCGCGGACACGCCCATCAGTTGATGACAGCCACGACGAAGTGCGCGTCTCAGACGATCATCGAAGTAGTGGCGAAGTTACTAGATGATAGCACATCTGGAGAGAGATGTCAAGTTGGGTTGCCCATTGTGGGACGAGGGCCACGGTTGGGGAGGAGCTATCGCCTGGACTGGAACTGGATGTCCTGGACGGGGACGCCGTCGAAAGCGAGCTGGAGGCTATGGACGGTGCACATGATGGTGGTGTGGAAGCGGCGGGGACGCAGGGACCGCGGCTAAATCGTCTTGCCGCCCTGGATGAGTCGCTGGATGTCTGGGAAGCAACGAGGGTCTAGAGCTTCGTCGAAGAGGATCTGGCGACTAGCGGTCAGGTGCCGCAGTAGTGCGGCTGTGGTGAGGGCCTTGGGCTGCTCAATCTCAGCTCGGATGCGCCAGTGCACCGTCTTTCCGTTTTCCCGGTTTCTGGTGCGTGCCGGCGTCGACGACCAGTGCTCGATGACTGAGGCTGCTCGTGTTACGAAGTAGGCGTAGCCCTGTTCGCTGAATTGCAGGGCTTGGAATGACGCTAGAAGCAGCGCGTGCGCGAGGAGGACCATAGCGTCCCCATTGTAGCGATCCTTGGCGAGAGCTACTTGAGTGAGGCGGATCACCTCCAGCAACTCCTCCTGCAATCGGGATGGCTCCGAGCCGAGGTATCGAAGTTTCTGATAGTGCTCCACTGCTTGATTGAAGGGATCACCTCGCGCCTCGGCCAGGATGCCCTTTGGAGCCACGCCAGTCGACTTGACCGTTTGCTCCAAGTGGGGGAACTCGGAGTACATTGCCGCAAGACAGTCGTGCACATGGATGGCATCAGGCTCCGGGACTCCCAAAGTAAGAACCTGTTCGAAAAGCGTGAGCGATCTCTCGGCTGCGTGGTCAACGGTCATGCCCAGCTCATCGAGAGCCTGTTGGCTGATATCGGGGTCGAAAGGCGTGACGGCGGTACCGTGGGAGATGCGCTCGAGAAGTCCCCTTCTCTGGGCTATGTATCTGGCCTGCCCGACATACTTGGCATGCGTGAGTTCGCGCAGATTAGTCGCGAGGGCGTACGTGGAACGCGGGTCTTTCGGTCGCAAGTCATAGCATCGTTGGGCTGCTCTGACGGACTTCGCAAACTCTCCGAGAGGTGGGTAGAGATCACCGAGAGTGTACCAGAGAATCCACTCGCCGGGGTTGGCCGCTACAGCCGTCTCGAGCAGCCGCACGGACTCTTCGAGCGCAGTCCTGCTTGACTTGATGTCGCCATACTTTTCTCTGGCCGGGCGGAGCACCCTATTGACCTTGAAGCGCTCACGGATGCCAACGTGCTGCAATGGCTTGGCCATGGTGCCTCCTCCTATGAGTGGACACCTCGCGATCATTGCCAGGACGAGGCGTGCGTCTCAGACAATCATCGAAGTAGAGGCGAAGCTATTAGACAATAGCACAGGTGGAGGGAGAGGGCAAGCAGGGTTGCCCATTGCGGGACGAGGACCCGGGGTTGAGGTAAGGCTACCGCCTGGATTGGAACTGGGCGTCGTGGATGGGGACGTCGTCACACGCAAGCTTGAGGTTGTGGACGGTGCGCATGATGGTGGTGTGGAAGCGGTGGGCGAGCACCTCGGCGGTAAGAGGGTCAGGGGTCTGGACGAAAAGGATGCCTCGGCTATGATCGAAGGCCAGGGGATAGGTATGAGCAAGGCTTGGAAGGGACAGTCCTCCGAGCAGCCAATCCCGCTTACGAGCAAGCCCAAAGACGAGACGAAGTTGGGCTACTCCTCCTCACCTTCGCGAAGTTGCCGGAGCAAGGCACCAGCCCGGCGCCAAGACCGCCGCCACCAGGACTGGATTCGGGCCAGGTGGTAGAGCATCCGCCGCCAGAAGATGCGCCGGCGGGGCGGCTTGGCCACTGGCAAGGGCAGGCTCCACTCGATGGCCGTGGCGGCCCAGGCGAGGCCGGCCCCAAATGACGCACACACGACCAGGTCCCCCTTCTGCACCCGGCCCTCCTCAATCGCTTCGGTTAGAGCCATCGGCACCGACGCGGACGAGGTGTTGCCGTAGCGGGCCAGGTTAGTGAACACCCGATCGGGCGGGATCCCAAGTGCCCGGACGGCACTCTTTATGATGCGGCCGTTGGCCTGATGGGGCACAAAAAGCGCGATATCCTCGACCTTGAGGCCGGCCAGTTCCACCACCTGCCGGGTGGCCTTGGGCATGACACGAGTGGCAAAACGGAACACCTCGCGCCCGTCCATGTGGATGTAGTGCTGACGCTGGTCGACCGTCTCGTAGGTGGCGGGATGAACGCTTCCGCCGGCAGGCAGCTTGAGCAGGTCTCCTCCCGAGCCGTCGGCACCGAGCACCGAGGCCAGCACGCCGCCCCGGGCTCGGTTGGCCTGCAACACCAGCGCCCCGGCCCCATCGCCAAAGAGGACACACGTGTTTCGGTCGCTCCAGTCGATGATGCGGGATAGGGTCTCGGCGCCGATCACCAGGGCGTTGTCGTATCGCCCCGCTACGATGAGGTCAGCCGCTACGCTCAGGGCATAGACGAACCCGGAACAGCCGTCCGACAGATCAAAAGCGCCCGCGCTGCGCGCCCCCAGGGCGTCTTGGACCAGGCAGGCAGTGGAGGGAAAGACATAGTCGGGCGTGACGGTGGCGACGATGATCAACTCTACCTTGCGCGGATCGAGCTCGGCCACATCTAGCGCAGCCCGGGCCGCGCGGAGGCTCATGCTGGCCGTGGTCTCGTCACTGCCCGCCACGCGTCGCTCGAGGATGCCTGTCCGCTGTTGGATCCACTCCTCCGAGGTATCCACCATTCGTGAAAGCTCATCATTGGTCAACACCCGGGTCGGCGCGTACCGGCCCCAGCCCGAGATGTGTGCGGCCCTACGTTGTTCGTTCGCCATGGCCTGCCTATGCCTCCCAATTCCGAAAGACCAAGCAAGCGTTCTGGCCGCCGAAGCCGAAGGAGTTGGAAAGGGCGATGTCCACCTGGGCCCGTCGAGCCTCGTTCGGCACGCAGTCCAGGTCGCACTCCGGGTCTGGATGCTCATAGTTGATGGTGGGGTGCAGAATGCCCTCCTGCATCGTCATAATGGTGGCTATCGCCTCAACCGCACCGGCCGCACCCAGCAGGTGCCCGATCATGGACTTCGTAGCATTAACCGGTATCTCGTAAGCATGAGACCCGAAAACGCTCTTGATCGCTGCCACCTCGGCCGGATCGCCTAGCGGCGTAGCCGTGCCATGGGCGTTGATGTAGCCAATGTCCTCAGGCTTCAAACCAGCGTCGGCGATCGCCCGGCGCATAGCAAGAGCAGACCCAGTACCCTCAGGATGTGGGGCGCTGATATGATAGGCATCGGAGGAGACGCCATATCCCAACACCTCGGCGTACACCCTGGCTCCCCTCGCCATAGCATAGTCCAGGCTCTCTAGAACCAAGACGCCACAACCGTCCGAAGCCACGAAGCCATCCCGCTCGGCATCAAAGGGACGGGACGCCCGTTCCGGCTCATCATTGCGGGTGGAGAGGGCCCGCATAGCACCTATCCCGGCCAGAGCAAGCTCACACATCGCGGACTCTGTGCCCCCGGTAATCACCACCGGGGCAGTCCCGTCACGGATAGCCCTGGTCCCTTCGCCGATAGCTTGATTTCCAGAGGCACAGGCCCCTATTACCGTAGAGGAGTACCCTCTGACGCCAAAAGCGGATGCTACATGATGGGCCGCCGCATTGGGTATCATCGAAGGTACGAAGAAAGGAGGGACCCTTCGCACCCCCTTGTTCAACAGAATCAGATGCGCCTCTTGTGACTCCCGCAGCCCTCCTCCAACGGCAGTGCCCATCACCACCCCTACGTCATCCGCGTTGCTTTCATCCAGCGTCAACCCCGCGTCCTCCAGGGCCATCTTCGCCCCAGCCACGGCGAACTGGCTGAAGCGGGCCATTCGCCTGGCCTCCTTGGCATCCAAGTACTCGCCGGGGTCGAACCCCTTCACCTCGCCTGTGATCTGAGTAGGATAGGCGGAGGCATCAAACTGCGTAATAGGCCCGATACCTGAACGTCCCTCAATCAACGCCTGCCAGGTATCCAATACATTCAGCCCCAAAGGCGTGATAGCCCCCATGCCCGTGACCACCACTCTTGGCCTGTCAGCTCTGCCCATTCGCTGCCTCCTCACTGGTCCGGGGCTCTGCCATCCCGCCTGTGCTTCAACAATCGGCCTGTTGTCGGCCGGGAACCGAACACTAATCTAGTAAGGAAACCCTTCAGCCTGCTAAGAGTTGCGGTCGAGCCGACCTTGTCGCTATTCGTGAAACTCAGTTGCGCTCGCCGCCCTACCGGATCAGTGGAATCTCAGCATAGTTCAGAGACACCTCAACATCGACCTCGGCTACGGGCTCGAATCCGGGTTGCTATCCTTGAGCTTTTGCCTTCGAGATGTCGGCGGGCGAGGGTCTGAGAGGTCTGCTATCGCCAGGAGTGGAACTGGATGTCCTGGACGGTGCGCATGATGGTGGTGTGGAACCGGTGGGCGAGGACCTCGGCGGTGAGCGGGTCTAGAGTCTGTACGAAAAGGATGCCGCGGCTGCGATCAAAGGCCTCGGGATGGGCGCCCGAACGGTGGATTGTGTTATAATGAGCATAAGTTGGAGTCGTGGCCGGAGAGAGGTGCGAGATGAGACAGGTGGTCATCTACCCCGGGGAGAACGGATACTGGGTTGCCGAGTGTCCGAGCTTGCCTGGATGTATCAGTCAGGGCAAAACCAAAGAGGAGGCCGTAGCTAACATCCGCGAGGCCATCGAGGCCTACATCGAGGCCTTGGAAGAGGATGACCTGGCCGTGCCTGAAGACCGATTCGAGACACTGGTCGTCGCCGTCTGACGATGCTGCCCAAGATCTCAGGTCGGGAGTGCGTCCGGGCCCTCGATGCTGTCGGATTCTATGTCAAGCGGCAGAAGGGAAGTCATATCGTCCTCCGCCGAGATGACCCCTTCGCTCAGGTAGTTGTGCCCGACCACAAGGAACTTGACAGTGGTACTCTGCGGGGCATCATCAGGCACGCGGGACTGAGCGTGGATGAGTTCTTGAAGCTCCTGTGACTTCCTTTCGCTGATCCCCATCCCCACCTACGACGACGTGACCCACCACGGCAAGATCGTCGTGTTCCTCAAACAGACTATGCGGCTCACGCTGGAGATCGATGAGCTGATCCCCTCGTGGCCGATCGAGTGGGGTTGGGTCATGAGTTTGGAGGCAACTTCACACTATGGCATTCTTGCGTAGAGTTGATGCTGGAGACAGAGCAAAACGCCAGGTGAGGTGGGGGTGTCACCAGGGTATGCCGGGGCGGCTGGGTGACCCGGCTAGCGAGCTTGTGCCACGGGCGAGGCTTTCAGCGCGAGCGGCATCAGGTAGCGAAAGGAGTGGCGCCTCTGAGCAGCGTGTAGTTCTCGCGTGAGAGGACTTAGACTGATCTCGCCTGGCCCGGTGACGGCATCGCGCCCACCTGCTGCATGAGCCCCATCGTGTCCAAGAGGCCCCACATCTCGGCAATCTTGCCATCCGCTATTCGCATGATGCCCATTTCCACAACGGAGATCTGCTTGCCGCTGCCGGCCAGACCCATGAACTCTCCAGTGTGGGTCATCTCCAACCTGGAACGGAAAGCTACCCTATCGCCTTCAGCTACCATGTCCTCTTCGATCCGTTTGAAATCCGAAAAGGCAGCAATGAATTCAGTCGCCCGCTCTCGGGTGGCCTTTAGATCTTTTGCAGGGGCCCCGGGCACATGGTAGGTGAAGCCAGGGCCCAACAACTCCTCCGGCACTCTCTGGTCGAGCTCTAGCAACTCGAAAAACCTGCGGACGAGGGCTTTGTTCTCTTGTGACATGATCTCCTCCCGAACTGACTAAGGACCTGTGGTTCACTATGAACATATGCTGCTCCTACTGCTAATGGGTCAGTTGTCACGAACGCCGGCATTGCTGAAGGGGTAGAGTGCGAGCGTGTGAATGCAGCGACCCGCTCTTCACGAGAGTCTCCTCCTCATGTGCACCGGCGGCGGTTGATGACAGCCAGGACGAGGTGCGCGTCTCAGACGATCATCGAAGTAGAGGCCAAGTCAGTAGATGATAGCACATGTAGAGGGAGAGGTCAAGCCAGGTTGCCCATTGTGGGACGAGGAGCCGAGGTTGAAGGGCGAACGTATCCAGACCGCAATTCGCAGTGTTATACCTATTGACGAGACACATTATCGCAGCGCCATCGAGTGTCCCTACTTCCGGTTGCCGAGCGCATGAAGGGGATCGACGAAGCCATCCACTCCTGAGTCTCTAAGCAGGGGACAATGGGGGTGTTGCGGGAGCGGGCGGCACGGAGATCATGGAGGACACGGGGGGCTGTGAGTTCTCTCGGGGTTGGGCCCGCTGGAAAGTCGCCATCTAAGTGAAAGGAGTGGCAACCATGTATGCAAACTGGGTCACGTTCAACTTGGGCGCGGGGAAGCGCCAGCAGGTGGAGGAAATGGGTAAGAAGTTCCGTCCTTCCCTGGAGAAGATGAAGGGCTTCGAGAGCGTGATGTTCCTGGGCAACGATGAGACCGGCGAGTACGGGGCCCTGGTGACATGGGAAACAAAGGAAGACGCGGAGACAGCCTTCCAGGCCATGTTTCCCCAGCTGCAGGACGCCGTCAAGGGGCTTGTGAAAGAGCCGCCGAGGCGGGTGCTATTCGAGGTCATCAAGGCGTAATACCAGGTGGACGCGCAGCAGACAGCAGATCTGGCCCAACCCCGCACGTAGCCCGCAGGCTGGCTTGCGCGCCCGCCATAGGAATCGATGGGATCAGGCCTGGAAAGAAGCGAGGAGGAAGCAGAGTGACTATCCTAGGTATCAGCGCCAGCGCGCGGGAGAACGGGATCACTGCTGAGGCGGCCAAGGCTGTCCTTGAAGCCACCGGGGAACCGTATGAGTATGTTTCCCTGGCCGAAGCGACAATCAGCGGGTGCCGTGGACGCACGGACTGCGCGGCGGACAATCGTTGCAGGCTAGAGGATGATTGGCCGCTGATTGGGGAGAAGATGCTGGCAGCTGATGCGTTGGTCTTTGGTGCTCCAACCTACTACGGCATGATCAATGCGCTAGGACACGCCTGTCTGGAGCGGACGTTCTGTTTTCGCCACAGGGAAGTGTTTTGTCTGGCCGGAAAGCTGGGGGTTGCGATTGGCGTGGGTGGAGGCGGGGAAGACTCGTCGCCGGCGATTGAGTACATATGCCGGATCATGACCTCCAATCTGATGGCTGTTGTTGGGACGGTGTATGCAGACGGGTATGCGCAGTGCTATACCTGTGGCTATGGTCACGACTGTACCGTGGGTGGCGTGGTTCGGGACCACGGCTTTCTGGAGCGTATCGAGATTAGGCATTGTCCACCGCGCTTTGCCCAACAGGAGGCAGCGGTTCTTGCCGCGCACAAGGTTGGTACAACACTGGGCTCGATCCTGCGGGCACGCAATGAATCCCTTTTGACGAGATGAACTACCGCAAAGCCCTCGGCGGTCCTCCGCCGCTGCCTGCATCAGAGGGTTGTGCGCTGCTGTCGGCTGAATGACACGGCCGCCAACAAACTGGCCCGGCGCAATATGGGGCACGCCGGCCATTGTCATATCCCTTCTCACTCCATCCACTGTCATGCCAGCCCTAGACATGGCTTAGCCTACCAGAGGCCCGGCACGAGACGGTAGTGGACTCGCTGGGCGTACTCTTCATAGCCTGGTAGCTCCTCGCGCAGCGTACGGTCCTCAAGTGCGGTGCGGGCGGCGAGAGCGAGCACTGCGATGACCGCAGGGAAAAGCGCCCACAGTGAACCGAGCATGATCACCACTGCCACATTGGAGACCATCCACCCGGCGTAACCGGGGTGGCGCACAAACTTGTAGGGGCCGGATGAGGCAACAGAATGCCCGCGTTCTGTCTGGATGCGAACAGTCCCGGCAAAGAACGCGTTGGACACAATGGCCCAGCTGGCGAAAGCTGAACCGAACATATGGAATAGCATGGCGATCAACTGGACCGTCAAGGATATCTGTGGCGACCAGCCGAAACGCACGTGCAACCCTGCCACCATGAGCGAGACTGCCGACATGAGACCCCAGAGGGTGGCCAGGATCTTGTCCCACTTCTTGGTCTCAGGTGTGAACTGTCGCGCTCGTTCGGCTATCAACTCTGGGTTGATTCTCAACAGCACGTAGGAGTTGACACCCACTCCAAGCACAAATATCAGCAGATAGACCCAGGCAAACCACCAATCGAGGCGACCCGATGAGAGGAAGAGAATGCCTCCTGTGAGTAGCATCTGGAAAGCGATCTGGATACCGCGTTTCCTGATGCCACGGGTCAAGTCAGCGTCGCGAGTCGGTTGCTTTTCGGGTGCCTTGGCGCTCATTTCCAGAACTCCCTGGTATCTCGTGTGCAGCAGGGTTCATTCGAGCCCGCTTTGTTTCTAGACCCCACCGTCCAGTCTGCGCGTGGGACTAGAACGTGGTGTATTCACCGTCTCTGATGATTTCTTCGCTCGTCCCATCTGCATATTCGAGGACGAGGCTGGCGATCTCGATGGCGCCACCCTTCGGGTAGACCCAGTCCCGATGCTCAGCAAGACCGGGATCGCTGAAATCGTCGACACCTACCGTTCCCCCGATGTGCTCGCTGAGTCCAAAGGCCCAGTGCATGCCCGTCACCTTCTCGTCCTCTAGCACATTTCCCGTGACAACCGCGCTCTCATTGCAGCCCAGGCCAAGCTCAGCGATGTTGCGCAGAGCGTCGTCCAGCGCCATGTGTTCGCGGGCCTCGGCAGCCTCCGGCCCGTCGCCGATTACCTCCACGATGCGGTTCTCCTCCACTATGGCCACCACCAGTTCGGCACCGAGCATCACGGGAATCATGCCCTCGGTCCTGCTAGGCTCACCTTCGAGCTCCCCTTCATAAGGAGCGATATAGGCCTCGCCGCTGGGCAAGTTGATGATGCGCTCTCCCTCTTTGTCGGCGTGAAGCTGGCCATCATCGGCGTGAGCCTCGCGAGATCGCAGGTCGAAGTACATCTCATGCCCGGTGGCGAACTCGATCCTGGCGCCCTCGGCCAAATCGAGCTTGTCTCGCAGAACGTGAGCCTTGCGGGCCACCTCTGCATAGTCGGCAGCCAGAGCGGTCTCCTCCATGCTTGCACCGACCATGGGCATACTCGCGACCCGCAAGTCGGGGAACCTCTGTGTGGACTCCGCAAGCGGGGCTGTGGCAGAAAACTCCGTGAGAGCGACGACGATGTTGGAGTCGGCAAGGATCTCCTCAAAGCGCACTGGCTGCCCATCCATCTCGCCCTCGTCCGGCAGAGGTCCATTGTGCGCCCCAGTAGCTGGATAGGTAAGTAGGGGGTGTGCACTGATTCCCATCTCGCCCTCCAGGGCCTTGAAGGCCGAGCGCCACTCCTCAGCCATCTCCCGCCGCTCTGCCCATCCTTCATAGTCGTCCAGATCTCCATGGGGCAGATCCGTGATCACCAGCACCCTTTCCCCTGGCTGGGGGTCGAAGACGTCATTAATCAGATTGTCCAGGTCGAAGCCCGGCGACAGTGGTGCCAGAGTGGGCGGAGATGGAGCCGTAGGCGAAGCTATGGGCGGCCCACACGCTGTCAGTCCGACAAGCACGACCAGCAGGGCCGACACGAAAGGCACTCTCAGTCGCATAGCGTGCTTACCACCCATTCGGCTATACGTCCGGTGCCGCGCTCTATGCTCGCCCCAGGAGCGCGCCATAGAATCGCTTGGCACTGAAGGGCTGTCCCGAGAGCAGGTTCTGCGCATGGAACATCCGCGCCACGGCACGAACGACGACGATGACCGTGAGCACAAGCAGTCCTACAGCGAGCAGCGTGTGCCACAGCGGCACACCTCCGACGGTCAAGCGCAGCATCATCATTATCGGGGAAGTCAACGGGAACAGGCTCAGTCCAGTAGCAAGTATCCCGTGGGGATCCTCGACTATGAAGAAACCCACCAAGTAGCCCGCCAAGAGCGGTGTCATAACTACCCAGGTCACCTGGGTGGTCTCCTTCACCTTGGGCACCAGGGCCCCTGCACCTGCCATGAGGCTGGCGTACAGGGCGTAACCGAGGAGGAAGAAGACCAACCCCCAGGCCAGCAACGAGGGCGGAATCTGGAAACCTGCCGGGAGGTTGAGCGTCTGTCCACCGGTTCGCAACACGAGGTAGCCTGTGCCTAGCCAGGCTACCATCTGGAGCAGTGCCACGAACCCCAGACCGACGATCTTTCCAGCCAGTATTTGCAGGGGGCTGATAGACAGCATCAGGATCTCCATCACACGGTTCTCCTTCTCCGCGCTGATGCTTTTCAGTAGTAGGCTGGACCCTGTGATGATGAAGATGTAGAAAAGCACGAGCATGATCATGGGGAGGTAGCGTATCAACAGGTTCGATTCGCAGCTCATGCCTGGTTGTGAACAGGCCTGGTCTGGCTGCGATCCTGGAGTCAGATCTGTCACGTCCAGGTTCGCCGGATTCCAGACCCTAGTGGCCAACTCGATGTCCCCACCGAGCACGTTGACCAGCAATGTCCAACGCATTGCCGAGTCCCGAACATGGGCTGAGAACGGGCTGGGGCTGGGATGGATGTAGAGCAGATTGCCGGTTTCGATGTAGTCCTCGGGAATGACGAAGTAGGCGGCGACCTCTCCGGCCTCCAGCGCCCGCTGGGCCTGCTGCTCGTTGGGATAAGCTATCAGATGGTCGCGGGGAATATCCTGTGGAATGATGCTGATCAGTCCTGCCTGATCGACGTACCCTTCGACCTCCAGCTTTGATGTATCCGGCGCATCGGGCGACACTCCTCGATTGGGCGAGCCGCCCTTGAGGATGGTGACACCAGCGAAGACCAGCACAGCCAGCAGGGGTAAGCCGAAGGCTATCAACAAGTACGATGGGCGTGTCAGTGTAGTGACTAGCTCGTGGTGCAGGACCAGGTATGTCTTTCTCATGGCAGATTCCTTCCCATGGGCGCCGCTCTTCCTTTGCCGAGGATCTCACCGATCCTCAGGCGCTGGCCATAACGCAGCATGCCCAGGCGGAAGGCACGAGCAGCCAACCAGAGCGCTCCCGCAGCGCAGGTGGTCTGAATGGCGACGCTGGTGGCAACCTGCCACCAAGGCACGACAGAGAACAGACTGCGAAGGCCGACCGTCATGAGTGAGGTGAACGGCAGGAGACTGAGCACCACCGATGCAGTTGCGTCTGGTGTCTCTCCGATGATCACGAGCGCGTAGATGGGAATCATGAAGAGCATGAAGAATAGCATGCCTATCTGCTGGCCCTCGTGGTCCTGGGCGACCGTGGAGCCGACGGTGAACATCAAGGCGGAAGCTAGGACATAAGAGGGGATGGCCACCGCAACCACCGCCAGGATGGGTCCCCAGTCAAGACTGGGATTTTGCAGCCACGAGATGCTCAGCACGTTTCCGCCGATGAGGATGGCCAGGATGCCCACCAGAATCCAGGCCGTGAATTGAGTCAGGCCAATGGCCACGATGCCCACGACCTTGCCGCCTATCAACTGCAGGGGCGAAAGGGAGGTGGCGAGCACCTCCATGGTGCGGTTCTCTTTCTCATCGACCACCGCTTGCATCAGGTACCCGGAGCTCATCAGGAGCAGAAAGAGGAATGCCACGCTCAGCAAGACCGGCAGGACCGCACCCAGTGTCGGAACACCGTGGAATTCGCGCCTGCCATCCGGCGAGCGCACGGTCACGCTGCTGCCGCCAACGGCCCGTTGGGCGATCTCTGGGGGCTGGTCGGCGAGCAAGCTGGTCCGGATGAGCTCATGGAACGCTCGGGAGACGTTCTCTCCGGGCTCTTTGAGATACACCATCTCAATCCGGCTAGTCTCAGAGTAGTCCGGACTTATGACGTAGTAAGCCTGGATGTTCTTTGACTCCAAAGCCGCGCGCGCATCTTCATCAGTCGGGAACGAGATGAACTCTATGCCCCCTTCGGGACGCCCTACCGGGGCAGGGATGGGGTCCGCAAGCAAACCGGCGTGATCAACGTAGCCCACTGGCGCGCTGTTGTTGTCCAGCGCCACCATGAGAGCGATCATCCCGATAGTGCCGCCAAGCACAAGCGGAACGCTCACCAGTGCAAAGATGAAGCTCTTCTTGAAGACGTTTCGCTCGTATTCATGCCGGGCAACATACCAGAGTTTCGACATCATGCGTCCCCTTCTTCCACGACACGGATGAAGATTTCGTCGAGCGTGGGGACGGCGATCTCGAACCTCTCCACGATCACGCGCTGCGCTATCAGGGCCTCGAGCACGTCTTGCGGGCTCGTACCCTCTGCCAGCATCAGCTTGGTGGCATTGTTGTGAGGCACTACCTGTGCAACCCCCTCCACGTCTGGAAGGTCGCCAGCCGAACGCACCAGCACCGCGTGGCCGGAGTATTGCCGGCGAATCTGATCCAGGTCTCCATAGAGCAAGTCCCGTCCATCGTCGATCAACAGGATGCGGTCGCACAACTCCTCGACTTGGGGCATCTGGTGCGTGGACATGATGATCGTCGATCCCTGATCCCGCAGTTCCTTCATCAGGTCTTTGACCAACTGCGTATTGAGGGGGTCCAGGGCGGTGAACGGTTCGTCAATGACGATCAGTTCCGGGCGGTGCAGAATGGTGTTGATGATCTGTGCCTTCTGCTGCATGCCTTTGCTGAGTTCTTTGACTTTCTTTCCCTTGTGTTCTGCTAAATCAAAGCGTTCCAGGTGCTCCGCCAGGCGCGTGCGGGCCTCCTTCGCAGGCACACCCTTCAGCGTGGACAGGTAGAGCAAGCATTTCTCCAGAGAGAGGTCCTGATAGAGGCCTCGGTCCTCCGGCATGTAGCCGATGCGGTTCTTCTTCTCCTCGCTCATAGGGCCGCCCAAGATGGACACTGTGCCACCATCAGGCTTGAAAACGTCGAGCAGCACGCGGAGGGTCGTGGTCTTGCCTGAGCCGTTGGGGCCCAGCAGACCAAAGATCTCGCCGCGCTCGACGGCAAAGGACACGTCTGCTACGGCCTGGGTACGACCGAATGACTTGGCGATGTGTGAGACTTCTGCTGCGTGCATATTCAGATGCTCCTCGGTTCGATGCAGTGTGGGGTGGAAACTCGACTGCGCGTCGCGTGTTGTCCAGGGCAACGCAGTGGTGCAGGCGTACCCACTTGTTGGTCCGGCCGCCGTGTGGCAGGCTGGGGGTGGATGGTGCGCGCTAGGCCTCTGAGCCGTCCGGCTCCGTGTCCAGCGCCTCCATCTCCCGCGTGACGAAGATAGTCATGATGATCGCCGTCAGAAACGAGGCCGAGAGCGCCAGCATGCTGAGGACAATGGAGACCACTGTTCTTCCCATCATGGCCATGCTCCTCCCTAGATGTGCAGCCTCCGGACTAGTGAGACCACTTGGCTGATCTGTTTGGCACGGTCGCCATCGCTGTAGACCGCAGACACCTGGGCCCTTACTCGCGATCCACAGCTTACGCCAGTGGTGTCTAGACGCTGTCCTTCTCGAGCCCTTGCCTGATCGCCTTCAGTTCGCCAAGGATGGCCGTTAGCGTTTCAGTTGAAGCTCCCGCCGCCTCGGGTCCGACCTCGGCACCCGTGGGCGCCATGCTTCCACGGAAGCGCCGCAGCTCTGTGACCACCATCTCGTAGACATCCTGGACGTTGGTCAGGCCCACCAGTTTCTCCTCTGCCCCCGACTGGCCGCTCATGCCAGCGGTCTGGATGTGCAGGGAGCCGAGGCCAAAGAACCACCGGTCGACGATGTCCCGCTTGACCGTGATATTGGTCACTGTCCTGTAAGGTACGTGCTTCACGGAGTGGGTGATGATGCCCACGTCCACGATGACCTCGTCGTCCTGGACCTCATACTTCAGGCTGGAGTAATACGGGCCTGCCAGGACGAGAGCCAGTATCCAGACTACCATCTCGGCGAGGGCAAACAGCCCGAAGAGTATCGTGCCCTCCCTGTCCGGGATAAGCAGTGCCAAGCCGATGGTCCCACCGACAGCGAGCACACCAGCGACGGCAATGCCTATAACCAACTTGATCAGATATCGGGGATCTGGTTTGAAGCTTCTCGTCGTCATGTATTGTGGTCTCCTTTCGATTCGCCCCCCGCGGGGCATGTTCCTCCAGAGGCATCAGTCCCTTGGTGACACCTACCTCTGCAGGGGTGGAAAAAGCCGACCTGTGCGCTCCATGTACTCGCGATACTCTTCGCCGAAGTGATCGAGCATCATCTGTTCCTCGACCCGGGCCCGGTAGAGATACCCGGGCAGGACAGTGATCAGCATGCTGAATCCCACGATCCAGTTCTGCAATAGAAAGACCTGAGCAACGCCCCACAGCAGGTGAGCGGCGTACATGGGATGCCTGATGTGGCGAAACACTCCTTGGGTAACCAGGGAATGGCCTTCCAGGAGCTCCATCCTCGGCGCCCAGTTGCGGGCGAGGTCGGCGTGAGATCTCCATAGCAGCCACAGCGCCGCGACAAAGAGCGCCACCCCGATCCAGCCAGCCCACGTGGGTAGGTGGTAGTCGGCGAAGTCCAGCCAGGGTGTCAGGACGTAAACGACGGGCAATATGAACATACCAAGTGCAGGCAGACTAATCAATAGTGCATCCGTAATCGTTCTGTGATCCTCAGCAATCGCCATCTTTCTGTAATGCCTCGTATAGACCACACGGACGATCGAGGCGAGAACCACACCTACAAAGTACGCACCCTGAAAGAAGCTGCTGGGCATATCAAACCTCCTCTGATGAGTTCACTCCAACGGGCTACCGAATGGGGCCCACATAGCGGGAGCCAGAGGCCAACAGGTGATCTCGATGAGCCCTCTCTGGGATGGACGCCGAGACAACGCGCTCGACGGACTCCTGCGCTTTGTGATGCTTGTCTCTGCTCTGCGCGTGCTCTCGCAGAAGCTTGATGCTGATTCCGTATCCTCTCCATTGCCACGCGAGTTCCATGCCTATCCTCCTTGGACCTGGCTGCAGCCATCTAGCTGGCGGAGCATCCTTTCTCACAACGATTGATGGCTGCCAGCAATCTCTCCGGTGGCTCTCCCTTGCTGACGAAGGCGTCAACTCCGGCGGCCAGAGCCTCTCGCTGCCCGGACACGCGCCCGCTAAGGGCGATGATCAGCAGTTCGGGGCATGTGCTTCGCAGAGCGGAAAGAAGATCATGCGTGGCCATTCCCGGAAGCCCCCAGTCGAGTAGAACCACTTCGGGGCAGCTGTTCTCCACACTTGCCATGAGGTCTTGAGCGTCGATGGCTTCACCGATGACTTCCAGGCCACTCTGCTGTTCGAGAAGCGCTCGGAGCGCAAATCGCACTTTGCGTCGGTTGTCAGCCAACATAATGCGCATTCAGATTACCTCGTGGAATGATTTGCAGTCTCTCCTTCTGACTCCAGTATACAGGGGCGCACCCCCGGTGGCATCGGCCATGTGGGGGATTTCGCTGTCGGCCAGGTGGCTAATCTTCTCCTTGGTGGGGTGACTACGTTACATAATCGGTGATGCATTCCTCTGACGTGCCTGGACCAAGAATGTACCCTGGGAGATCATCACAACCACGGCTTGTCCCTGGTGCTCTTGCTCGCCAGCGGATTGGTGCGAGCATGCACGTAGTATCTTCGGAACCATCTGCGCTACTGCGTCCGGATCGCCGAAGTGGAATGTGTCAATCCATCGGGTTGCATGAGGGGCGCCCGAGGCGACCACGCGGCTGAGAAGTCAGAAGGCCCCCAGATCGATTGGGAGCCTTGTCGGATGCGGGTCCGTTACTATTCTTGGTGGTGGTCAGGTGATTAGCTTATGCTGAAGCGCCAGAGCTATGGCCTCCGCGCGGTTGGAAACGCCCAGTTTGGAGAGGATGTTGCTGACGTGGGCCTTGGCAGTCGAGCGACTGACCACCAGTCGCTCAGCTATTCCGGGATTGGTCAGGCCTTCGACCATCAGGGCCAAGACCTCTCGCTCCCGGGCCGTCAGATCATGGCCCGGTCTGGGCCCCTCGCTGGCGGCCTGGATCAGGGCCTGAGTGGCCTCGGGAGCCAGGGTGGGTCGCCCAGCGTGCGCGGCTCGGATCGCTTCGGCCAGCTCTTCGGCCGACACATTCTTCAAGAGGTAGCTGATCGCCCCAGCTTCCAGCGCTTCCTGCACCAGTTCCCTCTCCTGGAAGCTCGTCAATGCAATGACCTGAACGTTTGGGCATCGCTCCAGGATCAGCTTGGCGGCTGCGGCGCCAGTCATCTCAGGCATGACCAGATCCATGAGGACCACATCTGGTTGCACTTCCTCACACACGAGCAGGGCTTCCTTCCCGTTCCTTGCTTCCCCTGCAAGCTCAAGGTCGGCCTTAGCCTTCAGGAAAGCCGCGAGGCCCCTGCGGACCATGTCATGATCGTCAACTATAACCACTCGAATACGATTGGGTTCGCTCATCGAGTTCTCCTCCCTAGACACTACCACGAAACAGCGGCGAGGACTAGCCGGCGCTGCAAGCTTCGTGGCCCCTTGGTCACGCGTCTGATTGCCAGACTACTTCAACCTCGGTGCCCGAACCGGGTTCGCTCCGGATTTCCACCGTGGCCCCTATGGACTCAGCTCGCTCTCGGATGATGCCCAGTCCCAGCCGATCCGGCTGACTGTAATCGAGATCGAAACCGCGACCGTCGTCCTTGACCAGCAACTCCACCACCTGTTGTGTGCGCCGTTCCGTTCCCTCTGGCAGGGTGGAGGAGCGGAGTGCAACACTCACCTCGCTGGCGCCTGCGTGCTTGACGACGTTGTTCAGCGCCTCCTGGGCGATGCGATAGAAGGCAACGTGGACATCTGGCGGCAAGTCACACTGGCCCTCCATGGTAACCGTCACAGGCAGGCCTGACCGCCCCGTGACGGCCTCGCCAAGTTGCTGCAGAAGGTCATCCAATCTGGTGTCTATAAGGGCCGCCGGTCTCAGTTCCAGCAGAAGGGTGCGCATCTCTGCCAGTGCACCTCTGGTCAGTTGCCTCAGTTCTTGCAGGAGTTGCTTTCCCTCAAGCTGATCGCTTTCCCACACTGCGGGCACAACTTCTGCGATGAGGCTTGCGGAGAAAAGGGTCTGGGTGACCGCATCGTGGAGGTCTCTGGCCAGACGACTGCGCTCCTCCAACGCTGCGGCCTGTTGCGCCTGTTCATAGAGACGGGCATTCTCAATGGCGATGGCCGCCTGGTGCGCAACGGACCTGAGCACCGCCAAATCGCTCTCGTCGAAGGTGTGCAACTTGTTGCTCTGGACATCTAGCACGCCTATCACTCCAGCCGTAGTCCTCAACGGCACCGCAACTTCGGATCTAATCTCTTCGGATGCCGTTAGGGGGAGATACCTCTCCTCTTGGCTCACGTCAGGGACCAGCAGGGGTTCGCCGGTGGCCGCCACCCAGGCTGTGACGCCCTTGCCTCCTACCTTGAGACGGGATGGCTGGAAGTCTGGGTCGTCCCAGTGGGCGCCAACGCCAGTCTTGATGACCAGTTCGTCGTTCTCGATAAGACCGATCGCGGTGTGGTAGTATCCCAGAGAGTTCCGGACCAAGCCAACGATCTGAAACAACAGCTCATCGACCGTCAGAATGGACGTGATCTGGGCACCCACCTCGCTGATGACACGGAACTGCTCGGCCCGGCGTTGCTCGGCATCGAAGAGGCGTGCTTCCTCAATGGCAATGGCCGTCAGGTTGGCCAAAGACTGGAGTACCAGCAGATCGGTCTCGTCGAAGGCGTTCAACTGGTCGCTCTGCACATCGAGGACGCCGATGACCTGCGTCTTCGACTTCAGAGGCACGGCCAGCTCGGACTTGGTCTCGGTGGAATCTGCGAGGAGAAGGTATTGCGGCTCCTGGCTAACGTCTGGTACCAGGAGCGACTCCCCCGTTTCAGCTACCCGACCTGCTATGCCCTCACCGATTGCGATGCGGGGAGGCTGGAACTCAGGATCCGACCAGCGAGGGCCAGCTCCCACCTTTACCACCAGATTCTCGCCCTCGACCAACCCAATGGCGACAAGGTAGTATCCCAAGACCTCGTTCACCAGGCGGACGGTCTCATGCAGTAGCTCGTCCATCTCCAGCAGGGAGGTTATGCGGGCCCCTACCTCGCTGAGGACGCGGAACTGCTCCGCGCGTCGCTGCACGGCATCGAAGAGACCGGCGTTCTCTATGGCCACGGCTGCTTGGCTCGCTAGCGCCACTAACAGATCGAGATCGGTTTGGTCAAAGTCTGCTCCGCCCCCCAGCTTGTTCAAGACCAGCAGCGTGCCCACCACCTCTCCCTTGATGGTCAGAGGGGCTACGGCTGCGCTTCGAATAGGCCGCTTCATTTCATCCGAGATCCATGCCAGCGAACGCAGGTCCACTCTGCTGTCTTGCTGGAGTTGGTTTGACACAACTGCTTGGTTGTGCAGGCTGGCCCAGCCGGAGAGGCTGCCCTCCAAGGGCGAACGATACTCATGAGCAAGGTCAACGGACTCCGTGCTGGCAACGACCTCATCCTCGTTCGCTTCCCAGTCTACCAGGCGGAGGACGCCCCCTTCGGCTTGCAGGAGGGCTGTGGCTTCCTCAGTGATTAGGCTGAGCAGTTTGTCCAATTCCAAGGTGCTGGCCACTGCCTTGGTGGTCTCTTGTAGGGCTATGACTTGGGAAAGTCGGCTCTTGACATCTTCGTAGAGTCGAGCATTCTCGAGGGCGATGGCTGCCTGACTGGCCAGAGACTGGAGCACCGCCAAGTCGCTCTGATCGAAGGCGCCCAACTTGTCGCTTTCGACGTTGAGCACGCCGATGACCGCTTCCTTGGTCTTCAGTGGCACACATAGTTCGGATTGGGTCTCTGCGCCCAAGGACAGCGGGACATATCGCGGATCTTGGCTGACGTCAGGCACCAGCAGTGGCTCGCCCGTGCCAGCTACCCAGCCCGTGATGCCCTCGCCGCCCACTGTGACTCGTGGAGGCAGGAACTCAGGATCCTCAAAGGGTGGGCCGGTCCCCGCTTTGACGATCAAATCGTCGCCTTCGATGAGACTGATACCTACCGCATAGTAGCCAAGGGTCTCCTTGATCACGCGTACGATCTCGTCCATCAACTCGTCAACGTCCAAGATGGAGGTGATATGGCGGCCCACCTCGCTGATGACGCGGAACTGTTCCGCCCGCCGCTGCTCGCCATCGAAGAGCCGCGCGTTCTCCATGGCCGTGGCTGCCTGGTTGGCGAAGACCACCAGTAGCTCCAAATCGGTCTGGTCGAACTCGCCCTCTCCCCCCTGTTTGTCCAGGACCACCAGGGTGCCCGCGACCTGACCCTTGATGGTCAAAGGGGCCACGGCGCCACAACGGATTCTTCGTTTCGTCGCCTTCACCAGTTTCGAGAGGGCCCCAAGGTCCGCCCGCGGGTCGTCTTGGAGTTGGTTGGATATGACTGGCTGGTCATGAAGGGCTACCCAGCCAGAGAGGCTACCATCCAGAGGGGCACGACCTCCGAGGGCAGCACCACCCAAACCGGTGCCGGCCACCGCCTCGTCCTCGTTGGTCTCCCAGTCGACGACATTGATGATGCCTCCGTCGGCTTGCAGGAGGGTGGTGGCTTGCTGGATGATGAGGTCGAGAAGTTTGTCGATTTCCAGGGTGCTAGCCACGGCCCGTGTCGTCTCTTGCAGGGCGATGACCTGGGCCAGACGCCTCTTGGTATCTTCATAGAGTCGGGCGTTCTCGACGGCGATAGCTGCCTGGTTGGCCATAGATTGGAGCAGGGTCACGTCGCTCTCATCAAAGGCGTTCAACTGGTCGCTCTCGACGTTAAGCACACCGATAACCCCTTCCGTGGTCTTCATGGGCACAGCCAACTCTGATCTGGTCTCCGGCGAGTCGGGCAAGAATAGGTAGCGCGGCTCCTTGGCGGTGTCGGGTACCAGCAAGGGCTGCCCAGTGTCCGCCACCCAGGCCGCAACGCCTTTGCCGCCCACTGTCGTTGGAGGAGGGACGAAGTCAGGGTCATCCCAGCCAGCCTTGGCCCCTGCTCTGAATACGACCTGGTTGCCCTCGATCAAACCTACCGTTACCTGGTAGTATCCAAAGCTCTCTTTCAACAGGCGGATGATCTCGCTGAGCAACTCATTAACGTCAAGGATAGAGGCGATGTGACGACCCATCTCGCTGATGACCCGGAACTGCTCGGCCCGGCGCTGCTCGCTGGCGAACAGCCGAGCGTTCTCGATGGCTACGGCGATTTGGTCGCCGATATGGGAGAGGAACTCAACATCCTGTGGCGAGAAGTCCCTGGCTGAGCGCGTGATCACGAAGAGGGAGCCCCAGATTCTGCCTCTGGAAGACAGGGGTACAATGGCGACAGTTCGGAAGCCGCTTTCAGTTACGACCGGGCGCGTTAGTCGAGGATCCCTCAAGAGATCAGGCACAACCAGCGGTTCACCGGTCTGGACCACGCGACCTGAGAAGCCCTCTCCTACCCCCAGGTTGTCAATCGCTGTGATGAACTCTTCGCTCAGCCCCGCGTAGGACGCTATGGTGAGAGTTTGCTTCTGAGATGAAGCCCCGCCCTCTGGCAATAGGTAGATACCGCCAGACTCCACCTCCATCACCTCGAGGGTCTTGGCCAGAGCATCATCCAGAAGTTCTTCCAGGTCTAGCGTACTGCTCACGACCTCTGCTACGGCGTTTAGGGCAGCCAACTCCTTCGTGCGGTCAGCCACTCTACGCTCCAGATCCTGGTAGGATTCCCTGAGCGCCCCGGCCATCAGGTTGAACTGTTCGCCTAACGTTTCCACCTCGTCGCCCGTTTGGGCGCTGATGGTGTGATCGAAGTCTCCTCCAGCGATGCGCTCCGCCCCACGCGTCAGGTCGTGTATAGGGCGCAGCACTCGGCCGGTGGAGAGGAAGACCATGGCTCCAGTGCTGAGGCCTGCTATGACCAGCACGCCCAATATGAGGTTGATGTATCCTCGAATGGGGGCAACGATGTCGGTCCAGTTCTCTTGCGTGACTATGCCCCATCCCGTGTCCGGCACTGGAGCGAAGCCAGCAATCACGGGCTCTCCCATCTGATCGTCAGTGAGGAGGGCGCCGCTTTCCCCCTTGGTGGCCTGTGAGACCGGGTCCCAGGCCGAGAGATCTTTGCCTGTGCGGGAGGCGTCGCCGTGATAGATGGCTAGCCCATTTCCGTCCACGACATAGGCCTGCCTGGCTTGTTCAGGTGATACTTGAAGCAGGTCGGCGTACACTTGTGCAAATGGTGACTCACCTACGGTTTGTAGGCCTGCCACCACGCCAATGAATTGGCCGGCCGCGTCCGCGACCGGTACCGCCAGTGAGATGATGCCCTGGCCAGTTAGTGGGTCGGTGAAGACGTCAGAGAGAGCCGACTCGCCGGTGAGGCGTATCAGGTCGAACTGGGAAGGCAAAGGGTAGTCGGTGCCTCGTCGCCTGGGGATGGGAGACGTAGACCAGACTGCTACCCCTTCCTCGTCGAAGATGACCACGCCTGCGTCAAAGTGTTGGAATTGCTCAGGGGCCCTCGTTGTGGCACCCGCCAGCCTGTCGACATTCATCGACTGGACGTCTCGCTGCGCGGCAAAAGCCTGAAGGAGTTCGGCGTATTCCAGCAGTCCCTCGGAGAGGCGGGCCGCTTGCAGCCTCGCCAGTTCTGCGTCCCGCTGCTGGACCACCTCTCGGGCCACCTGGTCGTACGCGTAGAGGGCTATAGAGGCTACGGCAGCCAGCCCTAAGACCGTGGGAATCAGGACATAGAGGAGTGTCTTTGCCCTCAGACTTCTGGTGAAGAGCATCATGACCAGCCTTCCAGAGAGGGTTCCTGTCCGGAGACCGCTCGAACCTCCGGTGCGATCCTGGCGTCACTGAGTCTTGAGCTGGCACTACTTCGTTCGCGAGACCATCGACGATTCATGCTGCGAACCTTTGCGCGATGCCACTGCCCCAGGCGAAGGCCGCGTCGGGAGTGCGCGGTCCGGCAGCGCCCCCCGTGGACACGTGGTCGATCAAGCGCCCCGTCGGGCTGACCCGCTGGCGATGCGGTCTATCAGTCTGGCGGCGTGGAGGGCCGCATCTGGACGAGCCGCCTCGCGGGCTCTGCGACTCATGCGAAGGAGTCTTTCATTACCATTGCGCGCCAGATCCCTGAGCGCAGCAGCAAGCTCGCGCGATGTCGGTGTCAGGACAGCGGCACCGGTCTCGGCCACCCATTCGGCGTTCCCCTCCTCCTGTCCCCTCAATGCACCGCTGATGAGCATGGGCAATCCGCAGCTGAGAGCCTCGCTGATAGTGCTCGGCCCTGCCTTGGTGACGAGTACGTCGGCCGCGTGCATCAGGTCGGGCATATTATCGACGAAGCCAAGGACAGAGGTGGGCACCTCCCAGGGCACCGCTCCGAGCCGGGCCTTCAGATTATCGTTTCTTCCCGCGACGATGACCAGTTGCACGTGTAGTTCTGCCTGCGCTGCTGCTCTGGCAGCGGTGTACACGTTCCCCATGCCGTCGCCCCCACCCGTCACGAGTACGGTGAGGCGGTCGTGGGCCAGGCCCAGTTTCTCTCTCAATTCGAACCTGTCTCGGGTGGCGCTGGCGAAGTCAAGGCTCACTGGCATCCCGACGACCTTCACCTTCTCTGGTGCGAGCCCGGCCTCCAGCGCCTTGCGATGGGCTTGCTCCGTGGGAACCAGGCAGAGATCCACCGCGGGACATAGCCACCAGTGATGGATGCTGATGGGGTCGGTGACCACAGTGACCAGGGGCAGCTTCCGCTTCATGCGCTGGATCAGCCAGGCTGGCAGGTGATTGGCCCAGGGGTGTGTGGAAACAACGACGTCCGGCTCGGCAGTCTGCATTATGTTGGCCAGCCTGTTGAAGGCCAAAGGGGCAAGGAGCCTCAGAATCAGAGGCGATCGGCGCCGGCCATTGGTGAAATGCCAGAGCAGACCCCACGAACGTGGGAGCCGGTCGACAACTGGGCCGTACATGCGACCGGCGGTGTTCAGTGGAAACGGAAAGCCGTCGGCCATGATGTCGGAGAGATGGACAGCGTACTTGCCTGGGAACAGATGGGAGAGCGCGCCCACTAGAGCGTCAGTGACGCTGCGGTGGCCGCCGCCTGAGTCGCACATGAGGATGAGAATGCTGTTGGCCATCGGTTCCTAGTGGGGCTTCTCTGCCTCGAGGGCGGGGTGCGCTCGGGTGCGCAGGCCATAGCCTTCTCTGGAGAAGAGGACGTACCCCCAGACAATGGGCACTAGACGCATAGCTCGCATGAGCACAACGAAGGCCAGTGCCTGGCTGCTGGGCACACCAAAGACCCCCAAGGTGGTGATAGAGAGTATCTCAAGCATCCCGACGTTCCAGGGAGGGTTGGGGATGGATGCGGCGAGAGCAATGACCACTACAGGGAAGATGTATGGGCCGAAACCGAGGGGGATGAGCGCAGCGCGCCCCAGGAAGTAGAAGCTCACGGTCAGGAGGAGCCACATGGGCACAGTCAGGACGAGAGCCAGGACCGATCGTTTCCATTCCTGCATGGCCTGCACGCCCAATGTGAAGCGCTCCAGTATGCCAACCAGTCGCTGGGCGAGCTGTGCTGACAGTCTGTTTGTGATCAGGCCGACCAGCTTCGTTGCCCACTGGCTTCGAGATAGCAGAAGGACGAGCAACGAGGCTCCGAAAAGCAGGACTAGAAGACTCGCTTGACCCACGGTCTGCACGAGGGGAGGCAGCGGGATGGTCCACAGGAGGCCCAGTAGGAGAAGGGACAGTACTAGGATGTCCCACATCTTCTCTACGAAGATGGTGCCCAGGGTGGCGCTCTTGCTCCAGCTTCCCTTCTGACCCAGAACGATGGAGCGAAGGAGCTCGCCGCTGCTGGCACCGATGATCTGATTGCCAAAGTAGCCGATGAGGGTGGCAGAGAATAGCGTGCTGAAGGGAACGCGGCGCTCGGAGGGGAAGAGGTACCTCCAGCGTAAGGCCTTGATGAGGAAGAAACCCATCTGGGCCACGAGCGCTGGCAGCAGGTAGATGTAGTCGGCCGCTGCGAGGGTTTCCATCATCTGCCGCAGATCGACCCTCACGAGGACCAGGCCCAGCAACAGCAGGCCTATGACTGTACCGACGATGAGTCGCACTCTGTTGCTCAAGCGAGGGTCCTCCTAGCCGACATACCCCAGACCGCGTAGTCGCTCCTTGATCTCTTCCGCGTCTTCTTCGGAATATTGATCTTCGCCTGTCGGTCGCTCAGACAATTCGTCGCTGTATTGCACCTTGACGGCAGACAGGTAGTCGGGGGTGAAGGCGTCGGTGAGGACGCGGCCGTCCATGTCAAAGGGAATGGGAATACCCATGGCGTACAGTATGGTGGGAGCCAGGTCCGTGATGTTGGCTCCGTCGAGCTCCACACCGGCCTCGATGCCCTGTCCCGCCAGCATCACGACGCCATCGGGACGGTGATGGCCAGACATGCCTACGATGGGCTCGACAACGTGGGACGCGCCGAAATCGGCGTGGCCAAAGGCCATGTACTCCCAATTCCTGGACTGGAGAACCAGATCCGGGGCTTTCTCCACCAACGGACCCGAGTAAATCTCCTCCCTGCGGTGAACCCTGTCCACGACTCTTTGCCCTGTGCGAGGGTCGAGGAGTTCCAGGGCCTGTGCCGCTATCTCCTCGCGCAGTTCTTCGTACTCTTTCCCGGGCTGCACTATACCCTGCGGTCTTTGGCCAACCTGATTGATGTAGATCTGTCCAAAGCTTCCTACGGCGAACGCTTTGGTGCGCGCCCAATCTACGTCGGCGAAGCTGAGGAAAAGGCGCTTCATCAGCCCGCCTCCTCTTTGAAAGCGGAAGCGGCGTCTCAGGAACCCCAATCGCAGAGCCTTGACGAGGCGGAACACGCCCAAGGGGGCAAAACCCAACCGAAAGAGCGCGTACTTCAGTCGGGTCAAGGGCTTCTTCTTCAGCTTGAGGAATCCCGCCTCTCGTAGCCAGTTGTTAACCAGGAAGAAGCTATGGACGGGGCCGAAGCCATGATCTGACATGACGATGACCAGATCCTCAGGCCCCGCTTTCTCCAGCAGGCGACCTACGGCATGGTCCAGCTTCCGATGGAAGTCAACCACCAGGCTTCTGTATCTCTCGCCGGCCCGCGGATCGTGGTCCGGATGGGTCTCGTCGAGGAGACTCCACGTCTCGTGCTGAAGCATGTCGTTGCTCCAGAAGAGGATGAAGAAGAGGTCGGCTTCTTTGTTGTCCAGCAGGTAGAGCGCTCCTTCTAGCCTGCGCTCCACATCGGTGACCATGTCCGCGATGAACTTGTCTGTGAACTTGGTGGAGCGGTATCTTTCGTCAGGGAGCAAAGGGAAGCCGCCCATGGCCAGCTCCAGCTCGTCGGCGAGGGATGGGGGGTAGGTGTAGTCATCGCTGGCGCTGGGGGTGAGGAAGTCGCTGACCATGTACCCGTTCACCTCTTCGGGGGGGTAGGTGACCGGCATACCCACTATCCCCACCTTCCGCCCTGCGTCACTGAGCAGGTTCCAGATGGCCTTGGAGGCACGCTGCTGAGGGCTGACGATGGAGATCTGATAACTGCTTGGTCGCGGATGGACGAAGTCCACCAGTCCATGTTTGCCGGGGTTCTTGCCCGTGGCGAAGGAGACCCAGGCCGAAGAGCTGATGGGGGGAAGAGTTGTGGTGAGAACGCCCGACGCTCCACCTTTGACGAGTCGTTGGAGGGTGGGCATGGTACCGTCCTTAATCCAGGGACGTATGAGGTCGAAGGTGGCCCCATCGAGGCCTATGACCATGACCTTTCGATTCTTCGGCCTGACACTGTCTGACACGAACTGTTTCTCCTTTCACAAACGGGAACCATTATACCACAGCACAAGAGGCTGAAGCTACTCTCTTCGGTGTCGGCGCCATGCCGGTGGTCTAACGAGACCCGGTGCGTTGATCATGTGACCTGATCTCAGAGGTGTCTCCTCAGATTCGTGGGTGAGTCACACGGCAACTGACGACCTCATCGCCGGCACGCGTTCCGCTGGCGCGCACGGCTGTAATAGGTGTGGCGAGCATGGACGGCCGTGGCGAGAGGGAGGGGGCAGGTCCTTCATGTGCGACCCTGATGGTGTTCTTCAGCTCTGCGCGCATAGTCTTCCCGGTGGAGACGCGGTGCAGGGGTATTTTGAACATGATTACGGCCGGAAGGCGGCGCTTGAGGCGTGAGGCGTGACGTCTGCTGACCTGAACGGCTCTAGTCTGGACTGCGGTGGGACTGTATGGTCCTTCCCAGTCCTTCATTCAGGTCGACTTGCGGCTGCCACCCCAGTTCCACCCGCGCCTTGTGGGCGTCGAGATAGATCTTGAAGGTCTCGCCTGACTTGGGAGGGCCGTGGATGGGCTTGTCTGAGCATCCGGCTATGCGGCTCATAATGGTGAACAGCTCGTTGATCGAAGTGCCCACGCCAGCCCCCAGGTTGTAGATCTGCCCATGGAGACCGTCTTGAGCAAGGATATTGGCGCGGACGATGTCGGCCACGTACACGAAATCGCGCTCCTGATCACCATTGCCGTTGATCACCACCTGTCCTCCCTGAAGCATCTGCCGGGAGAAGATGGCCACCACCCCTCCCTCGCCGAAGGGGTCCTGGCGGGGTCCATACACATTGGGGTAGCGGAGAATGGCATACTGCAGGCCATGGGCGTGGCCGTAGAATGAGACGTATCTTTCCACCGTCAGCTTGCTTACCCCGTAGGGACAGATCGGATTGAGGGGGTGATCCTCGTCGCAGGGAAGATACACTGGCTCGCCGTACACTGCGCCACCGGTAGAGGCGTAGACGAACTTACTGATCCCCTGCTGGCGGGCGCACTCCAACAAGTTCAAGGAGCCAGCTACGTTGACATCGGCGTCATGACGAGGGTCGATCATGGAGCGGCGCACATCCACGTGCGCCGCGTGGTGGTTAACCAGGTCAGGTCTCTCCAGCTGGAAGACGTCGCTCAACTCAGGGCTGCGGATGTCCACCTGGTGGAAGCTGGCCTGCGGATTCACGTGCTCCCTCTTTCCGGTAGAGAGATTGTCAACCACCGCCACGCTGTGGCCGTCTTCTATCAGAGCGTCCACGACGTGAGAACCTATGAACCCTGCTCCCCCGGTAACCAGCACCTTCAAGGCGGTACCCCCTTCGAGGGATTATAGCGCTGCCACAAGAGCAGGTCAATGCCAGCGGCGCATTGAGATTCTAGGAGTGATCCCCCACTCCGCCGGCCAGGCAGCGACGACTTGGTTTGGCCCAGGGTCTGCGATACAATAGACCCATCCACCACCTTGCAGGGAAGTGTGAGGAAGTTTATATGGCTGAGGAGATGGGGGAACAGGGTGCAACCGCGCCGCGGCTTGTCCGGGAACTCGGGGAGTTCAGGGAGAAGGCTAGGGCGGGAACCCACCACGGGGAGAGCTTCGAGCTGACGGTCACTGATACCGAGCTGGAGGAGACGCTGGCATGGTATGCGGGGCGGCACGCGGGCGTTCCACTCCCAGGCACGAGGATATCGATTGACCCAAACGGTATTGGTCTCTCTGGAAAAGTGCAACTTGGCGGGCTCCGGGCGGAGGTGAGCGGCCGGGCAGACGTCTATCTGCAAGACGGCATCCCCGCACTTTCCATCGTCGAGTTGAAGATGGGGACAGCGGCGCTGCCTGAGTTCGTCCGGTTCCAGATAGAGGAGCAGCTGAATAGGCAATTGATGCTCAGGGAAGATGAGCTGACGGTAACAATCGAGGCATTGGAGTTGCAGGAAGGCCAGTTGACGGTGCGCGGGCGCATACGCTGAATGTGGGTCTGGTGCGCAGGCTGCCCCCGGTGTGGCCCCGGGATCCTACTCCTCAGACGGCGGTAGCTTCGCTGTCAGGGATGCAAGGTCGAAGTCTCTTTCCCTCAGGAGAGTTATGAGAGCGTTCACTACCGCTGCATCGTATGTGCCGCCGGCGTTCCCAGTGATCTCTTCCAGCGTTTCTTCGAGACTGTGGGCCGGGCGGTAGGGACGGTCGGAGGCCATGGCCTCGACTACATCTGATACCGCCAGGATCCTTGCCTGTTCGAGGATCTGCGTCTTCGTGAGCCCTTTGGGGTAGCCAGAGCCGTCGAGTCTTTCGTGATGCTGGAGTACGATGTCGGCAACGGGCCAGGGGAAATCCACCTTGCAGAGGATGTCATACGCGTTCTGAGGGTGGGTCCTGATCATCTGGGTCTCGAGATCAGTCAGTTCCGTGGGGTTGGCGAGGATCTCGGCGGGTACCTGGATCTTGCCGATGTCGTGGACCAGTCCAGCCATACTGATGCCCTGGATGTGCTCTTCAGACAAACCCATTCTCTCCGCGATGGTGCAGGCCAACCGGGACACTCGTTGCTGATGTCCGGCGGTGTATAGATCCCTGATCTCTGCCAGCGCTGCCAGAGCGTTGACCGTTTCCTCCAACGTGCCCGTCAAGGCTAGGTAGCTGCGACGCAGTTCCTCCTGAGCTCGCTTGCGCCCGGTGATGTCCACGACAGCTGCCTGGATAGACGGACGCCCTTGGTACTCGGTGACATTGACGAACACCTCAACCCAGAGCACCTCGCCGTCCCTGCGAACAAGGCGACAGTCGTACCGAGCTGTCACCGGCTTGCCTGACTGCCGATCCAGAAGACGGCCCCAGACCAACTCCTGATCGTTCGGGTGGATCAGATCTCTGACCTGCTTGGGTGAGAGCGTCAAGAGTTCATCAAGGGTATAACCGAGGATGTCCACTGCAGCCTGGTTGGCGAAAACGATGCGCGAGTCCTGTATTATCGCCAGCCCCTGCAGAGAGTGGTTCACCACGGCACGATACGACTCCTCCGCCCGCCTTCGTTCGGCCAACTCCTTTTGTGCGGCCTGGTAGAGTTCGGCGTTTTGCATGGCCACGCTGACCTGATGAGCCATGGATGATACCAGGTTCAGATCGGCCTCTGTCAGGGGTGTGGCAGCGGTCGATTCGACGTTGAGTACGCCCAGCACATGGTGATTCTTCTGGATGGGCACAGCGATCTCGGACACGATTCCGGGAACAACAGGGAGGTATTCGGGATCAGCCCCGACATCCGGAACCAATGCTGCTTCGCCGCTACGGGCCACACGACCGATGATTCCAGTGTCCAGAGGAAGCGAATCTGGGACTGCCTCGGGATCATACCCCACCTGAGCACCGAGACGTAGCTCCTCTCCTTCGATGGTGTATATGCTCACCATGCTGTAGCCGAAGGCCGACGCGAGCTTCTCTACCACCGTTTGGAGGATTTCCTCTGCTTCAAGCGAGGAGTTGACGAGTCGCGAGATCTCCTGCAGGGTTTGGCTCTCCTTGAGCCTGCGGTCTGTTTCCTGGTACAGGCGAGCGTTCTCGATGGCGATGGCGGCCTGGTCAGCCAGCAGAGTCAGCACGCGAAGCTCGTCCTGGTCGAAGGTGTGGGGCTCCAAGAAGGCTACGTTGAACACACCCAGCACCTGGTTTGCGCGCTTGAGGGGGAATCCCGCAATTGCGTCCACAACTCTGTCCTCGTCCACCTCATCTCTGAAGAGAGCATGGGTTCTTGCATCGTTGATCACCACCGGCTCACCGCGCGTGGCTACCGTGGCCGTGAGCCCGTTCTCGCGAACGGTCTTGAAGAGGCTCCCTGCCCGGCCCGGAGCCCACGCACCCGATCCGAAAACGAATTCATTCTTGACTTCGTGGTAGAGGAAGATGTGAGCGTCGGTGGCGTTGACGAGGCTGACGGCGCTCTCCACGATGGTGTCCAGGACCGTGGCCAGATCAAGGGACTGTGTGAGTTGTAGGCTGACCTCTCTCAGTGCTGTGAGCTCAGTGACTCGGCTCTTGGTCGCGGCGACTGTCCGGGCATTCTGGATAGCGATGGCGGCCTGGTTCGCGAACAGAGTGGCCAGTTTCACGTCGCCCTCATCGAACGGCTGCGACATGCGCCGATCGATGGTGAGGACTCCCAACAGTTGGTCGAGTCGCAATAAGGGGATTCCCAGCACAGTTCCAACCTTCTGTTCTTCCCACTGCGGGGAGCGTCCATCCCAATTCGCGTAGTCCCGTACAATGAGGGCCTGCTCGGACTGCGCGACGCGGCCGACCACTCCTTCTCCCAAGGCGTGTTTCTTGCCGACCAGAGCATCCTCGTACCCATAAATGGCGGTCAGCTCCAGCTCCTCGTTCTGAGGATTGCAGAGGTCTATGGCTCCAGCCTGCGCCCCGAGCAACTGCGCCGCCACCCTCACTATGGTGGGGAGAACCTCGGAGAGGTCGGTTTTTGAAACCACCTGGAGGGAGACGTCCTGCAAGGCTGCCAACTGCCGGATCGTCCGCTCACGTTCGGCGAAGAGGCGGGCGTTTTGGATGGCGATGGCCGCCTGGTTGGCGAAGAGGGTGGCGACGCGCACGTCCGAGGCGTCGAAGACGCGCTCGGGACTTGCGTCATCGACGAGTAGCACTCCCAGCATGGTGTCGCCTTGCCTGAAGGGGACAGCCAGCGCGCTACGGATGGGCTCATCTTCAGACTGTGATGCCTTCCCGTCCCACCGGCCGTGGCCCTTCACCACCACGGGCTCTCCGCTCTGGACGACCTTGCCGCAGGCCCCTTCTCCACGAGCTACTCGGATACCTGTGTGATCTCTCGTGTCTCCCTGCACCGCGATTAGTTCGAGGTCTTCCCTCGCCGGGTCGCAGAGGTACAAGCTCCCGGAGAGCGCATCCAGCAAGTCGATTGCTCGTCGGACGATGGTGTTGAGCAAAGCAGGGAGCTCGAGCTGTTCCGCAACCTCGGTGGAGACCTGGTAGAGGCCTTCCAGTTCTTCCGCCCTCTGCCTGGTCTCTTCGAAGAGCCTGGAGTTCTCGATGGCGACTGCTGCCTGCTGGGCAAAGAGATCGAGGAGATTCTGGTCCGTTTCGGTGAACCGAGAGCTCTCCTTGGCTCTCTCGACCACTATCACCCCCAGTAGTTCCTCGCCGTACAGGATGGGGACACCTATCACACGAGCGAAGCCATAGCCGGAGTATGTGTCTGAGCGGCCTGCCCATGACTCGTAGTCATCAACGATCAGCGGCTGACGGGAATCCATCACCCTACCGCCGATTCCTTCGCCGGATTCCATCACCGAGCCCTCGACCTGGGCGGGCATCTGATGCGAGGCAGCGCTCAGCAGGTCGTGTGTGTCCGGTCGGTGGAGATAGATGTCTCCTGATCTCCCCCCCAACAGATCCACCGCGCGCCCAATGATCGCTCTGAGCAGGCTGCGAAGTTCCAGGCGACTGGCAACGTGTAGCGAGGTCTCGTAGAGAGCGAGCAGTTCCCGCGATCTCCGTGCCTGCTCCTCATGTAGACGCGCGTTCTCCATGGCAATGGCTGCCTGGCCGGCGAATAAAGTGGCGAGCTGAACGTCCTCGTCGCTGAAGGGAGGTGAGTCCCTGCGGTCGATGGTGAGGACTCCAAGGAGTTCGTCACCTCGCAGCAGCGGCACGCCGAGAGCAGCGGCGATCTCGTCCTTGTTCACTTGGGGAACCCTGTCGGGCCAGTTGGCGTAGTCGGCCACCGCGAGCGGTTGCCTGGTCTGACACACTATCCCTGCTACACCTTCCCCAGGAGCGAGTCCTATTCCGGTGTAGTCGCGCTTGTAGCCGTGGCTATACTCCATTCTCAGTTGCTGACTCTCGGGGTCAAATAGATCGATCGCTCCTGCTTGGGCATCGAGCAACTCGGTGGCCTTCCGTACGATGCTTAGCAGCAAGTCTGAGGGGTCGGTCTCAGCGAGAATGTCGAGAGTGAGCTCATGGAGCGCAGCCAGTTGCTCGATCTTGTGGTCGCTCTCGGCGAAGAGGCGTGCGTTCTCAATGGCAACCGCAGCGTGGTTGGCGAACCACTCCAAGAGCCAGAGATCGCGGTCGCTGAAGGATCTGGGAATGCCGCCGTCGGTCAGATTCAGCACACCAATGAGCTTATCTCCCCACTTCAGGGGGACCGCCAGGACACCTCCGAAATGTGTAGCATCGTACTTGCTCGAGCGGTTCTGCCAACTCGAGTAGCGCTCGACGACCAATGGTTCTCCGGTCAGGATCACTCTACCTGAGAGACCCTCTCCGACCTTCAACCGGGTGCCCGTGTAGTCCGCGCCCAGGTTGTGGCTGACAACCAGTTCCAGCTCTTCCCGTTCGGGCCAGTATAGGTATAGCCCGCCCGCTTTCGTTCCCACCAAGGAGGCGGCTCGTTCCACGATGGCGCGCAGCAGCTGTGGAAGGTCAAGTTGCCGGGTCATGTCCAACGTCGTCTTGCGAAGAGCCTCCATCTCGAAGACCGTCCGCATCTCATCTTCGTAGAGGTTCGCTCTTTCGATGGCGAGCGCGGCGTGTTGCGCCAGCATGGTCACAGTGGGCACGTCCTCTTCGGCAAGATGCTCCGACCATACAGCCAGGATACCGAGAGTATCGGAGCCAGCAACGAGGGGCGCTGCGATGGCCTGACGCGCTTGCAGGAGTTCAGCGAGTTGAAAGGCAATGCCCTTCATGGGTGCCGGAACCACTTCCCGGATGCGGAGCTCAACTCCCTTCTCGAAGATGGTCTCACCGTCCCGGAGCACTGCCGAGAGGTGCGTGGACGCATCCGCCGGCAGCCGGATGTCCGCAACCGGCATCCCAACTATCGCCTCCGTTGCTTCTAGAGTCTTCGAACTGAGGTTTGTGTGTCCCAAGACGAGTTCGTCAGTCCCGTCGTCCAGAAGGCCGAAGTAGCACATGAGCCCCTGATCCCTCAGCTCGGTGCCTATGGTTTCCAGAACTCGGTCAGGATTGAGCAAGCTATGGACTCTGGCAGTCGTTCTGCTCAGAGCCACGGCGCGCTCTTGAGTACGTGACCTGTCCCTCATCTCCTGGTCCGTTTGATCCATCGCTGCTCCGAACTGGTCGCGCTCGCGTTGTGGAGTTTGTGAGGCAGCCTCGGGTCGGGGCTGCCTCTGGCGCTGGTTGCTCATCTTGTGTCATTTCCTCTGTGTGGTTCAGCGCGATCGGGTGCAGCGTGGCGCCAGTGTGTGTCGCGACCTTTCTATTTGTTCAGACATGTGGCGAGATCAGCGTCGCCGCCATCCACAACACGTACAGTAACGTCGGTGTGGGCAGGGATGTCAAGCCCGCCCCCACGAACTGGCAGCGGCGGTGTGACGCCCGGCACGATCACATCGGCAACCGTAGCCGCATCCTTCAGGAGAACAGAGCCTTACACTAATGGGGCGGGCTCATCACCCCGCTTGCGGCAGGCTCGGCCCCCGGGAGGGAGGTGGCTTGCCAGCCGCTCTCCTGTGGTTCCGTTCGTGTAAGGTCGCGGAGTGGGATGCCTAGCATCTGGCCCTCATCCGCTGCCAAGCTTGTATCCGTCTTGCGTAACAAGTTTCAGCACAGCATCCACCGCGTCGTGGTCGTAGAGAGTACCCCTGCTCTGCGTAACCTCCTCGAGGGTTCTCTCGGTGGAGTGCGCTGCTCGGTAAGGGCGACGGGAAGCCATGGCGTCGGCCGCATCCGCGACGGATAGGATCGGGACGTCCTGTAGGATTTCCTCACCCGACAAGCCGCGGGGATACCCTGAGCCAGTCATGCTTTCGTGATGCTGGAGTACCATCTCGGCAACAGGCCAAGGGAAGTCCACGGTGCTCAACACGTCGTACCCAGCCTGGGAGTGTGTTCGAATCATCATCATTTCGATCTCGCTGAGCTTGCTGGGTTTGCTGAGAATCTCCGTCGGAATGAAGATCTTACCGATATCGTGGATCAGACCAGCCATGAGAACTCCGTTGATCCGATCTTCGGGCAGACTCAGTTCTCTAGCGATGGCCGCCGCCAACTCGGCCACCCGTCGTTGGTGGCCAGCCGTATAGGGGTCCCTCTTTTCCACCGCTGCTGCCAGAGCATTGACGGTGCCCATAAGGCTCTCTTGCGCCGTCTCGTAGCTCTCTCGGAGTTCCCTCTCGGCCTGCTTTCGGTCACTGACATCTATGAATACTGCCTGGACCGCGGGGTGGCCACCATATACAATGGGGCTGGAGTGGAGTTCCAGCCAACAGACGGACCTGTCCTTCCTCATGCCGCGGACCTCGTAGCCCGGAGGTGCAGGTTTGCCTTGTAGGCGGTCGCGATAGCGCTGGAAGAAGAACCCACGGTCCTCGGGGTGTATCAGGTTCGGGATTTCCTCGGTGGATAGGGAGAGCAATTCCTGGACGCTGTGTCCCAGAATCTCACCGATAGCTCTGTTGGCAAACACAAGGCGAGGCGGGATACCCTGAGCAACCACCATACCCTGAAGCGATTGCTCTACCAGAACGCGGTATTTCTCCTCCGACTCTCGCAAAGCCCTGTTGGATGCACATTTCTCGCTAGCCCTGCGGATGCTGAGGAGCAGTTGCTCGGGATCGTGGGGCTTCTGCACGTAGCTGTACGCTCCGAGGTTCACCGCCTCGATAGCGGATTGCTGCGAGGCATATCCTGTGAGGACGATGCATTCCGTGTCCGGGGACACCTCCTTGACCTGCCCGAGCAGTTCTAGTCCTGAGATGTCTGGCAACCGCAGATCTATGACTGCAACCGTGGGCATCTGATGCGCAACTATCTCAAGAGCTGCGTCCCCGTAGCCGACGGCCAATGGCTCGTAGCCGTTCGCCTTCAGAACATCGGTGAAGGTCCTCCTGAAGTGGGCGTCGTCATCAACGATCAGTATCTCGGGTCTGGTGTCAGCCATATGTCTTGGACTCGCTCCCTAGGTGTGCGACTGCCAGCGTGCGGAGGACAGCGAATCCCCCACGGCCGCGCACACGAGTGTGGACATCGGAATGGCTAGGATAGGCGGGATGTGTCATCTAGGCTATCCATGGCATAGCGCTTCCAGTTGTCTCGCCCGGCGTCCTTGGCACGATACATGGCGGCGTCTGCTCTCTCTACCAGAGTGTCTCCGTCCTGCCCATCGTCGGGGTAGAGGGCGAAGCCTATGCTGGTGGTGACGTGGAGGCTGTGTTCGTCGAGACCAATGGGTACTCTTATGATATCCAGGATTCTCTCGGCCGCTCTCGATGCGTGTTCTACCCTCTCTATTTCGGTAAGTAGCAGAAGGAATTCGTCGCCACCCATACGGCACACGCTGTCACTGGCTCGAAGCAAAGCGACCAATCGCTTGCCAACGGCTCTCAGCAACTGGTCTCCCACCGAGTGTCCCAAGCTGTCGTTGACCTCTTTGAACCGGTCCAGATCCAGCAGCAACACGGCCACCCTCTGCTGATAGCGGCGGGCGCGAGCAAGGGCGACGCCAAGGCGATCGTCGAAAAGCATGCGGTTGGGCAGGCCTGTCAGAGGATCGTGGTAGGCCAACTGCCTGATGGCTTCCTCCGACTCCTTGCGCTGCGCAAGTTTCAGCTGAGTTGCTTCGTACAGCCGGGCGTTCTCGATGGCGATGGCTGCGTGGTCAGCCAATGCGGACAGCAGGTAACGATCATTGTCTGCGATGGGTCCGGAGTTCTCCTTCCGGCAAGCGCACAGGGCCCCAATTGCTTTCTCGCGGACCTTCAGGGGCACCGCCACGGTCATAAGGCCCGGTTCAATCGCACCGGGATGGGGGTTCTTTATGATACCCACCTGGCCGGTAGTCACCACCTGTCTGACGACAGCGTCATCGGCCTCCGTCTTGGTTCTTCGAACCTCTCGGTCCTCACTTCCCTGGATGGCCCTCAGGTGGACCTCCTGTGTCTGTTCATCCACCAAGAACAGAGATGCCTCCTCAGCGCCGGTCACGAATGTGGTGGCCTCCACAATTCGACGCAGCAGACTATCCAGATCGAGGACAGAAGCCACCGATTTGGTGATGTTGTACAGGATGCCCAGCTCTTCCAGTCTCTGTTGCAGCTGCCGATTGATCTGTTGGACTTTTTCGGTTAGCCGTTCCTTCTCCCTCCTCAGGCGTGCCTCCACCAGCGATCTATCTACCGCCTGCATGATCTCGGTAGCCCTGAAAGGCTTCTGGAAGTAGTCTCTGACTCCGAGACGGAATGCTTGCACCGCAATACTCTCAGAGCCGTGGGCGGTGATGAGAATGGTAGGGACTTCTCTGCCGCCCTTTTTGAGCGCTTCAAGCACTTCAAGTCCATCCATCTTGGGCATCTGCAAATCGAGGAGGATCAGGTCCGGCTCTTGGGTCAGTGCCAGGTGCAGGGCTTCTTCTCCATCGGTTGCACAGAGGGTGGTGTAGCCGCCAGGGTCCAGGAGGGAATCCCGGAGGAATTCCACATTCCTGGGGTCATCATCTACGATAAGGATGCTCTCTCCTGCCATGACCTGACTCTTGCGCTTCTCTCCTCAGCGGTACTCGGGCGCCGAGCGTCACGCATCCGGCAATCCGTGGAGTCTATCTCCTATTGTGCTGCGGCCGCGCCGCTCAGGGTCCCGACGTCATCGCTGAGAGGGCAGGTCCCAGTGCGGCTGCAATACGCTCCTGTAGCGGAGCAAGGGCCCCCAAGTCAATGGTACTCGCCATGGAGCCTGTTCCTGCCTGCCTTGGTGGGTCGAAGGGGAGTATCTTGACGTCCTGGCTTTGCCCGTTCAGCCGCCGACACAGATCCGCACCGTCAATGCTCTTCATTCCTGTGTTGACCAGGACGAGATCGGGATTGAACTCCGCCAGCTTCATGCCCACCTGGAGTTCGTCCCGAGCGCTCATGAATCGACACGACGGTAGGGTTTGCGCTAAGGAGCTGGCCAGCTCGTTGCCATCATCCACGACCAGGATTCTCCCCCTAGGCTCCGTCGATGGAGACCTGGTACGTTCCAGGTACTCGTTGAGCATCTCCAGGCTGTACCTCCTATGTCCCCCGGGCGTGCGAAAAGGCACCAGCAGCGCTTCTTTCTCTATCCTGCTCAGGGTGAAGAGACTGACGTGCAGATACTCTGACGCCTCCCGCGCAACGAGCAGAGCCATGGC
Source organism: Chloroflexota bacterium (assembly GCA_030603665.1). Taxonomy (GTDB): domain Bacteria; phylum Chloroflexota; class Anaerolineae; order UBA7937; family B3-Chlor; genus JAUVXJ01. The sequence goes on along the minus strand of JAUVXJ010000015.1, from coordinate 1,810 downwards.
CTATCCTCCAGAAACGATGTGAAACAGTGTGAAAACAGGCATAGTCTAGTTTACGAGGTTGCCAGTCGCTTGTCAATAGGAAAATGGTACTCTTGAATCCCGCACGGGCATCGGAGCGCATTGTGCGGCAGGCTTTGTGGCGGAGTTAGGGGACGATGCTGCTCTTGGGCAGCGGTCTGATGGGCCTGGCCGGGTACGCAAGTCTCCGACTGCGTAGAAGGTAGATACGAACCTCCCGGAGGTTTCAAACCTCCGGGAGGATGTACTGCGCGGCCCCCGCGGTTGGGGCAAACTCATAGGAGGGAAGACGAAAATGAGGAAATGGTTGGTGGTCACAAAGTGGTGTTCCCTGCTCGTTATGGCCTTGGTTCTCTGCCTGGTGGTGGGTGTTGCGCCGGCGGCGGGTGCTGGCGGCGTGCGGTACGTGGACAAGTACGTGGCCAGGGACTGTCAGAACAAAGACCCCTGCTACACCAGTATCCAGGCTGCGGTAAACGCCGCCCAGCCCGGGGACACGATCTACGTCTTCCCCGCCACCTACAACGCGGGCGTTGACCTGAGCCAGATGGACCCAGAGGGAGACATCACCCTGATCACGGTGGATGCCAATGGTAACCCCGCGCCGGGCACGGTGACGGTGGATAATCCGGGTGACAATCCCGAGATCTACACGGGGAATCCTCCGTTCGATGGAGACGTGACCATCGACGGTTTCGTGCTCCGTTCGCTGTATAGTGCCATAGACCTGCGGGTGGGTGGCGGCTTGCCCCCCGCGCCTGCCGGGGCGCAGGGGGGACTTGGCCCCGCCTTGACCCGGGATGTGGTGATTCGGAACGTGGATGCCAGCAATACTGGAGAGGATGGCATCGAGGTCCGGGCCGAGGGAGACGTGACCATCACCGATTGCACCACCAACGGCAACAATGGGGCGGGCATCCACGTGTGGCAGACCCTGGGCGACGTGACCATCACCGGCTGCACGTCCAATGAGAACCGCTGCGAATTCGCGGCCATTGAAGGATCGATAGAGTGCCGGCCGTGGGGCATCGCCGTGCGTGGCGCTGGCGGCAAGGTCACGATCGAAGACTGCACCGCCAATGGCAACGAGGGGGAGGGGATAGTGGTAGAGCCCTTGCGTTTCGGAGGCCAGGAGGTTGGCCCTGCCGGCGTGGCCAACCCCGATTCGGTGACCATCACCGGCTGCACAACCAACGGCAATGGATATGACGGAGTGCTTGTGAGAGGTAGGGGCCTCGACGCCTCGCTGGGAGTGGACTTGGATGGTGGGGGCGTGACCATCAAGAACTGCACATCCAACGGCAACGAGGAATCGGGCTTCGATCCCGAGGGGATTTTGGGGACACTGTCCATCCAAGACTGCATCGCTCGCGACAACGGAGCTGGGGTGGACCTGGATGATATGTGGGAGGCCGAATCCATACTGGTGAACGGGAGCATCATCTGCGGAAACGAGTGCGGGGTCCTCATCGAGGGTGATCGCAAGTTGCGCGGGGACGGCGGCATCAACCTGGAAGGCAACTGGTGGGGCTGCCCTGGTGGTCCGGAGGCGGCGGGATGTGACCCCATCTGCGAAGATCTGGTGGACAGCATCGCGGTGGACTTCACGCCCTGGATCGCCAAGATCACCGACAGCGCCACGGTGGACCCCGTGAGCGTGGGTCAGCCGACGGTGGTGAGTTTTCAGTTCTCAGGCAATCCAACAGCGGTCTATCTGGGCAAAGGTCCTGGGGACCTGCGCGGTCCGGCGCCGTTCACGGTGACTACGGACAACGGTAGATTGGACGGGAAC
>JAUVXJ010000027.1 GCA_030603665.1 Chloroflexota bacterium | reverse complement strand
CAGAAGCTGCTGGCCGCCGCCCGGGTGGGGTTGAAGACCGTCATCCTGCCGCGCCACAACGAGAAGGACCTGGACGACCTGCCCGAGGAGGTACGCGAGAAGATGGACTTCATCCTGGTGGACACCATGGATGAGGTGCTGAAAGCGGCCCTGGGCGACGGGTTCGACAGAGCCGTTTGCGAGTGATCAGGGCAGGCCTTTTCGATCTGACCCGCGAGTCCAACAGCCAGCCGAACTAGATTCAAGCTTACAATCAGATGCCGGGTGCTTCGCCCGGCATCTTTGTCTGCACGAGGGCCGATGGTCTGTCAGGGCTCGCAGAGCGACTCCAGCAAGTGGGTCAGCCCGCTGACCAGAACGGTGCTCGAGGATTCGCACAACCCACACCTAGGAGCGGCAGCGCAAGGGCTGATGCCCCCTCACCACGAGCCGATTGTAGGCTCCACTCCAGCGCGCCCATAAGAGCTGGAGCCAAAACCAGCAGCGGGCCCGCGGGGTACGGGCACCAGGCTTGGTCCCTCTCGATCCCTACCCTTGCACAAGAATCTCCCATGTATGACCTCCACCATGGGGGCCAGATTGGCTAAGTGCCTTGCTGGCCAATGGCCTTGGCGGGCGCACCCAAGAGCGTAGCACCTCCATTTGCCAGAGCGCAATCATCATGCTACAATCCCAGCAACCGCGCACGGCACGCTGGCCTGACCGTCTACTACGGGAGCGCCGACTTCCGCCACGAAGACCACAGGGGCATCGCCGATGTCGAGCGAGGACATTCAGCGAATCATCAGACGGGCTCTTGAGAAAGGTGCCACCACTCTTGACCTGTCGGAGAACCAGCTCACCACCCTGCCCCCCGAATTAGCGCAACTCGCCAACCTTCAGAACCTTGACCTGTCGCGCAACCAGCTCACCACCCTGCCTCCCCAATTAGCCCAACTCACCAACCTTCAGAAGCTTGACCTGTGGGGCAACGAACTCACCACCCTGCCCCCCGAATTAGCCCAACTCACCAACCTTCAGAACCTTGACCTGTGGGGCAACGAACTCACCACACTGCCCCCCGAATTGGCCCAACTCACCAACCTTCAGAGCCTTGACCTGTCGCACAACCAGCTCACCACCCTGCCCCCCGAAATAGCGCAACTCGCCAACCTTCAGAAGCTTGACCTGATGGGCAACCAGCTCACCACCCTGCCCCCCGAAATAGCTCAGCTCACCAGCCTCGCGAACCTTGAGCTGGAAGGCAACCCGCTGTCGTCCCCACCACCCGAGATCACTCAACAGGGCGCCTCTGCGGTTCTGACGTACCTGCGGGAAAGACTCGAGTCCAGCGTTCAGCAGTGGGTGTCCAAGCTTCTGTTGGTTGGGGAGGGGGGAGTAGGGAAGACGTCACTGGTGCGAGCCCTGCTAGGCGAGGAATTCGACGCCCACCTATCCACCACTCATGGCATTGAGATTCGCGAGTTGGAGATGCCGCACCCGACAGAACCACAGGTCACCATGCAACTCAACGCGTGGGATTTCGGGGGCCAGCAGATCTATCATGCGACGCACCAGTTCTTCCTCACGAATCGGTCGTTGTTTCTACTGGTGTGGAATGCCCGACATGGGTACGAGCAGGGGAAGCTGTACCATTGGCTGGATACGATCCACGCATTGGCCCCAGAGTCCCCTGTCTTGCTCGTGGCCACTCACATCGACGAGCGAGACGCCGACCTGCCCTTCTCAGATCTTGTGCGTACCTACCCGCAGATCATCGGCCGGTGCGAAGTCAGCAACCTGCAGGGCCGCGGTATCGAAGAGCTGCGAGACGAGGTTGCCACAGCCGCAGCCGACTTACCACTAATGGGTGAGCCTTGGCCCGCAACATGGCTCACGGCCGCAGAGGCGGTCCGGGCCACGGCCGAGAGACACATCACGCCCTCCCATCTGCGCGACATCCTGCTTGAACACAACATTGGAACTGACGAGCAGGCGATCTTGGCGCAATGGCTCCACGAACTGGGGGACATCCTCTACTTCCAGCAGGAAGACGAACTGAATGACGTCGTCATCCTCGAGCCGCAGTGGGTGAGCGCGTACATCAGCAGGGTGTTGGAAAGCGAAGAAGTGATCGGTTCCAACGGCATCTTCACGCGGGCGCACATGGATGAACTGTGGTCCGAGATCGACCCTGCGATGAGAGACCACTTCTTGAACCTCATGGAGCGTTTCGACCTCTCGTACAGGACTCTGGAGGACCGCGAGATCAGCCTGGTGGTGGAGCGCCTGCCCCTCGACCCCCCTGACTACGGCACAGCGTGGCAGGCCATCACAGAGCGTGATCCGTGCAATGAAATCGCCGTCGAATTCTACCTGGCCACCATACCGGCCGGCATTCCAACGTGGTTCATGGCCCACTCTCACCGTTTCACCACCCATACCCACTGGCGGCAGGGAGCCCTCTTCAGCGACGGGCCAGGGCGCGAGCACCTGGCCTTGGTGCGGACCTTTCCCCACGAGCGGTATCTTCAATTGGCGGTCCGGGGCCCCAGCCCATACAACTTCTTTGCGCTTCTGAAGGACGGCATCGAGTTGACCCTCAACCGGTTTCCGGGGCTTCGCGTTGACTGCAAGGTACCGTGCCCGGGGCACAACGGCGCGCGCTGCCCTCATCAGTTTGACTACGATCAACTGGTGAAGCGCGTACAGAAGAAGCCGAACATCGAGTGTCCGGAGACCATGGAGGACGTATCCGCAGTTCGGCTGCTGTTCGGGCTGCACTGGAGCGAACCGACCCAAGATATGCTGCTGTCCCGGTTGGGCGAATTGGAGCACTCCATCCTCCTGGGCCAAGAAGAGAAACTCGGTGCAGTGCTCCGTGAGCTGGGAGACCTGCGCGAACTGGCGCAACGTGAGTTCACCAAGCTCTTCCGACTTGAGCAGTCCAGGCCCGAGAGCTATTGCCCAAACGTCTTCGCCCTGCGGCCGCGGGAGACCAGCGATTGGCGCAAAGCCATCGCTGGTCGCAAGGTGGACTTGCAGCTCTACTGCCAGGCGCCCGGTCAGTGGCACCCCACTGAGCAGCATGGACTCTATCAGCTTGACGAACCGGCGGAGTGGATTGTTGCCACGGCTCCATACATCCAGCGATTGGCGTCCGTGCTCAAGTTCGCTACGCCGCTGATCAGCCCGGTTCTAGGCGTTGCTTTGCCAGACTACAGGGAGATCATCAAGAACGACCTTGATCTGATCAACCAGCTGGTTCTAGCGTTGCCAGAGTTGCACGAGGACACTGGGCTCCGGCTCGCAAAGACCGTGCATCAGGCAACAGATGGCGTTGAGGCCCAGCGGGCGGAGGGGGCAGCTCTGCGTGCATTGCGCCTAACGCTCGACGAGAAGGACCCACAGCAGAACTGGGGTGGCCTGAGGAAAGTGCTGACTCCTGAGGGACACTATCTCTGGCTCTGTGAGGCCCACGCCCTGCAGTACGCGCAGTAGCTACCGCCCACGTGAGAAGGGCTTGATGTGCTGTCTCAGCGCTCCGCCGCCCCAATCCTACCCAGCAGGTCCGTCTTGCCCTGCTCCGAGCGAGTTGGTAGTATTGATTAGGAGCCAAGTCTAAACAAGGGGCAAACGAGTATGATGACAACTCGCTCAAAGGTCGCAGTGTTGTACACGCAGCCAGAGACCGTCCTCGAAGACTACGAACGCCTGACGGGCCTGGCTGGGGTGCAAGACGCCCTCGATCCCAAGGCCGCGACGATTCTGAAGGACAACATCTCCTGGCACTACCCCTTCCCCAGCGCCAATACCACCCCCTGGCAGCTGGAGGGCACCATCATGGCCCTGCGCAAGGCAGGATACACCGATCTCTCTTGCGTGCAGAACGAGACGGTGGTCATCAACGCCTTCAAAGGTGAGGACTTGTGCCTCTTCTCCCCAATCTTCCGTCGCTACTGCATCCCTGTCCTCTACAACTTCAAGGAAGAGGACATGACCTGGGTGCCCTACGAGCCCCAGGGCGAGATGCTGGTGCTCCACGATATCTACCCTGACGGCATCCACATCCCCGATTACCTCTTCGGCAAGAACATCGTGCACCTGCCCACCGTCAAATGCCACATCTACACCACCACCACCGGGGCCATGAAGAACGCCTTCGGCGGACTCTTGCACACCTACCGCCACTACACCCATAGTTGGATCCACCAGACCCTGGTGGACCTGCTCACCATCCAGAAGGAGATTCACCCCGGCATATTCGCGGTCATGGACGGGACGACCGCTGGGAACGGACCGGGGCCACGGACGATGACACCCGAGGTCAAGAACGTCATCCTGGCCAGCGCCGACCAGGTGGCCATCGACGCCGTAGCGGCCAAGCTGATGGGTTTCGATCCCTTTTCTATCGACTACATCCGCCTGGCCCATGAGAAGGGCCTGGGCGTGGGGGACGTCAGGGAGATAGAGGTCGTGGGCGACGATGTCAGCGGCGAGAACTGGCACTTCGAGGTGGGGCGTTCATTCCACAAGTTCCTGGGATGGCTGGGATGGTACGGTCCCACCAGGGTGCTCCAGAGGCTCGTTTTCCGCACTCCTCTGGTGAAGATCCCCATCATGGTCTCGGAGATCAACCACGACTACATCCACTGGCCGCTGAAGGAGCGTAAGATCTACCAGCGCTGGAGAGAGACCACTCCCTGGGGCCAGATGTTCGCCCGGTACGAGGAGCAGGAGTGTCTGGCTCTTGAGGTCAGTGGCGATTAACAGCGCCACGCGTGCGAGGCCGAGGGTGCCCGGTCCTGACGGTTGCTATCCCGTGCAAGGGGACCACGCGTCCACAAACGAGGAAGGGGAAGATGAGTAATTGCCTGTCCTTCTGCCTGAGCGTCGTGATCCTGATCGCCCTCTTCGCCTGCTGCTGCCTGCCTATAATGGCAGTGTTCTCCGCCTGCGGTCAGTGGGGATGAGGCAAGGCCGCCCAAGGCCCAGCCATTTCTACAGGTAGACACTCAAGACGCGCTTGCGGGTTCGTGGCCGTCCTGTTTAGGAGACGGACCACCACCGGCAACCTATTCGTATCGAACGACCTCGAAGCGATACATCTGAATAGGCTCGTCGTCCGCTATCCCCGCTTTGTACACCTTCGTATGGTGGAACTGCTCTTCTGCCGTCCTGATACTGGGCAAATCGGGCAGGAGCAGGCCCCTCTTCAGTGGATTCGACAAGGACTGCACAATGAGTCCGTACCGCTTGGGGTCCAGCTGGTCCAGGCTGTCGATGGGTTCGGGAGCGGTCAGTACGTCTACGGAGATCTCCAGATCGCTCAATTCCCCAGCATCAACGGGGGAAAACCGGGGGTCTCGAGTGGCGGCGGAGATCGCATTCTGGATCACCTCCTCGGCCACGTTTGCCTGCCGGGGCTCAATGGTGCCGATGCAACCCCGCAGCTGCCCCTTCTTCTTGATGGAGACAAAGACACCACCTGTCTGCTTCATCTCCGGCGTCAACTCAGCCTCGGGTGGTGCGTCAGGAACCTGCCTCCCGCGCACGGAGCCTTCGATCGTTTCCCGGGCCAACTTGACTAGAGGATGGGGGTTCGACATGGCTGGGCCTACCTTCAATCATGGCGTCGGACTACCACCCTGCAATTCTATGCCGTCCTGCAAGCTGTGTCAATGTTGCGCTTCGCCCTGTTCACCAATCGCACCGCACCCCCCCCGAATGTCGGTCTGCGACAAAACCTCAGGTCTTAATGCTGCAAGGCATGTAGAATAGACAATGGTTGCCCTTGACAATATGCGCCATTCACCATATCATGGTGTCGTAGGAGTTGCAGATAGACAGTTGGGCCCCTGTCGGAGCCCGAGCTGACGCTCTCCGTTGGAGTTTCGTACTGCGAAGGTCATGGTGGGAAGTCCCCGCCGGGGCCGCACCCGGCACGGCCCAGGGGAATCACGTCGGCGGTCAATGACCGCCCGCTAGCCCGCCATACAAGGAGTAACTCAGCGCGAGTGTTCCTCTTGCGGGACAGAGTTCAGTAATCCATGCCTGTGGAGGTTGCTATGAAAGGGCTTATTTGTCCTGTGTCCTCTTTGCGCATTGATGAAACCACGGCGCGACTCACTGCGTTCATGATGGCCACCATGATTGGGCTGTACGCCTACACGGGCATGATCTACTTTGTCATAGCGATAGCAATTGACTATTTCATTCGAGCCTTCACCAATCTGAAGCACAGTCCCTTTGGCTGGTTGGCTTCGCAAGTTGTCCGGATCTTCGAATGGCCAGAGGTGAAGATTGACAAAGCCCCCAAGGTATTCGCTGCACGGGTAGGGTTTCTCTTCGCTCTTGCTGGGGTCGTGCTCTACTACATCCACCCAACAAGCAGTTTGGTCGTAGGTCTGCTCCTTATGGGTTTTGCGTCGCTCGAGTCGATTTTCAACCTATGTGTCGGCTGCTTGGTCTACACCCATATTGTGCTCCCTGTTTTCAACGGTGAGTCGTGATGGGTTCAGGAGAAGGAGGTGGGGTCGCTATTCAGCAGTTTGCTGTTCTGTGTGCCAAGTCCTCCCACTTGTGTGGCATCGGATACACTCATCGTGGACGGGGTAGAGAAAGGAGGTATACGGAACGAATGGCATGATCAGTTGTCGTCCGTGCCTATTGGTAGCCACGAGCGGTTCGGAACGGCTGCTCCCGATTTGCTGAGGAGGTTGAGAATGAACAATGTGAACGTGCAAGAAATGGAAGGGTTTGTCTCGACGATACAAGAAGACCCAGCCCAAGCCAAGAAAGAGAAACGCGTCACTGGCTCCTGGTTGTTCCAGGAGGGCAAGCCGCAGTTCGTTTCCACGATTGAATATGCCAAGGGAAACGTGGTGCTCAACGCAGAACTACCACCTTTTGCTGGGGGTTGGGGCACCAGCCCGGATCCAGTACAGTATTGCCTCTACGGACTGGCGGCTTGCTTCGCATCCACATTTGCAGCAGCAGCAACCAGTGAAGGTGTACGGCTTACCAAGCTCGAGGTGAGTGCGGAGAGTTGGATGGACTTGCGGAAACAGATGGGGCTCTCCGGTGACAACATCATGGAAAAGGTAAAGTTCACCGTGGTCGCTGCCGGGGCCTCCCGCAATGAGCTGGAAAGGCTCGTTAACCTCACAAAGGAACGGTGTCCGGGAGTGGAGTGTATCACACGAATGATACCGCTAGAGGTCGAGTCGGGCACATAAAACCCTGTGACTTTCGTTGGTCACAATTCACCAGAAGGTCGAGCGGCTCTGCGCCATCTACAAGAGTGTCTGAGACAGCCAGAAGCCGCCTAACTCAGCGTGCAGGTGACGGGCGAGACTGGCGCACTTGGTCAGAGAAGATCCAGGTTGTTTCAGCTGGTCCTGCCTGCGAAGGCTCCGGATTCTCTCGGCCCGCACCTGACGCAAACTGTTGGGCCGCTCTGGGGTTGCAGAATGTACGACAAGGCTTTTGGCTACAACTCGCTTGTGCCCGAGGACGCTCGCGAGATCTTCATGTGGCTATGTCAGGACGTAGCAGCGCTCCATAACAAGTGGCACTTCTATCTCGAATTGTACAGTAGTGAAGAACATGCGGCTTTGCTATCTGAGCTTGCCTTAGGCTCGTTCAACATCATCGAAGAATCACTTCGAAGCGATATGACGATGTCCATTTGCCGTCTGAGTGATCCGGTCAAGACTGCCGGGAAACCCAACCTGTCACTCCAGACTCTTGCCAAGAAGTGTCATGGCTTTGATGGTCTAAGCGAATTGCCAGACGATTTCTTGGAGGCACGTGACCCAGTTCGCCGATACAGACACAAGCGAGTGGGGCATAACGACCTCAATACAACCATCAAGCCGCACGAGAATCCTCTTCCCGGCATTGGAAGAACGCAGATTGACACGATACTCGATCTTGCAGGCAGGGTTCTCAACGTTGTCTACCAGAACTTCGTTGACTCAGAGTCGAGCTTCACGCCGTTTCTGATTGGTGGTGCTGACCCCCTTGAGAACAGGGCCATCGCCAAGGGCCAGATAGTCGACTGTGCACCGGTGGAGGACCGTCACCCCGCTACTGTGGAGATAGTACCCTGCGCTCTGGCCGTGGAGGAGTTTGTCCCTGATCCCAGCACCGCCCTCCTCTTCGCCGGCGGTCTGGCCGGTATGGCAGGATACGCGCGCTTGAGATGGCGCCGCAAGCCTCGCTCTTAGCCTTCATCTCCCCGGCCACGTTTGCCTGCCGAGGCTCGATGGTGCCGATACACCCCCTCAGCTGCCCCTTCTTCTTGATGGAGACGAAGACACCACCCTGCTGCTTCATCTCCGGCGTCAACTCGCCTTCGGCTGGTGCGTCAGCAACCTGCCGCCCGCGCACGTAGCCCTCTATCGTTTCCCGAGCCAACTTGACTACAGGATGGGAGTTCGACATGGCTGGGCCTACCTTCAATCATGGCGTCGGACTGCGACCATGCAATTCTATGCCATCCTGCGAGCTGTGTCGATGCTGCGGTCCACGATGCTGACCAGGCGCCTGTCAACCTCTCCACGTGTAGGTCGGAGACAAGGCCTCGGACTCGCCCGCATGAGGGGATCAGCAATGACCACCGGTTGCACTTGACAACAGGCACCATTTGCTGTATCATTGACGCAGAGGAACAAAAAACAGATACTTTGGGCCTCTTCCTCGGAAGTCGGAACCCGAGCCGACGCTCTCTATAGGAGCCTCGCTCTGCGAAGGTTGGCATCTAAAGTCCCCGCCCGGGCCGCACCCCGCACGGCCCAGGGCAATTATGTCGGCGGTCTATGAGTGCCCGCTGGCCCGCCGAACAAGGAGGTACTTGATGATGAGAGCAAGGGTATCGATTAGGAGCACGCTTCGACCCGTCCTCGCCGCAATTGCGGCACTCACTCTGCTGCTGGCATCGGTGATGAGCATTCTGCCAGCGTACGGCGCCATCCCACCAGAACCCACCTACGGCAGCGCAACCGTCGATGGCAACTACGCCGAGTGGGACCTGACCAACGACTTCTTCGCCGACATGTATCGCGCCGGCGACCCCAACAAGAAGGTCGAGTCAAAGCTCTATGTGCGCTATGACTGCGCGACGCAGACCCTGTACGTCCTCGTCCTGGCCGTAGACGGCGTCACTGTGTTGCCCCAGGCTGACGACGCGTTTGTCAAGCTAGGCAATGCAACTAAGCTCGTTGACGGCAACTCCGGCAACAACGGGACCCCTCCGGACTTCGCCTGGATAATGGAGGCCAACGGCCTGGCGCAAGTGAACGGCACGTACATCGGATTCGAGGCCTCAGCCTCCCTGGCTCCAGGCAACTACACCAACCTCAACGTCCACGTGCAGGTCTTTGATGACGACGAGTCGCAGACCTCGGCGGTCGCCGATCGAGCGATACTCCTGGACATCCTCTGCACTCCGGAGGCCGATATCAAGGTGGAGAAGTCTGCCCTCGAGGTCAACATAACCCCACCCGCTACCCTGCACTACGAGTATCAGGTGACCAACCCTGGTCAAATCCCGCTCACTAATGTCACCGTTACCGACGATAAGTGCGATGGTGTGCAGTTCAAGAGCGGAGACAACAGCCCGCCCAATGGCGAGCTGGATCCTGGCGAGACCTGGCTCTACACCTGCGAATTCCTCTACGATGGCCCTGGCAGACCCGGTGAATGCGTGGTCAACACAGTACTGGCCAAGGGCAACTACGACGGGGTGAGGGTGGACGACGATCACGTCGCGGTTGTCCACTGCGCTGAACCTCCCGAGGGCGGCATCCAGATTCTGAAGACAGTCAATCTGGAACACGTCTGTCCTGGTCAGACCCTCATCTACCGGTACGAAGTCACTGCACTGGGAGACCAACCTCTGGCCAACGTAACCGTCTCCGACGACACTTGCAGCCCGATCCAGGGCCCGTCTGGTGACGAGAACCTCGACAGCCTTCTGGATCCTGACGAGGTCTGGATCTACACCTGCCGGTACACTGTAACCGGTGGGGAGCCCAACCCCCTCGAGAATAGGGCCATCGCCAAGGGCGTGATCGTCGACGGTGCATCGGTGGAGGACCGCCACCCCGCTATTGTGGAGATAGTACCCTGCGTCCAGGTTGAGGAGGAGTTTGTCCCTGAGCCTAGCTCCGCCCTCCTCCTCGCCGGCGGTCTGGCCGGTATGGCAGGCTATGCGCGCTTGAGATGGCGCCGCAAGTCTCGCTCTTAGCCTTCAGCCCCTGAGTGCGGGCGGGTCCTAATCCCGCCCGCACTCTTCTTTTCCTCCACGGTTCAGTTCGTGTAAGCAGTCCCGGTCTCTGGGGTTGACAGACAACGCCGACCGACGCACAATGACGCACCTCGGTCTTCTTGGCCCGTTTCCCGGGGCAATCCTCGCCTTGACGGTGTGCCTCATGGAAACCAAAGGGAAAGGGCCCACAGAGCCTGCGCAAGGAGGACAGAGATGGAGAAGCCCTGGCTGAAGTTCTACGACGAAGGCGTCCCCCAAACCCTGGACTACCCGGACGTACCTCTCCATTGGTTTCTCGAGGAATCAGCCCGCAAGTATCCAGACAGCATCGCCACCGTCTTTCCAGGCAAGTTTGGGGACACCAAGCTATCATACAGCGAACTTGACAAGCTGGCCAACAGCCTGGCCAACGCCCTTGTCGACATGGGGGTGAAGAAGGGCGATCGAGTGGGCCTCTACATGCCCAACTGTCCACAGTTCGTCATCGCCTACGCAGCCATCTTGAAAGCCGGAGGGGTTGTGATGGCGATCAGTCCGCTCTACTCAGCCCGAGAGGTTCAGCACCAGCTCGAGGACTCCGAGGCGGGAACTGTCATCGTCCTCAGCCTCTTCTACCCTATGGTCAAGCAAGTTCAGTTCGAGACCAAGGTCAAGAAGGTCATAGTCTCCAACATCAAGGAGCACCTTGCAGGGATCGACAAGCTCCTCTTCGGGCTGCTGAGGGAGAGGAAAGAAGGACACCGGGTCGAGCTTGCCGGTGGCGACCTATGGTTTGAGGACCTGCTGGCGAAGTATCCTTCCCGAAGTCCAAACGTGGATGTCAGCCCGGATGACATGGCCCTCTTCCAGTACACCGGTGGCACAACCGGCGTTCCCAAGGCCGCGGTGATACTCCATCGAAACCTGGTGGCAAACGCGCTCCAAGCGAGCGCCTTCTTGCCCGATGTCAAGATCCCGGAGGAGATCCACCTGGCCGCCATTCCCTTCTTCCACGTCTTCGGTATGGTTGCCGTTATGGCCTGGTCCATGTCCATCGCTGCGGCCATGGTCTTGGTCACCAACCCCCGGGACATGGAGACGCTCTTGAAAGCGATCAACAAATACAGGCCGACACTCTTCATGGGCGTACCCACTATGTACCGCGCTATCAATCACCACCCCAACATCGACAAGTACGACGTCAAGTCCATTCGAGCGTGCATTAGCGGGTCGGCACCATTGCCCATGGCGGTGAAGCAGACGTTCGAGGAATTGACCGGCGGTAAGCTCGTCGAGGGTTACGGCCTCACCGAGGCTCCCACGGCCACCCACTGCAATCCCATATACGGCGTCAACGTGGAAGGTAGCATCGGCCTGCCCCTGCCCGACGTAGAGACCAAGATAGTTGATTTGGAGACCGGTGCAAAAGAACTGCCGGTCGGGGAAGTCGGGGAGCTAGTCATCCGGTCACCGAACGTCATGAAGGAGTACTGGAACATGCCGGAGGAGACGGCGATCGCCCTGCGCGAGGGATGGCTCTATACCGGCGACATCGCCCTTATGGACAAGAAGGGGTACTTCTACATCGTCGATCGCAAGAAGGACATGATCATCGCTAGCGGCCTGAACATCTACCCTAGCGAGGTCGAAGATGTGCTTTACGAGCATCCCCAGATCATGGAGGCGGTGGTGGCCGGCATTCCAGACCCGAAGCGGGGAGAGACTGTGAAAGCGTGGGTCGTGCTGGAGCCAGGAGCGACAGCCACCGCAGATGAAATCAGAGACTTCTGCAGAGACAAGCTGGCCAAGTACAAGATTCCCTACTACATCGAGTTCCGCGACTCGCTGCCCAAGACCATGGTAGGCAAGGTCCTGCGCAGAAGCCTGACGGAGGAAGAGGTAGCCAAGCAGAAAGAGTAGCAGCATCACCTCCCGCCTGGGAGAGTGAAAGGGTGGATCTGCTATCCACCTTTCTTCTTTTGCGGAGCCCTTACAGCCACGTGAACGTCCCGCAACGTGCGCGAGACATACTAAACATGGACCTGGGAAGAGCTACCAGGTACTGCGTGGAAACGCTGAGAGGCAAGGAAGGTACCGAGGTGACGAAGAGAAGTGTTGTCGTGATAGCCATGCTGCTCGTACTGGTCGTGCCGCTGGCGTCTACAGCCAGCGCCGACGAAATCAGTGGCAGGGGCACGCTTTCGGCCAAGGGTGCAGGACTGGCCCCTCGGCGTGTGAGGTCTCCGAGCGCTTGAAGGGGCCAGGCTTAGATGCTATAATGAGTATGAGTGGAGAGGTCGCATAGTCCGGCCTAGTGCGCACGATTGGAAATCGTGTAGGCGATAAGCCTCGCGGGTTCAAATCCCGCCCTCTCCGCCTTGATCGTCTGAGTACCTCAAGCTGTAATGTGTGCGGTCGTGCTAGATGGGGAGCTAGCGGTGCCCTGTACCCGCAATCCGCTTTAGCGGGATCGAAAGCCTTCTTGAGGTTCTGAGTCTCTCGAGACTGCCGGGGAAAAGTGGCGTAGAAGGCCGGGTCCTGCGCGGCAGAAGCCTATGAACCCCGTCAGGTCCGGAAGGAAGCAGCGGTAAATAGTCACTTCTGGGCGCCGCAGGGTCACCTGGTTGGAGCTAACTGGCTCCGGCAAGTCGGGAGGCTTGAGTCGAAGGAGGTTGCACGACCGCCTCACCATATTCGGGAAAGGGGACGGGCTCAGGTACTCGCCCCCTTTTTGGTGGCTGGTTTCCGGAAGATGTCTATGCATTGCACCGATGTCCTCTAGCACCACATTGACCCAACAACATGGGGGGAGAATTGCCAAGAGGCCTATCCCCCCATCAGGTCTCCTATCGCGGGCCGGGCTAGCGTCCGTAGTGCTGGTCTTTGTGATGGGAAACGGTATGATCCTGGGATACCTGTCCACACAGAGGGTAGTCGAACTGGTCATCAACGATCAGCCCTTCACGGCGCGCACACACCAGACGAGCGTCGGCGCCCTGCTGGAAGAACTGGCCATCCCCCTCGCTCCTGAGGACATCGTGATGTCGCCCCTCGACACTACGCTGGCCGATGCCGGGTCGATAGTGATACACAAGGCCCTGCCCATCACACTGCAGGCAGATGGACGCAGACTCCAACTGCTTACCCACGCGCAGACTGTGGCTGATTTCCTTCGGGAGGCGGGAATCATCTTTGGGCGCCACGATCGCGTCATGGTAGAGGGCGAAGTGGTCGATCCAGACGCACCTTTGCCGGCAAGCGCTCCCCTCGGCGCGAGAGGCACAGATGCCGCTGCGCTCTGGCGCCATCCCCCCCTGAGGATAGAGATCCTCCGCGCCGTACCCATGACCGTTCGCGATGGGGCGGTCCCGGTTTCCCTACTGACCACCGCCTCCACAGTGGGGCAGGCCCTCTTCGACGAAGGTATAGTCCTCTACTTGGGCGACGGTGTGACCCCTTCCTTGGGAGCACAAGTCTCAGCCGGCATGCAGGTCTACATCCAGCGCTCGAAACCCGTAGTCATCCTGGCCGACGGACGGCGCATCAAGACCCGCAGCCACGGCGACACTGTATCGCAAGTACTGGACCAGGAGCTTATTGAACTCGTAAACAGGGACTACACCATCCCCGACACCCAGACTGAGGTTTACGACAATATGACCGTTCAGGTCATCAGGGTGCAGGAACAGGTGGTGCTGGAAGAAGAGCCTATTCCCTTCGAGACAGCCTGGCACCCCGATGCCGAACTGGAGTTGGACAGACAGCGGCTGGATCAAACCGGCAGTGCAGGTCAAAAGAGGCGCCTGGTGCGCATTGTCTTCGAGAACGGCGAGGAGACCGAACGGGTGACAGAGGAGGAATGGGTAGAGACTCCACCTACGACGGAGACCATCGCCTACGGGACCAAGATCATCATCCGGGAGGTCCAGACTGCGGAGGGCACCAAGACCTACTGGAGGAAGTTCAGGGCACTGGCCACAGCATACTCAGCTTCCACCGCCGGTACGCCGCGCGATGCACCGTGGTACGGTAGGACCTACATGGGGCTGCCCGCGCGCAAGGGCATCATTGCGGTCGATAGGAACGTCATCTCCCTTGGCACATGGATGTTCGTGCCTGGATATGGCGTCGGTCTTGCTGGGGACCTCGGCGTGCAGGGTAGACACGTGGATCTGTGTTTCGACGAGGACAACCTGCCGCGCGGCTTCTACCACTGGGTCGACGTCTACCTGCTGACACCGGTGCCGCCCGAAGACAAGATTCGTTGGATTCTTCCCTCCTATCCCCGGGAGAGGTGATCGAGGTGAATGGCGCCGAGTTCACCGCCTCCTCAGCGGGGCGCCTGCTCAGGCAGTTCGACATCAAGCCACTCAGGGGCCTGGGGCAGAACTTCCTGATCAGCGAAGGTGTTGTGCGCCGCATCATCGATGCAGCTGACCTGAGTGAGCAAGACGTCGTCATTGAGGTCGGCGCGGGATTGGGAACCCTCACTCGGCATCTGGCACAGCAGGCTGGCCAGGTCATCGCTCTCGAGCTAGACCAACGCCTGCTACCGCTCTTGCATCAGACCCTGGCCAACAACTCCCGCGTTGAAATCGTCCACGGCGATGTGCTGGCTATCCAGCCCGAGGATCTGGTCTCCGGGCCGTACAAAGTGGTCGCGAATCTCCCCTACTACATCACGTCTGCTGTCCTGCGCCACTTCTTGGAGGCCCGCGCGAAACCGTCGCGCATGGTAGTCACGGTGCAAAAAGAGGTCGTCGAACGAATAACGGCTGGCCCTGGCCAGATGAGTCTGCTGGCTGTCAGCGTCCAGTTCTACGGACACCCGAGCGTCGTCACCAAGGTACCTCCAGGTGCCTTCTACCCTTCGCCCCAGGTGCACTCCGCCGTGCTGCGCATAGACCTTCACGAGCGCGCGCCTGTCGAGGTGGAAGATGTGAAGAGGTTCTTTGACGTGGTGCGAGCAGGCTTCGCCCAGCGGCGCAAGCAGCTGCGCAACTCGCTTTCCCAGGGGTTGGATCTGCCAGTGAGGAGGGTCGTAGACGCACTGCATCGCTGCGGGATCGACGAGAAACAGCGACCACAAGAACTGAGTATCGAGCAGTGGGCACTACTGTGCCAAGGGCTGTCAGAGCCGGACCCAGATGATCAGGGGGTGCACTCCTGAGAGAAGGAAACGTGTTGCCTACAGCGCGTCCCGTACGCTCCGTGGGCACCTCACTTTGAGCCCCCCGGGTATCAAGGTGAACCTCGCCGGGGTGTAACCCACCACCTCCCCATCCACGCTGATCCTGAGGGACTCCTCCGCCTCTACCGCTACTTCCTGGGCCTGGAAGTACTCTCCTCGCTCGTGCTCGATGTGCGTGCCTCTATAGATCTTGGGGAAGAGGGTCCAAATCATCGGCCAGGGCATGTCCCGCACCATGAACACGTCGAGCAAGGCGTCGTTGAGCTTCGCCTTGGGGGCCACCTTCAGCCCCCCGCCAGCGTAGATCCCGTTGAGGGCCTCCACCACCAGCAGCCGTTCATCCCAGCGCAGTTCCCCATCCACAATCACCTTCATTCGAGAGGCCCGAGCCTGCCCGCGCATGGCCGTTCGATAAAGGCTGACCACGTACCCGAGCCCTCCCCCCAACGCGTGTTTGAACCGCTGCGGGGTGTTGTGCGCAACCTCCGTGCCAAGACCCACATCGGCTAGAACGGCGTAGTATCGCTGCCTCTGATCCCCGGCCTCGTCGCGGTAGTCCGCCAACCCCAGGTCGATGGCCCTGGTGGTCCCTCCTACGAGACCGCGGCATGCCTCCTCCCACGTCCAGATGCCGAGGTTGCGCAAGAAATCGTTCCCGCCTCCCAGGGGTAGGGCCGCCACGGCCACCTTTGAACCCACAACGGCGTTCACCACTTCATTGACCGTGCCATCGCCACCCACGGCCACGATAGTCCCATACCCCTCCGACACTCCTCGACTGGCAATCTCTAGCGCGTGCCCCTTGTGCTCCGCAAGGCGCACATCACAGCAAACACCGCCTTCCCTGAGCACGGTCTCCATCCTGGCCAGCTGTTGCCCGACTCGTCCCCCTCTGATAGGGTTGACGACCAGAAGTGCTCTATCAACCGACATGGTTACCATGCCTCACTGGCAGAGTTTGCCGCTGATCTCTGAAATCGCAGTATACCACACGTGGCCCTGGGTCGCCGTTCTACAAAGTGGAGGACGTAGCACCGATCGTCGAACACCTCTCCGCTTGTGTTCTATCGGCGTGCTTTGCGAGAGCCGGATGCCATGGGTATAATGGCCGCAGACCACCGGCAAGGCATGCAGGCGTTTGCCCTTCGAACAGCAAAGCACACCCCACGAGCAGGTTTCCGCACCCCAGCTGGAGCACAGGTGAGATGGAGGAGACCATGAAACTCGATCGCTACGTCCGCCAAATGGTGTTCCCGCCAGTTGGGGAAACCGGGCAGCGCAAGTTACTCTCCTCGTCCGTCGCCGTCATGGGTTGTGGTGGTCTGGGCACTCACATCGCCGACAACCTGTCCCGGGCCGGAGTGGGCCGGCTGAAGCTCGTAGATCGTGATCACGTGGAGTGGAACAACCTGCAACGGCAGATCCTCTTCGACGAGCAGGATGCCGCTGCCGCACTTCCCAAGGTGGGGGCAGCGGCGCGAAAGGTGCAGGCCATCAACTCTCACGTGCGCATAGAGCCTCTGGCCGTTGAAGTGAGCCCGGCGAACGTGGAGGGGATTGTCGGCGACGTGGATGTGGTGCTGGACGACTGCGACAACTTCGATACGCGGTATCTGGTCAACGATGCCTGTGTGAAGCGAGGCGTTCCCTGGGTATACGGCGGCGGCGTAGCCAGCTATGGCATGACCATGACCGTCATCCCCCGACAGACGCCCTGTCTCCGCTGCATCTTTCCCCAGATGCCACCCCGGGAGAGTGCGGTTACCTGCGCCACCGCCGGAATCCTGGCCACCACGGTATCGATTGTCGCCGCCCTTGAGTGCACCGAGGCGATGAAGATCCTCCTGGGTCAAGGTCACCCTAACCAGGGTTTGATACACGTAGACACGTGGGAGAACAGCTTCGAGCCCTTCTCCATCAAGGGACCGGACGAGAGTTGCCCAGCCTGCGGTCAGGGTCGATACGACTTCCTGGAAGCAAGGTAGACTGCTACCGGGGGGAGCGAGCTAGCTGCGGAAGTGGCTACATATCCGATCCGGCTCTGCACTCCTGGCAGAGGCCAACCAGATCGATGTGGACGTGATCGATGAGGAAACCATGCTCGGCGCCGATCTGCTCGATCAGCGCTCCCATTGAGGAGCTGTCGAATTCGACAACTCGATCGCAGTTAGAGCAGATCAGATGATAATGCTCCGCCTCTTCTCTGAGCTCGTAGTGGTGATGCTCCTCATCGAGATGGAGCTCAGTGATCACGCCTAGATCCTTGAGCAGGTTCAGGTTCCGATAGACCGTTGACAGGCTAATGCGAGGGTCTCTGGCGCGTGCCCGCCGGTAGATCTCACCGGCGTCTAGATGCCCGTGACTCGCGCGCATGACTTGGAGGAGCAGGCCGCGCTGAGCCGTGATACGCCTGCCCTGGGTCCGCAGGACATCCAACGCATCTTCTTCCGCTGACCCCGCCATCTCACCGCCTCTCTGATCGCTCCGCAGTCACACAGTGTCCCCAAGCACGTTGCGTATCAAGTAATCAGGAGCCACGGAAGGGTTGGCACTTCTGACCGCCAACAACCCACAAACGGCGCAGCCGCCTCAATCGCTGTCGACAGGCGACGCCTCAGCCCTCTCTTCCCGAACCATGGCGTCGGTCATGCGGGCCACGCGCGCCATCTCCTTGACATTGTGAACCCGTACAATGTCAGCACCGTTGGCGATTCCCACAGCCACTGCGGCTGCGGTGCCTTCCACACGCTCCTCAGGAGGCAAGTCCAGGGTGTGGCCAATGAACGACTTGCGTGAAGGGCCCAGAAGGACAGGTCTGCCCAGAACCCTCAGTTCCGATAGGGCGGCCATGATCCGCAGATTCTGTTCCACCGTCTTGCCAAAGCCGATCCCCGGATCAACGATGATGCTGTTCCTCTCGACTCCGGCCTCCAGAGCAAGGTCGATGCTCCCGCGCAGTTCCCGGATGATGTCGCCCATCAGATCGTCGTACTCGACTCCCTGATATCGGCCCCCGAGGCGCTCTGTCTGGACAGCATCCTTGGGTCGACTGCGGTTGTGCATGAGCACCAGTGGCACCCGACGACGTGCCGCAACCTCGCCCAACTGGGGGTCCATGCGCAGACCCCAGACGTCGTTGATGAGGCTAGCCCCCGCTTCCAGGGCGGCCGCAGCTACCTCGGATTTGAAAGTATCAATGGAGATGGGAACATCCAGCCGGCGGGCCAGCGCCTCCACCACGGGCAGCACCCGGCGCAGCTCCTCGTCGACCGCTACCGGCTCTGATCCTGGCCGGGTTGACTCGCCACCGACGTCTATGAGATCCGCGCCTTCCTGTACCATACGCTCTGCCTGGGCCACCGCGGCATCCACATCGTGCCCCAGGCCGTCTCCGGAGAACGAGTCATCCGTGACGTTCACTACGCCCATGATGTAGGTTCTCTCGCCCCAGGCGAAAGGCCTGCCCCCGATGTGGAGGGGCACCAACTCCTCTCCCGCGTACCAGGCCAGAGCGTGCTCTAAGTCAGCGGCTATGGCCTGCAGACTCTTGAAGGGCTGCACGCGCAGCTTCTTGATCAGATTCTCGAATTGCCTCAAAGTGCCCAGGATCAAGACGTCGCTGTCTGAATCCTTCGAGGAATAGACCGCGCGCGATGTGACGACCTCACCTCCACGAGCCAGCATCTCCTGTTTGATGATGTTGGCGGCCGCGAAGTTCAAGCCCTCCGCTTTCACCGTCCGGAAAGAGGCCTTGGGCGCCATGAGACTCACACCTGGGGAAGAGGCGCCTACCTTGTTCATCTCCGCACGTATCCTGGCAGGAGAATCTAGGTTGAGGATGCGCACGTTGAACCCACTTGCCAAGCTGCCCTACCTCCTGCCGGATTGCGAGTTACCAAGGATGGAGAAGAACTCGGCCCTCGTGGCAGGTTGTGTGCGGAAGATCCCTCGACTGGCCGAGGTCACCAGTCGACTGCCCGGCTTTCTAATGCCCCTCATGGTCATACACAGGTGCTCGGCCTCGATAACCACTCCCACTCCTTGAGCCTCCAGCGCCTCCAAGACGGTGTCCGCTATCTGCCCCGTCAGTCGCTCCTGCAGTTGTGGTCTTCGAGCCAAGATCTCCACCACCCGGGCCAGCTTGCTGATCCCCACTAGCCGCCCTCTGGGGATATATCCGACGTGCGCCAGTCCGTGGAACGGCAGGAAGTGGTGCTCGCACATGGAGTAGAAGGGAATATCTTTCAGTACAACCATCTCCTCATGTTCTTCCTCCTCGAAGCCAACGGCCAGGAGCTCCTTGGGGTCCTGACTGATCCCTGAGAACACCTCAGCATACATGTCTGCGATGCGGCTCGGCGTATCGACCAGCCCTTCTCGAGACGCATCCTCACCGATGGCGGCGATGATCTCTCCCACCGCTCGGGCGACCCTGTCCCGGTCGATCACCATAGATCCTCCTCCATCAAGAACCTGAGCCCTGGGCGGAGCAGTTCATCACGATCACCTGAGTCTCGGACGGCATCCCGGACTTGGTGACCTTCAGCTCGTCCTGAGGTACCACCTCCTTGACTCCCATCTCCTTGAGAAAATGATCCACGGGCTCGAGTTTCAATCCTCGCACGAGTTTTGTCTGATAGTGCATGGGAATCACGATCTTGGGTTCCAAGACACTGATCACCTCTGATGCCTTGGCGGCACCCAATGTGGAACCGCCGCCTACAGGAATCAATAGCACGTCCACGTCACCTAGTTCCTCCACCTGTGACTGTGTGGGCACGCGTCGCAGGTCCCCAAGATGGCACACGGTAACTCCCTCGAGATCAAAGAGATACATTGTGTTGCGGATGCCCGGCTGCTCGGGCGTGTCCTGATATCGGACGGGGATACCTATCACGAAGATGCCCTTGATCTCGTACTCTCCAGGGCCGCTGATGACTTTTGGTTTCCCTTTCAACCCTTTTGCGTTGGCGTGGTCCGGGTGCTCATGGCTCACAGTTACGATATCCGCCCGGATTCGCGGCAGGCTATACCCAATGTCGCCCCCGTATGGATCTGTGACCACTGTCCCGCTTCGGCTGCGCAGCCTGAAGCAGGAGTGGCCGTACCAGGTGATCTGCATAGTGGTCCTCCGCAGACGGTCATAGACTCCATCAAGTGCCAGCTATTGATTATAGGCCAATCGCCGTCGAAAAGTAAGGGAGTGTCGCTGAGACGGCCATCGCTGCACCGCTTCGCCCACCCTGCAAGGGCTCACTCCTTTGCTTCTCACAGGAGTTGTGATACCATTGTGCGACCGCCGGGTCATTCGCAGCCGACTCTGAACGCGCATGACACGGAGAACCCGTGCCCTCAGCCCCAACGATCCTGTGCACAGCCCTGTGGAGTAGCATCGCTGGGGGTCGGGGAGATCAGAAGGAGTCTACAGCACTAGGAAAGCCTATGGGGCCAACCATCCTGCGCCTGGGTCGCTTCGCGATCTCGTCGTACGCCGCCTTCGTAAGCCTGGGGATTCTGCTTGGCTTCGCGGTGACCTGTCTCGTGGCAAGGTGGAGGCGGCTCGACCTGGTTTCGGCCATGGATGCCGCCCTTTGGTCGTTGGTGGCTGGCATCATCGGAGGACGCATTGCGTACGTGGCTATCTACTGGCCCTACTTCTCCTCCCATCCCAGACAGATAGTCTCGCTGTCACAGGGCGGGCTGGCCTTCCAGGGAGCGTTCTTGTCAGGCGTGTTGGGGCTGCTGGCCTACAGTCTGTGGAACCGGGTGTCCTTCTGGGAACTGGCAGACACCGTCGTCCCGGGGCTGGCCGTGGGCCAGTCCGTCGGTTGGATAGGTTGCCTGCTCGCCGGGTGCGGGTACGGCCTCGTGACGAGAGGGCTCCTAGCCTATGATCTCAGGGACATCTACGGGATCATGGCCTTTCGCTATCCCACCCAGGTCATGATAAGCGTGCTCAACCTGGCCATCTTCGTCGTGCTACTGATTCTGGCCACGACCAGAGCTCGCCACCGCCTAGCGCCAGGTATGCTGGCCGCCGTGTATCTGATCCTCAACTCGGCGGGGCTGTTCGTTCTGGAATTCCTCCGCGCCGATGAGACCCTCTACTTCGGCACGCTGCGGTGGAGCCAAGTAGTAGAAGGCATAGAGTTCGCGGCGGCCCTCCTGGCCGTGGCCATTCTATGGATGTGGCGCAAGAGGGCCGCTGCCATCGGGCATTCTGGGTCTAGTTCCTAGAGAGCGGGACCAATCCTAGCGGATTTCGACCACGGCGCCAGCGTCTTCCAGCCTCGCCTTGGCCTGCTCCGCCTCTTCCTTGTTCACAGCCTGCCTTACAGCGCTCGGGACCGCTTCCACCAACTCCTTTGACTCTCTAAGTCCCAGGTCAGTTAGCTCCCGCACGGCCTTGATGACCTGGATCTTCTGAGCACCAAAATCCTTGAGCATAACGTCGAACTCGGTCTGCTCCTCTTCAGCAGGCGCACCTGCCCCTGCTGCGCCCGCGCCCGGGACTGCGCCTACGGCAACCATGGGCGCCGCAGCGCTGACACCAAACTTATCCTCTAGAGCCTTGACCAGTTCCGACAACTCCAGAACGGTCATCGAACCTAGGGCCTCGATGATCTCATCCATAGACAACGTGGCTTCCTTCTTCTTCTCCGCCTTCTTCTTGGTCGTCTTCTTGGCTGCCTTCTTCTCTTTCTTCTCCTCTTCGCTCATGACTAGCTCCTTTCAGTTCGGGTCAATCTAGACTCCCCGTATCTATGCTTCGGCTTCACCCAACTGCCCCACACGAGCCTGCAACACGTATGCGAGGTCTCGCAAGGGGGCGTTCAATACGTTGACGAGCCCAACCAACGGCGCAGCAATCCTGGCAACGACTTGAGCGATGAGAACCTCTCCCGAGGGCAACGAAGCAAGATCGCCGATCTGAGCCGCGTCCAGCAGCCCGTCGCCCAATAGGCCCCCTCTTATCGAGAGAACCTTGCTTTCCTGGCTGAAGTCCACCATGACCTTGGCAGGACCAGCAACCTCTTCGTAGCAGAATCCAATGGCTGTGGGGCCATCGAAAAGGGTAGCATCCCAGGGCAGCGCTGCCTGCTCCATGGCCAGCTTCACCATGCTGTTCTTCACCACATGGAAGCCGGTCTCCTCATTGCGCAGTTTGTTCCGCAGCTGAGTCATCTGGGCAGTGCTCAGGCCCGCAAAACCTGCCATAATCAGACCGTTGCTGCGCAATAGCTTCTCAGTCAGATCATCGACTATCTGTTCTTTCTTCTCCCGAGATATGGCCATCGGTTCTTAACCTCCTATGTTGATGACCCGAGTTCCGACCCGGGACCATCCCACTTCACGCAGTTCACACTGCCCTCTGTCAAGATCGTTTGTGTCAGGTCATCTGGATAGTCCGCTACAAAGTGCACCTCGTTGATGCCCGCATTGACAATCATGCGAGCACAGAGCGAGCACGGCTTGTACGTGCAATACAAGGCGCTACCCAGCAACCCAATCCCTTCGCGCGCAGCCTGCACGATGGCGTTCTGCTCCGCGTGCAAGCCAAAGCAGTATTCCTGGCGCGTGCCGGATGCCACGCCATTCGTTTCTCTTATGCACCCGCCTCGCTCGGCGCAGTGTTTCATGCCCCTCGGCGGGCCGTTATACCCGGTTGATAGTATCTGCCTGTCCCTGTTCACTATCACAGCGCCTATCTTGTGCCTCAGACAGACTGAACGCGACGCCACCACCTGGGCGATAGCCATGAAGTACTCATCCCAGCTTGGTCTCATCTGATCGCAACCTTCGATCATAGCGGAAGCTACTGTTCCCCGCCTTCGTCGCGCCACAGCCTGCACCTGGCCCACTCCCAGCTATGCTCCCAGAGGTGCAGCCCTTTGCTCAGCGCAAGTATTTGCCCATCCTCCACCCCGAGAGCCACGGCTAGCTCCTCCTTGAGAAGCTGCGTGGCGGACATATTGACCGGGAATCCGCCCCAAAGGTCCCACGACCTGTAGTACACCACGAAGTCAAGCTTGCCATCCTGAACTCGCGTGTCGATCAACCTGAGGCAGGGCGGATGCTCCAGTTGAATACTAGATACATCGCCAATGGTGATGCATCCCTGGTTTGTATTGGGACCTTCCCGATATTTCTCCAAAAGAGGCAGCAATTGAGCGTGAACATAGCTTCCGTACGTGTATTCTTCATGGGGTTGCCTCTCGGACCCCACGAAGTAGGAATGATAGTACTCCTCCACGTATTCCATGGTCGTTGGGGGCGGTATTCCTACTCCCGGCGGCATCTGCGGCACGAGGGGCCGCTGACCAGGCTTGACAACCGTCATGGCAACGAATTGCAGTTCCTTCCGCTTCTTGCCCGTGAAGCTCCCCTGATCGACGGAATACTCACGTCCTTCATCCAGAACCTTGCCCAGCAGAGTGAACCAGGCACCAGGCAGGTCGAAGGCTTCGACGAACGTTATTTCCACTTCTTATCCTCTGCCCGCATCCGCGCCGGCTAGCGTTGAGCACACACAAAAAAGGACCTTCATGCCCACGCACAAAGGTCTCCACCCGTCTGGCCTCAAGAGCACCGAGTATGGACCACCGCCTGGGCAGGAGATTAAGCGCTGAGCGCGCCTGCCGTCTCTGGCCACGCCAAAACCAATATATTCTATGCTAAGTTGCTAGCCAAAGTCAAATCATTCCGTTCTGAGGGAGAGGGCCTCACCAATGTCGACCTTCACTCCCGGTCCCATGGTAGCGGTCAAGACGATCTTCTTGATAAATTGACCCTTAGCGCCGGGCGGCCTGGCAGTCTGCACCGCATCCATGAGGGCGGCAAAGTTCTCAAACAGTTGCTCAGGCTCGAAACCAACCTTGCCAACGGCGACGTGGATGTTGCCGGTCTTATCCAACTTGAACTCAACCCTGCCCTGGCGCAGTTCAGCGATGACCCGTCCGATATCCTCGGCATCTACCACCGTCCCGGACTTGGGGCTCGGCATAAGTCCCCGCGGACCCAGAACACGACCCAGCTTGCTCGCCTTGCTCATCATCTGGGGAATGGCAATAGTAGCATCGAAGTCCAACCAACCACCTTCGATCTTCTTGATGAGGTCGTCGTCTGCCACAAAGTCGGCGCCAGCCTCCTCGGCAATCTTCACCGCTTCTCCCTCGGCGAAGACCAGAATCCGTATCTGCTTGCCCGTCCCATGGGGCAGCGCCACCACCCCCCGCACCTGCTGATCCGCTTGGCGGGGATCCAGACCCATGCGCATATGGGTCTCCACAGTCCCGTCGAACTTGCTGGTGGAGGTCTTCTTTACCAGTTCTATCGCCTCCATCGGCGCGTAGGACTCGGCTCTGTCAACGTGCTTAGCTGCCTCAAGGTATTTCTTGCCGCGCTTTGCCACTCAATCCTCCTCAACCACCAGACCCATGCTTCGCGCCGTTCCTTCTATTATCCTCTCCGCGCCCGCCAGGTCTATGGCATTCAGATCAACCATCTTGAGCTGCGCAATCTCTCGAATCTGCCTTCTGCTCACCTGGCCCGCAGACTCTTCACCGGGAACCACAGAACCCTTTTCTATGCCCGCAGCCTTCTTCAACAGGTCAGACGCAGGGGGGGTCTTGGTCACAAAGGTGAATGATCTATCAGCATAGATCGTGATCTCCACAGGTACTATCTGTCCTGCCTGCGCAGAGGTACGGGCATTGTACTCCTTGCAGAAACCCATGATGTTGATGCCATGCTGCCCCAAGGCGGTGCCTACCGGCGGCGCGGGACTAGCCTTGCCCGCCGGGATGTGCAATTTGACCACCGCAGCTATCTTCTTCGCCATCAAGCCTCCGAAGCATCTACTGTGTTTCTACTTGTAGGAAATCAAGTTCCACGGGCGTTTCGCGCCCGAAAAAGGACACGAGGAGGCGCACTTTGCCTCTCTCCAGGTTCAGATCATCAACCGTGCCCATGAAATCGGTGAACGGACCATCGACTATCCTCACCGCGTCCCCTATCCGGAAACTGACCTTGACCTTGGGAGCATCCTCCTCCATTCGCCGGAGGATACTATCGGCCTCTTCATCCCGCAAGGGCGTGGGCTGGTTGCCGGATCCCACGAAGCCCGTGACCGATGGCGTATTCCGCACCACGAACCACGATTCGTCGTTCAAGATCATGTCCACCAGAATGTAGCCCGGGAAGACCCTTTGTTCCACTGTACGTCGACGGCCGTCTCGTAGCTCTACAACGTCCTCCGTCGGCACAACGACCTCGAAGATGTAGTCTTCCATGCCCATGGATTCGATCCGGCTCTCCAGGTTCTTCTTCACTTTCTTCTCGTAGCCGGAGTAGCTATGGATGACGTACCAGTAGCGGCCTTCCTGTCTTGCTGGCGTTTCCTCAGCGCTATCAGCCGGCTCATCCACTTCTTCCGCAGCGATCTCCTGCACTGCCAACTCTGCCTCAGGTTGCCCGTCGCCATCGTCGGGGGCTTCCCCCTCTGCCACCTGGGCGCCCGCCGAATCGACTTCCAGCAGGTCAGGACCCGGCCCCGGCTCCTCAGCCGCGGCCTCATCCACTCCTTCCTCAGCGATCTCCTGTACAAGCAACTCTTCCCCAGGTTGCCCGTCGGGAGCGTCGGGGACTTCCCCCTCTGCCACCTGGGCGGCCGCCGAATCGATATCCGACGGTTCCGCACCGGGCCCCGGCTCCTGAGACGCGGCCTCTTCTACTTCTTCCACGGCGGACTCCTGCACGGCCAACTCTGCCTCGGGCTGCTCTTCGGCGGCATCGGAGGCCTCTTCCTCCTCTGCCGACGTTGCGGCCAGGTCGCCAGGTTGCAGTGACCCAGGAACCGCCCCTTGCTCCTCAATAACGGGGCCTTCCTCGCCCACTTCCTCCGCTTCCTCTATTCCCTTGTCCAGGACCTCGGGCTCCTCTGACATCCCAGCCTCATCGAACCACCAGGGCAAAGACCCTGGTGAATAACAAGTCTATGATGCCCAATCCTGCCGCCATCACTATGGTAACGGCCAGGACGACGCCTGTCATGTTGAGGGCCTCCCTGCGGGTGGGCCATATTACTTTACGCAATTCCGAGCGCGTCTCCCGAAAATACCTGATCGCGAAATTGCCCTTCTTCGCCTTCGCGCCCTTTCTGGCCATAGATCCGTCTCCGATTGCCGTTCTTCGGCTTCTGTTTCCCGTCCCCCTGCTGAAAGGCGCCGCCATAGTCATGGCGGCTTTCCTTCATGGGATTGGGCTAGCAGCCCTCAGGCGAGTAGACCTAGCACTTTCGGCCACCTCTCTGCGACCTCGGTCTGTGGTGCCACATCATCTCACCATCACCAGCTCACTTCGTCTCTCGGTGCAGAGTGTGGCACCGGCAGCGAGGGCAGTACTTGGTGAACTCCATGCGGCCGGGATCGTTTCGCTTGTTCTTCGCGCTCGTGTAGTTGCGCTCCTGGCAATCCGTACACGCCAAGGTAATAATCATTCTAGCCGTCTTTTTGGCCATCTTTGCTCCGTATTGTCAAAGCAACACTGTGGACTGTCATCCACAGGTCCATCACTCCAGGATCTTGGTGATGACACCAGCACCGACCGTCCGCCCTCCCTCACGAATGGCGAAACGGGACCCCTCCTCCAGAGCCACCGGCACTATCAACTCTATCTTCAAATTCACGTTGTCCCCGGGCATCACCATCTC
>JAUVXJ010000026.1 GCA_030603665.1 Chloroflexota bacterium | reverse complement strand
CTCATCCATGGTGTCCACCAGGATGAAGTCCATCTTCTCGCGTACCTCCTCGGGCAGGTCGTCCAGGTCCTTCTCGTTGTGGCGCGGCAGGATGACGGTCTTCAACCCCACCCGGGCGGCGGCCAGCAGCTTCTGCTTGACGCCACCAATGGGCAGCACGCGCCCGCGAAGGGTTAGCTCGCCGGTCATGCCCACGTCACAGTTCACGGGCGCGTCGGTCATTAGCGAGACCAGCGCCGTGGCTATGGTCACGCCGGCCGACGGACCGTCCTTGGGGATGGCCCCGGCCGGGAAGTGCAGGTGCAGGTCCGTCTCGTCGTAGAAGGCCTCGTCGATACCGAGTTCCTTGGCCCGGGAGCGCACGTAGCTCAAGGCCGCCTGGGCTGATTCCTTCATCACGTCTCCCAGTTGGCCAGTCAGGGTCAGGCCCTTGCTGCCCTTCATCTTGGTGGCCTCGATGAAAGTGATATCCCCACCCGTGGAGGTGACCACCAGGCCAGTGGCCACTCCGGGTACCTCCGTTCGCTCCGCAGCTTCATTGTAGAACTTCGGCTTGCCCAGGTAGTCGGACACCTTGTCCCTGGTGATCACCGCACTGGACTCCTCCCCAGCAGCGATCTTGGTGGCTACCTTGCGGCAGACCGACCCGATCTCCCTCTCCAGGTTGCGCAGTCCTGCCTCGCGTGTATAGTCTCTGATGATCAGGTGCAGGGCGTCGTCCTCGAAGTCGATCTCGTCTTCTCTGAGGCTGTTCTCCTCGATCTGGCGCGGGATCAGATAGCGCTGCGCTATCTTGACCTTCTCTTCCTCGGTGTACCCGTCCAGCTCGATGGTCTCCATTCGGTCCAGCAGCGGCGCCGGTATCGTGTGCAGCACGTTGCCCGTGGTGATGAACATCACCGGCGAGAGGTCCCAGTCCACGTCCAAGTAGTGGTCGCGGAAGGAGAAGTTCTGCTCCGGGTCCAGCACCTCTAGCAGCGCTGAGGAAGGATCGCCGCGGAAATCGCTCCCGATCTTGTCCACCTCGTCCAGCATGAACACCGGGTTCTTCGACCCTGCGCGCTTGATGGACTGGATGATGCGACCTGGCAGAGCACCGACGTACGTCCGGCGGTGCCCCCGGATCTCGGCCTCGTCGCGCATGCCGCCCAGCGACATGCGGATGAACTCTCTGCCCAGAGCCCTGGCGATAGAGCGCCCCAGCGAAGTCTTGCCCGTCCCGGGAGGCCCGACGAAGTTCAGGATGGCACCCCTGGACTCCTTGGTGTCCTCACCCTCTTCGCGCTCGAGGCGCAGCTTGCGCACTGCCAGGTACTCCAGGATGCGCTCCTTGATCTTTTCAAGGTCGTAGTGGTCCTCATCCAGTATCTCGCGAGCGCGATTGATGTCCAGATTGTCCTCGCTGATCACCTGCCAAGGGAGTTCGACCAACCAGTCTAGATAGGTCCTGATCACCGAGTACTCGGCGGCCGCCTGCGGCATGGTGGACAGCCGGTCCAGCTCCCGCAGGGCCTGCTTCTTGGCCTCCTCGGACATGCCGGCGGTCTCGATCTTCTCCCTGAGCTCATTGACCTCCTTGCCCTGCTCGTCCTCCTCGCCGAGCTCCTGCTGGATAGCCTTCAACTGCTGCCTCAGGAAATACTCCTTCTGCGTCTTCTCCATGTCCGACTGGGCCTGATTCTTGATCTTCTGTCCCAGCTCGAGGACTTCTAGCTCGCGGTCCAGAAGGGCGTTCAGCTTGTGCAGCTTCTCCCTGACGGAGTCGATTTCCAATATCAGCTGTGCTGCTTCAGTGTCGATACGAATGGCGTTAGCCACCAGATACACCAGTTGCCTGGGCTCTTCGGTGTTCAACACGGCTACCATCAGCTCGTTGGGCAGGTAGGAAACAAGAGCAATGAGGCGCTGGAAAAGCTCATTGGTGTTTCGTGACAGGGCCTCCACCTCCAGGCTATCCTCTTCCAGGTCGGGGATCACCTCGATCTTGGCTTTGAGATATGGCTCAGTCTGTATGAACTCCGTGGTCTTGATACGCTCTATGCCCTGGACGATGACTCCTACGTTGCCTGTGGGCGATTTGACGGCACGGTGAACCACCGCCGCCGTGCCCACTGTGTATAGATCCTCCGGTTTGGCCCGGTCCGCGTCTGGGTTCTTTGCCGTAACCAGTCCCACCATTCTGTCGCCCAAGACCACGTCGTCGATCAGCTTCACCGACTCGGGTCGCTCGACGTTCAGGGGTAGAAAAGTCAAAGGATAGACGACCGTCTGGCGCAGGGGAAGGATGGGCAACTCGGCTGGGATCGTCGACTTGCCGCTCTCATCCTCCAAAGCGACTTCGGTCTCTTTCTCTCCGGGCTGCATGATCATGCTCAGTAAGCCTTTTCCCTCGATACTCATTCTTCGTTCTCCTCAACCACGGTGATGGGTACCTTGTGCGTGCCCTTGGCTTTGGGCAGAACGATCACCAGCAGCCCGTCCTCGTAGTTGGCTTCGATATTCTTCTCATTGACCGGCCAGGGCAGAAACACGTCCGTCCGGAATGCTCCGTACTTGATCTCCATTTGTTGATAGGTGAGTTTCTCGGCCGGATCACGACGGGTACCCGTGACGGTGAGGATGCGATGGGCCAAGGATATCCGTACGTCTGCTTGGTTCACGCCTGCTATCTCCACCTTGACCACCGCAGCTTCGTCGGTGTCGTAGACGTCGGTAGGCGGACGCCACCCTGTATCTTGCAGCATGTCGTTCCAGTGCTCGCGAGGAACGAACTGTCGGATCATGCGGTGCATCTCCAAGTACATCCTCTGCAATTCATCAGCCACCCACTTCTCGGAATCGCGCATTTCGGTACCCTTTCGGCTCTACTAACACGTTGTCCTTATTCCTACTACACACATTATACCAAAATTGAGCGCATTTCTCAACTTTCGCCCACGGTGTGCGGTGCGGTTGCTCTTGGATGACGTACGTGGTACAATAGAAGGGACGGCGTTGTGGTGATGCCGCAGACCTCGTCGAGGAGGTGCCGGGATAATGATGGACTCTTCGGTCTCCGTGGCCTGGGAGATAG
Source organism: Chloroflexota bacterium (assembly GCA_030603665.1). Classification (GTDB taxonomy): domain Bacteria; phylum Chloroflexota; class Anaerolineae; order UBA7937; family B3-Chlor; genus JAUVXJ01. The sequence goes on along the minus strand of JAUVXJ010000026.1, from coordinate 27,323 downwards.
TCGCTTCCAGTGCGGGTCCGACGCCGCAGGGTCCGCTCCTGCTCGTTCCCCCTACGCGTCTCACCTCTCCGACCATCTCGTACAGCCTCGTCGCCTGTGTATCGAGCCGCAAGATACCGGAGCACGTAACTCCCTGGAACACCGAGGATGGATAGCGTACAGGGTCTTGCAGCATTGATTGTGGCTATTGCGCTCGTTGCCGCCGCGGGGGTGGCCGCCTTCTACCTGGTCAGGGGGTGGCGCCGCGCGCGGGAAACGGTGCCTGAGGACGTGAGGGAGATCTGGGACCTGACCAGAGCCATCGAGGAAGACCCCCGCGATTCAGAGGCGTACTACCGGCGCGGACTGATTTACAGCGAGCGAGGCGCTTACGAGCAAGCGATAAGAGACTACTCGCGAGCTATCGAGCTGAAACCCGACTTCGCGCTGGCCTACATCGATCGCGGAGCGGCCTATGGCGAATCGGGCCAGTTGCGAAAGGAGATTGAGGATCACAGCAAGGCCATTGAGCTGGATGCTGAAGACCCGTTGCCCTACACCAATCGTGGAGTGGCGCATCGGAATCTAGGCCAGTACGATCAGGCCATCAGGGATCACAGCAGAGCACTCGAACTGGATGGGGAGTACGCCCTGGCCTATGTGAACCGAGGGGTGGCGTACAACGAAAAGGGCGATTTCGGCAACGCCCTGGCCGACTATGACAGGGCAATTGAGCTGGCGCCCGAGTACGCCCTGGCCTACGTGAACCGGGGAAAGAACTACATAGACTTGGGCGACTATGAGAAGGCTATTGCCGACTGTGATAGGGCCATCGAGCTGGAGAAAGAAGATCCCTTGCCCTACACCAACCGGGGTGTGGCTCAGGATTCGTTGGGGCAGCACGTGTCTGCCATAGAGGACCATACACGGGCGCTGGAGTTGGACCCCGGGTTCGCGCTGGCCTACACCAATCGCGGCGTGGCCTACGCCAATCTTGGACGGTATGAGGAGGCTGTGCAAGACTACGACAGGGCCATAGAGCTGGATCCGGAATCGTCGAGGGCTTACCTCAATCGGGCCGCTGCATATCTCGCGCTGGAGTCTCCCAAGACGGCGATGCAGGACTGCCAGGTGGCGCTGAAGTTGGACCCAGGGAATGCCGCGGCGCACTACAATCTGGCGTGTGTCTATTCCTTGCTCGAGAGGGCACGAGAGGCGGCCCATTCGTTGGAGCGTGCCATCGTACTGGAGCCGAGCTTGCGTGAGGACGCCAGTTCGGATGAGGACTTCGACAACATCCGCGAAGACGAAGAGTTCGCGAGACTGTTGATGGGGCTCTAGCAGGGCAGGCTCCAGTCATCAGCGCGGGGAGATATGGAAGAAGCGGGCATCGAGCCCGCTTCTTCCTCTTAGAATCGTTACTCCATTCGTTCGAAATCCTCGTCCTTGGTCTCACCCGAGATGGTCAGCGTGTTGCCGCTGATGGGGATGTCGATATCGCCAGGCATGACTCCGAGCACCGAGCTCGCGATGAGCGCGGCGTCCTCAGTCTGGTACATGTCCAGCGCTAGCGTCCCCTCGGCGGGGAGCCACTCCCGGGGGCGGCGCCCAACGAAGCTGTCTTCGAAGAGTCGATCCATCGCTTCTCGCAAGGTCATGAAGTCACGCAAGGGTTCCCAACGTACGATGCTCATGCTCCATACTCCTTCCCATTTGTCTTCTCGTTCTGCACGCGCAGACACGATCTGATTCTTGTATGGGATAGTTGGGACCTCTTGTCGAGGATTCCTACAATAGTGTAGTCAAGTATTATCACTGCTGACTTGACGAAACCATGATAAACTGGTATAATAACACTAGCTGCATGACGTTTGAGGCGGGGTGTGGACTAGGAGGAGCATGGAATACAAGGATTACTACAAGATCCTGGGTGTGGACAAGAAGGCCAGTGAGAAGGAGATCAAGAAAGCGTACCGAAAGCTGGCCCGGAAACACCACCCTGACGTCAACCCGGGCGACGATGCTGCCGAGGGGCGATTCAAGGAGATCAACGAAGCTCACGAGGTTCTTGGGGACCCGGAGAAGCGGAAGAAGTACGACCAGCTGGGCTCCAGCTGGCAGCAGTATCAGCGTAGGGGTGCCGAACCCGGGGGCTTCGACTGGAGCCAGTGGTCTACGCAGCCCGGTGGTGGCCGGGTGCATGTGGAATACGCTGACCTGAGTGATCTCTTTGGCGGTGGTGGTGGTGGCTTTTCCGACTTCTTCAGCACCGTCTTCGGCGGCATGGGGCGTGGAGCCAGTGCCGGCCGGGGAGCGCAGAGTCAGTCCAGAGCGGCTCTGGGCCAGGACTACGAGCACGAGGTGGAGGTCACGCTGGAGGAAGCTTTCGCCGGCGCGAGCAGGGTCCTGCAGAAGGATGGGCGCAGTCTGGAGGTCAAGATCCCGGCCGGTGTGAGAACGGGATCCAGAGTCCGCATGAGAGGCGAAGGCGGCGGGGGCTTGGGGGCAGGCGCCAAGGGCGACCTTTACCTGCGGGTAAAGCTGCTGCCGCATCATACCTTCGAACTTAAGGGAGATGATCTCTACTGCGACGTCCCCGTCGATGTCTACGCAGCTGTACTGGGCGGCGAAGTCAGAGTGCCTACCCTCAAAGGCGGAGCGATGCTCAAGATTCCTCCCGAGACTCAGGGCGGCAAGCTCTTTCGTTTGAAGGGGCAGGGTATGCCCCACCTGAAGGATAGCCAGAAACGGGGCGATCTTTACGCCAAAGTCAGGGTCATGGTGCCGCAGGACCTGAGTGCACAGGAGAAGGAGTTATTCACGGAACTGGCAGACATGCGTTAAGCCGGCTATCTAACCGGAGACGAATGTGAAGCCAGTCGAGGAGGCGAGGCGAATGGGGAACGAGGATTCATTCTACGATGAGCCGTGCTACGCGATCAGCGTGGCTGCCAGGATGGTGGAAGTGCATCCTCAGACGCTAAGGTACTACGAGCGCGTGGGTCTTATCAGGCCGCATCGTTCCAGAGGCAATCGTCGACTGTACTCTCCACGGGAGGTGGATCGGGTACGCGCAATCGTCCGGCTGGTGGATGACCTGGGGGTCAATCTCGCGGGGGTGGAGGTCATCTTCTACATGAAGCAGAGGATGGAGGAGAAGCAGGCGGAGATGGATGAGGCGCGCGCCGAGTTCGAATCGGAAGTGGCCCGCTTGCGCGGCTTGCTGGATGACATATCATAACCTGAACTCATTTCATAGGAGACAAATCAACTCATGGATCTGAGCAAATTCACTGAGAAGGCTCAAGGGGCGGTGGCTACCGCTCAGGAGCTGGCCAGAAGTCACAATCATACCGAGATCGAGCCAGAACACCTGCTGATGGCCCTCGTGAGCCAGGAGGGGGGCATTACTCCGCAGGTCCTCCGCAAGCTGGAGGTGGACCCCACCCTGGTGAAGCAGAGACTGGAGGAGGAACTGGGGAGAAGGCCCCAGGTCCAAGGGGCGACGGCCCAGGTGTACGTCTCCGGTCGTTTGCAGCAGGTTTTCAATGTGGCCATGGAAGAGGCAGGACGTCTGCGAGATGAGTACATCTCTACGGAGCACCTGCTCATCGGCATCGCGGATGATCGTGTCAAGGGTGCCTCCCACCAAATCCTCAAGGACCTGGGTGTGACGCGTGAGGCCGTCTACCAGGTTCTGACCACTATCCGTGGCTCACAGAGAGTGACCGATGCCAATCCGGAGGGCAAGTATCAGGCGCTGGAGAAGTACAGCCGCGATCTGACCCAGCTGGCAAGGCAAGGCAAGCTGGACCCGGTGATAGGTCGCGACGAGGAGATTCGCCGTGTGATCCAGGTCCTGTCCCGCCGCACCAAGAACAATCCAGTGCTGATTGGTGACCCTGGAGTGGGAAAGACCGCCATCGCCGAGGGTCTCGCGCAGCGCGTGGTTCGGGGTGATGTACCCGAGGGTGTCAAGAACAAGCAGGTAGTGGCATTGGACCTGGGCGCTCTCATTGCCGGGGCCAAGTTCCGTGGTGAATTTGAGGAGCGGCTGAAGGCTGTCCTGAACGAGGTCACCGAATCCGAGGGTCAGATCATCCTCTTCATAGATGAGTTGCATACGGTGGTCGGCGCTGGCGCGGCCCAGGGGGCCATGGACGCCAGTAACATGCTGAAACCCAAGCTCGCCCGAGGTGAACTGCACGCCATCGGCGCCACTACCATCGACGAGTACCGTCAGTACATTGAGAAAGACGCTGCCTTGGAGCGACGATTCCAGCCTATCCTCATCGACGAGCCATCGGTGGAGGAAACGATCTCCATCTTGCGCGGTCTGAAGGAGAGGTACGAGGTACACCATGGCGTTCGCATACAGGACTCGGCGGTCATCGCCGCGGCCACCCTGTCGGACCGGTACATCAGCGATCGTTTTCTGCCGGACAAGGCCATAGATCTCATAGATGAGGCGGCCTCGCGGCTGCGCATGGAGATCGACAGCAAGCCCGCGGAGCTGGACGAGATAGATCGCAGGATTATGCAACTGGAGATCGAGCGCGAGGCTCTGAAGAAGGAGAAAGATGAGGCCTCCAAGGAGCGGTTGCAGCGACTGGAGAAGGACCTTGCCGAGCTCAAGGAGGAGAGCAACGGCATGAAGGCCCACTGGCAGCTAGAGCGCGATGCCATCCAGGAGCTGAGACAGCAGAAGGAGAGCATCGAGCAGACCAAGGTGGAGATGGAACAGGCGGAACGCCGTGCGGACCTCGAGCAAGCTGCACGGCTACGGTACGGACGGCTGTCCGAACTGGAGGCTGAGTTAAAGGGGAGTGAGGCTCGCCTGCGTGAGCTTCAGGCCGACCAGCGCATGTTGAAAGAGGAAGTCGACGCCGAGGACATCGCCGAAGTGGTCTCCAAGTGGACCAGCATCCCCATCTCCAAGCTCATCGAGGGCGAGGTGGAGAAACTGCTGAGGATGGAAGAGCGACTCCACATGCGTGTGGTCGGTCAGGACGAGGCCATTGAGGCGGTGTCGAATGCCGTGCGCCGGGCGAGGGCTGGACTGCAGGACCCGAACCGACCCATCGGCAGCTTCATCTTCCTGGGTCCCACGGGTGTCGGCAAGACGGAACTAGGCAAGGCGCTGGCCGAATTCCTCTTCGACGACGAGGAGAACATGGTCCGGCTGGACATGTCTGAGTATCAGGAGCGGCACACTGTAGCCAGGTTGATCGGTGCGCCCCCCGGCTACGTCGGCTACGAGGAGGGTGGGCAACTGACCGAGGCGGTGCGCAGGAAACCATACTCGGTCATCCTCTTCGACGAGATGGAGAAGGCCCACCCCGAGGTATTCAACGTACTGCTCCAGATACTGGACGACGGGCGACTGACCGACGGTCAGGGCCGGGTGGTCAACTTCAAGAATACCGTGGTGATCATGACCTCCAACATCGGCAGCCAGTGGATCCGTGACCTCGCTGGCGGTGAGGAAGAGGAGATGCGCCGACGCGTTCTGGAGGCGCTCAATCAGCACTTCCGGCCCGAGTTTCTGAACCGGGTGGATGAAGTGATCATCTTCCACTCCCTGTCCGTGGATGATTTGGTGAGGATAGTGGATATCCAGTTGGGTCATCTGGAGAAGCGCCTGGCTGATCACAAGATTGCATTGCACGTTACCGACGAGGCCAAACGGCATCTGGCGGAGGAAGGGTACGATCCGGTGTACGGTGCTCGTCCCCTGCGGCGGGCGATCCAGCGCCAGTTGCAGGATCCCCTGGCCAGGGAGATGCTCGAGGGCAAGTTCGCGGACGGTGATGCGATCAGGGTGGAAGTGAAGGATGGTCAACTGACTTTCGACAGGGAGGCCGTGCTGGAGCTTGAGGTGTAGCCGCAGCGTAGGCGATGATACCACTGGACAAGCAGGAGAGGTACAGAGATATCTACCGCAACCTGCGGCCGGGGTACGAGGATGGAGTGACCCTGTACGCGAGGCTGGTGGGGCAACATGTCGCCCCCGAGGCGAGGGTATTGGATGCGGGGTGCGGACGCGGCGGGGTAATCGAGCTCTACTGTGAAGAGGTGCAGCAGGCGGTGGGGATGGATTCGGATCCTGAGTCCCTGTCGGAGCATCGCTGCTTGCAGCAGCTTGTCACGGGGGACCTGGCGCAGCTGCCCTTTGCGACAGCCTCCTTCGATCTGGTCTTGTGCAGCTGGGTGCTCGAGCATCTTGCCAGGCCAGGCACCGTTTTCGAGGAACTGGCGAGGGTGCTGCGCGCCGGTGGTCACCTGGTTCTGTTGGCTCCCAATGCCTGGAACTACGTCACACTAGCGCAGCGGCTGGTGCCTGGCAGGTTTCAGCGCTGGTTGACGCGCAGGATCTACGCCCGAGATGATAGGGACACCTTTCCCCTGGCCTACAAGGCCAACACGCGGCGTGCGCTGGACACCAGGCTCAGCCGCGCGGGGCTGATCAACGAGGAGTTCCACTTCGTGGGCGACCCCTCCTACGTGGCGGGGAACGACCTGCTGTTCAAGCTGGCGATGGCCTGGGAGGAGATCACAGATCGCGGTCCGCTGCGTGGCACGAAAGTGCATCTGGTAGCGTCATATGTGAGGGTGTAAAGGGACGGTGGAGAAGCCCCCAGCGTATCGACGCCTGGATCTGTGGTGGATGCTCCAGGTGTTGCCCTGGGGCGAGCAATTGTTTGGTATAATAGAAGTGTAGCGGTACATTGAGGGACAGCCTTCCCCGGCGGAGATGCCCGCCGAGGAGCGAAGGAGAGAATCGACATGATGCGGTTTGACCGTTTTACGGAGCGGGCCCAAGACGCCATCGCCCGGTCCCAGGAGATACTTCAGCGATACGGGCATTCGCAGCTGGATACAGAACACCTGCTATTGGCGATGGTGGAGCAGCCCGAGGGAGTCATTACAGAGATACTGACCCGGCTGGACGTGAACATGGAGACGCTTACCGGGCGCCTCGATGAACTGCTGGGGTCTACGCGATCGGGCTACCAGCCCAGCGGTACCGGGCCCACGCCGACCCAGCTGTTCGTCACTCCTCGACTGAGTCAACTGATGCACGTGGCGGGAGAGGAGGCCAAGCGGCTGGGAGATGAGTACGTGTCCACCGAGCACATCCTGCTTGCCGTGCTGGGTGTGGGTGGAGGGGCGGCCTCTATCCTGGGGGATATGGGCGTGACCAAGGCGAAGGCGCAGTCCGCAATCGAGGAGATACGCGACGGGCAGAAGGTCACTGACCCCCGCGCGGAAACCCGGTATCGAGTCCTAGAGAAGTACGGACGCGATCTCACCCTGCTGGCGGAGGAGGGGCGCCTCGACCCTGTGATAGGCCGCGAGGAAGAGATCATGCGCTTGATGCGCATTCTCGTGCGGCGCAGCAAGAACAACCCCGTGTTGATCGGTGACGCTGGCGTGGGCAAGACCGCCATCGTGGAGGGTCTGGCCCAGCAGATCGTGTCCGACGACGTGCCGGAGAACCTCATCGGCAAGCGGATCATAGAACTGGATCTGGGAAGTATGGTGGCTGGCTCCCGCTTTCGGGGCGAGTTCGAGGAACGACTGAAGGCTTCCCTTGATGAGATCGAGAGGTCCAAGGGAGAGATCATCCTCTTCATAGACGAGTTGCAAAACGTGGTGGGGGCCGGAGCTGCGCAGGGGGCCATCGATGCCTCGAACATGATGAAGCCTGCCCTCGCACGAGGGGAGTTGCAGTGCGTTGGCACGGCGACTCTCGACGAGTATCGCAACCACATCGAGCGGGACGCGGCGTTGGAGCGGCGTTTCGCGCCGGTCTACATCAAGGAACCCACCGTGGAAGAAACGATAGAGATGCTGCGCATCCTGCGTGAGCGGTACGAGGAGCACCATTGTGTGAAGATCACCGATGAGGCCCTGGAGGCAGCGGCCAGATTGTCCCATCGCTACGTCAAAGAGCGGCAGTTGCCGGACAAGGCTGTGGACCTGGTGGACGAGGCCGCGGCCAAGCTGCGCATAGACATGTACGGCGTGCCCCCGGAGCTGAAAGAGAAGAAGATCGAGCTGAGGCACCTCCAGGCTGAGGAAGAGGAGGCCGGCCAGAAGCGAGATTGGGAGTGCGCGGCCAGCCTCAGGAGCCAACGCATGACGCTGGAGAAAGAGTACAACGAGGAGGTTGCCGCCTGGCGCTCCGAGCAGGAATTGGACGATGTGGTAGAGGAGGAGGACGTGGCCCAGGTGGTGGCCAGTTGGACGGGCATCCCCGTGACCAGGATGCTGGAGACCGAGGCCAAGAAGCTGCTGGATATGGAGGACCGTCTCCATGAACGGATAGTGGGTCAGGAAGAGGCTGTGGCTGCGGTCTCGGACGCCATACGCCGTGCCCGGTCCGGACTTGGTGATCCGCTCCGTCCCATCGGCTCTTTCATCTTCCTGGGCTCCACGGGCGTGGGGAAGACAGAGTTGAGCAAGGCGTTGGCGGAATTCCTCTTCGACGACGAGGACGCCATGGTCAGGGTGGACATGAGCGAGTTCCAGGAGCGCCATACGGTCTCGCGACTTGTAGGTGCTCCCCCGGGGTACGTGGGTTATGGCGAGGGCGGTCAACTCACCGAGGCGGTGCGGCGCCGACCATACCAGGTGGTACTGTTCGACGAGATAGAGAAGGCCCACCAGGATGTGTGGAACTCCCTGCTTCAGATTCTGGAAGAGGGCCGCATGACCGACGGTCAGGGCCGCACGGTGGATTTCCGCAACACCGTGGTGATCATGACCTCTAACGTGGGCACCAGCTTCGCGCAGCGGGACGGTCCACTGGGCTTCCGCGCTGGCGACCGCGAGGATGAGCGCGTGGTAGCAGATGAGAGGGTGCGGGAGGAGTTGAAGAGAACCTTTCGTCCGGAGTTTCTGAATCGTGTGGACGAGATCATCGTCTTCCACGACCTGGCCCTGGAGCACATCAGGCAGATCGTGAACATCCAGATGGGGGAGATGCGGGCTCGCCTGTCTGAGCATCACATCGCCATCGAGCTGACAGATGAGGCGAGGGACTGGCTGGCCGATGAGGGGTTCGACCCCAAGTTCGGTGCTCGACCTCTGCGCCGCACGCTCCAGCGCGTGGTGGAGACGCCGCTGTCCAGGAAGATCCTGCAAGGAGAACTGGAGGCGGGCGCCACTGTGGTGGTGGATGCCGACAGCGAAGAGGGTATCATCTTCACGTCGAAAGGCAAGAAGGCCAAGAAGTGAGTGAGGCTTTTCGAGCCCGCACCGTCTGAATCGGCAGCAGCAAAGAAGAGGAGCCCGGACTGGCTCCTCTTCGTCGTTCTTTCGCTTTGCAGGGAAGGCTGGGGCCGCTGTGACTGTGCTGCGGCGGTGCTGGCCCGCATCCTTCGATACGTCGCTCTGCGACACTCAGGATTCTTTCCCTAGTGACCTAGGACTACCTGGCTCGTAGTGAGGGCTTCAGCCCATCCCACGCGCTATAGCTCACACTACAAACGACCGGTAACCTCTTCCCCCTTGATGGGGGAGGATTGGAGGAGGGGGTAACAAGGGTCAATTCACCCTCCCCTTGGCCCCTCCCATCAAGGGAGGGGAATGAAAGAGGAGGTGTAGGTGGGTCCTAGGCGGCGGCGCAGCCTTCCACGGGATGCCTTGCCCACCTGTCCAACTGCACGGAGAGTTTGCGTTTCAGGGACCCAGGGTATATGATTGGGACGACCGCGCGGGTTGGCCACAGCAGGCCCGCCGCTGAAAGTTGGGAGTGAAGCTGAATGCGTGTGCTCTTCATCGTGAAGCAGGTTGATTATGAGCCTCAGGGTATACTGCATCTGTCCAGTGTGTTGAAGCAAGCGGATCACGAGGTGAGACTCTGTATCGTGGATCAGGAGGATCCTCTCGAGGCCACGGAAGAGTTCGAGCCGGGCATAGTGGGCTACAGCGTGACCACGGGCCTGCAGAAGTACTACCTGGATCTGAACAGAGGCATCAAGGAGCGATTCGACGTCTTCTCCGTCTTCGGGGGACCACACCCCACATTCTTCCCGGAGATGATCGAGGACGGTGCGATGGACGGGATCTGCATCGGCAAGGAAGAGGGCGCCATGCTGGATTTGGCGCAGGCGTTGGAGAACGGCTCCCTCAAGCCCGATATCCACAACTGGTGGTTCAAGGTCAACGGCGAGATAGTACGCAACCCGGTGCGGCCCTACATAGAAGACCTCGACGAGCTACCCTTCCCGGACCGGGATCTGGTCTACGAACAACACCAGCCGACGCGCCACAGCAAGATCAAGCACTTCTTCAGCGGCAGAGGCTGTCCCTACGATTGCAGCTACTGTTTCAACCACGCGCTGTCCGAGATCTACAAGGGCCATGGCAAGCGAGCGCGCAAGCGAAGTGTGGACGTCGTTCTGGCCGAGATCAACGACGTCCGTGACAAGTATCCACTGGCCTTCGTCGTCTTTCTTGACGACACCTTCACCATCCGCAAGGACTGGATGGAGGAGTTCTCGGAGCAGTATCCGGATCAGGTGGGGCTACCGTTCTTCTGCAACGTGCGGGCCAATCTGGTAACGGAAGAACTGGTGGGGCAATTGCGGGATGCAGGCTGCGTCAGTGTGGGCATGGGTATCGAGGCGGGGAACGATCGCCTCCGCAACATGGTACTGCGGCGCGACATGACGAAAGAGCAGATCGTGGAGGCCTGCCAGATGTTGAGGGGGGCGGGCATCGGCGTGATGAGCACCAACATGGTGGGCCTGCCCACCGGCGGCCTAGAGGATGACCTGGAGACCCTGCGGCTGAACGTCAGGTGCCGGCCAGCCTTCGCCAACGCCTTCATCTTCCAACCATACCCCCGCACGCAGCTGGGCGAGCTGGCCCGCAGCGAGGGACTGGTGGAGGGGACCTTCGACGATATCTCCATCTCGGCGTGGGATAGTTCGGTGCTTCGCTTTCCGCCGGAAGAGAAGCGCCAGATAGAGAACCTTCAGAAGCTCTTCGCTGTGACGGTGGAGTGGCCGTGGCTACTGCCCCTCGTGCGGCGGCTGCTGCGATTGCCGAAGAATAGGGCCTTCTGGCTGGTGCACAAGCTGTGGAAAGGGTACACCATAGCCAGGAGGATCCATCCCGTGCGTCTCTCCCCGAAGGAGTACGTGGAGGCCGTACGGCACTTCATGAAGCTGGATTGAGCGGATGCGGGCCCTGCTCTGGCGGCCAACGGGCAGGGATGTGATTGCAGCAGTGATGCGCGCTTCATCAGGAGATGACTAAGAGGCAGGAGGTGCGGTCGTCTGGCTCTGCGGTGGGTGCCGGGTCCTTCCCCAGGAGGAAGGATACATAGATGGGCATGGCAAGCTTCAAGGTAGGTGATAGGGTCTCGCCCTTCCACGTGAACAGGAACAGGTTGTGGGGCGAGGTCGTAGACACACGTCGCTGGGGCAGAGGATACAGCTGTCGCGTCCGCTGGGACCCTGAGTTGTGGCGCCTCAACGGAAAGAAACATCCTCAGGAGGGTTGGTATCCCCAAACCAAGCTGTGGCCTGTGAACTCGTAGCAGTCGTGATGGCCGGTAGGCTTCTCTTGTGCGAAGGGCGCGGGAACCGATGCGAATGTACATGGAAGGGAGTACGTGATGTTGGAGGGGAAGACAGACGTTGCCGTCTTCATAGATTTCGAGAACATATACATCTCGGTACACAACAGGTACGACACCGACCCCAACTTTGAGTACGTGATGGACAAGTGTGCCGAGTATGGCCGCATCACGATCGCCCGGGCCTACGCCGACTGGTACCGCTATCCCAGGGTCACCAGCGCCCTCTACGCTCACGGCATTGAGCCCATGTATGTCCCCACTTACTACTACGAGCGTGATAGGGCCCACAGCTCCGGTGCCATCAAGAACAGCGTGGATATCCACATGTGTATAGATTCCATCAAGACCCTCTACGGGTATCCCAACATCCGCACCTATGTACTGGTCACTGGAGACCGGGACTTCATCCCGGTGGTGAATACCATTCGTCAGTATGGCAAGTTCGCGGCCGTGATCGGCGTGGGCGGCGCTGCATCCTCGCACCTCGCTCAGAGTGCCGACGATTTTGTCCTGTACGAGCATCTGATGGACGTGGAGGTCAAGAAGGCGCCTGCCGATGTCTACGATGCACTCGTGGAGGCTATCGACCTGGCCAGACAGAGGGACAACGTGTCCACCATGGCTACCCTGAAGCTGCTGATGATGGAGATCCTGGGCAGCTTCGACGAGAAGGAGCACAGGAGTTCCGAGGGCAAACCATTCACCAAGTTCAAGGACTTCGTGAAGGAGGCCGAGAACCGCGGTTTGGTGCAGGTCTTCACCAGCGGCACCGTGCACGAAGTCTTCTTGCCCAAGGAGGATCCTTACGCTCTCAGCCAGTTCGTGTCAGAGCAAGTCTCGGAGGAGCAGGAATCCGAGGGCGGGATCGGGCCTCGCGAGTGGCGAGTCTTCCAGGACACGATGCGACAGTTCGATGAGCCGGTTCGTTTCGTGCAGATCTATAACGCCCTGCGCGGCTTGCGGAATACGGAGGTCATCGGTCTCTCCAACGCTGAAATCAGAGAGTTGATCAAGAGGGGCATCCACGAGGGTTTGCTGATCCGCACCACGAGGGGCGCCCACGGGTTCTACAAGCTGGACCCGGCGTGCCCGTTGCCCACCGGCGCGTAGGGGGAAATGGCTGCCCTCATGCTCCTGCTCGTGGCAGCTGGGGGCTATCTACTGGGATCCTTTCCCTCCGGAGTGGTGATAGTCAGATTCTGGAAGGGACAGGACCTCCGAACGCTGGGCAGCGGACATACCGGGGGTAGGAATGTGCGGCGGGTAGCCGGTTTGGCTCCCGCCGTTCTCGCTGTTCTGGGCGATGCGGCCAAAGCCATACTGGCTGTGAAGCTGGCCGAGATGGTGGGACCGGCGCCCTGGGCGGTTGCCGTAGCAGCCACAGCCGCCGTCGTTGGTCACTGCTGGCCACTCTACACACGCTTCCAGGGAGGCATGGGGCTGGGAAGCGCAGCATTCATTCTGCTGTACCTGAGCCCTCTCTCGTTTCTCCTCTTGGTGCCTGTCTACCCGCTGTGGTATTTGGTATTCCGCCGGCATCGGTATCGAGCTGCGGCCGCGACAGCATTGACGGCCCCTGCGGCGCTCTGGATCACGGGGAATGCGCTGCCAGTGATTGCAGTTGGGGCAGGCATGGGGATGGTTATCGCTCTGCGACACATCCCCAATCTGAGGTAGCAGAACTCTGCCGGTGTGATACCGGCTGCCTGCTGGCGAGCGTGAGCCTGGTTGACCAGCCGGGGCGCCTCCCCGAAGGACCGCTACTCCAAATCCCCTAGCTCGTGGAGAATAGCTGTCGCCGCCACCAATCCGGCTGTCTCTGCGCGCAGAACGCGGGGGCCCAGCGTGATGGGGATGGCACCGTAGCTCTCGGCTTGTGCCAACTCGTCGGGCGTCAGGCCTCCCTCTGGACCGATGAAGAGGTTGATGGAAAAGGGCGGTCGCTCCGTAGCGCGAAGCACCGAACGCAGGCTGCGCTCCTTCTCCTCTTCCCAGGGGATGAGCGTCAGTCCTCCGCGAGCTGCATCTTCACAAGCGGTGGGGAACAAGACGGCGGGGCGCAGCGTAGGAAGGCGGCCGCGTCGGGATTGCTCTGCCGCTTCCACGACAATGCGCCACCATCGCTCGGTTTTCGTCTTGCTGATGTCGTCGAGGCTGCCGATGATGCACCTCTTGGTGATCACGGGTATGAACCCCACGATCCCCACCTCGCTGCACTTCTGGAGCACCCATTCGAATTTGTCCAACTTGAGCAGGGACTGGTAGAGAGTGATCTTGGTGCGCGGCTCCGCCGTGGCCAGCGACTTGCGCACGACGCGCCCCTCTATGCGCTGCGTGGAGACGTGAGTGATCTCCATTTCGTGTTCCCAGCCAGAGTTGTCCAATAGTGTGACGTGTGCTCCGGGTTGAAGGCGCAGTACGTTCCTCAAACGATGAACGAGAGGACCGGTGACGGTCACTTCCTCTTTCTCCAGCCAGGCCGCAGGTACGAAAAAACGATGCATGGTCAGGGCCCCCCTTCTTGGGGTCGCTCTCCCCCGTCTCTGCGGTCTTTCGTGCCGCAGAGTGTGATCCACTCCTCCTCCTGATAGCGGTCGATCTTCTGCATCCCGCACTTGTCGAAGGCCGCTCTCACTCTGGCCTCCGCGGATGCTAGAATCCCACTGACGACGAGCCATCCTCCCGGCTTGAGATGGCAGGTCAAGTCGTGCTCCATCAAGTTGACAATGACATCGGCGATGATGTTGACCACCATGCCGTGGAAGGGTGGTACTGCGTGCCTGGTCAGGTAGTCCAGCGATCCCTCCTTCACCGTTGCGGCGTGAGAGACGGAGTTGCGAGAGATGTTCTCTTTGGCCACCGCCACCGCCGTTGGATCGTGGTCCAGGGCCAGGACGGCTGCGGTACCCAGTTTGACCGCGGCGATGGCCAGGACGCCCGAACCCGTTCCCATGTCCAGCAGGGAATCGCCTGGGTGCACGAGCTCCTCGAGGCGGACAAGACACATGCGGGTGGTGGCGTGAAGACCTGTACCGAAGGCCATCCCCGGCTCTAGATCTATCACGATGTCGTCCTTGGCGGGTAGAATGGTCTGCTCCGGGAGCTTGATCACGATGCGCCGCCCGATTCTCTGGGGCTTGAATGATGCCTTCCACACTGTGGCCCAGTCCTTATCTTCCAGTTTCTTGAACCGGGCAGGGGGGATCTGGGCGAGGTCTGCAAGCCGGGAAAGCTCCCGCCGGAGCACGTGAAGGCGTTGTTCATCGCTGCCGTCGAGCGACAGATAGGTCTTGACCGTCAGCGGGCCAGGAACGTCGGTTCCTGGAGGATCGCGTTCGGTGAAGGTCTGCTCCTGAACGGCGCCGCCCTGACCGTAGAGGTCGAACAGTTGGCAGACCGACCTGGCGGCTTCCTCTGATTCAACCGGAACGCTGATCTCCAGCCACATCTAGGCTCGAACCCCCGCGTGCTGTCACGACCCGGCCAGGCGGCGGTGCAAGACCCCGGGCTACGCGAATATCGCGGATCAGGAGGTACGCACGGTACGGTGTGGGTCCGTCAAGCTTTGGACCGCAGGGTGCAGGACCGTCGATGAGCGCGTGGCGACTGAAGTGATCTGCAGGACCGCCGGGCAGGTGATGAGTGTCCCTAGCTCAAGACGTCCTTCAGGCGCTCGAAGAAGCCTTTCTCCCCCTGAGGAATGACCTCCTTGCCCAGCGTCTCAGCCAGTTCCTCGAACAGCTTATGCTGCTCCGGCGTCAGCTTCTTGGGGGTCACCACGTACACGGTGACCAGCTCGTCTCCGCGACCGCCACCTCTGAGGTAGGGTATCCCGTTGCCTCGCAGGCGGAAGGTCTCTCCAGTCTGGGTGCCCGCGGGTATGGTTAGATTCTCGCTGCCGTCCAGCGTAGGCACCTCGATTTCATCTCCCAGAGCGGCTTGAGCTACGTTGACAGGCAACTCAAGGAAGACGGTGCTGTTCTGTCTCTTGAAGTAGGGGTGCTTGCGAACGGAGATGACCACGTACAGGCTACCAGACATGCCTCCCCGCCTACCCGCCTGCCCCTCTTCCGAGAGACGGATCTGGGTGCCCGCGTCAACGCCTGGCGGAACGGTGACCGAGAGTCGCTTGGTTGTGCGGACGTGCTTCTGGCCACGGCATTCGCGACAAGGGGTGGTGACGACCTCTCCTTCGCCTCCGCAGCGCGCGCATGCGCCGACGTTGACAAATGAGCCGAAGACTGATTGGCGCACCCTGCGGACCTCGCCGGTGCCGTTACATTGAGGACAACGCATGGGAGATGTGCCCGGGTCCGCTCCGGTACCGTGGCAGCTGGGACACGTGTCCAGTCTTGCGATCTCGATCTCTTTCTCGCAGCCAAACGCCGCTTCCTCGAAGGTCAGAGTGAGATCGTACCGCAGGTCTGCGCCCTTCTGTGGAGCTCGTCTGGCGGCCGTGCGGACGCCTCCAAAGCCAAAGAAGTCCCCGAAGATGTCGCCAAACCCGATGCCGCCGAAATCGGTGGCGAAGCCCCCACCGGCACCCACATGACCCCAACGGTCATAGTCGCCCCGCTTTCGGCGGTCGCCAAGGATCTCATACGCCTCGTTGATCTCCTTGAACCGAGCCTCGGCGTCCGAGTTCTTGTTGAGGTCTGGATGGTACTCGCGGGCCAACCGGTGGTAGGCCCGCTTGATTTCGGCGTCGCTGCTGGAACGGCTGACGCCGAGCACTTCGTAGTAGTCTCTCTTTGCAGTCATAGAGTGTAGTATTGCCGCCTAGTCCCTGGACACAGCGGAGTTTATCCGAAGGTGTGGCAAACCGCAAGGAAAAGGGGCAGGGCCGATGTGGACCCCGCCCCCAGATATGTGCCTAGACCTCTCGAAACTCGCCTTCGACGGTGCCTTCGTCCTCTGGCTCCGTGGGTCCAGCTTCGCCGCCCGGAGGCGGTGTCGCGGCATCCGGTTGCTCGTACATTGAGGCCCCGATCTGCTGCATGGCCTCAGTCAGTTCCTGGGTCTTGCGACGGATGAGCTCCACGTCCTGGCCCTTCACGGCCTCCCGAATGGCGGCAGCCTTGGACTCAACGTCGCTGCGCACATCGGTAGGCACCTTGTCGCCCAGGTCCCGCAGCGTCTTATCTGCGCCGTAGGCGGCCTGATCGGCGTAGTTGCGCGCCTCGATCTCGTCCTTGCGCGCGCGGTCGTCAGCCTCGTGAGTCTTGGCCTCGTCCACCATCCCCCGGATCTCATCCTCGGACAGCCCGCTGGACGCCGTGATAGTGATATGCTGCTCACGTCCAGTGGCCTTGTCCTTGGCCGAGACGTTGAGGATGCCGTTGGCATCCAGGTCGAAAGACACCTCGATCTGCGGTACGCCTCTGGGTGCTGGCGGCAAACCGTCAAGGATGAACCGACCTAATGTCTTGTTGTCCGGAGCCATAGGACGCTCGCCCTGCAGGACGTGGACTTCCACGCTGGTCTGACCGTCACCGGCAGTGGAGAAGATCTGCGAAGCATGGTACGGAATGGTCGTGTTACGCGCCACCAACGAACTCGCCACGCCGCCCAGAGTCTCGATGCCGAGGGTCAACGGCGTGACGTCGAGGAGCAGTACATCCTTTACCTCACCGCCCAGTACCCCCGCCTGGATGGCGGCGCCAAGGGCCACAACCTCATCCGGATTGACTCCCTTGTGGGGCTCCTTGCCGAAGAACTTCTTCACCGCCTCTTGCACAGCGGGCATGCGTGTCTGCCCTCCAACGAGGACGACCTCATCGATGTCGGCCGTGGTCAACTTCGCATCTTCCAGGGCCTGCCGGCAGGGGGGGATGGTCTGCTCGACGAGATCACCCACCAACTGCTCCAGCTTGGATCGCGTCAGGGTTATCGTCAGATGCTTGGGACCGCTGGCGTCCGCGGTGATGAAAGGCAGGTTGACCTCGGCCTGCATCACCGTGGAGAGCTCCACCTTCGCCTTCTCAGCGCCCTCCTTCAGACGCTGGAGGGCCATACGATCCTCACGTAAGTCGATACCCTGCTCCTTCTTGAACTCATCGGCCAGGTACTCGATGACGAGCTGGTCGAAATCATCGCCTCCCAGGTGCGTGTCACCATTGGTGGACAGCACCTCGTAGACCGGCGGGTCCCCGGCCTCTATCTCTAGGATGGAGATGTCAAAGGTACCGCCGCCCAGGTCGTATACGGCGATCTTCTCGTCCTTCTCCTTGGCCAAGCCGTAGGACAGTGACGACGCAGTAGGCTCATTGATGATGCGCAGAACCTCCAGACCAGCTATCCGGCCTGCGTCTTTCGTGGCTTGACGCTGCGAATCGTTGAAGTATGCGGGTACGGTGATCACTGCCTGTGTCACGGGCTCGCCCAGATACGCCTCGGCGTCAGCCTTGAGCTTCTGCAAGATGAAGGCCGATATCTCAGGAGGAGAGAATTCCTTCTCCCCCATGACGACCTTCGCATCTCCGTTCGGTGCCTCGGTGATCTTGTACGGCAGCAGCTCGGTATCGCGCTTCACTACAGAGTCAGTATACTTGCGACCCATGAGCCGCTTGATCGAGAATATCGTGTTGTCGGGATTGGTGACCGCCTGTCGCTTGGCCACCGTGCCCACCAGTCGCTCGCCTTGCTTGGACACTGCCACTACAGAGGGGGTCAATCTCCCGCCCTCCGTGTTGGGGATGATCGTAGGCTCTCCGGCCTCCATCACCGCCACGGCACAGTTGGTCGTTCCTAGGTCAATACCTATAATCTTGCCCATGTTCTTACTAGCCCTCCCTCCTATTCAGGGTCTTCATTTCTAATCTCACTTGGCATGGCTGCAACTCTCACCATTGAAGGTCGCAGCACCTTGTCGTGTAGTCTATAGCCTTTTTGCATCTCACCGATGATTGTGTTCTCACCATGTTCTGTTGTCTCCTCACGCACCACCGCGTGATGCAGCTCCGGGTCGAATTGCTCGCCCACCGCTTCAATCTCGGTGAGACCTTCCTGCTCCATTGTCGTTCGTAGCCTGCGCTCGATGAGAAGAATGCCTTCCACCCAGGTCCGGCCCTGCAGATCATCCGGAACCGTTTCCAGCGCCCGCTCGAAATCGTCGAGAATGGGCAGCAGGTCACTGATTAGAGCGGCGTTTGCCAGGGAGACGAACTCCCCTCTCTCCCGCTCGATGCGCTTCTTGTAGTTGGCGAACTCCGCCTGTACTCGCTGCAATTGGTCCAGGTATTCAGCAGCCTGAGTCTTGGCTTGCTCGAGTTCGTCAGTCCTTTCCTCGAGAGCTTCCTCTGCCGATCTCTCTTGCACTTTGTCGTCCAATTGTTGTTCAACCTCCGCGTGATTGTGCCATCCACTAGCAGCCGCTATGTGGACCGCTCTCTCACCAGTCTACTCATTAGTTCGGCCATGTAGCTCACTATCGGTACATTGCGGCTGTACGGCATCCGCATGGGACCCATGAGCCCGACCACGCCGGTGGTGCGCCAGGCCACGCCGTAGCGCGCCAGAACGAGAGTGAAGTCGCTCATCTGTGGCCAGCGATCCTCGCCGCCGATGATCACCTGGACGCCGCCATGTGAGAGAGCTATCTCGGCCAGGATGGACTCCAGGTGTCCAGGCTCCTCAAGGACCATCACCACTCTCTCCATGTTCTCGGTCCCCGCGAACTCTGGCTGTCTCAAGATGTTGACGAATCCGTAGCGATGCAACTCCAGGTCATACTCCAGGTCGGTGTCGATCATCAGCTCCACGACGTGCTCGACCAATAGCGCGTGAGCAGAGCTGAACCCGGAAGACATCGCCCGGACATCCTCGCTGGTTAGATCGAGTAGCTGGGTATTCAGTTCTTCGGCCACGCCTTGGAGCGTGCCGGAGATCTCGGCGGCGCCCAGGCTGACGATCCTCCGCCGCATGGTGCCATCCTGCAACAGCAGCAAGAGCAGCACATTGGCCTCGCTAACAGGTACCAACTCCACGCGCTTGAAGCGAGAGCGGCGAGTCCTGGGAGCCGCCACCAGAGACGCTGTGTCGGTCCTGCTGGTTAGAATGGCCCCTGCCAGCCTTATCCACTGCTCGAGGTCTCTGTCCACTTGGTGAAACTGATGCTCGATCATTCGCTGCTCCCTCAGGGGCAGCGAGGTCTCTCGCATCAGGAAACCGACGAAATACCGGTAGCCCAGCGCCGTCGGAGTGCGGCCTGCCGACGTGTGCGGGTGGGTGAGATAACCCAGCTCCTCAAGGCGGGCCATCTCCGCTCGGACAGTGGCCGAGCGGACCCCGAGATCGCGCCGTTTGACGATGGTCTCGGAGCCCACCGGTGTGGCGCTTCGTATGTATTCCCGGATGATGAAGTCCAGGACTTGTTCCTGTCTCTCGGTCAGTGTCTCCATCTGTAAGTCCACCCACGTGGTCAGATGATCCCTATACGCGCAATTGGCACTCTAATATGGAGAGTGCTAATTCCATAATAATGATACCAGAAAGAAGGGATTCTGTCAAATCCTGAGCGTGCGGAACGGCATCGGAGGCTCGGGACGGCGAAGCGGATGCTGGCGGTCCTACGTCAGGCAGGTTGACGGGACGCGCGACGTGCGGCTCGTTCACCGGCGTCAATGGCGCCACGCTCTTGGTCTCCGCGCTGTCGATGTGGGCGCCAGCGGTCACCGCTGGGGGGTGTAGACTCCAGTCAGCTCCACCTCACCCAGCACATGTCCTTCCATGGCCTGTAGCAGATCAGTCCCGGTCGCCAGCGCCTGCAGGTCAAGGACGGTATCAAGGGCGTAGAGCGCGAAGGCATAGCGGTGCGCGCTTGGCGGGCATGGACCGTCGTAGCCCACCTGGTTGATGGCGGCCCCTCCAGGAAAGGTGCCCGCCGGATACTGGGCGAAGTCGTTCGTCCCTTGCAGGGCGCCGTCCGGCAGTGTGGCCTCAGCGGGCACCCCTTCCGGCAGGCCGGAGGACGTGGGAGGGATACCATAGATGACCCAATGCACAAAGCCGGGCGGCTCGGAATCGGGGTCGTCAAGCACCAGGGCCAGACTCTGGGTCCCGGCAGGCACTCCAGACCACTCAAGCGGTGGAGACAGATTCGCTCCGTCGCAAGAGTACTCTACCGGGATCTCTTCACCTGGCTCGAAAGCGCCGCTGGAGATTTCAAAGGGAGGTGCTGGGGTCGAAGTAGGCTCTGGTGCCTCCTCCGCGGGGGGAGCGGGAGTAGGAGTGGATGGTGGAGAAGTTGCTGTGCTAGGCACGCTCGTGGGCTCTTCTGGCTGGGACGTGGGTTCGGCCATGGCTGTGGGCTCTTCGGCCGGTGTCGGAGCTTCGGGCGCACCAGTCGAACCACATCCGGCCGTACCCCACAGCACCAAGATTACCAGTAGCAGACACAGTGCGGTGAGTCTTGTCATGTTCTTCTCCTAAGCATGAAACAGCTGTGGCCTTGGCACTTGCATTGCGAGAGTGGGCAGTCGCTGTTCGGTGCCTGATCAGGGCGCGTAGCGCAGCGGATGGCGTGCCGCCTCCTTTTCGCGCAGCAGCTCGTCCACGGTGGGACGCCCTTCGATGGCCTTGCGGATGGCAGCGCGCATGGCCTTGTAGTTGTTGATTGCTATCCGCCGACGATTGGCAGCAGATGGGTGGACGAAGGCGTTGACGATCAACACCAGGTCGTCCAGGACAGCCTCCGGCAGGAAACCGTCCGACAGACTGGACTGGAGGGCCATGACGAAGCCTTGCACCGCATCGTCATAGATATGGCGCGCCTGCTTCTTGGTGCGTACGGTAACCGTAGGCACCAGAAGAGTGCGTGGCCGCTCGAAGATGATCTTCAGCTCAGTGAGGTCCTTCCCTGACGGATCCTCGACTCCTGGTCTCCTCAGGGCTTCCTCCAGAGCGGTGCCGACCGGCCCATCCTTGTGGCCGAGGAGGAGGTCCACGTGCGCAATCTCGAAATCCGGCGGACCTGCATATGCTTCTCCAACAAGCATGGTGAAATCGGTGACCGCTTCCGGTGTGTACGGTGTGGCGGGCACAGAGCTTTCCACAGTCTTACCTTGGGCCAGATCATATCGGATCGAGCGGGGCGGGATCCTCCCCAACTCCTCCAGTTGGAGGCGCAGATCTTCGTAGTCCTCGCGGCGGAAGGCTCCACCGGGCATGATGGGATGTCGCGAGTCTCCCACGTCGATGCCCATCATGCGCAGGCCCTCCTTCACGGCCTGCGTTGAGCCACAGCGGGCCACGATGCGGGCCAGCCGCTGGACGTCCCTTTGACGCTCCTGCGCCTCTTCGATCCTACCCTCTCTGGTGTGGGTGTAGATCTCCTGCCAGATGTCAGGTATGAGATTCGCGGTGGCCAGAATGGCGCCATCGGCTCCAGCCGCCAGTGCGGCCATTACAATCTCATCATGCCCGCAGATGATCGCTATCTGCCCCTTGACCTTCTCGAAGAGGGCCATCAGGAAAGGCACATCGCCACTGGAGTCTTTGATGCCCACCACGTTGTCCAGATAGGCCATGCCCTCGGCTGTCCACCACCTGTAGTGGGTCCCGGCCGTCTGGGGGATGTTGTACAGAATGATAGGCATCCCCACCTTCGAGACCGCTTCGTAATGTTCGTATACTTCGTTGAAGGCGGGCTTGAGGTAGAAGGGAGCCACCACCAGGGCTGCGTGGGCCCCCGCATCCTTGGCGTACTGTGTCAGCGCCACAGTGTCCTTGGTGTTCGCGCAACCGGTGCCAGCTATGACAGGGCGCTGTCCTCCCACCTCGTCGATGGTGATGTCGATGAGGCGCCTCTTCTCGTCCTCCGACAGATAGACGAACTCGCCGGTGGTCCCCACCGGGACGACGGCGTTGACGTGGGGCAAGACGTGGCGTATCAGGCGACGCATCGCCTCCTCGTCTATCTCCTCCTCACGGGTAAAGGGGGTGACCAGGGCGGGCATGATCCCCTTCAGCCAGTCCGGTTTCCCAGCCATACCGATTGCCTCCCGCAAGCTACAAAGAACAGGTCAACACGAGCACCAGGGCTCCCTACTATTGGCCACTGTAGCAAGCTATGAATCGTTCGAGCGAACGATCGTACGTCTTCTCCACCTCGGGCGGGAACAGGCAGCCCGGTAGTTCGCTATGACTCCAGTGATACCGGATGCACTCGCAGCACATGCCCTGGCGGCTACAGGAATCGTAGGTGCACGTGCATTTGGCCTTATTGTCGTCTACTTTGCATTCTGTCATGTTGCCTCCTGATACGCTTTCAATTCGCTTCTAACCTTACCATATGTCATCTTGATGGCCCTGTACATCGCTCTGCGAACGTTGGCGAAGAGTTGGTGCCGGTCCAATGCCCTGGGGTGAATGGTGGCCTTCACGATCATCACCATCTGGTCCAGGGCTTGCGCCGGAATAGTGCCCTCTTCCACATTGTCCAGGATGGCCCTGGCCACAGCGGCCTGAGTTGGACCATACACCATGCTCGCTTGCCGCAGGTTCACGAGTTCGATGGTGGGTACGATGAGCGTTGACGGCCTGACGGTGAGGTTTGGCTCCGCGATGGTGGTGAGAGCCTCATAGCCATGTCTAGGGTGAGTGAGCTGTCGAGCGTACGCCGCACCCACAGGGCTGCCCTTCGGTCCCACGATGACGTCGATGCCGACCCTGTCGACATGCTCGCCTTCAGTGGCCGTGCCCAGATGAACGCGGTTGTCCTCAATGGAGCAGGCGGCGATGCCCAGGTCATTGAATCTGTCTTCGAGAGGACCTTTGGGCATGGCCCAACTACCTTCTGGAGACTGTATCTTCCCCAGCTTCTCCAATTCCAGTTGGATTTCCGCCCTTGTCTCGTGGATCATGGCGCCGCCAACCGGCTTCAAGGGACGCCTCGGATGTCCCACCTTGACGCCCATCATGTTCAGGGCTGCCTTCACCGCAACTCCGCCGCCATAGCGAACGAAGATGCGGGCCAACTTCTGCACTTCCCTTTGCGATCGGCGGGCGCCTTCCACATCGCCTTCGCGCATCTTGCGAAACACGTCCTGCCATACCTCGGGGAAGATCTGCGCACTGGCTAGAATCATGCCGCTGCAACCGGCAGCCAGAGCTGGCATGACGACCTCATCGTGGCCGACCAGGATCTCGAGACGCCCTTGAGTCATCTCCAGAACCTCCATCATGTACGGGAGATCACCCGAAGAATCCTTGAGCCCCACAATGTTGTCGATCTCGCTCAGATCCTCCAGTACCTGGCGCGGCAAGTACGCATCTACGGTCTGGGGGATGTTGTACAGGATGATCGGTAGGTCCACGGCCTTCGCCACTTCGTAGAAGTGCTGGAAGATTCCCTTGTCCGAGGGGTGCAGGTAGTAGGGTGTGACCACAAGACAGGCAGTAGCGCCAGCTTCCACGGCGTGACGGCCCAACTCAATCGACTCGCGTGTTGAAGCCGCACCAGTGGCGGCGATGACTGGAATCTCGCCTGCCACTTCGTCTATGCAGATCTCCAGCACCCGCCGACGCTCGTCCTGGGACAGGTACACAAACTCGCCGGTGGTGCCGCAAGGTACCACCCCATCCACATGGGGCCGCACGAAGCGCAGCAGATTGCGAAGCGCCTCTTCATCCACCCCGTCGTCTCTGGTGAAGGGTGTGATCAGAGCTGGATTGACACCGCCTGGTTGGAATTCATGATGTTGCATCAGTTCCTTCTCCACCGAAGTCCACAGCTTTGGGTGCGAGGCGAATATCGGCGCGCGAGGGGGACCCCTCCCTCACGCGGGCACGGGATAGCAGAGTGCAATGGTCTCTTGGGGGAAACCGCTTCGTTAGCGCGCTCGTGAAAGTGGCCCTTATGGCAGGACATCCTTGTGGGTACCAGGTTGCGGCGCACTGGAAGGAATCGGCCGTACCGACCGGGTCGCGTCATTGAAGACACACGGCGTATCGCTCCACGGTGGCCACCCGACTAGACCGAGCCTGACCGTTGCCTGGCTGCATCATCGCCGAGAGCTCCGGCCAAAGTTGACGGGGATGCCTCTCTTCATGTATTCCCTGGCGTGCCTCGTGCACTGGAGGGTCTTGTAGTAGATGACATCTCCAATCTCGGTCGCGTGGCCCTTTCTCTCTTCCTCCGGAAGGAAATAGGCCTCCATGGTGTCGAATTCCCTGCCCTGACAATCGCTTTCGTACTTGAAGGTCAGGTCGCACCCACTCTCCAACACCTTGAGGGAGTCCTCAAACCAGTCAAAGTCGGCCCTCCCTAGATCAGGGTTGATCAGGATGTGTGCGGCGAGACTCAATCCCTCGATGCCGCTCTCTTCCAGCTCCTCGATGCACCTGATGAAGTTCTCAGCCGACACTCCGTTGCCGATGTTGATCTCCCGGATGGGGCTGGTCATGTCGTCTCTGAGATACTCGTGCATGATGTTCAGGAGCATCCGGAACTGCATCAGGTTCTGGGTGGAGAGCAGCATAGAGATCTTGATGTATAGGTTTGGAATGTCGCGTCCGTAGTAGCATGCGGCGATAATACTGCTCCAACTGGGATTCAAGAAGAAATTGGCCCCCGTGGTCTTGGTCGCCCGGGTTATGCCGTCCAGATAGATGAGGTGGTTGTCGTTAGCCACCTCGATGCCTCCAAAGTTGCCGAAGAAGGTCCCCTGGTTCTTCAGTATCAGTTGCACCAGGCCATCGCCCGCGGGCTCTGTCTCGAATCGCACCCCCGTGGCCCTTTCCACGTCCTTGAATCTCTTCTCCGGCAGGGGTGTACCGATCAGGTTAGTCGTGCAGAACCAGTCAACGCCCATGATGTTCTCGGCCATGGCGAGCGTGGCCATGAGGTTGCCGTTGTAGACGTACTCCTCAGTAAGAGCCACAACCGAGATCATCTCGGCTGGGACGAGGGCCGGGACTTCGCCAGACACGCTGTCGGCGATCCTTTTCATACACTGGTGGGTGACCCGTGCGCCCTGGAAGCCCGATACTTGGGAAATCGCAGTGCCCATGCCTTCCTTGCAAGTGATCCCCTTCTGTTCCTCAAAATCCTCTACCTTGGCGAATCCCTTCACCAGTTCCTCTGCATCTTGGACCATCTCGCCGTATTCTGTTTCGGCGAGGATCCTCCTTCTGGTCCCATAGTCTCTCTTGCTGTCGATGGTCTTAGATATCTCCCTTGATCCACCATGGGAATGCTTCAGCGCATCTATGGCTTCCACGTCTCTGGCTGAAAGCAGTTTGAACCTCATGATCGCGTCTCCTTCCAGGTGAGATACATAGAGCCCACCTGTCAGACAAACAGAGAGGACTTGCCGAGAGCGAGGACAAGAGGATAGGGTGTTCACAGGATTTCATCACTCTGCGGAAACCACCACTTGGTCCTGCGTGGGATGCACCGCGCCAATGATATCATTTCTGGACTCTTGAGTCAAGGAGACGCATTCACTCACGTATAATGTTACCGAAGTGGTATGGTTCACTCAAATGATAATGTTACTGAGGGGACTATGCCCAACAAAGAGAAGATGACGATAGACGAACGTAGGAAGTATCTGCGACTGATCAAGAGGCGGTATCTCAAAGCGAGCAAGTTGGAGCGGGGGCACTTGCTGGATGAGATGGAGGCCATAACAGGCTTGCATCGCAAGAGTCTGATCTGCCTCATGTCGGGTAGCCTGGAACGAAAAGCCCGCCATAAGCAGCGGGGACGCACTTATGGTCCTGAAGTTGATGACGCCTTGCGGATCATCTCCGAGAGCTTTGACCATATCTGCGCGGAACGCCTCCAGCCCAATGTGGTGTGGATGGCCACTCATCTCGCCCGCCATGGTGAAATCAAGGTCTCACCACTTCTCTTAGATGAATTGAGCCGGATCAGCGTCTCCACGGTGAGACGGACCCTGAAGCGCCTTCGGCAAGATGAGCCCCGCCTGCCTCGTAAAGGCCCCGCTCAAGCCAATAGGGTAGCCCGAGAGATCCCTATGAAACGGATCCCTTGGAACGAACAACAACCAGGGCATTTCGAAGTAGATGCAGTCCATCACTGTGGCATCAGTAGTTCCGGTCACTATGTCCATACCATCCAGATGGTCGATGTGGCTACTGCTTGGACGGAGCAGGTCGCCACGCTGGGGCGCAGTTACAGGGTCATGGAAGATGGGTTCCGCCGCATCTTAGCTCGTCTCCCCTTCCAGGTGCTGGAAATCCATCCTGATAACGGTAGCGAGTTCCTCAACGCTCACCTCGTTCGCTTCTGGAAAGAGATGGTTAAGGGTGTGACCCTCTCTCGCAGCAGGCCCTTCCACAAAAACGACAACCGCTTTGTGGAGCAGAAGAACTCAACCCTGGTGAGGGCCTATCTGGGCTTGGCTCGCTTTGACACCGCCGCACAAACCAATGCCATCAACCAACTCTATGAGAAGATGTGGCTCTACTACAACTTCTTTCAGCCCGTCATGCGCCTGACAGAGAAGACAACGGATCCTTGGCCCTTGGCCGAAGGCCAACCTTCACGCATCAAACGACGCTTCGACCAGGCCCGAACCCCCTTCCACCGCCTATCTGAAACCGATGCCATCTCTGAAGAACAGAAAGAGCAACTTCGAACTCTCCGTGACCAGGTTAACCCTCGACAGCTGCGTCAAGAGATCTACCATCTCATCGATCAAATCTTCCTCTTGCCTGCTGCTGTCCCAGGGGACACGGAGGACGTCTATGAGACCCTATTTGCACCTACTGGGAGCCAGAA